>NZ_JANKJG010000003.1 GCF_024733015.1 Pseudosulfitobacter koreensis
TCGGCGCTCTGCTGCGCGGTATCGACCGTGAAGGCGTCGAGCGTGGTCAGGTTCTTTGCAAGCCCGGCTCCGTGAAGCCGCACACCAAGTTCGAAGCCGAAGCCTACATCCTGACCAAGGATGAGGGCGGCCGTCACACGCCGTTCTTCGCGAACTACCGTCCGCAGTTCTACTTCCGGACCACAGACGTGACCGGCACCGTGAACCTGCCCGAAGGCACGGAAATGGTGATGCCCGGCGACAACCTGAAGTTCGACGTTGAGCTGATTGCACCGGTCGCGATGGAGCAGGGCCTGCGCTTTGCGATCCGCGAAGGTGGCCGCACAGTCGGCGCCGGCGTGGTGGCGAAAATCACCGAGTAAGGTATCTGGGTGGGCTCTCGGGCCCGCCTGACGCCGAGACAAAGAAAAGGCCGCAGCGGATGCTGCGGCCTTTTTCATGTGCGGTGTCGCTGATGTGCTCGTCCCCTATCGGATCGGCAAATTGGGCAATCTCTGCGCGTATTCCTTCTCGGCAGCGGCTTGCGCATACATGTTTTCAGCGTCTGCAGCAGAGGGGGAGAGTTCGGGAAAGAGATCCACAAATCCATTCTCGGGAGTGTCTCGTTTAGCCGCTGCTTTCGTGTTACCCGGTTGAAGGCTGTCTGACCAAAGCCCGTCGCCCATGACGACGGGGTGTCGGTCAAGAACCAGGTGAATATACGTGATATCGGTCGCCCCGACCTGCTCGATCCCGTCGCGGTCCAGCAACGTGTTGACGCATACCATCGCTTCGGGCGCGTTATCGGTGCTGGCAATCAGCACACGCTGGTTGGGGTTCAGCACGGTGTCGTGCGTGGGTTGCTGGGGCCCCAGCGCGCCCTTGAGGACCCGAATGGGCTGCAGCTGCGGGTTCTGGCCAAGCTCTGCCGCGGTCAGATCACTGGAAGCGATCCAGCGGATGCTTTGATGCCCCTGATCGCGGGTCAGCACCTCGTCATCGACTTTCAGCTTTTCGACGGCGACCAGACCCTTTCGGGTCGAAATCCGCGTTCCCGTTGTAAAGCTCACCATGCGGCGCTCCAGATCCGGAACGGCGGTTCTCTTCATCTCGTCGGCTGTCGGTGTATCGGGCGTGCTTTGCGTATCGGGATTGGTCATTGCTCAGGCTCCGGTTGTTTGGCGACCGCCCCGGCAACTGCGTCGACCGCGGACGATGCTTGCTCGTTTGATCCGCCTTTCGAGCCTGTCCGAAACGGGCAGGCTTGGCGCGGATTTCTCCCTGGATTTTACACGCAAAGCGGGAGCCGCGCGAGGCTGCGCACGCGCTTGCGCGTGGCTGTCACAGGTATAAGCAAGTTCTCGCGCGTTTTGGTTTCCGGTCCGGGATCAATGCATGGCCTTGGACTGAACTGTCGCCCGTTCACGCTTTAGGCGAGCTTGGCGTGACGAATCACCTAAGGCGCGCAGGCTTGTAGGCCTAACCTGCAACGCTCTGGATGCCAAAAAAGATCACCGCAGAAAGCGTTGCCGCTGCTGGAACCGTGATCACCCAGGCGGCGATGATCGTCAGAAAGTGCGAGCGGCGCACCAGTTTGCGGCGCCTGCGTTCTTCCGGCCCGTAGCTTGCGCGCTCGGGCATGGCAAGCTTGGCCTTGCGGATGCGCCGTTCAGCGTCCCATTCGCGAAAGAACCCGACGCCAAACACGCCGCCCACGGCGATATGCGTCGAGCTGACGGGCAGGCCAAGCCAACTGGCAACGATCACCGTGATCGCCGCCGAAAGCGCCACGCAATAGGCGCGCATCGGGTTCAGTTTGGTGATCTGGCCGCCGACCATGCGGATCAGCTTGGGCCCGAAGAGGAACAACCCGAAGGAGATGCCGAACGCCCCCATGACCATCACCCAGGTCGGGATGCTGACGACATCGGTGAAACTGCCGGTGCCCGACGCCTGCACGATGGCAGCAAGGGGCCCCACGGCGTTGGCCACATCGTTGGCGCCATGGGCAAAGCTGAGCAGGGCCGCAGAGACGATCAGCGGGATGCCGAACAGCACCTTGAGCGATTTGTTGCGGTTTTCCAGCCCCTTGGACTGTTTGCGGATCAACGGGATCATAACCACCCATGTCAGCACCCCGACGCCCACGCCGATCAGCACGGCAGTGGGCAGTGTAATATCGAGCACTTTGCCAAGCCCCTTGAGCGCCAGATAGGTGGCAAAGGTGCCCGACATGATGCCGACGAGGACCGGCACCCAGATGCGGGCAGCCGCGATCTTGTCGTCGCGGTAGATGATGCGGGATTTGATCAGCGCCAGAAACAGCGCAGCGACGACCCCGCCCAGCACCGGGGAAATAACCCAGCTGGCGGCAATTGCGCTCATCGTCGGCCAGTTTACGGCGGTGAAACCGGCGGCTGCGATGCCAGCGCCCATGACGCCGCCCACGACCGAATGCGTGGTGGACACGGGCGCGCCGACCCAGGTGGCAAGGTTGATCCAGAGCGCCGCAGACAGCAGAGCGGCCATCATCGCCCATATGAATACAGTCGCGGTGCCCATGCTTTGCGGGGCGATGATGCCCTTGGCGATGGTCGACACCACGTCGCCCCCGGCCAGCAATGCACCGGCACTTTCAAAAACCACGGCGATGGCAATAGCGCCGCCCATGGTCAGTGCGTTCGCGCCCACTGCCGGCCCCATGTTGTTGGCAACATCGTTGGCACCGATGTTCAACGCCATATAGGCCCCAAGGCAGGCAGCCACGACGACGATCAGGGTGTTGTTGGCCTGGCCAAAGAACAATGCCGCCGCCAGGCCCGCCATAACCACAAAGATCAGGGCGATGCCCGTGCTGACCATTGGGCGCGCAACATAAAGCGCCGCCATTTCCGCATTGGAAAAGCGGTTAAGGTCGCGATCAAGGGTGTCTAGGTGGCGCGGGTCGCCTTCGGTGTTGCTCATGTGTCCGGTCCCTTCGAGGTTGACCGTACTTGCCCGATACGTGCCGGACGTTCAAGCGCAGGCCAGCATCACGTGACGCTACATCTGGCGCAAAATCATCTGAAGTTCCGGTTCGGCCACCATATCGGCAGCTTCCCTCGGCTTGACCCACTTGCGCTTGCGCTCGTGCGCTTCGGGGAAATCTTCGCTCAGTTCGCTGACCGCGACCGAGTAGACCAGCGTTTCCACGGGCATGTCCCAGCCTGTGTTCTGGCGTTTGTCATAGGTATAGGTACCGATGGGCGCCTCAATCGCCTTGCTGTTGCGCACTCCGGCCTCTTCCCAGGCTTCTTGCAATGCCGCCTCGGACGATTTTAGTCCGCGGATCGGCCAGCCCTTCGGGATGATCCACCTCCCGGTGCCCCGGCTGGTGACCAGCAACACCTCGGTGTCGTCACCCTTTGAGCGGTGGCACAGCGCCGCCACCTGCAAACGCCGGGGGCGCTGCAGCATCGGGGCAAAAGTGTATCCCCAGATTTTTGCAAGAACTTTCAACATATGCGACTGCTCAACGATCTACTTGTTTTTTTTGTTTAATATAGAGTAGCAGAGGGATTATGCAAAATTTCCCTAACGCAAACCCTGTTTTGCGTCTCAAGTTTTTGCCAGATGCCCATTGCATTTGCACCCGACTCCTCGTAAACGGCCCAAGTTCTCTGAAGGGTGCGCCTATGCGTGCCCTTCTTGGTTCTACACCACACGCGATGAGGGGAGGCGATGAGCGTCTTTCCTCCAATCCGTAGAAATCCCAAGTCAAGGGATATGCACATGGCACAAAGCCAAAACATTCGCATTCGCCTCAAGGCGTTTGACTACCGGGTACTTGACAGTTCCACACAGGAAATCGTCAGCACCGCGAAGCGCACAGGCGCTTCGGTTCGCGGCCCAATTCCGCTGCCGAACAAGATCGAGAAATTCACCGTTCTGCGTGGCCCCCACGTTGACAAAAAATCCCGTGACCAGTTCGAGATCCGCACGCACAAGCGCCTGCTGGACATCGTTGATCCGACTCCCCAGACCGTGGACGCGCTGATGAAGCTCGACCTGGCCGCTGGTGTGGACGTCGAGATCAAGCTGCAATCGTAAGCGTAGGAGGGTAATCATATGTTGCGCTCAGGCGTTATCGCGAAAAAAGTCGGCATGACCCGGCTGTTCATGGAAGACGGCAAGCAGATCCCTGTGACCGTTCTCCAACTCGACAAACTGCAGGTCGTTGCCCAACGTACACCCGAGAAAGACGGTTATACTGCCGTTCAGCTGGGTGCGGGCACCGCCAAAGTCAAACGCACAAGTCAGGCGATGCGCGGCCACTTTGCCGCCGCTTCGGTTGAACCCAAGCGTAAGGTCGCGGAATTCCGCGTCGACCCCGAGGCCATGCTGGCCGTGGGCGAGGAAATCATTGCTGACCACTATTTCGAAGGTCAGTTCGTGGATGTGGCAGGCACCTCCATCGGTAAAGGTTTTGCCGGTGCGATGAAGCGTCACAACTTCGGTGGTCTGCGCGCGTCGCACGGTGTTTCGATCTCGCACCGTTCGCACGGCTCGACAGGTCAGTGTCAGGATCCGGGCAAGGTTTTTAAAGGCAAGAAGATGGCCGGTCACATGGGCGCTGCCCGTGTCACCACACAAAACCTGCAAGTGATCCGCACCGACAGCGACCGTGGCCTGATCATGGTCAAGGGCGCCGTTCCCGGTTCCAAAGGCGGCTGGGTCACAGTCAAGGACGCGGTCAAGAAACCGTTCCCCGACAGTGCAATCCTGCCCGCAGCCCTGAAATCCGCAGCCGACGAAGCCGCCAAAGCCGCTGAAGAAGCCGCCGCAGCCGCCGCAGCCGAAGCAGAAGCAGAAGCAAAGCGTCTGGCCGAAGAGCAAGCCGCAGCCGAAGCCGAAGCGCTGAAAGCCGCTGAAGCCGATATCGCTTCCGAAGGTTCTGACGCCGACAACTCGGACGCCGAAGACAAGAAAGAAGGTGACGCATGAAATTCGATGTCATCCAAATGGACGGCGGAAAAGCCGGATCGGTAGAGTTGGACGAGGCCCTGTTCGGTCTCGAGCCGCGCGCCGACATCCTGCACCGCGTCGTGCGCTGGCAGCGTAACAACGCCCAGCAAGGTACCCACAAGGTCAAGACACGCTCGGAAGTGAGCTACTCGACCAAGAAGATCTATCGCCAGAAGGGCACCGGCGGCGCACGCCACGGCGCACGCTCTGCTCCGATCTTTCGCAAAGGTGGTATCTATAAGGGTCCGACCCCGCGTTCGCACGGCCACGAGCTGACCAAGAAGTTCCGCAAACTGGGCCTGCGTCACGCACTCAGCGCCAAGATGAAAGCGGGCGAACTGGTCATCATCGACCAGGCGACTGCCGCCGGTAAAACCGCCGCTCTGGCCAAACAGGTCAAGGATCTGGGCTGGAAACGCGCGCTGATCGTCGACGGAGCTTCGGTTAACGAAGAGTTCCTGATCGCCGCACGCAACATCGAAGGTCTGGATATCCTGCCGTCGATGGGCGCAAACGTCTATGACATCCTGAAAAGTGACACTCTGGTGATCACCAAGGCAGGTGTCGAAGCACTGGAGGCCCGTTTGAAATGAGCGCCAAAGCAAACCACTATGACGTGATCCGCAAGCCGATCATCACCGAGAAGGCAACGATGGCATCCGAAGCCAATGCCGTTGTGTTCGAAGTGGCGATGGACAGCAACAAGCCGATGATCAAGGAGGCTGTCGAAGCCGTCTTTGGCGTCAAGGTGAAAGCGGTCAACACGTCCATCACCAAAGGCAAGACCAAGCGGTTCCGCGGCCAGCCCGGCCGTCGTCGCGACGTCAAGAAAGCCTATGTGACCCTCGAAGAGGGCAACACGATCGACATCTCTTCGGGGCTGTAAGTCGTCTCGCACATTATTGGAAAGCCCCGGTCGCGCAAGCAGCCGGGGCTTTTTGGTTTTGGTCTATTCGCCTGGTCAGGGCGTCCGTGGTCCGGGCCGCTGAAACGATTTTGCCATCGAAAAGTTCCGTAAATAATCTTCAACTTTTTTCGGAACGTCGGCGACATTGGCTTGTTCCTTTTTCATGCAGCGGGGCGTTCTCAGCTCCGCAGAATGAACGAAAATGGGAGATCCAAATGACCTTATATTCAAAACAACTCTTGGCGGGCGTATCCGCCGTAGCCCTGCTTGCAGCCGCACCGCTGGCCGCACAGACTTCGGACGAACCCGCAGCCACGGCTGATGTCGCAGGCGGCCAGGTTGTCGTCGAGCAGGAAGACGCAACCGTTGACGTGACCGTACCCGACCCCGATGTGAACGTCTCGCAAGAGGCGCCTGTCGTTACTGTCGAGCAGGGCCAGCCCGAAGTGACAGTGGCCGTGCCTGAACCGACCGTGCGCGTGCAGCAACAAGCGCCGATCATCACCGTCGAGCAGGCGCAGCCGCAGGTCACCGTCCGCATCCCCGAGCCTGTCGTGACCGTCATGGTGCCGCAGCCCGAAGTCGACGTTGAAACCGGCGAGCCGATCGTGGATCTGGAGCAACCGGAACCCGTCGTGCGCTTCGTGCGCCCCGAGCCGCGGATCACCATCGAGGAAGCCGAGCCGCGCATCACAGTCGAGAGCGCCGAGGCGAACGTGAACGTCGCCGCTGCCGAAAACCCCGAAGTGAGCGTCGAGCGCAGCGAAGCCGAGGTGAACGTGCAGCAAGGTGAGGACGCCAATGTCGTCGTCGGTGCGGCACCGCAGCCCGAAGTAAACGTCGAAGGCGCAGATCAGGCCGACATCGACGTCATGCAGCAGCAGGCGCGAGTCGTGTTGGAAGACTACAACGCCGACGAACAGGGCAATATGGCGGAAGCAGATCGCGAGCGCTATCAGGCCGAGGTCGCGGTTCTGCCGATCTTCCGTCTACGCGTTGAGGAACTTACCGGCCGCAACGTCGCCACCGAAATGGGTGAAGACGTGGGCGAGATCGACGCAGTCGGCATGCGTGGCGACACGCTGGTCGCCATCGTCGGTGTCGGTGGCTTCCTCGGTATGGGCGAAAACAACGTCGCCATCCCGCTTGAGAAGCTGATCATGCAAGGCAACGAAGTCATCGTGCCCGGCGTGACCGAAGAGCGTCTGGAAATGATGCCCGAGTTCAACGAAGCCGAAGTGCGCGTCCTGCAGCCCGGCGTGGTCATGGCCGACGAACTTGGCATGTAATTGAGCCAACAGGCTTAGATTGCACCATAAGAGACGATGAGAAAGGCGCTTCGGCGCCTTTCTTTTTGTCTGTCGGTTGGGGTGCCTATCTGGGTGCAGGCATCTTGTTCGCGCAAACTGCGGCGCTGCCTCTGGACGGCTTGGATCGAACCTGCTAGGTCGCCCCATCGGCAGAGCCCCGGATTCGTCCGGGGCTTTGCCTTTGTTCCTGCATCAGGCGCAACTTCTGACTGTGGAACATACCAAACGGGGACCTTCGGGGCCCTACAACCACGGCGACTCCGGTCGCTGACAAGCAAAACGGAAGACAGCAAACATGGCACTTAAGTCGTATAAGCCGACGACGCCGGGCCAGCGCGGGCTGGTACTGATCGACCGTTCGGAGCTTTGGAAAGGCCGCCCGGTCAAAGCCCTCACAGAGGGTCTGACCAAGAATGGCGGACGGAACAACACCGGACGGATCACGATGCGCCGCAAAGGCGGTGGGGCGAAACGCCTCTACCGGATCGTCGATTTCAAGCGTAACAAATTTGACGTGGCGGCCACAGTCGTCCGCATCGAATATGACCCCAACCGGACCGCGTTCATCGCACTGGTGCAATACGAGGACGGCGAGCAAGCCTATGTTCTCGCGCCCCAGCGTCTGGCAGTGGCGGACAAGATCGTGTCGAGCCAAAAGGCCGACATCAAACCCGGTAACGCGATGCCTTTCTCGGGCATGCCCATCGGTACAATCGTACACAACATCGAAATGAAGCCCGGCAAGGGTGGTCAGATCGCGCGTGCCGCAGGCACCTACGCCCAGTTCGTAGGCCGTGACGGTGGCTACGCTCAGATCCGCCTGTCGTCCGGTGAACTGCGTCTGGTGCGTCAGGAATGCATGGCCACCGTCGGTGCCGTGTCGAACCCCGACAACTCGAACCAGAACTACGGTAAAGCGGGCCGCATGCGTCACAAGGGCATCCGCCCATCTGTGCGTGGTGTCGTCATGAACCCGATCGACCACCCCCACGGTGGTGGTGAAGGCCGTACATCGGGTGGTCGTCACCCTGTATCGCCATGGGGCAAACCGACCAAGGGTGCTCGTACCCGCAACAAAAACAAAGCGTCGCAAAAGCTGATCATCCGCTCGCGTCACGCCAAGAAGAAGGGGCGCTAATAGATGTCTCGTTCCGTATGGAAAGGCCCGTTCGTCGACAGCTACGTCCTGAAAAAGGCCGAAGCGTCGCGTGAAGGCGGCCGCAAAGAAGTGATCAAGATCTGGTCGCGTCGCTCAACCATCCTGCCCCAGTTCGTGGGCCTCACATTTGGCGTGTACAACGGCCACAAGCATATCCCGGTGAACGTCTCCGAAGATATGATCGGCCAGAAGTTCGGTGAATATTCCCCGACGCGTACCTATTATGGTCACGCCGCTGACAAGAAGGCGAAACGCAAATGAGCAAGGATAAGAATCCGCGCCGCGTGGCCGACAATGAAGCCATGGCAAAAACCCGCATGCTGCGCACCAGCCCTCAGAAGCTGAACCTGGTCGCACAGATGATCCGCGGCAAGAAAGTCGACAAAGCGTTGACCGACCTGACGTTCTCGAAAAAGCGTATCGCGCAGGACGTGAAGAAATGCCTTCAGTCCGCCATCGCGAACGCCGAGAACAACCACAATCTGGATGTTGACGAACTGATCGTCGCAGAAGCCTGGGTTGGTAAAAACCTGACGCTGAAACGCGGTCGTCCGCGCGCTCGTGGCCGGTTCGGCAAGATCATGAAGCCGTTTGCCGAAATCACGATCAAAGTGCGTCAAGTCGAGGAGCAAGCCTGATGGGTAACAAAGTCAATCCGATCGGTATGCGTCTTCAGGTCAACCGCACCTGGGACAGCCGCTGGTACGCCGACACCAAGGACTACGGGAATCTTCTGCTGGAAGACCTGAAGATGCGCGATTTCATCAAGGAAGAGTGCAAGCAGGCCGGTATCGCCCGCGTGATCATCGAACGTCCGCACAAGAAGTGCCGCGTCACGATCCACACGGCACGTCCCGGTGTGATCATCGGCAAAAAAGGCGCCGACATCGAAGTGCTGCGCAAGAAGCTGGCCAACCTGACCGACAGCGAACTGCACCTCAACATCGTTGAAGTGCGCAAGCCGGAACTGGATGCGGCACTGGTTGGCGAAAGCATCGCACAACAGCTGGAGCGCCGGGTGTCTTTCCGCCGCGCCATGAAGCGTGCGGTTCAGAACGCCATGCGTATGGGTGCCCTTGGCATCCGCGTGAACGTCGCCGGCCGTCTGGGCGGCGCTGAGATCGCGCGGACCGAATGGTACCGTGAAGGCCGCGTGCCTTTGCACACCTTGCGGGCCGACATTGATTACGCACACGTCGAAGCGACAACGGCTTATGGTATCATCGGGATCAAGACTTGGATCTTCAAAGGTGAAATCATGGAGCACGACCCGCAGGCGCGTGATCGTAAAGCACAAGAACTCCAGGATGGTCCTGCGCCCCGTGGCGCTGGTGGCCGTCGCTAAAGGGGAAGAGAGATGCTTCAACCAAAACGCACGAAGTTCCGCAAACAGTTCAAGGGCTCCATCAAGGGTCTGGCGAAGGGCGGGTCTGACCTGAACTTCGGCACCTATGGTCTCAAAGCCATTGAGCCTGAGCGGGTTACAGCACGTCAAATCGAAGCGGCACGCCGCGCGATGACACGTCACATGAAACGCCAGGGCCGTGTCTGGATCCGGATTTTCCCGGATGTTCCCGTCACAGCCAAGCCCATCGAAGTTCGTATGGGTAAAGGTAAGGGTTCGGTCGACCGTTGGGCGGCCAAGGTGAAACCCGGTCGTGTGATGTTTGAAATCGACGGCGTCGGTGACGACGTTGCACGCGAGGCCCTGCGCCTGGCTGCGATGAAGCTGCCGATCAAAACCCGCGTGGTTGTCCGCGAGGACTGGTAAGGATTGCGCCCAAAGGCGCAATCAGCCGGAGGCAGGGTATTTTGCAGAAATGCCCGTTCCGGCCCCGGTAATGACAAAAGGCCCCCGCTGAACGATCAGCGGGGGCTTTTTCTGTTCCAGAGACCTGACACTAGGCGACGGGCGCCAAGCCAAGTCTGGCCATCACACTCAATCCCCTTTACCCTCGCCGCAGACGACGTTCCGCCACCCACGCAAAGGCCTCCGCGATGAAACAAGTCCCCAAACCCACCACCGATGAAGACCTGATCCGCGAGTTCCTCAACAAGGGCGGCGCGGTCAAGAAGGGCAAGACCAAGCCCATGCCCGCCGACCTGGGCCTCAGCAACAACCAGTGGGGCAACAAGCTGACCAAGGAAGAGAAGGCCTTGGTGAAAGAGCAGGAAGACGCGCGCAAGGCCGCGAAGAAGAGGTAGGCATTACGCCTGCCGGGCCGCGCCTCATTCCCAACGATAGTTGAACGACACAGACACCCGCTCGTCCTCGCTCATGTTCATCGGCACTTCGTGACGCAGCCAGCTTTCCCAAAGCAGCACGTCGCCGACGGACGGGGCGATATAGATAAAGGGTTTCAACTCTTCTCGCACGTCTTTCACGCGGGGGGGCGCGGCCATCATCATGGCGTGGCGGGGGTCTTCGAACTTGATCGCGCTGGCACCTTCGGGCATCGCCACATAGGTCGTGCCGGACACCACCGAATGCGGGTGGATGTGGCCGGAATGGCTGCCGCCCTCGGGGAGGATGTTGATCCACAGATCTTCCAGAACCAGCTTGCGCCCGTCGAGGTCAAAGCCCGCGTCCTCGGCGAATGCGGCCACGTGTTTGTCCAGCGCCTTGACCAGATCGGCAAAGATCGGAAACCGCCAGGGCAGGTCGGTCAGCGAGGCATAGGAGGTATAGCCGGGAAAGCCGTTCTCCTCGCACCAGTCCTGTCCGGCTTCGTCATCGTCGGCGATTGCGTAGCATGATGCGCTCATTTCATCGGCGTCGATGGCAGGGCCATGTTCGGACAGCAGGGCGTGGTAGAGGCGGGTTACGAAAAGGGATGAAATATCGGACATGAGGGCGGCTTTCTTAGGGAAGTGTTATGAACGCAGGGCGGGCAGGCCGACGCCGGTGCTTTCAAAGCCGCCGTCCGAGGCGACGATCTGCCCGGTGACATAGCTCGCCTTGTCCGAGCAGAGGAAGGTGATGACCTCGGCAATTTCGTTCTCTGACCCGTAGCGGTTCAGCGGGATAGCGTCGTGGTAGGCATCGATGATCTCTTGCGTGTGAACCGCCATCGCCAGCTTGGTGCGTACGGGGCCGGGGCAGACGCAATTGGCGCGGATGCCGTATTCGCCCAGTTCGGCGGCCTGTTGCTTGGTCAGGTGGATCACCGCAGCCTTAGAGGTGCCGTAGGCCACGCGCAGGGTCGATGCCCGCAGGCCCGAGATCGACGCGATGTTCAAAAGTGCGCCGCGGGTTTCCTTCAGCGCCGGGACGCAGGCCTGCGAGACCAGAAAGACACCGTCGAGGTTGGTGTCCATCACGCGGCGCCAGCGGGAAAAGTCCGTCTCTTCGATCGGCCCGAAATCAGCGACACCCGCATTGTTTACCACCGCGTCGATGCGGCCAAAGCTGCGGCGCACCTCGGCGACCATCTTGTCGACCTCATCAGGGCGGGACACATCGCAGACGAAGGCGGATGCCTCGTTGATGCCCTTGGCCACGTCATTCAGTTCGTCCCCGTCGCGGTCCACCATCGCCACGCGCCAACCCTGTTCGATGAAGAGCCGTGTGGTGGCAAGGCCGATGCCGCGCGCGGCACCCGTGACAAGGGCGGTTTTCTGGGTCATGATGTTCTCGCTGATCAATGGTCTGATCCACGGGTTATCAGGTTGACCCCTGCCGGATCAATTGCCTGCAGGGAGCATCGCGATATAAGGTCGGGCATATCCCGCATAGGGGTTGCCATGTTGGTGCATCCCGCGTATTGGCACCTTTCATCATGAACTCCACCAGAATCATGGTCACCCCTCAGGGGCCTACTGGTGATGTTGAAAGGAAAATGGGATGAACGCCCAAGAACTGCGCGACATGACGCCGGACCAGCTGCGTGACAAGCTGGCCGAGCTGAAAAAGGAAAGCTTCAACCTGCGTTTTCAGCAAGCCACCGGCCAGCTGGAAAATGCGGCTTTGATCCGCACCGCGCGCCGAAATGCCGCGCGTGTGAAGACGATCCTGAACCAAAAAGCTGCCACCGCAGCCACAGCTGAATAAGGAAGGCCGACATGCCCAAGCGTATCCTGCAAGGCGTCGTGACTTCCGACGCGAACGAACAGACCATCACCGTGAACGTAGAGCGCCGCTTTACGCACCCGGTTCTGAAAAAGACCATTCGTAAGTCCAAGAAGTACCGGGCGCACGATGAAAAGAATGCCTTCAAGGTCGGCGACACAGTTCGGATTATCGAATGCGCGCCACGCTCGAAGACAAAACGCTGGGAAGTGTACGCAGGCGCTGAAGTCTGAGCCACGCTCTCAACATTAATCGAAACCCTGGGGATCAGGCACGCATCGCCCCCCAAAGGTCGGGAGAAACCAAATGATCCAGATGCAAACCAACCTGGATGTTGCTGACAACAGCGGCGCTCGCCGTGTTCAGTGCATCAAGGTGCTGGGTGGTTCCAAGCGTAAATACGCATCCGTCGGCGACATCATTGTCGTGTCGGTCAAGGAAGCCATTCCGCGCGGCCGTGTGAAAAAAGGGGACGTCCGCAAGGCCGTCGTCGTGCGCACCGCCAAGGAAGTTCGTCGTGACGATGGCACCGCCATCCGCTTCGACCGCAACGCCGCCGTCATCCTGAACAACAACAACGAGCCCATCGGTACACGTATCTTTGGCCCGGTTGTTCGCGAACTGCGCGCCAAGAACTTCATGAAAATCATCTCGCTGGCTCCGGAGGTGCTCTGATGGCTGCGAAACTCAAAAAAGGCGACAAGGTCGTCATGCTCACCGGCAAGGACAAAGGCAAGCAGGGCACAGTGTCCTCGGTTGACCCCAAGTCGAACAAAGCCGTGGTCGATGGCCTGAACATCGCCATCCGCGCCACACGTCAAAGCCAGACCACGCAAGGCGGCCGCATCCCCAAGGCGATGCCGGTCGATCTGAGCAATCTGGCTCTGCTGGACGCAAACGGAAAAGCCACACGCGTGGGCTTCAAAATGGAAGGCGACAAGAAAGTGCGCTTTGCCAAGACAACAGGGGACGTGATCTGATGCTCGACGACGCAAAATACACACCCCGCCTCCGGGAGCAGTACCGCGACACAGTCCGCGCTGCCCTGAAAGAAGAGTTCGGTTACAAGAACGAGATGCAAATCCCGCGTCTGGACAAGATCGTCCTGAACATCGGTTGTGGTGCAGAAGCTGTCCGTGACAGCAAGAAAGCCAAATCCGCCCAGGAAGACCTGTCCGCGATCGCTGGCCAGAAGGCACTGACCACCGTTGCCAAGAAATCCATCGCGGGTTTCCGGGTGCGTGAAGACATGCCTTTGGGTGCCAAAGTCACCCTGCGTGGCGACCGCATGTACGAATTCCTCGATCGCCTGATCACAATTGCAATGCCTCGTATCCGCGACTTCCGCGGCGTATCGGGCAAGTCTTTCGACGGCCGTGGCAACTATGCCATGGGCATGAAAGAGCACATCGTGTTCCCTGAAATCAACTTTGATAAAGTTGACGAAACCTGGGGCATGGACATCGTGATCGCCACGACGGCGAAAACCGACGCAGAAGCCAAGGCGCTGTTGAAAGCTTTCAACATGCCCTTCAATTCTTAAGCGCGGGAAGGAATTTAGATATGGCTAAGAAATCCATGATCGAGCGCGAGAAAAAGCGCGAAGCTCTGGTCAAGAAGTACGCCGCCAAGCGCGCCGCACTGAAAGAGATCATCAGCGATGAGAGCAAGCCGATGGAGGATCGCTTCCGCGCTTCCTTGAAGCTCGCGAAACTGCCGCGCAACAGCTCGGCGACGCGTCTGCACAACCGGTGCCAACTGACCGGCCGTCCGCATGCGTATTATCGTAAACTGAAAATGTCGCGGATCGCGCTGCGTGATCTTGGCTCCAGTGGCCAGATCCCCGGCATGGTCAAGTCGAGCTGGTAAGGAGGGCTTTTGGTATGAATGATCCTATCGCAGACATGCTGACACGCATCCGCAACAGCCAGATGCGCGGCAAGTCCACAGTCATGACACCAGCCTCCAAGCTGCGTGCATGGGTTTTGGACGTGCTGGCCGACGAAGGCTATATTCGCGGCTACGAAGCAAAAACAGGCATCGACGGCCACCCGGCTCTCGAAATCAGCCTGAAATACTACGAAGGCGAACCCGTCATTCGCGAAGTGAAACGGGTCTCCAAGCCCGGTCGCCGCGTCTACATGGGCGTCAATGACATCCCCGTTGTCCGTCAGGGCCTGGGCGTGTCGATTGTCTCCACACCCAAAGGTGTGATGTCGGATGCAAGTGCACGGGCGGCCAATGTTGGCGGCGAAGTGCTTTGCACCGTATTCTAAGGAGGGTTCCATGTCTCGTATTGGTAAGAAACCGGTCAGCCTGCCCAGCGGTGTTTCCGCATCGGTCAGCGGCCAGTCCATCGAAGTCAAAGGCCCCAAAGGCACACGTTCGTTCAAGGCAACGGATGACGTGACCCTGACGGTCGAAGACAATGTGGTCAAGATCACGCCCCGTGGCAAATCCAAGCGCGCGCGCCAGCAGTGGGGCATGAGCCGCACGATGGTCGCGAACCTGGTCACCGGCGTGTCCGAAGGCTTCAAGAAAGAACTCGAGATCAACGGCGTGGGTTACCGCGCCCAGATGCAGGGCAACACCCTGCGCCTGAACCTCGGCCTGTCTCACGACGTCGACTATCTGCCACCCGAAGGGGTGACAGTGACCGCGCCGAAGCAGACCGAGATTGTGGTCGAAGGCATTGATGAACAACTCGTCGGTCAGGTTGCAGCGAACATTCGCGCCTGGCGGAAGCCCGAGCCTTATAAAGGCAAGGGCATCAAGTACAAAGACGAGTATATCTTCCGCAAGGAAGGCAAGAAGAAGTAAGGACCAGACAGATGGCAAACAGCAAACGGACCCTGTTCCTCAAGCGCCGCCTGCGCGTCCGGAACAAACTTCGCCGCGTGAACGCAGGGCGCATGCGCCTTTCGGTTCACCGCTCGAACAAGAACATCAGCGTTCAGCTGATCGACGATGTGAATGGTGTCACTTTGGCATCGGCCTCCAGCCTCGAGAAAGATCTCGGCGTTGTGGGCAAGAACAACATCGACGCGGCCACCAAGGTCGGTTCTGCGATCGCAGAGCGCGCGAAGAAGGCAGGCGTGGAAGAAGCATACTTCGACCGCGGCGGCTTCCTCTTTCACGGCAAGGTGAAGGCTCTGGCCGACGCTGCGCGTGAAGGTGGTTTGAAAATCTAAGACCAATGTAGGTCGCCCCTTGCCATGCAGGGGGCGGCTTCGATGATCCGGGGGCTTTTGTCCCACCAGGATTGAGCTATTCGGCGCAAGCCACCAATGAAAAGGATGTTCTCATGGCAGAACGTGAAAACCGCCGCGGCCCGCGCCGCGACCGGGAAGAAACACCGGAATTCGCAGACCGTCTGGTCGCGATCAACCGCGTCAGCAAAACCGTCAAGGGTGGTAAGCGCTTTGGCTTCGCCGCACTTGTGGTTGTTGGCGATCAGAAAGGCCGCGTCGGCTTCGGCAAAGGCAAGGCGAAAGAGGTCCCCGAGGCCATTCGCAAAGCCACCGAGCAGGCAAAACGCCAGATGATCCGCGTGCAACTGCGCGAAGGCCGCACCCTGCACCACGACATGGAAGGTCGCCACGGCGCCGGCAAGGTCGTGATGCGCACAGCACCAGAAGGTACCGGTATCATCGCCGGTGGACCGATGCGTGCCGTTTTCGAAATGCTCGGCATCAAGGACGTCGTGTCCAAGTCGATTGGTTCGCAAAACCCGTACAACATGATCCGCGCCACCATGGACGGCCTGAAGAAAGAGGCATCGCCTCGTTCGGTTGCCCAGCGTCGTGGTAAAAAAGTGGCTGACATTCTGCCCAAGCGCGAAGACAACGTAGAGTCGTCCGCCCAAGTGGTTGAGGAAGTATAAGCATGGCCAAGACTATCGTCATCAAACAAATCGGCTCCCCGATCCGCCGCCCTGCAAAGCAGCGCGCAACTCTGATCGGCCTGGGCCTGAACAAAATGCACCGCGTGCGCGAGCTGGAAGACACACCTTCTGTGCGCGGCATGATCAACTCGATTCCGCACATGGTCGAGATTGTCGAAGAAAAAGGCTGAATTTTTAGCGGGTCTCGGCCCGCTGGACTTTATGCCGAAACGCCTCGCGGGAAACTGCGGGGCGTTTTGCTGTTTGGGGGTGCGCCCCGTTGACGCTGCACCACGCAGCCGATGTTCCCCTTGCCCCATGCCGCCCCATCCCTTATACGCCCCGAGTGGCCACCATCCGTGGCCCGCAAGAATCATGAAACGCCGCGTTTGACCGCTCCCGTCGCTGGGGGTCATTTCCGGCAAAAGGAGAAGCGACATGAAACTGAATGAACTTCACGATAACGACGGCGCCACCAAGAAACGCAAACGCGTTGGTCGTGGTCCCGGCTCCGGCACCGGTAAAATGGGTGGCCGTGGTATCAAAGGTCAGAAATCCCGTTCGGGCGTGGCGATCAATGGCTACGAAGGCGGCCAGATGCCGATCTACCAGCGTCTGCCCAAACGCGGCTTTACCAAGCCGAACCGCAAATCTTATGCGGTCGTGAACCTGGGCCTGATCCAGAAATTCATCGACGCAAAGAAAATCGACGGCTCCGCCGCGATCACCGAAGACGTGTTGATCTCGTCGGGTCTGGTCCGTCGCAAACTGGACGGCATCCGCGTTCTGGCCAAAGGCGACGTGACGTCGAAGCTGGACCTGCAAGTGACCGGCGCGTCCAAATCTGCGGTTGAAGCAGTGGAAAAAGCTGGCGGTTCGCTGACAGTCACACCTGCGGCAGCGGCCGAGTAAGCCATACTCGCACCTTGTGGGTCGGCGCTGTCCGGCTTACATAACCTTGAGTTTTCCTTAACGCCGCCCGCCGGAAAACGGCCTGGGCGGCGTTTCCGCAACAGAAAGAGCCGATATATGGTATCCGCCGTCGAAAACATGGCCGCCAACACCAGCTGGTCTGCACTGGGCAAGGCCACGGACTTGCGCAACCGCATCCTGTTCACGCTGGGCCTGCTGATTGTCTACCGTCTGGGCACGTTCATCCCGGTTCCGGGGATCGACGGCGCCGCACTTCGTGAGTTCATGGAGGGCGCAGGTCAGGGCATCGGCGGCATGGTCTCGATGTTCACCGGCGGCGCGCTAGGGCGGATGGGTATTTTTGCTCTTGGCATCATGCCCTATATTTCGGCCTCGATCATCATTCAGCTTCTGACCTCGATGGTGCCTTCGCTTGAGCAGCTCAAGAAGGAAGGCGAGCAGGGGCGCAAGAAGATCAACCAATACACCCGCTACGGCACCGTGGCCCTGGCGACGTTGCAGGCTTATGGCCTTGCCGTCAGCCTTGAGGCCGGTGATCTGGTCACCGATCCGGGCATGTATTTCCGCGTCGCCTGTCTGATCACGCTGGTCGGCGGCACCATGTTCCTGATGTGGCTGGGCGAGCAGATCACCGCGCGCGGCATCGGCAACGGCATCTCGCTGATCATCTTCGTCGGCATCATCGCCGAGGTTCCCGCAGCCCTTGCACAGTTCTTTGCCAGCGGCCGCAGCGGTGCCATCAGCCCGGCGGTGATCGTCGGCGTGATCGTGATGGTGATCCTGACCATCATGTTCGTGGTGTTCATGGAACGCGCCCTGCGCAAGATCCATATCCAGTACCCACGCCGCCAGGTCGGGATGAAGGTCTATGACGGCGGCTCGTCACACCTCCCGGTCAAGGTGAACCCTGCGGGCGTCATTCCCGCGATCTTCGCCTCGTCGCTTCTGCTGCTGCCGGTCACCATCAGCACCTTCTCGGGCAACTCGACCAACCCGGTGATGAGCTGGATGCTGGCCAACTTCGGCCCCGGTCAGCCGCTCTACCTGCTGTTCTTCGTGGCGATGATCGTGTTCTTTGCCTATTTCTACACGTTCAACGTCAGCTTCAAACCTGATGAGGTGGCAGACAACCTGAAGAACCAGAACGGTTTTGTTCCCGGTATCCGTCCGGGCAAGAAGACCTCGGAGTATCTGGAATATGTGGTCAACCGCATCCTGGTGCTGGGCGCCGCCTATCTGGCCGCTGTCTGTCTGCTGCCGGAAATCCTGCGCGGTCAGTTTGCCATTCCCTTCTATTTTGGCGGCACCTCGGTTCTGATTGTCGTCTCGGTGACGATGGACACGATCCAGCAAATTCAATCCCACCTGCTCGCCCACCAGTACGAAGGCCTGATCGAGAAATCGAACCTGCGTGGCAAAGGCAAAGGGGGCAAACCCCGCAAGAAACGGAGCCCCGTGCGTCGATGAATATAATATTGCTTGGACCGCCGGGGGCGGGCAAAGGAACACAGGCACGCATCCTGGTCGAAGAACGCGGCATGGTGCAGTTGAGCACCGGCGACATGCTGCGGGCCGCCAAGGAGAGCGGGTCCGAAATGGGCGAGGTCGTGGCCGAGGTCATGGCGCGCGGCGGTCTGGTGACAGACGAGATCGTGATCGGTCTGATCCGCGAACAGCTTAATACGGTGAAGGCCGCGGGTTTCATCTTTGACGGCTTCCCGCGCACGCTGGGCCAGGCCGATGCGCTGACCAACCTGCTGGCCGCCGAGGGCGAAAGCCTGGACGCGGTGGTCGAGATGGAAGTCGACGACGAAGCGCTGGTCGCACGCATCACCGCACGGTCAACCTGTGGCAATTGCGGTGAAGTCTACAACGACAAGACCAAGCCGCAGCCTGCCGACGGCAAATGCAGCAATTGCGGCGCATCCGATTTCCGCCGACGCGCAGACGACAACGAAGAAAGCCTTCGGACCCGTCTGATGGAATACTACAAGAAGACTTCGCCGCTGATCGGCTATTACTACGCCAAGGACATGCTGACCAAGGTTGACGGCCTGGGCGAGATTTCCACGGTCAAGGCCGCGATCGACAAGGCGCTGACGTCATAGGGGCAGGGAAGGGACCAAGAGGCATGAGACAGATTTTTGCGGCAACGCTGTTCAGCCTCGCGACCCTTCCCGCCTTGGCGCAGGATATCATCGACAACCCCGGCCTGTGCACAGCACCCGGACCCGAACAGGAACTGGCCGGTGCGGCCTATCTCTTTCCCCGCTCAGTCGAGGCACATTGGCGCGCCTGCAACTGGCAAACGCCACTTGAATATGTGCCGGGTCTGGTCGCCCAAGTGGACGCGTCGTGCAACGGCCAAGACGGTCAGGCCGATGTTCGGATCGGCGTTTCCGTCAATGCGCAGGGCCGCATCACCCTTACGGGTCTCAACGGCAGCACCGGCTTGCCGGACTACTATTTCCCTTGCGCCCTTTGGGGTTTCAAGGGCCAAGGCAATCCTTAACGGCAGGGGGTTGACCCTGTGCGCTGAGCCACATAATTAGCGCTATCTCGAAAGAGAATCGCTATGTTCTGGCAGGGTCGCGCCCGACAAGAACAGATCACCTGATCAGCGGCGGCCCGTAGCAGTGATGCTTCGGGCTTATGTTGTGAAAAAAGGGCCCGGAATTACGGGCTCGCAACGAAAAGGAATATGACACGTGGCACGTATCGCCGGCGTTAACATCCCCACTGCAAAGCGGGTTCCAATCGCCCTCACCTACATCACCGGTATCGGTAACACTTCGGCCAAAGCCATCTGCGAAGCAGTTGGCATCGACGCATCGCGTCGTGTGAACGAACTGTCCGACACCGAAGTTCTGAAACTGCGCGAGCACATCGACGAAAACTACACCGTCGAAGGCGACCTGCGCCGTGACACCCAGATGAACATCAAGCGTCTGATGGACCTTGGTTGCTATCGTGGCCTGCGTCACCGCCGTAACCTGCCCGTTCGTGGTCAGCGTACTCACACCAACGCACGTACTCGCAAGGGCCCCGCAAAGGCCATTGCCGGTAAGAAGAAATAAGGGAGGCTCTGATCAATGGCACGCGATAAGACACGTACAAAGAAAAAAGAGCGCAAGAACATCGCCGCTGGTGTGGCGCATGTGAACTCTTCCTTCAACAACACCAAGATCCTGATCTCGGACGTTCAAGGCAACGCGATTGCATGGTCGTCCGCAGGCACCATGGGCTTCAAGGGGTCGCGTAAATCGACACCCTATGCCGCCCAGATGGCCGCCGAAGACGCAGGCAAGAAGGCACAGGACCACGGCGTGAAAACGCTGGAAGTCGAAGTGCAAGGCCCCGGTTCCGGTCGTGAAAGCGCCCTGCGCGCTCTGGCCGCTGTTGGCTTCAACATCACGTCGATCCGTGACGTGACACCGATGGCCCACAACGGCTGCCGCCCGCCGAAACGCCGCCGCGTCTAAGCATCGTATTACTGAAGGGGCTGCGTGTCCGCACGCGGCCCCAATCCGCTTTTTTGAAACCTCGGGAGTCTGCTCCTTAAGGACATGGGGAACAGACAGGAATGGAGGGACGCATGATCCACAAGAATTGGGCTGAATTGATCAAGCCTCAACAGCTTGATGTCAAGCCGGGCAATGACCCGGCCCGTCAGGCCACAGTCATCGCCGAACCGCTGGAACGCGGCTTTGGTCTGACCATGGGCAACGCCCTGCGCCGCGTGCTGATGAGCTCGCTGCAGGGTGCGGCCATCACGTCGGTGCAAATCGACAACGTGCTGCACGAGTTCTCGTCGGTGGCCGGTGTGCGTGAAGACGTGACCGACATCATCCTGAACCTCAAGGGCGTCAGCCTGAGCATGGAAGTCGAAGGGCCCAAGCGCCTGTCGATTTCGGCAAAGGGTCCGGGCGTCGTCACCGCCGGTGACATCACCGAAAGCAATGGCATCGCAGTTCTGAACCGCGAGCATGTGATCTGCCACCTGGATGACGGTGCGGATCTCTACATGGAACTGACGGTCAACACCGGCAAGGGTTATGTCGCTGCCGACAAGAACAAGCCCGAAGATGCGCCCATCGGTCTGATCCCGATCGACGCGATCTATTCGCCTGTCAAACGCGTCAGCTATGACGTGCAGCCGACGCGCGAAGGTCAAGTTCTGGACTATGACAAGCTGACCATGAAGATCGAGACAGACGGCTCCATCACGCCGGATGACGCCGTGGCATTCGCCGCACGTATCCTGCAGGACCAGCTGGGCATCTTCGTCAACTTCGACGAGCCTGAATCGGCTTCGCGTCAGGACGACGACGACGGTCTCGAGTTCAATCCGCTTCTGCTGAAGAAAGTGGATGAACTGGAACTGTCCGTGCGTTCGGCAAACTGCCTGAAGAACGACAACATCGTCTACATCGGCGATCTGATCCAGAAGACCGAAGCAGAAATGCTGCGCACGCCGAACTTTGGCCGCAAGTCCCTGAACGAGATCAAGGAAGTGTTGTCGGGCATGGGTCTGCACCTTGGCATGGACGTCGAGGACTGGCCGCCAGACAACATCGAGGATCTGGCGAAGAAATTCGAAGATTCCTTCTAAGACAGCCCCGAGGCGGGGGAGACCCCGCCCCGGAACACGACTGGGCCGAAAGCCCCAAGGAGAGCCCAAGACACGCATCGCGGGCCAGACAAAGCAAAACCGCCCGTAGAGGGCACATCTAGGAGAAATACTATGCGTCACGCACGTGGATACCGCCGCCTGAACCGCACACATGAGCACCGCAAGGCGCTCTGGGCAAACATGGCCGGCTCGCTCATTGAACATGAGCAAATCAAGACAACCCTGCCCAAGGCGAAAGAGCTGAAGCCGATCATCGAGAAAATGATCACTCTGGCCAAACGCGGTGACCTGCACGCCCGTCGTCAGGCCGCCAGCAAGCTGAAACAGGACGCTTTCGTCGAGAAACTGTTTGCAGTTCTGGGCCCCCGCTACAAAGACCGCCAAGGCGGCTATGTGCGCGTCCTGAAAGCCGGTTTCCGTTATGGCGACATGGCACCCATGGCGATCATCGAATTCGTGGACCGCGACCGCGACGCCAAGGGCGCCGCAGACAAGGCACGTCTGGTCGAAGTCGAAGCCGAAGATTGATTTTTGTCTGGCCCGTAAGGGTCGGATGCAGAAACGCCGCCCCCGACGGGGCGGCGTTTTGCGTTTCACATGAAGGTGCGCTCAGGCTCAGGCGTCTTCCAGCGCGTCCTTGACGATCTTTTCGATCTCGTCGACCGGGTGGTTGGTCAGCGTCTTCGGGATTTCGGCGATGATCCTGCTGGTCACTTCCGAATGCATGTCTTCGCGCAGCACGCCCAGAACCTGCGGGCTGGCGACGATGATCAGCTTGTCGAAATTGCCCTTGTGCGCTTCCTTGTACAGCAGGTCCGACAGGTCCTTGGCAAAGCGTTCCTTGGCCAGTTCGTGCCAATCCGTATCATCCATCGAAGACCGCTGTTGCACTCCGGTGTCCTGCTTGCGCCCCGGACGGTTGGCGGATTGTTCACGGTCAGACGGATTTTCCTGCTCCTCGCTGCCCGTCACTTCAAAGTTCGGGTCCTGAAGGTCGGTCAGGTTGCGCATGAAAAGCGCCTTTTCGCTGTCGGTGACGACGATCCACGTGCCTTTTTCCATCTTAGCCATATCAGTCGTCCTTTCCTGTACCGTGAAGACCGCCGAGGTTGCCCTCGCCCTTTTCGTCAGATTTATGCACGCGGGTCGCGCCTGCATTGTCATCCTTCGTGCGTTTCAGCGTGTCGCGGGTGCCCACCTTGCGTTCCAGGTTGCCGTCTGCGCGGCCCTGATCGGAAGGGGTTTCTGCATCGTCGAGATATTCCTTGGTCTCCTGTTTACCATCGTTTGATCTGTGACGGTCTGCCATGGTCTCTCTCCTTTCAACTGTCTGTCAGACAAACGGTCGGGAGGCGTCCACGGTTCCGCCCTGTGCTTGCAATTGCCCCCGTCTCTGGGCATATCGGACAGGCAGACCGGAGGAGCCATGAGACGTCTAATTCTTGCTGCCATGCTGGTTTTCACAGCTTTTTGGGCAGCCGCGCAGGAGCAACCAAAGGTCCCTGGCACATCGGCTGAAATTTCGCTCAGCTTTGCGCCCGTGGTCCGTGCGGCGGCCCCTGCGGTGGTCAATATCTATGCCAAATGGGTAACCGAAGGTCGCCAGACGCCCTTCATGGATGACCCGTTTTTCGAGCGGTTCTTTGAAGGCTTCGGCAGGCCGGAGCCGCGCGTGCAAAGCTCGCTTGGCTCGGGCGTGATTCTCAGCAGCGACGGGCTGATGGTCACCAACTACCATGTGGTCGGCATGGCGACCGACATCCGGGTGGTACTGACCGACCGCACCGAATACGCAGCAGACGTTCTGCTGGCGGATCAGGACAGCGACCTTGCGGTCCTGCAACTGGTCGGCGCTCGCAACCTGCCGTTCGTGCCCCTGCGCGACAGCGCCACGGTCGAGGTGGGCGAACTGGTTCTTGCCATTGGAAACCCCTTCGGCGTCGGTCAAACGGTGTCGAGCGGGATCGTCTCGGGGCTCGCACGCTCGGGCGGGGCAGGGGGCGCGGGTCACGGCTATTTCATCCAGACCGACGCGCCGATCAACCCCGGCAACTCGGGCGGTGCGCTGGTCGACATGGCGGGCCGCATCATCGGGATCAACACCCGCATCGTCAGCCGGTCGGGCGGCTCCAACGGTATCGGGTTTGCGATCCCCGCCGCCTTGGTGCGCAGCTTCGTCGAACAGGCCCAGGCGGGCGCGACGGAATTTGGCCGCCCTTGGGCCGGCATGACCGGACAGTCGGTCGATTTCGACATGGCGCAATCGCTGGGCCTGCCATCGGTCAGCGGCATTGTCGTGTCTGGTCTGCATCCCAGCAGCCCGTTCCTGAGCGCGGGTTTCAAGGTGGGTGACGTGATCGAAGCGGTCGATGGCCTGCCGGTCAACACCCCCTCCGAGATGGTCTACCGCATGACGGTCGCGGGGCTGGGACAGGCATCGCAGATCACACGCCTGCGCGATGGTGTGCCCGAGGATATCGCCGTGCAGTTGATGGCGGCCCCCGACGCGCCGCCGCGTGACCCGCTCAGCTTTGGTCCGATTTCGCGTTTTCCGGGGCTGACCGTGGCGCGGATCAATCCGGCAGTGATCGCAGAGATGAACCTGCCGATCGAGGCCGCAGGCGTGGTGGTGACCCGGTTGGAAGGTCCGGCCATGCGGTCCGGTCTGCGTATCGGTGACATCATCGAAACCCTGAACGATGTGGCGGTTACCGACCCCGCAACACTGGAACAGGTTTTGGAAATGTCGGGCCGCTGGTATGCCTTCGGGCTGATCCGCGACGGACGGCGCGCAGAATTGCGGTTGCGCGGTGGCTGATCTGTTCGACACCCCCGGCGGCGACGACGCCCCGGCCAAGGGCCGCCCTCTGGCCGACCGTCTGCGCCCCGCCAAGCTGGACGAAGTGATCGGGCAGGATCACATCCTGGGGCCCGATGCGCCCCTGGGCGTGATGCTGGCGGGCGATACGCTCAGCTCGCTGATCTTCTGGGGACCGCCGGGCGTTGGGAAAACCACCATCGCGCGTCTGCTGGCAGGCGAGACGGACATGCATTTCGTGCAGATCAGCGCGATTTTCACCGGCGTTCAGGACCTGAAAAAGGTGTTCGAGGCTGCCCGCATCCGCCGCCGGAACGGGCAGGGCACATTGCTGTTCGTCGACGAAATCCACCGCTTCAACAAGGCGCAGCAGGACGGCTTTCTACCCCACATGGAAGACGGCACCATCCTGCTGGTGGGCGCGACCACGGAAAACCCCAGCTTCGAGCTGAACGCCGCCCTGATGTCACGCTCGCAGGTTCTGGTGCTGCAACGGTTAGAACTGAAAGACCTTGAGCGGCTGGCCCAACGGGCGGAACAGGAACTGGACCGCAAGCTGCCGCTGGACGGCCCTGCCCGCGAGGCGCTGCTGGAGATGGCAGACGGCGACGGGCGCGCGCTGCTCAACCTGATCGAGCAGGTCAGCGGCTGGAAGGTTGACGCACCGCTTGGCCCCGACGCGCTGGCCACCCGTCTGATGCGCCGCGCCGCGCAATACGACAAAAGCGGCGAGCATCATTACAACCTGATCAGCGCGCTGCACAAATCCGTGCGCGGCTCTGACCCCGACGCGGCACTCTATTGGTTCGCGCGGATGCTGGAGGGCGGCGAAGACCCTCGGTATCTGGCGCGCCGCATCACCCGCATGGCGGTCGAGGACATCGGGCTTGCCGATCCAAACGCGCAGGCGGTCTGCCTGCAAAGCTGGGAGACCTATGAGCGTCTCGGCAGTCCCGAGGGCGAATTGGCGCTGGCGCAGGCGCTGACCTATCTGGCGCTCGCGCCGAAATCCAACGCCGCCTATGTTGCCTACAAGGCCGCGCGGAAAGCCGCAAAAAAGACCGGGTCGATGATGCCGCCCAAGCATATCCTGAACGCGCCCACCGGCATGATGAAGGATCAGGGCTACGGGTCAGGCTATGCCTACGATCACGACGCCGAAGACGGGTTTTCCGGGCAGAACTATTTCCCCGATGGCATGCAGCGCCCGGTTCTCTATGCCCCGGTCGAGCGCGGGTTCGAGCGCGACCTGAAAAAGCGGCTGGATTACTTCGTCAAGCTGCGCGCGAAGCGCGAGACCTGAGGAAAACTTGACTCTGCCGCGTGTCCGAGCGATGGACGCGCCATGATCTCGACCCTGACCCTCGTCGCCCTCGGCGGTGCCATCGGTGCCTGCCTGCGCTTTGTCTTTGGCATGGCAGTGCTGCGCGTGGCGGGAACGACACAATTCCCGATTGCGATCCTTGGGGTGAACATCCTGGGATCGTTCCTGATGGGGATTTTCGTGGTGGCCGCGGCACACCGGGGGCTGACGCATCTGTCGCCCCTGGTGATGACGGGGCTGCTGGGCGGGTTCACCACTTTTTCCGCCTTTTCGCTGGAAACCGTCGGCCTGATCGAGCGGGGCCAGTTCGGTCTTGCCGGGGCCTATGTCACCCTGTCCGTGGGGTGTTCGGTGCTGGGCCTGATGCTGGGCATGACACTTGCCCGAGGAGCTATTGTATGAGCCGTGTTCAAACCATCACCGTCGGCAGCGACGAGGGCGACCAGCGCCTCGACCGCTGGATGAAGCGCCGCTTTCCGCAGGTGAGCCAGGGCATGATCGAGAAATTCTGCCGCAAGGGTGAAATTCGCGTTGATGGCGGGCGGGTGAAATCCGCAACCCGTCTGGAAGAGGGGCAGCAGGTGCGCATTCCGCCGCTGCCCGATGGCGAAGCCCCGCCGCCGCCATCGCGCACGCGCATCACCGATGCGGATGCCAAGATGATCCGCAACTGCGTGATCTACCGCGACGATCACGTGATCGCGCTGAACAAACCGCCCGGCTTGGCGGTGCAGGGTGGCTCCGGCCAGTCTGACCGTCATGTCGATGCGCTGTCCGAGGCGCTGATGTTCGACGCGGAGGAAAAGCCGCGCCTTGTGCACCGGCTGGACCGCGACACATCCGGGGTATTGCTGATGGCGCGCACACGGCTCGCGGCCAAAGCGCTGACCGCATCCATGCGGCATCGCGAAACGCGCAAGATTTACTGGGCCATCGTCGCAGGCGTGCCCACACCCTACCTGGGCGAGGTCCGCTATGGGCTGGTCAAGGCCGGTGGCCACGGCAAGGGCGGCGAGGGCGAGAAGATGATCGCCGTGCACCCCCGCGACGTCGACAGCACGCCGGGCGCGAAACGGGCCCATACGCTTTACGCCACGCTGTTCCGCGTGGGCTCGCGGGCATCCTGGGTCGCACTTGAGCCGATTACCGGCCGCACCCACCAGTTGCGCGCGCATATGGCCGAGGTGGGCCATCCGATTGTAGGCGACGGCAAATACGGCGGCTCGGGTCAGGAAAACATGGGCGACGGCTGGGGCGCGCAACTGGGCGGGATCATTTCGAAAAAGCTGCACCTGCACGCGCGCATGATGCGGTTCGAGCATCCAGAGACACGCAAGGTCATCACCGTTACGGCAGAGCTGCCTGAACACATGGCCCACAGCTGGGACACCTTCGGCTGGACCGAGGACCTGGCAGCAGATGACCCCTTCGAGACCCTGCAATGACGCCATTGCGGCTGGTGATCTTCGACGTTGACGGCACGCTGGTCGACAGTCAGGGGCACATCGTCGCCTCGATGACCATGGCGTTCGAGGCTCTGGGGGCCATCGTGCCGTCGCGTGCTGACATTCTCGGCATCGTGGGGCTTTCGCTGGATGTGGCAATGCCCCGGCTGGCACCTTCGCTGTCGGGCGTGCAGCATGGCGCGCTGGTGCAAGGGTACAAGGACAGCTATTCGCAACTGCGACTGTCGCACGGGGCTGCAGCGGCGTCGCCGCTCTATCCCGGTGCGCTGGGGATATTGAAAAAGCTGGCCGCACAGGACGACATCCTGCTGGGTGTGGCGACGGGCAAATCCAAACGCGGCCTTGATGCGCTGATCGAGGCGCACGGGCTGGAGCAGATGTTTATCACCCGCCAGGTCGCCGATTTTCACCCGTCCAAGCCGCATCCGTCGATGATACATGCCGCACTGGCCGAGACCGGCGTTGACGCCGCCGATGCGGTCATGGTGGGCGACACCACCTATGACATGGACATGGCACAGGCGGCGGGCGTCACCGGCATCGGTGTAAGCTGGGGCTATCATGCGCCCGCTGCACTGACCGCCGCGACACATATTGTGCAGGATTTCGACCACCTGCACCGCGCCATAGACACCTATTGGAGCCTGCACAGATGAGCGAGTGGAAGCAAAAGAAGTTCTGGACCAAGTCGGACGTGACCGAGGCCGAGGGCGGCTTTGGCATCGCGCTTGACGGACGGTCGGTCAAGACCCCGGCCAAGGCGCCGCTGGTCGTGCCTTCGAGCGCCATGGCGCAGGCAATCGCGGACGAATGGGCAGCACAGGAGGGCACCGTCGATCCCATGACCATGCCGTTCACCCGCAGCGCCAATGCCGCCATTGACAAGGTGCGCATCCAGCACGCTGAAGTGGCCGATCTGGTCGCGGCCTATGGAGATGCCGATCTTCTGTGCTACCGGGCGGCCAGCCCTGAGGAATTGGTCGCGCGGCAGGCAGAACGCTGGGACCCGCTTCTAAATTGGGCGAATGACGAACTGGGCGTGCGGCTGACCACGCTGCAGGGGGTCATGCACGTGCCGCAAGACCCTGCCGCCCTCGATGTGTTGACGCAGCGCACACATGCGCTGGATGCGTTCGAATTGACTGGTTTTCATGATCTGGTCAGCCTTTCGGGGTCCCTGATCATCGGTTTCGCTGCTTTGACCGACGCAAGGGACGCAGCAGAGCTGTGGCATCTGTCGCGTCTGGACGAGGAATGGCAGGCCGAATTCTGGGGTGTGGACGACGAGGCGCTGGCCCACTCAAACATCAAGAAGGCCTCGTTTCTGCACGCAAAATCCTTTGTCGACGCGCACCGCGCAACCTAAAATTGACGCGCGTAAAGATTTAGGTCGTTTGCGCGGTGTGATCCATCGTTTTCCGTGATCATGCCCTTGACGGACGGAGATGAATCCTAGCACACTGTCGACCATCAGCAGGGGGTGACCCCCTTGTTTGTATCGCCTCCGGCTGCAAAAGCCGGTCGAAGCGCCCGAACGGGGCGCGAAATCAGGAAGAGGTAAAAATGAAAAAATCAGTAATTTTTGGCGCGTTGACGATTGCAGGCCTTGCGGCCGGTGCCGCAGCAGCTGGCACACTGGACGACGTCAAGGCACGCGGCAAACTGAACTGCGGCGTAACAACTGGTCTGGTGGGCTTCGCGGCCCCGGACTCGGACGGCAACTGGGAAGGTTTTGACGTTGCAGTCTGCCGCGCGGTCGCGGCGGCTGTCCTGGGTGACGGCAATGCCGTTGAGTTCGTCCCGACAACAGGCAAGACACGCTTCACCGCGCTGGCCTCGGGCGAAATCGACATGCTGGCCCGTAACACCACATGGACCTTCTCGCGCGATGTGGACCTGAAGTTCACCTTCGTCGGCGTCAACTATTACGACGGCCAGGGTTTCATGGTTCCCAAGGCACTGGGCGTGTCCTCGGCCAAGGATCTGGACGGCGCGACCGTCTGCATCCAGACCGGCACCACAACCGAGCTGAACCTCGCGGACTTCTTCCGCACCAACAACATCAGCTACGAGCCCGTGCCCGTTGAAACCAACGCAGAAGGCCAACAGCAATACCTGGCCGGTGCATGCGACACCTACACCACCGACGCATCGGGTCTGGCCGCGACACGTGCCACATTCGAAAACCCCGGTGACCACATCCTGCTGCCCGAAATCATCTCGAAAGAGCCGCTGGGCCCGCTGGTCCGTCACGGCGATGACGAGTGGGGCGACGTGGTCCGTTGGACCCTGAACGCTCTGATCGCAGCTGAAGAGCTGGGCGTCACATCGGCAAACGTCGCTGAAATCGGCGCGTCCAGCACCAACCCCGAAGTCAAGCGTCTGCTGGGCACCGAGGGTACGCTGGGCGAAATGATGGGCGTTGACGCGGATTGGGCTGCAAATGCCATCGCAGTCGGTGGCAACTACGGCGAAATCTTCGCACGCAACATCGGCGAAGAAACACCCATCGGTCTGGCCCGTGGCCTGAACGCACAGTGGACGAACGGCGGCTTGGTCTACGCACCTCCGTTCCGCTAAATCCAATACGCCAAGGGGCGCGGGCATTTGTCCGCGCCCCTTGTGCAACCCGCACGCGTGCGGTGCCAAGCCAAAAACGAACCGGCCGAATAAGCATCATAAAGATGCAGCAAATCTCAGGCACGGGACACAGGGAACAGTTTCATGACAACACTCACCGACCCCGCGAAGGGTGCGTTCCGGCCTTCTATGCTGTTGTACGATACGCGCTATCGTTCGCTGACATTGCAGGCGATTGCGGCGATCGTTCTGGCCTTGTGCCTGATGTACCTGTACTCGAACCTTGCCGACAACCTGCGCGCCGCCGGTCTGAACATTTCCTTCGGGTTCCTGGCCGACACCGCCGGCTACGACATCAACCAGACGCTGATCGACTATAACAGCCAGTCCAGCAACCTGCGGGCTGCCGTCGTCGGTATCCTGAACACATTGCTTGTGGCCTTTCTGGCCTGCGTGACCGCGACCATCTTTGGCGTTCTTGCCGGTGTTCTGCGCCTGTCGCCGAACTGGCTGGTGCGCAAGTTGATGGCGTTCTACGTCGAGATTTTCCGCAATATTCCGGTGCTGATCTGGATCATCATCATCTTTACAATCATGACGGCGGTGCTGCCTGCACCCAGCGCATTCCGGGGCGATGATCCCGACAGTTCGATGCTGTTCAACCTTGCGGCCTTTACCAACCGCGGCATCTACATCCCCGGCCCGTATTTCACCCGCGGCTTCGGGCTTGAGGGCAACGGCGGTCTGAACTGGATCTTGGTGATCGCCGTATTGATCGGATCGCTGATCGGCACCCGCGCCGTGACTGCATCGGCCAATGCCAAGCAGGAAGCGACTGGCGTGCGGCCCAAGACACTTTGGATCAACCTGGCGATCTGGTTCGTGCCGATCATCGTGGTCCTGTTCGCACTGGGCCTGCAGTGGGACATTCCCGCGCTCAGGGGCTTCAACTTTGGCGGCGGCATCCAGATCGGTGGCCCGCTGATTGCACTGTGGTTCGCCCTCTCGATCTATACCGGTGCCTTCATCGCGGAGAACGTTCGTGCCGGCATTCTGTCCGTGTCCAAGGGCCAGACCGAAGCCGCCGCAGCCCTGGGCCTGCGCCCGCGCCGCGTCATGAGCCTTGTTGTGTTGCCGCAAGCCTTGCGGGTGATCGTGCCGCCGCTGATTTCGCAATACCTGAACATCACCAAGAACTCTTCGCTGGCGATTGCCGTGGGCTATGCGGACATCACCGCGACGCTGGGCGGGATCACCCTGAACCAGACGGGCCGTGCGATTGAATGCGTTCTGCTGTTGATGCTGTTCTACCTCATCATCTCGTTGCTGATCTCGGCGTTCATGAACGTCTACAACAACTCGATGAAACTGAAGGAGCGCTGAGCCATGTCAGACACACATGCAGAATCCATCCCCTTCGTTCGCGAGACGACGCTGCCGCAGGCCGCACCGCCGACAGCCGAGCGTGGCGTCTACAAATGGGGGCGCGAGAACCTGTTCGCGACGCCCGCCAACGCGCTTTTGACGCTGGTTTCGATCTACGTGATCTATGTGGTGCTGTCGGCGATCCTGCCTTGGGTGCTGAACGGCGTCTGGAACGCGGGCAGTCTGTCCGAGTGCCGTGAAATTCTGGCCGGAACACGGGGCGGATGTTTTGCCGTTCTGGTCGACCGCTGGGAGCAGTTGTTTTTCGGGTTCAAATACCCCTCTGACCAGCTGTGGCGTCCGACGCTGACCCTCGTGCTGTTCTTTTTCGCCGTGGCGCCGGTGCTGTTCTTCGATCTGCCGCGCAAGCTGCTGGCCTTTACCGCCGTGTTTCCGTTCCTGGCCTACTGGCTGATCTGGGGCGGCCCGATCCTGGTGCCGATCGTGGCGCTGGTCGGGGTGGGCGCAGGCTATGTCGTCTATTCGCGACTGGTCGCCCAGAGCTTTGCAGGCGGTTTCTTTGGCGGTATCGCCGCCGCCGCAGTGGTCTGGTTTCTGGGTGGCTATCTCGTCGATGCGACCACCGGCCCGTCGTCCTTGCTGGACGCGGTTCCAAGCCGCGATCTGGGTGGCTATATGCTGAACTTCATGCTGGGCGTGACCTGCGTGTCGCTGTCGGTGCCCATCGGCATCGCGCTGGCATTGGGGCGGCAATCGTCGATGCCGCTGATCAAATGGCTCAGCGTCATCTTCATCGAGTTCATTCGCGGTGTGCCGCTGATCACCCTGCTCTTCGTGGCAAGCGTGATGCTGGCCTATTTCTTCCCGCCGAACTCGACCGTCGATCTGTTCCTGCGCGTTGTCATCATGATCACCATGTTCTCATCGGCCTATATCGCCGAGGTGATCCGTGGCGGTCTGGCGGCCCTGCCCAAGGGGCAGTACGAGGCGGCGGACAGTCTGGGGCTGGATTATGCGCAGTCGATGCGTCTGATCATCCTGCCGCAGGCATTGAAAATCTCGATCCCCGGCATCGTGAACATCGCGGTGGGCCTGTTCAAGGACACCACGCTGGTTTCGGTCATCTCGATGTTCGATCTGGTCGGCATGATCCGTGGCCCGATCCTGGCCTCGACCGATTGGAACGGCGTCTACTGGGAACTGCTGGGCTTTGCCGCGTTGCTGTTCTTTGTCGTCTGCTACGGCATTTCGCAATATTCGCAGTGGCTGGAACGCCGTCTTGCGACAGACCACCGTTAAGAGAAAGGTTCAGACATGACTGAAGCCGTAAAGACCCCCGCCCAGATGGCTGTCTCTGACGAGGTGGCGATTTCGATCCAGAACATGAACAAGTGGTTCGGGTCCTTCCACGTCCTGCGCGACATAGACCTGACGGTCAATCGTGGCGAACGTATCGTGATCTGCGGGCCTTCGGGCTCGGGGAAATCGACGCTGATCCGCTGCATCAACGCGCTGGAAGAGCACCAGAAGGGCTCGATCGAGGTGGATGGCACGCTGCTGTCCTCCGACCTCAAGAACATCGACAAGATCCGCTCCGAGGTCGGCATGTGCTTTCAGCACTTCAACCTGTTTCCGCATCTTACCATTCTGGAGAACTGCACGCTGGCCCCGATCTGGGTCCGCAAGACGCCCAAGAAGGAAGCCGTGGAAACCGCGATGCACTTCCTGGAAAAGGTGAAGATCCCCGATCAGGCGGACAAGTACCCCGGCCAGTTGTCGGGCGGTCAGCAGCAGCGTGTGGCCATCGCCCGGTCCTTGTGCATGCGCCCGCGCATCATGCTGTTTGATGAGCCTACATCGGCGCTGGACCCCGAGATGATCAAGGAAGTGCTCGATACGATGATCGAGCTTGCCGAAGAAGGCATGACCATGCTGTGCGTGACGCACGAGATGGGCTTTGCCCGTCAGGTGGCGAACCGCGTGATCTTCATGGATCAGGGCCAGATCGTCGAACAGAACGAACCCGAAGAGTTCTTCAACAACCCGCAATCGCCACGGACTCAGCTGTTCCTCAGCCAGATCCTCGGACACTGATCACGGTGGCACCTTGCGGTGCGTCTTAGAGAATATCGCCGGGAATGGCGAAATCAATCGGCTGGCCAGTGTGCCAGCCGATGTCGTTCCAGCCTTGTGCATCGAACTGCACCACAAGCGTCGCGCAGGTCGGATAGTCGGCAAATCGCGGGTGGTCAGGCCGGGTGGCGCAGAGCCGCCAGGCCATTTCGCCGATGCCCGGGTTGTGCCCGACCATCAGGATCACGGGCGCCGTTGCCTTGCGCAGCATTCCGAACATCGTATCGCTGCTTTTCATATAGAGATCACCGGTGTTCTGTACCGGCACGTCAAAGCCAAGTCGCTGGAACGTCTCGGTCGTGCGGGTGGCCGACGACACCAGTGCAGCATCCGGCACATGCCCCCGGTCGCGCAGCCAGTGCCCCATCGCCGTGGCGCCGTCGCGACCGCGCGGGTTCAGGGGGCGTGAATGATCGCTCAGATCCGTGTGGTTCCAGTCGGATTTGGCGTGGCGCATCAGGATAAGTGTGCAGGTCATGTCGGATGAAAGGCCTTCATATGGAAATGGGATTGAACATCGGGCCGGTTGAAATCCTGGCTGATGGGACAGGCGCGGCGCACCTTGCACCCTCTGGTCATGCAGTCCTTGCCTGCCGCCGTGTCCAGATAAGCCTTGCAGGCTGGCACATCATAGGGCGGGATAGCTGACAGGGCGTTAACCGGGCAGGCCATGATGCAGGGCCTGTCCGCACAGCTTTCGCAGGGATGCGCCGAAGCCCCCGGCTGATCCGCAATGTCGTCAAATATCAAAGCCCCCCGGATCGAGATCATCATCCCCGCCACGTCATGCACCATCATGCCCACAGGGCTTTGGAAAAATCGACCCGTGTCCATCGCCCAAGCGATAAACGGCGCATAGGGCGGCCCGTCTGACGGAAACGCGGTGTTTGCACCCATGTCTTTCGCCATGCCGCCGATGATCCGTTTGGACCAGCGGTCCAGCGGATGCGGTGTGCCATCGCCGTATTCGGCACTGTCCCGAAACACCCGCCAAAAGCTTGCGTCGCAGCCCAGCAATACGCGATTTTCGCTGCCGCCCATGACCATCAACCCATGCGGCGCGCATGCGACAGAGATCGCTTCTGGTGTCACTTGCGGGCGAACGGCAGGATCAGTGACCACCCCAGGCGCGACGGGCGGTCGTCTTGCCATTCCAGCCCGGCCCCAGCCGTTCGCCGCGGCGCGTCTATCGCCGCCCCCACGGCCAGCAACGGTAAGGCCAACGCCAGCAGACGGAGACCAGCGGTGCTGGTCAGGATGATGCCCCAGTTGGTCAGCCAGCGGCCCTTGCGGGCATGCGCGCGCGCGCGGCGGGGGATCAGCACCTCGGCCAGCGACAGCAGGGCAAAGAGCCCCAGAAAGACGCCCAGCCGGATGACGGTTTCGTGTTCCATGCGATGTAGGTAGCGGTCCGTGACGCGCCTGCCAAGCAGCGGCGTGTCACAAGGGTGTCAGCGCCGGATGATGCTGCCCGCACCGTGATCCGTGAACAGCTCGAGCAGGCAGGCGTTGGGTGCACGTCCATCCAGGATGACGACGGCCCGCACACCCGACGCGATGGCGTCCAGCGCCGTTTCGGTCTTGGGTATCATGCCACCTGCGATGGTGCCATCGGCGGTCATCTCGCGGATCTGCGCGGCGGTCATCTCGGTCACGACCTCGCCTTCGGCGTTTTTCACGCCTGACACATCGGTCAGCAGCAGCAGCCGGTCGGCCTTGAGCGCTCCGGCGATTGCACCTGCCGCCGTGTCGCCGTTGATGTTGAACGTCTCGCCGTTCGCACCCGAGCCGAGCGGCGCTATCACCGGAATGATCTCCTGCGCGAACAGCGTTTCCAGAATGCGCGGGTCCATCTTGTTCGGTGTGCCGACCAGACCCAGCGCGGGGTCGGTGGGCACACATTCGATCAGGTTCGCATCCTTGCCCGACAGGCCCACGGCGCGCCCACCCTGGGCATTGATCGCCTGCACAATACGCTTATTGACGAGCCCCGACAGGACCATTTCAACCACGTCCATCGTCGCTTTGTCTGTGACCCGCTTGCCGTTCACGAACTCCGACTTGATGTCCAGCTTCTCCAGCATCGCGTTGATCATCGGCCCGCCACCGTGAACGATCACCGGGTTCACGCCGACCTGCCGCATCAACACCACGTCGGCGGCAAATGTCGCCATCGCCTCGTCGCTGCCCATTGCGTGCCCGCCCAGCTTGATCACCACGCGCGCGCCGGAGTAGCGCTGCATGTACGGCAACGCTTGGCTGAGTGTGCGGGCAGTGGCGATCCAGTCGCGGTTCATCTCTTGCTTTCTCATATGCGTCCCTCTTGCCCCCGTTATCAATAAAGGCTGCGGGGCCTGCAAGTTATTCCAGTGTGGCGATCAGCGCACGCAAGGTCGGGATGCCCCAACCCTTCTCGCTAGATGTCACGACAATCTCGGGATAGGCGGCCGGGTGCTGGACCAACTCGCCGCGCACCTGTTCGATGATCGCCGTGCGCTCGACTTCCTTGACCTTGTCGGCCTTGGTCAGCACGCATTGGAACGTCACGGCGGAACTGTCCAGCAGCGACATGATCTCGTGGTCGACCTTCTTGATGCCGTGTCGTGCGTCGATCAGCACAAAGGCGCGGCGCAGGGTCTGCCGCCCGCTGAGGTACTGTTTCAGCAAACGCTGCCATTTCTCGACCACCTGCAAAGGCGCGTTGGCATAGCCGTAGCCCGGAAGGTCAACGAGATAGAGTTCGTCTCCGGCGGTGAAAAAGTTGATTTCCTGCGTCCGACCCGGCGTGTTCGAGGCCCGCGCCAGCGCCTTTGTGCCGGTCAGCGCGTTGATCAGGCTGGACTTGCCCACGTTCGAGCGCCCGGCAAAGCAGACCTCCATCCGGTCGGGATCGGGCAGGCCGGACATGGCGACCACGCCTTTGACAAAGACGGTCTCGCCCGCGAACAGCAAACGGCCCTGTTCGGCGGTCTGGGCATCGGGCTCTTCCGCCAGCTTGAAATTGATCTGCATCAGTGCACCTCGACCTTGTCGCCCAGCGAAATCTCTCCGCCCGTGATGACCTCGGCGTAGACGCCGAAATCCTGATGACCGAACTGCCCGCGCAGCGCGCCCAGAGTGTCGATGTCGCGCACCCCGTTGTGCGGGTTCGACGCGGTGTGCATGCACCGCTTGATCCGCTCGCGCATCCGCAGGACCGCGCCGCCGATGGTCACATCGCGGTCGATCCAGTCAAACTCGGCCCATGCATCCAGCCCGTCCAGCCAGATGTTGCCGCGCCAGCGCTCAGGCTCGACCGTGGACTGCAATGCATCCTGCACCGCATCGTGCGAGGCCCGGTTCATCACCGAGATCGAAGGGTACGGGCTGTCGGTCATGCCCCTGTCCGGCACCGCGACGATGCCCTGCGGCACCAATCGGTCGGCGGGGCAAAGCGGTGCCACCCAGGCCACGAAACGTTGCACGTCTTCTGCCTGATCGGGACAAAACGTCAGGCTGCCCAGATCGACATGGCTCAGCGTGACGGTGCGCGTCGCCGCGTCCAGCTTTGCCCAAAGCCCGGCCAGCTTGGGCGTCAACGTGCCCACCATGAAATTGCGGCTTCCAGCCCATGCGGGGTCTTTGACGTCAAAGCCGGTCTTGCCATGCGTCACGGCCCAGGTGCGATCCCATGGCATTGTCTGGCCTGCGGACAGGGTAACCGTCTTGATAGCCTCCCGCCCGTGGCTCTTGATGGGATGGCGCCACAGGGACGTGACGGTGATCACTTCTTGGCGTCCTTGGGCGTGCGTTTGAAGCCGCCCTTGATGTTGCCCAGAATGTCGGGCGTGTACCCCTGCGAGCGCATGATCAGATACTGCTGGGTAAACGTGATCGTGTTGTTCGCGATCCAGTAGACCACCAGCCCGCTCGCAAAACCGCCAAGCATGAACATGAACACCCACGGCATCCAGGCAAAGATCATCTGTTGGGTTGGATCGGTCGGCGCCGGGTTCAGCTTTTGCTGAATGAACATCGAGATGCCCAGCAGCAGCGGCAGGATACCGATGAAGATCAGCGCCATGATTGATCCGGCTTCGGGCGTACCCCAAGGCAACAGGCCGAAAAAGTTGAAGATCGACGTGGGATCAGGTGCGCTGAGATCCTGGAACGGCCCAAAGAACGGCGCATGACGCAATTCGATCGTGACGAAGATCACCTTGTAGAGCGAGAAGAAGATCGGGATCTGCAACAGGATCGGCAGACAGCCCGCTGCGGGGTTCACCTTGTTCTTCTTGTAAAGCTCCATCATGCCTTGCTGCATTTTCTGGCGGTCGTCGCCGGCATCGGCCTTCAGCTTCTCCATCTGCGGCTGCAGTTCTTTCATGCGCGCCATCGAGACATAGGATTTATAGGCCAGCGGGAACAGAACGGCCTTGATGATCAGGGTCAGCGTGATGATCGAAAGACCCATGTTGCCGATCAGCTTGTTCAGCTCGTGCAGCAGCCAGAAGATCGGCTTGGTCAGGAAGAAAAACCATCCCCAGTCGATGCTGTCGATGAACCCACCGATGCCCGAGGCCTGATAGTCTTGCAGGGTCTCCCATTCCTTCGGGCCGGCGAACATCTGGGTTTCACTGGTCACGGTCTCGCCGGGTGCGATGGTGCGCGTCGGCAGGCGGGTGACGGCGCGGTAGACATTTGCGGCCTGGTCGTAGGTCAGCGCCTGGTCAAAGGTGCTGCCGACTTCGGGCACCAGAATCGTCTGCCAGTAGTGGTCGGTGAAACCGATCCAACCTTCGGCGACGCCATTGGTCACGATGGCCGGGCGACCCCATGCGGGATCGACGTCTGCGTCGGGAATTTCGTCCCAGTTTGTCTCGGACAGCTCTCCGTCGGCCATCGAGACGGCACCCTCGTGAAGGATGAAAAAGTTTTTCAGATCAGAGGGTTCGCCGTGGCGCACGACCATGCCATAAGGGGCTGCGCGCACGGCGGTGTCGCCATCGTTGCGCACGCTTTGGGTGATGTCGAACATGTATTGGTCATCAACGGCAATCTCGCGGCGGAAGGTCAGGCCGTTGCCGTTGTTCCATTCCAGAATGACTGGCGTGTCGACGGTCAGGCCGCCTGTGCCCACCTGGGTCCATTCAGTTGATGGGCCGGGAACGGCGTCGGCGGCCAGATCGCCGGCAGGTGCCCAGCCTTGCAGGGCATAATAGGCGTCGGGCGCGCCGACCGGGGCCAGCACGGTGACGATGTCGGCATCGGGTTCGATGGTGACGCGGTAGTTTTTCAGGCGCAGGTCGTCGATGCGGCCACCGGCCAGCGAAATCGAACCTTCGACGCGGTCGGTGTCGATGTCGATGCGCGGTGCCTCGATGGCGGCGACTGGCGTTTCGACGCCGGGCGCGGCAGCGGTGGGCTGGTCCGACGTACCGGCAGGCACTGTTCCGGTGCCGTCTGCGGTGGTCTGCACCTGCTCGGTCGGCGTCTCGGCGACCGGATCGGGTTCGGGCGGCGGAAACAACACGAACCAGACAAGGATCACGACGAAGCTGAGAGCTGTTGCAAGAATGAGGTTCTTGTTCTGATCGTCCATAGGGACCGGCACCTGCGCAATTTGTATATCAAGCAGGGTTCAACAGAGAAGGACCCCAAAGGTCAAGCGGATTCGGGGTTTTCCGGGCCGCTCTGCCGCGCCCAATCGGCACAGGACAAGGCCAATTTCACAGCGCATTCCCGCGTCTGCCGGTGATTGACGGTGTATCCTGCAGCTTGGCATTGTGGGCGTTGATCCAACTCAGCGTCTGGTCAAAGGGGATCGGGCTGCAGATGCCAAAGCCCTGAACGTGGTCGCATCCCAGTTGCGCCAGCAGCGCATGTTCGCCAACCGTTTCAACCCCTTCGGCCAGTGTTTCCACCTGCAACCGCTCGGCCATCGTCAGGATGGCGCTGATCATCCGCTGCTGGTCGGGGTCACGATCCGATTTCATCACAAAGCTGCGGTCGATCTTGATCCGCCCGACCGAAAACCTGCGGATGGCCGCGATCGACGCGTTGCCGGTGCCAAAATCGTCCAGATCAATCCGGCAGCCCAATTTTCCCAATCCGCTGAGGTTTCGGCACACCACATCATCGGGCGCGGTGGTCACGACGGTTTCCAGAACCTCGATCGCCAGCCGTTCGGGGGCCAGATCGAAACGGTCCAGCTCCCAGGTGATCTTTTCCACCAGACGTGGATTGCGCAATTCGCTGCCCGAAAAGTTCACACCGACCTGCGGCACGTGCACCCCTGCGGCATCCCATGCCTTCAGGGCGGTGAACGTGTGGTACATCATCACCTCCGACAGACGCTCCAGCAGGCCCGCCTCTGCCAGAGCGGGCAGAAACTCGGCCGGGGAAATGACACCGCGGGCGGGGTGAACCCAGCGGGCAAGCGCCTCGAAGCCTGTCACCCTGCCGGTATCGGTCGAAATCTGCGGCTGATACCATGGCTGGATATGGCCGCTTTCCAGGGCCAGCGATGCCTCGTCGCGAAGGGCCGTGCGTGCGGTCTTGGCCAGCTGCATTTCATGCGAAAAGGCGCGGATGGTTGACGGCCCGCGCCGCCGCGCCTCGACCAGGGCGGTCCGGGCGGCCGTCATCCACGCGTCGGCGCTGGCCTCTGGCGCGCGCGAGTGCAGGCAGAAGCCGACGGCGCAGGACACATAGACCGTAGTGCCATCGACGGCGATCGGTTCTTCGATTGCGCCCTGAATGCGGCTTGCCATCTGGATGCAGACCTCTAGGTCGATGCGCGGTGACGGCGCGCAACAAATGGCAAAGCGCGCATCGCCGGTTCTGGTCACCACATCGTCGTCGCGCAGGGCGGTCACTATGCGCTGCATCACGCGTGTCGCAACCGTGTCGGCAGCAGCCTGTCCGTGCTGGTTGGTCAGCCCGTCGAAATCATCGAGTTCCAGAAACATCAGCGTCGATGTCTTGTTGTCATCGTTTGCAGTTTGCCAGATGTGGCCGACCATCGCATCGAAATGCGCCCGCTGCAGCACGCCGTTGCCAGAGGCGCGCACAAGCGGCGAGCGGCCGGGGGCCATGCCGTGCAAGGCAAGCAGCAAGACGGGGGCCACGATAGCGACGCCCAGAAACACCGGTTCACCGCCCCACCAATAGGCGGCAAGCAACATGGCCGACAGAAACGCAAGCGCCTGCGGACCATACAGGATGACCTGCATGGTTTCGCGCAAACGGACAAAAAATCGTGGCTGGCGTCTGCCCATGGAAATCCCTCGCTGTGCATGCGCCCCTGGGACACAGTGCAGCGGCAGATTGCAGCGCAGACGGTGATGTCGGAGTTAACGCAGGACGGGAATCCCGTCGTCATTTGCGTCAAATTGGTCTGACTTCAGCATCAATCCCGCGAAATCAAACAGCTTGGGGTCGAGCAAATGCGAAGGCCGCGCGTTCATTAATGCGCGAAACATCACCTGACGGCGTCCGGGGCTGTTGGTCTCCCAACCGTCGAGGATCTGCTTGACCTGTTGACGTTGCAGGCCATCCTGGCTGCCACACAGATCGCAGGGGATGATCGGATAGTTCATCGCCCGCGCGAATTTCTCGCAATCCACCTCGGCCACATGGGCCAGCGGACGGTAGAGGAACAGATCGCCCTCTTCGTTGACCAGCTTGGGCGGCATCGTCGCCAGACGCCCGCCGTGGAACAGGTTCATGAAAAATGTCTCTAGAATATCGTCGCGGTGGTGGCCCAGCACGACGGCGCTGCAGCCTTCCTCGCGGGCAATCCGGTAGAGATTGCCACGCCGCAGACGCGAACAGAGAGCGCAAAACGTGCGGCCAGCGGGCACCTTGTCGACGACGATACTATATGTGTCCTGATATTCGATCCGGTGCGGCACGCCCATGCGCTCCAGAAACTCGGGCAGGACCGTCGCGGGAAAGTTCGGCTGGCCCTGATCCAGATTGCACGCCAGCAGATCGACGGGCAGCAGCCCGCGCCATTGCAATTCGTGCAGCACCGCCAGCAGCGTATAGCTGTCTTTGCCGCCTGACAGGCACACCAGCCACTTCTGCCGTTTGGCACCGGGCGCGTGCGCCCCGGCTTCGATCATGCCGTATTGTTCAATCGCTTCGCGGGTATGGCGCACGATGCGCTTGCGCAGCTTGCGAAACTCGGTGGTTTCGGGGGCACCTTCGAACAGCGCGTGAATTTCTGAAATCTCGTCTCGCATGGTGCTTGAATACTCTCATGCCGTGGCCAAGGCCAGTGGGGTGTCAGTGTTCGTGATCGGGGACAGGATCGTAGCCGTCGCCGCCCCAAGGATGGCAGCGTCCGATGCGGCGCGCCGCCAGCAGGCTGCCGCGCAGGGCACCATGCTTTTCCAGCGCTTCCATCGCATAGGCGCTGCAAGTGGGCTGGTAACGGCAGTTAAACCCGACCCAAGGCGAAAAAATCAGGCGATAGGCGCGCACGGGCAGGGCGACCAGATGCGCCAGCGGGGTCATTTGCGGGTCAATGCGGCGCGCAGATCCTGGCGCATCTGGTCGAAATCGCGTGTCGCGGTGACCTGATGGCGCCCGATCAGCACGTAATCGGTGCCGGGCATGCCGTGTTCGGGCAGCTCCAGCCGGGCGATTTCACGCAGGCGGCGCTTGGCGCGGTTGCGGGCAACCGCATTGCCGACCTTTTTCGAGCAGGTAAAGCCGACACGCAGCGGCGCATCGTCACCGCGCGCGCGGATCTGCATCACGAAACCAGGTGTCACCACGCGAGGCCCGCGCGCCGCGCGCAGGAAATCGGCGCGGTTCTTCAGGACCTGACCGCTTTTGAGACGTGTCAAACACGACAAACCCGCCCGAGGCTGGTCCGATCCAGCGTGAACGCTGTCTGCGGGGGCCTCCGGCGGGGTCATGTCGAAATACCGTGACGCAGGGCGCTTACGCGCTCAGCGACTTCCGGCCACGTGCGCGACGGGCGTTCAGGATCTTGCGACCTGCTTTTGTCGCCATGCGCGAGCGGAAACCGTGGCGCCGTTTGCGCACGAGGTTGCTTGGTTGAAAGGTGCGTTTCATCGCTCCGTCTCCGTCTTTTCGGATGGGCTGCGCGGAATCGCTGTGCCCGTAATATGTTCAAGGCCCGTGCTCTAACCGCCGTAGGGGAGCAAGTCAAACCCTCAATCGGACAAAACGCATGAGAAGATGCAACATTTGCACCCTGTCGGAGGTTTTAATGTTTCAAACCCCGGCGATTGGCTTCGAAACCCGTGTGTTGCGGTCACCCCGGATCACCCGCGCGTGAACGTGTCGTTACAGCCATCGGCATGCGCCCGCCCATAGTCTAGACCATCCGACAGTGTTTATCAAAGGCCGCGCCGCATGCAGAACCAGACCACGTCCCAAAAATCGACATTGCTGCGCCGCTTGCCGCTGATTGCGATCCTTGTGGTGGCGGCAATCGGTGCCTTCACCTTGCGCGACTACCTCAGCTTCGACACGCTGCGCGACAACCGCGAGGCGTTGCTGGCGTTTCGTGACGAGAATTTTGTGCTGACGGCGCTGGGGTTTGCGCTGGCCTATGTCGTGATCGTAGCCTTTTCGCTGCCTGGTGCCACGATTGCCACTCTGACCGGCGGGTTTCTCTTTGGCACGGTGCTGGGGTCCACCCTTAACGTCACCTCCGCCACCATCGGTGCAGCGCTGATCTTTCTGGCCGCGCGGCACGGGCTGGGCGCGCAACTGGGGGCGAAGCTGGAGAGCAGCAAAGGCGTGGTCAAGCGGATCAAGGACGGGATCGACGCGAACCAATGGTCGATGTTGTTTCTGATCCGGCTGGTGCCCGCAGTGCCCTTCTTCGTGGCCAATCTGGTGCCTGCCTTCATGCAGGTGCCGCTTTACCGCTTTGTCGTATCGACGTTTTTCGGGATCATGCCCGGCGCGGTTGTCTTCACGTCTGTCGGCGCCGGACTGGGAGAAGTGTTCGAGCGGGGTGAAACGCCGGATCTGGGTATTATCTTTGCGCCACACATATTGTTCCCCCTGCTGGGCCTTGTCGCGCTGGCGCTGGTGCCCATCCTCTACAAGGCCTTCACGGGCAAGAAAGACGTTCTAAAATGAAAAAGATCAAAACCGATATTCTGGTCATTGGCGCAGGCTCCGGCGGGCTTTCGGTCGCTGCGGGTGCCGTGCAGATGGGGGCGGATGTGACCCTTCTCGAAGGGCACAAGATGGGCGGCGATTGCCTGAACTACGGCTGCGTGCCGTCTAAGGCGCTGATCGCCTCGGCCAAGGCGGCTTACGCGCAGCGCAACAGCGCAAAGTTCGGCGTCGCGGATGGGCCGGGCACGGTTGACTATGCGGCGGCCAAGGATCACGTCGCGGATGTCATCGCCCAGATCGCCCCCGTGGACAGTGTCGAGCGGTTCGAGGGGCTGGGCGTGCGGGTGATCCGCGAGTGGGGCCGCTTTACCGGCGCGCGGACCGTGCAGGCCGGCGATACTGAAATCAGCGCGCGCCGCATCGTGATCGCCACAGGCTCCTCGCCGCTGGTGCCGCCGATACCGGGGCTGGAGGATGTCCCGTTCGAGACCAACGAGACCCTCTTCGATCTGCGCGACCGTCCCGATCATCTGCTGATCGTGGGCGGCGGTCCCATCGGTATGGAAATGGCGCAGGCGCATGTGCGTCTGGGCTGCAAGGTCACCGTGATCGAAGGCGACAAGGCGCTGGGCAAGGACGACCCCGAACTGGCGCAGGTCGTCCTGCAAACGCTGAAGGGCGAGGGCGTCGAGATCATCGAGGGGGCGCAGGCCAGCAAGGTCAGCGGCAAGGCGGGCGATATCACCATCGAAACCGACGACGGGCAGCGCTTTCACGGCTCGCACCTGCTGATGGCGGTGGGGCGCAAGTCCAACACCGACCGGCTGGACCTGGAGGTCGCGGGCGTCGAGACCACCAAGCGCGGGGTAAAGGTCGACGACAAGCTGCGTTCGTCGAACCGGCGGGTCTATGCCATCGGCGACGTGGCGGGAGGGATGCAGTTCACCCATGTCGCGGGCTATCACGGCGGCGTCGTCATCCGGTCGCTGCTGTTCGCGCTGCCCGCCAAGGCGAAGACTTCGCATATTCCCTGGGTCACCTATACAGACCCCGAACTGGCGCAGGTCGGCCTGACCGAAGCGCAGGCGCGCAAGCAGCATGGTGACAAGGTCGAGGTCGTGCGTGCCGACTATGCCCACAACGACCGCGCCCTCACTGAACGCAAGACCCAAGGGTTCATCAAGGTGATGGTGGTCAAGGGCCGCCCCGTGGGCGCGTCGATCGTCGGCCATCAGGCAGGCGAGCTGATCAACCTGTGGGCGCTGGCCCTGTCCGCCAACATGAAGATGAGCAAGATCGCGGGCATGGTCTCGCCCTATCCGACGATCAGCGAGCTGAACAAGCGCGCAGCAGGCGCCTATTTCAGCCCGCGTCTGTTCGACAGCAGCCTGGTCAAGACCGTCGTCGGACTTGTCCAGCGCTTCATTCCCTGACACCGTAATTGCACCATGTTGAATTCCCTCTCTGGCCGATTTTTGATCCTGACCACCATCTTCGTGATGTTGGCCGAGATATTGATCTTTGTGCCCTCCATCGCGCGGTTCCGAGAGGACTATCTGCGGTCGCATCTCGAGCGGGCACAAATCGCGTCGTTGGCCTTGCTGGCCGACGATATGCTGAACGCCGAGCTGGAACAGGAACTGCTGGAGAATGCCGGCGTCTTCAACGTGGTGCTGCGCCGGGACGAGGTGCGCCAGCTGATGTTGTCCTCGCCGATGCCGCGCCCGATTTCGGCCACCTTCGATCTGCGCGACGCCAGTGCGATGACGCTGATCAAGGATGCGCTGACACGGCTGGTGGACGCCGACCAGGAGGTGATCCGCGTGATCGGTGCGCCGGTGCGCGATGCAGGGCTGCTGATCGAGGTGACGATGGACGCGGCCCCCCTGCGCGCGGCGATGATCGACTACGGTGTACGTATCCTGATCCTGTCGGCGGTGATTTCGATCATCACGGCCGTGATGCTGTTCCTGGCGGTGCGGGCGTTTCTGGTCAAACCGATCAAACGGGTCGTGGGGCACATGCAGAACTATGCCGCCGCCCCGGAGGATTCGCGCCGGATCATCACACCGGGGGCTGGGATCAAGGAACTGCGCGAGGCGGAAACCGCGCTGCAATCGCTGGAGACCGAGCTGACACAGGCCCTGCGTCAGAAGGAACGGCTGGCACAGCTGGGTGGAGCCGTCAGCAAGATCAGCCACGATCTGCGCAATATCCTGACCTCGGCGCAGCTGTTCGTGGACCGCATCGAAGGGTCGGACGATCCGCTGGTGCGCCGTATGGCGCCCAAGCTGGTGGGCTCGATCACCCGCGCCGTGCATCTGTGCGAAAGCACGCTGGCCTTTGGCAAGGCGGAAGAGCCGGGGCCGACATTGGCGCGGGTGCACCTGTCCGAAGCCGTCTCTGACGTGATCGAGGCGGAACGGCTGGCGGTCGAAGGCTATGACCTCAGCTTTGCCGAAGATATTCCCGCCATGCTGACCCTGCGCGCCGACGCCGAACAGTTGTACCGTGTCCTGTCCAATCTGGTGCGCAACGCGCGGCAGGCCATCGTGGCGTCGGGCCGACCCGGAGAGATCGCCGTATCGGCCCGCGAAGATGCCGACGCCTGGTGGATCGAAGTGGCCGACACGGGGCCGGGGTTGCCGCCCAAGGCGCGCGAGCATCTCTTTACCGCCTTTCAGGGCGGAGCGCGCAAGGGCGGCTCGGGCCTCGGCCTTGCGATCAGCCATGAGCTGGTGCGCGGGCATGGCGGCACGCTGACCCTGCTGCACAGCGGACCCGATGGATCGACCTTTTCGATCCGCCTGCCCAAGGGCGACGGCACGCTTTGAAGGGCGCAATCGTCGCCCACGAAAGATCACTGTAATTTTCCTGACATAATTCTCGGATCAGGGCTTGCACCCGCGCGCCACTCCGACTAAACCCCGCGCCAGTGGACCAATAGCTCAGCTGGATAGAGTACTTGACTACGAATCAAGGGGTCGGGGGTTCGAATCCTCCTTGGTCCGCCACTTACACTTTTCGCCAAATGTGAACGGGTCGCCTTGGGCGGCCTTTTTCTTGGGTCGCCGCCATTCGATGGCCAAGCGGCTGTCCTGAAAGGCAAAGCTTGCCAGACCTTATCGGGAAGTTTGTAACAAAAACCTCGACAAGTCCAATTTCAGGCAGTAACGAGGGCTCCTGTAATTTATTGCAACCACATTCCAGAAAGACGCTCCGCATGCAGGTCAGTGTTCGTGACAACAATGTCGATCAAGCCCTCCGGGCTTTGAAGAAGAAACTTCAGCGCGAAGGCGTGTTCCGTGAGATGAAGCTCAAGGAACAGTTCGAAAAGCCCTCTGAGAAAAAAGCACGCGAAAAGGCCGAAGCCATTCGCCGCGCGCGCAAGCTGGCCCGCAAGAAGCTCGAACGCGAATCCTGAGCCGCAATTTCGCGCCCCTGATTTTGGTGACATTCACCGTCGGGGCGCGCAGGGCTTGGGCGCGGCGTGGCCAGACCGGGCTGCGTATTGCCAGTGCCATCTGAAAAATTCGCGTTTGAAACGTGGCGTGGCGTGGTAATCCTGTGTCCGCCGATTGGCGTTTCCAAGTCTTGGGCGCTTCAGTCCAAAGCGATCGTCATGGGCTGTTTCGCCGCGGTCTCGGCCATGGTGCGGCTCCGCTGGTTTAATCTTCCAACGACGACAATCAGCCTTGTCGGAAGGGGGGCAAACCCAGGTCAGGACAATCTGGTATCGGGGTCGCAATCCCGTGCGATCACTTCCAGACGCTGCGCCAAACTGTCGAGTTCAACGCCCGAATCATCGCCAAGATTGATTTTGACGGCGCGAAGATAACCTGCAAGATCCATGATGACCTGCCTTGCTTCGTACACGGCGTCTTCCGCGCGACCACCCATAATCTCAACCCTTCAATCGCTACTTGAACGCATTATTATGTGCATATTTGATTGCTAGTAGCAATCAATTCAAGTCGAAACAGACAATTCCGCGGCTTTGATATCGCGGAATTTACTTCAATGAAGTGGCGACGGCATCCAGCAGTTCGGCTTTGCGAAAGGGTTTCTGCAAGAACGCCACGGCACCGCTCAGATCGGCGATGGCCTGCGTGGTTTCAAGATCCGTCATCGGATTTCCGCCCGAAATGATCACGACCGGTACATCCCTAAGGATGATGCGCAGCTCGTCCATCAGCGCGACGGCGGTGACTTCGCCCAGCAAGAAATCGACTATCACGAGATCAAAGTCAGTGCGTTCCGAAAGGATCTGGCGGGCCCGCTCCGGGTTGCTTGACGCGATGACCTCTGCGCCATCTCCTTTCAGAAATTGCACGATCAGCTTGCTGATTGCCGGGTCGTCCTCAACGAGAAGTATCTGGGTCGCCACCTGCGTCATCCACTCGTTCTGGTTCGGGCATCGGTCCCAATGCGATCGAGCGGATGGACTTGATGAACCTGTCACGCTCGGTCAAAGGCAGGGCCTCGATCCGCGCTGCTACGCAAATGATAGGGTCTTCGCGCAACGCTTCAACCCCGGATGGTGTCAGGGTGATCGTCCTGATCCGGCTGTCGGTGTCGTTGATGCGCTGCGTGGCCAGACCGCGCTGGCCCAGCGTTTTCAGCGCGCGCGCAACAGGTGCTGCCGTCAGGTTGAGAAACGGCGCGATGCGGCGCAACTGGCGCTGATCCTCTGGCGCCCGTGCAAGATACCGCAAGATCGACCATTGCAAGGGCTGTATGGCCGATGAGTGTCGGGCCGGATAGGCACCGCGGATCAGCCGTTCCATCAAGATTGCCGCCGCCACGGTGGTCTTGTCCACGGGCGCAAGTGTCACGGCGATTCCCTGTGCAAAAGGCGCAAACCGGCACTGTCGCTGATCGGTAGGGGGTCAGAGGTCCACGGTGCGGGTTTGTTGCAGGATCGCGTTGACAAGAGTGGTTTCCAGTTTGCTTCTGCCAAAGGGCTTTTGCAGCAATACGCCCCCGGCAGCTAACATTCCGTTATTCAGCATCGCATTCTCGGAAAAGCCTGAAACGAAGATGACCTTGGCATCGGGAAAGAACTGAACCAGCGTTTCGGCCAACTCTATGCCATTGCTTCCCCCCGGCAGGACGATATCGCTGAGGATGATATCCGGCGGGTCAATTTTCCGCGCCGTTACCAGCGCATGTACCGCAGACGTCGTCTGGGTCACCCGGCACCCCATCGCTTCAAGCTGGCCTGCGTAGAGAATACGCAACTGGTCCTCGTCCTCGATCAGCAGCACATGGCGGTCTTTCAGAGCGGCGCGCCCGCGCGTGCAGCCCTCGGGGCCTGTTTCGCCGGGCGAAATGCCGAAGGTCGCTTGGACCTGCGCCCTTGGCAGACAGATGCGCACGGCAGTTCCGCGCCCCTCGATGGTGTTCAGCGTGGCAAAACCGCCCGACTGCTGGGCGAACCCCAGAACCATGGCCAGCCCCATGCCGGTGCCTCTTCCGACGCTCTTGGTGGTAAAGAACGGATCGAACGCCTTGGCGGCGACGGCCGGGCTCATGCCTTCGCCGGTGTCGGCAACCTCGATGGAGACATATTCACCAGGCTCTGACCCTGGGATCTGGCGGGCCTGAAACCTGTCTATCTCACGGTTGTCGATGGTGATGGTCAGGATGCCGCCCTCTGGCATGGCATCGGCGGCGTTCAGCGCAAGGTTCACCAGGCTTGCTTCCAGTTGCGTGGCATCCGCGTGCAAGGTCCATCCACCTGTTTCCACAGGGACCTTGATCGTGATGGCCGCACCGACCGCCTTGCGCAATCTCGGCAACACCGAGGTCAGGAAACTGTGCGGATCAATCTCCGCAGGCGACAGCGGCTGATTGCGCGCAAAGGCCAGCAATTGCTGCGTCAGCGCCGCACCGCGCGCCACGGCTGACAATGCGTTGTCGATGTACTCGGCCCGCTCGGCTTCGGACTGTGAAAGCTCGGTCAGCTCAATGTTGCCGGAAATGATCGCCAGCAGATTGTTAAAATCGTGGGCCACGCCGCCGGTCAGGTTGCCAAGCGTCGACATGTGTTCGGCTTGGTTGGCGCGCTGTTCGGCCAGATGCATTTCGGTCACATCCTGAGCCACCAGTTCCAACATGGGCGGACTGTCATCGGGGCCAGGCACCGGCTCGATTATGGCGCGGACAATACGAATTTTCCCCGACCGGAGCATGATGCGGTAGGTCGCTGTCACGGTCTCTCCGCGCGCAAGGGCGGCGTGGCGTTCGGCGCTGCTTTCCTCGTCGAAATCCAGCAGCAGGTCGCTGCGTGCCAGGTCGAAACCGTCAGCCGTCAGGATTTCATCGACGCTCAGGCCCAGCATCTCTGCAAATGCCGCATCACATCCGGTAAAGCGCCGCTGCGTCACATCGTAAGAGGCATATCCCAGCCGGGCGATGTCCACCGCGCGGGTCAATTCCTTTTGCTGCTGCCGCGTCAGCTGATCGGATTGGGTGATACGGGCGCGCAGGCTTTCGATGGCATCGACAACATGGCGCAGCGGGGCGATCATGTGCCGCTGCGATGTCGTGCTGAACCGGGCTGCGGCGTCGGGCCGCGACGGATCGAGGTCGCGCAGCCACTGGTCGATTTCGGTCAGCGGTCGCATGACACTGCGGCTGAGCATGACTATGATCATCAGGGCGATCAGCACGGTGCACAGACCCGCGATGCAAAGAATAAAGAAAGCCCGCAGCATGCTGTCTTGGCGGGCCGATCCAAGCGAGCCGTAAAGCGTCAGCATGCCGAGAGGCTGGTAAGTGCCGTTGACCGTGTGGCCCAATGCCGCCGACGCCATCACCGGCAAGGCGATGTCATCGGAAAGTCCCGCTATCATATCGTCCGGGCTCAGTCCCGACACCCTGGCCCCGACCAGATCGTCCGACGCCACAAGCTGGTTCAGAACCTTCTGGATCGTGTCCAGATCCTGCCGTTCGGCCTGCTGTGAAATGTGAACGCTGCTGATCTGCGCCAGCGTGTCGATATGGCTCTCTGCCCGCTGGCTCATTGTGTTCATCGTGAAAACCAGGCTGAAAACGCTCGCGAACACAGCACAAATCAGGGTCGGCAGAACCACCGAGGCCGTCAAGCGCGTATAGAAACTGCGAACGCTCATGCGTTTCATCATGTTATTCCAGCATCGGGTCGGGGCGGCACCTGAAGGTTTGAGTCCCGCTGCACTATTGTACAGTCGCCGTACAATTTCCAGCATCGCTTGCAGTCAGGCAATCTCCGAAGCGGCTTAATAGCCCTTCATGCGTCGCAATTGGAGCGGACAGCGGGTCACTTGACCTGAAAACTCCCAAAAACTGGGAGCCTTCACATGAAAATCGGTTTTATCGGATTGGGCAATGTAGGCGGAAAGCTGTCGGGCAGCCTGATCCGCAATGGCGAGGACGTGCAGGTCTTTGATCTGGACCCGGACCTGATCGACCTGAAGGTTGCCGCAGGCGCCACCCAAGGGGAGGGGCCAGCGCAGATGATGCGCGCGTGCGATGCGGTGATCACCTGTTTGCCCTCGCCTGCGGCTTCGGCCGCGGTGGTGCACGAGATGCTGCCCGAGGTCCGCGCGGGCAAGATCTGGATCGAAATGTCGACCACGGATGCCGCCGATATCAAAAGGCTTGCCGGTCTGGTCGCCGAACGCGATGGGCGCGCGGTCGATTGCCCGGTGTCCGGCGGATGCCACCGGGCGGACACTGGCAACATCTCGATCTACGCGGGCTGCGACAGGCCCACGTTCGAGCGGGTCTTGCCGGTGCTGACCCATATGGGGCGTCGCATCCTGCACGTGGGCGACATCGGCACCGCATCGACGTTGAAGGTGATGACCAACTATCTGGCAACCGCCAACCTGCTGACGCTCTGCGAAGCACTGACGGTGATGAAGGCCTCCGGCGTCGATCTGGGCCTGACCTACGAGGCGATTGCCATGTCGTCGGGTAACAGCTTCGTGCACGAAACGGAAAGCCAGCTGATCCTGTCGGGATCGCGCGATGTGAACTTCACGATGGACCTGATCCAAAAGGACATCGGGCTGTTTCAAAAGCTGGCAGATGACGCAGGCGTGCCGCTGGAAATCTCGCCGCTGATGATCCAGATGATGACCGACGGACAGGCCCGTTATGGGTTGCGCGCACAGTCGGATCGCATGATCGAACGGCTGGAAGAGGCGACGGGCCTGCGCATCCTTGCGGACGGTTTCCCCCAGGAACTTGTCGACGACGAACCCGAAGAACGCGGCTATGAGGTGGCGCGGCGTCACTGACAGCTTGCCCCGCTGCAGTCCGCCATGCAAAAGGGGTCAAACGGGGGACCCCAACATGCAAGACATCAACCCAGACGAGGTTCTGGCCGCGGTATCCGCGTCATTCGGGCGGCGGATCATCGGTGTGACGTCGGTGGCCCTGCTGGGGTTGCTGCTGATCTACCTTGCGTTCTTCCAGCCCCCGGCGCTGGGCTGGCAGTTGTTCCTGCTGCTGATCGGAGCCACGTCGCTGTGGCTGTCGATCCGCATGTGGCAGGCGACGGGGCACACCATCGTATTGACCGAAACCGAACTGCGCGACACCGCAGGCACCATTCTGGCGACGATGGACGAGATCGAAAGCATCGACCGCGGGGTCTTTGCGTTCAAACCGTCGAACGGCTTTCTTTTGAAAACCAAGAGCCCCAAGTCGCGCACGTGGCAACCGGGGCTCTGGTGGCGGATCGGCAACCGGATCGGCGTGGGCGGCATGACGCCTGGGTCTCAGTCGAAATCCGTGTCCGAAATCATCGCGATCAAGCTGGCCCAACGCGACATGGGCACGTCGACCTAACCCGAGGTCCACAAGACCTGCGGAGTATAGCGTGGGCGTGTGAACACAAAGTTTCTGATCTGCATGTCGGGAAAGCCTGTGTTGAACGGTGGCGTGTAATTGACGAAGGTTTCGACCACCACGATCCGCTCGTCGTGCAGCATGATGGGCAGGCGCTCGTGCCAGTTCTTGACGTTCAGGTCGGTCAGTGCCGAGATGCCGGGTCCGCGGGTATTCGACCAGTCGCGTTTGTAGATGTCATTGTTGGCATCATATCTGATCGACGTGACCCGGATGGAAGGCGACAGATCCCTGTTGCGGGTCAGATAGCCCAATAGCCCCTGCGTGCCTGTGAGATAGGCGTTGTCCAGTGGCGTTGTCTGCCGCGAGATCACGTCGCCGATTGTATAGGCCGCCTTTTCCGCCAGCGCATGCTGCCGGTAAGCATCGAAGATGACATACATCGTCAGATAGACCCAGAACAGCACCGGAAGGATGATGATCGTTTCGATGGCGACGTTGCCATCTTCCTTGTGCGCGAACCGGCGCAACCAGCGAATTGGATTTGCAAGCGACATCAGCGTGGCTCCTGTACGAAGGCCGAGGTGCTGACCATTTGCGCATGGCCTGCGCCATCTTTTGTATAGGCTTCGCCCAGACCGTTCATTCTGAAGATTGGGTCGAACATATAGCAGCCACGGATCAGCATGATCGAATGGTCCGACCCGCGCGTGAAGGTGCGCAGCGGCGTGATCGGCTTGGATATATCCACGCAATCGGCCCTGCTTGGAAGACCGGCAAAGCTGCGCATGTCCACCAGGTTCATTTCGACCCGCAACTGCGCCTTGCAATCGGGCAGGATGGCCGAATAATCGCAGATCATGTCCTTGAGTTCAGCGTGGGTATAGTTCTTGGCGGTGTTCAGCCGGACCATGCGGATGGACATGTCCATTCCGCGATCCAGAAACATCTGATGAACCGTATAGATGCCCAGTTCGACCGATGTGAGAAACAAGGTAAAGATTAGCGGGATCGCCAGCGCGAATTCGGCAACCATGAACCCGCCTTCTTCCTTGCGGAACCTGCGCAGTCCTTTCGTCAAGAAGCGGGTCATTGTGTCAGCCTCAGTTGGTTGATGGTGCGTGCAATCGCTTTGAACGCTTCGGTGATCTCAACGCCTTCGACGCGGAAAAAGTGGCTGGGTGTCGAGGCGCATTTTCGCATCTCGCCTGCGCCGTGGTCGTCCACCTCGAAGCCGATGGCCCAGATCACGATGCCCTTGTCCTTGGCGGCGTCGCAGATGTTGTCCAGAAGCGTGTCGCCCTTGGTCGCGGTGTAGTAATCCGACGTGTAGTAGCGCCAGCGGTCATTTCTGTTTACGTAGTTGGACAGGTACCAATTGAAGTTGTATTTGCTCCAATGCTCATAATCGCCTTCTGAATCATAAGCCCAATCAGCGATGCGGTTCGACCGGTCATTCTTGCCGTCTGTCATCAGAATGATGGTCTTGAGCGTCTCGATGTCGTCATAGGCCACGGGGCGGCCGGCAAATTCGTTGTCGATCTTGTTCTTGCCGATCAACTTGGTAACGACAGGTCGGAATGACGGGTCAAGCAAGGCAGTGGCCCACTTCATGCCCATAAAGATCGAGGTGCCCGCGCGCGGCTGAAACCGGCTGATCTGCTGTTTCAGCCTGTTCGCGTTCTGGCTGAGCGGCGCGATCGTTTCGTAGTCATCCTCGCTCGGGCAAACCGTATCCGAACGGTCATTGTTGCGCCCGTCATAGTTCCATTGAAAGTGCTGCATCTGGTCATAGGTGCGCGAAAGATCGAAATTCGCATTGTCGAATTCGAAGTCCGGTATTTCGACGCAATAGGAAAAATCGTGGCGGTGATAGGTCTTGATCTCTTTAAAAATATCTTCGCCGACGTTCACGTGCTCAGAATAGGGCACCAGCGACACCGACACGAGATCTTCGGTTTCGGGGCGGATGACAGTGTCGACAAAGACCGCTGCCGCATCGCGCAGGTTCTGGATCTTGCCGTTGGAAACCATCGAGCCGGAGATATCCAGCACAAGTGAAATCTCGACGTTGGCGATGCGTTCGCTGGCCTGGCCGGCGGCGGGCACGTTCAACTCGTCAACACCCACCAGCCGCATGAAGCTGGTGGTGGACTTGGTCGACGCATTGGCCGTGACCGTGCGAAAGTTCAGCCCCTCGTCCACGGTGACGCTGTTGAGATAGCTGCCCATGCCCGACTTTTCGAAATAGTCGGTCACGACGTCCGCGGGTGTGCTTTTCTGGTCCAGATCGGCCGCTGCCAGAACCGCGCGGTCCAGCGTGTTCTGCAATCGCGTCCGCTCCATCTCGGCTTTCATCAGGTCTGCACCGATGCCGCCCACCAGCAGCATCATCAGCACCATGAAGCAGGTGAATACGGTCATGGTCCCGTCTTCGGCACGCGCAAATTCACGCAACCGTCTCGTTACACCGCAAGAATGGGTGCGGGCTGACTTGAATGTCGTGTCGCGTAGAATGCGTGTCATGATGGAGGTCCAATGTTGTTGTTTGCAAATGCGGCCAAATGAGGCCAATTCGCCGAAGCCTTGAATGCATGGAGATTATGGTGACATTCAGGCGAAAGGGGGTAATCACTGTGTTTTAAAGGTGTTTTTAAGTCAATTGTGGCGCTTTCGGGGTCTTGGGGCGGACAGTGATCTGGCGGCCTTGCAGATTGTTTCCGTCACTGCGCTTAGGCGCGATTCGGAATATTCCTCGAAAAATTCGCCCAAAAAATTAGCAAGTTGTAACCACTTCGTCATAGGCTGGCCTCAGTTGTCTCGAAGAATCCGAGTCGCGATCAGAGGAAGTATGATGAGTAACGTGCAAGAGCCCAGTTTCCGCGATAGTGTGGACCTGATGTTCAATCGGGCAGTCGCGCTGATGGACCTCCCGCCGGGGCTTGAGGAAAAGATCCGGGTTTGCAACGCGACCTATACCGTGCGCTTTGGCGTGCGTCTGCGCGGCAAGATCCAGACATTCACCGGATATCGGTCGGTGCACTCCGAACATATGGAACCGGTCAAGGGCGGCATCCGCTATTCGATGGGCGTGAACCAGGACGAGGTCGAGGCGCTGGCCGCGCTGATGACCTACAAATGCGCGCTGGTCGAGGCGCCCTTCGGTGGCTCCAAGGGCGGCTTGCGGATTGATCCGCGTGAATACGAAGAACACGAGCTGGAACTGATCACCCGCCGCTTTGCCTATGAACTGGCCAAGCGTGACCTGATCCATCCCAGCCAGAACGTGCCCGCCCCCGACATGGGCACGGGCGAGCGTGAAATGGCGTGGATTGCCGACCAATACGCGCGGATGAACACCACCGACATCAACGCCAAGGCGTGCGTGACCGGCAAGCCGATCAACGCGGGCGGCATCCAGGGCCGGGTCGAGGCGACGGGACGCGGCGTGCAATACGCGCTGCAGGAGTTCTTTCGCCATCCGCAGGACGTGGCCAAGGCCAACCTGACCGGTTCGCTGGATGGCAAGCGTGTCATCGTTCAGGGGCTGGGCAACGTGGGCTATCATGCGGCCAAGTTCCTGTCCGAAGAAGACGGCGCACTGGTCACGGGCATCATCGAACGTGACGGGGCCCTGACCGACCCCAAGGGTATCGACGTCGAGGCGGTCTCGCATTGGATACGCAACCATGGCGGCGTCAAGGGCTATGCCGACGCCACCTACGTCGAAGACGGCGCTTCGGTGCTTGAGGCCGAATGCGATATCCTGATCCCGGCAGCTCTTGAGGGCGTGATCAACCTTGGCAACGCCGACAGGGTCAAGGCACCGCTGATCATCGAGGCCGCGAACGGCCCCGTGACTGCCGGCGCCGACGAGATCCTGCGTGAAAAGGGCTGCGTGATCATCCCCGACATGTACGCCAACGCGGGCGGCGTGACCGTGTCCTATTTCGAATGGGTCAAGAACCTCAGCCATATCCGCTTCGGGCGCATGGGCCGTCGCCAGGAAGAGGCGCGGCACCTGTTGATCGTGGACGAGCTTGAGCGGCTCTCGAAGGACAAGGAACTGGGCTGGACCCTCTCGCCGGATTTCAAGACGAAATACCTGCGTGGCGCGGGCGAGCTGGAGCTGGTCCGCTCGGGGCTTGAGGACACGATGCGCACCGCCTATCAGGCGATGGCAGAGGTCTGGCGTTCGCGCGAAGACGTCAAGGATCTGCGCACCGCCGCCTATCTGGTGTCGATCGGACGCGTGGCCAGCAGCTACCGCGCCAAGGGCCTTTAACCAAAAGCGGGTAGGGGGGAACCTCTGCCTGCGCCTTCGCTTAAATCTGTGTCGCTGGCCGACCTGCGTATGCCGGAAATTTCGCTGGATTTACTCTGACCCATTGATAGTTCTCGCCCGATACGACAGCGTGCGCCGTGCATGCGTCGACTTAAGGATGGGTCATGGGTTTTGATCGGCTGACAAAAGGGTTTTCCGGCCTGAGGGTTCTGAAAGAAGGCCTGACAGGCAACAAGGGCTGGACCCCGCATTGGCGCGACCCCGAACCCAAGCCCGAATATGACATCATCATCATCGGCGGCGGCGGTCACGGGCTGGCGACGGCGCATTATCTGGCCTCGCAGCACGGCATCACCAATGTCGCGGTGCTGGAAAAGGGATACCTCGGCGGCGGCAACGTAGGCCGCAACACGACCATCGTGCGTGCCAACTACATGCTGCCGGGCAACTCGGAATTCTACAGCCACTCGCTGAAACTCTGGGAGGGGCTTGAGCAGGACCTGAATTACAACGTGATGCATTCGCAGCGCGGCATCATCAACCTGTTCCACTCCGACGGCCAGCGCGATGCCTTTGCACGGCGCGGCAACCAGATGATCGCGCAAGGCGACGACGCGATCCTGCTGGACCGCGAAGGCGTGCAGCGCGAATTGCCTTACCTCGACTTCGACCAGACCCGGTTTCCGATTTACGGCGGGCTCTACCACAAACGCGGCGGCACGGCACGGCACGATGCGGTCGCCTGGGGCTTTGCGCGCGGGGCCGACAGCCGGGGCGTGGACCTGATCCAGCAATGCGAAGTCACCGGCATCGACATCGAAAACGGCGCGGTGCGCGGGGTGCAGACCACGCGCGGACCGATCCGTGCGAAAAAGATCGGCATGGTCGCCGCAGGCCGGTCCAGTCAGGTGGCGGCGATGGCCGGAATGCGCCTGCCCATAGAAAGCCACATCCTTCAGGCCTTTGTGACCGAAGGGCTGAAGCCCTGCATCGATCACGTGATCACCTACGGCATGGGCCATTTCTACATCAGCCAGTCGGACAAGGGCGGACTGGTGTTTGGCGGCGATCTGGACATGTATTCCAGCTATGCCAGCCGGGGCAATCTGCCCACCGCCGAACACGTGGTCGAGGCGGCGATGACACTGATGCCGGTGATCGGCAAGGCGCGGATGCTACGCAGCTGGGGCGGGATCATGGACATGACGCCCGACGGCTCTCCGGTGATCGACCGCACCCATATCGACGGGCTCTATGTGAACTGCGGCTGGTGCTACGGCGGTTTCAAGGCAACGCCAGCCTCGGGACACACGTTCGCGCATCTGCTGGCGACCGACACGCCGCACCCCGTGGCCAAGGCGCTGCGGCTGGACCGGTTCCGAACCGGGCGGGGCATCCTGGATGAAGAGGCCTCAGGGTCTCAGCACAACCTGCACTGACGGTGGGACCATCCGATGCAAGCCTTCACCAGCGATATGATTGATTTACAAAAGCTGCGCAACGCGCGCACCAAGGGGAACTGACATGCGCCTGCCTTGTCCAATCTGCGGAGACCGGGACCGCCGCGAATTCTACTATCAGGGTTCAGCGGTGGCGCTGAGCCGCCCCGCGCCCGACGCAGATGCGGCCGTGTGGGAGAATTACGTTCACCTGCGCGAGAACCAGCCCGGCGATCTGGACGAATTGTGGAGCCACGACGCAGGCTGCGGCGCATGGCTGGTGGTCACGCGCAACACCGTGACCCACGCGATTTCAGGCGCCAAACTCGCGTCGGAGGCGGCACGATGAGGATCGCAGGCAAGGGCCGCATCGACCGCAGCGCGCCGGTCAGTTTCCGTTTTGACGGCATGCAATACAAGGGCTTCGCAGGCGATACCGTCGCCTCGGCGCTTCTGGCAAGCGGCGTGCGGCTGATGGGCCGCTCGTTCAAATACCACCGCCCGCGCGGCGTGCTGACCGCAGGCAGTGAAGAGCCCAACGCGCTGATGACCATAGGCGTCGGGGCCGCGCGCGAACCCAACGTGCGCGCAACGGTTCAGGAGATCTACGAAGGGCTCGAGGCACGCGCGCAGAACGCCTTCCCCTCGCTCGACTTCGATTTGCTGGCAATCAACGATCTGGCGTCGCCCTTCCTGTCGGCGGGGTTCTACTACAAGACGTTCATGTGGCCCCGTGCCTTCTGGGAAAGGCTCTACGAGCCCGCGATCCGCCGTGCCGCCGGTCTGGGAGCACTCAGCGGCGAAGCGGATCAGGACCGTTATGAAAAGGCCTTTGCCTTTTGCGATCTGCTGGTCATCGGTGCGGGCCCTGCGGGGCTTATGGCGGCACTGGTCGCCGCGCGCTCCGGGGCGGATGTGATCCTGGCTGACGAAGATGCACAGATGGGCGGGCGCCTGCTGTCCGACACCGAGACGGTCGATGGACAGGACGGTGCCGACTGGGCGGCCTCGGTTCTGGAGGAACTCAAGGGCATGGAAAACGTGCGCCTGATGAGCCGCACCACGGTCACCGGCGTCTACGATCAGGGCACCTTCGGCGCGCTTGAACGCGTCTCGCACCACATCGCGCGCCCCGATGGGCGGCTCCCGCGCGAGACGTTCTGGCGGATCGTGGCAAAGCGCAGCATCCTGGCCGCAGGCGCGCTGGAACGGCCGGTTGCATTCCAGAACAACGACCGCCCCGGCATCATGACGGCGGGCGCGGTGCGCAGCTATCTCAACCGCTGGGGGGTTGCACCGGGCAAATCTGTCACCCTCTTTGCGAACAACGACGATGCGCACCGCACTGCGCTGGACCTGATCGCCGCGGGCGTCCACGTGACGGCGGTCCTCGATAGCCGCACCGACGCGCAGGCGCAGGGCGACTACCGTCTGATCCGGGGCGCACAGGTCTGCAACAGCACGGGCCGCAAGGGGCTGGACGCAATCACCTACCGCACCACCTCGGGCGAGGATAAGCTGTCGACCGACTGTCTGGCCATGTCTGGCGGCTGGAACCCGACCGTGCACCTGACCTGCCACATGAACGGTCGTCCCGAGTGGGACGAGAGCATCGCAAGCTTCGTGCCTAGGCAAGACGCCATCCCAGACATGACTGTCGCAGGCGCTGCATCGGGCCGGTTCACCCTGCATGGCTGCCTGACATCGGGTGCCGATGCGGCGCGCGCAGCCTTGTCCGCGCTGGGCATGACCGTCGCGGATATCGCCGTGCCCCAGGCCGACGATACGCCCTATGCCATCACGCCGCTTTGGGCGGTCGCGGGCAAGGGCCGCGCCTGGCTCGACTTCCAGAACGACGTGACGGTCAAGGACGTGAAGCAGGCCGCGACCGAAAACTTCCGCTCGGTCGAGCATATGAAGCGTTACACGACCCAAGGGATGGCGACCGATCAGGGCAAGAACTCGAACGTCGCCGCATTGGCTGTGCTGGCCGACGCGACAGGCCGGGGCATCCCCGAAACCGGCACGACCACGTTCCGCCCGCCCTATACGCCGGTGACGCTGGCCGCCTTGGGTGCAGGGTCGCGCGGCAAGGGCTTCGCCCCCGAACGCCACACCACCTCGCACGCGGCCAGTGTCGCCATGGGCGCCCCGATGATCGAAGCGGGGCTGTGGTATCGGCCCAGCTATTTCCCCCGCAAGGGCGAAACCAACTGGCGGCAATCCTGCGACCGCGAAGTCGGCCACGTGCGCAATGCGGTGGGCGTCTGCGATGTGTCGACGCTGGGCAAGATCGACATCCAGGGTGCAGACGCGGCCAAGCTGCTGGACTTCGCCTATACCAACATGTTCTCGACGCTCAAGGTAGGGCGCGTGCGCTATGGCCTGATGCTGCGCGAAGACGGCCACGTCATGGACGACGGCACCACCGCACGGCTGGGCGAGACGCATTTCGTGATGACCACGACCACCGCGGCCGCAGGGCAGGTGATGCGCCATCTGGAGTTTCTGACCCAGGCGCACCACCCTGAATGGGACGTGCGCATCATGTCCGTCACCGAACAATGGGCGCAATTCGCCATTGCCGGGCCGAAATCGCGCGATCTGGTCAACGGGTTGGTCGAAACCCCGATCGACAACGACACTTGGCCCTTCATGGCCTGCGGTCCGGTGCGCGTGGCGGGGATCGACGCGCGGCTGTTTCGCATCTCGTTCTCGGGCGAACATGCCTACGAGCTTGCGGTGCCTGCACGCTACGGCGATGCGCTATTCCGCGTGCTGGTCAAACGCGCCGAGGCGCTGGAGGGCGGTGCCTACGGGATGGAGGCGCTGAACGTGCTGCGCATCGAAAAGGGACACATCACCCATTCGGAAATCCACGGTCGCACCACCGCCTTCGACGTCGGCATGGACCGGATGATTTCCGCCAAGAAGGATTGCATCGGCAAGACGATGGCCGCACGCGAGGGGCTGGTCGACGACGACCGCGCCCAACTCGTCGGCCTCAAACCGGTCGGTGCGATCAAGAAGCTGACCGCCGGCGCGCATCTCTATGCCGACGCCAGCGAAGCGGTGCCTGCCAACGATCAGGGCTATGTAACTTCCGTGGCATTTTCGCCCGCCTTTGGCCATTACATCGGCCTTGGCTTTGTGCGCGGCGGAGCCGAACGCCATGGCGACCGCCTGCGCTTCGTCGATGCCCTGCGCGGGATCGACACCGTGGTCGAGGTGTGCTCCCCCGTTTTCCTTGACCCCGAAGGAGGCCGCGCCCGCGGTTGATGATATGGCTGACGCACTGACCCTGACTGCCACCACGCCCTGCTATGGGCTGTTGCCCAAGTCCATCGGCACCTGTGATCTGATCGAGACCAATCTGGGCAGACTGACTTCGATTGCACCCTACAAGCAGTCGGCGCTCTCCGAAGCGCTGAAAGACGCACACCGACTGGCGTTCCCCGCACCAAATCGTATGACCGGCAATGATGGCGCGCGCGCAATCTGGTTTGGTCGCGACATGGCGCTGTTGGTCGGCCCGACCCCCGACGCGGCATTGGCCGAGCACGCAGCATTGACCGACCAGACCGACGCCTGGGCTTGCGTGACCCTCTCGGGCGAGGATGCCGCCGCGGTGCTGGCCAGGCTGGTTCCCGTCGATCTGTCGGCGGCCAAATTCAAACGCGGCCATACCGCGCGCACGCAACTGGGTCACCTGAATGCGTCGATCACCCGCACCGAAGCCGACAGCTACCTTATCCTCGTCTTCCGCAGTATGGCGACCACACTGGTTCACGATCTTGTCACGGCGATGGAAAGCCTGGCCGCACGGCGCTAAGCTGACCCAAAGTCATAACACACGTCCTAAATGAGGCCCGCAATGACCCGTATGTTAAAAATTGCCGCAGCGACGCTCACCGCTGCCGCCATGTCGACCACCGCCTTCGCCGCCGACACCAAGGAACAAAGTTGCGCGCATCAGGCCGCCATCGTCTCTGCCGTGCAAGACGCGCGTCTGGACGGGGTCCGGGAACAGGCCGTTCCCGCCGCCATCCTCGAGGCCGAACACAGCTGGCCAGACGCCTATGATGCCGCAATCCCGATCATCGCGCCTTGGGTTTACCAACAAGAGCGCCGCGACCTTCGAACCAAGGATTTCGCAGGCGCATGGTCGGAACTTTGCCTGCAACAGTAAGCGCGCCCGCTTTCTTTTGGCCTCAAAATATCCCCGCCGGAGGCTCCCGCAGTCACCGTCGGGTGCGACATCGGGAATTAACCTGCGCGCGCACCGCATCTGGACTCTGACGCTCCGCGATACGATATAATAGGGCATGAGCCTGCCCCCCGGATTCCTCGACGAACTGCGCACCCGCCTCAGCCTTGGACAGGTTGTGGGCCGCAAGGTCATGTGGGACAGCCGCAAGTCAAACCAGGCCAAGGGCGATCTGTGGGCCCCGTGCCCATTCCACCAGGAAAAATCTGCCAGCTTTCACGTCGATGACCGCAAGGGGTTCTACTATTGCTTCGGCTGCCACGCCAAGGGCGATGCCATATCCTTCGTGCGTGAGACCGAGAACGTCGATTTCATGGAGGCAGTGCGGATTCTGGCGGGCGAGGCGGGCATGCCCATGCCTCAGCGCGACCCGCAAGCCCAGCAAAAGGCCGACACCCGCACCCAACTGGCCGAGGTGATGGAGCAGGCGGTGCAATACTACCGTCTTCAGCTGAAAACCGGCGTCGCATCGGACGCGCGCGCCTATCTGGAACGGCGTGGCCTCAGCCAACAGGCGCTGGACCGTTGGGAAATCGGCTTTGCCCCCGATGCCTGGCAGGGGCTCTGGGACCATCTGAAGTCCAAGAACATCGCCGACGATCTGATAATCGGCGCAGGGCTGGCCAAGCCCAGCCAGAAGGGCGGCAAGCCCTATGACACCTTCCGTGGGCGCATCATGTTCCCGATCCGCGACGCGCGCGGGCGCTGCACGGCCTTCGGCGGGCGCGCGATGGACCCCGACGACAATGCCAAATACCTGAACTCGCCCGAGACCGAACTGTTCGACAAGGGGCGCAGCCTCTACAATCACGGGCCTGCGCGCACAGCGGCGGGCAAGGGTCAGCCGCTGATCGTGGCCGAGGGGTACATGGACGTGATCGCCCTGTCCGAGGCCGGTTTCGGGGCTGCAGTCGCCCCCCTTGGCACCGCGATCACCGAAAGCCAGTTGCAGATGCTCTGGCGGATTTCGCCCGAACCGATTATCGCGCTGGACGGCGACACCGCCGGTCTGCGTGCGGCGATGCGGCTGATAGACCTGTCCCTGCCTCTGGTCGAGGCGGGGCAATCCCTGCGCTTTGCGATGATGCCCGAAGGGCAGGACCCCGACGATCTGCTGAAAGCTTCTGGCGCCCCCGCGCTGCAAAAACTGCTGGATGCGGCGATGCCGATGGTGCGCCTGCTGTGGCAGCGCGAGACCGAGGGCCGCGTTTTCGACAGCCCCGAACGCAAGGCGGCGCTGGACAAGGCCCTGCGCGAAAAAATCAAGATGATCGCCGACCCGTCGATCCGCAGTCATTATGGGCAAGAGATCAAGGAGCTGCGCTGGCAGCTGTTCCGCCCGCAGCGCACGCCCTCTGGCACCGCACGATCCGGTGGCCAGCGCAGCGGTAGTTTTGGTAAGGGCGGTTTTGGCAAGTGGCAACCTGCGCCCGTGCCGCTGCCCTCGACCAAATCCTCGGCGCTGGCCATGGCACCGGGCGACACGGTCACGCACATGCTGCGCGAATCGGTGATCATGGCGGCGCTGATTACCTGCCCTCAGGTGGTCGAAGCCTTTGAAACGCCACTGGAAAGGCTGCGCTGCATCAACCCCGACAACGCCGCCCTGCGCGATCTGATCCTGCGTCATGCCCACGAGGGGCCAGAGGTGTTGCGCGAAAAGATTTCCAGCGCACGGGGCCCCGAAGCCCTTGAAAACCTGCTGAGTGCAAGCCATGTCGCAATCGTTCCATGTATCCGCACGCCGGGCGACGCCGACATGGCCCGGATCACCGTGGCCGAAGAACTGGCAAAACTGTCGGCGGCGCGCGGGCTGGACGCCGAAATTGCCGATGCCGCCGAAGACCTGACAGGGGTGGCCGACGAAGGAGTGACCTGGCGGCTGAGCCAGGCCGCCGAGGCCGCAGACAGTGCCAACCGCAGCACCCAGAAAGAGGGCAGCGGGGATTTTGTGACAGCCGACAATGGCGTGAAGCTGGAAAAGGGCGAAGTGACCCGCAGTCGCGCTATGTTCGATGCCATCGACTTCTCGAAGCGGGGCAGAAAACAACACTAGGGAGGTTTTCGTTGGGAAACCTCGGGAAAATAACGGTACACGGGTGGCCGAATCACCCGAATCGTGAATGATTCCCTGTTAATCGAATCACTGTATGGTGATTCGTGACAGGAGTGCTTGAACAGGAGCAACCGATGGCCGCGAAAGACACAAACGAAGACACCAAGACCGACGATTCCGACACCGGTCACTCGCTTGATATGAGTCAGGCGGCCGTCAAGAAGATGATCGCCGAAGCCCGCGAGAAGGGCTACATCACCTACGACCAGCTGAACACCGTGCTGCCGCCCGATCAGGTCAGTTCCGAGCAGATCGAGGACGTGATGTCGATGCTGTCCGAAATGGGCATCAACATCATCGAGGACGAGGAAGCCGAGGACGAGGACAAGGGTTCGACCGACCTGACCACGACCGAAGGCACCCGCGAGATCACGCTGGGCTCGGGCACCTCCGAGAAACTGGACCGCACCGACGACCCGGTGCGCATGTACCTGCGCGAGATGGGCAGCGTCGAATTGCTCAGCCGCGAGGGCGAGATCGCCATCGCCAAGCGCATCGAGGCCGGCCGCAACACCATGATCGCGGGCCTTTGCGAAAGCCCGCTGACGTTCCAGGCGATCACCATCTGGCGCGACGAACTTCTCAGCGAAGACATTCTTCTGCGCGATGTGATCGACCTCGAGGCGACATTCGGCGACCAGCTGGGCGACGAAGTCACCACCGAACCTGTGGTTTCGGGGGCCTCCTCGGAGACATCGAAGTCGAACGACGGTGGCAAGTCCGAGCTGGACGCGGACGGCAACCCGATTGCCGACGATGACGACGAGGACGAAGACGAACAAGCCAACATGTCGCTGGCCGCAATGGAAGCCGCGCTGAAACCGCAGGTTCTCGAAGCGCTGGACATCATCGCCGACGATTACGTCAAGCTGAGCCAGATGCAGGACAGCCGGATTTCGGCCACGCTGAACGAAGACTCCAGCTTCAGCGAGGTCGACGAGACCACCTATCAAAAGCTCCGGTCGGAAATCGTGCTGCTGGTCAACGAACTGCACCTGCACAACAACCGTATCGAAGCGCTGATTGACCAGCTTTACGGCATCAACCGCCGCATCATGCAGATCGACAGTGCCCTGGTGAAGCTGGCGGATCAGGCGCGCATCAACCGCAAGGAATTCGTGGACGCCTATCGTGGCCACGAACTTGACCCCAACTGGATGGAGCGGATGGGCGAACGCTCAGGTCGCGGCTGGCAGATGTTCATCGAACGCTCTGCGGACAAGGTGGACGAGCTGCGCGCAGACATGGCACAGGTCGGTCAGTACGTCGGTCTGGACATCTCGGAATTCCGCCGCATCGTGCAGCAGGTCCAGAAGGGCGAGAAAGAAGCCCGTCAGGCCAAGAAGGAAATGGTCGAAGCGAACCTGCGGCTGGTGATTTCGATTGCCAAAAAATACACCAACCGCGGTTTGCAATTCCTCGACCTGATCCAGGAAGGCAACATCGGCCTGATGAAGGCGGTGGACAAGTTCGAGTACCGTCGTGGTTACAAGTTCTCGACCTATGCGACATGGTGGATCAGACAGGCGATCACGCGCAGCATCGCGGATCAGGCGCGCACCATCCGTATTCCGGTGCACATGATCGAGACGATCAACAAGCTGGTCCGCACCGGTCGCCAGATGCTGCACGAGATTGGCCGCGAACCGACGCCCGAGGAATTGGCAGAAAAGCTGCAGATGCCTTTGGAAAAGGTCCGCAAGGTGATGAAAATCGCCAAGGAGCCGATTTCGCTCGAGACGCCCATCGGCGACGAGGAAGACAGCCAGCTGGGCGATTTCATCGAGGACAAGAATGCCGTGCTGCCGCTGGACAGCGCCATTCAGGAAAACCTCAAGGAAACGACGACACGTGTGCTGGCGTCGCTGACCCCGCGCGAGGAACGTGTGCTGCGGATGCGCTTTGGCATCGGCATGAACACCGACCACACGCTGGAAGAAGTCGGCCAGCAGTTCAGCGTCACCCGCGAACGGATCCGCCAGATCGAGGCGAAAGCGCTGCGCAAGCTCAAGCACCCCAGCCGGTCGCGCAAGCTGCGGTCGTTCCTGGATCAGTAAAGTCAGGGGGACAACAGCATGTCCCGTCCGATAGATGTTCTGCCAGCAACACAGGTCGCGGTCCTTCGGGGCCGCGACCTTATCGTTTTTGACGGGGAATGTGTGCTTTGCTCGGGCTTTTTCCGCTTTGTACTGCGCCATGACCATGCGCAGCGGTTTTCTTTCGTCACCGCGCAATCGCCTTTGGGTCAGGCGCTCTACAAAGCGCTCGATCTGAACGCCGACGACTTCGAGACCAACCTGGTGATCGTGAACGGGCTAATCTACGAAAAGCTGGACGCCTTCGCCGCCGCCATGTCCGCGATGGGCTGGCCGTGGCGCGCCTTCGCCGCCGCCAAACGGATGCCCACCGTCATCAAGCGACCGCTTTACGACGTCATCGCGCGGAACCGCTACCGCATCTTCGGGCGTTACGACACCTGCATGGTGCCCGATAAGGACGTGCGGGCGCGGTTCATAGACACCGCGCCCTGACAGGGCTCAGTTCGTCGGCATCAGGAACACTTCGCGCACCGTGTTGCGCGGATCGGCGTTCAGGGCATGCACGACCGCATCTGCCACATCCTCGGGTTGCAGCTTGTCGGGCTTCTCCTCGTCAAAGAACCCGGTGTTGACCATGCCGGGGGCGACGATGGTACAGCGCCCGCCCCATTCGTTCATCTCGTCGGCCAGATTGCCGCCGTAGCCGTGCACGAACCATTTGGACGCGCCGTAGATCGACCCCTTGATGTGCCGACGACCAGCGGCGGAGCCGGTCAGAACCATGTGGCCCTTCACCGGTTTCAGGTGCGGCATCGCCACCTTGGCCGTGTAGAGAAGTGCCATAATGTTCAGTTCAATCAGGTCCTTCCACTCCGACGGATCACCGTTTTCGGTGCCCGGTGTGTCCAGCCCCATGCCTGCATTGGCATAGGCCGCGTGAACCCCGCCGAACTTTGCCGCCAGCTTGTCGATCGCGTTCTTCTGCGCATCCAGATCGGTCGCGTCACCGGGCAGCGCCATGGCCTGATCGCCGATCTCTGCCGCCAGTGTGTCGATTTTGTCGGCAGAGCGCGCGAACAGCCCGACGTTCCAGCCAGCCGCCGCAGCAGCCCGCGCAGTCGCAGCCCCGATGCCCGATGATGCGCCGGTGATGAAGAGTGTCTTGTTGCTCATGTCTGTCTCCTGAATTGCTCAAAGGGAACAACGCGCGAGCACGGCAGTTGTTCAGTGACGACCATGTGATTGGCGGCGCAGGCCCTGCATCTTATGTAGGGGCAGAGAGAGGAAATAAGATCATGTACAATTTGCCAATCGTCGCAAGCCTCGCACTTGCCCTGACCAGCCTGCCAGCGGCGGCCCAATACGTTGATATCTTCATCGCGCCCAAGCTTGAGGTGAACCCGCTGTCTGACACCACATACGAGGTGATCGAAAAGGGCGGTGCAGGCCCCCGCGAGATCTGGTGCGCGGCAGCCGATTACGCCATTCGCGATCTGGGCAAGCAACGTGGGCGCATCTACGTCGTCGCGCCGCGCGGCCCTGCGCAGACCCGTGCCGGGGAGACTGGCGTGGCGTTCTCGACGCGCGATCCTGGCATCGCTGCGCGCACCGGCTATTCGGTGACCACGGACATCGCGGGGGCGAACCTGCTGGTGTTTCACGCCGAACAGTTCTGCAAAGACCAGATCATCGAGAAGAACGATATTTTCCCCTGAGGGCAGGGACAGGAGGCCCCGATGCTGAAAACACTGACCACGATCCTTGGCCTTGCGGTCGCCACGCCCGGCTTGACCCAAGGTCTGTCCGACCCCAGCGACCTGACGATCGCGCCGCTCTCCGCCGACACTTTCGAGGTGATCGAGGGCCAGGGCGCAGGTGCGCGTGGCCTGTGGTGCGCGGCGGCAGACCATGCCCGCGATGCGCTGAACCCCGCACACGGCGCGCGGCTATATGTGGTGACCCCTCGCGGTCCCAGCCAAGCCGTGCCGGGACGCACCGCCGTCACATTTTCGCTGTCCCCACAAGACACGGTGCCGCGCCAGACCGTGATCGCAGCGCTTTCCACCTATCAGGCCGGATCGACCCTTTCGGTCTCCCATGCGCTGTCTTTGTGCGCAGGCCAGCGGGTGCCGGGCAGCTTGTAATCCATGCAAGGAACCGCTTGCAGCCCCTTCGGCGCTGCGGCACCTTCGCACCATGCAGACCCTGTTTCACATCGACACCCGTGGCCCCGGCCTGACCGAATTCACCATGACCGTCGCGCGCTGGCTGCACGGACAGGGCGACGGGCTGCTGACGCTTCTGGTGCAGCACACATCGGCCTCGCTGCTGATCCAGGAGAACGCGGACCCCGAGGTGCAGACCGACTTGAACGCCTATTTCGCGCGTCTGGTGCCACCCACGACCGATCCGTCGATGTCCTATCTGACCCACACCTACGAAGGTCCCGATGACATGCCCGCCCATATCAAGGCGGCGATGCTGCCGGTGTCGCTGTCCATTCCGGTGACGGCGGGGCGCATGGTGTTGGGCACGTGGCAGGGCATCTACCTGTTCGAACACAGGAACCGTCCGCATCAGCGCAAGGTCGCGGCCCATTTCCGCCCGGATTGACCCATAGCGCAGGAGTGCAGGGGCAAAAATAGGCGGCCTATCTTGCGGTCGCATTTCTACTCTACCCAAAACCTAGGGAACCCCCTATAACTGTGGATAAGTGCGGGTCAAACCCCACAACGAGGCGGGACAAAAGAAGGGGACAGACCAATGCGCTGCCCATTTTGCGGAAATATCGACACCCAGGTCAAGGACAGCCGACCGGCAGAGGATCACGTTTCGATCCGGCGCCGCCGCTTTTGTCCGGCCTGTGGTGGCAGGTTCACCACCTATGAGCGCGTCCAATTGCGCGATCTGGTGGTCATAAAATCCAGCGGCAAACGCGAGGATTTCGACCGCGACAAGCTGGAACGCTCGATCCGCATTTCGATGCAGAAACGTCCCATCGAGCCTGAGCGCATCGACCAGATGATTTCGGGCATCGTGCGGCGACTGGAATCGCTGGGCGAGACCGACATTCCGTCCAAAGCCATCGGCGAGATCGTGATGGAGGCTCTGGCCCGTATCGACACCGTGGCCTACGTGCGTTTTGCCAGCGTTTACAAAAACTTCCAGGCGGCTGATGACTTTGACAAGTTCGTGCAGGAACTGCGTCCCGATCAGCCAATGGATGAGTGAGCGTCGCATCTGACAGCCGCTACATGGCGCTGGCCCTGTCGCTTGGGCGGCGGGGGCAGGGCAATACCGCGCCCAATCCGGCAGTGGGCTGCGTCATCGTCTCAAATGACCGGATTGTCGGACGCGGCTGGACCCAGCCGGGCGGGCGGCCCCATGCCGAGGTCGTGGCCCTCGATCAGGCCGGGTCAGCAGCGCGCGGTGCGACCGTCTATGTCACGTTGGAACCCTGCGCCCACCACGGCCAGACGCCGCCCTGCGCGCAGGCGCTGATCCGTGCGGGCGTCGCCCGCGTGGTGGTCGCCGTGGCCGACGTTGATGGCCGCGTGGATGGCAAGGGGCTGGCGATGCTGCGCGATGCAGGGATTGCTGTCGAAGAAGGCCTGATGGCCAACCGCGCCTTTGCCGATATGGCCGGATTTTTCCGCCGCGTGGTCATGGGCCGCCCCGAGGTCACCCTGAAACTCGCCAGCAGCTTTGATGGACGCATCGCCACCGGCACCGGCGAAAGCCAGTGGATCACGGGCCCCGAAGCGCGGCGCGTGGGCCACGCCATGCGCCTGCGCCACGATGCGGTGATGGTCGGCGGCGGCACCGCGCGCCATGACGATCCGTCCCTGACGGTGCGCGATATGGGAGTATCGAACCAGCCCGCGCGCGTGGTGGTGACGCGCCGCCTCGATCTGCCCTTGCTGGGCAATCTGGCGCGAACGGCGCGGGATATTCCCGTGATCCTGTGCCACGGCAAGGACGCCGACAAAGATCTGCAACGCACCTGGTCCGAGCTGGGGGCCACCTTGCTGCCCTGCCAGATCAGCGGTGGCCAGCTTGATACCCATGACGTTCTGACCCAACTGGGCGCACACGGACTGAACCGGGTCTACTGCGAAGGCGGCAGTGCGCTTGCCGCATCTCTGCTGGCGAATGATCTGGTGGACCGGCTGGTGGGCTTTACCGCAGGTCTCGCAATCGGTGCCGAGGGGCTGCCGGGCGTCGGGGCTCTGGGGCTCGGGTCACTCTCCGAGGCGGCACGGTTCAAGCTGATTGAGGTGCGCAGCATAGGGCCGGATGTGATGCACCTGTGGGAGCGAGCCGAGGGGTAAGTTACCGAACTAACGCCACAAATGCGCGTATGAGGCAAAGACGCCCTGCAGCTTTGCGGCCAGCCGGTTCAGCGCACCGGGATGCGGCACGTCACCCGAGGCCAGCCGTTCGGTGACCACCTCGACGGGGCAGGGCAGGCCACTTTTGGGGTCGAAATAGCGCGGGTAATCAATCAGCGTGGCATGGACCAATCCGGCCAGGTCAGGCAGCGCGCGGCGGCGCGGTGGCACGTCGCCGCGATCATCGGTCAGCCCCCAGCCCGCATAGAACGGCGCGCCGGTGGTGGTGACGGGCACGCCCCGCACCAGCGCCTCGAACCCTGTCAGCGAGGTCATGGTCCACAGCCGGTCCACCTGTCCCAGAAGCGCTGCAATGTCGGTCTGCGCGGCGACCACATCCGCGATGTCGCTCGCGTCAAAGGCCCCGGCGCGCAGGCCTGCCTCGACGTCCGGGTGCGGTTTGTAGATCAGCGTGGCCTCGGGGTGCGCGGCACGCGCGGCCTCAAGCAAGGCGCGATTTGTACATATTTCGCCCGATCCTGTACGTATCGACGCGTCATCCTCGACCTGCCCCACAACCAGCACGCAGGGGCCATCGGGCAGTTCAGGCAGTGCACCGCCCAGGTTGTATTTGCTCAGTGCCGCATCCTTCAGCTGCCGGATCAGTGCCTCGGCGCGGGCGCGCTGATCGGGGCGCAGGCTGGCCCGCTCGGCAATCAGACGTTCCAGACGGCTGGGCTGGGACGGGTCGTAGTAGATCCCCAAGTCATCAGTCACCAGCGACAGCGGCGGCACCAGCTCGGCGCCCAGACCGCGCGACCGCAGAAAGCCGTCCTCGACACGCACGGCATCGCCATGCCCCACCTGCGCCTTGCCCGCCCAGACCATCCAGGGCCGCCCGGTGGCGCGGGCTCGGGCAGGGTCGTCCTGAAAGACCATCCGCTTGTGACGGCCAAAGACCTTTTGCAGGGGCGCGCGTTTCCACAGGCGCATGCCGCTGGCCACCCAGCTGAGGTGATCGGCGCGCCATGCGCGGGTTTGTGCGGCGAGTGTCTCGATGGCAGTTTCGGCGCTGCACAGGCAATCGCGATAAGGATCGTACCATTTGGGATAGAGCAGCATCGCCCCCGCGAAAAGCTGCGCGCGAGTCAGGCTGCGCTGGCGGCGCTGCACCGGAAATTCGTCGGTGGTTAGCCCCCAGCCCGCATAGAACGGTTGCCCGAACACGCGGGGCTTGTGGCCCGCGAAGATCGCCTCGAACCCCAGTTGCGACGAGACGGTGTAGACGCCGATGGCCCCCTCGAACAGGGTCCACGGGCTGATCGCGTCGTCCATCATCGTGATGCGGTCGTTGCAATCGGCAGCGGTGAAATACCCCTGGCGGAACCCTTGGGCGGTCTCGGGATGCGTCTTGATCACGATGGGCGCGCCGGGGTGTTCCTCTTGCGCGACAAAGAGCATTTCGAGAAATCGGTTGCGGTCGGCCCCGCTGGCGCGCACCGACGCGTCGCCGAATGTCTGGTCGATGACCACCACATAGCCCGGCGTCAGCGGCGCGCGCGTGGCATCGAAGGCGGTATATTTGGTCAGATGCGCCTCTTGCAGCCGCGCGATGCAGCCGCGGGCGCGGTTCAGCAGGGCGGTGTCGTCCAGCGGGTCGTCGCGCAGGATCTTCTCAAGGTCGGATGGCTGCGCAGGGTCGAAATGCAAACCGGAATAGTCGATCAGCAGGCCCAGCGGCGGATCGCCCGCCCGCCCGGATGCACGCCCCGGAAACAGCGAGCGCAGCCAGGCGTCTTCGATCCGCACGAGGGGCGCGCCATGTTTCGCGGCGATGCTCTCGCCCCGATGCGCGGTCGGGCTGTTGCCCCAGACGCCCACCAGATCACCCTCGCGCGGCAGGCCCAGCGCAATCTTGTAGCCTGCCAGTTGCAGAATGCGCCGCACCCGGCGCTGGGTCAGAAAACCGCCGTTGTAAACGCAAAGCCGCCGGACCTTTTCAGGTCCGGCGACGTGCATGCCCTGCGGTGCAGGCGTCAAAGGTCAGTTTCCGGCGATGCTTGCCAGCGAGTTGACGGACCCCGCAGGCCCGGTCAGCGCCGAGAGGATCTTGGTGAACTGCGTATAGGGTGCTTCGGTCACGTAGATCGTGTCGCCATCGCGGATCAGGAAGTCGCGCGCCTCGAACATGCCATTGGGTTGCGTCAGGTCCAGGACATAGACCATCCGCTGCGCCCCTTGCAGGTCGTTGCGGCCCAGAACCGAATTGGCGATGACCGCGTCTTCGTTGCGCATCACGAAGATGCCCGTCGGGTCCGCCGTCACGGGGTTCAGACCGCCGACCTGCGCGATGGCTTCCAGCGCGCTCATGTTCTGGCTTTTGAATGGAACACGGGCCTGACCGCCCGTTGCACCCAGCGCCGTAAAGGCGCGGGTGTCTTCCTCGACCAGAACCCGGTCGCCACCGCGCAAGGCGATGTCGAGTTCGGGGTGGTCATAGAGGTCCTGCAGCCAGATCTTGCCGCGCTGCGTGCCGCGAATGACGGTCACTTGCGCGATTTCGGGCGGGATGGTCACGCCGCCCGCGCGGGCCAGCATGGCCCCCAGCGTGCGCGTGGGCCGCTCGATCGCGTAAACACCCTGGCCGCCGATCGCACCGATCAGCGACACGGTCGAGCCGTCACCGGCGAGCCTGCGCACCTGCACTTGCGGGTCAGGGGTCTGCTCTTCAAGCTTGGCGGTGATGATGCGGCGAATGGCTTCGGGGCTGTTGCCCGCGGCACGGATACGGCCCGCATAGGGCACAAAGATGAACCCGGCACCGTCGACCTGCACTTCTTCCAGCGGGGTGGCGTTCTGCATTTCGCCGGCCAGCAGGCCGTCATCGACGTTTTCCCAGATCGTCAGGCCCAGCACGTCGCCGGGCTGGATCGTGTCCGACCCCAGAACGGCGGCGGATTTGAACCCTTCGGAAAAGCCAAGGGCGGGCACCACGGACGTGGCACGGGTGACGCGATCATTGACCGCTACGATGAACGAATCACCCTCGCGTTGGACGGAGCCGGCATAAATCTGCCGTTTGTTGGGGCCAACCTGTGGCAAACCACACGAGCCGAGAACAGCAATCGCTGTCAGCAGCGCGACAGGGCGCGCCCACTTCATACCATGGAAAATCACTGCGCGGTCTCCTCGACCTATTCTTGTTCTGCCTCAAAATCCCCGATTGTTTCGGGGTATTAGCGACCAAGCTACCGGAATCCGCAGAGAAAATCTACCGCTAGGGGTGGTGTGGTTCAGTTGACCAACCGCAACTGTTGCCTTGGAGCCGCGGTTCCGGATTTTAGTGCGTCATACGGATCTTCGGGTGAGAGCATCATGTCGACAACATGGCGTAGCAATTGCCGCCGCCCGCGCGACGAATAGAAGCCGCCCGGCAGTTGCGAGGTTTCCAGCAGATAGCGCCGGTAATCCTTGTAGGCCTTGTTGTCGGGGCGGGTGGCGCCACGGAAAAACGCATCGAGCGGTTGGTCCGACACGAACTCGGGCTGGTTGTAGACCGCGCGGCCAAAGACCTTGAGCGGGATGCCCCGCCACAGCACCTGTTGGCCTGCGGTGGAATTCACGGTCACGGCGCTGCGCGCTTCGTTCATCAGGCCCGCCAGCTTGCCGCCGCGCACATAATGCACTCGGTCCATGACGCCGTATTCGCGGGCCAGCCTGCGGATGGCACGGCGCACCGGAACGCGACCATCCTCCAGCGGATGATCCTTGAACACAAGGTGGTGGTGGTTCGGCGCACCCTTCGCAAATCCCTCGATCACCACCTTGAGGAAGTCAGACATCGTGTCGAAGGGCGAATGTTGCTGAAAACTGGAATCATGTTCCAGTTGCAGCAGCGCCAGATGATAGGGAAAGCCGCCGTGGCGCACACGCAGCGTGCTGATCCGCCGGTCGATGGCGTGGAATGGCATCAGCAGCAGCCGACGCACGTAGAGCTGGAATTCCTTGGTCACGCCGATGCTGCGATGCGGGCGGAAATTGCGGTAGTCGCCGTTTCGGAACATCACGAACCAATGGTAGAGCGCGCCATAGAACACGTGCTGGCGCATGTCGCCCCAATGAGCGGGGGGCAGAGGGGCCTCCATGTCGGACATGGCCAGCGCCTCTTGCATCTGGGCAATGCTCATGCCCATCAGCCGCGAATTGCCGTTGGTGCCGCCGCGTTCGTAAGTGACCCAATAGGGCCTCATATAGCCTTCTTCGAAAACATGCACGGTGATCCCGCGCCGCTTCGCCTCGGCCACGGCGCTGGCGTGGATGGGACGGGTGTCACCATAAAGCACGATGTCGGTCACATTGCGGGCGGTGCACAGATCGGCAAAGGTCTGCGGCCAATCCTCGGCCGTGCCGCGATAGGGGATATAGCTGGACGGGTGGAACCAGAAGGCCCGGTCGCCCGCATTGAAACCCACACGGCACACGGACGCCCCCGCGCGGCGCAGCATTTTTCCAAGACGGTTGAAAAATGGTCCGTGCGGGCCCTGCAGGAACAGGAATACGCGTTGATCGGCGGTCGTGTGTGGCATCGGTTCCCTGACTGGACGGAAAAGGTTATCTTCCAGTGACCATCCAAATCCGGCTGAAATATGACTGTGCTTGGGCATTTGCGCAATGGCTGCGGATCTTGCACACCTCTTGCGCGGGGGCACCGGCAGGTTTAGCTGAAAGGATCAGCGTCAAAGGGGGCACCGCCATGTTTACAGGGATCATCACGGATATCGGCAAAGTCGCCGCATTGGAGCACGCGGGCGACCTGCGCGCGCGGATCGAAACCAGCTATGACACGGCCCGCATCGACATGGGGGCGTCTATCGCGTCGGACGGGGTTTGCCTGACTGTCGTGGCGTTGGGCGACGATTGGTATGATGTGGACATCAGCGCAGAGACCTTGTCGAAGACCAACCTTGGGGCATGGACCGAAGGCAAGCGGGTCAATCTGGAGCGCGCGCTGAAGGTGGGCGACGAGCTGGGCGGTCACATCGTGTCGGGCCACATCGACGGCGTGGCCGAGGTGATCTCGGTCACGGACGAGGGCGACAGCACGCGTGTGAAATTGCGCGCACCTGCCGCCCTGTCGCGGTTCATCGCGTCCAAGGGGTCGGTTGCTCTGAACGGCACATCGCTGACGGTGAACGAGGTGGACGGCGACGTGTTCGGCATCAACTTTATCCCGCACACCAAGGAAATGACGACCTGGGGCGACGTGGCCGTGGGCGACGCCATCAACCTCGAGATCGACACACTGGCCCGCTACGTCGCGCGGCTGGCCGAGGCTGGCTGAGAACTGATGCGCCCCCGCAGGTGTGTGCAGGGGCGCTTTGGTTTCAGGTGCGGTGCAGCTTAGTCCTGACTTTCCGCGATGGCGCTGAACGCCAGATTCTTGAAGATCACGCGCAGCGGGCCGCGATTGGCCGGTGACTGGATCATCAAAAGCGCGATCATGTCTTCCTTGGGGTCGGTGTGATAGGCCGTGCCTGCAGCACCACCCCAGTTGAACTCGCCCTCCGAGCCCAGCGAGGGCGCATTGCCGTTCTGCAACCGCACCGCATAGCCCAGACCAAAGCCATAGCCGGGACCGGGCAAGTAGTATTTGCCGGGCGTGATCCCCTCCAGGTGGTTCGCGGTCATCAGTTGCACCGTCATGGGCGACAACAGGCGGGTGCCGTTCAATTCGCCGCCGTTCAGCATCATCTGCGCGAATTTGGAATAGTCGTGCACTGTGGACATCAACCCGCCGCCGCCCGACTGGTTTGGTTTGCGCACGCGTGGATCGAAGACGTCGCCTTCACCCAGGCCGGCCTGATCCGAGAATGGTTCGGCGATGCGGGGGAAGTCGGCCTCGTCGTCGATGTAGAACGCGGTGTCGTCCATGCCCAGCGGCTCGAAGATACGGGCGGTCATGAACTCTTCGAGGCTTTGGCCCGAGACTTTCTCGACCACGGCCCCCAGCACGTCGGTGGCGCGGGAATATTCCCACGTGGTGCCCGGATCATGTTCCAGCGGCAAGCTGGCCAGCAGGTTTGCCTGCTCGATGCCCGTATTCTCTGACGAAAATACGCCCGCCTCGTTATAGGCCTCGCGCGCAGGGCCCGCGCCGAAGAACCCATAGGTCAGCCCGGCGGTATGGCGCATCAGGTCGCGCACCGTCATCGTGCCCTTGGCGGGGCGGGTGACGGCATTGCCCTCGGCGTCGGTCTCGCCGGTGACGACGGTCATGTCCTTGAACGCGGGCAGGTAGTTGGCAACCGGAGCCTCGAGCACCAGCCGCCCCTCTTCGACCAGCATCATCGCGGCGACGGTGGTGATCGGTTTGGTCATCGAATAGATGCGAAAGAGCGTGTCTTCGGTCATCGGCTCGCCGTCAGGCGTGCGTTTGCCAAGCGTCGACAGATGCGCGATCTGGCCGTCGCGGATCAGCATGATGACGGCGCCGGGGGTCATCCCCTTGTCGATCAGCGCGCTGAACGTGGCGTCCATCCGGGCCAGGCGCGATGGGTCCAGCCCCAGTTCGGTCGCGTCGCCCCGTGGCAGTTCCTGCGCAAGCGATGCGGTCACAGAGGCCAGCGCGGTGGCAATGGTGACGGCCCCGGCAAGCAGGCCGGTTCTGAGTGTAATCATCGTGTTTCTCCTCCCAAAGAAAGTGCGACTTTTGTGTGTCGCGGTATCAGACTAACGAATTTGCAACGCGCGGTGGAAGTTACCCTGCGGCGCTTTGGCTTGTGCATCGGCGCACAGCCCCCTGAACGACAGCCCGCACTGGCGTTTTGCGACCTTAGGGATTATCTGCCGGATAACAGTTCAAACGGAGGCGCCACATGCCCGAGAGCAAGACATTCGAAACGCCAGGCCCCGTCGAAGGCAGCCTTGCGGACGCCATCAGCCCGATCGAAGAGATCATCGAGGAAGCACGCGCGGGCAAGATGTTCATTCTGGTCGACCACGAAGACCGCGAGAACGAGGGCGATCTGGTGATCCCCGCAGGTTTTGCCGATGCCAAGGCTGTGAACTTCATGGCGACGCACGGGCGCGGGCTGATATGCCTGACGCTGCCCGCCGAGCGGATCGAGGAACTGGGCCTGCCGATGATGGCGATGCACAACTCGTCGCGGCATGAAACCGCGTTTACCGTCAGCATCGAAGCGCGCGAGGGCGTAAGCACCGGCATCTCCGCCGCCGACCGGGCGCTGACCGTTGCGACCGCGATCAACCCGCAGGCGGGTGCCGCCGATATCGCGACGCCCGGCCACGTGTTTCCGCTGCGCGCCCGTCCCGGCGGCGTTCTGGTGCGCGCCGGTCACACCGAGGCAGGCTGCGACGTGGCGCGGCTGGCGGGGCATTACCCTGCGTCGGTCATCTGCGAGATCATGAAACCCGACGGCGAGATGGCGCGCCTGCCCGATCTGGTGGACTATGCGCGAGAGCATGGGCTGAAGATCGGCACGATAAGCGATCTGATCGCGTATCGCCGCCGCCACGACAATCTGGTGGACCAGACCGATGCGCGCAAGGTGACGTCGGAATTCGGTGGCGAATGGGACATGCGGATTTTCACCGACCAGACCTTTGGCGTCGAACACGTGGCGCTGATCAAGGGCGACATCTCCACGCCCGAACCTGTGCTGGTGCGCACCCATGCGCTGGATGTCTCGACCGACGTGCTGGGTCTGGGCCCTGCACCCGCCGCCGAACTGCCGCGCGCGATGCAGATCATTGCCGAGGAGGGCCGTGGCGTCGTCTGCCTGTTCCGCCAGCCGCGCAAGACGCTCAGCGACGAGGTGTCTGGCGAAGATGGCCCGCGCACCGTCAAGAACACCGGGCTTGGCGCGCAGATCCTGTCCAATCTCGGGGTGCATCAGCTGATCCTGCTGACGGACCACCCGCAAACGCGCTATCTGGGTCTGGATTCGTATAACCTGGAAATCACGGGCACCCGCCCGATCATGGGAGACGCCTGATGGCCGGAACCGAACAACACTATGTGCTGGATCGCCCAAGCTTTGACCGGCCGGTGAAGATCCTGATCGTGGTCTCGCCCTATTACAAGGACATCGCCGACAATATGGTCGCCGGTGCCAAGGCCGAAATCGAGGCGGCGGGCGGCACCTGGGATCTGGTCGAAATGCCCGGCGCGCTGGAAATTCCCACCGCCATCGGCATCTCGGACCGCGCGTCGAACTTCGACGGCTACGTGGCGTTGGGCTGCGTTATTCGTGGTGAAACCACCCACTACGAGACCGTGTGCAACGACAGCAGCCGCGCGCTGCAATTGCTGGGTCTGCAGGGCCTGTGCATCGGCAACGGCATCCTGACCGTCGAGACCCGCGCGCAGGCCGAAGTGCGCGCCGACGTGAACGGCCAGAACAAGGGCGGTGGGGCGGCGGCTGCGGCCTTGCATCTTGTCGCGCTCGCCCGTAAATGGCGGGGCCAAAGCAAAGGCATCGGGTTCAAACCGGCCTCTGAGAACACCCTGCTTGCAGGCGACAAAGACGGATCTTCCACAGCATGACCCTTTCGGGCAATCAAAAACGCAAGATGCGCTCGGCCTCGCGGCTTTATGCGGTTCAGGCGCTGTTCCAGATGGAACATTCCAGCATGACCGTCGAGGCGGTGCAGCGCGAGTTTCTGGACCACCGTTTCGGTGCGATCTACGAAGGCGACGAGATGCAGGAAGGCGATCCCGACCATTTCGCGCGGGTGCTGGAAGATGCGGTGAACTATCAGGCGTCGATCGACCAGATGACCGACCGTGCGCTGGTGGCGAAATGGCCGATTGCACGGATTGATCCCACATTGCGCGCACTGTTCCGCGCCGCCGGCGCCGAGTTCCGCGATCAAGGCACGCCGCCCAAGGTGGTGATCGTCGAATACGTCGACGTGGCCAAGGCTTTCTTTCCGGACGGCAAGGAGCCCAGCTTTGTGAATGCGGTTCTGGACCACATGGCGCGCGAGGCGCGGCCCGAAGGCTTCTGATGCGGGCGATGCAGATCCGGGCCCTTGGTGCGCCGCTGAAACTGCATGACATCGCCATGCCGGAACCCGGCGTGGGCGAGGTGCGGGTCAGGGTGCGCGCCTGCGGTCTGAACTTTGCCGATACGCTGGTGCAGGTCGGCAAATATCAGGAAAAATTTGATCTGCCGGTGACACCGGGGATGGAGCTCTGCGGCGTCATCGACGCGCTGGGCGAGGGCATGGACGGGTTCAGTGTCGGCCAGCGTGTCGCGGCCAACCCCGGACATGGGGGGCTTGCGGACTATGCCGTTGTGCCCGCCAGTGCCTGCGTGCCGATCTCTGACGACATGCCCGACGCGGATGCGGCTGCGTTTCTGGTGGCCTATGCCAGCAGCCACATGGCGCTGGACCACCGGGCCCATCTTCAGCCCGGCGAGCGGCTTTTGGTGCTGGGTGCATCGGGTGGCGTGGGGCTGACGGCGGTGGAACTGGGCAAGCTGATGGGCGCCGAGGTCATTGCCTGTGCGCGTGGAGCCGACAAGCTGGAAATCGCGCGCAAGGCGGGGGCCGACCATCTGATCGACAGCGATGCGGATGACCTGCGAGAGGCCGTGCTGGATCTGGGCGGGGCCGACGTGGTCTATGACCCCATCGGCGGCGATCTGTTCACTGCCGCGATGCGCGCCTGCAACCCCGAGGCGCGCATCCTGCCCATCGGTTTTGCCAGCGGCACGGTGCCGCAAATTCCGGCCAATATCCTGCTGGTGAAGAACCTGACCGTCATCGGCTTTTACGTCGGTGGCTACAAGCGTTTCGCGCCCCACGTGCTGACCCGCAGCTTTGCCAAATTGATCGCGTGGTACGACGCGGGCAAGTTGCGCCCGCATGTCAGCAACGTGCTGCCGCTGGACCGTGCCAATGACGGGCTGGAGCTGTTGCGTTCGCGCAAGGCCACCGGCAAGGTCGTGATCGAGATCACCGCTGACTAAGCTTGGAACTCGCGATCAGCCGTGCCTTTTTCTGTTCGCGCAGGAACACGAACAGACCTGACGCGAGGATCAGCGTGATGCCGATCCAGACTTCGAGGACCGGGATTTCCGAAAAGATGATCCAGCCCCAGAACACCGCCAACGGCAGGCCCACATATTCGAACGGTGCCACGGTGGCCGCGTCGGTCATGCGGTAGGCCTGGCTGAGGCAATAACCGACGATGGCCGAGTTGAGGCCCAGCCCCAACAGTACCCAAATGTCCGCAGCGGCGGGCCAGACCCATGCGCGCAGCAGAAACAGCACCGACGGGCTGGTCGATCCTTCGGCGAAACGCCCGTCTCCGGCGACCGCGAAAAAGCCCAGGGAGACCACGATGAACGTGCCCTGAATGTAGACCGACAGGGCGCTGGCCTTGCTTTTGACACCAAGCTTGCGGGTCATCAGCTGGTTCATCGCATAGGTCAGCGCCGCCACCAGCGGCAGCAGCAGCACCAGTCGCGAGGCCGCGAGATCACCGCTGTCGACCCATGGCCGCTGCATGATGATGACGCCGACAAAGCCCACGACCACCGCACCCAGCCGCAGGGGCCCGACCTTTTCGCCCAGCACGGGGATCGACAGCAGCGTGATGAACAGGGGGGCCGCGAAGAACAACGCGGTGGCATCGGCCAAGGGCAGCGCGGCCAGCGCCAGAAAGAACGTCATGTTCGACACCACGATCAACAGCCCGCGCAGGGCATGCAGGCCTGGCGTGGAGGTGCGCAGGATCGACCAGCCGCCTTCCATCTGAACGACGCAAAGCGTGATCAGGATGCCGATCGCCGAGCGGACAAAGACGATCTCGTGGAGCGGATAGCCACCCGACAGCTGCTTGATCAGCATGTCGTTGATCGAAATGCTGAAAACGCCGATCAGGATGAAGAGGATGCCGATGTTGGCGCGATTCTGCAGAAGGCTTGTCATGGCTCCAGCCGTATCACGGTTCCTGCGGCTGTCACCCCCTCTTGGCGCATCATGTGCATTAGGATATGACCGGATCACAGCCCAGAGGGAGGCCACCCAGATGAAAATGACCGACACCCGCCAGATCGCGGCCCCGCCCGCAGATGTCTATGCCGCATTGCTGGACCCGCAGGTTCTGCAGGCCTGCGTGCCCGGTGCACAGGACGTGACCGGATCGCCCGAGGAAGGTTTCGAGGCGACGGTGGTGCAGAAGGTCGGCCCGGTGAAGGCCACGTTCAAGGGGCAGGTGACGCTGTCGGAGATGGTCGAGAACCAATCCTTGACCATCTCGGGCGAGGGCAAGGGCGGTGCCGCAGGCTTTGCCAAGGGGGCTGCGGACGTGCGCGTGGTCGAAAAAGACGGCGGCACCGAACTGAGCTATGACGTCGAGGCCAAGGTCGGCGGCAAGCTGGCGCAGTTGGGCAGCCGGATCATCGACGGTTTCGCCAAGAAGATGGCCGACCAGTTCTTTGACAACTTCAAGGCGGCGGTCGAGGGTCCCGCACCGGACGAGGTCGCAGACGCCGCCCCCGAGGAGGTCGTTCCCGATGTCGAAGTGGCCGATGCCGAGACGCCCAAGAAAAGCTGGCTGGGCCGGTTCAGCGGCAAGAGCTAAACGCGCACAGGTGTCTGTGCGCTCCTGCGCTGGTCATGGGCGCGCGCAGGCACTAGGTACACTGCGAACCTTACGGAGCTGCTCCCATGTCCCCCATTCTCGAAATCCGCGACCTGAAGAAATCCTACGACGGCGGGTTCGAGGCGCTCAAGGGCGTGAACCTGTCCATCGAAGAGGGCGAGATCATCGCGCTTCTCGGGCCGAACGGCGCGGGCAAGACCACGCTGATCTCTGCCATCTGCGGTATCATCATGCCGACGTCGGGCAGCGTCACCGTGGGCGGGCACGACATCGCCACCGACTTTCGCGCGACGCGCACCATGATCGGGCTGGTCCCGCAGGAAGTGTCGCTTGAACCCTTCGAGCGGGTCATCAGCACAGTGCGCTTTTCACGCGGGCTGTTCGGCAAGCGCGCCGATGATGCGCTGATCGAAAGCATCCTGAAACGCCTGTCGTTGTGGGACAAGCGCAACAGCCAGATCAAGGAACTGTCGGGTGGCATGAAGCGCCGTGTGCTGATCGCCAAGGCGCTGGCTCACGAGCCGCGCGTGCTGTTCCTGGACGAACCCACCGCCGGTGTCGACGTCGAGTTGCGCAAGGACATGTGGGACATCGTGGCCGATCTGAAGGCCGATGGCGTCACCATTATCCTGACGACGCATTACATCGAAGAGGCCGAGGCCATCGCCGACCGCATCGGGGTGATCGCCAAGGGGGAAATCCTGTTGGTCGAGGACAAGAACGCGCTGATGCAGCGGATGGGCAAGAAGGAACTGGAGGTGCAGTTGAGCGCACCGCTGGATGTGCTGCCCGACAGGTTGAAATCGGATGCGGTGCGGCTGGGCACGGACGGCTCCAGCCTGATCTACACCTACGACACCCGCGCCGAGCGCACGGGCATTACCAAACTGCTGAGCGACGTGGCCGCCGAGGGGCTGGTCCTGCGCGACGTGGTCACGCGGCAGTCCTCGCTTGAGGATATTTTCGTGACACTGGTCAAGGAGGACGCGGCATGAACTGGACGGCGATCAAATCAATCTATGTCTTCGAGATGACGCGGTTTTTCCGCACCTTCCTGCAATCTCTGATCTCGCCGGTGCTGTCGACATCGCTGTATTTCGTGGTGTTCGGTGCTGCCATCGGCAGCCGCATCAACGAGGTCGAGGGCGTGAGCTACGCCGCGTTCATCGTGCCGGGGCTGATCATGCTGTCGGTGATGACCCAAGGCATCTCGAACGGTTCGTTCGGCATCTACTTTCCCAAGTTCATCGGCACGATCTACGAATTGCTGTCGGCACCGGTAAACTTTCTGGAAATCGTTCTGGGCTACGTGGGCGCTGCGGCGACCAAGGCCATGTTCATCGGCACGATCATCCTGATCACCGCGTTTTTCTTTGTCGACATCACGATCCTGCACCCCGGCGCGATGGTGCTGTTTCTGGTCCTGACCTGCGTCAGCTTTTCGCTGTTCGGCTTCATCATCGGCATCTGGGCCAAGAACTTTGAACAGCTGCAACTGGTGCCCCTGCTGATCGTCACGCCCTTGGTCTTCCTGGGCGGATCGTTCTATTCGATCACGATGCTGCCGCCGGTCTGGCAGGCGATTTCGATGTTCAATCCGGTGGTCTACCTGATCTCGGGCTTTCGCTGGGCGTTCTTCGGCATTGCCGATGTGCCCATCGCCACCAGCCTGCTGGCGATTGCCGGATTCACCGGTCTGTGCCTGTTGGTGATCGGCTGGATCTTCCGGACCGGCTGGCGCATTCGGGAATAAACCGCGCTTGGCCTTGTTTGCGGTGCCTGCGCTGTCTACATCATCGGAATGAAACGTTTTATTCCCTTTATGAAATCCGATCCGTCGGTGGCTGTCGTGCGGATGCAGGGCGTGATCGCGGGCGGTACGCGTGGCACGCTGAATGATGCAAGCCTGGGGCCGATTCTTGAAAAGGCATTCTCGCGGGGCAAACCGGCGGCGGTGGCGCTGGAAATCAGCTCTCCTGGAGGCAGCCCGGTACAATCCTCGCTGATCGGGGCGCGCATCCGGCGGCTGGCCGAGGAAAAGAACATTCCCGTCATCGCCTTCGTGGAGGACGTGGCGGCATCCGGTGGCTACTGGCTGGCGGCGGCGGCGGACGAGATCTATGCCGACCCCTCGTCGGTTCTGGGGTCCATCGGGGTGATTTCCGCAGGGTTCGGCCTGCAGGACCTGATCGGTCGCTATGGCATCGAACGGCGCGTGCACACCGCCGGGAAATCCAAGTCGATGAACGACCCGTTTCGCCCTGAAACGGAAGAAGACGTCGCCCGGCTGGACCGGTTGCTGAACGACATCCACACCAACTTCATCGACCATGTCACCGCCCGGCGCGGCGGCAAGCTGGACAGCACCGAAGAGCTGTTCACCGGCGAGGTCTGGCTGGCAAAGCGTGCGCAGGAGCTGGGGCTGATCGACGGGATCGGTCACCTGAAACCGATGCTGAAACAGCGCTTTGGCGACAAGGTCCGTCTGCGCCGCTACGGTGTGCGCCGCCCGTTCCTGTCGCGCTTTGGGGCGCAGGTGTTTGAGGATGCGGGCCACATGATCGAAGAACGCGCCGCCTATGCGCGGTTCGGGCTCTGATCCATGCTGCTCAAGATTATTGTTCTGTTCTTCGTGTTTATCGCCGTTCTTGGCTTTTTCGGCAAGATGCACTGGCTGGGGGGCAAGCGCCTGAGCCAGACGAAATGCAAAAGCTGTGGTCGATACCGCATCGGCACCTCTCCCTGTCCCTGTAAAAAAGGCTGAAAATGTTGTTGCCGTGGATCATGTCGGGCCTCGGGCTCGTTATCTTGTTGTTTGCCGGTGACGCGCTGGTCAAAGGAGCGGTGAACCTCAGCCTGCGTTTCGGTGTGCCTGCGTTGATCGTCAGCCTGACCATCGTGGCCTTCGGCACCTCTGCGCCAGAACTGTTGATCTCGGTGCAGGCGATCTTGGACGGGGTGCCCAGCATGGCGCTAGGCAACGTGGTCGGATCGAATACGGCGAATATTTTGCTCGTGCTGGGTCTACCAGCAATCCTCGCGACGATGCATACCTCCGAGCACAACACCCGCAAGACGTTCCGCTTCATGATCTTGGCCACTGTCGTATTCATCGCGCTTGGCTTTCGCGGCGTCTACGACTGGATCGCGGGCATTGTCCTGCTGACGCTGATGGCCGGTGTGCTGTTCGACGCCTTTCGCCAGACCCGCAAGCACCGCCATGCAGGCAAGGCGGCGCGTGCCGCTGCCGAGGCCAGCGAGGACGATGAGCCAGAGGTCGAAGGTGCCGATCCCGACATGCAGATGTGGCGCATCCTGGCCTACCTGGTGGCCGGTCTGATCGGTCTGCCCGTGGGCGCGCAGCTGCTGGTGACCAACGCGACGGTGATCGCCACGGCGTACGGTGTCAGCGACACGGTGATTGGCCTCACGCTGGTTGCCGTCGGCACATCGTTGCCCGAGCTTGCCACCACGGTGATGGCCGCATTGCGTCGGCAAGCCGATGTGGCGCTGGGCAACGTCATCGGGTCCAACCTGTTCAATCTTCTGGCGATCATCGGCATTGCCACGATGGTGGGCCCGATCCCGGTCGATCCGCAGTTCCTGACCTTTGACTTCTGGGTGATGCTGGCCTCGTCGCTGCTGCTGCTGCCCTTCGTCTATTTCCGGCAGGACATCTCGCGGCTGTGGGGGGTGGTCTTGACCGCGCTCTATGCGGCCTATCTGTTGGTCGTGTTGTTCTACGTCTGAGTTCCTGAAAGGACCGCCCCATGACCCGCAGCCTTGTGACCGGCGCCGGCACCCGTCTTGGCCGCGCGATGGCGCTGTACCTCGCGCAGCGCGGGCACGACGTTGCGGTGCATTACGCAACCTCGTCGGAGGGGGCCGACGACGTGGTGCAACAGATCAAGGACATGGGCCGACATGCCATCGCCATCCAGGCCGATCTGCTGGACGATGACGCAACCCAGACGCTGTTCGGACAGGCGGTCGAGGGTTTGGGCGGGCCGATCACCTGTCTGGTCAACAATGCCTCGATCTTTGAATACGATACCATCCATTCGGCCACCCGCGACACGTGGGACAGGCACATGGGCAGCAACCTGCGCGCGCCGTTTCTGCTGACGCAGCGGATGGCGGCCCAAGGGCTGCAGGCCGATACCGATGACAACGGCGAACCTGTCGCCACCGCGCTGATCGTGAATATGGTGGACCAGCGCGTGCGCAAGCTGACGCCGGAATTCATGACCTATACGCTGGCCAAGATGGGGCTTTGGGCGCTGACCCAGACATCGGCGCGCGCGCTGGCCCCAGCGATCCGGGTCAATGCGATCGGGCCGGGTCCAACCCTGCAGGGTGCACGGCAAAGCGACGCGCATTTCGCCGCGCAACGGGCCGCGACGATCCTGGGGCGGGGGGCGAATGCCCCTGACATCACGGCTGCCCTGGGCTATTTCCTCGACGCTCCTGCCATCACGGGTCAGTTGCTGTGCGTCGATGGCGGTCAGCATCTGGCATGGCAAACACCGGACGTTCAAGGTGTGGAGTGAAACGAGTCGCAAGCGATTCGAGGGCTGTTCAGGCCCGCAGATCAAGTGAGGCCCCGAAAGTTTTGCACTGCGTTAATCTTGGTTACAAAACTGTTACGAAAAGCTACGTGTTTTCATAGGTTTGACGGATGGGAAAGAATTTTTCGATAAAAATCAAGGACCTCACGATGTGCCTAAAAAATAGGCACATCAGGGAAGCCTGTAAAAACCAACGAAAAATCCGAGACCAGGGAAAGTTGTCCAAAGACTTATCCACAGGAATGGTGGACATCAAACTGCTTGAAGTGTTCGCCTTGTATGGTGCAGCCCGCCCCGCGGAAGATTCGGTTTGAACATGGCGCAGGACGGCAGCGAAACCCCGGCAAAGGTCGAACAGGGCCACAAGGTCATCCAGGCCTATCTCAAGACCATCGACGCCTCGCCGGGTGTTTACCGGATGCTCGATAGCGAAAGCCGCGTGCTCTATGTGGGCAAGGCGCGCAACCTGCGTGCGCGGGTGTCATCCTATGCGCGGCCCACCGGGCACAGCGGGCGGATCGCGCGGATGATCGACAACACTGCGTCGATGATGTTCCTGACCACCCGCACCGAGACTGAAGCGTTGCTGCTGGAGCAGAACCTGATCAAGCAGCTCAAGCCCAAGTACAACGTATTGCTGCGCGACGACAAAAGCTTTCCCAATATCCTGGTCACCGCCGACAAGGATTATCCGCAGATCAAGAAGCATCGCGGCGCGAAGAAGGAAAAGGGTGCCTATTACGGTCCCTTCGCCAGCGCCGGTGCGGTGAACCGCACGCTGAACCAGTTGCAGCGGGTGTTCCTGCTGCGCGACTGTTCCAATTCGATGTTCGAGAGCCGTTCGCGCCCCTGTCTGCAATACCAGATCAAACGCTGCAGCGCGCCCTGTGTGGGCAAGATCAGCCCGGCGGAGTATCAGCAGACCGTGCGCGACGCCGAAAAGTTCCTGTCCGGCAAGTCTACCGATATTCAGGCCCGACTGGGCCGCGATATGGCCGAGGCGTCAGAAAACATGGAGTTCGAACGCGCCGCCGCCCTGCGCGACCGGATCAAGGCGCTGACCCAGGTGCAGACGGCGCAAGGCATCAACCCCAGGAACGTGGACGAGGCGGACATCATCGCCCTGCATCTGGAAAACGGGCAGGCCTGCGTGCAGGTGTTCTTTATCCGGGCGGGGCAGAACTGGGGCAACCACGACTACTATCCGCGCGCCGGTGCGGATGTGGATGCGGCCGAGGTGCTCGAGGCCTTCGTGGGGCAGTTCTACGACACCCGCGAGCCGCCGCGTCAGCTGATCCTGTCCAATCAGGTCGAAAACCCCGATCTGATGGCTGACGCGCTGACGCAGAAACTGGGCCGCAAGGTCGAGCTGCTGGTGCCCCAGCGCGGGGAAAAGGCCGAACTGATCGACAGCGCCCTGCGCAATGCCCGCGAGAGCCTCGCGCGCAAGATGGCCGAGACCGCGACGCAGGCGCGGCTGTTGCAGGGGCTGGCGGATGCGTTCGAACTGCCCAAGCCGCCCGCGCGGGTCGAGGTTTATGACAACAGCCACATTCAGGGCGCGCATGCGGTGGGCGCGATGATCGTGGCGGGCTCTGACGGGTTCATGAAAAACCAGTACCGCAAGTTCAACATTCGCGGCGATGAGCTGACCCCCGGCGATGACTTCGGCATGATGAAGGAAGTGCTGAACCGCCGCTTCAAACGGCTGCTCAAGGAAGATCCGGACCGCAGCCGGGGCATGTGGCCGGACCTTTTGTTGATCGACGGTGGCGCAGGGCAGGTCAGTGCGGTGCGCGAGATCATGGAGGATCACGGCGTCGGCGACATCCCAATGGTCGGCGTCGCCAAGGGGCTGGACCGCGACGCGGGCAAGGAAGAGTTCCACCGCACCGGCAAGACGGTCAAGGCGCTGCGCCACAACGATCCTGTGCTTTATTTCATCCAGCGGATGCGCGACGAGGCGCACCGCTTTGCCATTGGCACGCACCGCGCGAAACGGTCCAAGGCCGTGGGGGCGACACCGCTTGACGATGTGCCGGGCGTGGGTGCTGCGCGCAAACGTGCCCTGCTGGCGCATTTCGGCTCTGCCAAGGCGGTGGGGCGGGCCAACCTCGCGGACCTCAAGGCGGTCGACGGCGTCTCGGCGGCGCTGGCGCAGAAGATTTACGATTATTTCCAGACGGGTTAGCGGCCCTGCGCGCGCAGTAACCTTGCGGCATCGCACAATTCCGTCTTGCCTCTGCCGCGTAATCCTCCGACGCTGCGGAGAAACAACAAAAGGTCCCGACATGTCCCTGATGCAAGGTTTTCCGCCCGCCCCCGAAGATCGCGCCACGCTGGCCAACTGGCGCACCCAGCCGTTCAACGCCTGGTCGTTTCACCATGTGCGCGAAATCGTGCCCTCTGCCGAGATCCGCAACGATCCGGCAAATGTGCGCGTACTGCCCGAGGGCGACACCGACCTGTCCGCCGCCGATCTGGACCACGCTGTCAACGGTATGGCGAACGACGCGCTGGTGATCCTGCACAAGGGCCGTGTGGTGCACGAAAGCTATCGCAACGGCATGACGCGCCACGATCCGCACATCCTGATGTCGGTGTCGAAATCGGTGCTGGGTCTGGTCATGGGCACGCTGGTCGAGCGGGGTGAGGTGGCGCTGGATGACCTGCTGACCAAGCACCTGCCGGAACTGGAGGCTACAGCCTATGCCGGGGCCACCGTGCGTCATGCGCTGGACATGCAGGTGGGCCTGCTGTTCGAAGAGGACTATACGGCGACCGATGGTGTGATCGTCGATTACCGCAAGGCCGCCAACTGGAACCCGCTGGCGGCGGGCGACGTGGCGGGCGATCTGCGCAGTTTCCAAGAGCGGCTGACCGACAGTACGGGGCCGCACGGCGAAACCTTCTACTACGCCTCGCCGGTGACCGACCTTCTGGCCTGGCTGATGGAGCGTGCAACGGGCATCCGCTTTGCCGATCTGGTGTCGCAGCGCCTGCTGGCGCCGATGGGGGCCGAAACTTCGGGTTATATCACCGTCGACCGCTTGGGCGGCGCGCGCGGGGCCGGGGGCATGTGCCTGACCGCGCGCGATCTGGCTCTGGTGGGGCAGTTGATCATCGAGGGCGGCGCGCGCGAGGGCGTGCAGATCATCCCGAAAGGCTGGATCGACGACATCGTGACCAAGGGCGACAACGCCGCATGGATGCGCGGCGATTTCCACGACAAGTTCGAGAACAAAGACATGCATTACCGCGCCAAATGGTACGTGCACCCCGGCGACACGCCGCTGATCCACGGGCTGGGCATTCACGGCCAGTTCGTATTCGTCGATCCGGTGCGCGAACTGTCCATCGCCTGGTTCTCGTCCGAAGACACGCCCACCGATGCGGTCTGGCTGGATCATGTGATGAACGCGGTCGGGCGTATCCGCGCCGCCGTCGCGATCTGACCCTTTTCCATCGGCCCGCAACAGGATACCACGTTGATATGATCTGGAACCTGCCAAATATCCTGACCACATTGCGGTTGCTTGCGGCACCTATGGTCGCGGTGATGTTTCTGTTTTTCCCGCGCTTTTACGCCGACTGGTTTGCGCTGGTGCTGTTCGTGGGGGCGGCCATCACCGATTGGTTCGACGGCTATCTGGCCCGCGCGTGGAAGCAACAGACCAAGCTGGGCGCGATGCTGGACCCCATCGCGGACAAGGCGATGGTGGTGATCGCGCTGATGGTCATCATCGCCTTTTCCAGCTGGAAAGCCTCGCTGGTGCTGCCCGCGACGATGATCCTGTTCCGCGAGGTATTCGTCAGCGGGTTGCGCGAATTCCTGGGCGACGTGGCGGGCACATTGGCCGTGACCAAACTGGCCAAGTGGAAGACGACATTGCAGATGGTCGCCATCGCGGTCCTGTTCTCGCAAGGGGTGTTCGAACATTACAGCGTCTCGGCCGGCGGGCTGGGCTGGAAGCTGATGACCGCCGAATGGTCGGGCCGTATCGGGTTATGGCTGTTGTGGATCGCCGCCGCGCTGACACTGGTCACGGGCTGGGATTACTTTCGCAAGGCATTGCCGCATCTTAAGGAGAACGCCTGATGGATGTGCTGTATTTCGCATGGGTGCGTGAGCGTATCGGCCTGCCGCGCGAACGGATCCAGACCGATGCCGCGACGGTGAACGATCTGGTGGCAGAACTGCGCGCCCGCGAAGACCGCTACGACATGGCGTTTTCCGATCTGGGCGCGCTGCGTGTGGCGCTGGACCAGGAGTTGTCCGACTTTGATGCATCGCTTGCAGGTGTGCGCGAGGTTGCGTTCTTTCCCCCGATGACGGGCGGCTAGGCCATGCGCGTGACGGTGCAGGAGGCTGCGTTCGATCTGGGCGCCGAGAGCAACGCCTTTGCCGCCGGGCACACCGACATGGGCGCCATCGTGACTTTCACCGGCGTCGTGCGCGATCTGCCTGGTGATCCCCTTGTCGCGATGGAGATCGAGCATTACCCCGGCATGACCGAGGCGGCGCTGACCGACATCGCGACCCGCGCGCAGGAACGGTGGCATCTGGGCGACGTGCTGGTGATCCACCGCTATGGCCGGATGGCACCGGGCGAGCCGATCATGATGGTCGCCACCGCCGCCCCGCACCGGCGCGATGCGTTCGAGGCGGCGGAATACCTGATGGATTTCCTGAAATCGCGCGCCCCCTTCTGGAAGCGCGAGATCACTGCCAACGGCGCGTCAGCATGGGTCGAGGCGAAGGATACGGACGAGGATGCGCTGGACCGCTGGTAGGTGTCGGCTGCTCATCGCGCGTAGACATTTCGTCAGCGCCGTTGCCGTTCAGCCCGCCTGTATCCGGTCGATATGGGCGCGCATTTCCTCGGCCTCGTGGCGGGCATCGCGCAGGCCGTCCATCGCGGCACGCAGCTCGGCCTCGGTCTGGCTCAACTGGTTGGTCAGCTCTGCCTCGCGCTGCTGCAGGTAGGTGATCGCCTGATCGCGCGTCTCTTCCGCCTCGTGCAACTCTTGGCTCATCCGGTCCAGTTCTGCCACGTCGCCCGGTGCCACGCGGCTGAAGCGGTGCACCAGCCAGTTTGCAAACCATCCAAGGCAGAATGCCACGAATAGGATGATAGCCGTCGCGATGACGAATTCTGTTCTGCTCATTCCGTCGCGTCCTCTGACGGTTCTGACGCATTGCTGCCTGCTGCGTCTTCGGTGCCGTCTTGCGCTCCGTTATCGCTCGTTTCCGCGATGCTTTCCAGAGTTGTTTGACGCTCGGGCGCACTCGGTTCGGGTCGGATCAGCCAGAATTCGATGCGACGGTTGGCTTCACGGCCCTCTTCGGTGGCGTTGTCCTGAATCGGGCGCTCCTCGCCATAGCCCTTGGCCTCGAAGGTCGAGGTGCGAACACGGCGCGCGCGCAGCTCGTTCAGGACCGACTGGGCGCGGGCCTGGCTGAGCGCAAGGTTCATCTCTTCGCGGCCCTGGCTGTCGGTGTAGCCCTGGATTTCCAGACGCAACTCGCCACAGACCTTCAGCACCTCGGCAATGTCGTCCATCGTGCCAAGCGTGCTTGCGTCGATGGTGGCGCTGCCCGGCTCGAAGTTGATCTTGCTGGCGTCGGTGATGGCCTTGATCTGCGCCTCGCATTCATCCGGTGTCGGGATGGACGCCAGCGGGTCCAGCTTTTCCTGATAGGTCACGTCGATCTCGAAATCTTCGGCCTCGCCCAGCTTGGCCGCGAGCAGCGCCGCGATCTGGCCGCTGGCGTCGGTGCTGCCGGTATTGCCCGAAACGGTCAGCTTGTCGGGTGTGACCGTGACGGCACCGTTCGACAGATGCGACAGCGATTCCAGACCGGCCAGAACGCGGGTGGACCAGTCCGAGGGCAACCCCTCGACGACCCGCGCGGCGGTATAGACCCGGTCCGAACCGAAGCGCGAGCGCGCGTAGCTGTCAGCGATGTTGCGCAGGTTCTCGGTGCTCAGCCGTCCGCGCAATTGCACCTGACCCTCGGGCGACAGGGTGGCCACGAATTCGGGCGGTCCCTGATCGGGGGCCTGGGTCTCGGGCAGCTTGGCATAGAGCGCGAAGACCTCGGGCAGGGCATTTTCCAGCTCGCCCACCACGGTGTCGAATGTATCCTGATCAGTGCCCTCCAGCGCCAGCAGCGTGATGTCGGCATCCGAGAAGGTCACCGACCCGCCGCCGATGGTCGCAAGGGCCGTGATCGCCTGTTCGACCGCCTGCGCCCAGTTGGGCGAGGGCACGCCCATGCCGACGGTGCAGCGGCCCTGCGCGGACAGACCGGCCTTGAGCGCTGCGTTCAGGATGCGCGTGCGTGCCTTGTCGGTGTCGGCGCTGCAGGCGTCGAAACGTGCGCCGTCCTCGTCGATGATGAAGCGCAGCGTGAACGGCGTGATGACGGGGCGGGGCGCCGAGATGTCCAGCATCAGCCGCAGACCGGGAGGGGCGGCGGCCTTCAACGATTTCTCCAGCGCCAGCTTGTCCTTGGCGCTGTCGGTGATCGCGGTGATCGCCACGCGCCCGGCGTTGACCGACACCTTGGCGCGGGGCAGCTGCTCCATCGCGACCAATGCATAGCTCAACGCGTCCTCCCAGCCCTCGGGGGCGGGATAATCGGCGGTCTCGATCAGGTCGGCCACGGGCGTCTCGGACCCGGCCATCGCCGCGAACCGGTCGGTTATGATGTCGCGGTCGGTGCTGGTGGGGATCAGGCCGATGATGGAAATGCCTGCATCATTGCGCAAGATCTCGGCGGAAAACCGGGGCGGGCGTATGGCGTCGGCAACCTCGGCCTCCATGCCGTCGATGACGCGCGCGGCGTCGACCACGGTGCCTGCGGTGGTTAGCGCGGCAAAGCGATCGGCCTCGGACGGGGCGGTGCCCGCCAGCGTCACGGTCAGCCCGTCGGCCTGGACTTCGGCCCAGGTGGCTCCGGCATCGTCCAGCGCGTCGCGCACGCCGATCTCTGACGTTTCCTCGATCAGCTTGACCGAGAAATTTGCAGCCACCACCGACACGGCCGCCGCTGCGACAAAGGTGATGGCGATGATCAGAACCGAACTGAGACGCATGAGGATTCCGTAGGCAGTGACTGGTTGGAACCGTGTTACGCGGCCAACCCCGTGGTTTCAATCATACGAGCAGGCTGGCCCCGAAAAACAAGAGCGGAATCATGCCGGTGTCGCGGTTGGCGCGGAACAGTTGCAGACACTTTCCCGCGTCGCTTGCATCGAAGCCGCGCAGTTGCCAGGCCATGTGCCATCCCATCGCCCAGGGACCGGCAAGTGCGACCACAAGCGCCAGCACCGACGCCTGCGGCAGGCCTGCGAAGATCACCGCGATTCCCATCAGCCCGACGGTGGCCATCAGAAAGCGGCGCAGCCACTGCGGCGACTTTTCCGCAAAGAGACGAGCGGTGGATTTCACCCCGATCAGCGCGTCGTCCTCGGTGTCCTGATGCGCATAGATCGTGTCATAGAACAGCGTCCAAGCGATCCCCGCCAGGTAGAGCACGACGGCAGGTGCGGCCAACGATCCGGTGTGCGCGACCCAGATCATCAGCGCGCCCCAGTTGAACGCGAGCCCCAGGAAGACCTGCGGCCACCAGGTGAACCGCTTGGCGAAGGGATAGATCGCGACCGGTACCAGCGCCAGCACACCCATGCGGATGGCAGCGGCATTGAACGTCAGCAGGATCGCGAAGGCCAGAAGCGCCTGGATGCACATCCACACCATCGCCCCGCGCACGCTGACCTGCCTCGAGGGGATGGGCCGCGACCGCGTCCGCTCGACCGACCCGTCAATGTCGCGGTCGGTGATGTCGTTCCAGGTGCAGCCCGCGCCGCGCATCAAAAATGCGCCGAGCGCGCAGGCTACGACCAACCACAGATCGTGCCAGCGCGGGCTCTGGTCATAGAGTATCGCCAGCGCCAGACCCCACCAGCAGGGGATCAGCAGCAGCCAGGTCCCGATGGGCCGGTCGGCGCGCGACAGGCGCAGATAGGGCCGCGTCCAGGCCGGTGCCCACTGATCCACCCAGTTGCCGCTGACCGCATCGGCGACCGATCCTTGGGCGGTTGCGCTTTCAGCGGCCTCTGCCTCTGGTGTGGCGGGGTTGTCTTGCATATGTATCTGCCCATGAGTGACGCGAAAATCCGCCTTTATGTAGACGCACCCTTGGGGCAGGGGCAAACGGTTCCTCTGAACCGCGACCAGGCGCATTATCTTTTCGGGGTGATGCGGCAGGCCGTGGGGGGCGCCGTGCTGTTGTTCAACGGACGCGACGGCGAATGGCGCGCCGAGATTGCGCAGGCGGGCAAGCGTGGCGGTGAACTGACCTGCGTGGTGCAGACGGCACCCCTGCGGATGCCGCCCGATCTGTGGCTGCTGTTCGCCCCGATCAAGAAGGCGCGCACCGACTTCATCGTGGAAAAGGCCGCCGAGATGGGGGCTGCGCGCATCGTGCCGGTGATGACCGAGTTCACCAACGCAGGCCGCATTCAGCGCGACCGCCTGCAGGCCCACGCGGTCGAGGCGGCAGAGCAATGCGGCGGCACCTATGTGCCGGAAGTGACGGAAGCGGAAAAGTTGGGGCGTCTGCTGGATGGGTGGGACGCGTCGCGGCGCATTCTGTTTTGCGACGAGGCGCTGGTAGGTGACCCGCTGGAATTGCCGCAAGAGCCTGGCCCCTGGGCGATCCTGATCGGACCCGAGGGCGGGTTTTCGGACAGCGAACGCAAGCGACTGCGGGGGGCAGAGTTTGCGCATCCGGTGGCGCTGGGGCCGCGCATATTGCGGGCGGATACGGCGGCTGTGGCGGCGATGACGCTGTGGCAACGCGCCTTGGGGGATTGGTGATGCTGGTGCAATTGGGGCGCTGCCCCCGGCCTGCGGCCTCCCCCGGGATATTTTCGGCCAAAAGAAGCGAAAGGCGTAGGGCATGGCAGTAGGTTTCTTTCGCCCCGAGGCGGTCGCGGCAGTAAAGCGCTGGCGCGAGGCATTGGTCGGCGCGGGGCTTGCCGTGCTGGGCCTGTGGTGGATCATGGGTCCCGGCGGGCTGCTGGCGCTGGTGGGGGCCGGGCTGGTGCTGATCGCGGGCGGTCTGATCCTGATCGGCGTTCAGCGCGGGCGGTTTCGCGGACCCGGCGGCGGTGCCGGTGCGGTGCAGGTCGACGAGGGGCAGATCACGTACTTTGGGCCCCTGACGGGGGGTGCCGTTGCCCTGCGCGAGTTGGAGCGGCTGACGCTGGACCGCGCGATGTATCCGCCGCACTGGCGGCTGGACCAGCACGGATCGCCTGCGCTGATGATACCGGTCAATGCTGCCGGATCGGACGCGCTGTTCGATGCCTTTGCCACCCTTCCGGGCTTGCGGACCGAACGGATGCTGAGCGAACTGGGCGAGGACAGCAAGGCCGCAGTGGTGATATGGGAGCGCGCACCACTGCGTCCGCAGACCATGCGGTTGCATTAGAGCGCATGTTCACGGCCTTGCGCCTTGACACTTCTGCGCACGCCATACACCAAGTCTTGCGACGCATACGAAAGGCCACAGCGCATGTCTATTCCACAGTCCGGCGGCGGGCCGATCGAACATCACGACCAACTGGCGCAATATCTGGCTGACGGCTGCAAGCCCAAGGAAGATTGGCGCATCGGCACCGAACACGAGAAATTCGGCTATATCAAGGACACGCTGGAGCCGCTGCCCTTCGAAGGCAAGCAGTCGATCGTGGCCGTGCTGGAAGGCCTGCGCGACCGCTATGGCTGGTCCGAGGTGCGTGAGGGCGGACACCTGACCGGGCTGGAACTGGACGGCGCCAACGTCTCGCTGGAACCGGGCGGCGCGCTTGAGTTGTCGGGCGCACCGCTGGAGACGATCCACGGCACCTGCGACGAGGTCAACGAACACCTGCGCCAGGTCAAGGACATCGCGGACGAGATCGGCGTCGGTTTCATCGGCCTGGGTGCTGCCCCGATCTGGACCCATGACGAGATGCCGCTGATGCCCAAGGGGCGCTACAAGCTGATGGATGCCTACATGGGCAAGGTCGGGACGATGGGGCGCACGATGATGCGCCGCACCTGTACGGTTCAGGTGAACCTCGATTTCGGTTCCGAGGCGGACATGGTGCAAAAGCTGCGCGTGGCGCTGGCGTTGCAGCCGGTCGCGGTGGCGCTGTTCGCGAATTCGCCGTTCTTCGAGGGCAAGCCCAACGGGCACAAGTCATGGCGCAGCCGCGTCTGGCGCGATCTGGACCCGGCGCGCACCGGCATGCTGCCCTTCGTCTTTGACGAAGGCTTCGGGTTCGAGGCATGGGTGCAATATGCGTTGGATGTGCCGATGTACTTTGTCTACCGCGACGGCAAATATATCGACGCGCTGGGCATGTCGTTCCGCGACTTTCTCAAGGGGCAACTGCCCGCGCTGCCCGGCGAAAAGCCGACGCTGTCGGACTGGGCCGACCATCTGACCACCGCTTTTCCCGAGGCGCGGATCAAGAAGTTCATCGAGATGCGCGGCGCCGACGGAGGCCCGTGGCGGCGTCTGTGTGCGCTGCCCGCCTTTTGGACCGGTCTGATGTACGATCAGGGCGCGCTGGATGCGGCATGGGACCTGGTCAAGGACTGGGATGCCGAAACCCGCGAGGGGCTGCGCGTCGCGGCGTCGATCGACGGGTTGCAGGCCAAGGTCGGCGACGTGTCGATGATGGACATCGCGCGGCAATCGCTGGAAATTTCCAAGGCAGGCTTGCAGGCGCGGGCACGGCCCGGCGCAGGCGGGCTGATCCCCGACGAGACGCATTTCCTGAACGCGCTGCATGAAAGCGTCGAGACCGGGCGCACGCCTGCGGATGAATTGCTGGCGCAGTATCATGGCGACTGGAACGGCGACCTCAAAAGGATCTTTGCCGAATATTCCTATTGATAGTGGCTCTGTCCGGGGTCATCAGCCGCATGGCAGACGACCTCAGGCCTTGCTGCCGATCTTCGGTTCCGTGCCCTGACGGATGCGCGCGATGTTGCCCCGGTGACGCCAGAACACCAGCATGGTCAGCAGGATGCCAAGGATCAGCATCGGGCCGTGACCGGTCAGAACCAGCAGGAACGTCGACATCGCGGCCGCCAGCAGGCCGCCCATCGACGACATGCGCGACACCAGCGCGCCCACGGCCCATGCGATACTGCAGCCCAGACCCACGGGCCATGCCAGCGCCCACATCAGGCCGAGGAATGTGGCCACACCCTTGCCGCCGTTGAAGCGCAGCCAGACCGGATAGCAATGGCCGATCATCGCCGTCAGCGCGGCAAGCTGTGCGGCGTCTTCGCCCGCCAGACTGCGCGCCAGCAGCACGGCGACAACGCCCTTGCCACCGTCCAGCAGCAGCGTCAGCGCCGCGGCGGTCTTGTTGCCCGTGCGCAGAACGTTGGTGGCGCCGATATTGCCCGATCCGATTTCGCGCAGGTTGCCCAGCCCCAAAAGCTGCGTCAGCAGCAGACCGAAGGGGATCGAGCCCAAACCATAGCCGATCAGCGCCCATAGGATCAGGGTGAAGGTGGAACTTTCAATCAGCGGCATTCAGGACCCCGTTTCAAAAACACATGCGCCGTCCACATATGTCGCCAGCACCTTACCCTGCATGCGCTGGCCGTCAAACGGCGTGTTGCGCGACTTTGACCGCAGTGTCGTGCGGTCCATCACGAAGGGGGCGTTGGCGTCGAAGAGCACCAGATCGGCGGGCGCTCCGGCACTCAAACGGCCCGAGGGAAGGCCCAGCCGTTTGGCGGGGTTAAGCGACATCGCGCGCCAGAGGTGCGGCAGGTTGATCTGCTCCGCATGCACCAGCCGAAGGGCGGCAGGAAGGAAGGTTTCCAGGGCGACGGCACCGCTGGCGGCCTCCTCGAACGGCAGGCGCTTGCTCTCTTCGTCCTGCGGCGTGTGCATCGACGAGATGATGTCGATCAGGCCGGAGGCCACGGCTTCGACCACCGCGGTGCGGTCGTCCTCGTCGCGCAGGGGCGGCTTGAGCTTGAAGAAGGTGCGGTAGTCGGCCACGTCCAGCACGTTCAGTGTCAGGTGGTGCACCGAGGTGCCTGCCGTGATGTCCAGACCGTTGGCCTTGGCCCGTTCAAGTGCGGGCAGGGCGCGCGCGGTGGTGATCTGGTCGGCGTGATAGCGCGCGCCGGTCATCTCGATCAGGGCGATGTCGCGGTCCAGCGCCATGCGTTCGGCCATCGGCGTCACGCCGGGCAGGCCGCGCAGCGAGGCGAACTTGCCCGAGGTCACGCAGGAACCGGCGCTCAGGCCGGGGTCCTGCACGTGGGCGATCACCAGCGCACCCAGCGAGCGGGCATAGGTCAGCGCGCGTGAGAACACCTTGGTGTCGGTGACCACATGATCGCAATCGGTGAAGGCGACGGCGCCAGCGTCCAGCAGAAAGCTGATCTCGGTCATCTCGCGGCCCATCCTGCCCTTGGTCAGCGCGGCCATTGGCAGCACGTGAACCGGTGCTGCCTCGCGCGCGCGGCGGATGACGAATTCAAGCGTTTCGGGGTTATCAATCGCCGGATCGGTGTCGGGGCGGGTGACGATGGTGGTGACCCCGCCCGCAGCCGCCGCAGCCCCCGCCGAGCGAAAGCTTTCCTTGTGCCGCTCGCCGGGCTCGCAGACCTTCACGCCGATGTCGACGATGCCCGGAGCGAGGTACTTGCCTGCGCAGTCGATCACGGTGTCTGCGCCGTATTTGGTCGGATTTTCGACAGGGCCGTTCAGGATTTCCCTGATCGTGCCATCTTCGACCAGAAGACCGCCGTCGATGATCTGGCCTGCCTCGGGGTCGATCAGCCTGGCGTTGGTAAAGAGGGTCAGGGTCAAGGGGCGCATCCTCATTCCGGTGTTCCCGACGGCTTTAACGGGGATTGCGGATCAGGGAAAGAGCAAGCGCAGTGCAAATGTCGCCCCGGACAGGCATCACGCCAGCCAGATGACCAAGCCCGTTATCAGAAAGATCACCAGCAGCGCGATCGAGGCTATACGGCCGGACATGGCGGCGTCGGACACAGGTTTGCGGGTCTTTTCCGGACTGCTGTAGAGGTCAGCCGAGGTGCTGGTGATCGTATCGGTCGTGGTCCACTCGGGTGCGGGCGCGCCGAAGGTGCCGATCAGGGTCAGGTCCGGTGTGTCGGGCAGGGACACGTGCAGATCGCGAAACGCCAGCGACAGCACGACCAGCACGTAGCCCTCAAGCGCGCGCAGACGCCCCGCCTGCGGATCAAGCTGGGCACGCGGGATATCGTAGCCGGTGTGCAGATAGTCATCGAGACCCATCTCGCCCAGATCGGCGACACGAAACAGTTCGATGAAATCGGGGTTCAGGTCATCGATGCCCAGCAGGTCCTGGATCGCCTTGATGCCCCCGTCCAGCAGGGCGCGGGCTTCGGCTTCGGTCTTGTTGATAGCGAACAGGCGCAGACGGCCACGTTCCATGGGGGGTATTTCGGCAAGGCTCATCAGGGTGCCCTTTGCGGGTTTGAAAGTGTCTGGTTCAACATATGACGGATGGGCTGCGTGACCAGTGCCCTCAGGCGGCGGCGCGTTCGGCCCGCAGGTTTTGCGCCAGCAGGTCCATCGCGGCCATGCGTACGGCTACGCCCATCTCGACCTGTTCCTGAATGACACTGCGGTTGATGTCGTCGGCCAAGGTTCCGTCGATTTCGACGCCCCGGTTCATCGGGCCGGGGTGCATGACGATGGCGTCGGGCTTGGCATGTGCAAGCTTTTCGGAATCCAATCCAAAACGGTGGTAATACTCACGTTCACTGGGGATAAAGCCGCCGTCCATGCGCTCTTTTTGCAAGCGCAACATCATCACCACGTCGACGTCCTTCAGCCCTTCGGCCATGTTGTCGAACACTTCGACGCCGAACTCCTTGATCCCCGAGGGCATCAGCGTCGGCGGTGCGATCAGGCGGATGCGGTTTTCCATCTTGCCCAGCAGCATGATGTTGCTGCGCGCCACGCGGCTGTGGGCGATGTCGCCGCAGATAGCGATCGACAGCCGGTGCAGACGCCCCTTGGCGCGGCGGATCGTCAACGCGTCCAACAGTGCCTGCGTGGGGTGTTCGTGGCGTCCGTCGCCTGCGTTCAGCACCGCGCAGTTCACCTTCTGCGCCAGCAGATCGACCGCGCCCGATTGCGGATGGCGCACCACCAGCAGATCGGGGTGCATCGCGTTCAGCGTCATCGCGGTGTCGATCAGGGTCTCGCCTTTCTTGATCGACGAGGCCTGCATCGCCATGTTCATCACGTCCGCGCCCAGCCGTTTGCCCGCGATCTCGAAGGATGCCTGCGTGCGGGTCGAGTTTTCGAAAAACATGTTGATCTGGGTCAGCCCCGCCAGCGTTTCGGAGTGTTTCGCGGTGCGGTTCAGGGTGACGTAATCATCCGCCAGATCCAGCAAAGTGGTGATGTCCATGGGGGCAAGCGGCTCGATGCCCAGCAGATGGCGGTGTTTGAAGGTCATTGCGCGCGTCTCCGAAGTTACGGCGCTTTATAGGCAGGCGGCAAGGGGGCGGCAAGCATCGGTGGCCATCTGCGCAACAGGCGTTTTGTCTGGCGGCGGGGCGGCGTAGACTGGCGACATGGAATCACTGAGCTATCAAGACGCCGCCGCGATGCTGGCCTGGCAGGTCGAGCTGGGGGTGGACGAGTGCATCATGGATGCGCCCGTGAACCGCTATGAAACACCTGCCGCTGCGCCGAAGGCGAAGGCCGCCGAGAAAGCGCCCCAGCGCGGGCCGGTGCGGTTTGTCGAACCGGACGTGGATTTGCCTGCGTTGGCACGCGCGGCGGCGGCGCAGGCGGGCGATCTGGCGGCCCTGCGCGCGGCGATTGACGGCTTTGGCCGGTGCGATCTGCAAAAAGGCGCGCGCAATCTGGTGTTCGCCGATGGCGATCCGTCCGCGCGGGTGATGATCGTGGGCGACGTGCCCACCCGCGACGAAGACCGCGAGGGCAAGCCGTTCGTGCGGGCTGACGGTGCCATGCTGGACGCGATGTTCGCGGCCATCGGCATAGGGCGCGGCACTGATGTGCCGGTCTACATGACGCTGGCGCTGCCCTGGCGCACCCCGCAGGACCGCGCGCCCAGCGGCGAGGAAATCACGATGATGGCGCCGTTTCTGGAGCGTCACATCGCGCTGGCCGATCCGGATGTGGTGGTGATCATGGGCAATGTGGCGGCGCAGGCGCTGCTGGGCAAACCCGGCATCACGCGGATGCGCGGCACCTGGGCCGAGGTCTGCGGCAAGCCCGCGATGCCGATGTTCCCGCCCGCCCATCTGCTGCGCAACCCGCTGGCCAAACGCGAGGCCTGGGCCGATCTGCTGGAGATAAAGGCCAGGTTGACCGCATGAAGATCCTCGCCTTTTCCGACCTGCACCACGCCCGTGCCCGTGCCGCCGATCTGGTCGCCGCAAGCGCCGGTGCCGACCTGGTCATCGGCGCGGGCGACTATTGCAACATGCGTCAGGATTTGCAGGGCGCCATGGCGCTGCTGGACGGGATCAAGGCGCCGATGGTGTTGGTTCCCGGCAATGCCGAAAGCGCCGATGAGCTGCGCGCCGCCGCCCCGCGTGCGACGGTGCTGCATGGGACGGGCTGCAAGATCAACGGTTTGCGCCTGTTCGGTCTGGGCTGCGGCATCCCGCCCACGCCCTTCGGCGAATGGTCGTGCGATCTGGACGAAGGCGCGGCCGAGGCGATGCTTGCAGGCTGCGACGGGGCAGATATCCTGATCTGCCATTCCCCGCCCAAGGGTGCGGTGGACGTGACCAGTGGTGGCATGTCGGTGGGATCGACTGCCGTGCGGGCCGCGGTGGAGCGGGTGCAGCCAGAGCTGATGCTCTGCGGGCATATCCACGACTGCTGGGGTCAGGAAAGCTTGATCGGTGCAACCCGCGTGGTCAATCTGGGGCCTACGGTGAACTGGTTCGAGGTCGAGGGATGATGACCGAATGGATCACTTTGCTGGCCTTCGTGCCTGCGGCGCTGGCGCTGAACCTGACACCGGGGGCGGACATGATGTTCTGTCTGGGGCAGGGGCTGAGGTCGGGTCCAAAGGCCGCAGTGGCTGCCAGTGCGGGGATCTCGCTCGGCGCGTTCATTCACACCGGATTGGCGGGTCTGGGTCTGGGTGCCGTGGTCGCGACGGTGCCCGGCGCATTCGAGGTGATACGCTGGGCAGGTGTCGCCTATTTGCTGTTCCTGGCCGTGCAACTGCTGCGTGGCGATGACGCGAAACGCAGCAAGGTCGGGGGCATGAGTGTCGTGCGGGCCTTTCGCACAGGGCTGGTGGTCAACCTGACCAATCCAAAGGTGATCCTGTTCGTGGTTGCCTTTCTGCCCCAGTTCGTGCGTCCCGAGGGGCCGCCGGTACTGGTGCAGTTCCTGATACTGGGTGCCGTGATGGCGCTGGGCGGTTTCGTGATCAACGGTGCGGTAGGCATCTTTGCCTCGGGCCTCGGCGCACGGCTGGCGCGGGGCAGCCGCATCCTGGACTATGTAACCGGTGGCATTTTCGCGGCACTCGCGCTGCGGCTGGCCCTGTTGGAGCGCAGCGCATGAGCCGTATCGACGAGACCATTGAATTCATCCCCGTCCGCATCGCGGTGCTGACCGTCAGCGACACGCGGCAACTGGCCGATGACCGGTCTGGTGACGTATTGGTGGACCGGATCGCGGCGGCGGGTCACGTTCTGGCCGACCGCAAGATCATCGCGGACGAGCGCGCCGAGATCGCAGCACAACTGCGCGCATGGTGCGCCGATCCGCAGATCGACGTGGTGATCAGTACAGGCGGCACCGGCCTGACGGGCCGCGATGTCACGGTCGAGGCGCACCGCGATGTCTATGAAAAGGAAATCGACGCCTTCGGCACCGTCTTCACCATCGTAAGCATGAACAAGATCGGCACCAGCGCGGTTCAAAGCCGCGCGACGGGGGGCGTCGCGGGCGGCACCTATCTGTTTGCACTGCCCGGCAGCCCCGGTGCCTGCAAGGACGCCTGGGACGAGATATTGCTGAAACAACTCGATTTCCGGCACCGTCCCTGCAATTTCGTGGAAATAATGCCGCGTCTGGACGAACATCTGCGACGGAAATGAAATCGTGCCGCGTAACAGTGTCGTGCACCGGGGGTTTCCCGGTGCCGATGCGCGCTATGATAACAGCCTCTGACACGATGCAGGGGCATATAGGTATGGACACATGCGGTTTCTGAGGCAAAGCCTGATCGGTCTGGTTCTGACGGCATTAACGCTGGCCCTTCTGGTTTATGCGGGCGATCTTCTGCGCGGTGCCGTGCAGGAGCGCCTCTCGCGCGAGACCAAGGCACCGCCTGCCCGCGAACGGACGTTTTCGGTCAACCTGGTGCTGGCGCAGGCGGATGACGTGGTGCCGGTGCTGGAGACCTTCGGTCAGGTCCAGTCGCGCCGCACGCTTGAGTTGCGCGCTGCTGTCACCGGGCGCGTGGTAGAGATGGCCGATAGCTTCGAGGATGGCGGCATCGTGCGCGCGGGCGAGGTTCTGTTGCGGATCGACCCCGCCGATGCGCAATCGGCTCTGGATCGGGTGCAGGCCGATATTTCTGACGCCAAAGCCGATTTGCTGGACGCGCAGCGCACGTTGGATCTGGGCCGCGACGATCAGGCAGCCGCGCAGGAACAGGCAGACCTGCGCGAACGGGCATTCCAGCGGCAGGTCGATCTGGAAGAACGCGGAGTGGGCACCGCCGCCGCCGTGGAAACCGCCGAACTGGCCGCGTCGTCCGCGCGCCAGGCGGTGCTGTCGCGCAGGCAGGCCGTGACTGCAGCCGAGGCGCGGATAGATCAGGCGCAAACCACCCTGCAACGCACCGAGATTGCGCTGGCCGAGGCAGAGCGCCGTCTGGCAGATACGACCTTGCGCGCGCCGTTCGACGGCACGCTGAGTCTGACGAACGTGACATTGGGGCGGCTGGTTTCAGCGAATGAAAAGCTGGCCGATCTGATCGACCCCGACGCGCTGGAGGTGTCGTTTCGGCTGTCCACCGCGCAATATGCGCGGCTGCTGGACGATGCAGGCGATCTGCTGAATGCGCCCGTCACGGCCACGCTGGATGTCGCAGGCATCGACTTAAGCGCTAGGGGCATGATTACCCGTGTCAGCGCCGATGCGGGCGAAACCCAGACCGGGCGTCTGGTCTTTGCCCGGCTCGACAGCGCGCGGGGATTCAAACCCGGCGACTTCGTGACCGTCGCGGTGCAGGAGCCTGTGCTGACGCAGGTTGTCCGGCTGCCAGCATCAGCCCTTGGCGCTGACGGATCGGTGCTGGTCCTAGGCGAAGGCGACCGGCTGGAGACCGTGCCCGTGACCCTGCTGCGCCGTCAGGGCGACAGCGTTCTGGTGCGCGGCGATGAATTGCAGGGCCGCGAGGTGGTCGAGGCACGCTCGCCCTTGCTGGGCGCGGGCATTGCCGTGACACCGCTGCGCGCGGGCCTTCAGGATGCGGCCCCGTCCACGTCCGACATGCTTGAACTCAGCGTGGAACGCCGCGCGCGGTTGGTGGCCTTCGTCGAGGCCAATGACCGCATGCCGCAAGAGGCCAAGGCGCGTGTGCTGGCGCAACTGGCCGAACCGCAGGTGCCCGCGCAAATGGTCGCGCGCATCGAAAGCCGGATGGGCGGCTGAGCATGGCGCGCGCGATCCCCGCCGCCGCCGGCGGCATCCTCAGCTATTTCACCCGCCACCGGACCTTGGCGAACCTGTTGCTGGTCCTGATGCTGGCGGCGGGGGCCTTCGCCGCGCCGAACATGCGGGCGCAGTTCTTTCCCGACGTGATCATCGACAACGTCACCGTCAGCGTACGCTGGGACGGTGCAGGGGCCGACGACGTGGACGCAGGCATCGTGCAGGTGCTTGAGCCTGTGTTGCTGGCGGTCGAGGGTGTGGAAGGTTCGCAATCGAGATCGACCGAAGGCAGTGCGTCTATCACGCTGGAGTTCGAGCCGAACTGGGACATGGCCCGCGCCTCGGTCGACGTTCAGACGGCGGTGGATGCAATCACCACGCTGCCGGACGAGGCCGAGGAGCCATCGGTGCGGCGCGGTGCCTGGCGCGACAGGGTGACCGATGTGGTCATTACCGGCCCCGTGGCGCCGCAGCAACTGGGGCAGTTCGCCGATGAGCTGGTGACGCGTCTCTTTGCCGAAGGGGTCACCCGCACCAGCATCCAGGGCGTTGCCGCCCCGCAGGTTCTGGTCGAGGTGCCCTCGGCCCGGCTGATTGCCTATGACGTTACAATGGCAGAGATCGCAGCGGCCATCGCTGCAGAGGTCGATGCCGATCCGGCGGGGGATGTGGCCGGGGCCAACGCACGGGTGCGCACCGGCACCGCCAAGCGCAGCGCGCAGGAGATCAGCGGCATCGTGCTGCGGTCGAACGCGGACGGCTCCAAGCTGACCATCGGCGATGTCGCCCGCGTCGAGCAGAGCGGTATCGACCGCGCGCGCGGCTATTTTGTCGGGCCGAACCCTGCGGTCACGATCCGCGTCGACCGCACCGACCGCGGCGACGCCATCGCGATCCAGCACCGGGTCGAAGAGGTGGCCGCGGCGCTGGAGGCGACATTGCCCCCCGAGGTCAAGGTCGAGCTGATCCGCACCCGCGCCGAGGCGATATCGGGGCGCCTGAACATCCTTATCGACAACGGGCTGGTCGGTCTGGCTCTGGTCGTGGCGCTGCTGTTTTTGTTCCTGAACGCGCGCACCGCGATCTGGGTTGCGGCGGGCATTCCGGTGGCGATGATGGCGGCGATTGCGCTGATGTACGTGGGCGGCCTTACCATCAACATGGTCTCGCTGTTCGGACTGATCATCACGCTGGGGATCGTGGTCGATGATGCCATCGTGGTGGGCGAACATGCCGATCACCGTGCGCGCTATTACGGCGAATCCCCGGTGGTCGCCGCCGAGACGGCGGCACAGCGCATGGCGATGCCGGTCTTTGCCGCCACGCTGACCACGGTGATCGCGTTCTTCGGGCTGGTGGCGGTGGGGGGGCGTTTTGGCGACCTGATCCGCGACATTCCTTATACCGTGATCGTGGTGCTGATCGCCTCGCTGGTCGAATGTTTCCTGATCCTGCCGCACCATATGTCCCATGCGATCCGGCCGGACGGACAGTCGCAGTTCAGCCTGGGCAAGCTGGCGGTCGGGCTGGTCACAGGGGCGCTGTTCATCGGCGGTGGCGCGATCCTGGTCTGGGCGCTGGTCACCAAGCCAGAGGGCGGCGTTTGGGGCGCGATCGTCTGGGATGGCCTGCGCATGGCCGCCTATACGCTCGCCGCAGTGGCGGTCTTGTTCCTGCTGTCGCCGCGCCGGATCAAGGCTGTTGTGGTGCAGCGCATCGGCACGGCGGGCATCGACCTGCCGTCGAAGATCGTCAACCGGGGCTTTGAATGGCTGCGCGAGCGGCTGTTCCGCCCCTTCATGGCCGGTGTGATCCATGCGCGCTACGTGGTGCTGGCCGGTGTTGTGGCCGTGCTGGCCAGCCAGGTGGCGCTGCTGATCACCGGCGAGGTGCAGTGGCGGTTCTTCAACTCGCCCGAGCAGGGCACGGTCAGCGGCAACTTCGCCATGGCCGAAGGCGCGACGCGCGAAGACACCATCGAGATGATGCGCGAGATGCAGCGCGCGACCGAGGCGCTTGGCGCCTCCTATGCCGAGCGCTATGGCCGCAACCCTCTGGATTACGTCATCGCCGAGATCGGCGGCAACGCCGGGCGCGGGCTGGCAGGGGTAGACACCAAGGACCCCGATCTGCTGGGCGGTATCTCGATCGAATTGATCGACGCGGACCTGCGGCCCTATTCGTCCTTTGCCTTTGTCGCGGAACTGCAAGAGGCGGTTGTGGCGCACCCTCAGGCCGAGACTGTCAGCTTTCGAGGCGGGCGTTCGGGCCCTGGGGGCGATGCGCTGGACGTGCAGTTCTTCGGGGCCAGCACCGATGTGCTCAAGGCCGCGTCCGAGGACCTGAAGCGCGCAATGCTGCAATACCCCGAGGTCAGTGCTGTCGAAGACAATCTGGCCTATGACAAGGAAGAGCTGATCCTGGACCTGACCGCGCAAGGCCAGGCGCTGGGCTTTACCATCGACACGCTGGGCAGTGCCCTGCGCAGCCGTCTGAACGGGATCGAGGCCGCGACCTATCCCGACGGGCCGCGCAGTGCCACGATCCGGGTCGAACTGCCCGAGGACGAGCTGACGGCGGATTTTCTGGAGCGTACTCAATTGCGCACCACGGCGGGCAGCTATGTTCCGCTGGCCGATATCGTCAGCGTCACCCGGCGCACCGGGTTTTCCACCGTGCGCCGCGAGAACGGCATTAGGCTGATTTCGGTCACCGGTGACATTTCCGAAGACGACCCCGCCCGCGCCGCCGAGATCAACCGCGCGCTCGTGACCGACATCTTGCCGCGCATCGCCTCCGAGCGGCAGGTGGAATTCCGACTGGCGGGCCTGAGCGAGCAGGAGGACACCTTCCTGAGCGATGCGCTGAGCGGCCTCATCATGTGCCTGACCGGCATCTACCTTGTGCTGGCCTGGGTCTTTGCCAGCTGGACAAGGCCCACGGTGGTGATGGCGGTCATTCCCTTCGGACTGGTCGGCACGATCTATGGCCATGCCCTGTGGGAGGTGCCGCTGAGCATGTTCACCGTGGTAGGGCTGCTGGGGATGACCGGGATCATCATCAACGATTCCATCGTGTTGGTGACCACCATCGACGAATATGCCGCCGAGCGCGGGCTGATCCCGTCGATCATCGACGGTGCGGCGGACCGGCTGCGCCCGGTGATGCTGACGACGCTGACGACGGTGCTGGGCATGGCGCCGCTGCTATACGAGCAATCGCAGCAGGCGCAGTTTCTGAAACCCACGGTGATCACGCTGGTCTATGGCCTGGGCTTTGGCATGGTGCTGGTCCTGCTGGTGGTGCCTGCGCTGATCGCGGCACAGCACGACATGTCGCGGCAGGTGCGCGCGATGCGGCGGGGCCTGCGCGCGCGCGGTCTGCGGCTGGTGCTGGTGCCCTTGTGGGCCGCCGTGCTGGCGTGGGGCGCGGCAACGGTGGGGCACGTGGCAGTAGCGGGCACGGTATGGCCCCCGCTGGCATTGTTGTGGCCTTCGGCGTCAGTGCTGTCGCCCTGGGCAGCAGCACTGGCGCTGTTCGCGGCGGGTCTCTTGGGGGCTGCGATACTGGTCTATGCGCTGGCGGCAGCCGCCTTTCAGCTGCTGCGTGCGCGACGCGCGGCCTGAGCCACGCTTAGTCTGCGGTGCAGCCCTGGATGTCGACCGCGTGCTGGCTGCCCAGAACGGTGATGCGCATGGCGCTGCGGTTCACCGCAAAGGGGTGTCCGGCGGTGTGCAGCATCTGTGCGGTGGCGGTGATCCAGCCGCCGCTGCGGGTGGTCTCGGCCTCTGATGTCCAGACATCGGGGATGTTCGGCTCGATCACCGCGACTTCGGCACCGCCCGAAGAGGGCATCTGCACCCGCACCGTCACTTCCATGCCGCCTGCCACGGGCCGCAGCGCACAGGTGGCGGCGACGACGCCCGCCTCGCGGCGCGAGAACGGCGATTGCGCAAGTGCGGCGGCAAGCGTCGGCACCGGCTTGACGGCTGCGGCGTCCAAAGTGGTGTCAAAGTCGAGCTGATAGGGCACGCAGATCTCCGAACAGACCCCCAGATCCATCTGCATGCGCATCCGCACCGGCTGGCCCGGCGATCTGGGCTGGATGTGCAGCGGGATCACCACGCGGTCCTTGTACCCGATCGAGCGCATGCCGTTCTGGTGGAACACGTGCGGCGTGGGCCATGTGATCGCCACGCTGCCGACATTGCGCGCGCGGCTCCAGTCGAACTGCGGCGGGATGCCTGCGTCACCGGGACTGCGCCAGTAGGTTTTCCAACCCGGCTTGAGCTGCAGGTCAAGTCCCGCAACCAGCCGCCCGTCGGGCAACGTCCAGCCCTGGATCACCTGACCGGAAATGGGATCGTCCTGCGCCATGGCAGGCGACAGACCGCCAAGGGCGGCCAGCATCAGGGCGGCAATCAGGGAACGGGTGCGCTTCATGATCGTTTTGTGGCGTGGGGCTCGCGCAAAGCCAAGTCACTTTTTCATCAGGCTTTGTTTCGCTCAGCGGCTCAGACTGCCCCTTGCGCGCAGGCGGAGCTATCCCCATTCTGAAGCGGATGACATTCACAGCAGCGGGACGGCAATGACGGATCAAGGCATGGAAATGACGGGCAAGCTTTTGTTGGCGATGCCGGGTATGGACGACATGCGGTTCGATCATTCGGTGGTGTTTGTCTGCGAACACTCCGACAAGGGTGCGATGGGGCTGATCGTCAACAAGCCTGCGCAGGATCTGGCGCTGGGCGAGGTGCTGGAACAGCTTGATATCGAGGTCACACCGGACGTGCGCCAGATGCCGGTGCATTTCGGCGGCCCGGTCGAGACCTCGCGCGGCTTTGTGCTGCATTCGGGCGACTACAGGTCGCAACTGCAAACGCTGGAGATCGGCGAAGGCTTCGGCATGACCGCGACGCAGGACATTCTGGAAGACATCGGGCGCGGTGAGGGCCCCGAGCATGCGCTGATGATGCTGGGCTATGCCGGCTGGGGGCCTGGGCAGCTGGAGCAGGAGATATTGGCCAACGGCTGGCTGACCTGCGACGCGCGCGCTGATCTGGTCTTTGGCGACAGTTCCGGAAAATGGCAGAGCGCGCTGAAATCGCTGGGCGTCGATCCGCTGGGCCTGTCAGGTACTGCCGGACGCGCCTGAGCGCGCCCCTTGGGGACAATCTAAAATCGTTGCGTTTCTGGCGGCGCGGTTGCACTCCTATTGTGCGCGCACCTTGGGGATTGACAGGATGGCAGGGTTTACCTTCATCGAACATGGTGACCACGAGCGTGGCTTTGCCGCAGTCTATGACCGCGAGATCGCTCCGTTCCTGCGCGAAAAAGAAGAGGTGCGCGCGGCAGCGGTGCGGCGCAGCCAGCTTTGGACAGGGGCGGTGTTCGGCATCTCGGTGGTGCTGGCCCTGCTGGCGTTCAGGGTGCATCCCATGCTGCCGCTCTTTCCGCTGGTCTTTGGCGGCGCCGCGGCCTTGTTCCTTTATCTGACGCGCGGCGAAAAGATCAGTGCCGAGGTGACGCATTTCATCCGCCCGGTGATATGCAGCTTTTTCGACGACATGACCTTTTCGGAGACCGAAGCCGAGGGCGGCTTTCCCAAACGCAGGCTTGAGGCATTGGGCATCGTTCCGCGCGCCGACGAAAGTACCATTGGCCCCTCTATCAGGGGGGTGTGGCGGGGCATCGGCTACACAGTGACCAAGGCATCCTTTCGCGATGCCTACCGCGACAGCGCCAGCGACAACAGGACGCGGCGCACCCATCTCTTTGGTGGCATTGTCCTCAAGATTGACTGTCTGGAGGACATGCCGACCATCGTTTTTTGCCCCGACCTTGGTGGTGCGATGAATGCGGTGATGAAATGGGCGACGCCCGATCTGCCCCCCTTCAGGTTCGAATTTCCCGATGCGAGGGTCGAAGAGGTGTTCGAGGTCTATACCGATGATCCAGATCTGGCCCGCAAGCGGTTGCATCAAGGCTTTGGCGAAAGGTTGCTTGGCTTTGCGCGCGACTATCAGGCGTCAAAGACCTTTATCGCGGCGGCCTTTCAGGGGCGCGCGTTTTATCTGGCAATTGATCTGCCCCATGACTTCATGAATTTCGACGTGGCCAGCCGCCCCCTGGACGCTTGCAACGCCAAGATACACAAGGCGTTGGACGATCTGATGATCCCGCGCCGCATCATCGACATCCTGCTGGGCTGACCGCATCAACGCGGCGCTGCGGCCCGCGCAAGACGGTCGTTGATGGCCACGCCCAGCCCCTTGTGCGGGATCGGCGCGACGGCGATGGATTTGCCCATGCGGTCCAGCCGGTGCAGCGCATCAAACAGCGTCGCTGCCGCCTCGGCCAGATCGCCCGCTGCACTCAGGGTGATGTCGCCCGCGATTGCGCCGAAGCCCAGCAAGACCTCGCCTGGGGCAGCCTCGGTCGCGTTCAGGCGCACCGCGGCACCGGGGGCGTAATGCGAGGCCAGCTGGCCCGGTGCGGTGATCGCGTCGCCGCTGTGCTGTGACAAGGGCGTGCCGAGTGCCGCCTCGATCGCCTCGGACGGAAGCCCGCCGGGGCGCAGCAGGGTCGGCGCCCCGGCCAGCGACAGGATCGTGCTTTCGACGCCGACGGGGCAGGGGCCATCGTCGAGCACGGCGGCGATGCGACCTGACAAACCGTCAAGCACGTGTTGCGCAGTCGTGGGGCTGATCCGCCCTGAGATATTGGCCGACGGGGCCGCCACCGGCACCTTTGCCGCACGCAGCAGCGCTTGTGCAGTTGGGTGGTGCGGCACGCGGATCGCGACGGTATCCAGACCCGCCGTTACCAGCGACGACAGCCCGTGCCCCGTAGCCAGCGGCAGCACCAGCGTCAGCGCACCGGGCCAGAAGGCTGCGGCCAGCCGGTCGGCAGTGTCGCTCCACTGCGTCAGCGCGCGCGCAGCCGCCACGTCTGGCACGTGCACGATCAGCGGGTTGAAGCTGGGACGTCCCTTGGCCGCATAGATGCCCGCCACCGCCTGCCCGTTGCGCGCGTCAGCCCCAAGGCCATAGACCGTTTCCGTGGGAAAGGCGACCAGTGCACCGTCAACCAGCAGCGCGGCTGCAGTTTCAATACCTTGCGCATCGGGGTGCAAATGAAGGGTTTCGGTCAGTGTCATATGATCGTTGCGTGACGCCGCGTTGGGGTTGCCATAGGGGGGGCGGAAAGCCCATGTTACCGTGCAAAGCTGCCCCCGTCGCCCGCATAAAGACCGCTTAGGGCATTGCCAAGGGTGCAGCGTCATTCTGAGGAGTTTCCGATGGCCTACCGCGCCCCTGTTGATGATTATGCCTTTTTGTTTGATCATGTGGTCGGACTGGACCAGGTGCGCGCCACCGATCGCTTCGAGGAGGCAAGCAGCGATGTCACCTCGGCGATCCTGACCGAAGCGGGCAGGATGTGCGAAGAGGTGATGGCTCCGTTGCAACGCGCGGGCGATCTGCATCCGTCGCATCTGGAAAACGGTGTGGTCCGCACGCCGCCGGGGTTCGCGGATGGCTTCAAGGCGATTGCCGAAGGCGGCTGGATCGGCATCGCCGCCGACCCCGAATATGGCGGCATGGGCCTGCCGATGGCGCTGAACACTGCCGTGAACGAGATGATGAGCGCCGCCTGTCTGTCGCTGCAACTGGCCCCGCTGATGGGCCAGGGCCAGATCGAGGCGTTGGAACACCACGGCAGCGACATGATCAAATCGGTCTACCTGCCCAAGCTGATCAGCGGCGAATGGACCGGCACCATGAACCTGACCGAGCCGCAGGCCGGATCGGACGTGGGCGCATTGGTGGCCAAGGCCGAGGACAACGGCGATGGCTCCTACAGTGTCTCGGGGCAGAAGATCTATATCACCTGGGGCGACAACGACTTTGCCGAGAACGTCTGCCATCTGGTGCTGGCGCGTCTGCCCGGCGCACCCAAGGGCACCAAGGGGATCAGCCTGTTTCTGGTGCCCAAGTACATCCCCGATGCCGATGGCAACCCCGGCAAGGCCAATGGCCTCAAGGTCGTCAGCCTCGAGCACAAGCTGGGGCTGCACGGATCGCCCACTTGCGTGATGCAATATGACGGCGCGCACGGCTGGCTGGTGGGGCCGGAACAGGGCGGCATGGCCGCGATGTTCACGATGATGAACAACGCGCGGCTTGGTGTCGGGACCCAAGGCGTCGGCATCGCCGAGGGCGCGTTCCAGCACGCGCTGGCCTATGCGCTGGACCGCAAGCAGGGCCAGACCCAAGGGCCCACAGGCAGCATCGTCGACCACGCCGACGTGCGCCGGATGCTGGCGTCGATGAAGGCGGATGTGTTCGCAGCCCGCGCCATCGCGCTGTCCTGCGCGGTGGCCATCGACATGAACAACGCCACCGCAGCACCCGAATGGAAGGCGCGCGCGGCGTTCCTGACCCCCATCGCCAAGGCGTTCTGCACCGATGTCGGCATCGACGTCGCCCAACAGGGCGTGCAGGTGCACGGCGGCATGGGCTTTGTCGAGGAAACCGGCGCTGCGCAATATTACCGGGACGTGCGGGTCACCTCGATCTACGAGGGCACCAACGGCATCCAGGCGATGGATCTGGTCGCCCGCAAGATGATGGACGGCGGCGAGGCCGCGAATGCGCTGATCGACGAGATCGAGGAACAGGCCGAGGCCGCGCGCGCGCGATTCCCCCGCATGGGCGAAGCGGTCTGGCAGGCTTCCGAGAACCTGCGCGAGGCGACCGAATGGCTGGTCTCGCAGGACGACATGCAGGACCGTTTCGCCGGTGCCGTGCCCTATCTGCGCGCCTTCGCGCGGGTTCTGGGCGGGCACCTGCATCTCAAGGCGGCACTGGCCGACACGGTCGGTGGGCCGCGCGAGAAACTGGCGCGCTTCTACATCCAGCGTCTGTTGCCCGAGCATGAGGGGCTTCTTGTCCACGCGCAATCCGGTGCCAAGGCGCTGATGGACCTCAGTGCCGACGAGTTGGCAGCCTGATGGCGGACGGCGCACCGCAGGGTCTGCGATACCCCTGGCCCGAGCCCCCCGAATTCGGCACTGCAATCGAAGTGGCGGACGGCGTGCTGTGGTTTCGCCTGCCGCTGCCGATGAAGCTGGATCACGTCAACATCTATGCGCTCGATGATGGCGACAGCTGGACGGTGATCGACACCGGGTTTGACACCGGCAAAACGCGCAAGCTGTGGCAGCAGATGCTGGATGGCCCCTTGGGTGGCAAACCCGTGGGCCGCGTCATCGTCACGCACCACCACCCCGACCACATCGGGCTTGCGGGCTGGTTCCAGACTGAGCACGGGGCCGAACTGGTCACCACGCGCGCGGCCTGGCTGACGGCGCGGATGCTGACGCTGGACGAGCAGGCCACCCCACTGCCCGAAACGCTGGCGTTCTACCGCAGCCTCGGCATGGGGCCGGAAATCTACGAAAAACGCGCCGCCGAGCGCCCGTTCAACTTTGCCGATGTCGTGGCCCCCTTGCCGCTGGGATACACCCGCATCCAGCAGGACCAGACCATCCGCATCGGCGGGCGAACCTGGGACATTCACATGGGCAACGGCCACGCGCCGGAACATGCCACGTTCTGGAGCCGGGACGACAACCTGGTGCTGGCGGGCGACCAGATCCTGTCGTCGATCAGTCCCAATGTCGGTGTGCACGCGACCGAACCGATGGCCGACCCGATCGGCGAATGGCTGGAAGCCTGCGAACGGCTGGAACCGCTTGCGCGACCCGACCACTTGGTGCTGGGGGGGCACAAGCTGCCCTTTACCGGCCTGCCCACGCGTATGCGGCAACTGATCGACAACCACCACGGTGCGCTGAAACGTCTGCTGGCCTATATCGACACGCCCAAATCTGCCACCGAATGCTATGCACCGCTGTTCAAACGCAAGATCGGCGAGGCGGAATATGGCCTCGCGATGGTTGAAGCCTTCGCCCATCTGTCGCACCTTCACCAGACGGGCCTTGCCACGCGCACCCGGCGCGATGACGGGGCATGGGTGTTTCAACAGGCGTAAGGGGCGATCATGGACGACGACATCAGGACAACGGCAGAGGCGATCGAGGCCGACGTGATGCCCCGCCTCTACGAGGTGCACTGCGACCCGAAGGCCACCAATGCCAACGACCAGCCGCTGCCCAAGGGCATGCAGGCCAAGCCCCAAGGCAAGAAAAGCCCCGCGCAATGGGCCTACGAGCGGCTTGCGCTTTACATCAAGAACTTCGAGGAAAAGCTCGACAATGAGCACGAGGTTGCCATGGGTTTTGCCGGTGGCGATGCGGGCGTGCTGCGGATCGAGGGGATGGGGTATTTCGACCCCGATGTGATCACCTTTTACGGCTCCGACCCGACCGGCGCGCGCACCCAACTGATCCAGCACGTGACGCAGCTGAACGTGATGCTGCGCGCCGTGCCCAAGGCGGTCGAGCAGGCAGCCCCCAACCGCATCGGATTTCGGCTGGCCGAGGCGCTGGACGACACCCCCGAAGAAGCATGACGCAAAGCCGCCCCTGCGCGGCATTGACACCGTGACAGGGCCGTACAAATGCAGTACCGAGACGGCCAAAGTTGATCTTTTCAGACAGACAGGAGCCTGACAGATGGCAGACCACAAACACGGTGAGATGGACACGAAGGTGCAACAGGACACGTTCAACGGCTTCATGGCATGGACCAAATGGAGCGTGATCGTGATTATTGCAGTGCTGATCGGCATGGCCATCTTCATTTCCTGAGCCCCGCCACGGCTTGCCCTTCCCAGATCACCGGAGACGGATCACATGCGTTCGATCATGATTGTGCTGTCCACGCTGACGGCTCTGGCAGGCTGTTCCACCAAAGCGGTGAACGATTCGCCACCCGAGGTCATAGCGGCCAGTGCCTACAGTGACGGCTCGGCCCCCTCGCTGACCCTGTTCACCATGGTCAACAACCGCTCGGGCAAGGGTGCGCATACCTCGCTGATGATCAACGGATCGCAGCGGGTGATCTTCGACCCCGCCGGATCGTTCAAGCACGCGCGCGTGCCGGAACAGGGCGATGTGCTATACGGCGTGTCGCCCGCGGTGCTTCAGGGTTACAAAAGCGCCCACGCCCGCAGCACCTTTCACGTGGTCAGCCAGACCGTGCCGGTGACCGCCAGCCAGGCGGAACAGGCGCTGCGGCTGGTGCGCAACTATGGCAATGTCGGCGATGCGCAATGCGCGCAGGCCACCACTGCGGTGCTGGCGCAGGTGCCGGGGTTTGAAACGGTGACCTCAACCTGGTTTCCCACCAATCTGATGGAACAGTTCGGCACCTTCCCGAATGTGGTCACCGACAAGTACTATGAAAACGACGAAGGCGACATCGTGGACGGCATCGCGAAGGTTCAGCTTTAGGCGCGAGGGCGAACGCTCCGCGCTATCCCATCACCAGAATATAAAGCGTCAGCACCACAGCCCCCGACCCTATGGAGGCCAGGACATTCTTGGTCTTCATCCCAACACCCACGGCCACCAGCGCCGCCAGCAGCCGCCCCGGTTCGGGGCCGGTGCCCGCCTCGTTTGAAAAGGCCACCAGCGGTGTCACCATCGCAGGCAGGATCGCCACGGCGGTATAGCGCAGATGCCGCAGCAGCCATGGCGGCAGCGGGCGGTCACCGACCAGCCCCAGGAACGAGAAGCGCAGGAAAAAGCTGCCCACGCCCAGCGAGATGATAACGGTCCACAGGGTCAGGTCGCTCATGCGCGCCGCTCCATCCACAATTCCGCTTGCGCGCCCGCGATCATGCCGGCCCCGCCCGCGATGATCAGCCCCAGCGACCACGGCACGGCGGCGGCGAACAGGCTGACCACGACGGCAGTGAAGGCGGCGATCACGTGGGGCAGGGTCCGCATTGCAGGGGCCACCATCGCCAGAAAGGCAATCGGCAGCGCAAAATCAATCGGGATCTGCGGCGGCAGCGCACTGCCGATCAGCGCGCCGGCCAGACTGGCTCCGTACCAGACCGTCATCACCAGCATGCAGGTGCCCATGTAATAGGCCATCCGCTCGGGCACCGTCATCGCCGGTTCCGCCTCGAACTTCTGATGGCTCAGCGCATAGCTTTGATCGACCAGCAGATAGGCTGCAAAGACCCGCTGCCACATCGGCGCGCGCCCCAGATAGGGGGTCAGGGCGGCGGAATACATCGCAACCCGCAGGTTCACCGCCAGCGCCGAGATGATGACCACCACCGTGGGTGCATTTTCCTGCATCAATTGCAGCGCCGTGAACTGCGCCGCCCCCGCGATGACCGCCAGCGAAAAGGTCATGACCTCGAAGAGGTTCAGCCCCGCTTCGGTGGCCAGTACGCCAAAGAGCAGCGCAAAGGGGCCTGCGACCAGCGTAAACGGGGCGCTGTCGCGGATGCCGCGCCAGAACGCGGTTTTGGTGGTGGTGGTGGACATTGTGAAACCTTAGTGTTGGTCTAAGGCGTAACGGGCAATCTCAGGGGATGCAATTGGCGACGCAAGACAACGCAGGCAGCTATCTGATAGCGCCCATGCCCGCGCGCGTGGGACTGACGCGCAGCGTGACCGGCTTTGACCAGACCGGCGCGCAGATCGACCTGTCGGTGGTCGAGGAGCGGCCCCTGACGATCTACCTCAATGCGCAGGAAATCGTCACGGCGATGACCATCGGCGATTACCCCGAATATCTGGCGCTGGGCTTTTTGCGCAACCAGCGGATGCTGGGCGACGATGACGTGGTGACCGGCGTCGATTACGATGATGAACTGCAGGTGGTGGTGGTGCGCACCGCGCGCCAGACCAACCACGAGGACAAACTGAAGAAGAAGACCCGCACCAGCGGTTGCGCCGTGGGCACCGTCTTTGGTGACATGATGGAGGGGCTGGATGGCGTCGTTCTGCCCGCCACGCCCGTGCGCACGTCGTGGCTCTATGCTTTGAGTGCCGCGATCAATCGCACGCCCTCGCTGTATCTGGAGGCAGGAGCGATTCACGGCACGGTGCTCTGCCACCAGGACCGCCCGCTGGTTTATATGGAAGACGTCGGCCGCCATAATGCCGTCGACAAGATCGCGGGCTGGATGCTGGACGAAGGCGTGGGGCCCGACGACAAGATTCTGTACACAACGGGCCGTTTGACGTCCGAAATGGTGATCAAGACCGCGATGATGGGCATTCCGGTGCTGGCCTCCCGCTCGGGGTTCACTGCGTGGGGCGTCGAGATCGCGCAGCAGGTGGGGTTGACGCTGATCGGACGCATGCGCGGCCAGCGGTTTGTCTGCCTTGCCGGAGAAGACCGCCTGATCCGCGACGCCGACCCCGCCGCCGTGCAGGACGAGCCGCGCAAATCAGGCCGCAAGGGGGGCACGGGATGAAGCAACCCTTGGGCGTGATCCTGGCCGGTGGACTGGCCACGCGGATGGGCGGTGGCGACAAGGCGCTGCTGGATTTGGGCGGTCAAAGCCTGCTGGCGCGCGTCATCGCGCGGCTGAAACCGCAGGTGGCGGGGCTGGCGCTGAACGCCAATGGCGATGCGGCGCGGTTTTCGGGCTTTGACCTGCCTGTGGTGGCCGACAGCGTGGACGGTTTCGCGGGGCCATTGGCGGGCGTGCTGGCGGGACTGGACTGGGCCGCGGGCCAAGGCGCCGACGCAATCGTGACCGTCGCCGCCGACACGCCGTTCTTTCCCTGCGATCTGGTGCCGCGCCTGTTGCTGGCGTCCGAAGGGATGACCAACCCGCTGGCACTGGCCGCGACGCCGCGCGGCGATGCGGATACGAAATCCATGACCGCCGGGCTGATCCGGCATCCCACATTTGGCCTCTGGCCCGTTGCGTTGCGTGACGATTTGCGCGCCTCCTTGAACGACGGACTGCGCAAGGTGGTGATCTGGACCGACAAGCACGGCGGCCAGCTGGCAGAGTTTTCCGACGTGGGCGATCCGTTCTTTAACGTGAACACGCCCGAGGATCTGGCGGCGGCACAGGCGATGCTATGAGGATCTTCGGCGTCGTCGGCTGGAAGAACGCAGGCAAGACCGGCCTGATGGAACGGCTGGTCACCGAAATCACTGGGCACGGCTTTAGCGTCAGTACGGTAAAACACGCGCACCATTCCTTCGACGTGGACCACCCAGGCAAAGACAGCCACCGCCACCGCGTTGCAGGCGCGACCGAGGTCCTGCTGGCCTCGCGCAACCGCTTTGCCCTGATGCACGAAATGCGCGGCGCGGACGAATTGCCGTTGTCGGCGCTGCTGGAAAAGCTGTCGCCGGTCGATCTGGTGCTGGTCGAGGGCTACAAACGCGACGCCCACCCGAAGGTCGAGGCGCACCGGGCTGTGACAGGCAACCCGCTGATCGCGCCCGGTGATCCGACGGTGCGGGCGGTGGCCAGCGACAGCGCGGTGGACGTAACGGTGCCGGTTTTCGATCTGGATGACACGCGCGCGATTGCCGATTTTATCCTCTCGCAGGTGGGGCTGTGATGTTCGACACAGTCATCGTGGTGGACTGGTCGGGTGGTAATGATCGCGGCCCGACGCCCAAGGCCGACGCGATCTGGGCCTGTGTCGCCCGCTCAGGCACACCCGAAGCCCCCGTCTACCTGCGCAACCGACAGGTGGCCGAGGCGTGGATCGGTGATATGTTGCAAGCCGAACGCACTGCGGGTCGGCGGGTGCTGGCAGGGTTCGATTTCCCCTTCGGCTATCCGCGTGGCTTTGCGCGGGCCATGGCAGGCTCGGATGATCCGCTCGCCTTGTGGGACTGGTTCGCCGCGCGGATCGAGGATGCGCCCAAGGCCAACAACCGTTTCGATGTGGCTGGGGCAATTAATCGGTCGCTTGGGACCAACGGGCCCTTCTGGGGCAATGGTTTAAAGCGTGATGTGGACGGCTTGCCGCGTACCAAGGTGGGCTATCAGAACCCTTTTGCCGAACGGCGCAGGGCGGAAAAACTTGCCAAGGGGGCCTTTGCCGTCTGGCAGCTGAGCGGTGCAGGCTCGGTCGGGTCGCAGGCGCTGATGGGGCTGCCGGTGTTGGCGCGGTTGCGGCAGCGTTTTGCAGATGACCTGACCGTCTGGCCGTTTCAGCCGCTGGACGCAGGCATTGCACTGGTCGAGGTCTGGCCCTCGCTGATCGCACCCGAGATTGCGGCGCAGACCATGCCGGACGAGATCAAGGACGCCGCTCAGGTGCGGGTTCTGGCGCAGGCGCTGTCGGCGCTGCCGCCTGCGGAGATGGAAGCAATGCTGGCGGATGGCGATGCGCAAGAGGGTTGGATATTGGGGCTGGGCCACGAGAATGCCTTGCGCGCGGCGCTGACACCGGGTGATCCGGTGCCGCCGCCCCTGTCCAACGATTGCTTTGCCCTGCCGCCGGGTGTGGCCTGGACTCCGGTGGATGAAGCGTTGGCGCTGTTGCAAGAGCGCCTGACCCCGGTTGCACGGGTTGAAACCTGCACCGTACAGCAGGCTCTGGGCCGGGTGCTGGCCGCCCCTGTCACCGCGCTGCGGTCCAATCCTCCAAGGCCCAATACGGCGGTGGACGGCTACGGCTTCGCGGGCGGGCGTGACGCGGGAGTACACGTGCTGCCATTGACTGATGGGCGCGCGGCGGCGGGCGGCGATTTTGACGGCACGGTGCCTGCGGGCCACGCGGTGCGCGTGCTGACCGGCGCCGCGCTGCCTGCGGGCGTCGACACCGTGGTGCTGCAAGAGGACGTGACCGTCGATGGCGGTCGCATCGCGTTCAACGGGCCGGTCAAGGCCGGTGCAAACAGCCGCCGCGCGGGCGAAGACGTGGCCGCAGGCGATGAGATCCTGCCGCAAGGGCGCCGACTGACACCTGCCGATCTGGCGCTGCTGGCAGCGGTGGGCGTGGGCACGGTGCAGGTCTTTGCGCCGCTGCGCGTGGGCGTGTTGTCCACGGGCGACGAGTTGTCCGAAGCGGGCAGCGACGCAGGCGCGACCCAGATCTACGACGCCAACCGCCCGATGCTGCTGGGTCTGCTGACCCGGCTGGGGCACGAAGCGGTTGATCTGGGCCGGGTGGCCGATGACCGAAGCGCACTGGCCGCTGCACTGGATGGGGCGCTGGACGGGGCGGGCGTGGACGCGATCCTGACCAGCGGCGGTGCATCTGCGGGCGACGAGGACCACGTGTCTGCCCTGTTGCGCGATGCGGGCGCGATGGCGCTGTGGCGGATCGCGGTGAAACCGGGGCGACCATTGGCATTGGGCATGTGGAACGGCACACCGGTCTTTGGCCTGCCGGGCAATCCGGTCGCGGCGATGGTCTGCACGCTGGTGTTCGCCGCCCCCGCGCTGGGTCTGCTGGCAGGGGCAGGCTGGCAGGCACCCCAAGGTTTCGAGGTGCCCGCAGGCTTTGAGAAATCCAAGAAACCCGGACGCCGCGAATACCTGCGCGCGCGGATGCGCGGCGGCGTGGTCGAGGTGTTCCGGTCGGAAGGGTCGGGCCGGATCAGCGGGCTGAGTTGGGCCGAAGGGCTGGTCGAATTGCCCGATGGTGCAGCCGTGGTCAAACCGGGCGATCCGGTGCGCTTCATCCCCTGGGGCGGTTTAGGGCTGTGAAGTCCGACGCCGCGGAAAGTTGAAACCTAGTCGAACGTCCCCGCCACGCGGCCCAGCAGCATGAAGGCGCGCGCCGTGCGGGTGTCGGCCAGCGCGGAAATGTCGGCGTCGTCGGCTTCGGCCTCGAACGCGGCAAAGCTGCGGTCGAAACGGCGCAAAAAGTGATGCGCGGCGTCGCGAAAGATCGGGTCCTGTTTCATCCGCCCGGCGGTCAGCGCCAGCGACGAGCGGTCGCGCACCCCACCCAAAGCTGCGACACTGCGGCCCCGCGCGCCATGGGCAAAGCTGCGCCATATCTCGGGGCGGGCGCGGTCCGGGGTCAGGTCGTCCATGTAGATGCCGTCCTGGCTGAGCAGGGTCAGGATATCCTGCGCGGCCTGGATGATCTGTGCGGTGGGCCGATCCTTGAGTGCGCGGCGCAGCGCAGAGAAGCCTTCGGCATCCTCGGCGGTTTCGGGGAAGTTCAGGGCGCGGATGAAATCTTCGCGGGCCAGTGGCGGTGCTGTCTCTTCGGATGTGGTGCCAAGCGCCAGCTTGGGCTGGTCGTCGGCGGGCTGCGGCGCCATCGGCGGCGGCGCATGGCGCGCGCTGTGCGGTGCGTCGCGGCGGGTGTGGAAGGTGGCCAGCGTGGTTTCGGTCTTGCGCGCGGCGGCGGCGATCTCATCCAGCTTGCGCGCAACCGAAGGTTCGCCTGACAGATCGCGGGCGTGTTGCTGCGCGATATAAGCCTGGCGGATGGCGTCGATGGCGGCCTGCAAACGCTGGCTTTCCTCGCGCATGACGCGGCTGGCCCTGGCCGCTGTCGCCGCCACCCAGATCATGCCCACGGGCATGAAGACGGCCAGTATGGACATCAGAAACATCAACCCTTCGGTGCCGGTCTCTTGCCCCTCCGGGGCGGCGGGCATGCTGACAAAGAACACCGTCGCCCCCAGAAGCCAAACCACCGACAGTGCGATGGCCGCGATCTCGATTCCCGAGATGCCGCCTGCGCGGGGGCGGTCATAGATACCCAGCGGCGTGGGACGTGCCTGCGCCGGGGACGCAGGCCGCGCCTGGTTCGATTTGCTCTGGGCTGGCGACGTGTCGGCCATGTCTTGGATTCCGATCAGACGAAGGCGATTTTCAGCACTTCATAGGATTTGTCGCCGCCGGGCGTGCGCACTTCGACGCTGTCGCCCTCTTCCTTGCCGATCAGGGCGCGGGCAATGGGCGACTTGATGTTCAACAGGCCTGCTTCGATGTTGGCTTCGTATTCACCGACGATCTGATAGGTCTTTTCCTCGTCCGTGTCCTCGTCGACCAGCGTGACGGTCGCACCGAACTTGATGCTGCCCTTCATCTTGGCGGGATCGATGACGTCGGCCAGCGAAATCGCACCTTCCAGCTCCTTGATGCGGCCCTCGATGAAGGACTGCTTTTCCTTGGCGGAGTGATATTCGGCGTTTTCCGACAGATCGCCATGCTCGCGGGCCTCGGCGATAGCCTTGATGATGGCGGGGCGCTCGACGGACTTCAGGTGCTTGAGTTCGGTCTCGAGGGCGAGGTGACCCTTGCGGGTCATCGGGATCTTTTCCATAGGTCACGTCCAGCAGATTAGGGCGGCCAAGATGGCCGCCGGTCAATGTTGCATGCTACCTGACCTATTGCGGCGGGGGATTGCAAGGGCCGCGCGCTTGGGCTTTGGGTTTATTCCCGCCGACGGGCCGGGGTTTGGGGGGCGCTGCCCCCAGCGCCTTGCGGCGCTTCCCCCGGAGTTTACCCGGCAAGATGAAGGGCGTCAGCCGTATTGGACGACCTCGTATTCGATATTGTCGTGATCGTGGAAGTAGAAGCGCCGGCCCGGTTCATAATCGGCGTGGTTGCCGGTCATGAAGCCATGCGCCTTGATGCGGGTTTCCAACGCGTCGAGATCGTCAGTGGTGACGGCCAGATGGTTGAGCCCGCCGATCGTGGTGTAGCTTGAGCGTTGCGGTTTTTGCGAAGCCTTGGGCGCGTAAAGAGCGAGGTACTGCGCATCGGTGCCGACGTGGACGGTGTGCCCTTCGTCCTTGGCGGCACCTTGCCAACGGATGTGCCAGCCGAAGAGATCGCACATCCACGCAGCGGTGGCGGCGGGATCGGAGACGGTAAAGTTGGCGTGTTCGAGGTGAGCGGTCATGGGAGATTTTCCTTTCAATACGGATGCTGCTTCTCTAGCGTAATTGCTAAACCTAACTTTAGGTCAAGGAATATTTGCCATGGCAAAAGACGGCTTGAGCATCGGCGATCTGGCGGCGCGCACCGGGCTCGCGGTGTCGGCGATCCGCTATTACGAGGCACAGGGGCTGATTGATCCCTGGCGCAATGCGGGCGGGCAGCGGCGGTTCTCGCGGGCGGATATCCGGCGGCTGTCGTTCGTGATGATCGCGCAGCAGTTCGGGTTCACCCTGCCGCAGATCCGCGCCGAGTTGGACCGGCTGCCCAAGGGGCGGGTGCCAACCAAGGCGGATTGGGCGCGCATCAGCACCGGATTTCGCGCCGCACTGGACGCGCGGATCGACACGCTGACCCGGATGCGCGACACGCTGGACAGTTGCATCGGCTGCGGGTGCCTGAGCCTGGAAAGTTGTGCGCTTTATAATCCCGGTGATCGTGCGGGTTTGAAAGGTGTTGGACCGCGCTATCTGATGGGGGATCGCCCTGGTGCCTGACCCATCTGCGGCCCTGATATGCAGTGCGAAAAACCGTCGCAGCCCGGCTGCCCTGACGCGGTGTTTCGATTGCATTGACGAGCAGCGTGGTTTAGCCAAGCGCGAACTATTATTGCGCAGTGCGATGTCTGCACGCGCTTTTGTAAAAGGAGCCGCCGAGCATGGCCGAGATTGAACGCGAAGCGATGGAATATGATGTGGTCATCGTCGGGGCCGGCCCTGCGGGTCTGTCGGCGGCGATCCGTCTCAAGCAGTTGGACCCCGATCTGAGCGTCGTTCTTCTGGAAAAGGGCTCGGAAGTCGGTGCGCACATCCTGTCGGGTGCGGTTCTGGACCCCTGCGGGCTGGACGCGCTGATCCCCGATTGGAAGGAAAAGGGCGCGCCTGTCACTGTCGAGGTCAAGGAAGACAATTTCCTGATGTTGGGCGAGGCGGGCCAAATTCGGATACCCAACTTCCCCATGCCGCCGCTGATGAACAACCACGGCAACTACATCGTGTCGATGGGCAACGTCTGCCGCTGGATGGCCGAACAGGCCGAAGCGCTGGGTGTCGAGGTGTTCCCCGGCATGGCGTGTTCCGAGCTGGTCTATGGCGAGAACGGCGAAGTCAAAGGCGTCGTCGCCGGTGAGTTCGGCATTTCCGCCGACGGCACCAAGGGAGACAGCTATGAGCCGGGCATGGAATTGCACGGCAAATACGTGTTCCTGGGCGAAGGCGTGCGCGGATCGCTGTCGAAAGAGGTCATCGCGAAATACGATCTGCAGGCCGACAAGGAGCCGCAGAAATTCGGTCTCGGCATGAAAGAGATCTGGGAAATCGACCCCGCCAAGCACAAGGAAGGCACCGTGACCCACACGATGGGCTGGCCCCTTGGCAGCAATGCGGGTGGCGGTTCGTTCATCTATCACCTTGACAACAATCAGGTTTACGTGGGCTTCGTGGTCCACCTGGGCTACAAGAACCCGCATGTGTTCCCCTACATGGAATTCCAGCGATTCAAGCATCACCCGATGGTCGCCGAGCTGCTGAAAGGTGGCAAGCGCGTCGCTTATGGTGCGCGTGCGATCACCGAGGGCGGCTATCAGTCGATGCCCAAGATGGTGGCGCCGGGCGTGGCGCTGCTGGGCTGTACCGTGGGCATGGTCAACGTGCCGCGCATCAAGGGCAACCACAACGCGATGCTGTCGGGCAAGGCGGCGGCCGAGGCCGCGTACGACGCGATCAAGGCCGACCGTTCGGGCGACGAGCTGACCGCATACGAACATGACGTGCGCAACGGCCCGATCGGCACCGACCTGAAAAAAGTTCGCAACGTCAAGCCGTTGTGGTCGAAATACGGGCTGACAGCGTCGATGGCCATTGGTGGTTTCGACATGTGGTGCAACACATTGGGCTTTTCGCTGCTGGGCACGCTCAAGCACGGCAAATCCGACGCCGAGGCGACGGAGCCTGCGGACAAGCACAAGGAAATCGCCTATCCCAAGCCCGACGGCAAGCTGTCGTTCGACCGGCTGACCAACGTGGCGTTCAGCTTTACCAACCACGAGGAAAGCCAGCCTGCGCACCTCAAGCTGGTGGACCCCGACATTCCGGTCAACCACAACCTGCCGATCTATGCGGGTCCGTCGGCGCGCTATTGCCCTGCGGGTGTCTATGAATTCGTGACGGAAGAGGGCAAGGACCCGCGCTTTGTAATCAACTTCCAGAACTGCGTGCACTGCAAGACCTGCGACATCAAGGACCCGCCGCAGAACATCAAGTGGACGACGCCGCAGGGTGGTGACGGGCCGAATTACCCCAACATGTAAGATCGCTGACAGCGGTTTGGAAAAGGCGGGCTTTGGGCCCGCCTTTTTGCATATGAGGGCAAGCGTGCCGTGTGAAACCGGCAAGATGCTGCGAAGCTCACAGCATTGTTCACCATGAGTTCGGCAGGGCCATTGCGCCCGCCTGCAGACCTGTTAGCCTTTGTCGAAGTCTATTTTTAAGAGAGGCAGCCGCGTGATCCGCTCCATTTTGAAAAGCACAGTTTTGAAAACTACGGTTTTGAAAAGTACGGTGGCTACGGCCCTGATCTGGTCCCTGGCTAGCCCGCTTGCGGCAAGGGACGTGGCGGGGCCCTATCTGGCGGCGCGCCAGGCGTCTTACATGAACGATTTCGGCACGGCGGCGCGCTATTACGATATTGCGCTGCGGCAGGACGCCCAGAACGCCATCCTGATGGAGGATGCGGTGCTGGCGCATCTGATGCTGGGCGACGTGGCGCAGGCATTGCCCATCGCGAACCGGATGACCGATCAGGGGCTGCGCAGCCAGGCGGCGCATATGGCGGTGATCGCCGACATGGCGCAACGCGAAGACTTTGCCGCACTGCTTGAACGCGACATGACGGATCAGGGCGTTGGCCCGCTGGTCGATGGCCTGCTGACGGCTTGGGCGCATCTGGGCGAGGGCGACATGGATGCGGCTCTTGCAGGCTTTGATACAGTGGCCAGTGAACAGGGCATGAAGGGCTTTGCGCTCTATCACAAGGCGATGGCGCTGGCGTTGCAGGGGGAATATGCCGCCGCCGAGGCGATCTTTGCGGGGGCCGACAGCGGCACCATGGTGCGCACCCGGCGCGGCGCGCTGGCGCGGGCGGAAGTCCTCAGCCAGCTGGGCCGCAACGCCGAAGCGGTCACCAGCCTGCAAGACGCATTCGGCGCCGGGACCGACCCCGAGCTTGAGCGTGTCATCACAGCGCTTGAGGCGGGCGAGACATTGCCGTTCACCCATGTGACATCGGCCCGTGACGGCATCGCCGAGGTATTCTATTCCATCGCGGGCGCGCTGCGCAGCGAGGCGTCGGCAGATTACACGCTGCTCTATGGCCGTCTGGCGCGCTATCTGCGCCCCGGCCACGTGGACGCCCTGCTGCTGAACGCAGAGCTTCTGGAAGAGCTTGAGCAATACGATCTGGCCATCGCGGTCTACAAGGAAGTGCCCGCCGACGATCCGGCCTTTCACGCAGCCGAACTGGGCCGCGCTGCGGCACTGCGCCGCGCGGACAAGCCCGACGCCGCCATCGAGGTGCTGGAGCAACTGGCGCGCAAGTACCCCGACCTGCCCGTCGTGCATTCGACGCTCGGCGATCTTCTGCGCCAGCAGGACCAGTACGCGTCCGCAATCGCCGCCTATGACCGCGCGCTGGAACTGACGCCCGAGGGCGCGCGCGCGCAGTGGTTCCTGCTCTATGCCCGCGCCATCGCCCATGAACGTCTGGATCAGTGGGAACAGGCCGAGGCCGATTTCCGCCAGGCGCTGGCGCTGAACCCCGGACAGCCGCAGGTGCTGAACTATTTGGGCTATTCCATGGTCGAACAGCAGGTCAATCTGGATGAGGCGCTGGACATGATCCAGCAGGCCGCCGCCGCAAATCCCGAAAGCGGCTATATCATCGACAGCCTGGGCTGGGTGCTCTACCGCCTTGGCCGCTATGAAGAGGCGGTTGTTCACATGGAACGCGCCGTGCAGCTGGAGGCCGTCGATCCTGTGGTGAACGACCATCTGGGCGACGTGCTCTGGGCCGTGGGCCGCAAGCGCGAGGCGCAGTTCCAATGGTCGCGCGCGCTGTCCTTCGTCGATCCCAAGGACACCGAAGGCGAGGCCGATCCGGCCCGCATCCGCCGCAAGCTTGAGGTGGGACTGGACAAGGTTCTGGCCGAAGAGGGTGCCGAACCCCTGACGGTCACGGTCGACCGCTGAGCCTGCGCCGATGCCTGACCCGAGGGTGACTGACCCTATGGTGACTGGCCTGCGGGTCTTTGCGCCTGCCAAGATCAACCTGACCCTGAATGTGACGGGGCAGCGGGATGATGGCTATCATCTGCTCGACTCGCTGGTGGTGTTTGCCGACGTGGGCGACGTGGTGCATCTGCGCGCCGCCGACGCATGGTCGTTGCAGGTGGATGGCCCAGAGGCGGCAAGCGTGCCTGCGGGCGACGACAACCTTGTGCTGCGGGTGGCGCGCCTGTTTGCGCCGGGCGCCGCGCTGACCTTGACCAAGGAATTGCCAGTCGCTTCTGGCATTGGCGGCGGATCGGCCGATGCCGCAGCGGTCTGGCGGGGCTTGGGTGTGATGACGGGGCAGGGTCGTGATGGCGTGGATCTGCTGGCGCTGGGGGCGGATATTCCGGTCTGCGTTTCTTCGCAAGCGGCGCGGATGCAGGGCGTTGGTGATGTCATAACCCCCGTAGGGGGCCTGCCGGATCTGCATGTAGTGCTGGCCAACCCGCGCGTCGCGGTTTCGACGCCGCACATATTCAGGACCCTTGCGCACAAGGACAACGCGCCGATGCCTGCCATCTTGCCCACCTTCACCGATGCCGCCGACCTGTGCGCATGGCTGGCGACGCAGCGCAATGACCTGCAAGCCGCAGCTGAGAGCATCGCCCCGCAGATCGCCCTGACACGTCAGGCGATGGCGGCATTGCCGGGTTGCATGCTGGCGCGCATGTCGGGGTCGGGGGCCACGTGTTTCGGCGTGTTCAAAAGCGCCACGGCAGCGACGCAGGCCGCGCAACGGCTGGCACATGCACAGCCCGGTTGGTGGGTGCGCGCAGGCCGCCTGGGCTCGATGCAGGATGCAGCCAGACCGCAAGCGCTCTAGCTGATCCGGTCCACCACATAGTCGGCCAGATCGACCAGCATATCCTTGATGTCGTGATCGGGCAGGGGGGCCAGCGCTACCTTGGCGCGGTCAGCCCAGCCAATCGCATCGGCACGGGTCTGCGCCAGCGCGTCATGCGTGTTCAGCAGCGCCAGCGCATGCTCCAGATCGCCCTCGTCCTGCTTGCCCTTTTCGATGGTCCGCTCCCAGAAAGCCCGCTCGTCCGCCGATGCCTTGGCCACCGCCTTGATCACCGGCAGGGTCAGCTTGCGCTCGCGGAAATCGTCACCGATGTTCTTGCCGGTGGCCTCGGGCTGTCCCTGATAGTCCAGCAGATCATCGACGATCTGGAAGGCCACGCCCAACGCATCGCCATAATCATAAAGCGCGCGCACTTTTGCGTTATCTGCCCCCGCGATCACGCCGCCGACTTCCATCGCCGCCGAAAACAGCGCCGCGGTCTTGCCGCGCACGACCTGCAGATAGACGGCCTCGTCCGTGGCCAGATCCTGTGCCGCGGTCAGTTGCAGCACCTCGCCCTCGGCAATTGTCGCGGCCGCGTTGGACAGGATGCGCATCACCTCCATCGAGCCGCATTCGGTCATCAATTGGAACGAGCGCGCAAACAGGTAATCGCCCACCAGAACGCTCGACGTATTGTCCCACAACAGGTTCGCCGTGGGGCGTCCGCGCCGTTGTGCGCTTTCGTCCACCACATCGTCGTGCAGTAGCGTGGCGGTGTGAATGAACTCGACCGTGGCGGCCAGATGCACGTGGTAAGGCCCTGTATATCCACACAAATGCGCTGAGGCGAGGGTCAGCATCGGGCGCAGTCGCTTGCCACCCGCGCCGACCAGGTGCGCCGTCACTTCGGGAATGCGCGGGGCGTGTTCCGATGCCATCTTGGTGCGGATCAGCGTGTTGACCGCGTCCATGTCATCGGCCAGCCGCGCGGCCAGCCTGTCATGTGGTTTCACCGTGTTTTCGCTGCTGTCCATCTGTTGCCCCCGATGACCTCTCGACAACGAGGCCCGCCTGCTCTTACATCCGTGCGCATGAAGGAACTTTTGCGCAGCAACGACCCGACGATCATCGCGTTTGCCTCGGCCCTACTGTCGGGCGAGGATATAGACTGCTTTGAATTGGACGTAAACATGAGCGTGCTCGAAGGGGGCATCGGTATCTTTCCGCGCCGCCTCATGGTGCGGCTTGACGATCACGACGCCGCGACACGGGTGATGCGTGACAACGAAATCCCGCTGGGACAGTGAGCGACGGCCCCGAGCTGAGCCACGACGCTTTTTTAGGCGGCAAGGTGATGTTGTGGCAGCCGCGTGTGGGCTATCGCTCGGGTCTTGACCCCGTCTTGCTGGCCGCCAGCGTGCCCGCAAAGGCCGGACAATCGGTGCTGGATCTTGGCTGCGGGGCGGGCGCTGCGGCATTGTGCCTGGGTGCGCGGGTGCCGGGGCTGATCCTGCACGGGGTCGAACGCCAGCCCTATTACGCCGATCTTGCCGCGCGCAACGGGCTGGATGTGACCTGCGCCGATATCACCGCGCTGCCGATGCCGCTGAAAGAGCGCAGCTTTGATCACGTGATCGCCAACCCGCCGTTTTTTGATCGCGCCGCTGGTCGCCCCTCGCCCTATTCGGGCCGCGAGGGGGCATTGGGCGAAGACACCGCGCTGGAGGCCTGGGTGCAGATCGCGGCCAAGCGGCTGCGGTATCGCGGCCTGGCCCATTTCGTGCACCGAATGGCGCGATTGCCCGATCTGTTGGCAGGGATTCGCCCCGTCCTGGGCAGCGTCGAGGTGCAGCCCTTCTCGGCGCGGCCCGGACGTGCCCCGGAATTGTGCATAATCCGCGCAAGAAAGGGCGGACGTGCGGAATTTCGCCTGCATTTTCCACGCCTTCTGCACCGCGGCGAAGCCCATTTGCGGGATGCTGAAAGCTACACACCTGAAATAAAAGCGGTTCTGCGGGATGGTGCAGCGCTGGAATTTTAACCGTTGATTAAAAGTTGCCACGCTTATGATGCGTCTGCAGCGTGACAGAATTGTAAAATCGTGGTCTGCTGTAAGTGTACTTGAACGAATGGAGGACTGCATGAGCCTGAGCGCACATCTCAACGAGTTGAAGAAAAAGCACGAAACCCTGAGTGACACGGTGGAAAAGGAACTTCGCGCACCGGGGGCGGACACCTTGAAGGTGGCCGAGCTGAAACGACAGAAACTCCGTCTTAAAGAACAAATTACACGCTTGTCATCCTGACAGGCCTTGGCCAAAGCTGGCGCGCGCCGCGATGACGGCGCCGCCGGTGACCAAAAGTGCGGCGGCAGCCAGCGACCAGCTGGCCTCCGTCACTCCGGCGAGCACCAGAACCAACGTGGACAGCAACGGTGCCGCATAGGACGCGGTGCCAAGCAACTGAATGTCGCCGCGTTTCACGCCGATGTCCCAGACGTAGAACGCCAGCCCCACCGGGCCGAGGCCAAGCGCGATCGTGCTGGCCCAGCCCGTTGTGTCCACAGGCCACTGCGTCGTTTCAAATGCCAGATGCAACGGCACGGACAAAACCGCGCTGGCAATGCAGAACACCGCAACGCTGTCGGTCGGCACGGCGCCGAACCCGCGCGAGCCGACGGAATACCCCGACCAGAACAGCGCGCAGATCAGCGCCAGCCCGTATCCGGGCAGGTGCGCAGCCTGAAACCCGGTGCTGCCGCCCGAAATGATCAGCGCAGCGCCCAGAAACCCGGTGATCGCCCCGACGATATGCCCGGCGCGCAGCCGCTCTCCGGGCAGCAAGCCCGAAAAGACCACGATCAGCAGCGGCCAGAGATAGGCGATCAGCCCCGCTTCGGCGGCGGGGGCCAGACGCAGCGCCGAAAAATACAGCGCGTGATAGCCAAGCAGTCCTGCGGTGCCGAAGACATAGACCCGCAGCGGCACGCCGCGCAGGCGGTGCAGTCCGCCGGTCGATGCGCTCCAGACCAGCCCAAGACCGCCGCCGATGCCAAAGCAGATCGCGTTCAACTGCAAGGGCGGCACGGGGGCCGACCCGACCGTGAACAGCGCCAGCAGCGCCCAAAGCAGCACCGCGACAAAGCCGATGACAGTGGCCCGCAACGTCGTCATTGCGCATACTCCGACACCGACAGGATGCGCATGGCGGCGGTGATGTGGGCCGTCTTTTCGATCTCGGCAAGAACCCAGTCCCTGAAGGCCACGACCTGCGGCCGGTTCTCGGACCCCAGCGGACACAGAAACCGGAACCGTGCCTGTGTCCCCAGCGCGATCTTGAACGGCGCGACCAGCCGTCCGTCGGCCAGGTCCTTGAGCACCAGCGCGCGGCGGCCCAATGCCACGCCGACGCCCGCCAGTGCCGCATCAACCGCATGGTCGGCTTGGGAAAAGCGTGGCCCGTGATTGGGGACATGGTCGATGCCCATCGCGCGAAACCACGCGGCCCAGTCGCAGGGCGGGTCCAGAAAATCGACGCTTTCGTCTGAAATCAGACTGGCCCGCGTCAGGCTTTCGGGCGTCGGATATTGCGCGGCAAGCGCTGGCGTCATCACCGGGCACATCCATTCACCAGCCAGCGGCAGCGCATAAAGGCCCGGATCAGGCCCGTATCCGAACCGGATCGCCACATCTATCGCATCGCGGGCAAAGTCCATCATCTTGAGCGAGGCGGAAAATCGCAATTCGACTTCGGGGTGCGATTGGGCAAACTCATAAAGACGCGGTGCCAGCCATTTGGCGGTGAATGCAGGGCCCGCCGTCACAGTCAGCGTCACATTGTCTTGCAAGCGCGCGGCCGCGCGCCATGCGGCGGCCAGCGTCTGAAACCCATCCTGCGCACCGGGTGCCAGTGCGCGCCCTGCCTCTGTCAGCTCGACCGCGCGGTTCAGACGGCGAAACAGCGGCGCGCCCAGATGCGTCTCAAGCGATTTGATCTGAAAGCTCAGCGCGGCCGGGGTGACGTGCAATTCCTCTGCCGCTTTGGCGAAGGACATATGACGCGCCGCCGCATCAAAGGCGCGCAAAGCGGTCAGAGGTGGCAGGCGGTCTGGCATATCGGATCAATTATTCTTAACTGAAGTGGTCAAAACTCTCGTTTGCAGGAAGGTGCGCACAAGTTCATGTTGAGTGCAAGAAAAACGCCCCACTCACGTATCACATTGCAGGAGCCCTCAGATGTTCGAAGCCACCACAAACCCCGCCGCCCGCACCGCCTATGGATCGGCCCATGCCGCGCGGGGGCAGTTCATCCACGATGCCCTGGCGTGGATTTTCGGAACAAAGTCGCGCCGCTGAGGCGAAGGCAGCTAAACGTCTGCAGACATGAAAACGGCGCGCCTTTCCGGGCGCGCCGCTTTTTCGTAAGAGGTTGTTCTGTCAGACGAAAAATTGTGCGCCGTTGGCCGAGATGGTCGACCCGTTGATAAACCCTGAATCATCCGAGGCCAGGAACACCACGCAGCGCGCAATCTCTTCGGGTTCGCCCAGTCGACCCGTGGGGATCTGCGCAATGATCGAATCGCGCACTTTCTCCGGCACGGCCATGACCATGTCGGTGCCGATATAGCCGGGGCAGATCGCGTTGGCGGTGATGCCCGCGCGCGCGCCCTCTTGCGCCAGCGATTTGACGATGCCCAGATCGCCCGCCTTGGTCGCGGCATAGTTCACTTGTGCGAACTGACCTTTTTGCCCGTTGATCGAGCTGATGACGATCACGCGGCCAAACTTGCGTTCGCGCATGCCCGGCCAGACGGGGTGCACAGTGTTGAAAACGCCGGTCAGGTTGGTGTCGACGACCTGATGCCATTGCTCGGGCGTCATCTTGTGGAACGGCGCGTCGCGCGTGATGCCGGCATTGGCGACCACCACGTCGACTGGGCCCAGGTCGGCCTCGACCTGCGCGATGCCCAACTTGCTTTCGTCATAGTCGGCGACGTTCCATTTGTAGGTCTTGATGCCGGTCTCATCGGTGAATTTCGCGGCGGCTTCGTCGTTGCCTGCGTAGGTTGCAGCGACGCTGTAACCTGCGTCTTTCAGCGCCTGCGAAATTGCGGCTCCGATGCCGCGCGATCCTCCGGTAACAAGTGCAACTCTGGCCATGGTTCTTTCTCCTCCTGGTGGTCTTTATTCTATTATTGCGTGTGTCAGCCTGAAACGTCCATGCGTTTGGCGCGTCTGTGACAGAGTTCTGTCAAACGCAGCATTGCATGGATCGTGACGGTACAAGGGGAATTTTGCGTGATGTGCGGATGCTGTCCCTCGAAAGACGCATCGGGGTCACGCCGTGAACGGTGCGCTTGGCGATCTGATCGGTGGGCGCTGTTCTTGACATGCGGGTGACCTTCAAACTCCGCGGCGCAATATGCGCCGCGAAATCTTGTTACCCATTCCGAAGAGCCTCCGCAACTATATTGCGTGGCCTTTTTGGATTTACGGACGCTCGACACACATGGCAACGCCCATGCCGCCGCCGATGCACAGTGTGGCAAGGCCTTTCTTGGCGCCGCGGCGCTTCATCTCGAAAACCAGCGTGTTCAGAATTCGCGCGCCGGATGCTCCAATGGGGTGACCGATGGCAATCGCGCCGCCGTTGACGTTCACGATCGACGGGTCCCAGCCCATGTCCTTGTTCACGGCACAGGCCTGCGCAGCAAAGGCTTCGTTGGCTTCGACCAGATCCAGGTCTTCGGGCTTCCAGCCAGCTTTTTCCAGCGCCTTGCGCGAGGCAAAGATCGGACCCGCGCCCATGATTTTCGGGTCAAGGCCGACGGTGGCGTAAGAGACGATTCGCGCCAGCGGCTCGATCCCGCGCTTTTCGGCGTTGTCGGCGGTCATCAGCAGCGCGCCGGCGGCCCCGTCGTTCAGTCCCGATGCGTTCGCGGCGGTGACCGATCCGTCCTTGGTGAAGGCGGGGCGCAGCTTTTGCATCGCTTCCATTGTTGCGCCGTGACGGATGTATTCATCGCTGTCGACCACGGTGTCGCCGCGCCGGCCCTTGACGATGAAGGAGATGATTTCGTCCTGGAACTTGCCCGCCTTTTGCGCAGCTTCGGCCTTGTTTTGCGAAGCGACGGCGAATTCATCCTGCTGGTCGCGGTTGATCTGCCATTTTTCGGCGACGTTCTCGGCGGTTTGTCCCATGTGATAGCCGTTGAAGGCATCCCACAGACCGTCGCGGATCATGGTGTCGATATATTGCATGTCGCCCATCTTGTGACCCATGCGCAGGTTGGCGGCATGGGGGCTCATCGACATGTTTTCTTGTCCGCCGGCGGCGACGATGCTGGCATCGCCCAGTTGGATATGCTGAGCGGCCAGCGCGATGGCGCGCAGGCCCGAGCCGCACACCTGGTTGATGCTCCACGCGGCGCTTTCAATCGGCAGGCCTGCGTTGATGTGGGCCTGACGGGCGGGGTTCTGCCCTTGGGCGGCGGTCAGGACCTGACCCAGAATGGTCTCGCTGACCTCGAATTTATCGATGCCCGCGCGTTCGACGATCGCCTCGAGTACAGCGGCGCCCAGATCATGCGCGGGGGTGCTGGCAAAAGAGCCGGTAAAGCTGCCGACAGCGGTACGCGCGGCAGAGGCGATGACGACGTTGGTCATGGAATACATCCTCTTGTTGTTTGCCAAAGGACGCGTGGTCAGACCGGGCGACATGCCGCGTCCGGGCCCTTCGGCTCAGGGAAATGGATAGACCATTCGATCCGTCGTCACAATGTGTCGTCACGATGTATGGACCCGCCGCAGCCCAGACATGACTTGCAGGGTCCGGCCCCATCATCCTGCCGCAATTGCCGCGGCAGGTGTTCTCCACGCGGGGCGGGTGGTTGGCGCGCCGTGCAGATACCCCTGCTGGCAATCCACGCCCAGGCTGGCCAGCATATCGGAATCGGCCTTGGTCTCGACGAATTCGGCCACTGTCATCATGTCGAAATGCTGCGCGATCGACACCATCGAGCGCACCAGCGCCTGATTGTCGCGGTCGACCGCGATCCCCGAGACGAACTGGCCGTCGATCTTCAGCACGTCAAAGAAGAAGTCCTTGAAATAGCGCAGCGCGGTCTGGCCCGAACCAAAGTCATCCAGTGCAAAGCAGATGCCCCGCATCTGCCAGCGGTCCATGAAATCGACAACCAGTTCGGGCACCGTCATCGCCGACCCTTCGGTGATTTCGAGAATCAGCCGTTCGGCCAGCGTCGGGTCGCGGCTCAGCCAGCGTTGCAAGGTCTGGGTCCACTTGCTGAACCCGATGGACCGTGCGGACATGTTGATGGACAGCCGCAGGGTCGGGACCTCGTACAAGGCGCGCATCCCCATCTGCAGGGCAAGAACGTCGATCTCGCGCCCCAATTCGGTCGCTTCGACCACATCCATGAATTCGCGGGCCGGGATCACGCGACCCGTCTCGTCGGTGACCCGCATCAGCCCCTCGTAAAAGCCGACGCGGCCGGGGTCGCGCGACAGCACGATGGGCTGAAACGCCAGCAGGGTCTGCTTGTGCCGGATCGCCTTGGCCACCATGTCCAGAACCCCCTTGTCCCGGCTGTTCAGAGCGAAGTTCAGCGGGTTTTCCATGCCGGGTGGTATGTCCGCGATGCGCCGTTTCTTGAGGTTCACAAGACATCTCCGTACCTTGAGGGATCGGGTTACACTTTGCCGTCTTATTCTCTAAGAATGGATTAATGTTCCTATTTTAGTCTTATTTGCGGATACGCCCGATGAGCGGTCAGATTGCGGAAGAAGACGGCCTTTGCCGCTGCGATTGGGCCGGGCCCGAACCGATCTATCGCGCCTATCACGACACTGAATGGGGCGTGCCGGAATACAACAGCCGGGCCCTGTGGGAAAAGCTGATCCTGGATGGATTTCAGGCCGGTCTGTCCTGGCTTACCATTCTGAAAAAGCGCGAAAACTTCCGCGCGGCCTTCGACGGGTTCGACCCGCGCACCATCGCCGGATGGGGCTCGGATGAGGTTGATCGGCTGGTGCAGGACACGGGTATCATCCGCCACCGCGGCAAGATCGAGGCGGCCATTTCCAACGCCCGCGCGTGGTGCCGGATCGAGGACCGTGAAGGCTTTGACATCTACATGTGGCGCTATGTCGATTTCGCCCCCTTGCAGCCCGCATATGCATCTCAGACGCTGGTGCCGCCCAGCACCGACCTCAGCACCCGAATCTCCAAGGACATGAAGAAGGACGGCTTCAAGTTCTGCGGCCCCACCATCGTCTATGCATGGATGGAGGCTTGCGGGTTGGTCAACGACCACCTGACCACCTGCCACCGTCACGCGGCAGTGGCGCAGATGGGCACGCACACCCCGTGGAATGGCCGTTGACACTGCCCCACCTGGGCGTATAAGCGCCCCTTCATTGGTGTTGGTGGGCCCTGCAAGGGGAGGCCTGTCGGGTCGTGGACCAGAGGACAACGCCCTTTATGAACCTATATAAAGGAGACCAGCCGTGACCAAACGCACGTCTGCCAAGTACAAAATCGACCGCCGCATGGGCGAAAACATCTGGGGCCGCGCGAAATCGCCGGTCAACCGTCGTGAATATGGCCCCGGTCAGCACGGCCAGCGACGCAAGGGCAAACTGTCGGACTTCGGTCTGCAGCTGCGCGCCAAGCAGAAGCTGAAAGGCTACTACGGCGACCTGACCGAGAAGCAATTCCGCCGCATCTATGCCGAAGCCGAGCGTGTCAAAGGCGACACCGGTGAAAACTTGATCGGCCTGCTCGAGCGTCGCCTCGATGCCGTCGTCTACCGCGCGAAATTCGTGGCGACCGTGTTCGCGGCCCGTCAGTTCGTTAACCACGGCCACGTCCGTGTGAACGGCAAGAAAGTGAACATTCCTTCGTATCGCGTCAAAGAAGGCGACGTGATCGAAGTGCGTGACCGCTCCAAGCAGATGGCCGCCATCCTGGAAGCCACACAGCTGCCCGAGCGTGACGTGCCCGACTACATGGACGTCGACCACTCGAAACTGTCCGCCACATTCGTGCGCACGCCCGCCTTTGGCGACGTGCCGTACCCGGTGATGATGGAACCGAACCTCGTGGTCGAATTCTACGCCAAGAACTGATCGCTTCGATCCGTTCTGCAAATTCCGAAAGGCCGCGCCATCTGCGCGGCCTTTTTGCGTTTCAAGCTGCCTTATGCGACTTGGGATACATATTCTGCGGCCTTCTCCAGATCCTGCCGGAACAGCGCGGTGTACGTCTCTCGCGCGTCCTCGTCCGGCAGGCGCAACAGATACGACGGGTGTACGGTCGCCAATACCGGCCCGTGCGCCGTTTCTTCGATCTGTCCGCGCCGCTTCAAGATGCCTTCCTTCGTGCCGGTCAGCGCCAGCAACGCCGTGCCGCCCATCGCCACGATCAGCTTGGGCTTGACCAGCGCCACCTCGGCCTCCAGCCACCATTTGCAATGCATCACTTCGGACTTATGCGCAGGCTCGTGCATCCGCCGCTTGCCGCGCTGCTGGAATTTGAAATGTTTGACCGCATTGGTGACATAGGCTTGATCACGCGCCAGCCCCGCCTGCGCTGCTATCCGGTCGAACATCTGCCCCGCCGGTCCGACAAAGGGACGGCCCACCCGATCCTCGGTGTCGCCGGGCTGTTCACCGACCACCATCAGCGCCGCATCGCGCGGCCCCTCGCCGGGGACCGCTTGCGTGGCAGGACCACACAGCGCGCAGCGGGTGCACGCCCTGATCTGCGTATGCACGCTGTCCAGACTGTCGCGGGTTGCCACGGCGCGCATATCGGCAAGGCCCGCGCTGATCCGTTCGGCGCGCAGGGGCGGCAGGGTCGGGGCCGCCGCTTGCATCTCGCGCGCGCGTGCTTCGGCATTGGCCAGCAGTTGGGGGATATGCCGAGTTTCGGGCATGTTCTTCCAGTATTTCTTCGGCATCTCCGAGGTCATTGCCTGCACCTTCACCCGCGCGGGGTTGAAAATATTACAGAAATAGGTTCCCCACAGCTCCTCCGTCGCATCCTCGGGCAGGTCGGGGCGCGCGTTACCGGGCGCAAAGCTAAGGTTTCCATCGCGGAAATGCGCGGTCACGTCCGGCGTGACGATCACCCAGTCCATGTCGCCGAACCTGCGGGCAAAGAATTGCGCGGTGGGCTCGACCGTGTGGTGTGTCGGCTCGAACCAGGCGGCAAAGCGGCGGCGCGGTCCATCAGCGGCCAGATCGCGAAACCGCACGAATGCCTTCATCTTGTGCGCGCAGCGGTTCACGTTTTTCTCCATCGCGCGCAAGTGCGCCAGCTGCGCATCGCCCCGATCCTGCATCAGCGCGGGCCGGTCGCGCAGCCGCCACAAAAACGCATAAAGCCGCGCAAAACGGTCATCACCACTGTGCCAGGCGACCCGATTGGCCATGTCCACAAAGGATTTCGGCACTCTCGCCGTCGCGGGTGCGCTGATTTCAGGCGGCGGCGCGGCAAACAGATCGACCTGTGCCGGATCGTCGAAGGACCACAGCACATCCTCGGGCCGGGTGCCTCCGGCCAGCAGCCCGCGCGCGGCCTCGCGCCAGGCCTGCGCCGTGTTGATGCGGGGCAGGGCAACGGTGCGCATCAAAACAGGCTCAACTGCTCGGGCGGTGGCGCGAACCGCGCCCGCAGATCGGCGGTATCGACCAGCTTCCCCGGCGACCAGTCACGCAAGCTGATGAAAGGCCGCGCTTTTTTCAACAGCGCCCCCATGCGTTGCAGGTCGGCATAGCGCAGCCCGCGCTGCCGCCGGGTGCCCAGAATGCGGTTCACCGTCTTGACCCCGAAACCGGGCACGCGCAGCAGCATCTCGCGCGGCGCGCTTTGCACGTCGACCGGAAACAGACCCCGGTGCGCGATGGCCCATGCCAGTTTCGGGTCCATCTCAAGATCGAGATTGCCCGCGTTCGTCACGCTCGTGATCTCGTCCACGGAAAAGCCGTAGAAGCGCAGCAGCCAGTCCGCCTGATAGAGCCGATGTTCGCGCACCAGCGGCGGCTGCACCAGCGGCAATTTGGCGCTGCTGTCGGGGATCGGCGAAAAGGCGGAATAATACACCCGCTTCAGCCCGAAACTGCCATAAAGGCTGTTGGCCTGCCCCAGAATGGTCGCGTCGTTCGACCCGTCCGCGCCCACGATCATCTGGGTGGATTGCCCTGCAGGCGCGAACTTTGGCGGGCGCTTGCCGGTGTGCGATCGGTCTTTCGATGCAGCGCGCCCCGCCTTGACGTCGTTCATCGCCGCGCGGATCGTCGCAGGGTTCTTTTCGGGTGCATAGGCGGCCACGGCGGCCTCGGTCGGAAGCTCCACATTGATCGACAGACGATCGGCATAAAGCCCCGCCTGAGCGATCAGTTCAGGTGCGGCATCGGGGATCGTCTTGAGGTGAATATAGCCGCGAAAATTCTCGCGGGTGCGCAGCAGGCGCGCGATCTGTACCATGTCCTCCATTGTCTTGTCGGGCGATTGAATGATGCCAGAAGACAGGAAAAGTCCTTCGATATAGTTACGACGGTAGAATTCGATGGTCAGCGACACGACCTCTTCGGGCGTGAAACGCGCGCGGGTGGTGTTCGAGGACACCCGGTTGACGCAATAAGCGCAGTCATAGATGCAGAAATTTGTCATCAAAATCTTGAGCAGGCTGATGCAGCGCCCGTCAGGCGTATAGGCGTGGCAAATGCCCGAGCCTTCGTTCGAACCGAGGCCCGAGCCATCGCGGCTGCCGCGCTTGGTGCCTCCGGACGACGCGCAAGAGGCATCGTATCGGGCCGCATCCGAGAGAATCGCAAGTTTTTCCGAAAGTGTTTTAACCATATGTTCACTTTATGTTCCCTATGCTGAGGGCGCAACAGAAAGGAGACGAAGCAACAGTCGGGGCGGCAATATTCCGCATGGACAAAAGGGCATGGCGCAGGCGCGATTGCCCCGTTAGAACATGCGGCGAAGGAGCCAACCCATGACCCAAGCCATCGCACCACAGCCCGGCATCATGTCGATCGACCCATATGTCGGGGGCACCAGCCACGTTGTGGGCATCGAAAACGCGGTAAAGCTGTCATCGAACGAAAACCCGCTGGGTCCGTCCGACAAGGCGATGGAGGCGTTTCGCCGTGCATCCCACCAGCTGCACCGCTATCCCTCCACCGATCACGCGTCGCTGCGCGCGGCCTTGGCGCAGGTGCATGGGGTGGATGCGGAGCGGATCATCTGCGGGAACGGCTCGGACGAGATCATCGCATTCCTCTGTCAGGCCTATGCCGGACCGGGCACCGAGGTGGTGCACACTGTCCACGGTTTCGGCATGTATTCGATCTGCGCCAGGGCGGTGGGTGCGACGCCGGTTGAAGTGCTGGAAGCCGACCGCGTGACCGACATCGACGCGCTGCTGGCAGCCTGCAACAAGAAGACGCGGCTGGTGTTCATCGCCAACCCCAACAACCCGACCGGCACGATGATATCAGACGCCGAGATTGCACGTCTGGCAGAAGGTCTGCCCAAACAGGCGCTGCTGGTGCTGGACGGGGCCTATGCCGACTATGTCGAAGGGTACGATGGCGGTGCCGCACTGGTCGACAGCCGCCAGAACGTCGTGATGACGCGCACGTTCTCCAAGCTTTACGGCCTTGGCGGTCTGCGCATTGGTTGGGGATACGGGCCCGAGCACGTGATCGACGTGCTGAACCGCGTCCGCGGACCGTTCAACGTGAGCCAGGCGGCGCTCGACACGGCCGAGGCCGCAGTGCGCGACGTGGCCTATGCCGATCATTGCCGCAGCGAAAACGCCCGCTGCCGCACCATTCTGGCCGAAGGGTTGGCCGCATTGGGCGTGCCGTCGGACGTCAGCCACGCCAACTTCGTGCTGGCCCGTTTCGGCAGCGCTGACGAGGCGAACGCTTGCGACGCATGGCTGCAATCGCAGGGGCTGATCGTGCGCAAGGTCGCAGGTTACAAGCTGCCCGCAGCCCTGCGTGTCACCGTGGGCGACGAAAGCGCGTGCCGCCGGGTCGTCCATGCCGTCCGCCAGTTCAAGGAAGGCAAAAGCGCATGACCGCGCCTGCTCCCGTCTACAACCGCATCGCGCTGATCGGTCTGGGGCTGATCGCCTCGTCGATGTATTGGGCGATACGACGTGGCGGTCTGGCGGGCGAAGTCACCGGCTATGCGCGCAGCGAGGAGACGCGAGACACCGCGCGGCGCATCGGCCTGACCGACCGCGTCTGCGAGAGTGCCGCCGAGGCGGTGGAAGGTGCCGATCTGGTGGTGCTGGCCGTGCCCGTGGGCGCGATGGCCTCTGTCACCGCCGAGATCGCGCCGCATCTGGCCAAAGGGACAACCGTCACCGATGTCGGTTCGGTCAAGCGCGACGTGATCAACAACGTCGGCCCCTTGCTCCCCGAGGGCGTGCAGTTCATCCCCGGTCACCCGCTGGCGGGCACCGAACATTCGGGGCCGGAATCGGGCTTTGCGACGCTCTTCGACAACCGCTGGTGCCTGCTGGTCCCTGTCGAGGGCACCGACCCCGCAGCCACCGCGCAATTGCGCGCGCTGTGGGAGGGGATGGGCGCAAACGTCGAGGAAATGGACGCCGACCACCACGATCTGGTGCTGGCCGTCACATCCCATACGCCGCACCTGATCGCCTATACGATGGTCGGTGTGGCCGACGATCTGGGCCGCGTCACCGATGGCGAGGTCATCAAGTATTCTGCCGCCGGTTTCCGCGATTTCACCCGTATTGCGGCCTCCGATCCGACCATGTGGCGCGACGTGTTCCTGACCAACAAGGACGCGACGTTGGAAATTCTGGGCCGTTTCACCGAAGAGCTTTTCGCCCTGCAACGCGCCATCCGCACTGGCGACGGCGATCATCTGTTCGACTATTTCACCCGTACCCGCGCGATCCGGCGCGGTATCATCGACGCAGGGCAAGACACCGACGCACCGGATTTTGGCCGTTCCGCCCGCAAGGAGACGACATGAGGGCGGCATGCGCCCTTGTCGCCGCAGTTTGCCTAGCCACCGCTGCGGCAGCGACCGCGCCGCAAAAATCCCTGCGTCCTGTCACGCGCGAAAATGCCGTAGTCTCACAGGCTGCAATTGCGCTGCCAAGTTTGTCCGTTCCTGAAGCCTCGCAAAACGCCGCTCAACTGGCATCGGCGACATCCACCGGCCAAATGGCGGTGCTGCGCCCCTTCGTCCGGCCAAAGGCGCTTGAACAAAAGGCGATGGCCCGAAAACGCAAGCGTGCCCAAGGCTCGGTTTGCGGTGATGTCGCACTTCAGGGCACTTATGTCGGCCCGGTCCCCGGCCCGCACGGAGCCTGCGGCATCGACGATGCTGTCCGGCTGCGATCGGTGTCGGGCATTGTCCTCAGCCAGCAGGCGGTGATGGATTGCACCACGGCCAAAGCGCTGAAAACATGGACAGACCGCAGCGCAAAACCCGCGATGAAGCGTTTGGGCGGGCTGGCTGCCTTTCGCGTGGCTGCGCATTACACCTGTCGCACCCGCAACAATCAGCCCGGCGCGCGGGTGTCCGAACACGGCAAGGGGCGCGCCATCGACATTTCGGGGTTCCAGTTGAAGAACGGTCAGGTGATCAGCGTTCTGGAAGGGTGGAACGCCCCCCGCCACGGTGACGCGCTGCGCAAGATGCACGCGGGTGCCTGTGGGCCGTTCGGGACGGTGCTTGGCCCGGATGCAGACAGGCATCACCGCGACCACTTTCATTTCGACACCGCGCGCTATCGCAGCGGGTCCTACTGCCGGTAGCCCCCCGCTTCGCCCCTTTCAAAATCAGCGCAAATCAGATTTACCCCTTTTCCGAAGCGGCAAGAGAAGGAGCGGCGCAGAATGACGATGTGGGTGTTCGGATACGGCAGCTTGCTGTGGAATCCGGGGTTTCCGGTCGCCGACCGCGTCGTCGCGCGGCTCAAGGGTTATCAGCGGTCGTTCTGCATGCGCTCGATCCATCACCGTGGCTCGGTTGAGGAGCCGGGGCTGGTGCTGGCGCTGGACGCGGTGCCGCCCGCTTCGTGCGAGGGGATCGCGATGGCCGTGGCCGAGGGCGCGGAAGAGACCACGCTGGACTACCTGCGTGCCCGCGAGCTGATCTCGTCCGCCTATTACGAGGCGACCGTGCCCCTGCAACTGGTGGACGGGCGCGTCGTGGATGCGGTCGCCTACATCATCGACGCCGAACACGACCAGTATTGCGGCGGTCTGCCGCTGGAAGAACAGGCGCAGATCATCGCCAGGGCCGTGGGCGGACGCGGCCCGAACACGGAATATCTGTTCAACACCACCGACCATTTGAACGAGATTGGGCTACAGGACGCCGATCTGGACTGGCTTGCGGCGCGTGTGCGGGCAATCTGTGCATAATCCCTTGGCCTTGATCGCAATAGTTCGTTATTGTCGCCGCAGAGCAGAATGATAGGGCAAGGACCCGGGCGCATGTCGCAACTGGACCGCGAAGCGCGGCCACAATTTTCCCAACCGGTGCGGCAGATCGCGCTGATGCTGATGGTGATCGCGCTGAGCGCTGCGCTGGTGGTCGTCGCGGCGCCCAGCGTGCTGCCTGTGTTCGAGGCGAACCCCTATCTGAACGGGTTCATCTTCTTTGTCTTCGTGATCGGCGTGGTGGCCTGTTTTTGGCAGGTCTCGCAACTGATCGGGTCGGTGCGCTGGATCGAAAGCTTTGCCGCCGAAACGCTGGAAGGCGACACCAAGGCGCCGCAGCTTCTGGCGCCGCTGGCGTCCCTGCTGCGCACGCGCGGCGCGCGGATGCAGGTGTCGGCCACCTCGACGCGCTCTATTCTCGACTCGGTGGCCACCCGCATCGACGAGGCGCGCGAAATCACGCGCTATATCGTCAACCTGCTGATTTTCCTTGGCCTTCTAGGCACGTTCTACGGTCTGGCGACCACCGTTCCCGCATTGGTCGACACGATCCGCAGTCTCGCACCACAGGATGGCGATGCGGGCGTGGACGTGTTCGGCCGTTTGATGGACGGTCTGGACTCGCAACTGAGCGGCATGGGCGTGGCCTTCGGCTCCTCGCTGCTGGGGCTGGCGGGATCGCTGATCGTCGGTTTGCTGGAACTCTTCGCTGGGCACGGGCAAAACCGGTTCTACCGCGAGCTTGAGGAATGGCTCAGCTCGATCACCCGCGTCAGCTTCGCCTCGGGCGACGAGGCGGGCGGCGATGCGCCGGTGATGGCGGGCGTGATCGACCATCTGGCGGAACAGATGGAATCGCTGCAGCAGATGTTCACGCAGTCCGACATCTCGCGAAGCGTTGTGGATGAAAAACTGGGCACGCTGGCCGATGCGATTTCGGACATGACCCGGCAGATGCAGCGCGGCGACCCCGAGCATTCGGCGCTGGAACGTGTCGCGGCGGGGCAGGAACGGCTGATCGCCCATTTCGAGGCGCAAGGCGGCGGCGACGGGATCGACGCCGAAAGCCGGATGCGCCTGCGGTCGATCGACGTGCAGATGCTGCGTATCCTCGAAGAGATTTCCGCGGGCCGACAGGAAAGCCTGGCCGAATTGCGCACCGATATCGCCGGTCTGACCGATGCATTGCTGCAATCGCGCGGCGCAGGGCGCGGCAATCGCGGGCGAGGGTCGCAACTGGGCACAAGTGACATCAAAGGGGACGGCTGATGGCCCTGTCGCGGCGCACCGGTTCGCGATTTCAAGGGTCGATCTGGCCCGGTTTCGTCGACGCGATGACCGGGCTGCTGCTGGTTCTGATGTTCGTGCTGACCATCTTCATGGTGGTGCAATTCGTGCTGCGCGAAACCATTTCCGGTCAGGAAAGTGAGCTTGATCAACTGGCAGGCGAGGTTGCAGCCCTCGCGCAGGCACTGGGGCTTGAGGAACAGCGCAGCACCCAGCTGGATGCGCGGCTGTCTGCCCTGTCGGCCACGCTCAGCGATGCGCAGCAGGTGGTGTCGGAGCAGGCGGCGCGGATCGCGTCTCTGACCCAACAACGTGACGCACAGGCCGGTGAGCTGGCCGCGGCGCAGACCCGCATCACCAGCTTCGAGGCGCAGGTTGCCGCATTGTTGTCCGACCGCGATCAGGCGCAGGCCCAAGTGGCCGATTTGCAGGCCGAACAAACGCGGCTCTTGTCCGAGCAGGAGGCGCTGAACCTTGCCTTGGCTCAGGCGCGTGACGAGATTGATGCGGGGGCCGAGGCCGCGCGTCTGGCCGCGTCGCGCCGCGAGGCGCTGGATGCGCTGGTGGCCGATCTGCGCGCCAGAAACGCCGACGCCGAGGGGCAATTGGCCGCCCTTGATACGCAACTGGACGAAGCGCAATCAGCCCTGAGCGAAGAAGAGGCCGCACGCCTCGCCGAGGCTGAGGCCGCCAGATTGCTGCGCGAAAGGCTTGAAAACGCCGATGCGGAACTGACCTCGATGACCCTCGCGCTTGAGGCGCAGCGCAAGGAGGCGGAGGAAACGCTGACCCTGCTGGCCGCCGCACGGGCCGCCGAGGCGGATCTCGACACGCAACTGGTCGCGGCCTTGTTGCAGATCGAATCGCTGCAGGGACAGGCTGCGAATGCCGACAGCACGGTCGAGGAGCTGGCCAGCGAGCGGCTGGCCCTGGCCGCCGAAAAACAAACACTCGAGGATCAGCTTTCAGCGCTTCAGGGTGAACTGGACGTGGCCGAGGCGACCATCGACGCAGGCAGCGCCGAAACCGAGGATCTGCGCGCCCGACTGGCCGCGGCTTTGGCGGAGGTCAAGACGCAGACGGCAGCCGCAGCCGAGGCGCAGACGCAGACCGCCGACCTGCGCACCCAGTTGCAGGCGGCCCTTGCGGCCAGGCTGGCCGCCGAAGCCGACGCCGAGAACCTGAACGCGGACGCAGCGCAGGTGCGTGCGCAATTGGCCGCAGCACTGGCGGCGAAACTGGCCGCCGAAGAGGCCATCGACGAGACCATGACCGATGCGGAACGCCGCGCAGCCTTGCTTCAGACCGCCCGCGAAAAGCTGTCGGAAGAGCAGGAAAAGACCGCTGCCGCCCAGCGTCAGACCGAGGTTCTGAACCAGCAGGTCGCGGCGCTGCGCTCGCAATTGTCGCAATTGCAGGCGCTGCTGGACGACGCCAAGTCGCGCGACGAGGCGGCGCAGGTCGAACTGCTGTCGCTGGGTCAGGACCTGAACACCGCCCTGGCCCGTGTCGCGGCAGAGGAACGCCGCCGCCGCGTGCTGGAGGAACAGGAACGCAAGCGGCTGGAAGCGGCAGCGCAGGATCTGGAAAAATATCGCTCGGAGTTCTTTGGCCGTCTGCGCGACGTGCTCGGCAATCAGGAAGGCGTGCGGATCGAGGGTGACCGTTTTGTATTCTCGTCCGAAGTGCTGTTCCCGCCCGGCGCTGCCGAAATTTCGGCTGACGGCCAGCGCGAGATTGCCAAGATTGCCACCATCCTGCGCAGCGTGGTCAGCGACATCCCCCCCGAGATCGATTGGGTGATCCGCGTGGACGGGCACACCGACGATGTGCCGTTGTCGGGCCTGGGCGAGTTTGCCGACAACTGGGAACTCAGCCAGGCCCGCGCTCTGTCCGTGGTCAAATATATGGTGAATTTTCTGGGCATTCCGCCCGACCGTCTGTCGGCCAACGGGTTCGGTCAGTATCAGCCCGTGGACACAGCCGACACCGAAGAGGCGCGCGCGCAGAACCGGCGGATCGAGTTGAAGTTTACCGAGAAGTAGTCGGCATTGCGTCGCAGCGCCGCCCGGTGATTGCCTATTCCAGCGTGATACTGGCCGCGCGGCGATCAATCTCGTGGCCTTCGCGCATCAGGATGACGGTGCCGGAATAGGCACCCGCAGGCCATGCCGTCGCCCGCAGACGTTTGCCGACAGCGCGGAAAAACTGCGCCTGCTGCTTCTCCAGTATTTCTGTCTGATCGACAACCACGCCGTCCGGCCCGGTTAGGACCAGCCGCATCTCGTCGTCTGTCTGGCCACCGAACGCATAGCCGTACACCACCAGCGCAGGCGCATCCAAAGGCAGAGATGGTTCCGCCGCGCGCCCCGATTTCACATCTGCATAGGCGGGAATACCGTCCGAAAACCCGACATCGAGAATGCCGCCTGCCCGGTAGGTTGGCGGATCTTGCCACATGGTGTCAGGGTCGGGCGTGCCGCATTGAAGCTGCCCGTCCGGATCGAATGGGTCGATTACCGCCCCTTTATGGCGCAGGCTAAGGTGCACATGGGGAAATTGCGCGCGCCCGCTGATGCCAACCTGACCCAGCACATGCCCACGGTCCACGACGTCGCCCGATTGCACGCGGACGCTGCCCTGTCTTAGATGGCAGTACTGTGTTTCCCAGCCATCGCCATGGTCGATGACCACGCCGTTGCCGCAATCGCGTCCTTCGAGGTCTTGCGCATTGGCGTCGGAATAGATGCGGTCGGCCATTCCGTCGCGCACGCCTTTGACGGTGCCGGGGGCGCTGGCCAGCACATTCACGCCGACCTGCATCTGTTGCAGGGTGCGCAGGGCGAAATCGGTGCCTTTGTGCCCATCGTAGCTGAGCGGGGCGCAGCGGTAGTCATACGCCTCTGCGCCGGGGTCATGATCGACGTATTGCTGGATAAAGCAGTCGCGCCCCAGATCGCAGTCAATCGGGGGCGCTAAAACAGGTTCGCCCGCCGCAGGCATCCCTGCGACGAGCGTAAGTGTCAGTGCGGCACAGGCCGCGCGGATCATTCTGCCGTCAGAAGCGGCGGCTTGTTGCCCGAAATCCGACGGTTGTCCGGTCCCTCGACCTTGAGGTCGAGCACACCGTTCTTCATGCCGACCTTGACCACGCCACCTTTTGCCAGCTTGCCAAAGAGCAGTTCTTCGGCCAGCGGTTTCTTGATGTATTCCTGGATCACGCGGCCCAGCGGACGCGCGCCCATCTTGCTGTCATAGCCCTTGTCGGCCAGCCATTCGGCGGCAGGTCGGGTCAGTTCGATGGTCACGCCACGGTCCATCAGCTGTGCTTCCAGTTGCAGCACGAACTTTTCGACGACCTGCATGATCACCGTTTTCGGCAGCGGCGCAAAGCTGATCACCGCGTCCAGACGGTTGCGGAACTCCGGCGTGAACGTCCGCTCGATTGCGGCTGTGTCCTCGCCCTCGCGGCGGTCACGGCCGAAGCCGATTGCCTCTTTGGCCTGTTCCGCCGCACCGGCGTTCGAGGTCATGATCAGCACCACGTTGCGGAAATCCACCGTGCGCCCGTTGTGGTCGGTCAGGCGGCCATGATCCATGACCTGCAACAGGATGTTGTAGACATCCGGGTGCGCCTTTTCCATCTCGTCCAGCAGCAGAACGCAGTGCGGATGCTGGTCGATGCCATCGGTCAGCAGACCGCCCTGGTCGAACCCGACATAGCCGGGAGGGGCCCCGATCAGACGGCTGACCGCGTGTTTCTCCATGTATTCCGACATGTCGAAGCGCAAGAGTTCCACGCCCAGCGTATCCGCCAGCTGCTTGGCCACCTCGGTCTTGCCTACGCCGGTCGGACCCGCGAACAGGTAGTTGCCGATGGGTTTTTCCGGCTCGCGCAGACCTGCGCGCGACAGTTTGATCGCTGACGACAGGGCCTCGATTGCATTGTCTTGCCCGAACACCACGCGCTTCAGCGAGTTTTCGAGGTCTTTCAGAACCTCGGCGTCGTCCTTCGACACGTTCTTTGGCGGAATGCGGGCAATCTTGGCCACGACGGCCTCGATTTCCTTGGTCCCGATGGTCTTGCGTCGCTTGTTGGCGACCACCAGATGCTGCGCGGCACCCGCCTCGTCGATGACGTCGATGGCGCTGTCGGGCAGCTTGCGGTCGTTGATGTACCGGCTGGCCAGTTCCACCGAAGTCTTGATCGCGTCCGAGGTGTAGCGCACCGAGTGGTGCTCTTCGAAATACGGCTTCAAGCCGCGCAGGATCTTCACCGCGTCCTCGACCGAGGGTTCGCTGACGTCGATCTTCTGGAACCGGCGCGACAGCGCGCGGTCCTTTTCGAAGTGCTGGCGGAATTCCTTGTAGGTGGTCGAACCCATGGTGCGCAACTTGCCCCCCTGAAGCGCAGGCTTCAGCAGGTTAGACGCGTCCATCGCACCGCCCGACGTGGCACCGGCACCGATCACGGTGTGGATCTCGTCGATGAACAGCACCGCATCCTTGTGCGCTTCCAATTCGGTCACGACGGCTTTCAGGCGTTCCTCGAAGTCGCCACGATAGCGGGTGCCTGCCAGCAGCGCGCCCATGTCCAGCGAATAGATCGTGGTCTTCGACAGAACCTCGGGGGTTTCGCCAGACACGATCTTGCGCGCCAGCCCTTCGGCGATGGCGGTCTTGCCCACGCCGGGGTCGCCCACCAGCAGTGGGTTGTTCTTGCGCCGACGGCACAGAACCTGAATGCAGCGTTCCACTTCCGAATCGCGACCGATCAGCGGGTCGATATCACCCTCGCGCGACTTGGCGTTCAGATCGACGCAGTATTTCTCCAGTGCCGAATCTTTTTTCTCGCCATCGGTGACGCCTTGCGGCTCGTCCTCGTGCTCCGGCGCGCCGGATACGGGGCGCGGATCACCGAATGCGGGGTCTTTCGCGACGCCGTGTGCGATGAAGTTGACCGCGTCATAGCGGGTCATGTCCTGCTCCTGCAGGAAATAGGCCGCATTGCTTTCGCGTTCGGCAAAGATGGCGACCAGCACGTTGGCACCGGTCACTTCGGTGCGGCCCGAAGATTGCACATGAATCGCCGCGCGTTGAATCACGCGCTGGAAGGCCGCCGTGGGCACAGCCTCGCTGCCGTCGATGTCCGTCACCAGGTTCGACAGATCTTCGTCGACGAATTCGTTCAGCGTGGTGCGCAATTCGTCCACATCGACGCTGCACGCCTGCATCACGCGCTTGGCGTCCGGTTCTTCAACCAGTGCCAGCAGCAGATGCTCCAGCGTTGCAAATTCGTGGCGACGCTCGTTCGCCAGCGCCAGCGCGGAATGGATTGCTTTTTCCAATGTCGTCGAGAATGAAGGCACGCTCGTGCTCCTTCTGATCTGGGTCAGTGCGGACATATTCGCGTCCCGCTGCCGACCATGGCCTCATACTGTTAGAGTTTGGTTGATCGGCAGCAGGCTTCAAGGGTTTTCTTTCGCAAACCAGTCACAAAAGTGACAATTCGTAAAGAAATGCTGGCGATTGTTGCGGATGGGATGCGTCAGAACCTGTCGCGGCGGGCGCGGATTTCGGTAAAGACGTCCAGTGGCGTTGCGTCTGTCATGTCCAGCGTGCGGGCAATGGCAGGGTCAGAGGCGCGCAGAAAGGGGTTCGTGTCCATTTCCACCTGAAGCATGGAGGGCACGGTGGGCATTCCAGAGGCGCGTTTGTCCGAAATGTCCTTGCTACGGGATATAAGTGCGGGATTGTCGGGATCAACCGTCAGCGCGAATTTTGCGTTGGTCGCGGTGTACTCGTGGCCCGAACACACGGTGGTGTCGCCGGGCAGGGCGGCCAGCTGGGTCAGGCTTTCGAACATCTGCGCGGGCGTGCCCTCGAACAGACGACCACACCCCAATGCCATCAGGCTGTCTGCGGTGAACAGCAGTTTCGATGCGGGCGCGTGAAAGGCGATGTGCCCGACGGTGTGGCCGCTGACGTCGATTACCTCGAACGGCTCGCCGCCCACGGTAAAGCTGTCGCCCTCAGTCACCTCCAGATCCAGCGGCGGCAACCGCCCCGCGTCCGCCGCGGCACCTATGACCTTGGCCGGATGATCGGCCAGCAGATCGTCCAGACCATCGACATGGTCCCAATGGTGGTGTGTCAGCAGCACATGGGACAGCGTCCAGCCCCGCGATTCCAGCGCCGCCTTGATCGGTCCCGCCTCGGGCACGTCGACCACCGCCGTCTCGCCGCTCGGCGCATCGTGGACCAGAAAAGCATAGTTGTCTTCCAGGCAGGGCACGGTGACGAGTTCAAGAGGCATGGTCATTTCCTTCACGGTTGATAGGATCGGATCAAACGCCAGCTTGGCCGATCCTTTGAAGGGCTGCAATGCACCTCGACGTACAGGACTTGCGCAATTTCTATTATCGCAGCGCGCTGGGGCGTGCCGCGCAGAAATCCCTGCGCGGGCGGATGCTGCAACTGTGGCCCGAGGCCAAGGGGCAGACCGTGGCAGGCTATGGGTTCGCCGTGCCGCTGCTGCGCCCCTATCTGCGCGACGCGCGCCGGGTCATGGCGCTGATGCCGGGGCCGCAAGGCGTGATGCCCTGGCCTGCGGGGCAGCCAAACGTCTCTGCGCTGATCGAAGAAACGCATTGGCCGATTGAGACAGGCCACGTGGACAAGCTGGTGGTGCTGCACGGGCTGGAAACCTCGGACCGGCCGCAAGACCTGCTGGAGGAATGCTGGCGAGTGCTGGGGCCGGGGGGCAAGGCGCTGTTCATCGTGCCCAACCGCGCCGGCATGTGGTCGCGGCGCGACCGCACGCCGTTCGGGTACGGGCGTCCCTATTCTGCGTCCCAGCTTGAGACGCAGTTGCGCAAACACCAGTTCCTGCCCGAACGCCATGTCGGCGCGCTCTACCAGTTTCCATCGGGCAAGCGGGTGTGGATGAAATCCGCAGGCATGTTCGAGGGAGTTGGCCGCTCGATGCCCGGCATGTTCGCCGGTGGGGCGTTCATGGTCGAAGCGTCCAAGCTGGTCTATCCGCCAAAGGGCACGACCAGCCGCGTGCGCAAGCGCGTGGGCGTTCTGGACGGATTGACCGAACCCAGCGCCAAGCCGGTCTAGCAGCCTCGCGAAAAACCGCCTGCAACCGCTCCCATTCGACGCGGCGTCATTCCCACTGAGGCGCGCAATGGTCTAGGCTGCGCCCGAACCGAATGCTCGTCTGGGAGGAGAGACCGATGAAAGACGCCGCCACCGCCATGCCCGCCGCCATGGACATCAAGGACATGCCCGACCCCACAGAGATGCCCTCGCTCAAGGGCAAGGTCTCGGACGAGGAATGGGCCCTGCGCTGCCAGCTTGCCGCCACCTACCGGCTCTGCGCGATGCACGGCTGGACCGATCTTGTGTTCACCCATATCTCCGCCCGGCTGCCGGACGAGGACGGGGCCGAGCGGTTTCTGATCAACCCCTACGGCGTGATGTTCGACGAGATGACCGCCTCGGCGCTGGTCAAGATCGACCTCGATGGCAACATCTGTCAGGACACGCCCTACAATATCAATCCGGCGGGCTTCACCATCCATTCGGCGATCCACGCGGCACGGCACGATGCGGGCTGCGTGATCCACGTGCATACGCCATACGGCGTCGCGGTGTCGGTGCAGAGCGGCGGACTGCGCCGCTATACCCAGTTCTCGATGATCGTGAACAACGATCTGGCCTATCACGACTATGAGGGCATCGCGCTGGAACTGGATGAGCGGGAGCGCATCGTCAATGACCTTGGGGACAAGTCGCTGCTGATGCTGCGCAACCACGGCACCCTGACCTTGGGGCCGAACTGCGCGATTGCTTTCCTGCGGATGTATTTTCTGGAAAACGCCTGCAAGACGCAGATCTTTGCGCAGGCAGCAGGGACCGAGAACCTGCACGAGGAAGATCAGGCGATGGCCGACACCGTTCAGGCGCAGGCCGGTCGCGCGTTTACGCCGGGCTATGGCGACAACCTGATCTGGCCGGGGCTGATGCGCAAGCTCAAGCGGACCAATCCGGGGTATGACCACTAGGCCGTGTGGCAGACGGCAGGCGGGCAGGGGGCCAGCCCCCCGGCCTGCGGCCGTCCCCCGGAGTTTTCCGGGCAAGATGAAGGCCGGATCCATGCTGCGTTGAGCTTGGGTAAATTCGGTGTGATTGCCTCGGAATCGCTCAGATGAGGGCTTCGGGCGCGTGCAGATTTTAACATTTTCGGCGGCGCAAAGCGTCGCAGTTGGGGTAAGGTGCTGAAATTGAACAATAACAGCCTTTTGGCTCCGGTGCTGTCCACAGTTGCGGGGTACGCGGGGGTCTGATACATCCCCCCTGATTTCAGCGGATTGATGCCCATCAGCCCGCGCCAACTCCCTCGTTCTATCGGCGTGTCTGCGTCGAAGGTCGGGGCCAGACATTGGAAGGGTGGACGTGTCCGAACCAGCTTCGATCTCCACAGGCATCGCCAAACGCTATGCGACTGCCGTTTACGATTTGGCAAAAGAAGCCAATTCCGTGCAAGCCATTGAGACCGACATCACCGCCCTGCAAGACGCGATGGCACAGTCGGACGACTTCAATGCGATGATCCATTCGCCGATCTACACCCGCGACCAGCAAGCTGCCGCGGTGCAGGCATTGGCCAAGAAGATGAACCTGTCGGACGTGATGTCCAACACGCTGGCCCTGATGGCGCAAAAGCGCCGTCTGTTCGTGCTGCCGCAGCTGGTACAGACCCTGCGCGAGGTGATCGCCGCCGACAAGGGCGAAATGACCGCCGATGTCACCTCTGCCAAGACGCTGACCAAGGCGCAGACCGACAAGCTGGCCAAGACGCTGACCGCGTCGATGGGCAATACCGTGACTATTAATGCGACCGTGGATGAAAGCCTCATCGGCGGTCTTGTCGTCAAAGTGGGCTCGAAGATGATCGACACGTCGATCCGCTCCAAGCTCAATTCCCTCCAGAACGTAATGAAAGAGGTCGGATAAATGGGTATCCAAGCAGCAGAAATTTCTGCGATCCTGAAAGACCAGATCAAGAATTTTGGTCAAGAAGCAGAAGTCGCCGAAGTCGGCCGCGTTCTGAGCGTCGGTGACGGTATCGCCCGCGTCTACGGTCTGGACAATGTTCAGGCCGGCGAGATGGTCGAATTCCCCGGCGGCATCCAGGGCATGGCCCTGAACCTCGAAAGCGACAACGTCGGCGTCGTGATCTTCGGCTCCGACCGCGACATCAAGGAAGGTGACGTCGTCAAACGCACCAACTCGATCGTGGACGTGCCCGTGGGCGACGAACTGCTGGGCCGCGTTCTGGACGGTCTGGGCAACCCGATCGACGGCAAGGGCCCGCTGAACGCCACAGAGCGTCGCGTGGCCGACGTCAAGGCACCGGGCATCATCCCGCGTAAATCGGTGCACGAGCCGATGGCAACCGGCCTGAAATCGGTCGACGCGATGATCCCGATCGGCCGTGGCCAGCGCGAGCTGATCATCGGTGACCGTCAGACCGGCAAGACCGCCGTGGCCCTGGACGCGATCCTGAACCAGAAATCCTACAACGACGCCGCGGGCGACGATGAAGGCAAGAAGCTCTATTGCATCTATGTCGCCATCGGCCAGAAGCGTTCGACCGTTGCCCAGCTGGTGAAAAAGCTCGAAGAGAGCGGCGCCATCGAATACACCACCGTGGTTGCAGCCACCGCGTCGGACCCCGCGCCGATGCAGTACCTGGCGCCCTACACCGCGACAGCCATGGCGGAATTCTACCGCGACAACGGCCGTCACGCGCTGATCATCTACGATGACCTTTCCAAACAGGCGGTTTCCTATCGCCAGATGTCGCTGCTGCTGCGCCGCCCGCCCGGCCGCGAAGCCTATCCCGGCGACGTTTTCTATCTGCACTCGCGCCTGCTGGAGCGTTCGGCCAAGCTGAACGAAGACAACGGCTCGGGCTCGCTGACGGCGCTGCCGATCATCGAAACCCAAGGCGGTGACGTGTCCGCGTTCATCCCGACCAACGTGATCTCGATCACCGACGGCCAGATCTTCCTGGAAACCGAACTGTTCTACCAGGGCATCCGCCCCGCCGTGAACACCGGTCTGTCGGTCTCGCGGGTTGGCTCGTCGGCGCAAACCAGCGCGATGTCCAGCGTTGCGGGCCCCGTGAAACTGTCGCTCGCCCAGTACCGCGAGATGGCGGCCTTTGCCCAGTTCGGCTCCGACCTCGACGCCTCGACCCAGCGTTTGCTGAACCGTGGTGCGCGTCTGACCGAGCTGATGAAACAGCCGCAGTATTCGCCCCTGACCAACGCCGAAATCGTCTGCGTCATCTTTGCAGGCACCAACGGCTACCTCGACAAGGTCGCGATCAAGGACGTTGGCCGCTGGGAAACGGGCATGCTCAAGCACATGCGCACCAACCAGAAAGATGTCCTGGATTGGATCACCAACGAAGATCCCAAGATCAAGGGCGATGCCGCAGACAAGCTGCGTGCAGCTCTGGACACCTTCGCAACTGACTTCGCTTAAGGAGAGATAAGGCAATGCCAAGTCTCAAGGACCTTAAAAACCGGATCCAGAGTGTGAAGAACACTCGGAAGATCACGAAAGCCATGCAAATGGTGGCCGCGGCGAAACTTCGCCGCGCCCAGGAAGCTGCCGAACAGTCGCGGCCCTACACGGAGCGGTTCAATGCCGTGATGGCGGGGCTCGCCTCCTCTGCGAGTGGATCTGACACGGCGCCCAAACTGCTGAGCGGTACGGGCGACGATCAGACACATCTGCTGGTCGTCATGACCGCGGAGCGGGGCCTGTGCGGTGGTTTCAACGCCAACATCTCGAAGAAGGCCAAGGCGCGTGCTGCGGAACTGGAAGCGGCGGGCAAGACCGTCAAGATCCTGACCGTCGGCAAGAAAGGCCGCGATGCGATGAAACGCGATCTTGGATCGCGCTTTGTCGGTCACGTCGATCTGACCGAAGTCAAACGTGTCAGCTACGCCGACGCGCAGGGTATCGCCAAGGATATCCTTGGCCGCTTTGACGAAGGTGAGTTCGATGTCGCCACGATCTTCTATGCGAAGTTCGTGAACGTCGTCAGCCAGACGCCGACAGCCCAGCAGATCATCCCGTTCGAGGTGCCTGCGGACGCTGCCGCCGATTTGGACAGCGCACCCTTGTATGATTACGAGCCCAGCGAAGAAGCCGTTCTGGCCGATCTGCTGCCGCGGGCGATTGCGACTGCGATCTTTTCGGCCCTGCTGGAAAACGGGGCGTCCGAACAGGGCGCACGGATGTCCGCGATGGACAACGCCACCCGCAACGCAGGTGACATGATCGACAAGCTGACCATCGAGTACAACCGTTCGCGTCAGGCCGTGATCACCAACGAGCTGATTGAAATCATTTCGGGCGCCGAGGCGCTCTAAGACAAAACCGGAGTTATACGACATGGCAAACGCAGTCGGAAAAATCACCCAAGTCATCGGGGCCGTCGTCGACGTGCACTTCGAAGACAACCTGCCAGAGATCCTGAACGCTCTGACAACCGAAAACAACGGCCGTCCGCTGGTTCTGGAAGTGGCCCAGCACCTTGGCGAAAACACAGTCCGCGCCATCGCGATGGACGCGACCGAAGGTCTGGTGCGCGGTTCGCCCGTCACCGACACCGGCGCCCCCATCCAGGTGCCGGTCGGCGCGGGCACGTTGGGCCGCATCCTGAACGTCACCGGCGAGCCGATTGACGAAAAGGGCCCCGTCGACGCGACCGAAACACGCTCGATCCACGGCGAAGCGCCCGCGTTCGACCAGCAGTCGACAGCGACCGAGATCCTGACCACGGGCATCAAGGTGATCGACCTGCTGGCCCCCTACACCAAGGGCGGCAAGATCGGCCTCTTCGGCGGTGCCGGCGTGGGCAAGACGGTTCTGATCATGGAACTGATCAACAACATCGCAAAAGTGCACTCGGGCGTGTCCGTGTTCGCGGGTGTTGGCGAGCGGACCCGTGAGGGCAACGACCTTTACCACGAAATGATCGAATCCGGCGTTATCGTGCCCGACAACCTGTCGGAATCGAAAATCGCACTGGTCTACGGTCAGATGAACGAGCCTCCCGGTGCGCGGATGCGGATCGCTCTGACCGGTCTGTCGCTGGCGGAACAGTTCCGTGACGACACGGGCTCGGACGTTCTGTTCTTCGTCGACAACATCTTCCGCTTTACCCAGGCCGGTTCCGAAGTGTCGGCTCTGCTGGGCCGCATCCCGTCGGCTGTGGGCTATCAGCCGACGCTGGCGACCGACATGGGCACCATGCAGGAACGCATCTCGTCGACCAAGAACGGTTCGATCACCTCCGTTCAGGCCGTGTACGTGCCCGCGGACGACTTGACCGACCCCGCGCCTGCGACATCCTTTGCCCACCTCGACGCGACAACCGTTCTGGACCGGTCGATCTCGGAAAAAGGCATCTATCCTGCGGTTGACCCGCTGGGATCGACCTCGCGTCTGCTCGACCCGCTGATCATCGGCGACGAGCACTACAAGGTCGCGACCGACGTGCAGCAGGTTCTGCAACGCTACAAGTCGCTGCAGGACATCATCGCGATCCTCGGCATGGACGAGCTGTCGGAAGAAGACAAACTTTCGGTCGCACGCGCCCGCAAGATCGAACGGTTCCTGTCGCAGCCATTCGACGTGGCGAAAGTGTTCACCGGCTCCGACGGTGTGCAGGTTCCTCTGGAAGACACCATCTCGTCGTTCAAGGCGGTTGTGGCCGGTGAATACGATCACCTGCCCGAAGGTGCCTTCTACATGGTCGGCGGCATCAACGACGTGATCGCCAAAGCCGAAAAAATGGCAGCTGACGCGGCCTAAATCCCAATCACCGATCCCGGATGGCACATGCTGCCGTCCGGGTGACGTGCCTGACCTTAGGGGAACACAATGGCAGATATGCAATTCGATCTGGTTTCGCCCGAGCGCAGCCTTGCTTCGCACGCCGCGACCTCGGTTTCGATCCCCGGCGCAGATGGGGATCTGACCGTCATGGCTGGCCACACGCCGACCATCACGACGCTGCGTCCCGGACTGGTTCGGGTCGAGGCGGACGGAAAGTCGGCTGATTACGTGGTTACCGGCGGCTTTGTCGAGATCAACGGCGACAGTGTCACCGTTCTGGCCGAACGCGCGCTGGCGCGGGGCGACATGACGCAAGAGCGGCTCGACGAGATGTACACAGAAGCCGAAAATATGTACAAGACGGCCAAGGAAAACTGGCAAAACGAGCCGGGCCCGGTCGATGACGCCGCCAAACTTTTGGGCGATATGGTCGCCATGGGCAGCGAAATCGGTCTGAGCACCAAACAGCCGAACCTGTAAGATACCTCCAAATCATTGAAAAGGCCTCGCAAAATCTTGCGGGGCCTTATTGCTTTTTTGCCCTATTGTTGTGCATTCTGCGCACCTGTCATGTTTCGGTCATAATCCGGGCATGATCCGGGCGGACAAGGCAAGCTGATGAAAAAACTGCGAAATTACATGATCGGCATCGAACAGGGCGACCCTGTGCTGTTCTCGGACTTCGAGGACGGCGGCGAGATGTGGACCGGGCGCGGCCAGCGCGAGAGGCGGCGGCGGATTTCGTTTCAGGAACCGTTTCGCAGCCCGCCTTCGGTTCAGGCGTCAATCAGCCTGTGGGACATGGACGCGACCACCGTGATCCGGGCAGACATCTCGACCGAAACAGTGACCCCGGACGGCTTTGATCTGGTGTTTCGCACCTGGGGCGACACCCGCGTGGCGCGTGTGCGGGTCAGCTGGACCGCGATCGGAGAGATGGCGGACGCCGAAGACTGGGAGCTGTACTGAAACCGGGCAGGGGCTCTGCCCCCGCGCCTTTGGCGCGTCCCCGGAGTTTATTCGGCAAGATGAAGCATCGGGAGGCGCGTTTATTCGGCGGCGTACATGCCGTCGTAGATCGGGCCCAGCGTGTCCTGCTCGAACAGCGAGCTGACCGAGGTGCCGTTCCAGATGTTCAGGATCGCCTGCGCAAAGATCGGCGCGGTGGGCACCACGCGAATGTTCGGCGCATCGAGGATCGCCTTCGTGGGCGCGATTGTGTCGGTGATCACCAGCGATTTCATCACCGAGTTGGTCACACGCTCGACTGCGGGGCCGCTCATCACGCCGTGGGTGATATAGCTGTGGACCTCTTTGGCACCGTTTTCCAGCAGCACCTCGGCGGCCTTGCACAGGGTGCCGGCAGTGTCGCACATGTCATCGACGATCAGGGCGATCTTGCCCTCGACGCTGCCGATCACTGTCATTTCCGCAATCTCGCCGGGTTTTTCGCGGCGTTTGTCCACGATGGACAGGGGCGCGTTCAGACGCTTGGCCAGTTCGCGGGCGCGGGCCACGCCGCCCACGTCGGGCGAGACGATCATCAGCTCGTCCGTGCGGCCGCGAAACTGGTTGGCGATGTCCAGCGCGAAGATCGGCGAGGCGTAGAGGTTGTCGACGGGAATGTCGAAGAACCCCTGGATCTGCGCCGCGTGCAGGTCCATCGTCAGAACCCGTTCCACACCAGCGCTGACCAGCATGTTTGCCACCAGTTTCGAGCTGATTGGCGTGCGCGCCTTGGTCCGGCGGTCCTGGCGGGCATAGCCGAAATAGGGAATCACGGCAGTGATGCGGGCCGCCGACGAGCGGCGCAGCGCGTCGCACATGATCAGCAATTCCATCAGGTTGTCGTTGGCCGGGTTCGAAGTGGGCTGGATGATATACATGTCTTCGCCACGGACGTTCTCGAAGACCTCGACGAAAATCTCGCCATCGTTGAACCGCTCGACGCGGGCATCGACCAGCCCCATTTTCTTGCCGCGGTGCATCGACATCCGGCGGGCGATGGCCTGTGCAAGCGGCTGGTTGGCGTTTCCTGCGATCAGCTTGGGTTCCTGAACGTGTGGCATGTCTGTGGCCCCCCAAGGCGCTTGTGACAGAATCGTGACGTTGACACCGCTTAGCATGGCCTTAACGTCCGGCAAAGCGGGACACCCCCCCAACCGGAGAATAACATGCACCAGATCGATTATTTTTTTTCCGTCCTGTCGCCATACACTTATTTGGCAGGCACGCGGCTGGAAGAGATCGCGGCGCGGCACGGCGCCACCATCAACTACAAGCCCACGGACGTTGTGGCCCTGTTCGGTCGCACCGGGGGCACGCCGCCCAAGGACCGGCATCCCAGCCGCCAGGAATACCGCGCGCAGGAGCTGGTGCGTCAGGCCAAGAAGCTGGACATGCCGTTCAACCTGAAGCCTGCGCATTGGCCCACCAACGGCGCGCCTGCGTCCTATGCGATCATCGCGGCGATCCATGCGGGGGGCGGCGATCTGGGCAAGCTGGTGCATGCCTTTCTGCGTGCGGTCTGGGCCGAGGACAAGGACATCGCCGATGACGCGGTCGTGCGCGCCTGCCTGGAAGAGGCGGGCTTTTCCCCGTCGCTGGCCGACAGCGGGCTGTTGCAAGGGGCAGAGACCTATGGTGCCAACCTCGAAGAGGCTGCGAACCGGGGCGTCTTCGGCGCGCCCTTCTACATTGCCGAGGGCGACAACCGCTTTTGGGGGCAGGACCGTCTGGACGATCTGGACCTGCATCTTGCGGGCAAGCTCTGAGGATGGACTATCATTCGCGGCAATACGGCAGCGGTGGGCGGCAGGTGCTGGCGATCCATTGCACGCTGGCGCATTCCGGTGCCTGGCGCGGCATGGCTGATGCCATGGGTACCATGATGGACGACGGGCTGACGATCAACGCCTACGATATGCCAAGCCACGGCAAATCCCCTGACTGGAATGGCGAGGGCGATCTGCACGATCTGGTGACGGCGTGGGGCCATGACATGCTGTCGGAACCGATGGACGTGATCGGCCACAGCTTTGGCGCGACGGTCGCCTTGCGGCTGGCGGCAGAGGCGCCCGAGCGGGTGCGCAGCCTGACGCTGATCGAGCCTGTGGCCTTTGCCTTCGTCGCGGCGGATGATCCCGGCAAGGTCGAGGAATACCGCCTGCGCAATCTGGATTTCGATGCGGCGATGCAGGCAGGCGACCGGATGGAGGCGGCGCGGGCCTTCAACCGGGGCTGGGGGAACGGTACACCCTGGGACGAGATCCCCGAGCAAACGCGGCAATACATGGCGGACCGCATTCATTTTGTCGCGGGATCAGCCCCCGCCGTGCAGCGCGACAGCATCGGGTTGCTGAAACCCGGTGTGCTGGACGTGATCAAATGCCCGGTGCTTCTGATGGAGGGGGACGCATCCGATGGCACCATCGCGGCAGCCAATGCGGCCATCGCGCGGCGTATCCCGCAGGCGCAGCGCGTGGTGCTGGAGGGGGCGGGGCACATGGCCCCGATCACCCATCCCGAACGGGTGGCAAGCCACATCCAGCAGTTTCTGGACGCCGTCTGAAGCGTCAGAGATAGCCGAGAAACTGGTCGATCTGCGCGTCCGAGATCGACCAGTCGCAGACCAGACGCGCGGCCAGCATCTCGTCGGGGTCGTCGCCTTCCACCTCTCCCTCCCAGACATAGTATTTCGCACCCGCAGCGTGCAGCCGCTTGTGCGCGGCGCGGGGGAAGGCGGCAAAGATCATGTTGGCGTCGGGCTGGTGCAGGAATTCCGCGCCCTTGTCGCGCAGGCCGGCGGCCAGACGCTGCGCGTTGGCATTGGCGGCGGCTGCGGTTTCCATCCATAATTCGCCGTCCAGATAGGCGGCCATCTGTGACGACAGATAACGGTGTTTCGAGAACAGATGCGCCCCGCGCTTGCGGCGCAATTCGAACTCCCACGCCTTGTCGGGGTCGAACATGACGACCGCTTCGACGCCCATGCATCCGTTCTTGGTGCCGCCGAAGCTGACGATGTCGACGCCTGATTTCCATGTCATCTCGGCGGCGGTGCAGTCCAGCGCCGCGACGGCGTTGGCAAAGCGTGCGCCGTCCAGATGGACGGGCAGGTCGAAGTCCTTGGCAACCGCAGTCAGGGCGCGCAATTCGTCCAGCGTGTAGACCTCTCCGCGCTCGGTCACTTGCGTGATGCTGACCGGGCCGCGTTGCGGGCCATGCACGCCGCGCTTTTCTTCATCGGAAATGGCGGCGTGCAGCGTCTTGGGTGTCATCTTGTCGCCGCCGGGCACCAGCGTCAGCTTGGCCCCGCCCGCGTAGAATTCGGGCGCGTTGCATTCGTCCTGGTGGATGTGGGCGACGTTGCTGCAAAAGATCGTGTCGAAGGGCTGCGTATAGCAGGCCAGCGCCAGCGCATTGGCGGCGGTGCCGGTGGCCACAAGGTAGACTTCGGCCTCGGGCGCCTCGAAGGTGCGGCGGATCGCCTGGCGGACCTCGCTCATCACCGGATCGTTGCCATAGGGCATGGCGTGGCCCGCGTTGTCTTGAACGATGCGGTTCATGATCTGCGGGTGAACGGGGCCGGCGTTGTCAGAGGCGAAAAACATCTATGTGGGTTCCTCTATGATGTAGTCTTCCCAATCTTCGTCGGGCACGTCGAATTCGCTGACCGTCATATTCTGTACGCTTACGCCCGCATCATGTACAGATTGTGCGGTGCCTGTCAGCAGCGGGTGCCACTCGGGCAGCGATTTGCCTTCCCACAGCAGACGGTAGGCGCAGGTCTGCGGCATCCAGTAGGCGTGGGTGTCCAGGTTCGACGGCTTCAGCACGATGCAGTCCGGCACGAACTGGTGGCGGTTCTCGTAATGCGCGCAGCGGCAGGTGGCATCGTCCAGCAGGCGGCAGGCGACGCGGGTCAGGGCGACGTCGCCGGTGTCTTCGTCTTCCAGCTTGTTCAGGCAGCATTTGCCGCAGCCGTCACATAGCGCTTCCCATTCGGGGGCGGTCATCTGGTCGAGCTTTTTGCGTTCCCAGAACCTCGTGCCCATTTTCGCGCCGCTCATAGCGCCGCCAGAATGCTGCGGGCGCGGGTGCAGTCGGCATCCATCTGTGTGATCAGCGCATCGAGGCTGTCGAATTTCTCTTCGCCGCGCAGGTGGTCGACCAGGGCGACAGAGACATGTGTGCCATAGAGATCGCCGGAGAAGTCGAAGATGAACGTCTCCAAGTTGGCGCGGTTTTCGCCAAACATGGGTCGCACGCCCAGCGATGCGGCACCTTGGTAACGGCCCTTGTGCGGCCCTTCCAGAACGTCGACCAGCACAGCGTAGACGCCGAAGGCGGGCGGGTGCAGCCCGTCGATGGACATGTTGGCGGTGGGATAGCCCAGTTCGCGACCACGCTGTTCGCCGCCGATCACGGGGCCCTCGATCCGGTGCCAGTGGCCCAGCATCGCGGCGGCGTCACGGGGGCGGGCCTCGGACAGGGCCGTGCGGATGGCGGTGGACGACACGGTGGCATCGCTGGTTTCCAGAAGGGGGGCCACGGTCACGCCAAACCCCATGTCCGCGCCGAAGGCCTGCATGTCCTGTGCCGTGCCTGCGCGGCCCTTGCCAAAGCAGAAATCGGCGCCAACGACCACGTGTTGCAGTCCCAGACCCTCGGCGATCACCGAACGGGCAAAGGCCTCGGGCGTCAGGCTGGCCAGTTGCGCATTGAAGTTCAGCTGATACAGACGCTCGACCCCGAGCTTGGCCAGTTGCGACGCGCGCGCCTCGGGGCCCATCAGGCGGAAGGGCGGGGCGTCCGGGGCAAAGAACTCGCGCGGGTGCGGCTCGAACGTGAGCACCCCCAAGGGGGCGTCGGGCGCGGCGGCGCGGGCCAGGTCGATCACCGACTGGTGGCCCAGATGCACGCCGTCAAAGTTTCCGATGGCGACAGAGGCTCCGCGATCCGCAGCCTCGACGTATTGATAATCTCGTATGATCCGCATGGCCAATGCCTAGCCGTGCCCATTGCCAGAGGCAAGATGCGCGCGGTGGTTTCGCGCGGCAATTGCCCGCGCGCAGAAGGCAATCAGTCGAATTTACGCGACGGCGCCAGCACCGAGGCCTCGCCGACCAGCACCTTCTTGCCGTCGACGCTGCAATGGCAATCCAGCCGGACGCGCCGTTTGGCGATGTCGATGTCGATCACCTTGACCTCGGCATAGACCATGTCGCCGGGGCGCACGGGGGCCAGAAACTTGAGGCTCTGGCCCATGTAGACGGTGCCGTGACCGGGCAGCTGTTCACCGATGACGGCAGAGATCAGGCCGGCGGTCAGCATGCCGTGGGCAATGCGCCCCTCGAAGATGGTGTCGCGGGCATAATCATCGTCCAGATGCACCGGATTGCGATCGGTGCTGACCTGGGCGAACATCTCGATGTCCTCGTCCGTCACCACCTTGCGCAGGTGACGGGTCATGCCCATTTCGATGTCTTCGATGCAGATCGTTCCGCGTGGCAGGTTGTCCAACATTCCCGGCTCCGGTTATTTTCTGACGTAGGTTCGTAGCATTTAGCAATATAATTACTTTGCACACGCAGAAATGCCAAGGGGAAAGTTATCAGCGCAAAAAGCCGATGGTATAGGTGGGATTGACCATTTCACCGTCCAGATAGGTCTGCAGCGCGTCTGCGTCGGGCTGGGTGACGGTCTTGGTCTCTTCCGCCGCCAGTCCGCCCGAGATGAACAGAGAATCGATTTCCTCGCCCTGTGCGCCCAAGATGTCGGTCAGGACACCGTCGCCGATGGCCAGAATCGACGAGGTATCGACGGTGCGGCCAATCTCGTTCAGGCGCAGGCGCGCCAGATCGTAGATCGGTGGATGCGGCTTGCCGGTATAGAGGCTTTCGCCGCCCATCTCGGTATAAAGTTTCGCCACCGCGCCGGCGCACCATTCGCGCACATCGCCACGGTCCACGATGATATCGGGATTGGCGCAGAGCAGTTTCAGGCTCTTTTGCTTGGCATAGAGCAGTTGCGGGCGCAGGTCGGCGACATCTGCCATGGGATCGAACGGGCCGGTGCACACGATGCCTTCGGCCTCTTCCAGAGGAACGATCTGAATGTCGACCGGATCGTCGACCACGCCAATGGGGTCGAAAAAGTTGCTGTCGCGCGCTTCGCCGATAAAGAACACCTTCTTGCCGACGGCACCGCGATACATCGCCGTGCGCGCGCTGTCGCCCGAGGTGGCGATGGTGTCCCATGCGTCGTCGGGAATGCCGAAGCCCGCGATTTGCGCCGTCACGCTGGCGCGTGGGCGCGGGGCGTTGGTGACCAGAACCACGGTGCCGCCACGGCTGCGATAGGCCTGCAAGGCGGCGATGGCATCGGGGAACGCATCGACGCCATTGTGAACGCAACCCCACAGATCAACGAAGAGCGCATCGTAGCGGTCGGAAACATCGGAAAGGGCGGAAATGATCTGGGTCATTGGGCGGTCCTTTTTCTGGGGTCCCTTAGGCTTCGAGCATGAAACGCACGCAGGGTGCAAGGGCGGGGTGATCTGGCACATTAGGTAGGGTCATGAAAAAGGCGGGCAAATGCCCGCCTGTCTGTCTCGTTTATGTCCGACCTTCAGCCTTAGACCTTGAGGTTCGGAATGATCTGCTTTTTGCGGCTCATCACGCCGGGCAGCACCACGGTGTTGCCGGTCACGGTCACGCCAAAGCTTTTCTCGGCCAAGGTTTTCACCAGATCGTTGGGCACGAGCAGTGTCGCCTCTTCGTTCAGGATGTCCACGACGAAGAGCAGCACCTGATCGGCACCGTCTTCGGCGGCCACGGCTGTCATCGAGGTCATCAGGCTGTCCTTGCGGTCCAGGATGATCTTGGGCGCCGTGGTTTCCAGAACGCTGACGCGAAACTCCTTGCCGTCGACGGTGTATTCCTTGCTGTCCATGCGCAGCAGTTCCGCGTCGGAAAATGACGAAACGTCGGATTTGGCTTCGAACATTTCCGAGGCATAGGCGGGAATGTCGATGCCCAGCTGCTCGGCCAGATCATAGGCGATGGCCTTGTCTTCCTGCGTGGTGGTCGGGCTGCGGAATTCCAGCGTGTCGGACAGGATGCACGACAGCATCGCGCCTTTGATGTCATCGGGCATCTGCGCGAGGTGCTTGCCGATCATTTTCCACATGATCGTCGCTGTGCAGGCGACAGGCTCCATCACGATCTGGATCGGACCTGCCGTTTCCAGGCCGCCGACCAGCTTGTGGTGGTCGATGATCGTCTGGATATCGCAGTTGTTGATGTTGGCGGGCAGTTCGGCCGGGTTGTTGGTGTCGACGATGACCACGGGCGTGCCGTCGGCCACTTCGCTGATGATCTCGGGCTTGTCGAGGTTCCAGCGCTTGAGCATGAAGGCCGCTTCGGTGTTCGGCTCGCCCAGCAGCATGGGCCTGGCGTCGATGCCGTGGACGGTTTTCAGATACCACGCCCAGATGATCGGGCTGCCGGTGCTGTCGGTGTCGGGGGATTTGTGGCCGAAAACGAGGGTTGTCATGAACGCGTCCTGATATTGCATGCGGTTTTGCGGGCCTTATAGGGGGGCGGTTGCGCATTGTCACCTGCGGTATTTCAGGCTTTTGGCGGCTCTTGGGTCACAGCCCCAGAGCGGTGCGGGTCTTGCGGGCCAGCTTGGCCGCGATCATGTCGTAGGATGCGTCGATGTGCTGGGCCAGTTCGGTATCATTCAGCCCCGGCGTGCCGTGGTTCTGTATCCATTTCAGCCCGCGCGATGCCAGATAGGGCGCGGGGCGCAGGCCCGGCATGTCGCTCAGGATTTCGAACGCGAGGTCGGTCACCTTGAACTTGAACGCCGGGGCGGCGTCGGACCAGCCGCAGATGGCAAAGACCTTGCCGCCCACTTTCCACACGTCGGCATTGCCCCATTGCACCACATGGGTGGCGGCAGGTTTGGCGGCGCAATATGCGTTGAAGTCCTCGCGGGTCATGACGCACGATAGCGGCTTGGGGCCCTGCGGGAAATGGTGTTAATTGAGCGCCATGAACCCTGCGCGTGAAACCGATCTATATCCGCCCGTCAAAGCCTTTCTCGAAGCGCAGGGCTACGTGGTGAAGGCTGAGGTGGGGGCCGCGGATGTGGTCGCGGTGCGCGGTGGCGAGCCGCCCGTGGTGGTCGAGCTGAAATTGGGGTTTTCGCTGACGCTGGTGCATCAATGCGTGGCGCGGATGGCGGTTTCGGACGATGTCTACATGGCCGTGGCACGCGGGCAGGGCAAGCGGTTTGCAAGGTCGCTCAAGGAGATGACGGTGCTGGCGCGGCGGCTGGGGCTGGGGCTGTTGACGGTGCGCATCAGCGACGGGCTGGTCGAGGTGCATTGCGATCCGGGGCCCTATGCGCCGCGCAAGTCGAAGAAACGCGAGGGGCGGTTGCTGCGCGAGTTCGCGCGGCGGCAGGGCGATCCGAATGATGGCGGGCAGACACGGGTGGGGCTGGTCACGGCCTACCGGCAGGATGCGGTGAAACTGGCGCTGTACCTCTACGAGGCGGGCGCGTGCAAGGGCGCGGATGTGGCGCGCGAAACCGGAGTGAGCCGTGCCACGACGATGATGCGCGACGATCACTACGGCTGGTTCGAGAAGGTGGACAAGGGCATCTACGGGTTGACGCCGAAGGGTGCCGAAGCCGTGACGGCGGCAGGTGTTGCGCTGGGAAGTTAGCGCGCCAGCTAGAACGGCTGGCGTCGCAGCGCGTAGCCTTCATCGGCCAGCATGTTGAGCAACCCGTCGGTGCCGCCCAGATGGCCCGCGCCGACGGCGACGACGGTGACGCCTTGGGCAGCCGTGATCCTTGGCAGCCAGTTGGCATTACGTTGATTGAGCAATGTGTCGACCATGTTATCGAACACGGCGTCGAATTCGGCCTTAGGCATGTCGACCAGATCCTGCGTGACCACGCGGTTCAGCGGCATGATCGCGCCATGCGCTTCATCGAAGTATTGCGCGACCAGAGTGGCGGTCATTTCTTCGGCCTGCGGCGCGGGTATCACGCCCAAGCGCAGCAGTGCGACCTGATGCTCCAGCGTGTCCTGTCCCATCAGCGTGAACAGCGTATCGAAGGGTTCAAGCGCCTCTGCGGGGACGTCGTTTTCCGTCGCGATCTGCAACAGCGCCTTGTCCAGACCGTGCTGACCGTCCTGCATGGTCGCAAGGACGCACGGCGGCATCGCCAGCACCATCGCAAGATACCACGGCTGGAATTTCGCGGCCATGAAGGGCGGTATGCCCCGCTTGGACGCGGCATCGGCCAGTTCGGCCCAGTCTTCGGGCGGCATCAGTTCGATCAGCGTGGGGCCAGAGGTCAGCGAGATCAGTTCGGGGCGTGTCGCCATCGCCTCATTCAACTGCGCCTCCTCGGCCTCGGTCGCTTCGGCCAGCAGCAGGTCGGCGGATGCGATCACCGGAGCCAGCCGCGCGGCAATCGGGGTCAGGCGCGGATCAGACAGGTGAAGCGTGCCGATCAGATGAATCGTCTGCGCCCCCTTGTGTGCGACCCAATGGTTCCCATCTGGGTAGGGCATGTCCTGCAGTTCGGTGGCCAATTCCGCCGATTGCCGCGCGCTGAGCGTGGCGCGCAGATCGGTGCCGTTGCAGGCGGCGAAAGCCATCTGCGGAAGCAGCAGGGCAAGCGAGAAAGCAAGGGTGCGCAGCATCGTGATGGCCTTTTGGTCATTGCGTTCCCCACGGTATGCGCAGGCGCGCAGAACGCAAGGCGGAAGGCGCGCGAAAGCCCCGCAAATTTTCACGATCACACCTGTTGACAGGTCCGTCGGACCCGCCTAGCTATGCGGCGTTATCACTCGGGCGAGCCGAGTGCTAACACAGGGTGCCAAAGGTACCCTGAAAGGGAGTAACTTTGAGCCTTAAGGAGCTGCAAAGATGGCATTGAAACCGCTTCATGACCGCGTGCTGGTTCGCCGCACGGAAAGCGAAGAGAAAACTGCTGGCGGGTTGATTATTCCCGATAGTGCGAAAGAAAAGCCCTCGGAAGGCGAAGTCGTTTCGGTTGGCGCAGGCGCGCGCAAAGATAACGGCGAGCTGATCGAGATGGCCGTCAAGCCAGGCGACAAGATTCTGTTCGGCAAATGGTCGGGCACCGAAGTCACCGTCGCAGGCGAAGAACTGCTGATGATGAAAGAATCCGACATCATGGGGATCATCGAGTAAGCGCAACGCCTGCTCTGACCCACTTGATCAACTCATTCTCAAAGGAGAAAAATCATGGCTGCTAAGGACGTCAAATTCGACAGCGAAGCCCGGAATAAAATCCTGAAAGGTGTCAACATTCTTGCTGACGCCGTCAAGGTTACACTCGGCCCCAAAGGCCGTAACGTTGTTCTGGACAAATCCTTTGGCGCACCGCGCATCACCAAGGACGGTGTGTCGGTTGCCAAGGAAATCGAACTGGAAGACAAGTTCGAGAACATGGGCGCACAAATGGTCAAGGAAGTCGCTTCCCGGACCAACGACGAAGCAGGCGACGGTACAACAACCGCGACTGTTCTGGCTCAGGCCATCGTCAAGGAAGGCATGAAATCGGTTGCCGCCGGCATGAACCCAATGGACCTGAAGCGCGGCATCGACATGGCGACAGCCAAGGTCGTTGAAGCGATCCGCAAGGCCGCACGTGACGTGACCGACAGCGACGAAGTTGCCCAGGTCGGCACCATCTCGGCGAACGGCGAGTCGGAAATCGGCCGTCAGATCGCGGATGCGATGCAAAAAGTCGGCAACGAAGGCGTGATCACCGTCGAAGAGAACAAGGGTCTGGAAACAGAAACTGTTGTCGTCGAAGGCATGCAGTTCGACCGTGGCTACCTGAGCCCCTATTTCGTCACCAACGCCGACAAGATGACCGTCGAGCTGGAAGACGCGATCATCCTGCTGCACGAGAAGAAACTGTCGAGCCTGCAGCCGATGGTTCCGCTGCTCGAGCAAGTGATCCAGTCGCAAAAACCGCTGCTGATCATCTCGGAAGACGTCGAAGGCGAAGCGCTGGCGACACTGGTTGTCAACAAACTGCGCGGCGGCCTGAAAATTGCTGCTGTGAAAGCACCCGGTTTCGGCGATCGCCGCAAAGCGATGCTGCAAGACCTTGCGATCCTGACCGGCGGTCAAGTCATCTCGGAAGATCTGGGCATGAAGCTTGAGTCTGTCACCATGGACATGCTGGGTTCGGCCAAGAAGGTCACCATCACCAAGGACGAGACCACCATCGTCGATGGCGCTGGTCAGAAGGCCGAGATCGAGGCACGTGTTGCCCAGATCCGCAACCAGATCGAAGAAACCACATCCGATTACGACCGTGAAAAGCTGCAAGAGCGCGTTGCCAAACTGGCAGGCGGTGTTGCCGTGATCCGCGTCGGCGGCATGTCGGAAATCGAAGTGAAAGAGCGCAAAGACCGCGTTGACGATGCTCTGAACGCGACACGTGCCGCTGTTCAGGAAGGTATCGTCGTCGGTGGCGGTGTTGCTCTGGTTCAGGCCGGCAAAGTGCTGGAAGGTCTGGAAGGCGCGAACAACGACCAGAACGTCGGCATCAGCATCGTGCGCAAGGCTGTGGAAGCACCGCTGCGTCAGATTGCTGAAAACGCAGGCGTCGACGGCGCGGTTGTCGCGGGCAAGATCCGTGAAAGCAGCGACCTGACATTCGGCTTCAACGCGCAGACCGAAGAATATGGCGACATGTTCAAGTTCGGCGTGATCGACCCCGCCAAAGTGGTGCGCACCGCACTGCAGGACGCGGCATCGGTTGCAGCTCTGCTGATCACCACCGAAGCCATGGTTGCCGACAAGCCGTCGAAAGACAACGGCGGCGGTGGCGGCATGCCCGACATGGGTGGCATGGGCGGCATGGGCGGCATGATGTAATCTGCCGTTCCTCACCGAACGCTTTGATCTATAAGAAGGGGCTGCCTGCGGGCGGCCCCTTTTTTATTCGCCACGCAGGAGTGCCAAACCCATGATGATCGGACCGGATTTCTCGCGCGAATTGCGCCGGGGCGAAGAAGATGAGGTCGACGCCCTGCTGCGAGCCGCTTTCGATGGCACGGGCGAGGCGGATCTGGTGAAGGCGCTGCGCAAGGATGGCGCGATTGCGGGCGAAAGCGTGGCCACATGGGACGGTCGCATCGCGGGCTATTACGCGCTGTCGCATATGGTGGCACCCAAGGGCTGGCTGTGCCTGGCGCCTGTCGCTGTCGCGCCTGACCGCCAGCGCAGCGGCTTGGGGCGGCGGATGATGGGTGTGCTGGCCGAATGGGCGCGTCTGAGCCAAACCTGTGTCGTGGTGCTGGGGCAGGTCGAGTTCTACGAAAAGGCCGGGTTTTCGCAGGCACGGGCGCAGGGCCTGACGTCGCCCTATTCATTGGAGCACATGATGATCGCGGGGCCGGGGGCGGATGTGCCAAAGGTGGCGCTTAAATATCCAAAAGCCTTTGCGAAACTGGGCTGATCCAATGAAGCTGCCCCTTCTGACCGCGCTGACGATGGTGGCCTTTGCCGCCAATTCCGTACTGAACCGTGCCGCTGTCGGCAGCGGCAGCATTGATCCCGCCAGCTTTGCGCTGATCCGGGTGATTTCGGGTGTGGTGATCCTGTGCGTGGTGCTGGCTGTGCGGGGCACGCCATTGCCGCTGCTCCGCCGTGCACGGGTGCCGGGGGCCCTGTCACTCGCGGTCTATATGGCGGGGTTTTCGCTGTCTTACGTGGTGCTGGACGCAGGGCTGGGCGCGCTGATCCTGTTTGGGGTGGTGCAGATCACCATGTTCGGTTGGGGGGCCGCACGCGGCTCTGCACCCACGCGCAGGCAGATGGCGGGGGCAGGCACCGCCTTTGCCGGATTGATGCTGGTGCTGTGGCCTGGACCGGGCAGCCAGACCGATCCACTTGGTGCCTTGCTGATGGTGGCGGCGGGGCTGGGCTGGGCCATTTACACGATTTCGGGTAGATCTGAGCCTGACCCGCTGCCAGCGACGGCGGCGAATTTCGTGTTGTGCCTGCCGGTGCTGGCGGTGTTTCTTGTCAATCCGGACATGTTCGCGCGCCCCTTTGGCATCGCACTGGCGGTGGTGTCGGGAGCGGTGACCTCGGGACTGGGCTATGCGCTGTGGTACGCGGTGCTGCCGCGTCTGGCGCAGGCGACGGCGGCGGTGGTGCAATTGAGCGTGCCGATCATCGCGATCATCGCGGGCGCTGTTTTGCTGGGCGAGCCGATCAGCGCGCTGATGGTGGTCGCCGCAGCACTGGTGTTGGGCGGCATCGCATGGGCCGTCACCGCGCCCAGGCACGCAAAGCCCGGCACATAGGCGGGTTTCCGTCAGCTATTCCGCGTTCACCATTTCATCTGCTGCGCCAAGGCACTATCTGACACCCCATGAGAGTCCTGATGTTGATCCTGTCGCTTCTGGCGATGCTGGCCGCGCCCGTGCGCGCCGATTGCGTGATCCTGTTGCACGGGCTTGCGCGGACTGAAACGTCCTTTGCCCTGATGGAGGCGGCGCTGGAAGCCGATGGGTTTCAGGTGGTCCGCCCCGGTTATCCCTCGACCGAAGCGCGTGTCGGGCCGCTGGCCGAGAGGGCGATGCCCGCAGCCTTGGCCGAATGCGGCGATCAGCGGGTCGATATCGTGACCCACTCGATGGGCGGCATCTTGGTGCGCGAATGGCTGCGCGATCACGATGTGCCGCAACTGGGGCGCGTCGTGATGCTGGCGCCGCCCAACCAGGGCAGCGAAGTGGTCGACAAGCTGGGTGATCTTGCGGCCTTCGACTGGCTGAACGGACCTGCGGGCATGCAGATGGGCACCGGACCCGACAGCCTGCCGCGCAGCCTGCCGCCGGTGGATTTTCCGCTGGGCGTGATTGCTGGCAGCCAGTCGCTGAACGCCTATTTCTCGACGTTGCTGCCGGGGCCGGACGACGGCAAGGTCAGCGTGGCCTCGACCCGCGTCGAAGGCATGACCGCGCATATCGTGCTGCCGGTGACGCACACGTTCATCATGAACAACCCGCGCGTGATTTCGCAGACGCTGCATTTCCTGCGCACGGGCACCTTCGAGAAAGACCTGACATGGCTTGATGCCGTGCTGGAACAACTGGACTGCCCCGGCGGCGACTGCGTGGCGCGCGGCGGGTTTTGGGGATCGTCTCGCAATGCTGACAATTGATATCACCGGCGCGGACGTGCTGGGAGACTGTGGCTTTCACCGCGACGGGCTGAGCCTGAGCGGCGGCCTAATTGCAGATGCGCCCGTAGGGCGCACCGTCGATCTGACCGGGTTTCGCGTGTTGCCGGGGATCGTCGATGTGCACGGCGACGGGTTCGAGCGGCATCTGGCCCCGCGGCGCGGCGCGATGAAACAGATGGCCGAGGGGCTGATCGCCGCCGAGGCGGAGTTGGCCGCCAACGGCATCACCACCGGCATTCTGGCGCAGTTCGTCAGCTGGGAGGGCGGCCTGCGCGGTATGGACTTTGCCGATCAGGTCTTTGCCGCGATCCGCGATACCGCAGGCGGGCTGGTGACGGACCTGCGCCCGCAACTGCGGTTCGAGACGCATCTGCTGGATGATTACGCCGGACTGCCCGACAAGATCGCGGAATGGGGCGTGAACTACGTGGTTTTCAATGACCATCTGCCGCACGCGCGTCTGGCCGAGGGACGCAAGCCGCCGCGGCTGGTGGGGCAGGCGCTGAAAGCGCAGCGCAATCCAGAGGTGCATTTCCAGATGCTACTGGACCTGCACGCGCGCCGCGCCGAGGTTCCAGCGGCGCTCGACACACTTTGCGCCAGACTGGCGGAGATGGGCGTGCAAATGGGCAGCCATGATGATCAGTCCGCCGAGGCCCGCGCGGCGTGGCGTGCGCGCGGGGTGAAAGTGTCGGAGTTTCCCGAAACGCTGGAGGCGGCAGAGGCCGCATGTGCGGCGGGCGATGTGGTGATCCTCGGCGCGCCCAATCTGGTGCGCGGCGGATCGCACAAGGGCAATGTGTCGGCGCTGGACGTGGTGTCGATGGGCATGGCCGATGCGGTGGCGTCGGATTACCACTATCCCAGCCCGCGCCGCGCAGCGCTGATGCTGGCGCGGTCGGGGGTGATGGATTTTGTTGCCGCCTGGGCGCTGGTGTCCGCAGGGCCCGCGCGGGCGCTGGGACTTGATGATCGCGGCGCATTACGGCCCGGCAAACGCGCCGATCTGGTGGTGCTGGACGCTGCCGACCGCGTCGCCATGACCGTGGTTGCTGGGCGGGTCAGCTATCTGTCGGGCGACATCGCGGCACGTCTGGTTGCCTGAACCTCAGCGGATGATGCGGTTGACGTGGCCCATCTTGCGGCCCGGTTTCACCTCGGCCTTGCCATAGAGATGCAGCGCCGTGTCGCGGGTCGCGGCCAGTTCGGGCACACGGTCCATGTCGTCGCCGATCAGGTTTTCCATCACCACGTCGCTGTGCCGCTGCCCGTCGCCCAAGGGCCAGCCCGCAACCGCGCGGATGTGCTGTTCGAACTGGTCCACGGCACAGCCGTTCTGGGTCCAGTGGCCTGAATTGTGCACACGCGGCGCGATCTCGTTGACGATCAGCCCCGATGGCGTCACGAACAGCTCGACCCCCATCACACCGACATAATCCAGCGCGTTCAGAATGCGCGCGGCCAGCAGCACCGCATCGGTGCGCAGGCTTGCGGAGAGGCGGGCGGGGACGGTGGTGGTGTGCAGGATGCCAGCCCGGTGGACGTTTTCGCCCGGATCGTAGCAGGCTACATCGCCCGACGCACTGCGCGTGGCGATCACCGACACCTCTATCGAAAAATCCACGAACCCTTCCAGCAGCGCAGGCGCGCCCGCCATGTCTGCGATGGCTTGGGCGGCGTCTTCGGGCGAGGTCAGCCGCGCCTGTCCCTTGCCGTCATAGCCGAAACGGCGGGTCTTCAGGATTGACGGCGTGCCGATGGTGTCCAGTGCGGCGGTCAGTGCGGCGGCATCGGGAATGTCGGCATAAGGTGCCGTTTGCAGGCCCAGACCGGTCAGGAAATTCTTTTCGGTCAGGCGGTCCTGACTGATGCGCAGCGCCTCGCGGTTGGGGTGGATCGGCGTGATCGCCTCGAGAATGTCGAGCGCTTCGGTGGGGATGTTTTCGAACTCATAGGTGATGACATCGACCGACTGCGCGAATGCGGTCAGCGCAGCGACATCGTCGTAGGCCGCCGTGGTGCAGGCATGGGCCACATCGGCGGCGGGCGGGTTGGCGCCGGGCTCGAAGATGTGGGTCCTGAACCCCAGACGGGCGGCGGCGACCGACAGCATGCGACCCAACTGGCCGCCACCGAGAATGCCGATTGTGGCGCCTGTGGGCAAAGGATCAGTCATCGCTGGGTTCTTCCGGGATAGAGGCCGACAGATCGGCGCGCCACTGGTCCAGCCTTGCGGCCAGTGCTGGGTCGTTCAGCGCAAGGATACCCGCCGCCATCAGCCCTGCGTTCGCAGCGCCCGCCGCACCGATGGCCATGGTCGCCACGGGAAAGCCGCGCGGCATCTGCAGGATGGAATAGAGCGAATCGACACCCGAGAGCGCCTTGGTCAGGACCGGCACGCCGATCACCGGCACGCGGGTTTTGGACGCCATCATGCCGGGCAGATGCGCGGCACCGCCGGCACCGGCGATGATCACCTGCAATCCGCGATCCACGGCAGTCTTGCCATAGTCCCACAGCCGGTCGGGCGTGCGGTGTGCGGACACGATGCGCGTTTCATACACGATGCCCAGATCATCCAGCATCTGCGCCGCTTCTCGCATGGTGGGCCAATCGGACTGGCTGCCCATGATAATCCCGACTTGGGGGGAGTGGTCCGTCATCCTGTGGCCTCGCGCAATTGCAGTTCGGTCTGCGACTTATACGGGCCTGATCCGGCGGGGCAAGGCTCAGGCGATGATGTCGGGTGTCAGACGGTCCTCGAGCGTGGCAATCAGGTCCTTGAGACGCAGTTTACGCTTTTTCAGCCGTTGCAGTGTCAGCGGGTCGGACGTGCCGCGCTCGTTCATGGCGGCAATCGCCTCGTCCAGATCGCGATGTTCGCGCCGGAACACTTCCAACTCGACGCGCAGCACGTCGTCGTTCTTCATCGAAAGGTCTGAGGGCGCATTCATGAACGTTGATTCTCGCGGGCTGAGGAACTTCATACATAGGCGAGGACGGCCTCTGCGCATAGAGTTTGTAGGCGTGGATGGGCGGCACGAGTGCGATAATTGCGATGCTTTTTTGACAAAGCGGCGTGCTCTTGAAGGGTCCACCTCTTGTCTGGGGGCGGAATTCTTCCCATATTCCAGTCAAGCGGTTGCCATCAGGGGCCGTAAATGACTGTCGCTTGATCTGATAAGGACGTGTCGCAATGACGAAAATGACTCTTGGCTCGCACCCGCATATGTTGGGGTTCGAGCAGTTGGAACGCCTGCTGGAACGCACGGCGAAATCCGGCAACGAAGGCTATCCGCCTTTCAACATCGAACAGACTTCCGATTTTTCCTATCGCATCACGCTTGCGGTGGCCGGTTTTGCCGAGGACGATCTGCAAATCACCGTCGAGGACCGCACGCTGGTGATCCGTGGACGCCAGACCGATGATGGCGACGGGCGCGTGTTTTTGCATCGCGGCATCGCTGCGCGGCAATTTCAACGGACCTTTGTGCTGGCTGACAGCGTTGAGGTTGGAGAGGCGATTATCGAAAACGGGCTGCTGCATGTCGATCTGACACGGGCCAAACCTGAAACAGTCGTTCAGACCATCAGCATTCGGAAAGGGTAACCCACATGGAAACGCCATTTGATTCAGAACCCAAAAGCAACATCGTCTATGTGAAAACCATCGACGTGAGCGATCTGCCCCGGGATGTGCAGGAACAGGCCGAGGGGCTGGACCAGCTTTATGCCGTGCACGACGCCCAAGGCACGCAGATTGCATTGGTCGCGGACCGCAAGATGGCCTTTGTGCTGGCGCGGCAAAACGACCTGGCACCGCAAGCGGTGCATTGAACGACGCGGCTGTCGGCTCCCTATGGGGCTGGCAGCCTTCGACTTCGAGATGCGCGAGATCGTGCACTTGACGCACGTAAGCGTCTTTCTGACACTCCTCCACAAGACTAAGATGCGATTTGAGGCAGCGTTCCGGCGCTGTCGCAAGCACACCACGATCTTGGCAGGGGCGATATGACTTACGATTTTGACTGGGTGGACGCGTTCACCGACCGCGCGTTTGGCGGCAACGGTTGCGCGGTTGTGCATCAGGGCGCGGACCTGAGCGACGAGACCTGCATGGCCTACGTGCGCGAGACATCCTTGGTGGAGTGCACGTTCACCGGGCCATCGGACGTGGCCGACGTGCGCGTGCGCTACTACCTGGCCAGCCGAGAGATCCCCTTTGCGGGTCATCCCACGATTGCGACGGTGGCGGCGATGCGGTCGCGTGGGTTGATCGAAGACGGGTCGCTGGTGCTGGAAACCGGCGCGGGGCCGGTGCCCGTGACCGTGCAGGGCAGCCGCGTGACGATGACGCAAGTGGCGCCAGAGTTCGGCGCGCTGGTCGATCCGGCGTTGGTTTCAGCGGTTGGCAACCTGACGGCAGATGACATCATCAGCCCGCCGCAACTGGTCAGCACCGGCCTGCCGTTCGTGATTGCCGTCCTGAAGGATCGCACCGCGCTGGAGCGGGTGCGGCTGAACCCCAAGGCGCTGACCGATCTGGCCGTCTCGCTGGGCGCAGGCACCGATATGATGGAGCCGTTCTGGTGCACGCTGGACGGTTTCACCGAAGCGGGCGACACCGCCGCGCGGCTGTTACTTGCCCCGCCCAGTCCGCCCGAGGACCCGTTCACAGGGTCCGCGACGGGTGCGATGGCGGCGTACCTGTGGGCGCATGGGTTGATTGACACGCCTGACTTCACCGCCGAACAGGGACACGGCATGGGCCGTCCCGGTCAGGCGCAGGTGCGTGTTCTGGGGCCGCGTGACGCCATCACCGGCGTCGAGGTTGCGGGCGACGGGTTCGTGCTGATGTCGGGCACTGTGAACCTGCCACATGACTGAGCGCGCAATTGCCGTTCTGCCCTATGGCAACGGCATCGGCAGACGCGTGGCCGATCTGCCGCTGAACATGCTGCACTGGCCCGTGGGCCGCCCCACACGGCTGAGCAGTGGCACGGTGGCGGACCTGAGCGCGCAGGATCACCTGCTGGTCTATCCCAAGACGTCGATGCACCTGCGCCCCTTTGGCGTGGCCGCACAGGTCAGTGTGATGGTGGTAGAGCCGCGCGCGATCCATGAGTGCCACCTGCGGATCTTGCGTTGGACGCATCGGCGCTATCACCGGATATTCACTCATGACCCCACGCTGTTGCGCAGCGCGCCGAATGCGCGGTTTCTGACGGCTGCGCGCACATGGGTGCCCGACTGGGACGGGCTGGACCTGACCAAGACCGCCGATGTGTCGCTGATCGCCTCGAACCGGCGCGATCTGGAAGGCCACAAGCTGCGTCACGAAGTGGCCGAAGCCACGACGGGCGTGGCGCTGATGGGACGCGGCTATGCGCCGTTCGAACACAAGCACGAAGGGCTGGCGCCGTTTCGGTTTTCGGTGGTGATCGAGAACATGCGTGCGGGAGGGTACTTCAGCGAACAGCTGGTCGATGCGCTGCTGTGTGAAACGGTGCCGATCTACTGGGGCGCGCCGAACGTGGCCGAGTATTTTGACACCGATGCGATGATCGTGTGCACCAGCAGGGGCGAAATTCTGGACGCCATCGCCCGCGCCGACGCTGATCTTTACGACGCCATGCGCCCTGCGTTGCTGCGCGCCAAGGCGCAGGCGGTGGGCTATTCGGATTATGAACAGGCCGCAGCGCGGATGCTGCGCGACGGGGTCTGATCGCAGTTGCTGGCCCACACAAAAAGGCCCCGCCGGTGACGGCGGAGCCTTCGTGCCGGATCAGACGCGCCTTATTCGGCGGCGATCAGGCCCATGCTTTCGAGCTTCAGCAGAACCTGGTGGGCGCAGTTGTCCACTTCGATATTCTCGGTCTGGAGGCGGATTTCGGGATCTTCGGGCACATCGTAAGGGTCGGAGATGCCGGTGAATTCCTTGATCTTGCCTTCGCGCGCCAGTTTATACAGGCCCTTGCGGTCACGGCGTTCGCATTCCTCGATCGTGGTGGCGACGTGCACCTCGACGAAGGCACCAAAGGATTCGATGTCTTCGCGCACGGCACGGCGGGTGGTCGCATAGGGCGCGATGGGTGCGCAGATGGCGATGCCGCCGTTCTTGGTGATCTCGGACGCGACATAGCCGATGCGGCGGATGTTAAGATCGCGGTGCTCTTTTGAGAAACCCAGCTCGGAGCTGAGGTTCTTGCGCACCAGATCACCGTCCAGCAGCGTCACGGGGCGGCCGCCCATTTCCATCAGCTTGACCATCAGCGCGTTGGCAATCGTGGATTTGCCCGAGCCGGAAAAGCCGGTGAAGAACACGGTAAAGCCCTGCTTGGAGCGCGGCGGCTTGGTGCGGCGCAACTCCTTGACCACTTCGGGGAAGGAGAACCATTCGGGGATTTCCAGCCCTTCCTGCAGACGGCGGCGCAGTTCGGTGCCCGAGATGTTCAGAATGGTCACGGCATCCTTGTCTTCGATCTCGTCCATGGCTTCGTATTGGGCGCGTTCCTGCACCCAGACCATGTGTTTGAAATCGACCATTTCGATGCCCATTTCTTCCTGATGCGTGCGGAACAGGTCCTGTGCGTCATAGGGGCCATAGAAATCCTCGCCCTTGGAATTCGAGCCGGGGCCTGCGTGGTCGCGGCCGACGATGAAGTGCGTGCAGCCGTGGTTCTTGCGGATCAGACCGTGCCACACGGCCTCGCGGGGGCCCGCCATCCGCATGGCAAGGTTCAAGAGCGACATGGACGTGGTGGCCGCCGGATATTTGTCCAGAACCGCCTCGTAGCAGCGCACGCGGGTAAAGTGATCGACGTCGCCCGGTTTGGTCAGGCCGACCACAGGGTGGATCAGCAGGTTGGCCTGCGCTTCGCGCGCGGCGCGGAACGTCAGTTCCTGGTGGGCGCGGTGCAGCGGGTTGCGGGTCTGGAAGGCCACGACCTTGCGCCAGCCCATCTTGCGGAAATAGCTGCGCAACTCGTTGGGCGTGTCGCGGCGGGCCCGGAAATCATAGTGGACGGGCTGCTGGATGCCGGTGATCGGACCGCCCAGATAGATCTTGCCTGCCTGATTGTGCAGGTAGTTCACGGCAGGGTGCTTGTCGTCGTCGGCGCCAAAGACCTTTTCGGCCTCGCGTGCCTTGTTCGGCTCCCAGCGGTCGGTGACGGTCATGGTCGCGAGAATCACGCCTTCCTGATCGCGCAGGGCGATGTCCTGGCCGATTTCCAGCTTTTCGGCAAAGGCTTCGCCGACGTCGAGCGTGATCGGCATCGGCCACAGGCTGCCATCGGCGAGGCGCATGTTCTCGACGACACCGTTGTAGTCTTCCTCGCCGAGGAAGCCCTTGAGCGGGTTAAATCCGCCGTTCATCAGCAATTCCAGATCGCAGATCTGGCGCGCCGTCAGGTCGTGGCTGACCAGCTGGGCCGCCTCGTGCTTGAGCTTTTGGGCGGAATCATAGGAAACGTAGAGTTCGGGAATGGGGGCGAGATTATTCGGCATCGGCATGAAGATTACTTTCGTTCAACGGGTGGAAATGACCCTGGGGGTGCGCTTGGATTGCGCAATAGCGGGCTGGTCGGGAGGCGTCCAGATAGAGTTCGTGCATGAGATCGGGTATGACGCAAATTCGGCACAAGTTCCCCTTTTGCGCGGCTTTTTTGGGTCATTTTGCCCAAAATTGACGTTTTTCGAGATCGCTGCAAACCGGGAATGCGTGGGCGTCATGGCTGTTCGCTGATGGGGCCAGTCAGCTGGGGTGCATCGGCGGCTCTGGGGACGGGCAGGGCGTCGATGGGTTCTTCGACGCCGCGCAGATCGAGTGCGACCAGCCCCTCGGGGCGCGCGATGCCTGCGGCGTCCAGCACGGCGGCGCTGATCAGAAGTTCGACCTGCATCGCCTTGGTCTGCGCCTCCAGCCTGCTGGCCGCATTGACCGCATCCCCGATCAGGGTGCGCGGTGCGTGGCCTGCGGCCCCGATTTCGCCCAGCACGACGTTGCCCAGATGCAGCCCGATGCCGATACCCACGGGCGGCGCGCCTTCGGCCTCGAGGCCTGCGTTGAACGCATCGAGCGCGCGCCCGATGCCTGCGGCGGCACTCAGGCCCGCCTGCGCCGAGGAGGCGGTGTCGCGCGTCTCGAACAGGGCAAGGAAACCGTCGCCCAGATATTTGTCGATCTTGCCGCCCGATGCTGTCACCGCAGGCACCACCGCGTCGAAGAACCGGTTCAGGAGGAACACCACGTCGTAAGGCAACTGCCCTGCGGTGCGCGCGGTAAAGCCGCGCATGTCCAGAAACAGGATGGCCAGCGGGCGCTCCTGACCCTGGCTGGCAGGGCCGCGCGACAATTGCCCGCCGCTAGCAAAGACCCGGTGCACCGTCATCGGCTGGTCGGGTCTGAGCTGACAGGCCAGACGCGTGCCCGGAGCGGCGCCGACGGCTTGCAGGCTGCGCGCTTCGGCCTCCGAGGGTTGTGGCAGATCATGGGCGTTCCCCTCGATCTTCACGCGGCAGGTGGTGCAGCGCCCCTTGCCACCGCAAAGAGACGTGTGGGGCACACCGGCCTCGCGCGACATCTCTAGCAGGGTCTGGCCCAGACGCGCGGTGATCGTGGGCCCGTCGGTATAGGTGATCCGCACGCTGGTACGCCTTGCGTTCAGGCGCAGGGCAAGGTGGGCGGTCAGCGCCGTGCCCAGCACCGCGACGAACCCCCAGTAGAGCATCGCGTCGGTGCGGATCAGCCCGGCGAATGCCTCCGGGCCGGGAAAGTTGTAGGCGTCGAGCATGTCGAGCCGCGTGTCCTCGTCCTGCGCTGCCAGATGCAGGCGGCGGCTTTCGGTGACGAACCCGGAGAGTGCAAAGGCCGGGACCAGCACGGCCAGCCCGGTCAGAAGATGCGTGTTGCGCCGCCACCACGTTCGCCCGCGCAGCCACAGGTGCAGGCCGATACAGCCGTGCACCCAGACGATCAGCAGCAGCACGGTCTGGGTCAGCGCCGATGTGCTGCCCCAGATCAGGTACATGAGGTATCCCATCTGATCATCGACGCCATAAACTTCGTGGGCGATGCGGGTGTAGGTGATGTGCGTCAGCAGCAGCAGGGGGATGGCAAAGCCGAAGGTGTATTGCACCGCCTCTGCACGGGCCATCCGCAGGCTGCGCCGCTCGATCAGGCGCATCAGCGCAAGACCCGCGTGCAGGATCAGGGCCGCATAGAGCAGCACCTCGCCCAGCGGGTTGCGGGTGACGGTCTGGCGCAGGTCTTGGCCCGCCTCGAGCCAGTCGGGGGAGAAGAGCCCAAGCCCGATGTTCAGAAAGTGCAGTAAGGCATAGAGCATCAGCGCCAGCCCGCTGGCGATGCGGGCGCGGGTCGCCCAGTTGCCGCGCCAGAGGTCGGACATGCACTGCTCCTTGATCTGGCGCAGAGTGGCCCGAGGGGGTGCCTGCGGTCAACGGGGGAAGGGGGCCAGCCCCCCGGCCTCTGGCCTCCCCCCGAAGTTTACCTGGCAAGATGAAGGGGGTCAGGCCCCTTCGGTGACTTCCGCGCCATAGCCGAGCGGGAGCGAAGTGTCTTTTTCCACATCCGTATCGGTGTTTTCCGCCAGCCAGCGTTCGGCCTCGAGCGCGGCCATGCAGCCCATGCCTGCGGAGGTCACCGCTTGGCGGTACTTGTGGTCCGTCAGGTCACCCGCAGCAAAGACGCCGGGGATCGAGGTTTCGGTGCTGTCGGGTTTGGTCACGACATACCCGCCCATGTGGGTTTCAAGCACATCCTTGACCAACTCGTTTGAGGGCGCGTGGCCGATGGCGACGAACACGCCCTTGGCGGGGATATCGCTGACTTCGCCAGTGTTCACATTCTTGACCTTGACACCTTCGACGCCCAGCGGGCTGTCAGCGCCGTAGACCTCTTCCAGCTGGTGGAACCAGAGGGTTTCGATCTTGGGGTTTTTCATCAACCGGTCCTGCAGGATCTTTTCGGCGCGCAATTCGTCGCGGCGGTGGATCAGCGTGACCTTGGAGGCGAAGTTGGTCAGGAACAGCGCTTCTTCCACGGCGGTGTTGCCGCCGCCGATCACCACGATTTCCTGACCGCGATAGAAGAACCCGTCGCAGGTGGCGCAGGCCGAGACGCCGAAGCCCTTGAACTTTTCTTCCGACGGCATGCCGAGCCACTTGGCGCGCGCGCCCGTGGCCAGGATGATCGCATCGGCCACATAGACCGTGCCGCTGTCGGATTGCGCCACAAAGGGACGTTTCGAGAAATCGACCGACGAGATGATGTCGCCGATGACCTCGCAGCCCATCGCCTTGGCGTGCGCTTCCATGCGGACCATCAGGTCGGGCCCTTGCACTTCGGTGTCGCCGGGCCAGTTTTCAACCTCGGTCGTGGTGGTCAGCTGGCCGCCGGGTTCGATGCCCTGGACCAGAATGGGTTCCAGCATGGCGCGGCTGGCGTAGATGCCTGCGGTATAGCCTGCGGGGCCCGATCCGATGATCAGTACCTTGGTCTTGCGTGTCTCGCCCATGATGATCCCCTTCAGGTAGGTCTGTCGGCACGCCCGTCGGTCAGGGCGCGTCGGTGAATGGCGCAGTGTTCGATTGCCTTGATATAGACATCTGCGCTTGGTGATTGAACCCCGCAATTGCAGGGCCGATATGCAGCGCTAACAGGGGCTGATTGGTGGCTTCAGTGCAAGATTCTTGCGTTGGTGCGAAACAATATTGCGCACGACGCGGGCGGTGCTATAAGAACCGCAAAATCCGGGGGCGAAATGGCGAATACGCGGCTTGATCCAATTGATCGCAAGATTCTCGCAGAACTACAGGCAGACGGGCGCATGACCAACGTGGAGTTGGCCAAGCGCGTGGGCATCTCCGCGCCGCCCTGCCTGCGCCGTGTGCGCACGCTGGAGGAATCGGGATATATCCGCGGCTTCCATGCGGATGTGGACGCGCATGTGCTGGGCTTTGAGGTGCAGGTGTTCGCCATGGTCGGTCTGGCCAGCCAGGCGGAAAGCGATCTGAGTGTCTTTGAGGACCGCTGCCGCGCCTGGCCGCTGGTGCGCGAGTGCCACATGCTGAACGGCGAGGTCGACTTTATTCTCAAATGCGTGGCACCGGATCTGTCGAGCTTTCAGAGCTTTCTGACCGGCCAGCTGCTGTCCACGCCGAATGTCGCCAGCGTCAAGACATCGCTGGTGATCCGTCAGGCCAAGGACGAGGCGGGCGTGCCCTTCGACGTTCTGGAAGAGCGGTTGAAAAAGACTGCCTGATATCTGCGCGACCCGCGCATGATGCGCGGGCCGACCCGTTTCAGGCCGCCTCTTCGGTGCCGTCCGGCGCGCGCAGATGCGCCAGCGCGCCAAAGTCGGTCACATGTGAAATCCGCGGGAACATCCCCAGAAACAGGTCCCGCACCGCGTGGCTGACCGAGCGTGTGCTTTGCGTGCCGGGGTGAAAGGTTTCCATCTGCAGGCCGCCTGCAAAGACCGTCGCATGGCGGGTCAGGCACAGGTGGAACAGGCGCACCTGCGTGGGCGGTGCCACTTCGATCACGTTGACGCCATCGACGAAATCGCGGGCGAGGGTCAGCATCTGCGCGCCGGAGACCTGATTTCCGCGCAGGTGGTGCGGGGTCTGCAGCAGGCGAGCCGATGGGCCGACGGTCAGAAAGCTTTCGGGGCGGCCGGGGCCGAAGGTGTCGGCCATGATGCGGATCAGGGGCGTGCGGCGGCCGGTGTCGGCGGGCACGAAACTGGTCGAGCCGATCCAGACGGCCTGTGCCGCCTCGCCGTCGCCGGTGCGCAGCCAGTCGCCCGGTTGCAGGTCTTCGATGGCGATGGGGCCATCGCGTCCTTCCAGCACCGTGCCGCGCGCAAAGGCGGAAAACGCCTGTTCGATCAGGGGCAGGGCCGGGGCCTTGACCTGGCTGACCAGACGGCTGCCATCGGCACGCAGCGCCGCAATCTCGTAGGTTCGGCTGGCGGGCAGGCTGACGCTCCGCGATATCGGGGCGGCATAGGTCTGGTGGCGCGAATGCCCGGAGGGGGCGGCAGAGATGGTCATGCGATTAACCCTAAGCTGGTCGGTCACATCTGATGTCGGCCCCCACCGACGACGACAGATGAACTGAGGTTCACGTGTCTGATGCACCTCTAATCGCCAATCCTGCCTCCGATTGTCAAAAAGCAGAAGACATTAATGCCCTGAAACGCATCAATCCGCCCAAACGGGGGCGGATTGTAGGACGGGCAGCGCGCCGCGCGCCACATTTGACATATTTCGCGGTGAACCCATGCGGGCCAGTGCCGCGAATGATTCGAAGCCCAGATAGGCCCCAGGTGGGCCGGGATCAGGCCGCTTTGCGCGTCAGCTCGGCCTTGCGTTTCGCGATGAAGGCGGCGCGGCGTGCGCCACGGGCCCAAGGCATCACGGTCTTGTCGTCGGCTGCTGCTGCGACCACGGATTTGATGAAGCGTGTGTTGGTTTTCATGTCGGTGCCCTTTGCTCAGTCATCTCTGCGGCGTTTGGTGCCGCTGTTGAGATCATTTCTGACAGGGTTTTCGGGCGTGGTTGGGACCGGTTTCGGCCAATTTCAAGATAGATTAAGGCAAAATGTGTACAATAAAGGCAGCGCTGCCCTGATTGTTTCCTGTTTTATATGGTTCAGAGCCTGATCGCGGCGATCAATCGGCCATAATCTGCGGCGCGGTCGTGGACCGACCGGCGGTAGGAGAAGAATTGCGCCGGATCGGAATAGGTGCAGTGCCGCGTCCATTCGGCGGAGGCCACGCCACGGGCACGCAGGCGGTGCAGGCCATAGCCGGGCAGGTCATACATCATCCGGTCGCCGGTGCCGTTGGCGAAGAACCGGGCGCTCGCGTCGTCCTCGGCGATGTGGGTCTCGAAGAACTCCGGCCCGACCTCGTAGGCGCGCTGGCTGATCGAGGGGCCGATGACCGCGTGAATATTGTCCGCCGAGGCGCCCAAGGCTTCCATCGCATCGACTGTTGCCTCAAGCACACCGTCGAGCGTGCCGCGCCAGCCTGCGTGTGCGGCGCCGATCACCTTGGCCTCGTGGTCGGCAAAGAGCACCGGTTGGCAGTCGGCGGACAGCACCGACAGGGCCAGTCCCGGCGTGGCGGTGACCATCGCGTCGGCCTTGGGCTTGGTGGGCAGGGGGGCGGTGACCTGGACCACCTTGGTCGAATGTACCTGATGCACGCCCAGCAGGTGATCGGCGGGCACGTCCATCCGTGCGGCCACGCGGGCGCGGTTGATGGCGACGATCTCGCTTTGGTCGGTGCTGCCGCTGCCGCAGTTCAGACCGGCGAACACGCCCGACGATGCCCCGCCCGCGCGGGTGAAGAACCCGTGAGCAAGGGGATCAAGCGTGTCATGTGTCAGAAGCTTCAGCGTCATGGTTCCAGACCCGGTGGCGGCGTGGCCCCCGTCGGATAGAGGCCCAGCACTTTGAACAGGTTTCCCATTTCTGCGGGGTGCGTCAACCGGCGATGTGCGGCGACATGCGCGTCTAGCGGTCCGCCGCGCAGGGTTTGCGCCAGTGCCTGCGCGCGCTGGGTGATGCCAAGCCTTTCCAGAAACACGCCTTGGGGGGTGATGCGCGTGAACGCGCAGCGGGCGGCCTGCGTCAGCGCCTCGAAATCCACATGGGTGGTCAGGTCGGCGGTGCCTGGGTCGGCCAGCGGGTCGGTAGTTTCATGGTCCTTGACCGCCTGCAATGTGTCGCCCAGCGAGCGCCAGTCGCCATAGTCGATGATCAGCGCCGCACCGCCATGATCACGGATGCGGCTGCTGATTGTGTCGGTGATCGGGGTGGCGCCTGGGCAGACCTCGACGATGTCGTCCTGGCCCGTGTCCTCAAGCCGATGCGCCAAAGCGGGCTGCAGTGTGGCGGGGCCCAGGCCCATGTGCAAGCGGTCGCCATCTGCGCCCACCATCCGTTCGCGCCAGCGGTCGCCGTCGCGCTGGTACTGGTGCACCGGCAGCGCGTCGAAAAATTCGTTGGCAACCAGATAAAGCGGCTGTTCGGGCAGGGCGTGAACGCTGTCGAGCCATTGCGGGGCGAGGTCTTTCAGTGCGGTGGCCTGAACCTCGCGCAGTTTGGGCGACGCCTCGATCAGTGCGATCTGCATGGCGTCGTGGAACCCCGGCACGCGGGCGGTGGCGCGCAGGATATCGGCCATCAGCGTCCCGCGACCGGGGCCAAGTTCGGCCAATGTGAATGCGGGTGGTGCACCCTGATCCAGCCAGCTTTGCGCCAGTGACAGGCCAATCAACTCGCCGAACATCTGGCTGATCTCGGGGGCGGTGGTGAAATCGCCGCCAGCGCCCAGCGGATCGCGGGTGGTGTAATAGCCGTGGGTCGGATGCAGCAGCGCCTCGGACATATAGTCGGCAAGGGTGATCGGACCCATGGCCGTGATCCGGTCGGTCAGTATCCGCAGCAGCGACATCAGGCGGGCGGCGTCCGGCGCGCGCGCAGGATCAGCCAAAGCCCAAGGGCGATCATCGGCAGCGACAGGATTTGCCCCATGGTCAGACCCCAGCCGCCGACATGCCAGGCCAGCCCCAGCGGATTGCCGTCGGAGATGAACTGCGCGTCCGGCTGGCGGACGAATTCCACCACGAACCGCGACAGCCCGTAGCCCGCAAAGAACGTCCCCGCGACGCGGCCCGGAAATTTCAGTGCGTCACGTCGCCAGACCAGGATCAGCAGGATGGCGCCCAGAATCAGCCCCTCGAGCAGCGCCTCGTAAAGCTGGCTGGGGTGTCGGGCGCAGAGCCCCACAACGTCGGGGCAATATTGGGCGGCATCGCCGGGAAAGGCGACGCCCCAGGGCAGATCGGTTGGACGGCCCCAAAGTTCGGCGTTGATGAAGTTCGAGATCCGGCCCAGCAGCAGCCCCGGCGGCACGCCAAGGGCAATCGCATCGGCGGCGGAGGTTTTCGGGATGCCCTGCCGCCAGGTGTAGATGTAGGCGGCGATGACCACGCCCAGAAGCCCGCCGTGGAACGACATGCCACCCTGCCAGATCGCCAGGATCTGCGATGGATTGGCGAGATAATAGGCGGGCTGGTAAAACAGCACATACCCCAGCCGCCCGCCGAGGATCACGCCGACGATGATCCAGGTCAGCAGGTCCTCGATCTGGGTCGTCGTCATGGGCGGTGTGTCGTTGCGCCACAGGCGCGCGCGCCGGGTCGCCATGACCACCAGCCGCCACCCCGCAAGGATGCCGACGATATAGGCCAGCGCATACCACCGCAGCGCGATGGTCATGCCAAAGATCGACACCGAAAAGATGTCTGGAGAGATGTCGGGGAAGGGGATCAAACCGGTCATGGATGCGACATGCATGTGCCGCGCGGGGGAAGTCAACCTTGCGGGCGCGGGCCTGTCGCCCCATATAGGAGGTAAGCCAGTTAAAGGAGTATGCACATGCAGGCGCGTGGCAAGATTTTCGACGATATTTCGCAGCTGATGACTAATGCGATGGGCGTGGCACAGGGTGCCAAGGGCGAAGCCGAAACCGCGATGAAATCGCTGATGGACCGCTGGCTGGCGGACCGCGATTTCGTCACCCGCGAGGAATTCGACGCGGTGCGCGCGATGGCGCAAAAGGCCCGCGAAGAGAACGAAGCGCTGAAGGCGCGGCTCGATGCGATGGAAAGCAAGTAAGAGTTTTTTGCGCTCTGACTGCCGATCCGGGATTTGTGAATAATTCATGAACGTCTGCCCCTTCCGGGGCGGGCGTTTTTTGTTGTTCTGGCGGGCTGGGCCACGGTCCAGCGACCCTATCAGGCGTCCATTTTGTGCGCCCCAGAACCTTTTCCACAACTTATTGAACTTATCCCCAAATAAAGGGTTGCCACAGCCCCGCCCCACCTGCACCATATTTGGTAGAGATACGGGGGGATCACCCCGATACTCAGAGCAGGCACCTAGCATTTGGGGGCTCGACATGGGCCCATCGCTAGAGCGAGAAAAAGAGGTAGCGACATGGCCCTTTCCGAGCATTACCTGGAAGACGAGATCCACCCGATTGATATTGTCGAGAACATCGCGGCGCATCATGACTGGGATTTCGACCGCATCGCAGACGATCAGATCGCGATGGCCGTCGAAGGCCAGTGGCGCACCTATTCTCTGACGCTGGCATGGTCCGGCTATGACGAGACGCTGCGTCTGGTCTGCACCTTCGAGATGGAGCCGCCCGAGGAAAAGCTGGGCGACCTCTATGCCCTGCTGAACCTGATCAACGACCAATGCTGGGCCGGTGCCTTTACCTTCTGGGCAGAGCAGAAGCTGATGGTCTACCGCTATGGGCTGGTGCTGGCCGGTGGCCAGGTCGCAGGCCCCGAGCAGGTCGATACCATGATCAACGCCGCCGTGATGAGTGCCGAGCGCTACTATCCCGCGCTGCAATTGCTGACCTGGGGCGACCGCACGCCCAAGGAAGCCTTGGACGTGGCCATTGCAGAGGCCTATGGCCGCGCGTAAACCTTCGCCCTGAACCATAGGCGGGGGAAGGGTGAAACCATGAAAGATGACGTGATCGCGCAGCGGGGCCTTGTGCTTTTGGGTTGCGGCAAGATGGGGTCGGCGATGCTGGCGGGCTGGCTGAAACGCGGTCTGCCCGCCACATCGGTCTGGGTGCAGGATCCGCATCCGTCGGAATGGCTGAAGGCCAGCGGCGTGCACATCAACGCCGAGTTGCCCGCCCATCCGGCAATCGTTCTGGTCGCGGTCAAGCCGCAGATGATGGGCGACGCGGTGCCGAACATGGCGCATATGGGCGGCGGCGACACCGTGTTCGTCAGCGTCGCGGCAGGCACGCCGATTTCCTATTTCGAAAAGACACTGGGCGTAGGCACGCCGGTCGTGCGGGCCATGCCGAACACGCCTGCCGCCGTGGGCCGTGGCATCACCGCCATCGTCGCCAACGCGGCCGGGGAGGGCGCGCTGGATGTGGCCGAGGAATTGCTGAGCGCCGTGGGGCAGGTGGTGCGGCTGGACACGGAATCGCAGATCGACGCGGTTACGGGCGTCAGCGGGTCGGGGCCGGCTTATGTCTTTCACATGATCGAGACGATGGCAGCGGGGGGCGTGGCGCAGGGGCTTTCGCCGGAACTTGCGATGCAACTGGCCAAGGCCACGGTGGCGGGTGCCGGTGCGCTGGCAGAGGACGCGGACGAAGACCCCGCGCAGTTGCGCGTCAATGTGACCTCGCCCAACGGCACGACGCAGGCGGCGCTTGAGGTGCTGATGGACGCCGAGACCGGATTTCCCGCGCTGCTGCCGCGCGCGGTGGCAGCGGCGACACGGCGGGCAAGGGAACTGGCGGATGGCTGACAATCTGGATTTCGACACGTTTCTGAAAGTGGACATTCGCGTCGGCACCGTGCTGCGCGCAGAACCCTTTCCCGAGGCGCGCAAGCCCGCGATCAAGATGTGGATCGACTTTGGCGGCGACATCGGCGAGCGCAAGACCAGCGCCCAGATCACCGCGCATTACACGCCCGATATGCTGGTGGGCAAACAGGTGGCGGCGGTGGTGAACTTTCCGCCGCGTCAGATCGGACCGTTCATGTCCGAGGTGCTGGTGCTGGGGCTGCCCGACGACAAGGGCGAAATCATCCTGCTGCGTCCCGATCAGGCGGTACCCGACGGGGGGCGCATGCATTGAAAACGCTCTTTATTTCGCGCCCCATGCCCGCCGATGTCGCAGCGCAGGCGCGCAAGCTCTTTAAGGTGACCATGCGCGAGAGCAACGCGCCGCTGTCGCAGGGCGAAATGATTGTCGCACTCGAAGGTTATGACGCCGTGATGCCGACGCTGGGGGATGCGTTCAGCGCCGAGGTTTTTGTCAAGGCGCGCCCGCGTGCAGTGATGTTGGCGAACTTTGGGGTGGGCTATAACCACATCGACGTTGCGGCAGCCAACGCGAAGGGGCTGATCGTCAGCAACACGCCGGGGGCCGTGACCGATGCCACGGCAGATACGGCTATGACGCTGATGCTGATGAGCGCACGGCGCGCGGGCGAAGGCGAGCGCATGGTGCGCGCGGGACAGTGGGCGGGGTGGCACCCGACGCAGATGCTGGGGCTGCACCTGACCGGCAAGACGGTCGGCATCGTCGGCATGGGCCGGATCGGGCAGGCCATCGCGCGGCGCTGCCACTTTGGCTTTGGCATGAAGGTGGCCTATTTCACGCGCTCGCCAAAGGATCTGGAGTTCGAGGCTGTGCCGTATGATGATCTGTCAAAGCTGGCCGCCGCGGTGGACGTTCTGGTGCTGGCGGTGCCGGGCGGGGCCGAGACGCGGCATCTGATAGACGCGGATGTGCTGGCAGCGATGCCGCGCCACGCGCATCTGATCAACATCGCACGCGGCGACGTGGTGGACGAGGACGCGCTGATCGCAGCCTTGCAAGGCGGTTTCATCGGTGGCGCGGGTCTGGACGTTTACGCTCAGGAGCCGCACGTGCCCACGGCGTTGAAAGCCCTTGAGAACGTCGTGCTGCTGCCGCATCTCGGCACCGCCGCGCTGGAGGTGCGCAGCGATATGGGGCTGATGGCGCTGCGCAATCTGCGCGCTGTGCTGATCGACGGGCAGGACGCGCCGAACGCGGTTTGAGGCTCAGGCCATGTCGCCCGTCGCCTTGCGCCAATGCCGGCGACATAGGCTGACGTAGGTCTCGTTGCCGCCAATCTGCACCTGAGCGCCGTCCTTGACGACGTTACCTTGGGCGTCCTGGCGCACGACCATGGATGCCTTCTTGCCGCAGTGGCAGATGGTGCGCACTTCGCGCATCTCATCTGCCAGCGCCAGAAGCGTGGCCGAGCCGGGAAAGAGTTTGCCCTGAAAATCCACCCGCAGCCCGTAGCACATGATCGGCACCTTCAGATCGTCCACCGCGCGGGCCAGTTGCCAGACCTGCGCATCGCTGAGGAACTGCGCCTCGTCGATGAAGATGCAGGCGATCTGTGCGGTGGCCAGATGCGTCTTGATCTTGGCAAAGAGGTCTTCATCGGGGCCGAAGGTGTCGGCGTCCTGACCGATCCCGATGCGGCTGGCGATGCGGCCCTGACCGGCGCGATTGTCGAATTGCGCGGTGATCAGATAGCACTGCATCCCGCGCTCGCGGTAGTTGTGCGCGGCCTGCAATAGAACCGTCGACTTGCCGGCGTTCATCGTGGAGTAGTGAAAATAGAGCTTTGCCATGGGGCGAGGAGGTACGCCAACGCGGGGCGGCAGGCAAGATGGCGGGTGGCGAATCCGGGGGCTTTGCCCCCTGGTCCCCCAGGATATTTAGGGCCAAAAGAAAGCGGTCAGCCGTGTTTTTCGACCAACACGCTGCCGACCGAGTAGCCTGCGCCGAAGGAGCAGATGAAGCCGTGATCGCCGTCTTTCAGGTCGGCAGAGTGTTTGGCGAAGGTGATGATAGACCCTGCCGAGGAGGTATTGGCATAGTCCTGCAGGATGTTGGGCTGCTCATGCGGTTCGGGCGTGCGGCCAAGGACCTTTTTGCCGATCATGTCGTTCATGCCCTTGTTGGCCTGGTGCAGCCAGAGGCGCTTGATGTCCTGCGCCCCGAGGTTTTCATCCGCCATGTGGCCCGCGATGTGATCGGACACCATGGGCACAACCTCCTTGAACACCTTGCGGCCGTTTTGCATGAACTGCATGTCGCGGCGGTCTTTCATGCCGTCGGGGCGCGAGCGGCGCAGGAAGCCGTTGTTGTTGCGGATGTTGTTGGAATAGCTGGTGGCGCAGCGGGTGGATTTAACCGCGAAATAGGCGCCTTTGGCGTCTTCCTCGCGTTCCAGCAGGGTGGCGGTGGCGACGTCGCCGAAAATGAAGTGGCAATCGCGGTCGCGCCATTCGATATGGGCCGAGCAGATCTCGGGGTTGATCACCAGCGCCGAGCGGATCGAGCCCGAGCGGATCATGTCGGCGGCGGCCTGGATGCCGAAGGTGGCGGAGGAGCAGGCGACGTTCATGTCGAAGGCAAAGCCTTCGATGCCCAGCAGATCCTGGATCTCGATGGCGACGGCGGGATAGGCGCGCTCGAGGTTCGAGGCGGCGCAGATCACCGCACCCACGTCGGCGGCGGTTTTGCCCGCGTTCTCCAGCGCGATATTGGCCGCCTTCAGCGCCATTTCGGCCATGATCGACGGCTCTTCATCGCTGCGCTGGCGCATCTTGGGGTACATCACCGTGGGGTCCAGAATGCCGTCCTTGACCATCACATAGCGCTGTTCGATGCCCGAGGCCTTGAAGATGAACTCTTCGGAGGAGTGATCCTTGGCCGCCCGCGTGCCCGCCGCGATCTCGTCCGCGTGTTCGGTGTTGTAGAGGTCGGCGTAGGCGTTGAACGCCTTGACCAGTTCGGCGTTGGTGATGGTTTCGGAGGGTGTGAAGACGCCTGTGCCTGTGATCGCCGGTGTATACATTTTCTGCCCCTTTTTTCAGCGTCCCATATGAAGACGTGTTCACGCCGGAAGGTCAAGGCGGGGCGGCGGCTCGCCGCCTCGTTTTTAGGGGCTGTGCTTTCAGGACCGGATCACGACCGGATCGCCGTCATGAAGCGGTCGCGGATCACCACGGGGTCCTTGGTGATGACCGGCACCTTGATGTTGCCGCTGGCGCATTTGGCGACGATCACCGTCATGCGTCTGGACGCCAGCGCATCGGTCAGGGCCTGAGCGGTATCCTCGGCCGCCACTTCGATCACGGTGTCACAGCCGCAGGCGCGCGCGACCGCGGCAAGTGAGGTCTTCTTGCCCGCATAGGTCGGCTGGTCGCCGGTCGAGCCGTAGCTGCCGTTGTCGATGATCAGCAGGATGAAGTTGTCGGCCACATTGTTGGCGATGGTGGGCAGGGTGCCAAGGTTGGTCAGCACCGATCCGTCGCCGTCGATAGCGATGACCTGTTTGTCTTGCGCAAGCGCCAGCCCCAGACCGATGGACGACGCGAGCCCCATCGTGCCGAGCATGTAGAAGTTGGTCGGCTGGTCGTCGATCATGTGCAACTCCTGGCTGGGCAGGCCGATGTTGCACACCACCAGATGATCGCGGATCACGGGGGCGATGTCGCGCAGGATGTCGGAACGGTTCATCAGTAGCCTCCCCAGAATGTCGCGTCGGTCAGGATCGCCACGGGTTTGTTGCACATGAAGGTGTATTTCAGGATCGCGTCCAGCTCGTCCGCGTCGGATGTCTTGTGGAAGTGGTAGGTGGGGATGTTCAACTGGGCCAGCAGCGCCTTGGTGTGAACGGCCATTTCGGCCTGGCAGGCGACCGGCTCCTTCAACTCGCCCCGGTACGAGATCAGCATCGGCAGCGGCATCCGGTAGAACTGCGTCAGCGTCACCAGCGTGTTGATCGTCACGCCGATGGCGGTGTTCTGCATGATGATCATCGGGCGCTTGCCGCCCATCCAGGCGCCTGCGCACAGGCCCATGCCCTCGTCTTCCTTGTTGGCGGGAACGTGCATGATGTCGGGGTGCGCCTCGACCGCCTCGATCACACCGCCCAGCTGCTTGCACGGCACGGTGGTGACAAAGGCGATGTCGTTGGCCACCAGATCGCCGACGATTTGTTCTGATATGGTCATGGGGTTCTTTCCGTTCGGTCAGTACGCGGGGCAGAATGGATCAGGTCGGGGCGGCAAGGTCAAAGACTTCTTCGGGGAAGTACTTTGCCAGCCGTACATCGGCGCTGCGGGCGTGGCCCTCCATGCCTTCGACGCGGCTGATGCGGGCGGTCGCGATGGCCACGGATTTTGACCCCGTCCGGGTGGCGCGCTGCCATGTGACGACCTTCATGTATTTGTGGACGCTCAGGCCCCCAGTGTACTTGGCCGCGCCCGAGGTGGGCAAGACATGGTTGGTGCCCGTGGCCTTGTCGCCGTAGGAGACCGTGGTTTCCTCGCCCAGAAACAGCGAGCCGTAGCAGGTCAGCCGGTCCAGCCACCAGTCCAGATCGGCAGCTTGCACGGTCAGGTGTTCGGGGGCATAGGCGTCGGAACAGGCGGCCATATCCTCGCGGTCGTCGCAAAGGATGATCTCGGCGTAGTCGCGCCATGCGGCGTTGGCGCTTTCGCGGTTCAGGGGCGGTAAGGCGGCGATCAGGGCAGGCACACGGGCCGCCACGTCCATTGCCAATGCGCGGTCATCGGTGACCAGCCAGACGGGCGAGTTGTGGCCGTGTTCGGCCTGGCTGACCAGATCGGTGGCGACGATGTGCGCGTCGGCGGAGGCATCGGCCAGGATCAGGCTGTCGGTCGGTCCTGCGACCATGTCGATGCCGACGCGGCCATAGAGGATGCGCTTTGCCTCGGCGACGTATTGGTTGCCGGGGCCTGCAAGGATGTCGGCGCGGGGCAGGCCGAAGAGGCCGAACGTCATGGCTGCAATGCCCTGCACGCCGCCCATCGCCAGGATGCTGTCGGCGCCGCTGAGGTGCGCGGCATAGATGATGGCGGGCGGCAATCCGACACCGGGGCGCGGCGGAGAGCAGGCAGCGATATGGCCGACGCCCGCAACCTTGGCGGTGGTCACGGTCATGATGGCGGACGCCACATGCGAATAGCGCCCGCCGGGGATGTAGCATCCGGCGGCGTTGCAGGGGATGGTTTTCTGTCCTGCGATCAGGCCGGGAACAACTTCGGTCTGCATGTCCTGCACCGATTGCTTTTGCGCCTGCGCAAAGCGGCGGACGTTGTCGTGGGCAAAGGCGATGTCATCGCGCAGCGCTTGCGGGACAAGGGCGCAGGCCTTGGCGATGGCGTCTTCGTCCAGCACCACCGGGCCATCGTAGTTGTCGAACTGGCTGGCATAGCGCCGCGCCGCCGCTTCGCCGCCCTGTTCGATATCGGCGAGTATGGCCGCCACGGATCGCGAGACGTCCTCGGCTCCGCTGCGGGCCGATCTGGTCGCTGTCTTGAGGTATTCACGCGGCAAGGGGAGTGCTCCGTCCTGAGGTTGACCGGGACGCTAGAGCAGCAGGGGCCGCGCGGTCACCCCTGCAAAGGTTCCTTTGCGAAGATCACCGTGCGGTTTTCAAGAATGTGATGAAAGCAGCCCCGGACAGCCCAGCGGTTCTCAGGTAGTAAAACGCCCTCTATGCCGGGCTCTCGGCCTTGTCCCCGGTCTCTTCGGTGTCCCGTTGCAGCAGATCGTAAAGCACTGGGGTCAGGAACAGCGTCAGGATCGACGCCACCAGAAAGCCGCCGATGATGACAAGACCGATGGAGATGCGGCTGGCCGCACCCGCGCCGCTGGACAGGACCAGAGGGACCGCCCCAAGAACGGTGGACAGCACCGTCATCATGATCGGACGCAGACGCACGGTTGCGGCCTCGACCACGGCCTCGCGCACGGCATATCCGTCTTCGCGCAATTGATTGGCGAATTCGACGATCAGGATGCCGTTCTTGGCCATCAGCCCGATCAGCATGACCATGCCGACCTGGGTATAGATATTCACCGCCTCGCCCAGCGAAAACAGCGTCAGCAGGGCACCGGCCACGGCCAGAGGCACTGACAGCAAGATGACAACCGGCTGGATAAAGCTTTCGAATTGGGCAGCGAGCACCAGAAAGACCACCAGCAGTGCCAGCGCAAAGGTGGTGACGATGCCGCCCGAGGTCTCCTGAAAGCTTTCGGCCTGACCCGAATAGAAAATCTGCATCTGCGAGGGCAATCCGTCCGCAATGCTCTCGACCGTCTGGATGGCAGAGCCCAGATCGACGCCATCGGCCAGCGATCCCGAAACCTCGACCGAGGGCTGGCGGTTGAAGCGGTTGAAGGCCGCCACCGAAGCGCGGCGCTCCAGCGTCACCAATCCGTCGAGCGGGACCAATGCGCCGTTCGCTGCGCGCACGTTGATGCCGCGCAGATCTTCCGGTGCAGCACGCAGCGCGTCAGGGGCCTGCAGGATCACCGGGTACTGGCGATCCTGAGAGATGAACTCGGTCACCTCGGCGGATGCAAAGAAGGTGCGCACGGCATCGGAAATGGCGCGGGCGTCCACGCCGATCTCGCGCGCCATGTCGCGATTGACGTTGATGTCATAGCCGGGCGTGTTCACATCGTAGGCCCGGCGCACGCCGACGATGTCCGGGCTGTCGCGCAGCGCCTGCTCCATCTGGGCCGAATAGTCGGCTGCCTGCTCAAAGCTGGGGGCCGTCACGATCACTTCCAGCCCCGAGCCGCCGCCCGCATCCAGACCGGAGGGTGCAAAACTGCGGACGTTGGCCAGGGTGATCTGCGCAAACTTGGGGCGCAGTTCGGCCAGCACGTCGCGCGGACCCATCTCTCGGTCCCCCCAGGATGCCATTGAGGCCACCAGAAATGCACGCCCCGTTTCGCCATATTGTCCCACGATGCCGATGACGTCCTCGACGGTGCCATCCTCGCGGTAGGGAGCGATCAGGTCTTCGACCTGCTGAACGGCCCTGTCCGTCAGCCCAAGCGCCGAACCCGCAGGCGCGCTGACCGACACGAAGAACACGCCTCGGTCCTCGTTCGGGGTCAGCTGCGAGGGAAGCTGCTGGTAGAGCGTCCATGACATTCCCGACAGGACCGCCGCGATGGCAAGGATGATCAGCGGCGCGCGAATGGCGTGGTTGAGCAGGCTGCGATAGGCATCTGCCGTGCTGTCGGTGACAGACTTCACGATCCGGGAGAACCGGCTGGTGTTCATGCCCTTCTTCAACACCAGGCTCGCCAGCACCGGGCAGAGCGACAGCGCCACGAAGGTCGACAGAGCCACGGCGACGGCCAGCGTGACGCCGAATTCCTGAAACAGCTTGCCGATCTCGCCCTGCAGGAACGACAGCGGCACAAAGACCGAGATCAGCACGGCGGAGGTGGAGACCACGGCCACGAACACCTGATTGGCCCCGGCGCGGGCGGCTTCCTTTGGGTCGTCGCCTTCTTCTACCCGCCGTTCGATGTTTTCCAGCACAACGATGGCGTCGTCGACCACCAGGCCGATGGCGAGGATCAGCGCGAACAACGTCAGGATGTTGATCGAAAACCCGATGAATGCGATCCCGGCGCTTGCCCCCAACAGGGCGATGGGGATCGTGACCGCAGGCACGATGGTCGCGCGAAGCGACGCCAGGAACACGAAGATCACCGAGACGACGATGGCGACCGAAATCGCCAGCGTTGTCAGCACCTGGCGTATCGAATTCTGAATGAACTCAGCGTCGTCCGAGGTGACCTGAAGTGCGGTGCCGCCCGGCAGATCGCCCTGAATCGCGGTGACTTCCTCGCGCACGGCCGAGGAAATCGTCAGGGTATTGGCCGAAGACTGGCGCAGGACACCGATGCCGATGGCAGTCTCGCCATTGGCGCGAAACAGGCTGTTGTCATCCTCGGTCCCGATGTCGGCGCGGGCCACGTCGCCTAAGGTGATCCGCCCGTTTTCGCGGTTCGCCACGATCAGATTCTCGAAGTCTTCGACACTGGACAGCCGCGTTTCCGTCCGCAGCAGATAGGTGCGCGAGGTGCTTTCGATCTGGCCTGCGGGCAGCTCCAGGTTATTCGCGCGCAGGGCATCCGCGATTTCGGTCGCGGTGACACCGCGCGCAGCCATCGCGTCGGGGTCCAACCAGATCCGCATCGCGTAAGGCCTCGCGCCATAGATCTGCACGGCGGCCACGCCGTTCAGCGTCTCCAGCCGGTCGGTGACAAAGCGGTCCGCATAATCGGTAAGCTCGGTCGCCGACATGTTCTCCGAGGTCATGGTCATCCAGATGATCGGATCGCCCTGGCTGTCGTTCTTCTCGATCTGCGGCTCTTCGGCCTCGTCGGGCAGATCGCCGATCACGGCCTGCACGGCGGCGCGCACATCAGATGCGGCCTGATCCACGTCGCGGCCTTGCCGAAACGTGATGACGGTGCGCAGCCCGCCCAGTTCGGATTCCGTCGAGATGCGATCGATCCCCGCAACCGTGGAGATTGCACCTTCGATCACGCTGGCCAGTTCATTGTCCACCACGCTGGGACCGGCGCCGATATAGGCCACGCTGACCGTCACCTGGGCGGTCGATGTGTCCGGCAATTCGCGCACGGGCATTCGGGTCAGGGCGGCAATCCCCAGAACCACGATCAGGATGGACATGACCGTGGCCAGCACGGGGCGGCGGATGCACAGATCAGAAAGGGTCACTCGTCGCCTCTCTCGGCGGGGTTTTCTTCCACCGCGACAGGGGCGCCATCGGTCAGCTGATCCCACCCCGCAACGACGATCCGGTCGTCGATTTCCAGTCCCTCGCGCACTTCGGTCATCGTGCCGCGCGTGGTGCCAATCTCGATCTCAGTGCGTTCAGCGGTACCGTCGGCAACGGTGTAGACATAGACCGCCATCCCCTCGCTGATGATCGCATCCTCGGAAAGGGTCATGCCCTCGTAGGTGTCCAGAACCAGCCGGACGCGGGCGAACATGCCGCCCACCAGCCTGCCGTCATCATTGTCGATTTCCGCCCGGATCTCGAAGCTGCGGGTGCCCAGATCAATCTCGGGCGCGCGCAGGGTCACTTGCCCCTCGAAGGTGGCGTTGGGATAGGAGGGCGTGGTGATTTCCAGCGTCTGGCCGGGTCTGACCTGCCGGAAGTACCGTTCGGGCAGGGTTGCCGACACCTCGACCGCGGACAGATCGGCCAGTCGGGTGACCGCCTGATTGCCATTCAGAAAGCTGCCCGGTTCCGTGTCGATCACGCCCAGTGTGCCCGCAAACGGGGCCGTGACTGTGCGATCCTCAAGGTTGGCCTCAGCCATCATCACCGCGGCCTCTGCCCGCCGGAAAGCGCCACGCGCTTCCTCCAGCCGCGCTTCTGCGGCGGCATTGCTGTCTTCCAGTTGACGGTAGCGGCTATATTCCTGCTCGGTCTCGTTCAGCGTCGCCTGCGCCTCGGCCAGTGCTGCGCGGGCGGCACGGTCGTCCAGCGCGATCAAAAGGTCCCCTGCCGACACCTTCTGCCCAGAGGTCACAAGCACGTCGGACACGCGCCCCGCCACGTTCGGAACGATATCGACCGCGCGCACCGGGCGCAGCGTGCCGACAGCCGAAACGGCGTCTTCGATGCTGCGCATCTGCGGGGAGGTCACCCCGACACGTGTGGGCTGGCGGTCCTGACCCTGCTGCCCTGCGTCCTCGCCGCCGCGCAACAGCAATTGGGTGCCGAACACGCCAGTTGCGACGAAAACTGCGATCACGCAAACGCCCAAGGTGTATTTCAAGACTGTGCCCACGACCGACCTTTCAAAGAATGACCCGACAAGACGTAGAAGCTTGGGCGGTTTATCAACTTTGCGCGGTGGGTGGTGGGCGATATCCGGGAGCGGATCTGGGGTAAGTCTGTGTATTTAAATGAAAAAGGAGCGTGAATAGAACTGGATCAGGTTTTCGTTATGACGCCTTACCGATGCCCCACCCAGCCGCGATCGTCGGTGAACGCGCGGCCCTGCGTGATCTGCACCGGTCTGTAATCGTCCGGCAGCGCATCCAGCGCGGCAAAGGGCGCATTCGATGCCGCCAGCAGCACATTGCCGCGCCCGCGAAAGCTGATCGGACCCTGAATGGCTTCGACGTGGGGATAAAGACTGCTCAGGATCGCATGCACGCCGCGCACCAGCGGGCCATCGGGGCTGTCGATCAGGTTCACATAGACCGGGCCGTCCACGATGCCTTGCAGGCGCTGATAGGTTTCCAGCGTCACCAGATGCGCAGGAACCGATCCCGAAGAAAACGCGTCCATCACGGCGGCGTCGAAACTGCGCTCTGTCTCGTTCAGGAAAACCCGACCGTCCGCATGCACGATACCAAGGCGGTCCTTGCCTTGGGCGTTTGCCGCGCCATCAAGGTTTGCGTCATAGCCTGCCGCGTCGATCATTGCGCCGGCATCCGGCAGGTGCCGCCGTGCGACGCGGGTGACAAGCGGGTCGATCTCGACCGCGACGGCCTGTGCTGCGGGTCGCGTTTCCAGCAATCGGGCGGGCAGGGTGTAGCCGCCACCGCCGACGAACAGCACCGAAGGGGCCGGGCCCAGATCACGGTCCAGCCGGGACCACATCCATTGGGTATAGGGCATCACGAGGTCCGGCGCGGCATTGGTCGGTTCCGCCGCCTGCGGGGTGCGGTCCGAGTAAAGGTAGACCACGTTGTTCTGACGCACCACGTCGATGCACGACAGGCCGGATTCGTAGTGGCACACCGACCCGCCCGCAAATCCCGTCGCCACGGCCAGCGCAGCGCCGCCTGCCCAGAGTGCGGACCCGGCTGATCTGGTCGTGTCGGCAACCCCTGTCTGGTCACCGGCATCCGATGGTGTGCCCCTGACCAGCAGGGCACAGCAAAGCGCCACGGCTCCGCATCCGGCAAAGGTGGCCACCGACCCGATCAGCGGCAGGGCGACGAAACCGGCAAGCACCGCACCGACAATCGCGCCAAGCGACCCTGCCGCCAGAACCAGCCCAAGCGATGATCCCTCGCGGCCCGGTCGGGCGTCGACCGCCATCTTTGCCAGAAACGGCGAGGGAAAGCTGACAAGCACCGACGCGGGAAAGAAGGCGAGGATCACCGCAAGCAGCATCCCTGCCGTCTCGCGCGCGCCCCAGGCATAGATCAGGCCCAGCACGGTCGGCGACATCGCCATCAGGATCGCCGTCGCCACCAGCGCCTTGCGCACCGCACGTGCCGCAGCACGGCTGTCCCGTTCGGCCACCAGACCACCCAGCGCACTGCCCAGCGAGAACCCGGCCAGAATGGTCGCAATCACGGCGGTCCATGTCAGCAGCGAGGTGCCGAAGAACGGCGCAAGCACGCGGCCGGCCGCAATCTCGTAGGTCAGCCCAAGGGCGGACAGAACGAGGATCAAGCCGATGGTCATCGAAAACTGCATTGGGGCCTCCCTTTGGGGTCCGCAAAACGGGTATCGGGTTTTGCCTGCCACGCATAGCGACCCGATGCCATGCCGCCAAGGCTGCGGTGAACGCGATGGCGTGACCGGGTCAGGGGGCTTTGTCCAGGGTCACCTGTCCTGCCAGTTTCGTGTCGGCCTGAATGCCCAGCAGGACCGTATCATTGGACCGCTCAAGACGCAGGGTGCCAGCGCCGCCTTGGGTGACGACAAGGCTGCGCTGGTTTTCCCCCGCCTGGCTCGTGTTCAGCCTGCAGCGCAGCATCTGCGGCGTGGTTGCGTCCGCCTGCGACACATGACCTGCACCCGTCCAGGTGCCGGCACCGCTTGAAGCACGAACCAGACACACAAAAGCAGTTCGAGCCGCTGGATGGCCGTCAGCAACGTTTCCGCCACCGTGACCGGATCGCCCATGACCTGCGCCTGCGGGGGCGGCCTCGGCCGCTCGTTCAAGGGCTTGATCAATCGCGGTGCGCGCGCTCTGGCCCGTCCGGTTTTCGTTCAAAACTTGAATTCCCTTTGATTGTGTCCGCACTTCACAAAGTCATCTCCCCCCGGACATGGGTTTGACTAGACTGGCAGCGTCAAGACGCATTCCCGCTGCGTCCTGAAGCCGGGCCGGTGCGTTTTTTCAGTCGGCGCCCAGATTGGAACTTGCGCACGGGGGCCCTATCTGGCGTGGGGGAAAAGTGCTGCCGACACCGGAACGAAATTGGCGCGCGCGCCAGCGGCACCTGAATTGGTCAATGCTGTCAGCAATTTGACCGCTCTTGCAACCCGCTCCACACCGTTTGGAGGGCCTGAATGGCCGGAAAGGAAAAGATTAGATTATGCTGCATCAACTCGTTTACGTGAGCTCTTCGACCGAACCGATCTCACCCGACGAAATCTCTAGAATTCTCGAGACGTCCCGACAGAACAATGACCGCGACGACGTGACCGGGCTGTTGCTCTATCATGACCAGTTGTTTTTTCAGGTGCTGGAAGGCGATCAGGTATGCGTGCAAGAGTGCTTTGACCGTATCAAGCGTGATCGGCGCCACGGCAGCACATCGGTCGTGTGGGAATACCAGGTGGAGCGCCGTGCCTTCCCGCAGTGGTCGATGGGCTATGCCAAGCCCGAAGACCTGAGCGAGGAAAGCCGGAGCGCTGCGATCTCTTTGTCGAAGCTCTTGCACAAACCTGCCGACGCAAGAGAAGATCCGGTCATTGCGAACCTTGTCCAGTCCGTCCTGTCCGATTTTCGCGGAATCACATAAGCCATTTATGGCCCCAGAGCGGGTTCATGTGACAGGTGTCGATCACCATTAATTCAGAAATGGTGCCGCTGAAGGGACTCGAACCCCCGACCCCATCATTACGAATGACGTGCTCTACCAGCTGAGCTACAGCGGCTCTGGTGGCGCAGTCTTTAGAAGATCTGCGCCCCCCGGATCAAGGGGGATTTTACGAGGCGCGTGGGGGGCAGCGAAGCCTCCCGCGCGTCTCGGATCAGCCTTGCAGCGGTTTCACGCCCACGTCATCGGCGGCCTGCGCCTTGATCGCCAGAGCGGCGGCATAAGAGGCCGCAGCGGTGGTGAAATAGGGGATCTTGTCATAGAGCGCGATGGAGCGGATCGACTTGCTGTCCTCGACCGCCTGCGTGCCTTCGGTCGAGTTCATGACCATCTGCACGCCGCCGTTCTTCATCAGATCGGTGACATCGGGGCGGCCCTCGTAGACCTTGTTGACGAGACCGCAGGTGTGGCCGTTTTCGGTCAGCCATTTGGCAGTGCCGTGCGTTCCAACGAGGGTAAAGCCGAGGTCCAGCAGGATTTTCGCGGCCTCCAGCATGTCGCCCGTCTTGTCGTCGTCCTTGATCGACACGAACACGCAGCCCTCACGCGGCAGCGGGTTGCCCGCCCCCATCTGCGCCTTGAGGAAGGCGCGCGGGAAGTCGCGGTCCCAGCCCATGACTTCGCCGGTCGAACGCATCTCGGGGCCGAGGATCGTGTCGACACCGGGGAAGCGGGCGAAGGGCAGCACGGCTTCCTTCACCGAATACCACGGCATGTTGGGGTCGGCCAATGTCATCGGATCGCCCAACGGCAACACGTCGGAGTATTTGGCGTTTGCATCATAGGGCGCGCGCATCGGGAAGTTCGACAGCGGCTCTCCCGCCATCACGCGCGCGGCGATGGACGCGATTGCGCTGTCGGTCGCCTTGGCCACGAAGGGCACGGTGCGCGAGGCGCGCGGGTTGACCTCGATCAGGTAAATCTCGCCGTCCTTGACCGCGAACTGGATGTTCATCAGGCCGACCACATGCAGCGCCAGCGCCAGCGCGCGGGTCTGCACCTTGACCTCTTCGATGATCTCGTCGGGCAGCGAATAGGGGGGGAGCGAACAGGCGCTGTCGCCCGAGTGCACGCCCGCCTCTTCGATGTGCTGCATGATGCCCGCGACATGCACGTCGGTGCCGTCGCAGATCGCATCCACATCCAGTTCGACCGCACCGGACAGGTAGCTGTCGAGCAGCACGGGGCTGTCGCCAGAGACCACGACCGCTTCGCTGATGTACCGCTCAAGCTGGGCCTGATCGCGCACGATTTCCATCGCGCGGCCACCCAGCACGTAGGACGGGCGGATCACCAGTGGAAAGCCGATGTCGGCCGCGATGGTGATCGCTTCGGCGTCGGAATGGGCGATCCCGTTGTGCGGCTGTTTCAGGCCGAGGCCCTGCACCAGTTGCTGGAACCGCTCGCGGTCTTCGGCAAGGTCGATGGCGTCGGGCGTGGTGCCCAGGATCGGGATGCCTTCGGCGTGCAGGGCGGCGGCGATCTTCAGCGGGGTTTGCCCACCGAACTGCACGATCACACCGTGCAATGTGCCGTTGTCCTGCTCGACCCGCAGGATTTCCATCACGTGCTCGAAGGTCAGCGGCTCGAAATACAGCCGGTCCGATGTGTCATAGTCGGTCGAGACCGTCTCGGGGTTGCAGTTGACCATGATGGTTTCATAGCCCGATGCCGTCAGCGCATAGCACGCGTGGCAGCAGCAATAGTCGAACTCGATGCCCTGACCGATGCGGTTGGGGCCACCGCCCAGGATCACGACCTTCTTGCGGTCCGACGGGCGGGCTTCGCATTCGACTTCCCCAAAGACGGGAGATTCATAGGTCGAGTACATATAGGGCGTCTGCGCCTCGAATTCGGCGGCGCAGGTGTCGATGCGTTTGAACGCCGCCACGACACCGGCATTGCGGCGCGCGGTGCGCACCTGATCTTCGGTCAGGCCGGTCAGCGTCGCCAGACGCGCATCGGTAAAGCCCATCATCTTGAGGTGACGCAGGCCCTTTTCGTCTTCGGGCAGCCCGCTGGCGCGCACCTCTTCTTCGGTGTCGATGATCTCGCGGATACGGGCCAGGAACCACGGGTCGAACATGGTGATGCCGTGGATATCGATGTCGCTGATGCCGTGGCGCATGGCCTGGGCGATCACCCGGATGCGGTCGGGCGTCTGCTGGGCCAGCGCCTTGGTAATGGCGGCACGGTCGGGGGCACCGGGAATGCGGATCTCGTCAAAGCCGGTCAGACCGGTTTCCAGCGAGGCCAGCGCCTTTTGCATCGACTCGTGGAAGGTACGGCCTATCGCCATCGCCTCGCCGACGGATTTCATCGCCGTGGTCAGGTGCGGCTCCGAGCCGGGAAATTTCTCGAAGGCAAAGCGCGGGATCTTGGTGACGACATAGTCGATCGTCGGCTCGAAGCTGGCAGGTGTCACCTTGGTGATGTCGTTGTCCAGCTCGTCCAGCGTGTAACCCACGGCCAGTTTCGCCGCGATCTTGGCAATCGGGAAACCCGTCGCTTTTGACGCCAGCGCCGAGGAGCGCGACACCCGCGGGTTCATTTCGATCACGACCATGCGCCCGTCGGCAGGGTTGACCGCCCACTGCACGTTCGATCCGCCGGTTTCCACGCCGATCTCGCGCAGGACCGCGATCGAGTGGTTGCGCATGATCTGGTATTCTTTGTCGGTCAGCGTCAGGGCAGGGGCCACGGTGATGCTGTCGCCGGTGTGAACGCCCATCGGGTCGATGTTTTCGATGGAGCAGACGATGATGGCATTGTCGGCGCTGTCGCGCACCACTTCCATCTCGTATTCCTTCCAGCCCAGCAGGCTTTCGTCGACAAGGATCTGGCCCACGGGCGATGCATCCATGCCGGTGCGGCAGTAATGCTCGTAGTCTTCGCGGTTATAGGCGACGCCGCCGCCGGTGCCGCCCATGGTGAACGCGGGGCGGATGATCGCGGGCAGGCCCACGTAATCCAGCGTCTCGAATGCCAGTGCGACACCTGCGGCCAGATCTTTCTTACCGTTTGGGCCCTTGGGTGCGGTGACGATGGTCGCCTTGGGGTTCTCGATGCCCAGACGGTCCATCGCTTCGCGGAACAGCTTGCGGTCTTCGGCCATTTCGATGGCTTCGCGCTTGGCGCCGATCATCTCGACGTTGTACTTGGCCAGAACGCCCATCTCTTCCAGCGCCAGCGAAGTGTTCAGACCGGTCTGCCCGCCCATCGTCGGCAGCAGCGCGTCGGGGCGTTCCTTTTCGATGATCTTGGCGACCATCTCGGGGGTAATGGGCTCGATATAGGTGGCATCGGCCATGCCGGGGTCGGTCATGATTGTGGCAGGGTTGGAGTTGACCAGGATGATCCGGTAACCCTCTTCGCGCAGGGCCTTGCAGGCCTGTGCGCCGGAATAGTCGAATTCGCAAGCCTGCCCGATGACGATGGGGCCAGCTCCGATGATCATGATGGACTTGATATCGGTTCTTTTCGGCATGGCGCGGCCCCTTAAATGTCCGGGCACCCCCTGTGCCCAAATTGTCCTGCGTTATAGGCATCAAGCCGTCGGGTGCAAGGGTCGTTCCCCCGCCATCGGCCATTCATACAGGCCTTTGGGCAATTTTATTTGCCCAAGTGCGCCAATGTCGGGAACCACCGCCCTGCGGGTGCGTTAAAGCGGAATGGTTAATGAAAACCAAGGGGGCATCTGCGTTGCGATATTCTGCATTGCTGCTGGGGTCTATCGGCGTTCTGGCCGACACATCCGACATGCAGAGACGCGCGTTCAATGCGGCATTTGCCACGCATGACCTTGACTGGACATGGGACAGCGAAACCTATGCCGATCTGACCCGCGTGATCGGCGGTCTGGCCCGCATCCGCCATTATGCCGACAGCGTCGAACAAGAGGTGGACGCCAATGCAATCTACGACGCCAAGATCGACGCCTTCGGCAAGATGCTGGAAGACGGGGTGCGCCTGCGTCCCGGCATCTCCGATCTGATCGCAGAAGCTCGACACTATGACATGAAGATCGCCTGCGTCAGTGCCGAGGACAAGCGGCAGGTCGCCCTGATCCTGCGCGCGCTGGGGCACGATCTGGACCCGTCTGTCTTTGACTACATCGGCGACGGATCGAAAGCGGCCCGCCCCAAGCCCGAACCCGCGATTTACCGCGATGCGCTGAGGGCGGTGGACGTGGACGCCGACGCAAGCCTTGCCATCGAGGACACGCCCGAAGGGGCCGCATCGGCGGTGGCCGCCGGTATCGATACATTTGCCTACCCCGGACCCGGAATGGAGCATCGCAATTTTGTCGATGTGATCGGAACGGGCACGCCGAGCCTGGATCTGCTGCGCACTGCGGAACAGCCGGCGTGATTTCTTCGGGGTAAGGTGCCGGGCAGGGCTTCGCCTCTCTGTCCGGCACTTCGTATTTGTCCCGTCAGGCGCTGCCTTCGAAATCCATCGTCAGGAACGTGCGCACCGCCGCCTCGAAATCGCGCGGCTTTTCCGCGTGCAGCCAGTGCCCGGTGTCGGGGATCTTGGCGAAATGTGCCTCCGGGAACAGCGACCTGATCTTCGGGCGGTGTTCGGAGGTGACGTAATGCGACGTGCCGCCGGTCAGAAACAGGGTCTGCCCGTCGAACCGGCTGTCGAGATCGGGAAACGACATGATGTCGGGCATGTTCGCCTCGAGCGCGTCGAGGTTCAGAAGCCAGCGTTTTTCCGACAGGTCCAGCGACTGCGTGAAAAACGACTGCAATGCGGGCTCGACGCCCAGTGCGCCCAGCTGTTCGGCGGCCTCGGAGCGGCGGGTGATACCCTCAAGATCGACACCGCGCATGGCGGTGATGTATTCCATCTGGCTGTGGGTATAGTCCACCGGCGCGATGTCGGCGACAACCAGCCGCCGCACCAGTTCGGGACGAGCCAGCGCCAGCGCCATCGCGGCCTTGCCGCCCATCGAATGGCCCAGCACGTCCACAGGTGCGCCGATGTGGTCGATCACCTCGGCCAGATCACCCGCCATATCCGTGTAACTGTTGGTCTTTTCGCGCGGGCTGAGCCCGTGGTTGCGCATGTCCACCGCGATCACGCGCCGCGTGTCGGACAGGCGCTTGGCGATCACGCCCCAGTTCCGGCCCGAGCCGAAAAGGCCGTGGGCGATCAGCAGCGGCGTGCCGGGACTTTCGGGCGCGTGGTCGATGAGATTCAGCATGGCGTCAGGGCTAGCGTGTTTCGCTCCGGTGCGCTAGGCCTGTCGCCATGGCAATGCAGATCGACATCGACACCCGCGCCGAAAGGCTGCGCGCTGCATTTGAAACGGCGCTGGGCATCCGCGCACGCAGCTTTGACGCGGCGCTGCGCAAGGCGGGGCGGCGTCTGCCGAAACCCGTGCGCAGGCAGGCAGAGGTGGTGCAGCACGCGCGCGCCATCGACGGCCACCCCAAGCTGCGGCGCACCATTGACCCAGGCGCAGTCGCACAGGCCGAAGCCGACGTTCTGGCGCATCTGAAAACGATTGACCTGGCAGATCAACGTCGTGGGCGGTTGCTGGGGCTGGCGGGGGTGATCGTGTTCAACTTGCTGGTGATCGCCGGGCTGTTCGTCGGCTGGCTGGTCTGGTCGGGGCATCTGTAGACCGCAGGGAGTTCCGAACGATTACTCGACCACCGCATTGATCGCTGCCGGAGCGGTCTCGGCGGGTTGTTCGGCCACGGCCTCTGCGGGGGACGTGTCGCCGGTCGCCCAAAGCTTGCCCTGAGACAGCAGCATCAAGCCCGCGACCAGCGCCGCGACCCCGCCCAGCGCGAGGGTTTGCTTGCGCGGTCCACCCCATGTTGCACTTTGTCCGTCACTGGGCCCGTTACTGGCGCGGCGGGTATTTGCCGCAGCCGGACGGCTTGGCACCGCACGGGGCGTCAGCGGCGGCGCCGACAGCGGTTTGACGCGCGAGGGTGCCACATCGGCGGCAAAAGCCTTGGCGGTCGTATCGCAGCAGAACGCGAAAACGCGCGTGGGTTTTCTGAATATCTGACCGGGGCGCACCAGCACTTCGGTCACCTGTCCGGCCAGATCAAAGCAATAGGTGTGCTGCGCGCCTGCGCTGTCCATCAGGGTATAAACGGGATGCGTTTCGGGTTTGACGTAGTCGCCCGCGCTCACGTAGATCGCCTGCACCCTCAGCGGGTACGGCAATGTGGCCTCGTCGGGCAAGGCAAGCCCGTTGGTTGATGGACCTATGTCATTCTGTGCGCGGCTCTTCACCATGCGTCCGACCCCATGTCGTTTTTCGTGCATTTTCCATGCGTTTGGCGGAACATGTAACAAAATTGCCAAGAGTTCAAAGGGAATATGTTGACCCCGCAACGCAAGACACCCGCACGCGTAAAGCTGCGGGTGCCTGTCAATCGTGCGTAAAGGCTTACAAATCCGGGCTTACAGATCCGGGTAGAGCGGGAAGCGCGCGCACATATCTGCGACTTCTGCGCGCACCTTGGCTTCGACGTCGGAATTGCCGTCCTCGCCGTTGGCCGCCAGCCCGTCGACCACCTGAATGATCCAGTCACCGATCTGGCGGAACTCGGCTTCGCCGAAGCCACGGGTCGTGCCTGCGGGGCTGCCCAGACGGATGCCGCTGGTGATCGTCGGCTTTTCATCGTCGAACGGTACGCCGTTCTTGTTGCAGGTGATGTGCGCGCGGCCCAGTGCCTTTTCGGTCGCGTTGCCCTTGACGCCCTTGGGGCGCAGGTCGACCAGCATCACGTGGGTGTCGGTGCCGCCGGTGACGGTATCGAGGCCGCCTTTCATCAACTGATCTGCAAGCGCCTGCGCGTTCTTGATCACCTGTTGCTGGTAGGTCTTGAACGAAGGGTCCAGCGCCTCGCCGAAGGCCACGGCCTTGGCCGCGATCACGTGCATCAGCGGGCCCCCCTGAATGCCGGGGAAAATGGCGCTGTTGACCTTCTTGGCGATCGCTTCGTCGTTGGTCATGATCATGCCGCCGCGCGGGCCGCGCAGGGTCTTGTGCGTGGTGGTGGTGGCCACATGCACATGCGGGAACGGCGAGGGGTATTCGCCCGCAGCGATCAGTCCGGCAAAGTGTGCCACGTCCGCCAGCACATAGGCGCCGACCTTGTCGGCAATCTCGCGGATGCGGGCAAAGTCGATCTGGCGCGGAATGGCCGAGCCACCGGCGATGATCATCACCGGCTTGTGCTCAAGCGCCAGCGCTTCCATCTGATCATAATCGATGTTCAGCGTGTCGCGTTTCACACCGTACTGGACCGCATTGAACCATTTGCCCGACTGGTTGGGGGCCGCGCCGTGGGTCAGGTGACCGCCCGCGTCAAGGCTCATGCCCAGGATGGTCGCACCGGGTGTCAGCAGCGCCTGGAACACGCCCTGGTTCGCCTGCGAACCCGAGTTCGGCTGCACGTTGACGAAGTCGCAGTTGAACAGCTGTTTCGCACGCTCGATGGCAAGGTTTTCCGCCACATCCACGAACTGGCACCCACCGTAATAGCGACGACCTGGATAGCCTTCGGCGTATTTGTTGGTCAGCACGGTGCCTTGCGCTTCCAGTACTGCTGCCGAAACGATGTTCTCGGACGCGATCAGTTCGATCTCGTCGCGCTGACGGCCCAGCTCGTCGGTGACGGCTGTGAACAGTTCGGGATCGCGGTCGGCAAGGCTCTGGGTGAAAAAACCGGATGTGGTGGCGGACATGTGCAGGTCTCCATGGCTGGCATAAGGTATTGCGCCGCTACGTAACCGAAACCGGCGGTCGGGCAAAGCGTGTAATACGACGCAAGGCCCCAAGTTTGCGGCTGTGCTGGTGCGTGGTGGAATAATATGTTTCAAATCACGCAGCTTCGCGCCGATAGGAAACCCGAGATGCCGCTGAAAATTGCCTTTGCTGCCAGTGCGGCACCTGTTGCCCAGGCCGCCCACAAGGTGCTGGTAAAGCGCTATGGCGATGTGCCGCAGGAAGATGCCGACGTGATCGTGGCGCTGGGCGGTGACGGTTTCATGCTGCAGACCTTGCACGGGACGCAGAACCTGCCTGCGCCTGTCTACGGGATGAACCGGGGCACCATCGGATTCTTGATGAACGAATACGCCGAAAGCGATCTTGTCGAACGGCTCGAGGCGGCGGAACGGGCCGAGGTAAACCCGCTGTCGATGACCGCAACCTGTGGCGACGGCACCGAACACCACGCCCTTGCGATCAACGAGGTGTCGCTGTTGCGCGCAGGCCCGCAGGCGGCGAAGCTGCGGATCACCGTTGATGGGCGCCTGCGTCTGGATGCGCTCAGCTGCGACGGGGCGCTGGTGGCAACACCTGCGGGATCGACGGCCTACAATTATTCCGCGCATGGGCCGATCCTGCCGATCGGTGCCGATGTGCTGGCGTTGACGGCAGTGGCGGCCTTTCGCCCCCGACGCTGGCGCGGTGCATTGTTGCCCAAGACCGCCGAGGTTCGCTTTGACGTGCTGGAGCCGGAAAAGCGCCCGGTGATGGCCGACGCCGACAGCCGGTCGGTGCGCGACGTGCGCACGGTCGTGATCCGGTCGGAACCCAGCGTGGTGCACCACATCCTGTTCGATCCCGGTCACGGGCTGGAAGAGCGGCTGATCTCGGAACAGTTCACCTGATTCTGCTTCGTTTGCACCTTTGATCGAACGGCGCGTGTCTAATGGGGTGATCACGGTCTTGGCATGGAACGTCTGTTGGGGTTCTGCGTTGAGTACTCAGAACGGAATTTAAAAGGAGAGACGCCATGAACTGGGATACAATTCAAGGTAACTGGAAGCAGATGACCGGTTCGGTCCAGTCCAAATGGGGCGAGCTGACGGACAACGAAGTGCAGGAAGCCAAAGGCGACCGCGAATACCTGATCGGCAAGGTTCAGGAGCGCTATGGCGTGGCCCGCGACGAGGCCGAACGTCAAGTTGACGACTGGGCCAAAAGCGTCTGAGTTAACTGAGGTATTGCTCGGCGCAAGCCGCCGTAGCATAGAAAAGGGCCCGCGATGCAGTACGCATTCGCGGGCCTTTTGCCGTTTTGGAAACAGCAGGCGTTCAGCCGCCCGCGTACCCGATGGCTTTCAGCGCATCGCTGATTTCATCCAGAATGGCGGGATCGTCAATCGTCGCGGGCATCTTGAATGCCTCGCCATCGGCGATCTTGACCATCGTCGCGCGCAGGATCTTACCCGAGCGTGTCTTGGGCAATCTGTCCACCACCACGCATAGCTTGAACGCTGCCACGGGTCCGATCTGGTCACGTATGCGCGCCACACATTCCGCCGCGATATCCGCGTGCGGGCGGTCCACGCCCTTGGTCAGGCAAACGAAGCCGATGGCATTCTGCCCCTTCAACGCGTCCGCCACACCGATCACCGCACATTCGGCCACGTCAGGATGGCCTGCCAGCACTTCTTCCATGCCGCCCGTGGACAGACGGTGGCCGGCCACGTTGATCACGTCATCGGTGCGCGCCATTATGTAGAGATAGCCGTCGGCGTCGATCATGCCCGCGTCGCCGGTCTCGTAATAGCCGGGAAAGGTGTTCAGATAAGCCTTGTGGAACCGATCATCGGCCTGCCAGAGCGTCGGTAAAGTGCCGGGGGGCAGGGGCAGCTTGATCGCGATGGCACCCAGTTCGCCAGCTGGCAGAGTGCGCCCGCCTTCGTCAAGGATCTGCACGTCATAGCCAGGCATCGCCACGGTGGGCGAGCCGATCTTGACCGGAAGTGCCTCCAGACCCGCAGGATTGCCCGCGATGGTCCAGCCGGTTTCGGTCTGCCACCAGTGGTCATAGACCGGAACACCCAGCAGGTCCTGCGCCCATTCGATGGTGTCGGGGTCCGCGCGTTCGCCCGCCAGATAGAGGGCACGCAGGCAGCTCAGATCGTATGGCTTGCGGTACTCGCCCTTGGGGTCCTCGCGCTTGATCGCGCGGAACGCAGTCGGTGCGGTGAAGAAACTGCGCACGTTATGCTCGGAGATCACCCGCCAGAAGGTGCCCGCATCGGGGGTGCCGACCGGCTTGCCCTCGAACACCACGGTGGTGTTGCCGTGGATCAGCGGCGCATAGCAGATGTACGAATGGCCCACGACCCAACCCACGTCCGAGGCTGCCCAGAACACATCGCCGGGGTCGACGTTGTATATGTTTTTCATCGACCAGTTCAGCGCCACCAGATGCCCCGCGGTCGGACGCACGACGCCCTTTGGCGCGCCGGTGGTGCCCGAGGTGTAAAGGATATAGGCGGGATGGGTGCCCTCGACGGGGACGCAATCGGCCGGGGCGGTGTCGGCCTGGAAATCGTGCCAGTCCAGATCGCGCCCTTCGGTCAACGTGGCCGCTTCCTCATCGCGTTGCAGGATGACGCAAAAGTCGGGCTTGTGCGCGGCCTCGGCGATGGCGCCGTCGAGCAGGGGTTTGTATTTCACCACCCGGTTCGGCTCCAGCCCGCAGGAGGCCGCGATGATCGCCTTGGGGGTGCAGTCGTTGATCCGCACTGCCAGTTCATGCGCGGCAAAGCCGCCGAACACGACCGAGTGGATCGCCCCCAGACGTGCGCAGGCCAGCATGGCAACCAGCGCCTCGGGCACCATCGGCATGTAGATGATGACGCGGTCGCCCTTGGTAACGCCCTGTGCTGCCAGACCGCCAGCAAAGCCTGCGACCTCGCGCTGCAATTCCGCAAAGCTGGTCTTGGATTTGCGGCCGGTGATCGGACTGTCATAGATGATAGCGGTGCGTTCGCCGTGGCCAGCTTCGACATGACGGTCGACCGCGTTGTAGCAGGTGTTGACCTGCGCGTCGGCGAACCATTCGTAACGCGCGTTGCCTCGGTCAAACAGCGCCTGCGTCGGCGCTACGTCCCAGTCGATGGCCTGTGCCGCGTCCAGCCAATAGCCTTCGGGGTCGGTCTGCCAGCGCGTATAGGTCTCGCGGTATCCCATGATGTCTTCTCCCTCTCTCTTGGGATCAGTCATAGGCTGCGACATATGTTCTTGTCCAACGCAAGAACGCGCGGGGCCATGCGGTAATTCAGCGCGCAGTTCTACGCGGGTTGTTCACCCGTACTGGGTAACCGGTGTGCCCGCGATGGCCGACATGTTCAGCAATCCGCGCGCTGTGATCGAGGGGCTGACGATATGCGCGCGGTTGCCCATGCCCATAAGGATTGGCCCGACCTCAAGCCCGCCGCCCTTCATCTTGAGAATGTTGCGCACGCCGGACGCCGCATCGGCGTTGGCAAAGACCAGCCCGTTGGCTGCGCCTTGCATCCGCCCGCCGGGCAGCAGCCGTTCGCGCAAGTCGGGATCAAGCGCGGCGTCGATGTTCATCTCGCCTTCGTAGCTGAAATCGCGCGGCTCGGAGTCGAGAATGTGTAGGGCGGCACGCATGTGGACGCCGGACCCGCTGCTTTGGCTGCCGAACTGCGATTGCGAACACAGGGCGATGCGCGGCTCGATCCCGAAACGGCGCATGTGCCGCGCAGCCCCGATCACGATCTGGGCAATGTCCTGGGGCGTCGGCGTGATGTGGACGTGCGGGTCGGTGATGAACAGCGGCCCGTCTTCAAGGATCATCAGCGACAGCGCCCCGACGGGTTGCAGCTCCTTGGTGCCCAGAACCTGCTGGATGTAGTTCATATGCCACTTGAACTCGCCGAATGTGCCGCAGATCAGGCTGTCGGCCTCGCCACGATGCACCATGACCGCGCCGATGGCGGTGGTGTTGGTGCGCATGATGGCGCGGGCGAGATCAGGGGTGACGCCCTTGCGCGCCATGATTTCGTGATAGGTGCCCCAATAGTCGCGGTAACGCGGATCGTTTTCGGGGTTCACCAGATCGACGTGTTCGCCCAGCTTGATGGTCATGCCCGCGCGCGCGATCCGCGCCTCGATCACCTCGGGGCGGCCGATCAGGATGGGGCGTTCCGTGGTCTCCTCGACCATCGCCTGTGCTGCACGCAGCACGCGCTCGTCCTCGCCTTCGGCAAAGACGATGCGGCGCGCCACGCTTCGGGCGGCCTCGAAGACCGGGCGCATCAGCAGGGCGGATTTGAACACCGAGCCGTCGAGCTTGGTCTTGTAGGCTTCCAGATCCGCGATGGGCCGCAACGCCACGCCGCTGTCCATCGCGGCGCGGGCCACGGCGCTGGAGACGATGCCGACGAGACGCGGATCGAAGGGTTTGGGGATCAGGTAGTCGGGGCCGAAGGTCATCTGCTCGCCCTGATAGGCGGCAGCCGCCTCGGCGCTGGTGGTTGCGCGGGCCAGGGCCGCGATCCCCTCGATGCAGGCCAGTTGCATTTCGTCGTTGATCGTGGTCGCGCCGACATCCAGTGCGCCGCGAAAGATGAACGGAAAGCACAGCACGTTGTTGACCTGGTTGGGGAAATCGCTGCGCCCCGTGGCGATGATCGCGTCGGGGGCGACCGCGCGCGCCAGGTCGGGCAGGATTTCCGGCGTCGGGTTGGCCAGCGCAAAGATGATCGGGCGTTTCGCCATTCGGGCCACGTGATCCTGGGTCATCACGCCGGGACCGGAGAGGCCCAGAAACAGATCGGCCCCGTCGATCACATCGTCGAGCGTGCGCAGATCGGTCTTTTGCGCATAGGCGGCCTTGGCGGGGTTCATGTCTTCGGTGCGGCCCTCGTAGACCAGCCCGTGAATGTCGCAAAGCCAGATGTTTTCGCGCCTGACCCCCAGCTTCAGCAGCATGTTCAGGCAGGCGATACCGGCCGCACCGCCGCCCGTCGAGACGATCTTGATGTCTTCGAAAGCCTTGCCCGCCACATAAAGCGCATTGGTCGCCGCGGCCCCGACCACGATGGCGGTGCCGTGCTGGTCGTCGTGAAAGACCGGGATGTTCATCCGTTCGCGGCAGATACGCTCGACGGTAAAGCAGTCGGGGGCCTTGATGTCCTCGAGGTTGATCGCGCCGAATGTAGGCTCCAGCGCGCAGACGATATCGGCGAGTTTCTCGGGGTCGGTCTCGTTCACCTCGATATCGAAGCAGTCGATGCCCGCGAATTTCTTGAAGAGGACCGCCTTGCCCTCCATCACCGGTTTCGAGGCCAGCGCGCCGATGTTGCCAAGCCCCAGAACGGCGGTGCCGTTGGTGACCACGGCCACCAGATTGCCCCGTGCGGTATAGCGGGCGGCGGTGGTGGGGTCGGCCTTGATCTCCAGGCAGGCCTCGGCGACGCCGGGCGAATAGGCGCGGCTGAGATCGCGCCCGTTGGCCAGCGGCTTGGTCGCGCGGATTTCCAGTTTTCCGGGCTTGGGAAATTCATGATAATCAAGCGCGGCCTGACGCAACGAGGGGGTATCGGTCATCTTGGAGGCTCCGGATTGGATCAAGTTAGTTTAGCGTTAAACTATTTTTTCGGGCGCGCCAACAGGGGACAGGATGCAGGGCCTTGGCGAGGCTCTGCCTCGCGCGACGTGTTTATGCGAGGCTCTGCCTCGCGCTCCGGGATATTTATGGCCAAAAGAAAGCGGATCTCTTGTCAATCTCGTGCGGTCGCGACAGTTTGGGGCCTCGGAGGGAATTATGGAAGACACACGGGCAGAAGTGGTGTTGCCGACGCGGGATCTGCGTGGCGATATCGGGTTTTTCACCAAGCGGCTGGGGATGCGGATGGACATGATCTATCCTGCGGACGATCCGGCGGTGGCGGTGTTTTCGGGGCACGGGTTGGCGGTGAGGCTGGATGCGGGGCTGGATGCTGCGGCGGGGCGGTTGCTGATCCGCTGCGCGGAGCCTGCGGATTTTGCGGATGGCGCGTTGGAACTGACGGCGCCCGGTGGCACGCAGGTGGGTGTAGAGGCCTTGCATCAGCCCGTGGTGATGCCCGATACCGTGCATTCCTTCGTGGTGCGGCGCTTGAAGGATCATGCCCCTTGGGTCATTGGCCGTGCTGGCATGCATTACCGTGATCTTATTCCCGACCGTCTGGGCGGGTCGATCATCGCCAGCCACATCCGTATTCCTGACGGCGGACCGGTGCCGGATATGGTGCATTACCACACGGTCGGGTTTCAGCTGATCTTTTGCTACCGCGGCTGGGTCGATCTGGTCTATGAGGATCAGGGCGAGCCGTTCCGGCTGCATGCGGGCAACTGCGTGATCCAGCCGCCCGAGATAAGACACCGGGTGCTGTTTGCCAGTGACAACATCGAGGTGATCGAGATCGGCGTGCCAGCCGAGCATGTGACCACCATCGACCATGACATGGAACTGCCCAACGGCCCCGCCAATCCGGCCCGCGTGTTTCAGGGCCAGCGGTTCGTGCATCACAAGACCGAGGAGGCGACCTGGCAGCCGTTCCGCATGGGCGGCTTTCAGTCGCGCGACACCACCATTGCGGCGCATACGGACAATGTGGCGGGCGTGCATGTGGTGCGCCGTGGCACAGGTGTGCCGGAATGGGCGTCACATGACAGCGACATCCTGTTCACCTTCGTGATGGATGGCACGATGGAGTTGCAGGGCGCGGGGCGCGATCCCTATACCCTCGCGGCAGGCGACGCTTTTGTGGTGCCGCCGGGGATGAAGGTGCGCTATGCCGATCCTTCGGACGATCTGGAACTGCTCGAAGTGTCCTTGCCCGGTGCGTTCACCACACAATCAGGAGAGAGTTGATGAATTTGAAAGAAGCAGCGACCGCCGTGCGCGAAAAGGCCTATGCGCCCTATTCGCAGTTCAAGGTGGGGGCCGCGATCACCGGTGCATCCGGCACCGTCTATGCGGGCTGTAACGTCGAGAATGTGGCCTATCCCGAGGGCACCTGCGCTGAAGCCGGGGCCATCGCCGCGATGGTGGCGGCGGGCGAGACCAAGCTGACCGAGGTTTTCGTGATCGCGGGCAGCCCGATGCCGGTGACGCCATGTGGCGGCTGCCGCCAGAAGCTAGCCGAGTTCGGCGAGGGGAATGTGCGCGTGACCATGGCGACCACCGGCGGGTCCGAACAGGTGATGACGCTGGCCGAATTGCTACCGGGGGCCTTTACCCCCGACCACATGAAATGAGCGATTTCTCGGCCCGCGATATCATTGCGTCCCTGCGCGCAGGGGAGACACCGTCGCGCGATGCCTTGGCGTGGTTCGCCGAAGGGCTGGCCGACGGTGCCGTCAGCGACGCGCAGGCGGGGGCCTTCGCGATGGCGGTCTGCCTGAACGGCCTAGGGGACGAGGGCCGCGTTGCGCTGACGCTTGGCATGCGCGACAGCGGGCAGGTGCTGGGCTGGGATCTGGACGGCCCGGTGCTGGACAAGCATTCGACGGGCGGCGTCGGCGACTGCGTGTCGCTGGTGCTGGCCCCGGCGCTGGCGGCCTGCGGGGCGTATGTGCCGATGATCTCGGGGCGGGGTCTGGGACATACGGGCGGCACGCTGGACAAGCTGGAGGCGATACCGGGGCTGAACGTCAATCTGGACGCCGCGCAGTTTCACGATGTGGTCGCCAGCACCGGGTGCGCGATCGTCAGTGCCACGGCCAACATCGCCCCTGCGGACAAGCGGCTCTATGCGATCCGCGATGTGACCGCGACGGTGGAAAGTCTGGACCTGATCACCGCGTCGATCCTGTCGAAAAAGCTGGCAGGCGGGCTGGAGGGGCTGGTGCTGGACGTCAAGGTCGGCTCGGGCGCGTTCATGAAGGACATGGAGGCGGCCCGTGCGCTGGCCGAGGCGCTGACCGGGACCGCGAATGCCGCCAGGTGTCCGACTTCGGCGCTGATCACGGATATGAACCAGCCGCTGGCGCCGTCGCTGGGCAATGCGCTGGAGGTGACGCAGGTGATGCAGGTGTTGACTGCTGGCGACACCGATGCGCCGCTGTCGCAGATCAGCGCGGCGCTGGGTGGTGTGCTGCTGGCGGGGGCTGGATTGGCGGCGGACGCGGAGGCGGGGGGTGCGCTGATTGCGCAGGCCATCCGCAGCGGTGCTGCTGCCGAACGGTTCGGTCGGATGATCGCCGCGATGGGCGGACCTGTGCATTTTGTCGAAAACCACGCGCGTTTCCTGCCCGAAGCGACGGTGATCCGCGAGGTGACAGCCACGCATGCAGGCGTGGTGCAAGCCATCGACGGTGAGGCGCTGGGGCGCATCGTCGTCGGGCTGGGCGGTGGCCGTGCTGTCGAAAGCGACGTGGTCGATCCGGCGGTCGGACTCTCTGGCGTGCTGCGCCTTGGTGACAATGTGGCGAAGGGCCAACCACTGGCGGTCATCCATGCCTCGCATCCGGATCATGCGGACCGGGCCGAGGCTGCGGTGCGTGCGGCGTTCACCCTTGGTGAAGGCGCGGTTAAGACGCCGCCGCTGATCCACGCGCGGGTGTCGTGATGGCACGTGCGTTTCTGGTGGTCATCGACAGCGTCGGCATTGGCGGCGCGCCCGATGCCGATACGTTTTTCAACGGCGATGTGCCCGACACGGGGGCCAACACGTTGGGCCATATCATCGACGCCTGTGCTGCGGGGCAGGCAGAGGAAGGACGCTCGGGCCCCTTGCGCATACCGCATATGATGGCGCTTGGGCTGGGGGCTGCGGTTACACTGGCGAGCGGGCAGAAAGTTGACGCGCCGAAGCCTCTCGGCACCTGGGGGGCCGCGACCGAAGTGTCGCGCGGCAAGGACACGCCCTCGGGCCATTGGGAACTGGCCGGTCTGCCGGTGCCGTGGGACTGGCATTATTTTCCCGATCAAAAACCCGCCTTTCCCGATGATGTGGTGGCGGCAGTGTGCAAGGCTGCGGGCACCGATGGTATCCTTGGCAACTGCCATGCTTCAGGCACCACGGTCATTGCCGATCTGGGGGCAGACCATCTGCGCACCGGCTGGCCGATCTGCTACACCAGCGCCGACAGCGTGTTTCAGATCGCGGCGCATGAGGAACACTTTGGCCTCGACCGCCTGTTGCAGCTGTGTGCGGACGTGGCGCCCCTCTTGCACCAGATGAAGGTGGGCAGGGTGATCGCGCGCCCCTTCGTGGGTGACGTGGGGAATTTCCAGCGCACCGGCAACCGCAAGGACTTTGCGATTCTGCCGCCCGCGCCGGTGCTGACCAACCGGGTGCAGGACGCAGGGCGTGCGGTCTATGCGGTCGGCAAGATCGGCGACATCTTCTCGATGCAAGGCATCGACGAGGTGCGCAAGGGCGACGACCGCGCCCTGATGGGGCACCTTGGCGACCTGATGCGTGACGCGCAGGACGGATCGCTGACCTTTGCCAATTTCGTCGAGTTCGACAGCCTCTATGGCCACCGCCGTGACGTGTCGGGATATGCGCGGCATCTGGAATGGTTCGACGCAGAACTGGGCAAGCTCTTGCCGCAGCTGCGCGCGGGCGACATGCTGGTGGTCACGGCCGACCACGGCAACGATCCCACCTGGACCGGCACCGATCACACCCGCGAACGGGTTCCGGTGATCGTCGCGGGCATTGGCACTGGCGCGTTGGGCCAGATCGCCTTTACCGACGTCGCGGCGCTGGTCTTGCGCCATCTCGGTATCCACGCATAGGCACGTCGCAGGTTGTCTAAGCCTCGCGCGCTTGGCACATAGGGGCAGTCAAATTTGGAGAGCGCCATGAGCGAGCATGTCACCGTCGTCGATCACCCTCTTGTGCAGCACAAGCTGACCATCATGCGCGACCGCGACACGCCGACGGCTGTGTTCCGGCAATTGCTGCGCGAAATCAGCCAGTTGCTGGCCTATGAGGTGACACGCGGCCTGCCGATGACGACCAAGCGGATCGACACGCCGATGCAGCCGATGGACGCGCCGACGCTGGACGGCAAGAAGCTGGCGCTGATCTCGATTCTGCGGGCGGGCAACGGGCTTATGGACGGCGTGCTGGAGCTGATCCCCTCGGCGCGGGTCGGATTTGTCGGGCTCTATCGTGACGAAGAGACCCTGAAGCCGGTGCAATATTACTTCAAGGTGCCCGAGGGGCTGGACGACCGGCTGGTCATCGCCGTCGATCCGATGCTGGCGACAGGCAATTCGTCGGTGGCGGCGGTCGATCTGCTGAAACAGGCAGGGGCCACCAACATCCGGTTCCTGTGCCTGCTGGCCGCCCCCGAAGGCATCGCCACCATGCGCGCCGCACACCCCGATGTGCCCATCGTCACGGCGGCGATTGACGAAAAACTGAATGAACACGGCTATATCGTTCCGGGCCTCGGCGATGCGGGCGACCGCATGTTCGGCACAAAATAGCCAACCCATCGGCACCTGAGCGCTTGCCTCGCCCCTAGTTCTGATGCATCGTGGCTGCTACTACATATAGTAACGACCAAAACCTGTGGGGGCGCAGATGAAAGTTACCAAAGCAGTTGCCATTGCTGTCATCGCCATGTCGGCCAGCGTCGGCGCAGGCCATGCGCAAAGCCTGTCGCGCGGCGAGGTCCTGCCGGCCGAATTTCCTTCGGCCAGCTACAAGGGCAAGCAATACATCGACAGCAAGGGCTGCGTGTTCATCCGTGCTGGCATCGACGGCAACGTCACCTGGGTGCCGAGGGTAAACCGGTCGCGCAACCTGATCTGTGGCCAGACGCCGACCCAAGGGGCAAGCACTGCCGCCGCGGCCCCCGCCGCGACGCGGGCGCCCGAACAGATCACCATCGCGCCCACACCTGCACCTGCGCCCGCGCCACGCAGGGTCACGACAGCACCCGCGCCCAAACCTGCGCCACAGGCCGTGGTCCGCCGCGCGCCAGCGCCGACACCCGCGCCCCGCCGCGTCGTCGCCACCGCGCCGAAACCTGCCGCAGCGGCACCTGTCGCCGCACCTGCGGCCAAGACCGTGCCAGCCGCCAAACCGGCACCCGCGCGCACGGCCACGGCCACACCACGCAAGCCCGCGTGCCCCGGCGCATCGCCGATCAGCGCGCGCTATATCAACTCGGGCGTGCGCGGCCCCGTGCGCTGCGGCCCTCAGGCCGAGCCGATCGTTCCAAACCCGGTTGTGGTCAATCGTGGCATTGCGCCCGCTGCGTCCAGTGTGCGCGCCGCTCCTGCGGCGACAGTCACGGGCCAGACCCGCGTGGTGCCCAAGCATGTCTATGTCGACCGTCTGAACACCCGCAACATTCCGGTGCCCAACGGGTATCGCCGCGCCTGGGAAGATGACCGCCTGAACCCCAACCGGGCAGAGCAGACCCTGACCGGCCATGCCGCGATGAAACTGATCTGGACATCGACCGTGCCGCGCCGGCTGATCAACCATGTCAACGGTGCGGATGTCACCGCCACCGTGCCGCTGGTCTATCCCTATACCGATATCGCGACGCAACAGCGCGAACTGGGCACCGTCACCATCGAGCGCCGTCAGGGCCTGATCGTCAAACGTATCCAGCGCAATCCCGGCACCTACCGCGCACCGACGGTCTCCAGCCGTTCGACCCCGGCCAAGGCCGCACCCGTGGCCACCCAGCAGACCCGCGCGACGCCCAAGGCCCAAGCCCCCAAGGGCGAGCGGATCACCGGCAAGGGCTATGTCCAGCTTGGCTATTACGACGGTGCTGCCTCGGCGCAACAGGCAGCACAGCGTGCGATGGGCATGGGCGTGCCCGCGCGCATCGGCACGTTCACCCGCAGCGGTCAGCAGATGCGCATGGTGCTGGTCGGACCGTTCAGCACGCCCGCCGCGCAGAAAAGCGCGCTGGCAAAGATGCGCAGCGCCGGTTTCTCAGGCGCGGTTCTGCGCTAACCGGACCCCCGGCTGGTAGAAGACCGGCGGCCGGGGGAAACCTCAGCCGCCGCAGATCGCCTGAAGCCGCAGCCAGTCGGCGTCCTTCATGATCGGCGCAGGGCTTTGCCCCGCCATCGGATCGCCTTCGATCAACGCCAGCGTGCGCTCCCCCGAGATATCCTGCGCATAGGCATAGGGCGTGCTGCGCAACTGCGCCTGTGCAAATGCATCAAGCAATTCGGAATCGGACACGGCAGGACGCTCAGCCGCCACCACGGTTTCCGCATATCGGTCAAGCGCGCGCTCGGGCATCCGCCCCGTGGTCAGCAAGGTGATGCTGGCCCGCAGCCCCGCCGAGGACAAAAGATCGCGCAGCCCCGACTGGTTGGCGCGGCGCACCTCTTCAGCCAGGATATAGCCCGCAACCACGTCCGGTTCCTCGTAATCCTCGACCAGCGCGCGGTTCAAGAGAACCTTGCCGCCGGGCAGGGCGAGGCTGGTGCGCACGCCATCCCGCAGCACCGCGATGCCGCCCGTGGCACCGGTGCGCGCCGCCAGTTGCGCCAGCGGGCGCACCGTCTCGGGGGTCTGGCAGGGCGGTCCCGCAACCCGTTCGATCCGCGCCAGCAGCTCGTTGCCGATGGCGCTGCGGGTCACCTGGGGCACCACGTTCATCGCGTGGTCCACCAGCGCCCCCGGCAGCCAGAAGATCACCAGCGCCACCACCGCCGTGGACGATAGCGCCGCCCCCAGCCAGCGCAGCCTGCCCGGACGGGGCCGCGATCTGGTGACGGCGCGGCGCAGAGTTTCGATCGCCTCGATCATCTGGGCCTCGTCGGCTTGCAACTGCAAGGTCTCTCCGGGGTCGCCGTCGGGGTAGAAGGTCGCTGGATCGTCGCCTGAGCCGGCCCGCTCGATGGCGGCAAGCGACCAATGGGTCAGCGCGGTGTCGTTCATGCTCGAAATGACCAGCGTGGCATCGCCGATGGACACAACCACCTCGCGGCGTTGCTCTTCGGGCGTCTGACGCCACAGGCCCGTGGCTTCAAGCCGGGCGTATTTCTTGAGGGCGGTCATGGTCTGCTCGGACGGCCTTTTCTTGTCTGGATCAGCCTAGCACGTTGAAAAGCGGGCGCAAAGGGACCGCATAGGATGTGTAAAGCGGTTTCGCCATGCTCCTTTCGCCCCGCTCAATCTGCCTCTTGCCGTGCTGTCCGTTTTCGTGCGTTCTGTGGCATCAGCTATGGCAGAGAGCAGCGCATTGCAAAAGACAGATAACCTAGTGGCAGTGCCCGCCGTGCAAACCCTTCCGGCCGCCAATGCGGTCGCAGGTCCGGTCACGCGCCCGTGGATGGCCGCGGTGTCGATGCTGATCGCGATGGTGCTTTTGGGCTTCGTCGACAACTACGTGGCGCTGATCGCGACAGAGGTCAGCATCTGGCAGTTCCTCGCGGTGCGCTCGGTCATGGCGCTGGTGCTGGTGGCGGGGCTGTCGCTGGCGGGCCTTGGCACGTTGCGACCAAGACGCTGGTGGGCGGTTGCCGTGCGCAGCCTGCTGATCGCAATCGGGATGATGTGCTATTTCGGTTCGCTTGCCTTCATGCCCATCGCGCAGTCCCTTGCGGGGCTCTTCACCTCTCCGATCTTTGTTCTGCTCTTCACGGTGCTGGTCCTGCGCCAAAAGATCGGGCCGTGGCGCGTGATCGCGGTGGCCACGGGCTTCAGCGGCATATTGGTCGTCCTCGGCGTTCAGAATGGTTTGCCCGGCGCGATCATGCTGCTGCCCGTCGCTGGCGGGTTCTTTTACGCGATGGGGTCGCTCGTCACCCGCCTGCTCTGCGCCGAGGAAAGCACGATCTCGATGCTTGCGGGCATCATGGGCCTGCAGGGGCTGATCGGCGCCTGCGTCCTTGTGGGCCTCGCGCTGATCGACCCGGATGTCCCGCAAGGGGCCGCAGGCTTTCTGCTGCGCGGCTGGGTCTGGCCCATTGCCGATGTCTTCCCGCTGATCGCACTGCAGGCTGTGGTCTCGGTCGCAGGCGTGTTCTTCCTCATCCGTGCCTATCAATGGGGCGAGGCAAGCCAGGTCAGCGTGCTGGAATACACCATCATGATCTTCGGTCCGGCCTTCGGCTGGCTGTTGATGGGGCAGGTTGTGACACCCTCCATGTTCCTGGGGATCGTGCTGATCATCTGCGCGGGGCTGATCATCGCGGTGCGCTCGCGATAATCTCATATTCTTTTGGCCCCAAATATCCCCGCCGGAGGCATAAAATCTTATGCACCTCCGCCTGATCCGCTAGACACGTTCCCATGATCCTCTCCACAGGCCGCAGATATCTCTTCATTCACGCCCCCAAGACGGGCGGCACTTCCATGGCACTGGCGCTGGAAGCGCGCGCGATGAAAGACGATGTGATGCTGGGCGACACGCCCAAGGCGGTGCAGCGCCGCAAGCGTCTCAAGGGGGTGCAAACGCGCGGCAGGCTCTGGAAACATGCGACGCTGGCAGATCTCGACGGGCTGGTGACCCCGGATATGCTTGCGGGGCTCTTTGTCTTCACCCTGGTGCGCAACCCCTGGGACCGGGTGGTCAGCTACTATCACTGGCTGCGCGCACAAAGCTTCGATCATCCGGCTGTCACCCACGCCCGAGGTCTGAGCTTTCACGACTTCACCCAGCACCCGCACACCCAAGGCAGCCTGCGCGGCAGCCCGGCGCGTCATTACGTGACCGACGCCACCGGAACCGAGCGGTGCGATCTTTTCGTCCGGCTGGAGCATATGGCGCGCGACATCGCCCCGCTCGAGGCGCATCTGGGGTTCGCGATGGACCTGCCGCACGCCAACCGTTCCGCGCGCGCAGCTGACTATCGTGGCTACTACAACGCCGACAGCCGTGCGGCGGTGGCCGAGGCCTGCGCCGAAGACATTGCGCGATTCGGCTATGCCTTTGATCCCGCCTGACGGCACCGGGCCGTTTTCGTCTGAATGAAGGGTCTCGGGGCCAGGCATTTGCCCCAATTCGGCGCGCAACCGCCTGATTTTGCGCAGCCCGCAACAGTCTCAGTTGTAAGCCGCCGCAGACTGGCTCAGACAGTGTCTGTTCGGGTCACCTGGCGTTTCGCGCGGGGTGTTTAAGGAGAGCACACTTCATGTCCGATGCCATTGCGGCTAACGCGCCGGTGATCGCGATTGTCATTCTTGTCGGCCTGTTCATCGCGTTCGCGCTGGAGAAATACCCGCCCGAAGTCACCGCCACCGTCGCCGCCGCACTTTTTATCGTGCTGGGGCTGGTGCCGGGCGATCAGGTGATGGCGGCGTTCTCGAACTCGGCCCCGATCACCATCGGGGCGATGTTCGTCATTTCCGGCGCGCTGGTGCGCACCGGCGTGCTTGAGGCGATGGCCAATCTGGTCATCGGGCGCGCCCAAAGTCGGCCCATCGTGGCCATTGCCATCTTTCTCGTGGCGACGGTCGCGGCCTCTGCGTTCATGAACAACACGCCGGTGGTGCTGGTTCTGATCCCCGTGGTGATCCGGCTGGCGCACAGTCTGGGTTTTGCGCCAACGCGGCTGCTGATCCCGCTGTCCTACGCGGCGATCCTGGGCGGGACATGCACGCTGATCGGCACCTCGACCAACATTCTGGTGGACGGCATCGCGCGCGAAGGCGGGCTCGAGCCGTTTTCGATCTTCGAGATCGCGCCCGTAGGCATAACGGTCGCCTTCGTCGGCGGTGTCGTCATGCTGATCCTGGGCCGCTTCCTGCTGCCCGAACGCGGCCAGAAGGGCATCGAGGCGGATGCCAACGAGACGGTGTTCCTGTCGGAAATCACCGTGCTGCCCGGGTTTTACGGCATCGACGAAACCCTCGGCGCATTGGCCGAATTTCACCGCCCCGGCATTCGCATCACCGGTGTGCGCAAGGGCGGTGTCATCGACCGCAGCAACCTGGACGACCACATCGTGTTGAAAGGCGAGGTGGTCATCGTGCAGGCCACCACGTCGGAACTGCTGACCCTGTCCGAGATCAAGGGGCTGCGCGTGGGCCTGCGCCGGTCGGTCGAGTTGGAACAAGGCGGGGACATCAAGGTGGTCGAAGCGATCCTTGCGCCCTCGCGCTGGCACACCGGCGCGCGCATTTCCGATCTGGCGCTGGGACGCCGGGCCGGGGTGCGCGTGCTCGGCGCCTACCGACACGGGCATATTCCCGGCTCCGACCTCAGCAGCGTGCGCTTGCGCCCCTCGGACAAGCTGTTGCTGGAAGGCAGCACCGAAGGTTTTGCCGAACTGGCACGCTCGGGCGATGCGGTGTCCGTCACCGAACCCAGCGGGCGCGCGTTCCGGCGGCGGCAGGCCCCCGTGGCGATTGCGGCCCTGCTGGCTATTGTGGTTCTAGCGGCGCTGAACGTCATGCCCATCGGGCTTCTGGCGCTGGTCGGGGTGGCGGGGATCCTGCTGCTGCGTTGCATCGACGGCGACGAGGCCTGGGGCTCGATCGACGGGTCGATCCTGGTGCTGATCTTCGCGATGCTGATCGTCGGCGCGGGGCTGGAGACCACGGGCGCGGTCGAGCTGATCGTCTCGGTGCTGGAGCCTTACCTGTCAGGATTGCCGCCGCTTGCCACGCTGTTTGCCGTCTATTTCATCGCGTCGATCCTGACCGAGACGGTGACCAACAACGCGGTGGCCGTGGTGTTCACACCCATCGTGATTCCGCTGGCCACGCAACTGGGGCTTGATCCGCGCCCCTTCGTCGTCGCGGTGATGTTCGCCGCCAGCGCCAGCTTTGCCACGCCCATTGGCTATCAGACCAACACGCTGGTCTATGGGGCGGGTAACTATAAATTTACGGATTTCCTGAAAATAGGGGTTCCGATGAACCTGATTGTCGGTATGACGTCGGTGCTGGCCATCAGCATATTCTTTCCCTTGTGAAGATTGATCAGTGCAGGCTTCAAAAGGGGTTTGGGTAACAAGGCGACATACCGCAGTTTTCAGCCGGTTTGGCCCACGCGACATTTGCAAAGCAGCAGCGATGCTCTATGCAGTCAGACAACTAGAAAAAGCAGGCACATGCCCCAACAACCAGATATTTCTCAGCCGCAGACTGAAACACGCGCGGCGCGTGAATGGGTCAAGATATTGTCCCAGTACCGCGAGTCCACAGTCAGACGCAGCCTTTTCGAATTGGCCATCACCGTCGGCCCGTTCCTGACCCTGTGGGTCCTCGCATGGTGGGCGTTGTCGGTCAGCTACTGGCTGACCCTGACGCTGTCCCTGTGCAACGCCGCATTCATCCTGCGCCTGTTCGCGATCCAGCACGATTGCGGCCATGGCGCATTCTTCAACAACCGCACGGCAAGCGACTGGCTGGGCCGCGTGCTGGGCGTTCTGACGCTGACGCCCTATGACGTCTGGCGGCGCACGCATTCGATCCACCACAGCGCGTCGGGCAACCTTGGCCGGCGCGGTATCGGGGATGTCCACACCCTGACGGTCGAGGAATACCGCGCGCTTGGGCCGCTGATGCGCCTGCATTACCGTGTGTATCGTCACCCCGTTGTGCTTTTTGGTCTGGGGCCGGGTTATCTGTTCTTCCTGCAGAACCGCATTCCGCTCGGCCTGATGAACAAGGCGCGGTACTGGTTCAGTGCGATGTGCACCAACGCGGTGATCCTGATTGCCTTGGGTGTGATGCTCTATTTTGGCGGCCTGATGCCGATCCTGCTGATCTTCCTGCCCTCGACGCTGCTGGCCGCGACAGCGGGCGTCTGGCTGTTCTACGTCCAGCACCAGTTCGAGACGACCCATTGGGCCGAAGAGGAAGACTGGCAACTGCACGACGCCGCCCTTCACGGCAGCTCTTACTATGTGCTGCCGGGCTGGCTGCAATGGCTGACGGCCAACATCGGCATTCACCACGTCCACCACGTGCACAGCCGCATTCCGTTCTACCGGCTGCCCGAGGTGCTGCGCGACCATGACGAGCTGGCGATCAGCAACCGCATGACCATCCGCGAAAGCTTCCACAACGCGCGCCTGCATCTGTGGGATGAGAACAGCAAGAGGCTGCTCTCCTTTGCGCAGTTCCGGGCGCTGCCGGGCTGAACGTTGGTGCTGTTGAGCGAGAACTAAACAGAGGGCATCCAGATGGGTGCCCTTTTTTTGTGGTGGTGCGTTATCATGCGGCTAAGTTCGCTGTTTTGAAGCCATGTTTTAACGTGAGCCTCGGAAGAACTATCCGGGGAGCCGTGGGGCTGATGTTCACTGTGCGGACGTAACGGTCGTTGAAGTTGACTGCCGAAGCACTAAAATTTGGCAGCGATTTAAGGGGGCTATTAGATGATTAGAAAGATATCTTCCTTGGTTTCTCTCGGGCTCGCATTCGCTTTTGGGTATTTGTACTACGTCGAGTATTTCAAATGGCGCAATTGTTTCAATGAGCTAGGCCGGTGCTTCGACGATGTCACCGGTGTCGTATATTTAGAGCAATCAGGGGTCATATGGCTCTTACTCGCTGTGCTGGCTCTCGGAGTAGGCCTCTACAATGCATGGCATCTGAGCAAACTTTAAACAGAAATCGGGGCTCAAACCTGCCAGTCACCGCAAGCCTCACATTCTCCGACCTGCACATCCAAACGCAAAGGGCACCCCGAAGGGTGCCCTTTTCAATGTCAGGACAGCCAAGCCCCTCAGGCCGCTGCAGCCTGCGCCTTGGGGCCGAAGCGGCCGTAGAACGTCTGGTTCTTCTCGGCCATTTCGCGCAGCAGGGCAGGGCACTCGAACCGGTCGCCGAACTTGGCCTGCAGTTCATCGCAGCGCTCAGCCGCATAGGGTGTGCCGAGGATGTCCAGCCAGCTGAACGGACCTCCCGACCACGGCGCAAAGCCCCAGCCCAGGATCGCACCCACATCGCCTTCGCGGATGTCTTCCAGCACGCCTTCCTCCAGCGCGCGAACCGCTTCCAGCACCTGTGCGAACATCAGACGTTCCTGCACTTCGATCAGGTCGGGCTGCTCTTCGGCCAGCGGATATTTGTCGTGGATGCCTTTCCAGTATCCCAGACGCTTGCCGCTTTCGTCATAGTCGAAGTAGCCGGCCTTGGACTTGCGACCCAGACGGCCTTCCTCTTCCATCCAGACGATCAGGTTGTCGGCCTCGGACCCTGGATAGGCATTGCCCATCGCGGCCTTGGTCGCCTTCATGATGCGCACCGCCAGGTCCACCGAGGTCTCGTCGCCCAACTGGATCGGACCCACGGGGAACCCCAGCTGCTGCGCGGCATGGTCGATCAACACAGGGGCCACGCCCTCGGTGACCATCCGCGTGGCTTCGTTGCCATAGGGGATGATGCAGCGGTTGGCATAGAAGAACCGCGCGTCGTTGACGACGATCGGGGTCTTGCGGATCTGGCGCACATAGTCCAGCGACTTGGCCACAGCCCGGTCGCCGGTTTCGGCCCCCTTGATGATCTCGACCAGCGCCATGCGTTCCACCGGCGAGAAGAAGTGGATGCCGATGAACTGCTCGGGGCGCACCGACGCCTTGGCCAGATCCGAGATCGGCAAGGTCGATGTGTTCGAGGCAAAGATGCAATCGTCGGGGATGATCGCCTCGACCTTCTTGGTCATCTCGGCCTTGACGCCGGGGTCTTCGAACACCGCTTCGATGATCAGATCGCAGCCCTTGAGCTGTTCCAGATCGGCGGTCGCCGTGATCTTGGCCAGCAGCGCCTCTTTCTTCTCTTCGGTGGCTTTCTTGCGCGCGATGCCCTTGTCCATGTAGCTGGCGGAATAGGCCTTGCCCTTGTCCGCCGCCGCCTGGTCACGGTCGATCAGCACCACCTCGATGCCGGCCTGCGCCGACACCAATGCGATGCCCGCCCCCATCATGCCGGCACCCAGCACGCCCAGCTTCTTCACCCGTTGATCGGGCACGTCCTTGGGTCGCACGGCGCCTTTTTCCAACGCTTCCTTGTTCAGGAACAGCGACCGGATCATCGCACCCGACGAGGGGTTCATCAGGATGTTGGTGAACCAGCGTGCCTCGATCTTAAGTGCCGTGTCGAAGGGCACCAGCGCGCCCTCATATACAGCCGACAGCATCGCCTTGGCCGCAGGGAACGCGCCCTTGGTCTTGCCGTTGACCATTGCGTTCGCGCCGACAAAGTTCATGAAACCCGCAGGGTGATAGGGCGCGCCGCCGGGCATCTTGTAGCCCTTCGCGTCCCAGGGTTTCAGGATGTCCGCGTCCTTGGCGCTCAGCACCCAGTCGCGGGCGGCGGCGACCGGATCATCGACCACCTCGTCGATCACGCCTGCGCCCTTGGCCTTGTCTGGGGCCAGCATCTTGCCCTCCAGCAGCAGCGACGAGGCCCCCATCAGGCCCAGCTTGCGCACCAGACGCGTGGTGCCGCCGGCACCGGGGAAGATGCCGACCAGAATTTCGGGCAGGCCGATCTTGGCCTTGGGGTTGTTGGCGGCAAAGATGCGGTGCGTGGCCAGCGGCAGTTCCAGACCGATACCAGCGGCGGTGCCGGGCAGGGCGGCGGCAATTGGTTTGCCCCCCTTGTTGGTCTTGGCGTCCATGCCTGCGCGCTCGATCTTGCGCAGCAGGCCGTGCATCTGCATCGTGCCCTCGAACAGGCCCTTGGCCGGATCGTCGCCCGCACTTTCCTTCATCTTGGCCAGCAGGTTCAGGTCCATGCCGCCCGCAAAGGTGTCCTTGCCCGAGGTGATCACGATGCCCTTGACCGCATCGTCGGCCAGCGCGTCGTCGACCAGACCGTTCAACTGGTCGAGACCCTCGATCGACATGACGTTCATCGTCTTGTCGGCCACGTCCCATGTGATGATCGCAACGCCGTCGGCGTCTTTCTTCATGGTGAAATCTGTCATTTCTGATCTCCCTTTTCTGGAGTGTAGTCCGGTGTGTTTTCCATGTCGGCGGGGCTGAGCGCCGACCAGTTCATATGTCCTATGGCCCGCATCACGGTGGTGACACGCCACAGGCCGTTTTCATTGCGCAGGGTCATCGACGCATCCCATGGCGGCACCACGTGATTGGTGCCGCGCATCATGTTCATGCGGTAGGTGCCGGTCATCTGGTCGCCGCCGATAATCTCGGCGGTCCTGGCTTGCCGGATGATCGCGGTCACGCCGTTTTCCCTGAAGTCGCGTTGATAGGCTTCGAAATCGTCGATGACCTGTTGCCGGGTCTCGAAGGTTTCGACGCCCGAGCGTGACACCAGATGAAAGGGCAGGCAGACGCTGTTCAGCCAGCCCTCGACGTCGTTGCCGATAAAGGCGGCGCTGATGCGGTCCAGGATGGCCTGAAAGACCTCTAGCCGGTGACTGGCTTCCGACTTTTCGCGCCCCGGAGTGTCGAATTCTTCGCGCAGCAGCAGGGGCCAGTCGGCCGTGTGCAGGGACGAATCCGATATGCCGACCTTCCAGGCCTCATTTTCGCGAAACAGCGACATGCGGGTCAGATAGGGGGCCGCCACGTCTTCGCCGTTTCGGCAGAGCCTTGTGGTGTGATAGCCCGAAATCTGCTGCTGCGAGACGAACTTTGCCGTGTCGCAGCTGCGCAGATAGCCGTCTATGCCCTGCTCGGACAGCATGTCGCTGTAGGCGGCGACCCGGTCGATGATCGCGCGGGTCGAGCGGTGCGTGATGCTGCCGTCCATCGTCTTCATGACGAACGGCACGCGCGTCAGCGCGGCAAACCCTGCCGCGTCCCTTTCCAGCACAGCCGTGGTCAGCTGTGTCAGCAGGTCCTGATAGATGTCACGCGCCGCAGCCACGCGTCAGACCCGTTCGATGATCGTGGCGGCACCCATGCCCGATGCGATGCACAAGGTGGCAAGACCGACTTCCTTGTCCTGACGCTCAAGTTCGTCCAGCAGGGTGCCGATGATCATGGCCCCCGTGGCGCCCAGCGGGTGCCCCATCGCGATCGAGCCGCCGTTGACGTTGACCTTTTCATGCTCGACGTTGAACGCCTCCATGAACAGCATCACGACCGAGGCAAAGGCTTCGTTGACCTCGAAGAGGTCGATGTCGCTGATCGACATGCCACTTTCCGCCAGGATTTTCTTGGTCGCGGGCACGGGGCCGGTCAGCATGATGGTCGGATCGGTGCCGATCTTGGTGGTGGCCCGGATGCGCGCGCGCGGCTTCAGCCCGTATTTCTCGCCGAATTCCTTGTTGCCGATCAGCACGGCGGCGGACCCGTCAACGATGCCCGAAGAGTTGCCTGCGTGGTGGATGTGGTTGATCTTTTCCAGATGCGGATATTTCAGCAGTGCCACGGCGTCAAAGCCGGGCATGACCTCGCCCATCGCCTGAAACGCAGGATTCAGCGCACCCAGCGACTGCATGTCGGTCTGCGGGCGCATGTATTCGTCGTAATCCAGAATGGCGAGACCGTTCTGATCGCGCACGGTGATCACCGAATTGGCAAAGCGCTTTTCGTCCCAGGCCCGTTTCGCCCGCTGTTGCGAGGCCACGGCCAGCGCGTCGGCGTCGTCACGGGTGTGCCCGTACTGCGTGGCGATGATGTCGGCGCTGATGCCCTGCGGCACGAAATAGGTGTCCATGGCCACGGACGGATCGGCGGCGATCGCGGCGCCGTCGCTGCCCATGGCGACGCGGCCCATCATCTCGACGCCACCGGCGATATAGGCCATGCCGGCCCCGCCCTTGACCTGGTTGGCCGCGAGGTTCACCGCCTCCATGCCGCTGGCGCAGAACCGGTTGATCGCAAGACCGGGGATCGACTGGTCGAGATCGGACGCCAGCACGGCAGAGCGCGCAAGGCAGCCACCCTGTTCCATTACTTGTGTGACGTTGCCCCAGATCACGTCCTCGACGGCGTGGCCGTCCAGATTGTTGCGCTCTTTCAGCGCGTTCAGCGTCAGTGCGGACAGGCGCAGCGAGGTCACCTCGTGCAGCGCGCCATCCTTGCGGCCTTTGCCACGTGGAGTGCGCAGGGCGTCGTAGATATATGCATCGGTCATCAGATGTGTCCTTTCAAGTTCAGGATCGGTCAGGCGCGGTCAGCGGGGCTGCCGGGCATCAGGTCATAGGGGTGTTTCCAGCCGGGCAAGCCTTCGATGTTGCCCAGCCAGCGGTCGATATTGTCATGCGCCTTGCGGTCGAAACCAAAAGGCTCGGGATAGAACAGATAGCCGCAGCACGAAAAGTCGGCATTGGTCGCCCCGTCGCCCACGATCCAGTCGCGCGAAGCCAGATGATCGTCGAGCGTCTTGTACGCCGCCTGCAAGCGCCCGAGATTAAAGTCGATCACGGCCTGAGGGCGTTTGTCCTCGGGCAGGAAATTCATCAGGAACCGGGTCAGACCCGCCATCGAGCTGAGCTTGTGGTTGTCGAACAGCACCCAGCGCAGCACTTCGTATTTCTCGGCCCCTTCGCCCCCGAACTTGCCGGTCTTGTCGGTGATGTATTGCTGGATCGCGCCGGATTGGCTGATGCGCATGTCGCCGTCGATCAGCAGGGGCGCTTCGCCCATGGGGTTGAGGCTGCGGTATTCTGGTGCGCGGGTGGCGCCGCCGAAAAAGTCGACCTTGACCGGCGACCAGTCCAGGCCCGAAAGCGTAAGCGGCAGGGCCGCCTTGTAGGAATTGCCGGATTCGCCGAAGCAGTGAAGTTGGATGGTCATGTGTTCAGGCCCCTCCCCAGGGCGCGTGCTCTTTGATAGGGCAGGCCGGGGGTTTCACACCCCCGGACCCCCGTGGAGTTTACTCTGCAAGATGAAGATGGGAACGATTCAGACATTGTTAACCCCAACTGCAGCAAAGTGATCTCGCGCGGCAGACTGGAGAGTTGCGCCGCGTGCAAGGTGAAGCCTCGCTGGCCGGGCCGTATGGGTCAATCCCGATTGGGTCTCGGGCAGCGGGGTGAACCTTGAGCTCCGAGGTTCCTTCATCTTGCCAGATAAACTCCCGCCGGAGGCTCCCGCAGGGGCCGCGTAGTGCAAGGTGTGTTGTGTCATGCTGTCCTCCCCCAAAGATTCCCGCCTCAGCGCTTGCGCGCGTCGAGGTCGGCGTTGAACAGGCGCAGCCGGTGGCCCAGATTTTCCGCATCCGTCACGCTGTCGAAATTCTCGAAGAGAAAGGACATCGCTTCGCCCTCGTCGAGCCCCGCCTCGGATGAGAACTTCTTGAGGCGGCGGTAGCCGTCTTCCGTCATGGCGACGGTAAAGCGGCGGGTGAGGCGAAAGCGTTTGGGCATATGAGGCTCCGGTGGCAAATGATCCGGTCGTTTGCCGGACGCGCCTTGGGCGCATCCGGCAGGTGGTTCAGAAGTTGGCCGCATCCAGCGCCATGACCGTGTCCGCGCCCGACTGGATGCGTGTCAGGTGCAGGGCGGTCGCGGGCAGTTGCCGTGCCATGTAGTAGCGGCCCGTCGCCAGCTTGGTCTCGTAGAACGTGGTGTCGGACGTACCACCGGCGAGGGCATCCATCGACGCCTTGCCCATACGGGCCCACATCAGCCCCAGGCAGACGTGGCCGAACATGTGCATGAAGTCGTTCGAGCCCGCCAGCGCGTGGTTGGGGTTCTTCACGCCGTTCTGCATGAAATACATGCTGGCGGCCTGCAGATCCTTTGACGCGGCTTTCAGCGGATCGAGGAAATCCTTGTCGAAGCCTTCGTCCTGACCTGCGTTTTCCTTGATGAAATTCTTCACCATGTCGAAGAAGGCCATCACGTGTTTGCCGCCGTCCTGCGCCAGCTTGCGGCCGACCAGGTCCAGAGCCTGAACGCCGTTGGCACCCTCGTAGATCTGGGCGATGCGGGCGTCGCGGGTGAACTGGGACATGCCCCATTCCTCGATGTAGCCGTGGCCGCCGTAGACCTGCTGGGCCTTCACGGTCATGTCATAGCCCTGATCGGTCAGGAAGCCCTTGATGACCGGCGTCATCAGCGAGACCAGGCCATCGGCGTCCTTGTCGTGCGAGCGGTGCGCCGCGTCGATCAGTGACGCGCCCCACAGGATGAACGCGCGCGCACCTTCGACAAAGCTTTTCTGGTCCATCAGGCTGCGCCGTATGTCGGGGTGTACGATCAGCGGATCGGCGGGGCCATCGGGGTTTTCAGCACCGGTCACGGCACGGCCCTGCAGACGGTCCTTGGCGTAGTCCAGCGCGTTCTGATAGGCCACATCGGCCTGTGCCAGACCCTGCATGCCGACGCCGAGACGTGCCTCGTTCATCATGGTGAACATTGCGCGCATGCCCTTGTGCTCTTCACCCAGCAGGTAGCCGGTGGCACCGTCATAGTTCATCACGCAGGTCGAGTTGCCGTGAATGCCCATTTTCTCTTCGATCTTGCCGACGGTGACGCCGTTGCGATCGCCGAGGCTGCCGTCATCCTTCACGATGAACTTCGGCACGATGAACAAAGACACGCCCTTGATGCCTTCGGGGCCGCCGACGATTTTGGCCAGCACCAGGTGGATGATGTTGTCGGCCATGTCATGTTCGCCGGACGAGATGAAGATCTTCTGACCCGTCAGTTTATAGCTGCCGTCATCCTGCGGCTCGGCTTTTGTACGCATCATGCCCAAATCTGTACCACAATGCGGTTCAGTCAGGTTCATGGTGCCGGTCCAGTCACAGCTGACCATGTTGGGCAGATAGGTGTCCTTCTGCGCGTCGGTGCCGTGCGCAAGGATCGCCGAGGCGGCGCCGTGGGTCAGGCCCTGGTACATGGTGAACGCTTGGTTCGCGGCCGAGAACATCTCGCCCACGGCCGAGCCCATGACGGCGGGCATGTTCTGGCCGCCGTATTTTTCGGGCATGTCCAGACCGGTCCAGCCGCCTTCCTTGACCTGCGCGAAGGCTTCCTTGAACCCTTTGGGCGTATAAACGATGCCGTTTTCCAGTCGGCAGCCTTCCTTGTCGCCCACGGCGTTCAGCGGGGCCAGAACCGACGAGGTCAGCTTGCCCGCTTCTTCGAGGATCGCGGAGGTAAAGTCGGGCTCGAGCTCGTTGTAGCCCGGAATGTCGCTTTTGGTGACGTTCAGCAGGTTGTGCAGAACGAATTGCAGGTCTTTGGTGGGGGCTGTATAGCTGGGCATATGAAGTCTCTCTACAGGTCGTCGTTGTTGGGCTTAACCGGAATAGGTCTTACTGTGCGGCTTTCGGCGCGCTGTTCATCGAGGCGAGCATCTTCTCGCCCCATTTTATCTGGGTCTTCAGATCGTCGATCGCCTCGTTCAACTCGTCGCGCTGGGCGATCATGTCGGCCAGGCGCTGCTGGGCGATCTGGTAGGTGCTGGCCAGCTGGGTGTGCTGCTGGTCGCCCATGTCGTACATGTCCAGAAGCTGGCGGATCTCTTCGAGGCTGAAGCCAAAGCGCTTGCCGCGCAGGATCAGCTTGAGCCGGGCGCGGTCGCGTTTGGTGAACAGCCGCTTCTGGCCTTCGCGGATCGGGAACAGCAGTTCCTTGGCTTCGTAGAACCGCAGCGTGCGTGGGGTCACCTCGTAGGTGTCGCACATCTCGCGGATTGTCAGTGTCGTGTGGTCCATAACATCATCTCGCATCAGGTTTGCCTGTCGATTCTAGGTGGCAGATGGGTGAATTGACTGCCTCATACAACAGCAGTTGACGTTAACGTAAGCTGGACGTCGCGTCACAATTTTACCTTACGCAGATTGAATTAACGTCAACCTGTTGTTGTGCCGGAAAAATTCCCGTCACAGATGAAATCGCTGATTTTTAGGTGTATTGGACGCGTTCAGGCGTCTTTTGCCTGAGTGGCGGGGCGGCCCAGCTCATCGCCGATCTCGCGGCGCAGTTGCTTCAGCTCGGTCAGGGCATCGTCGAGTTGCGCGCGCTGTTCGGTCAGTTCCTTGATCTGCCCGTCGGCCATGTCGATCCACCTGTTCCACTGCGCGTGGGTGCCCTCGCGCTCGTAGATCAGCAGCCATTGGCGGATGTCTTCCAGCTGGAAGCCGAACTTGCGCCCCTTCAGAATCAGCTTCATCCGGGCGCGCTCGCGGGGCCCGTAATAGCGTGCGCGGCCCTCGCGGTCGGGTTGCAGAAGTTCGATGTATTCGTAATACCGCAACGTGCGCGGCGTCACGTCGAAGGCGGCGCACATCTCTTTGAATGTCAGACGGTCGTCACTCATGGGGGCTCTTCCTCGCGCGTCGGAGTGCAAATTAAGGCGGGGTGCCGAGAAGCGCAAGCGGGCTCTCTTGTGGTTTGACGCGCAGGGCGTGCTGACCTTATGAAGTCGTGAAGATAGCGGAGAGCAGACGATGGACAAGGTCAATATCGCACGGCAATTCATTCAGGCGATACCGCATGCGCGTGATCTGGGTCTGGAACTGATCACATTGGAAGACGGCGTTTCGGTGATTTCGATGCCCTATGACGAGAAGCTGGTTGGCAACCCCGCAACCGGGGTGATCCACGGCGGGGCGGTGTCGGCGCTGATGGACACCTGCAGCGGGGCTGCGGTGATGTGCCACCCGACGGGGCCTGCGGGGACCGCCACGATTGATCTGCGGATAGACTACATGCGGTCGGCCAAGCCCGGCGACACGATCACGGCAACCGCCACCTGCTATCACATGACGCGCTCTGTTGCTTTTGTGAGGGTCACCGCCGTCGACAGCGATACCGACAATCCGGTGGCCACGGCCACGGGTGCGTTCACTGTGGAGGGCGGGCAATGAAACAACAAAAACGCAAGCGTGGGTCGGTTCAGGAAGAACAGGCCCTGCGCCACCGCTGGGATGTGTCGCTGAACGCACTGGCCACCAGCGTGCCCTATATCGCCTACCTTGGCATTGATTTCGACCGGCGCGGCGACGAGCTGACCGCGATCCTGCCGTTTCAGGAAAAGCTGATCGGCAACCCGTTCCTGCCCGCGATCCACGGCGGCGTGACGGCTGCGTTTCTCGAGGTGACGGCGGTGATGACCCTGTCGCGGCACTATCTGTGGGAACGTCTGGAAAGCGGCGAGCTGGATCTGGACCGGCTGGACCAGGGCGAGGTGCCGCGCCTGCCCAAGACCATCGACTTTACCGTGGATTACCTGCGGTCCGGCCTGCCGCGCGATGCCTATGCGCGGGCGCGGATCAGCCGGGCGGGGCGGCGCTATGCCTCGGTCCATGTCGAGGCATGGCAGGACGATCACACGCGCCTGTTCGCGCAGGCAACGGGCCATTTCCTGATGCCGCAAAAGCGTGACTGAAACCGGCCCGCACGCGCCCGTATCTGCTGTGCCGCAGGCACCGATCACGCACCGGCGCGTGCTGGCGGTGGCCCTGCCCATCGTTCTGAGCAATGCGACCGTGCCGATCCTGGGCGCGGTCGATGTGGGGGTGGTCGGGCAATTGGGCGAAGCGGCCCCGATCGGTGCGGTGGCATTGGGCGCGATCATCCTGACTACGATCTATTGGATTTTCGGATTTCTGCGCATGGGCACCGTGGGCCTTGTCGGTCAAGCCGAAGGGGCAGGTGACAGCGCCGAGGTCTCGGCCCTGCTGACCCGCGCGCTGCTGATCGCGGGCGGTGGCGGTCTGGCGCTGATCGTGCTGCAACCGCTGCTGTTCTGGGGCGCCTTCGCGCTGTCCCCGGCGTCGGATGAGGTCGAGGGGCTGACCCGGACCTATCTGACCATCCGCATCTGGTCCGCGCCCTTTGCCATCGCGGTCTTTGCCCTGACCGGCTGGCTGGTGGCGATGGAGCGGACCGCGGGCGTGTTCTGGATGCAGTTGGTGATGAACGGCACCAACATCCTGCTGGACCTGTGGTTCGTGCTGGGGCTGGACTGGGGCGTGGGCGGTGTGGCCTTTGCCACGGTGATCGCGGAGACGATTGGCGCGGGCATGGGGCTGTACCTGTGCCGTGACGCATTCTCGCGGCCCGACTGGCGCGACTGGACGCGGGTGTTCGACCGGGCGGCGCTGATCCGCATGGCGCTGATCAACACCGATATCCTGATCCGCTCGGCGCTGCTGATGGCGATTTTTACGTCCTTTGTGTTCATGGGCGCAGGATTTGGCGATGTGACCTTGGCGGCGAACGAGGTGCTGGTGCAGTTCATGTACGTGACAGCACATGCGATGGATGGTTTCGCCTTTGCCGCCGAGACGCTGATCGCGCGGGCTTATGGTCGCCACGCGCCCGACCGTGTCAGGCGCTCGGCGCTGCTGACGTCATTTTGGGGGGCGGGGGCCGGTGTGCTGCTGGCGCTGGCCTTCGCGCTGGCGGGTCCCTGGCTGATCGACGTGATGGCCAAGGATGAAGCCGTGCGCGCGGTGGCGCGGACCTATCTGCCGTGGATGGTGGCGGCGCCCGTGGTGGGCTGTGCCGCGTGGATGCTGGACGGGATATTTATCGGGGCCACGCGCGGTGCGGACATGCGCAACATGATGCTGGTGAGCTTTGCGGTCTACGTGGCCGTCGCCGTGGTCGCGGTGCCGCTGATGGGCAACCACGGGCTGTGGTTTTCGCTGCTGGTCAGCTTCGCCGCGCGCGGTGTGACGCTGGGCATCCGGTATCCGGCGCTGGAGCGTGGGGCGGCCTGAGGGATCGGGGGCCAGCCCCCAAAGGCCTGCGGCCTTTTCCCCCGGGATATTTGGGGCCAAAAGAAATCGGCGTCAGAGCCAGTCTTTGGTGTTGGTGCCCACCGCTTCGGCGACCGAGCTGAAGCCGTCCTGTTGCAGCAGCACATCCAGCCCTTTCGCGATGCGCGCGGCGAGGCTGAGGCCGCCGTAGACGAGGCCGGTATAGAGTTGTACCGCCGATGCGCCCGCGCGGATCTTGGCGTAGGCGTCGCGGGCCGAGCCGATGCCGCCGACGCCGATCAGCGGGATGTCGGTCAGGCTGTGCAGACGGGCCAGCGTGCGGGTGGATTTCTCGAAGAGCGGCGCGCCGGACAGTCCGCCTGCCTCGCCCGCATAACCGCTGCGCAATCCTGCGCGGTCGAGCGTGGTGTTGGTGGCGATGATCGCCGCGATGCGGGCGTCCTGGGCGACCTTGGCGATGTCGGCGAGATCCTGATCGGTGAGGTCCGGCGCGATCTTGAGGAACACAGGCACGTCGCCGCGCACTTTCATGACGCCATCGAGCAGGGCAGCCAGCGCCATCGGCCCTTGCAGGTCGCGCAGCTTTTCGGTGTTGGGCGACGAGACGTTGACGGTCGCGAAGTCGATGTGGTTTCTCGCAGACTGCAGCACGCGGGCGAAATCCTCGGCGCGGTTGGCGCTGTCCTTGTTGGCACCGAGGTTCAGGCCTACGGGGATCGTCCGCTGCGCGCGGGCCAGACGTGCGACGATGGCCACGGCCCCGTCGTTGTTGAACCCGAAGCGGTTGATCGCGGCGCTGTCCTCGGTCAACCGGAACAGACGCGGTTTGGCGTTGCCGGGCTGGGGCAGGGGCGTCGCGGCCCCGACCTCGATAAAGCCGAAGCCCGCGCGCGTCAGTGGGCGGATGGCGGTCGCGTTCTTGTCGAAGCCCGCCGCCAGACCGACCGGGTTGGGCAGCGTCAGCCCCGCGATATGCGTGGTCAGACGGGGAGAGGACACGGGACCGGGCAGGGCCGCGAAGGGCGTGTGCAAGGCGCGCAGCGCGAGCCCATGCGCCCGTTCCGGATCGACCCGGCGCAGGGCGGCAAGGCCCAGTTTCTCGATCCCGCGTTTCATCCGAAGGTCGCGCCGCCCTTGGCGGGCGACGTGCGGATCAGGCGCGAGGTCAGGACCGCCGCCTGACGGTGGATCACGGCCTTTTTGTAATCGGGGTCGGTGACCATCGCGAGGAACGCCTTGGCGTCGGGGTAGCGCGCAATAAAGCAGGCATCCCAAACCTCATCCGCAGGGCCGATCAGCGTGGTCTGGAACTTGCCGCGCCACAGGATGCTGCCGCCCAGTCGTGCAACCACGGGGCCCGACTCGCGCCCGTAGTTGGCGTAGGCTTCTGCGCCGCTGAGGCCCTTGTCTGCGAGCGCGTGGTCGTCCGGATAGGCAGCGTGTTCGCGAAAGCGCACGAGGTTGAGCATTTCGATCGGATGATCGCGGGGCAGGTCCTTGAACGCGTCGAACTGTGCGCGTTCGGGGTCGATGTATCTGTGGGTCTTTTGGTCGGTCATAGAACACCTGCGGGGAATTGATGGACGCCGTCTTGCAGGGGCAGGGGTTGCGCCCAGGCCACGTCGTCCAGTTTCAGGGGGCGGTAGAGATGCGGAAAGAGCGCGCCACCGCGCGACGGCTCCCACACCAGCTTGTCGCCCAGAGCGTCGGCCTCGAGCCCCAGCAGCCACAGATCGTCTTCGTCTGCGAAATGCTTGGCCGCGGTTTCGGCAGCCTGTTCGGGCGTGGAGAAGTGCAGATAGCCATCGGCGATGTCGATTGGCGCGCCCAGGGTCTCGCCCTGATTGCGCAGCTCTTGCCATTCATCGTCACGGAATATTTTCAGGATCAGCATGGTGCACTGATGCCGTGCGCCCAAGCCATGGTCAAGCGGGCACGGCTGCCTGTACGTCATTCCGCCGTTCCGTAACATCGGTTTTGACTCTTATTCAGCGCAGCGCCAGAGTGTTTTCAATACCAACACAACCTACAGGGGGACCAGACATGCTTATGCGTCTGACACAGACTGTGGCGGCCATCGCGCTGACCGCAGGGACGGCCTCGGCGGATTATGCGCTGACTATTCTGCACACGAACGATTTCCATGCGCGCTTCGAGCCGATCAGCAAGTACGACAGCGGCTGCAGCGCCGAGGACAATGCGGCCGGTGAATGCTTTGGCGGCACCGCGCGGCTGGTGAACGCGATCAAGGACGCCAAGGCGCGGTCGGACAATTCCATCCTCGTCGATGGCGGCGACCAGTTCCAGGGCACGCTGTTCTATACCTATTACAAGGGCAAGCTTGCCGCCGAGATGATGAACAAGCTGGGCTATGACGCGATGACCGTGGGCAACCACGAATTCGACGATGGCCCCGAAGTGCTGGCCGGGTTCATCGACGCGGTCGAGTTTCCGATCCTGATGTCGAACGCCGATGTCTCGGGCGAGCCGCTGTTGGCTGACAAGCTGGCGAAATCGGTCGTGATCGAACGCAATGGCGAACAGATCGGTCTGATCGGTCTGACGCCCCAGGACACGGATGAGCTGGCGAGCCCCGGTCCCAACGTGACCTTTTCCGATCCGGCGGAGGCCGTTCAGGGCGAGGTCGACAAGCTGACCGCAGAGGGTGTGAACAAGATCATCGTGCTGTCGCACTCGGGCTACGGCGTAGATCAGCGCGTGGCTGAGAACACGACGGGCGTCGATGTGATCGTCGGCGGTCACTCGAACACGCTGCTGAGCAACACCGCTGAAGGTGCCGAAGGGCCCTATCCCACGATGGTGGGCGCGACCGCGATCGTGCAGGCCTATGCCTATGGCAAGTTTCTGGGCGAGCTGAATGTCACCTTTGATGACGAAGGCAACGTGATCGAAGCCAAGGGCGAGCCGCTGCTGATGGACGCCACGGTCGCCGAGGACGAAGCGACGGTCGCACGCATCGCCGAAGCCGCCAAGCCGCTGGACGAGATCCGCAACCGTGTCGTGGCCGAAGCGTCGGCACCCATTGGCGGCGACCGCGAAGCCTGCCGTGCGATGGAATGCTCGATGGGCTCGCTGATTGCAGATGCGATGCTGGCGCGGGTCAAAGATCAGGGCATCGAGATCGCGATCCAGAACGGCGGCGGCATCCGTGCGTCGATCGACGAGGGCCCGATCACCATGGGCGAAGTGCTGACCGTGCTGCCGTTCCAGAACACGCTGTCGACCTTCCAGGTGACGGGCGCCACGGTCGTCGAGGCGCTGGAAAACGGTGTCAGTCAGATCGAAGAGGGCGCGGGCCGCTTTGCGCAGGTCGCGGGACTGACCTATGCGTTCGATGCGTCCAAGCCGGTGGGCGAGCGGGTGTCCGACGTGATGGTCGGCGGCGCGCCGATTGATCCCGACAAGACCTATGGCGTGGTGTCCAACAACTATGTCCGCAACGGCGGCGACGGCTACAAGATGTTTGTCGATGCGCAAAACGCCTATGACTTCGGGCCTGATGTTGCGGATGTGACGGCGGAATATCTGGCGGCTCAGGGGCCGTTCACGCCGGTCACGGACGGGCGTATCACCGTGAAGTAACGGTCTGCCAATACATTGCCACTCAGGGGCGCGCGGGCATTGCCTTGCGCGCCCTTTTTCATGTGTCGCTTCAGTTGGCGGCGGCGGTTTCCGCTTCGGCCTGAACCTCGGCCTCGGATGCGCCAAGGGCTGCGGTCTGGGGCGTGCTGCCACGCCCCCCCGGTGCCACCTGAAACGCGGTCTTGTCGGCCTCGTCCACCGCCACGCGCCGCGAGATCCGCCAGAGCGTGTAGACGATGACCAGCACATGCGCGCCTGCCGTCACGATGAACAGCGCCCGGTCCGCGAAAGCGTACATCGCCCAGCCCGCGACCAAGGGACCGATGATGCCGCCGCCGCCGTAAAGCAGCAGCAGACCGCCCGAGATCTGGATCGACGTGCCGGGGGTCGCGTGGTCGTTGGCGTGTGCCACGATCACCGGGTACATCGCAAAGATCGACCCGCCGAGGATCGCGGCCAAAATGAAGTTGGGGATGCGCCCCTGCGGTGCGATGGTGATGAACAGGATGTCGGCGATCAGTGCTGCAAGGGCGATCCCCACCAGCACCTTGCGCCGGTCCATCCGGTCGCTGAGGATGCCCACGGGGATCTGCGCCAGCGCGCCGGCCAGGATCGGCAGCGAGGTAAAGAAGGCGACCGCGGCCAGCACCAGCCCGGTGCGTTCCGCATAGACCGGAGCCAGCGCGCCGAAGGCCGAGTTGCTGACACCGACCCAGAAGACCGCAAACACAGCCACCGGCGAATTGCGCCAGAGCGTGCGCAGGTCAAGCTTGGCTGCGACCAGCGGTGCGGGGTTCGAACTGGACGACAGCGCCGTGGGCACCAGCGCGAGGCAGTAGAATATCGCCCCCACCGCAAAGAACAGAAAGCCCGAGGTGTCGCCCAGCGTCAGCGTCATCTGCCCCGCAGTCACGGCTCCCAGATTGACCATCGTGTAAACGCCGAAGATGCGACCGCGCTGGTCGGGGGCGGCCTGATCGCTCAGCCAGCTTTCGACGATCATCGCCGCACCGGCAAAGCAGAACCCGCAGACGCCGCGCAGGATGATCCATGTCCAGGGCGTCACCATGATCGCAGAGCCCAGCATCGACACCGCCGCAATCGCCGCCATCGCGCCGAAGGCCCGCACATGGCCCACGTTCGCCACCAGTCGCGGCGTCTGCACGCAGCCCGCCATGTAGCCCACGGCCCAGCCGGTGCCGAGCAGACCGAGAGAGAAGGCCGAGAACCCTTCGGCACTGCCGCGCACCGGCAGGATCAGCCCGTTGATCCCCCCCGCGAACAGCAGAAAGGAAGAGCCGAGCAGCAGGGCAAAGACAGGCAGGAAATGGCGGATCATGCGAACGGTTTCCAATAGGTCAGAATTGCGCGCAGTCTGCGCAGCTTTGGCCCGAGTTGCAAACCGATCAACCGCACGCCCCAGGGGTCCATCGTGTAAAATCCCATGCGCCCTGCGGGTTGCCCGAAACCTGTGCCCCTGATCTGCGCAGAGGTCTTGGTTCTGGGCATGCGATTGCCTAGGTTGCAGGTCATGTGTGGACGACTTGCCGTGACCCTGCCGACCGACGCGATGGCGCAACTGTTCGCGGCAGCGCCGGCGAACGATTTGCCGGATGTGCCCAACTACAACGTCTGCCCGACCGACCCGGTGCACGTGATCCGCAGCGATGGCGCGCACCGCGCGCTGATGCCGATGCGCTGGGGGTTCATCCCGCAGTGGTACAAACAGCCCAATGACGGCCCGCTTTTGATCAATGCGCGCGCCGAAACCATCGCGGACAAGCCCGCCTTTCGCGCCGCCTGCCGCGAACGGCGCTGCGTGGTGCTGGCAACGGGCTTCTTTGAATGGACCAAGGACGCCGAGGGCAACCGTCTGCCGTGGTACATCACCCGCCGGGATGGCGCGCCGCTGGCGCTGGCCGCGATCTGGCAGGATTGGGGGGCGGATGTGCAGCGGACCTGTGCGGTCGTCACCACGCAGGCCAACAGCGCCATGTCGCAGATCCACCACAGAATGCCCGTGGTGCTAGCGCCTGAACAGCTGCCGCTTTGGCTGGGCGAAGAGGGCAAGGGGGCCGCTCGTCTGATGCAGCCCGCGCCCGAAGATACATTGCAGATGCACCGCGTCGGCACGGCCGTGAACTCCAACCGCGCATCAGGGCCCGAGTTGATCGAGCCCTTTGACTGACACGCGCAAAACGACCCGCTTGCGGGGGTGCCGCAAGCAGGGCCGAAAGCAACGCCATGAACCGCAGGCTTAGTCTCTGAGCAGTGCCGAGTTGAAGCTGATGGAACCTGATGCAGGTGCCTCGCCGGTCTCGGCCCCTTCGGCAGAGGTGTCGACGATAAAGAAGTCTGTCGCCATGCCATCTGAAATCAAGACCGATTGCTCGCCTTGCGCAGCAAGCGGCCCGACGCTCCAGCCGTCGTCCTGAGCGACGATCGACTGTTCGGTCTCGGTCGCGTTTACGAAATTGACGACATCGCCGGGCGTCACGTAGGTGATTTGGGGAAAGAACGCAGCGCCCAGTACCATGACGGTATGGGTCTGGCCTTCGGCATGGGCGGCAGGGGCCAGAACCGCGCTGAAAGAGGCGGCGATGGCCAGTACTTTGATCGAATGCAGCATTTCTATGCTCCTGTTTGGTCCGGCCCCACCCGAAAACACGTGATCGCACGCCTAAGCGGAGAATGCGGCGGAATTGCGGCGCGCTCCGGTCAGATCTGCGTCATTGGTGCGGGCCGTTGCCGGTCTGCGCGGTCAGCCAGGCACGAAACGACCGCAGCGGCGCCTGCGTCGCACGCTCGGACGGCCAGACGAGGTAATAGGTGCCGATGCTCTCCGAAGTCTGCGCCGAGGCCAGCGCCAGTTGCCCGCTGTCGAGATAGGGTTGCGCCACGAATGTCGGCAGCAGCGCGACCCCCATGCCGTGAATGGCGGCCTGCGCCATCGTCGAAAACTGGTCGAACTGCATCCCCGGCGGCAGATCGCCGGTCCACCCCTGGGCCGCCATCCAGCGCGCCCAGCCCTTTGGCCGGGTTTCCAGATGCAAGAGCGGCTGGGCCGCGATCTGCGCGGTGGTGGCGTGGTGCAAAAGGTCAGGCGCGCAGACCGGCACCACGGTTTCGGGCATCAGGGCCATGTGGTCGGCACCGGACCAATCCTCGCGGCCAAAGTGGATGGCGGCGTCGAACCGGCTGGCGCGAAAATCGAACGGCGCCAGCCGGGTCGACAGGTTCACCGTCACCTCTGGATGGGTGCGGGCGAAATCTTGCAGGCGCGGTGCCAACCAGTGCATGCCGAAGGCTGGCAGGATCGCAAGGTTCAGCGCGCCGCCGTCCGGGTTGGTGCGCGCCGCGACGGACGCCGCCGCCAGCCGATGCAGGATTTCACGCACGGAACGCGCATATTCCCGCCCCACAGGCGTCAGAACCAGCGCACGGCCTTCGCGCTGAACCAGCTTTGCACCTATCTGATCTTCCAGGCTGCGCAACTGGCGGCTGACCCCGCTTTGGGTCAGCGACAACTCCTGTGCTGCGGCGGTGGCCGATCCCAGACGCGCGACGGCTTCGAAGGCCATCAGCGCGCCGGTCGAGGGCAGAAAACGGCGGGGGGCGATCATCTATGACCAATCCTCATGTATCGCAGGACGGATCATTGTTAGAACTTGGCGCGTTTCTTTGCAATACTGGGTGAAATTCAACAGATTCGAGAAAGAGGTACGCCATGAATGCAGAAACCCCGATCCTGAAAGCCAAGGACGCCCCCGATCTGGGCAGCTTCGACTGGGCCGACCCCTTCCGGTTGTCGCAGCAGCTGACCGAAGACGAACGCATGATCCAGGACAGCGCTGCGGCCTATGCCCGCGAAAAGCTGGCCCCGCGCATCATCGACGCCTTCGCCCATGAGACATCCGACAAGTCGATCTTCGCCGAGATGGGCGACATGGGCCTGCTGGGCGTGACCCTGCCTGAAGAATACGGCGGGCTGGGTGGCTCTTACGTGTCCTACGGTCTGGTTGCCCGTGAGGTCGAGCGGATCGACAGCGGCTACCGGTCGATGATGTCGGTGCAATCCAGCCTGGTGATCTATCCGATCTACGCCTACGGTTCGGAAGAGCAGCGCAAGAAATACCTGCCCAAACTCGCCAGTGGCGAATGGGTCGGCTGCTTTGGCCTGACCGAACCCGATGCGGGCTCCGACCCTGCGGGCATGAAGACACGCGCGGTCAAGACGGCGACCGGCTATAAGATCTCTGGCTCGAAGATGTGGATTTCGAACGCGCCCTTCGCGGATGTCTTCGTGGTCTGGGCCAAGTCGGACGAGCATGGCGGCAAGATCCGCGGCTTTGTCCTTGAAAAAGGCATGAAGGGTCTGAGCGCGCCCAAGATCGAGAACAAGCTGTCCCTGCGCGCGTCGATCACCGGCGAAATCGTGATGGACGGCGTCGAAGTGGGCGAAGATGCGCTGCTGCCGAATGTGCAGGGCCTCAAGGGTCCGTTCGGCTGTCTGAACCGCGCACGCTACGGCATCAGCTGGGGGGCTATGGGGGCCGCCGAATTCTGCTGGCACGCTGCACGCCAGTACGGCCTGGACCGCAAGCAATTTAACAAACCGCTCGCCGGCACGCAGCTGTTCCAGAAGAAACTGGCCGACATGCAGACCGAGATCGCGCTGGGCCTGCAAGCCTCGTTGCAGGTGGGCCGTCTGATGGACGCCGCCGAAGCCGCGCCCGAGATGATCTCGATCGTCAAGCGCAACAACTGCGGCAAGGCGCTGGATATCGCCCGCATCGCGCGGGACATGCATGGCGGCAACGGCATCTCCGGTGAATTCCAGGTGATGCGCCACGTGATGAACCTTGAGACGGTGAACACCTACGAGGGCACGCACGACGTGCACGCGCTGATCCTTGGCCGCGCACAGACCGGCATTCAGGCGTTCTTTTGAACCTCGTCTGACGGCACTGCATAAAATACCGCAAACGGGGGCCACTGTGCCCCCGTTTTCTTTTGGCTATAAATATCCATGCAAGACCGATCACTGGCGCACTGCCTCTGGCGTGGCACGGCTGATCCGCTAAGCTGCTCGCGAATTTCAGGGAAGACGAGACGACAGATGACGGCGACATACCCACGCAAAGCAGGCACAAAGCGGCGGATATCGCGATGACCTCCTTGCCGCGCACTCCCTCCTTTGACCTTACGGGCCGCCGCGCCCTCGTTACCGGCGCATCTTCCGGCATCGGTCTTGGTTGTGCCGTCGCATTGGCCGAGGCAGGCGCGCATGTGGTCTGCGCCGCACGGCGCGCCGATGTGCTGGACAAGAGTGTATCCGCAATGCGCGGTGCAGGTTTCTCCGCCGAAGCACTGGTACTGGATCAAACCGACACAGACGCCGTGGGGCAGGTGTTTTCCGAACCCTTCGACGTCGTGCTGAACTCTGCTGGTCTCGCGCGGCATTCCGCAGCCGTCGACACAGACATCGCCAATTTCGACGCGGTCATGGACGTGAACGTGAAGGCCGCCTATTTTCTGTCGTCCCATGCGGCACGCGCTTTGATGGCAGCAGGACGGCCTGGGTCGATCATCCACATCGGCAGCCAGATGGGCCACGTCGGCGGGCCTGACCGCGCTGTCTATTGCGCGTCGAAACACGCAGTCGAGGGCATGGTCAAGGCGATGGCCATCGAATGGGGCCCGGCGGGCATTCGCATCAACACCATATGCCCCACCTTCATCCGCACCCCGCTGACCGAGCCGACGTTTCAGGACCTCGACCAGCAGGCGTGGATCATGGGCAAGATCAAGCTGCCGCGCGTCGGTGTCGTCAGCGACATCATGGGGGCTGCGGTCTACCTGGCCTCTGATGCCTCGGCGATGGTGACGGGGACGGCGATGAAGGTCGACGGCGGATGGACGGCAGGGTGATGCCAAAACCACTGGCAAGGGACGCATGATGGAATTGGACCCGAACTGGGAATACGTCGCCGACAGCGTCATGGGCGGCGTTTCGCGCGGGCAGGCAGGGCGCGCAGAGGTCGCAGGCCGCCGGGCGATGCGGCTGACCGGACAGGTCAGCACCGACAATGGCGGGGGCTTCATCCAGATGGCCTTTGACCTCGCACAGGACGCGCGCGGGTTTACCGGTATCGAACTCGACATCTGCGGCAACGGCGCATGCTACGACCTGCGCCTTCGCACGACGGAACTGACCCGCGCATGGCAATCGTTTCGCACCGGGTTCACAGCGCCTTCGGGGTGGACCACGATCAAGGTGCCTTTCGACACGTTGGAGGCCTACCGGACCGACGCGACCTTCGCCGCGTCCCAATTGCGCCGCGTCGGCGTGGTTGCGGTGGGACGGGAATTTTCCGTCGACGTGGCGGTCAGCGGCGTGCGGTTGTTTTAGTCCTTTGGCGCAGGCGCGCCGCCCTCGAACGCATTGCCGTTCACATAATCGCAGGGCGCCTCCTGCATCTCCAGATGCAGACCCCCACCGGTATAGGGATGCGCACGCGCCAGATCCTCGTCCACCTCGATGCCAAGTCCGGGCGCGTCCGTTGGCGTCACGAAGCCGTCCTCGACGCGGATGCTGCCCTTGATCAGCGCGTCGTGGAACGGGGTCTCGATGGTCTCGCACATCAGCAGGTTGGGGATCGACGCCGCGAGCTGGATGTTCGCCGCCCATTCGATCGGCCCCGCATAGAGGTGCGGCGCGATCTGCGCGTTGTACACTTCCGCCATCGCGGCGATCTTCTTGACCTCCCAGATGCCGCCCGCACGTCCCAGCGCGGGTTGCAGTATGCTGGCCGCCCCGCTGCGCAGGATCGGCGCGAACTCGGCCTTGGTGGTCAGCCGCTCGCCCGTGGCCACCGGAATGCCCACGGCGCTCGCCACCGCAGCCATCTGCGCGGGATTGTCCGGGGGAATAGGCTCTTCGTACCACAGCGGATCATAGGGCGCGATAGCCCGGCCCAGCCGGATTGCACCGGCGGTGGTGAACTGCCCGTGGGTGCCAAACAGCAGATCGGCGCGGTCGCCGACGGCTTCACGGATTGCCTTGCAGAAGGCGACCGACTGGCTGATGTCGCTCATCGCGGGCATGTGGCCGCCGCGCAGAGTATATGGGCCTGCGGGATCGAACTTGACCGCGGTGTAGCCGCGCGCCACGCAATTCGCTGCCGCCTCTGCCGCCATCTCGGGCGATGTCCAGAACGCCGTAAGATCGTGCTGCGGCAGGGGGTAAAGATAGGTATAGGTACGGATGCGCTGGTTTATCCGTCCACCGATCAGCGCATGTATGGGCCGCCCGCGATCCTTGCCCAATATATCCCAGCAGGCTATTTCCAGCCCCGAAAACGCGCCCATCACGGTCAGGTCGGGCCGCTGGGTGAAACCGGCGGAATAGGCGCGGCGGAACATCAGCTCGATATTCTCGGGGTTCTCGTCCTGCATGTGCCGCGCGAAGACATCCTCGATCACCGCGCGCATCGCATCCGGCCCCACCGACGCGGCATAGCATTCGCCCCATCCCACGATCCCGGTGTCGGTGGTCAGCTTGACCAGTATCCAGTACCGCCCGCCCCAGCCCGGAGCCGGAGGCGCGGTCACGATTATATCGAGATCTTGCAGTTTCATGCGCGGTACACCTTCATCTTGCCTAGTAAACTCCGGGGCCGGAATTTAAGTCGCGGGGCAGAGCCCCGGTCGGTCAGCGATCAAACACGATCACATTGCGCCGCGCGCTGCCGGTCTTGGTGTCGGCGATCGCCTCGTTGATCTGCTCCAGCGACCAGCGTCCCGAAATCAATTCGTCCAGTTTCAGGCGTCCCTGCGCGTAAAGGTCCAGCATCCACGGAATGTCGCGCTGGATCACCACGTCGCCCATCTTCGAGCCGACCATGCCCTGACCGGCAGCAGCCAGGTTGACCGGCTCATAGGTGGCCTCGCCGCCGACATGGGGCATACCGACCATGATGACCTTGCCGCCCGTCGCCAGATAGTTCGGAGCCTGATCATAGGCCGGGATCGCGCCGACGGTGACGACCACCGCATCGGCCCCGCGCCCGCCCAGCGCCTTGCGCGCGGCAAGCCACGGGGCCTTGTGCGTTGCAAGCACGACGTGGGTCGCGCCGAATTCCTTTGCGACCTCCAGCTTGTCCGCGCTCATGTCGACGGCGACGATGCGCCGCGCGCCCGCAATGCGCGCGCCCTGGATCGCGTTCAGCCCGACGCCGCCCGCGCCGATCACCACCACGTCCTGGCCTGCGCGCAGATGCGCCGAGTTCACCACCGAACCCACGCCGGTGATCACGCCGCAGGCCACCAGCGATGCGACGTCCTTGGCGATCTGGTCCGAGATGCGCACGACCTGCCGCTGGTCCACCACCACCTTTTCCGCAAAGCCACCCGTGGCCATCGCCTGATGCAGTTTGCTGCCGTCGGGCATGGTGATCGGACCCATGTCGCCATTGTACGGTGTCTCGCAGGACACCGGGCTGCCGCTGGCACAAGGTGCACAAGATCCGCAGGAGCGGATCAGCGTGACCACGACGCTGTCGCCTTTGGACAGACCCGTCACGCCTGGGCCGACGGCACTGATACGTCCCGCCGCCTCGTGACCATAGACCGCGGGCAGGCTGCCGCCCCACGATCCTTCGGCGTATGAGATATCCGAATGACAGATCGCCACGGCATCGACGGTCACCTCGACCTCGCCCATTTCGGGCGCGCGCAGGTGGATGTCCTCGACGCGCAGCGGTTCGCCAAAAGCGTGGCAGACGGCGGCTTTGATGGTTTGCATGGGTGTCCTTGGGGCATGGGTGTTGCTTTCGGGTCAGGGTGTCGGCCATGGCCCGGTGGTGCAAGCAGAAAACCGACGCTTTCCCGGTCCGTCAGCGCCAGTTTCGCAGCTTACGTCAGGTGACCCTGCGCAGCGCCACCGGGCGCAGATAGATCAGCAGAGCACAGGTGGTCAGCAGCGCCGACAGGATAAACGGCGCGCCCGGAACATAGGCGGGTGCCGTGACGGCAGTGAAAGTATAGAAAACCGAGGTCATCACCAGCGGCGACAGGATCATCGCCAGCGCATGCACTGACACCATCGCGCCCTGCAACTCGCCTTGCTGGTCGTCGCCTGTGGCCTTTGACATGATCCCCTGCAATGCGGGCGCGATCACCCCGCCCAATGCCGCCATCGGCGTCAGGATCAGCGCGATGGTGCCGGACGTGACCAGTGCAATCGCCACATAACTCAAGATGGTGAACATCAGCCCATAAACGATCGTGCCGCTTTCGCCAAAGCGGCGCAGGGCGATGCGGATCAGCCCGCCTTGGACCACGGCCATCGCGACCCCGAACAGCCCCAGGCTGAGGCCGATCATCGCGGGCGACCAGCCGAACCGCGCCTGACCGAAATAGGCCCAGACTGTCGGATAGACGATAAACGCGAATTGGTAGATGAAGTAGACCACCAGCAGGCGGCGGATCTGTGGCAGTTTGCCCAAGGCACGCAGCGTGCCCAGTGGGTTTGCCCGCCGCCACGAAAACGCGCGGCGGATACGGTCGGTAACGGTTTCGCGCAGCACCAGCCAGCCAAAGACCGCATTCAGCCCCGACAGCACCGCTGCCGCCCAGAACGGCGCGCGGGTACCGTATTCGGCCAACAGCCCGCCGATCATCGGCCCCAGCACAAAGCCTATGCCGAAGGCCGCACCGATCAGCCCGAAGTTGGCACTTTTGTCTTCGGGGGCGCTGAGGTCCGCCATGCAGGCGTTGGCGGTCGATTGGGTCGATGCAGCGACCCCGCCGATGATGCGCCCGGCGAGCAGCAACCAGATGCTACCCGCCAGCGCCATCAGCACATAGTCCAGGCACATCACCACCAGCGACGCCAGCAGCACGGGCCTGCGGCCAAAGCTGTCGGAAAGGCCGCCGATGACAGGGCCAAAGAGGAATTGCATCACCGCGAAGGAGGTGGAGAGGATGCCGCCCCAGAGTGCTGCTTGCGCCAGTGTCCCGCCCTGAACCTCGCGGATCAGGTCGGGCATGATCGGCAGGATAAGCCCGATGCCCATCGCGTCCAGCAGGACGGTGAAGAGCAGAAAGACAACAGCGGGCTTCACGGCCTTGTCGCTATGCGGCAGCGGTGCTGCGGGCGAGCATCGCAAAGCGGCGAGCGTCCTCGGCGGCGGTGCCCATCTGCGCGGCGGGATCGAACAGACCAGTCGGCAGGTCGGGATACGTCCGTGCCGCCAGATCGGGCAGCGGGGTCTGCGTGTCCATCGCTTGGCTGCACAGCGCCTTGGTCGCGGCTTGGGCGTCGGGGCGGGTCATGGTCTCGGCCAGCGCAAAGCTCAGCGCTTCGGCGTGGATCAGGCCGAGGCCATCCTCAAGTGCGGCGTTCATCCGCGCGGGTACTGGATTGATGCCTTCGGCCAGCTTCAGCGCATGGGTCAGTGCGCTGGCATGGGTCAGCACCACCTGCGGCAGGACCATCCATTCGGCGAACCATGCGGCACCGTCGCGCTGGTGCTGGTGGGCTGCTGCGGTCTGCAATGACGCGCGCAGACCCGACATCTGAATGTTCAGTGCCACCAGCGCCGACGGCCCGACAGGGTTCTGCTTTTGCGGCATGGTTGACGATGCGCCGGCCCCGGACAGGGTGACTTCGCCGATGCCCGACATGGTCAGCCCGACCAGAGTGTCACCCATAGCGGCCAGAGCCGCGGTCACGCGCGCCATCCAGTCGGCGATGCGCAGCACGGGCGCGCGGTCGGTGTGCCAACTGTAACCGGGGTCTTTCAGGCCCAGAGCGTCGGCCAGTGCGGCGCGTGTTTCGGCGGCTTTCGGGCCAAGCGCGGAGGACGTGCCCGCAGCACCCGACAGCGACACCCAGAGGCTTGCGTCGCGCAGGGCTGGCAGGTCTTCCAGTGCGGCGATCAGCGGTGTGCCCCATTGCGCCAGTACCGCGCCCCAACTGGTTGGCGTGGCCTCTTGCCCATAGGTGCGCGCGGGCATCGGCGTGGCGGCGTGGTCCTCGGCAGCCTGGGCCAGCGCCTTAAGCAAAGAACGCAAATCCGCCTCGGCCAGCGCCAGTGCCTGCCGCAGCCGCAACATCAGCGCGGTGTCCATGATGTCCTGACTGGTGGCCCCCCAATGCGCATATTGCGCATGTTCAGGCGCCTCCATTGCAGTGCGGAACGCAGCGACCAGACCGGGGACAGGCACACCGTTCTGTCCGGTGGCAGCGCCAAGGGCACCGGGGTCGATGGCGATCTCAAGACTGGCGCGATGGATCGCGGCTCCGCTGATCTCGGGGATCACGCCCAGCGTGCCCTGCACCTTGGCCAGCGCCCCCTCGACCAGCAGCATGGCGCGCACCTCGGCGCTGTCGGTGAACAGGCGTCCGGTCTCGCCCGTGGCGAACAACTGCCCGTAAAGCGGGCTGGCAAAGAGGCTGGCTGCCATGTCAGATGTGCCCCGTATCGCGCATGAATTTTGTCAGGACCTCGGCGTATTCCTCGGGCTTCTCGACACAAGGAAGATGGCCTGCGCGGCGGATGATGTGGAATTGGCTGCCGGGGATCAGATCGACGGTTTCGCGCACCAGATCGGGCGGTGTCGAGCCGTCGTCAGAGCCTGCGATGCCCAGCGTTGGAAGGCGCAAGCTGGCCGTGGTGGTATAGAAATCGGTCCCGGAGATCGCGGCAGAGCAGCCCGCGTAGCCTGCGTTCTCTTGGCGCACAAGCATGTTGCGCCACAGTTCCAGCTCGGGCGTGCCGCGGAAGTCGGGCGCGAACCAGCGTTCCATCACCGCGTCGGCCAGGCTTTCGATGCCATCGCGCTGCACGGCGGCGATCCGGTCGGCCCACATGTCGGCATTGCCGATCCGCGCGCCCGTGTTGGACAGAACCAGTGCTCGCACCAGGTCCAGGCGTTTCACCGCAAGTCCCTGAGCGATCATGCCGCCAATCGACAGCCCGACGAACAGCGCGTCCTTGAAGCCGTGCATGTCCATCAGCTTTTCCGCGTCCGTGACCAGCGACCCCATGGTGTAGGGCGCAGGCGGGCAGGACGACAGACCGTGCCCACGCTTGTCGAACCGCAGCACGCGCAGACCCGCAGGCAGAAGCGGCATGATCGGGTCCCACAGGCGCAAGTCTGTGCCCAGAGAGTTGGCGAACACCACGGGCGCGCCATCTTCGGGGCCGTCGATACGGTAATGCAGGCGCACGTCGCCCAGATCTGCCAGTTTCATCGTCTTTCTCCTTATTGCGGTGCCCAAGGCGCCATTCTCATGACAGGGTGTTCAGGGCGCGCGCGAACATCGGCGCATCGACGTTCCCGCCCGAGATCACCACGAACACGTCGTCGCCTTCGATCTGCTCCTTGTGGCTCAGTGCTGCAGCCAGTGCCACGGCACCCCCAGGTTCGGCCACCAGCTTCAGCCGCAGGAAGGCCTGCGCCACGGCCCTGAGCGCCTCGTCCTCGGTGACGGCAAGGCCGGGGCCGCACAGCCGGTGCATGATCGGAAAGGTCAGCTCCCCCGGTGCGGGCGTGATGATCGCATCGCAGATGTTGCCCGAGGTCTGGGCATTGCGCTGGATCTTGCCGCTTTCCAGCGAGCGTTTCACATCGTCGAAGCCCTCCGGCTCAACAGGGCGCGCGCGCAGACCCGGCGCGTCGGCCTCCAGCGCCAGCGCGATGCCCGATGTCAGCCCGCCGCCCCCGCAGCAGACCAGCACATCGGCGGTCTCGATCCCCATCGCATTGGCATCCTGAGCGATCTCAAGGCCCACGGTGCCCTGGCCCGCGATCACCTGCGGCTCGTCGAAGGGTTTGATCAGCGTCAGCCCACGCTCTGCCGCCAGCCGGTCGCCGATGGCATCGCGGTCTTCAGTCGCGCGGTCATAGGTGACCACCTCGGCCCCCAGCGCACGGGTGTTCGCCAGCTTCAACGCGGGCGCATCGGCGGGCATGATGATGACTGACGGCACGCCGTGTTGCGACGAGGCAAGGGCGATGCCCTGCGCATGGTTGCCCGACGAGAACGCGATGACCCCATTGGCGCGGGTGGCCTCGTCCAGCGCCGACAGGGCGGACCATGCCCCGCGAAACTTGAAGCTGCCGGTGTGTTGCAGGCACTCCGGCTTGATCCAGACGCGCCGACCGGCGATCTGGTCGATGAAGGGTGAATTCAGCAGCGGTGTGCGCCGCGCGTGGCCTTGTAGCCGCGTCGCTGCGGCGCGGATCATGTCGATGTTCATGGGATCAGGTCCAGCCATTCCTTGAGGGCGGTGACAGAAGCAGGTTCATCCAGAAACGGGATGTGCCCACGGTCATCGAGTTTCGCATAGATCATGTCGGGCCTGCGGTGGCGCATCTGCTGTGCCGTCTTGTCGTTCAGGATGTCACTGCCTGCAGCGTGGATCAGACACAGCGGCTTGCCCGCCAGATCATCGAAGAACGCCCAGTAATCGGGGCTTTCGGTCTCGTTGGCGACGGCATCGCGCAGGTGCGTGTCATAGGTCAGGTTCAGCCCGCCCGCGCCGTCATCGACGAAATGCGTCTCGGCCTCCTCCATCCAGCGCGCGGCGGGCACGCCGATGAAACCGCCCAGCAGGTTGGGCAGGATCGCTGCGGCCTCGGCATGGGTGCGGATCGAGGGTTTGACGCCGAGATAGGCCATGATGTCCTTGATCCCCTCGGGGTCGATCTCGGGGCCGACATCGTTGAACGCAACGCCGAGCACACGATCAGGCACCATTTGCCCCAGCATCATCGCGTTCAGCCCCCCACGCGAGGTGCCAAGGATCGCGGCCTTGTCGATGCCCAGATGATCCAGCAATTCCACCGCATCGCGGCTTTCGACGGCAAGGGTGTAGTTGCGCCAGTCCTTGTCGAAGTCCGACTGGCCGCGCCCGCGATAATCCATCGTGATCACGCGGTAGTCTTCCAGATAGGGCGCGACATAGCGAAAATCCGCCCCCGTGCGCCCGAGGCCGGACAGGCACAGGATCGGTAGACCCTTTCCGGTGTCGGTGTAATGCAGGCTCAGCCCGTCGGATGTGGTGAAAGTGGCCATGTCAAACTCCGGCAAGGGCAGGGATGCCCGTAAGGTCAGTCAGGATCGTGTCGGGTTTTGCGGGCAGGCGGTCCACCGGATCGCCCGCGCGATTCACCCAGGCGGTGCGAAATCCATAATGCGCGGCGGCGGCGGCGTCCCAGCCGTTCGACGACACAAACAGCACCTCGTCGCGGGGGCAGCCGAACCGCGTGCCGACCAGATCGTAGACGCGCGCGTCGGGCTTGAAGATGCCCACGGCCTCGACCGACAGACAGTCGTCCAGAACATCCCCGATCCCGGCTGATTGCACTGCCGCTTCCAGCATCGCAGGCGACCCGTTCGACAGAATCGCGGTGTTCAGGCCTGCGTCTTTCAGCGCCTTCAGCATCGCGGGCACCTCCGAGTAGGCCTGCAATTCCCAATAGAGGTCCAGCAACCGCTGCCGCAGGGCCGGATCACCGTCCAACCCGCATTTTTCCAGTGCCCAGTCCAGCGCATCCTGCGTCACGGTCCAGAAATCGACATAGGTGCCCATCACTGCGCGCAGCCATGAATAGCTAAGCTGCTTGGTGCGCCAATGCTCGGCCAATTGCGGCCAAGCCGTTGAAAGTGCTGTAAACTCCGGCTGTTCGGCGGCCTGCCGCGCGGCGGCTGCCACATCGAAAAGCGTGCCGTAGGCATCAAAGACGCAGGTGGTGACGGGCATGGGCGTTTCTCCGGTGGCTGCAGGCGCAGACTGTCACGCGGCGCGGCGGGGGAAAAGGCGCAAAATCGCCGGTTGTTTCGCCAGACGGCGGCGGGGTTTACACTCCGGCGTCGCTATGTTCGAATTGGTCCAACCCCGGAGCACCCGCGCAGACACGCGGCCTCTGTTCATTCCCATACCAAACATTCGGAGAGTTTTATGACCCAAGTCAAATCGGGCGACACCGTACGTATTCACTACACCGGCACTTTGCAGGATGGCAGCACCTTCGACAGCTCCGAAGGCCGCGATCCGTTGGAATTTGAAGTTGGCAGCGGCCAGATCATTCCCGGTCTTGACAGCGCGCTGCCCGGCATGGCCGTCGGAGAAAAGAAAGAAGTCAAAGTGACCGCCGAGGAAGCCTACGGCGACGTCAACCCCGAGATGCGCCAGTCGGTCCCGCGTGAAGGCATCCCTGCCGACATCCCGCTCGACCCCGGCACGCAGCTGCAGATGCAGACACCCGACGGTCAGGCACTGCCCGTCACGGTGATCGAGGTGGACGAAAGCACGGTGACGCTGGACGCCAACCACCCGCTGGCCGGCAAGGACCTGAAGTTCGACATCGAAGTCGTCTCGGTCAACTGAGAAAACCCTTGTTGAGAGTTTGAGCAGAGGGCGGTCGCGCCCTCTGCAAGCGCCCCAGGGCGCACACCCTCTGGCCGCGCCGCGTTTTTGCGCATATGACGCAGGCCATGAGCACCCCTGACCCCTTTGAAATCTTTCTCGTCTGCCCGCCGGGGCTGGAGCACGTCCTGGCCGTCGAGGCTGCCGAGGCCGGGTTCAATGCCCCTATCGCATCGACGGGCGGTGTCACTGTCCAAGGTGGCTGGCCCGATGTCTGGCGCGCCAACCTGTGCCTGCGCGGTGCCGTGCGGGTGCTGGTGCGCATCGGTCACTTCATGGCCTTTCACCTTGCACAGCTGGACAAACGGGCGCGCAAGTTTCCCTGGGGCGACATCCTGCGCGCCGATGTGCCGGTGCGGGTGCAGGTCACCTGCAAACGGTCCAAAATATATCACGCAGGCGCCGCGACCCAAAGGATCGAAACCGCCCTGCGCGACAGCCACGGGCTGACCCTGTCGCCCGAGGCCGAAATCGTGATCAAGGTGCGCATCGACGACAACGCGGTGACCATCAGCCTGAATACTTCGGGCGAGGCGCTGCACAAGCGCGGTCACAAGGAGGCGGTGGGCAAAGCCCCCATGCGCGAGAACCTCGCCGCGATGTTCCTGCGCCAATGCGGCTATGACGGCAAGGAGCCGGTGGTCGACCCGATGTGCGGCTCTGGCACCTTCCTGATCGAAGCGGCGGAAATCGCGAGCCACCTGCAACCGGGCCGCTCGCGCGACTTCGCCTTTCAGAAACTGGCATCCTACGACGCGGCCGCCTTCGACGCGCTACGCACCGCAGTGCCTGACATCACGGGCCCCGCGCGCTTCTTCGGATCGGACCGCGATCAGGGTGCCATCCGCATGAGCACCCAGAACGCCGAACGGGCAGGGGTAGCACCCTTGTGTCAGTTCACCGTGCACGGCGCGGGCGAAGCCACACCGCCCGATGGCCCGCCGGGGCTGGTCATCGTCAACCCGCCCTACGGCGCGCGCATCGGCAACAAGAACCTGCTCTATCCGCTTTACGGCACCCTGGGCGAAACCCTGAAAACCCGGTTCAAAGGCTGGCGCGTCGGCCTTGTCACGTCCGAGCCTGCCCTCGCCAAAGCCTGCGCCCTGCCGTGGAAGCCGCAAGAGGCCCCGGTCGCACATGGCGGTCTGAAAATCTGGCTCTGGCGCACGGACGCCCTTCGCTAATCCACTGCGCTGAAGAGCAGCTTCTTTTGGCCAGAAATATCCCGGGGGAGCGCCAAGGGCGCGGGGGCAGCGCCCCCAACGCGTTACAGATATTCCGCTTGCGGCATCCCCAGCACATGAAACCCGCCGTCGACGCGAATGATCTCGCCCGTGGTGCAGGCCCCGGCGTCTGATGCGAGATAGACCGCCGTGCCACCCACCGCCTCAAGTGTCGCGTTCGAGCGCATGGGCGCGTTCAGATCCGTATGCTTGTAGGTCTTGCGCGCGCCGCCGATTGCCGCACCGGCCAGTGTTTTCATCGGGCCGGGCGAAATCGCGTTGACGCGGATGCCTTCGGGACCAAGGTCGTTGGCAAGGTAGCGCGTCGCACTTTCCAGCGCGGCCTTGGCCACGCCCATCACGTTGTAGTTCGGCACCACGCGGTTGCTGCCCTGATAGGTCAGCGTCATCAACGTGCCGCCGTTCTCGACCATCAGCGGGTGCGCGCGGCGCGCCACGTCGATGAAGGAATAGGCCGAGATATCCATCGAGTTCTTGAAGTTGGCGCGGCTGGTGTTCAGGAACCGCCCCGTCAGCTCGGACTTGTCCGAAAACGCGATGGCATGGACCACGAAATCAATGGTCGGCCAGCGTGCGCCCAGCTGTTCGAACGCGCCATCAAGACTGGCATCGTCGGTCACGTCGACGTCCACCATGAAGTCGGACCCGACAGAGGCCGCGAGCGGCTCCAGTCGCTTGCCGAAGGCCTCGCCCTGATAGGTGAAGGCCAGTTCCGCACCGGCGGCGGACATCGCCTTGGCGATACCCCACGCGATCGAGCGGTCGTTGGCCACGCCCATGATCAGGCCACGTTTTCCTGCAAGCAAATCCGACATTTCTGCAATCACTCTTTATATTTCGAAAGGATCATCGACCCGTTGGTGCCACCAAACCCGAACGAGTTGGTCATGACCGAATCCAGCCCTGCGTTTTCGACCAGTTTGGTGGCGATTTCGTCCGCGTCCAGATTGTCGTCCAGCGTTTCGACGTTGATCGAAGGCGTGATGAAATCGTGTTTCAGCATAAGCAGGCAAAAGATCGCTTCGAGAGCGCCTGCGGCCCCTTGTGCGTGGCCTGTCATCGACTTGGTCGAGGACACGGGCGGCGTGCTGCCCTTGCCGAACACGCGGCGGACCGCTTCGATCTCGCCCACGTCGCCCACCGGCGTCGATGTGCCATGCGCGTTGATATATCCGACCTTGCGGCCTTCGGGCAGGGTTTGCAGCGCCAGGCGCATCGCGCGTTCGCCACCCTCGCCCGAGGGGGCGACCATGTCGTGCCCGTCGGAGGTTGCGGCAAAGCCGGTGACTTCGGCGTAGATCTCTGCGCCACGGGCCAACGCGTGCTCCAGATCCTCCAGCACGACGATGCCGCCGCCGCCGGAAATCACGAACCCGTCGCGGTTGGCGTCAAAGGCGCGCGAGGCCTTTTCGGGCGTGTCGTTGAACTTGGACGACATCGCGCCCATCGCGTCGAACAGGCACGACAGCGTCCAGTCCAGCTCTTCGCCGCCGCCTGCGAACATCACGTCCTGCTTGCCCATCATGATCTGTTCCGCCGCATTGCCGATGCAGTGCAAGGAGGTCGAGCAGGCCGAGGTGATCGAATAGTTGATGCCCTTGATCTTGTAGGCCGTCGCAAGGTTGGCGCTGATCGTGGACGACATGCACTTGGGCACCGCGAAGGGGCCGATCCGCTTGGTGCCGCCGGTTTTCAGCACGGTTTGGTGCGCCTGCAACATGGCCGAGGTCGACGGCCCGCCCGATCCTGCAACCAGGCCGGTGCGCGGATTCACGATGTGGTCTTCGGTCAAACCTGCGTCCGCAATGGCTTCGGCCATCGCGATATGGGCATAGGCCGCCCCCGGTCCCATGAAACGCAACGTGCGTTTGTCGACCATCTGGGACACGTCGATTTTCAACGTGCCTGCGATCTGGCTGCGGAAACCGTGTTCGGCCATCTCTTCGGAGGCGACGATACCGGATTTACCCGCTTTCAGCGCGGCCAGAACCTCGGTTGCATTGTTGCCGATGGATGACACAATCCCCAGCCCTGTCACGACGACTCGGCGCATGGTTAACTCCTTCAGATCTTGGACCCTTCAGGTTCAGCTCTCGGACAGAGCGACCTTCATGTCGGTAACTTGATAAATGGTTTCTCCGTCTGCTTCTACCCGTCCATTGGCCACGCCCATCGTCAGGCGGCGCGTCTGGATCGCCTTGGTGAAATCGACGTAATAGGTCAGCATCTTGCGCTCGGGACGAACCATCCCGGTCAGCTTGACCTCGCCCACGCCCAGGGCATAGCCGCGCCCCTGCCAGCCGCGCCAGCCAAGGTTGAAGCCGGTCAGCTGCCACAGACCGTCAAGACCCAGGCAGCCGGGCATGATCGGGTTGCCGGGAAAGTGGCAGTCGAAGAACCACAGGTCGGGCGTGATGTCGAACTCGGCGACGACGTGGCCCTTATCATGCAGGCCGCGGTCGCCCGAAATGTCGGTGATCCGGTCCATCATCAGCATCGGCGGTTCGGGCAACTGCGCGTTGCCGGGGCCGAAAAGCTCTCCGCGCGCGCATTTCAGCAGGTCGTCGCGGTCGAAACTGGTGGGATAGTCGGACATGTTTCGGAATTCCCTTCGCATCACTGGCAGTTAAACCCCTCTAGCACCCGTGTGCATGGATTGCCAAGGGTGCCGCACGGTACGGCGGCCCTGTCCTCGGGTCGCTTTCGGCATGGTGCGCGGGTCGCGCGCGGCGCGTGCGGGCAGGCATGTGGATGGGCAACACCATTGCCGATATGGCGCCAAGACGCCGCACGCTCCGGTTTTCTATTTGAAAATACCCCCCTGCGCTCTCTATATAGATGACAGTGAACAAACGAGGGCAGGCATGGCGCAGTCGCAACATGACATCGGAACCGAATGGCTGGCGGGGGCAGGATTGCGCCCGACGCGGCAGCGCGTGACGTTGGCTGCCTTGCTGATCGGAGACGGGAACCACCGCCACGTTACCGCCGAAAGCCTGTTCGAGGCCGCCAAGACCGAAGGCGAAGCCGTGTCCCTGGCCACTGTGTACAACACCCTGCGCACGTTCTGCGACGCCGGACTGCTGCAGGAGGTCACGGTGGACGGATCGAAAAGCTATTTCGACACCAACACCCACGACCACCCGCATTTCTTCTGGGAAGATGAGGCACGCCTCAGCGATGCGCCCTCGGACGAACTGGTGATCTCGCGTCTGCCCAATGCGCCCGTCGGTGCGGAAATCTCGTCGGTGGATGTGGTGATTCGGTTGCGCAAGAAGCCGTAAGTCGTCACCAAGGTGCACGATAATACCTGATTGGCGTGCACATGACCCAGATCGTTACCCAAGAGCATATCGACACCTATCGCCGCGATGGCGTGGTGCTGATACGCGGTCTCTTTGCCGACCACGTCGAAACCCTGCGTGCCGGAGTGGCGCGCAACATGGACGCGCCCGGACCCTATGCGTCAGAGAACAAGCGCGAGGGCGAAAGCGGGCGGTTCTTCGACGATTACTGCAACTGGCAGCGCATTCCCGAATTCGAAGAGGTCATCCGCACCTCGAAAGCCGCCGAAGTCGCCAGCGCGCTGATGGGATCGCAGCGGGTGCAGCTGTTCCACGATCATGTGCTGGTGAAAGAGCCGGGAACCTCGATGGCGACGCCCTGGCATTCCGACGGGCCGTATTATTTCGTCGAAGGGCAGCAGGTGGTCAGCTTCTGGTCGCCGCTGGACTCTGTGACCACCGCCAGCCTGCGCTGTGTCGCGGGATCGCATCTGTGGGAAAAGGACGTGCTGCCAACCCGCTGGACCAAGGGCGATGCGTTCTTTGACCCTGCGCCCTATATGCCGGTGCCCGATCCCGGAGCCGAAGGCATGACTGTGGTCGAATTCGAGATGCAGCCGGGCGATGCGGTGGCGTTTCACTATCGCACCCTGCATGGCGCACGCGGCAACACCAGCGACAGTCGCCGCCGTGCGTTTTCCCTGCGGTTGGTGGGCGAGGATGCGCGCTATGTCGCGCGCCCCGGTCCCACGTCGCCGCCGTTTCCGGGGCACGACATGCAGCCAGGCCAGCGCCTGCGCGAAGATTGGTTTCCGGTGCTGCGCGCCTGAGACGGCCCTAGAACCACTGCCCCGGCTCCATCAGCCCCAGATCCAGAAGCTGGCGGGAATGCCATTCGAAGGGTGCGGAGTTGTGCCACTTGAAGGTCGCAATATCAAAGGTGCTGCCGGGATTGCGTTTCAGCGCCTTGGCGGTGCGGAACGACACGATGGCGGCGGTGATGTTGTGATGCCACGGGCAGGCGAAGGTGTTGTATTCCTCCTCGCTGAACGTGTGGTCATCGCGCAGCCGCAGCTTCGGTGCCGCCTTGAACAGCGCGATGCGGTCGATCTTGCGGCGGGCGGCGGGCACGTGTTCCTCGTAGCGCCAGCGCAGGCCGCCGAAGAAATCCAGCTGCCGTTCGCGCGGGTGGCCGGTGGCCGGGTCCTTGCGGGCCAGCGCGTAATACCCGGTGCGGTCCAGATGCGCATGATCCAGCGAGACGGCATCGGGGCAGGTCTCAAGATCGTCGGCATAAAGATCGACCACATAGGTCAGCATCGCCGCGCGCCGCTCTTCGGTGTGATAGCTCAGCATTTCGCCCACACTGCGCGTCTCGCAGAACGGATAGAACAGGTATTCGGCGTTGTAGCAGTAATAAAGCCACGTGCCGGGTGCGGCGTCGTTGATCCGGTTCACCGCATGCGGAACGGCCCCCTCGGCAGTCACGTCATAGGTGATGCGCGTGACATTTGCCTCAAGATCGCGGGGCAGTTCGAAGTCTTTCGAGATGAACACCAGAAGTGCCGCAAACCCAAGCTGCTGGTGATGGCGCAGGGTGGTTGCGACCTCGATGTTGTCCTCGACCATGATAATGGCGATGGGGCCCTTGGCCAGAACCTGCGTTCCAGACTTGAGGAAGGCATCGAGAGAGGAATACATCATTGGCTGGCCTGTTCGTTTTGCGCAAGGTCCGACAATCCGGCGCTCATTGCAAGATGTGCGGCATGCTGATAGCACCGCTAACTTGACCTCAGATGCCCGGATCCCCGTCATGACCCAGACAAAAAGCGCCCCAAAGAAGCTGTTTATCAAGACCTATGGCTGTCAAATGAACGTCTATGACAGCGAGCGTATGGCCGAGGCGCTGGGCGGGCAGGGCTATGTCGAAACCAGTACGGCCAGCGACGCCGACATGATCCTGCTGAACACCTGCCACATCCGCGAAAAGGCGGCGGAAAAGATTTATTCCGAACTGGGCCGCTACCGCGATCTGAAGGACGTGAAACCCGACCTGATGATCGGTGTTGCGGGCTGCGTGGCGCAGGCCGAAGGCGCAGAGATCATGCGCCGTCAGCCTCTGGTCGATCTGGTCGTCGGCCCGCAAAGCTATCACAAGCTGCCTCAGATGGAGGCCAGGGCCCGCCGGGGGGAAAAATCGCTCGACACGGATTTCCCCGAAGAGGACAAGTTCGAACAGCTGAAATCCCGCCCAAAGGCCGCGCGCGGCCCCACCGCGTTCCTGACCGTGCAGGAAGGCTGCGACAAGTTCTGCGCCTTTTGCGTGGTGCCCTATACACGCGGTGCCGAGGTCAGCCGCCCGGCCGCCCGCATCATCGACGAGGCCAAGGGGCTGGTTGATCGCGGCGTGCGCGAGATCACCCTCCTTGGTCAGAACGTGAACGCCTATCACGGCACCGGCCCGGACGGGTCGGACTATACACTGGCCCGGCTGATCTGGGATCTGGACCGGATCGAGGGGCTGGAGCGTATCCGCTTTACCACCAGCCACCCCAACGACATGAGCGATGATCTGATCGAGGCGCATGGCACCTGTGCCAAGCTGATGCCCTATCTGCATCTGCCGGTTCAATCGGGCAGCGACCGCATCCTCAAGCGGATGAACCGCAGCCACACCGCCGAGGGCTATCTCAAGCTGCTCGACCGCATCCGCGCCGCGCGCCCCGATATCGTGATGTCGGGCGATTTCATCGTTGGTTTCCCCGAAGAGACCGAAGCCGATTTTCAGGCGACACTGGATCTGATCGAAGAGGTCAAATACGGCTATGCCTATTCGTTCAAATACTCGACCCGCCCCGGCACGCCCGCAGCCGAACGCCCCCAGGTTGATCCCTCCGAGGCCGACGACCGCCTGCAGCGCATCCAGGGTTTGATCACCCGCCACCAGCGCCAGATCCAGCAGGACATGGTGGGCCGCACCGTCGGAGTGCTGTTCGAGAAACCGGGCCGCCAGGCGGGGCAGATGGTGGGCAAATCCGATTACCTGCACGCGGTCCACGTGGACAGCGACGCGGTCGCCCCAGGAGAGGTCCGCGCGGTCAGAATCGTGTCATCGGGCACCAACTCGCTTGGCGGCGTTCTGCTGGGCTGATTTGTGCAGCTGTGTCCAAATTTGGACCAAAACTTAACTTCACCATGTAAGTGTGGCGAAAATAGCCACAATATCTGGTTAAAGCGGCTTCACAGAGGGTTAAAACTTTCTTACTCTGAAACAATAGTAGCAGGGTCCCGCGCTGCCAAGTTTTCTATAGGGGGTCTGCGGGGGAACAATTGATAAGGGACAAAGCTGTGGGTAACACACTATCTAGAGCCACAAGCGCAATGATGCGCGTGGCTGCTTCAACAGCCGTCGCATTGGCGACCGTTGCTGTGTCGGCGGGGGACGTCGCTGCGCAAAGCAGTGCGCAAGGGGGCCGCGACCGTGGCCAGTACATTCCGACCATCTGGGTCGATCCCGATGGCTGCGAACACTGGGTCATGGACGATGGTGCCGAAGGCTACATGACACCGCACGTGTCGCGCCAGGGCATTCCGGTTTGCCGCCGGGGCAACGTCTGCGGCGTGATGGAAACCGACCAGTTCTTTGCGACCGACAGCTACCGCATCTCGGCGGGCGGCAAACAGCGCCTGTCCGAATTCTTCCAGAGCACCGGCGCCGTCAGCTACATCGTGACCGGCCACACCGACAGCCGCGCGTCCGACGCCTACAACATGCGCCTGTCGCTGAACCGCGCCAACGCGGTTGCCGCAGTGGCACAGTCGACCGGCGCGCGTATCGCTGACGTGCGTGGCTACGGCGAGCGTATGCCCGCCGCGACGAACGGGACCGTGGCCGGTATGGCCAAGAACCGTCGCGTCGAAATCATCTGCATCCGCTGAGGGGGCCATCATCGTGAAACGCATTGCACTTTCGCTGAGCTTGTGTGCCTTCGGCCTTGCCGCTTGTGGCACCGGGTATTCGCCTGACAAAACCATCGACCGTGGCATCGACAGCAAGGACCTGAGCCAGCTCAAGGCCGGCATCTGGGTCGATCCCAACGGCTGCGACCACTGGATCATCGACGATGGCCTCGAGGGGTATCTGTCCCAGCGTCTCGACAAATACGGCAAACCGGTCTGTTCCGGCGTGGCCGCACCGACACAAACGGTTGGCGACTTCAAGCGCGGCTCCAGCATCCTGGACCCGAACTGAGGCGGCAATCCGCCGATTGCAAGACCGCAAAAGGGCCAGGGCGAACACCGCTTTGGCCCTTTTCGCATCGCCTGCATGAAATTCCTGTAAATCGTCGAAAAACCGGATCGTCGCAGTTGCGCAGCCCGTGCAAACTTGCGACGCTGCATCACACCCCTGATGCAGGAGCAGGCATTGGCCACAGGCGCCCCCCTTACCCCGATCGACACCGTCCCGCCAAACGAATCGCTGGTGGAATTTCCCGACAACCGATTGCTGATCGACCTGTGCGGTCCCTACGATCGCAATCTCACCGCGCTTGAATCCGCGCTCGAGGTGCAGATCGTCCGCCGTGGCAATCACCTGGCCATCCTGGGCGAGGCCGATGGCCGCACCCGTGCGCTGGACATCATGAACGCGCTCTACCTGCGGCTGGAATCGGGCCGCGAGGTCGAACCCGGCGACGTCGACCGCGAGTTGCGGATGGGCGGCGGCAGCGACGACGTGCGCAAGCCGATGCAGGGCGACCAGATGGAAATGCCCGTCGGTCACAAGGTCGAGATCAAGACCCGCAAGAAAACCGTCGAACCGCGCACCGAGGCGCAAAAGGCCTATGTGCAGTCGCTGTTCGAGAACGAAATGGCCTTCGGCATCGGCCCTGCGGGGACGGGCAAGACCTATCTTGCGGTCGCCGTCGGCGTGTCGATGTTCATCAGCGGCCATGTCGACAAGATCATCCTCAGCCGCCCCGCCGTCGAAGCGGGCGAAAAGCTGGGGTTCCTGCCCGGCACGCAGGACGAGAAGGTCGATCCCTACATGCAGCCGCTCTACGATGCGCTGAACGACTTCCTCCCCGGCAAGCAGCTGGCCAAGCTGCGCGAGGAAAAGACCATCGAGATCGCGCCGTTGGCCTTCATGCGCGGGCGCACCCTGTCGAACGCCTTCGTGGTGCTGGACGAGGCGCAGAACGCCACCACGATGCAGATGAAGATGTTCCTGACCCGTCTGGGGCAGGGGTCGCGCATGGTCATCACCGGCGACCGCACCCAGATCGACCTGCCGCGCGGGCAGGCATCGGGGTTGCACGATGCCGAACGACTGTTGCAGAACATTCCGAAGATCAGCTTCAACTACTTCACCTCGAAGGATGTGGTGCGCCACCCCCTTGTGGCCGCGATCATCGAAGCCTACGAGGCGGACACGCAAACCGGCTGATCGTTTCTTTTGGCCACAAATATCTCGGGGGTCCGGGGGCTGGCCCCCGGTGACACGACGTGAACCATGCAGTCGACATCGCCTTTGAAGATCCCCGCTGGGAAAGCGCGGGGCTTCAAACGCTTGCCGACCGCGCGGCGGCGGCAACGCTGGCGCATCTTGGCATCGCTTCCGGGGCCGAGATCGTCCTTCTGGCCTGCGACGACGCGCGCATCGCGGTCCTGAACGGCGACTTTCGCGACAAGCCTGTGCCGACCAACGTGCTCAGCTGGCCCTCCGAGGAACGCGGGGCGCGCGACGAAGGCGGCATGCCAGGCACGCCGCAGCCCGATCCCGACGGCACGCTTGAGCTGGGCGATATCGCCATCGCCTATGACACCTGCGCCGCCGAGGCCGCCGCCGCAGGCAAAACCCTGCCGGATCACGCCTGTCATCTGATCGTCCATGGTATTTTGCATCTTTTAGGCTATGACCATGTCCGTGACGGCGATGCCACAGTGATGGAGCAGCTGGAAATCGAAATACTTGGCAAGTTGGGTCTGGATGACCCATACTCGCTGCACTTGGCAGATCCCTCTGCCTGAACTGGATAAGGACCCGATGGGCGACAACGACGAAGGATCGTCTGAGGCGGCGCAGAGCGCGCAGTCTGAGACAGGCACCGAACCCCCGCAGACTGACGGCCCGAGATCGGGCGGTTTTCTATTCCGTGTGTTCGAGGCGCTCAGCCCCTCCGACAGTGATGAGGCGGGGGCGGACGACACCTCGGAACCCGCGCCCAGCCGCACCGGCCACGGGATGATCAACCTGCGCCGGATGCGCGTCGAAGACGTGGCCATCCCCAAGGCGGACATCGTGGCGGTGCCGAACACCATTTCGCTGGACGAGCTGGTCGATGTCTTCAAGGACAGCGGAATGACCCGTCTGCCCGTGTTCGACGGCACGCTCGACACGCCCACCGGCTTTGCCCACCTCAAGGATCTGGCGCTGCTGCACGGCTTCAACGGTGACCGCGACAAGGATTTCGTGCTCGAAGCGATCATTCGTCCGCTGCTGTTCGTGCCGCCGTCGATGACCATCGGCGTGCTGCTGACCAAGATGCAGACCGAACGGCGGCACATGGCACTGGTGATCGACGAATACGGGGGCGTCGACGGGCTGGTGACCATCGAGGATCTGATCGAACAGGTCATCGGCGAGATCGAAGACGAACACGATGTGGACGAGGGCCAGTTCTTCAATCTCGATGCGGGTGGCGACGGCTACCTTGCACTGGCCAAGACCCCGCTCGAAGACTTCGAGAACGAGATAGGCCAGTCCCTGACCGACCACGAGGATGTGGACGCCGAGGAAATCGACACGCTGGGTGGGCTCGTGTTCATGCTGGCGGGCCGCGTGCCTGCGCGTGGCGAGGTCGTCGTGCACCCCGAAGGACCCGAGTTCGAGGTTATCGACGCCGACCCGCGCCGGATCAAACGTCTGCGCGTGCGCTTGCCGGGGCAGGACGAAACCGCATGATGATCGCCGCATGGCTTGCGGCGCGCACGCTTTGGCAATGGACGCTGCTGGCGGTCAGTTGCGGTGCCGTGATGGCGCTGGGGCAGGCCCCCGTGGACAGGCCGGTGCCGATGCTGATCGCGCTGCTGGTCAGCTTCCTGCTTTATCGGGGGGCGGCACGCGCCGGGCGGGCAGGGTTGGTGGGGTTCCTGATCGGGTTCGCCTATTTCATCCTGTCGCTCTCCTGGCTGACCGAACCCTTTCAGATCGACGCTGCGCGCTATGGCTGGATGGCCCCCTTTGCCCTTGCGGGCATGGCGGCACTGCTGGCGGCGTTCTGGGCGCTGGCCTTCGCGTTGGCGCGCCGGGCGCGGGCGGGCGTGCTGGGGCTGGCGCTGCTCTGGCCGCTGGCCGAACTGGCGCGCGGGTATCTGTTTACCGGCTTTCCCTGGGGGATGTTGCCGCAGGGCCTGCTGGACACGCCCGCCGCGCAGGCGCTGGCCTGGGTTGGCCCTCATGGGCTGATGCTGGTGCTCTGCGCCGGTGCCGCGATGATGGCGCAACTGATGGACCGCCCGCTGCTGGTACTGCCGCCTGCGGTGGCGGCGCTGGCTTCGGTGCTTTGGCCGATGACGCTGCCCGCGCCGCAGATGACGCCCCATCTGGTGCGTCTGGTGCAGCCCAATGCGCCCCAAGAAGAAAAGTTCGACCCCGACAGCGTGCCGATCTTTCTGAACCGCATGCTGAACGCCACGGAGGCTGACCCACAGCCCGATCTCGTGGTCTGGCCCGAAACCGCCGTGCCCTATCTGCTGGAATACGCCCAGCCGGTCTTTGACCAGATCGCGATTGCCGCGCGCGGCGCGCCGGTAGTGCTGGGCATCCAGCGGCGCGATCTGGACTGGTATTACAATTCGCTGGTGGTGGTGAACGCGGACGCCGAAGTCACCGACATCTACGACAAGCACCACCTGGTGCCGTTCGGGGAATACATGCCGCTGACCGAGCTTGCCGCGAAGCTGGGGCTGCGCGGGCTGGCCGAGGCAGCGGGTGGCTATGGCAGTGGTCCCGGCCCGCGGATGATCGACCTTGGGGACTTGGGGCAAGCCCTGCCGCTGATCTGCTACGAGGCGGTCTTTGCCCAGGACGTTGCCGCGGCACCCGTGCGGCCCGCGTTCCTGATCCAGATCACCAATGATGCCTGGTTCGGACAGCGCGCCGGCCCGCAGCAGCATCTGGCGCAGGCACGGATGCGGGCAATCGAGCAGGGTCTGCCGATGGCGCGTGCCGCAAATACAGGCATTTCGGCGATGATCGGACCGCGCGGACAGATACTCGAAAGCCTGCCTCTGGGCGTTGCGGGGCATGTGGATGCGCCTTTGCCCGTTGCGTTGAACCCCACGCTCTATGCGCGCACCGGCGATTTTCCGGTGCTGGTGCTGCTGTTGGTCGGCTGGGGCGTCCTTTTGGCACGCCGCATTTCGATTGACGGCCTGCGCAGGCCCACCTAAACGGGTCTGAACGTGTCACAACGGCTTCCTGGCGTGACACATGGATTTCAATGGAGCACTTCATGTCCCGCAACAACTATACCTTCACCTCGGAATCCGTTTCCGAGGGGCACCCAGACAAGGTGTGCGACCGCATTTCCGATGCCATTCTGGATGCGCTGCTGACCGAAGAACCCGAGGCCCGCGTCGCCTGCGAGACCTTTGCCACCACCAACCGCGTGGTGATCGGCGGCGAGATCGGCCTGTCGGATCAGGACAAGCTGCACGAATACATGGGCCGGATCGACGACATCGCCCGCGCCTGCATCCGCGACATCGGCTACGAGCAGGACAAGTTCCACTGGAAAACCTGCGAGATCACCAACCTGCTGCACGAACAATCCGCGCATATCGCTCAAGGCGTCAATGCGGCCACGGACAAGGAAGAAGGCGCGGGCGATCAGGGGATCATGTTCGGTTTTGCCACCAACGAGACCGACGCGCTGATGCCGGCGCCGATCCTCTATGCCCACGCGATCCTGAAGCGGTTGGCCGAAGTGCGCAAGAACGGCACCGAGCCCGCCCTTGGCCCGGACGCCAAGAGCCAGCTTTCGGTGCGCTATGAGAACGGCAAGCCCGTGGGCGTGTCGTCGCTGGTGCTGTCGACCCAGCACATGGACCCCGACCTGACCAGCGCCGACATCCGCGATATTGTCGCGCCCTACATCACCGAAGTGTTGCCCGAAGGCTGGCTGGACGACGCGACCCAGTGGCATGTGAACCCCACGGGCAAGTTCGTGATCGGTGGCCCCGACGGCGACGCGGGCCTGACCGGTCGCAAGATCATTGTGGACACTTACGGCGGTGCGGCCCCGCACGGCGGCGGCGCGTTCTCGGGCAAGGACCCGACCAAGGTGGACCGCTCGGCGGCCTATGCGGCGCGCTATCTGGCGAAGAACGTCGTGGCGGCGGGACTGGCCGAGAAGTGCACGATCCAGTTGAGCTATGCGATCGGTGTCAGCAAACCGCTGTCGATCTATTGCGACACCTTCGGCACCGGTGCGGTGGAGCCTGCATTGATCGAAAACGCGATCGACAAGATCATGGACCTGACCCCGCGCGGCATCCGCGAACACCTGAGCCTGAACAAGCCGATCTACGAGCGCACGGCGGCCTATGGCCACTTTGGTCGCGCGCCGGAGGCAGATGGCGGGTTCAGCTGGGAGAAGACGGATTTGGTCGAGGCTTTGAAGGCCGCAGTTTAAGCTTAGGGGCGCTGCCCCTCAGGCGCTTTCAGCGCCTTCACCCCGGGATACTTGGGGCCAAAAGAAATGGGGGCGGTGCCGGGGGGATCGGTGCCGCCCCCTTTATTTGGTCAGGCCGGGCTGAGCACGTGGATCTTGCGGTCGGCGATCATGTCTTTGGTCGCTCTGCCATAGTCTTTCATATGGGGGGCGACCGCATGGGCCATGAGGGCATCCAGGCTGGCCCATTCTTCGATCACCATGAAGGTGTCTTCGCCGATGGGCGTCTGGAACGGGCCCACATCGGCGGTGTCGGTGACGGCGTGGTAGCTGATGCAGCCGTCTTCGGCGTGGACGGCGGGGACGTTTGCGTTGAATTTCTCCAGCAGTTCGGTGCGCTGGCCGGGGGTGGCGGTGATGACGGCGACGACGTGGACATGGCTCATGGTGGTCTCCTTTTTTCTATGCTGGACGCTAGCAGGGGACGCGGCGCAGGGAAGCGATACGTTGCGTTGCGCATCCGCGATCTTGGCGCTAAACGGCCTGCATGAACACATCTGAACGTCCCCACCGCAACTTTTATGGCCGCCGCAAGGGCAAGCACCTGAAGACGAGCCAGGAAGGTTATCTGGAAGAAGACCTTGCCGCGCTGTCACCGGGTCCGGTCGATTGGGACGTGAACCCTGATCGCACGCCGCTGGATTTGCAGGGGTTGTTCGGGGGCAAGCCCGTCTGGCTGGAAATCGGCTTTGGCGGCGGCGAGCATATGGTGCATCAGGCGGCAGCGAACCCTGATGTCGGGATCATTGGCTGCGAGCCCTACATCAACGGCGTGGCGATGTTGCTGGGCAAGATCCGCAAGGCGCATGTGGACAACCTGGCGGTCTATCCCGGCGATGTGCGCGACATGTTCGACGTGCTGCCCGAGGCGTCGATTGACCGTGCGTTTCTGCTCTATCCCGACCCCTGGCCCAAGGCGCGGCATCACCGGCGGCGGTTCGTGACAGAAGAGCATCTGGAACCGCTGGTGCGGGTGTTGAAACCGGGGGCGATTTTCCGGGTGGCAACGGACATTCCGGATTATGTGCGCCAGACGCTGGAACAGGTGCCGGGGCATGGGTTCGAATGGCTGGCCAAAGGGCCGAGCGACTGGCGCGTGGCATGGGACGACTGGATCTCGACGCGCTATGAACAGAAGGCGCTGCGCGAAGGGCGCGTGCCGCATTACCTGACGTTTCGCAAGAAATAGGCACCGGAAAGCCATCGCATCCCGGTGCCTGATGGGCTGGTGGAGAGGTTCATTCCGCCATGATCAGCACGGCCTTCGCGTTGGTGAACTCAAGCATTCCGAAACCACCGTGTTCGCGACCATAGCCTGAATTCTTCACCCCGCCGAACGGCATGTTGGGCGTGGCCAGACCAAAGCCGTTGATGAACACCATGCCAGTGTCGAACTCAACCTCGGCCAGTTCTTGCGCGCGTTTCACATCACGCGAGATGATGCCGCCACCCAGGCCAAACTTGCTGTCGTTGGCGATGCGCATCGCGTCCTCGTCATCCTTGGCGCGGATCAGCGAGGCGACGGGGCCAAAAAGCTCGTCGTCATAGGCGGGCTGGCCCGGCTGGACGTTGGCGAGGATGGTGGCGGGGTAGAAGTAGCCTTCGCCATCCGGCATCTCGCCACCGCAGAGCACTTCGGCCCCTTTGGCGACGGATTGCTCGACCTGTTCATGCAGATCGTCGCGCAGGTCCTTGCGCGCCATCGGGCCGATCTTAGCGTCCTCGCTGGTGGGGTCGCCGGGGGTCACAGCCTTCATCGCCTTGACGAAGGCATCGCGGAAGTCGTCGTAGACCGCATCCGCCACTACGAAGCGTTTGGCCGCAACGCAGGTTTCGCCGTTATTGTAGACGCGGCCCATCGTGCAGATCTGCGCCGCCTTTTCCACGTCCGCATCCGACAGCACGATATAGGCGTCGTTCGAGCCCAGCTCCATCACTGTCTTCTTGAGCGCCTTGCCTGCCTTGGCGGCGATGTCGCGGCCCGCGGCCGGGCTGCCCGTCAGGGTCACGCCGCGCACCAGGTCGTGGTCGATGACGGTGTCGGACTGATCATGGCTGATGATAAGCGCCGAAAACAACCCGGCGGGCAGGCCCGCGTCGGCGTAAATCTCCTCGAGCAGTTGGCCTGAACCTGCGACGTTCGATGCGTGTTTCAACAGCACGCCGTTGCCTGCCATCAGGTTGGCGATGGAGTAGCGCACGACCTGGTAGGCTGGGAAATTCCACGGCTGAATACCATAGACGATGCCGATGGGCGCATGGACCACGCGGCCACGGCTGCCGCTTTGGATATCGCGGTCTTCGGTCGCCAGAATGTCGGGGCCGGTTTCTGCGGTATAATCGCAGATGGCGGCGCAAAGCTCGACTTCCTGCTTGGACTGGCTCAGTAGCTTGCCCATCTCCTGCGTCATCAGGGCGGCCAGCTCGTCCTTGCGGTCGCGCAGACCCTTACCGATGGCCTTGATCACCTTGGCGCGCGCCTCGTGCGATTCCAGACGCCACTGGCGAAATGCGTCGTGGCAGGCCTGGATGCGCGTTTCGAGCTCGGCGTCGTCGAGGTAGCTGTGCGTAGCGATCTTGGTCCCGTTGGCCGGGTTGATCGTGTCGAATGTCCTGGTCATGAAATTCTCCTTCTCGTTGAGGGCTCAACGCGAGGGGGAAGGGCGTGTTCCTTGCATGGACCTCACGGAAGCGAGAGGCTAAGACTGTGTCAGATATCAGACCTAGGAAATGCCATGTCGAGCCACGGTGCCCCCATTCCCATGACCTCGCGCGCCTGCGGTGCGCTGACCGGAACGGCCCATGTGCCGGGCGACAAGTCGATCTCGCACCGGTCGCTGATCCTGGGAGCGATGTGCGTGGGTGAAACCACGATCACCGGGCTGCTCGAGGGGCAGGACGTGCTGGACACAGCCAAGGCGATGCGCGCCTTCGGCGCCGAGGTGACGGACCACGGCAATGGCCGCTGGTCGGTGCACGGTGTCGGCGTCGGCGGCTTTGCCGAGCCGGATCAGGTGATCGACTGCGGCAACTCGGGCACCGGCGTGCGGCTGATCATGGGCTGCATGGCGACATCCCCGATTTCCGCGACGTTTACCGGCGATGCCAGTTTGAATGGCCGCCCGATGGCGCGGGTGACCGATCCGCTGGCCTTGTTCGGCACGCAATCGGTGGGCCGCGCGGGCGGGCGTCTGCCCATGACCATCGTGGGCGCGGCCGAGCCTGTGCCGGTGCGCTATGTCGTTCCCGTACCGTCGGCGCAGGTGAAATCGGCGGTGCTGCTGGCGGGGCTGAACGCGCCCGGCAAGACCGTGGTGATCGAGGCCGAAGCAACCCGCGATCACACCGAACGGATGCTGGCAGGCTTTGGTGCCGAGATCAGCACCGAAGTCACCGACGAGGGCCGCGTCATCACCCTGACCGGTCAGCCCGAACTGAAGCCGCAGCACATCGAGGTGCCGCGCGATCCATCCTCGGCGGCGTTCCCGGTCTGTGCGGCGCTGATCGTGCCCGGATCGGACGTGCTGGTCCCAAATATCGGCCTGAACCCGACACGGGCGGGGCTGTTCACCACCCTGCGCGAGATGGGTGCGGATCTGACCTACGAAAACGAGCGTGAAGAGGGCGGCGAGCCTGTGGCGGACCTGCGCGCGCGGTTCTCGCCCGATCTGAAGGGGATCGAGGTGCCCGCAGAGCGGGCGGCGAGCATGATTGATGAATACCCTGTCCTGTCGGTCGTCGCGGCCTTTGCCAGCGGCAAGACCCATATGCCGGGGGTTAAGGAACTGCGGGTCAAGGAAAGCGACCGGATCGACGCGATGAAAGCGGGCCTCGCGGCCAATGGCATCACGGTCGAGGATGGTCCCGACTGGTGGACCGTGACGGGCCTGGGTCACGGCAAAGTGCCGGGCGGGGCGACCTGTGCCAGCCATCTCGACCACCGCATTGCAATGTCGTTCCTGGTTCTCGGCATGGCCACGCAACAGCCGGTTTCGGTGGATGACGGCGGCCCGATCGCCACGTCTTTCCCGATATTCGAGCCTTTGATGGGTGGTCTGGGTGCGGCCATCATGCGAACCGATGCGTAAGCCCTGGCCCATGCCCCGCTGGTTCGGCCCGCTCTTGTGGGTCACGATGCTGCTGTTCGCGGCAATGGTCTTTACGGCGACGCGCAGCTTGACGTCGGCCGATGGCATGACGATCTTTGATGCGCGCATCTTCGGTTACGACCTTGCCTATGCGCGTGACTATCTGACGGCGTTGGGCAAGACGGGCGGTATCGACGTATACTTGGGACGTCTGCGGGTGATGGACACGGTGTTTCCCGCGCTGCTGACGATGGTGCTGCTGGTTGTGATCCGGATGCGGTTCAGCGGGGCTGTGCAGTTGGTGCTGAGCGTGCTGACGATGGTCTATCTGGGCGCGGATTATCTGGAGAACGCGTTTGTCGCCGGGCTGTTGCGGACTGACCCCGCGGCGTTGACCGTTTCGGATGTACGTGTCGCCAGTGCTGCCACGATCACGAAATATGCGGCCCTCTTGCCCTGCCTGATCGCGGCACTGGTAACCTACGTTCAGGGTCGCATCGCGCAGTCGGAGGGAAAGCAATGAGCGCACCGTTCACAATCGCCATCGACGGACCGGCCGCGGCGGGCAAGGGCACCATCTCGAAGGCGGTCGCCGCGCATTTCCAGATGGCGCACCTGGACACCGGGCTTTTGTACCGGGCCGTGGGGGCCAAGGTGCTTCAAGGGGCAGATGCCGTTGCCGCCGCACGGTCTCTGGTGCCGTCGGACCTGGAAGATGATACGTTACGCGGTCAGGACGTCGCGCAGGCGGCAAGCCAGGTTGCGGTGATCGGAGAGGTGCGGGCGGCCCTGCTTGAGTTTCAGCGCAGTTTCGCGCGGCGGGCAGGGGGGGCCGTGCTGGACGGGCGCGACATCGGCACGGTGATCTGTCCGGGGGCCGAGGCAAAGCTGTTCGTGACGGCCAGCGCAGAAGTGCGCGCCAAGCGGCGCTATGACGAGTTGGTCCAGCGTGGCCAGACTGCCGATCTGGACGAGGTGACGGCGGATGTCAAAGCCCGCGATGCGCGGGACATGGCGCGCTCCGAGGCACCGCTGAAACCCGCCGACGATGCGGTGCTGATCGATACCTCGAACCAGACCATCGACGAGGCCGTGGCGGCGGCCATCGCAGCGGTGAACGCGAAAAAAGGATGATCCGATGAAACTGCGCAAGCTGGGCTCTCAGGGGCCTGAAATCTCTGCCTTGGGCTATGGTGCGATGTCCTTCGCCGACTTTTACGGCAAGGCGACGGAGGAGGGCAGCCACGCGATCCTGGACATGGCGCGCGATCTGGGCGTGACCCATATCGACACCTCAAACGTCTATGGCATGGGCCAGTCCGAGGAATTCATCGGCAGCTATCTGGCCGCCAATCCCAGTGCGCGGGATGATTTCCACATCGCCACCAAGGCCGCGATCACCCGCGACGCCGACGGCAATCGCCAGTTCGACAACAGCCCCGACCATTTCGAGGCAGAGCTGGACAAGAGCCTGAAACGCATGGGCGTCGATCACGTTGATCTCTATTATTGCCACCGCCGTCAGGCCGATGTGCCGATCGAAGAGGTCATCGGCACGCTCGACACGCTGCGCCGCAAGGGCAAGATCAAGGCCATCGGCTTTTCCGAAATCGCGCCGTCGTCCCTGCGGCGGGCGGCGATGGTGGCCCATGTGGATGCGGTGCAGTCGGAATACTCGTTGCAGACGCGCGCCCCCGAACTGGGGTTGGTGCAGACCTGCGCCGAGCTTGGCACCGCTCTGGTCGCCTTTTCGCCCGTCGGGCGCGGGCTGTTGACCGACACACCCCGCACGGCGGAACAAGTGGCCGATATGCCGTTCCTCAAGGGAAATCCTCGTTTCCTGTCGCCGAACCTCGAGGCCAACCTGCAAATACTCAAAGGCTTTCGCGCCCTGGCGTCCGACATGGGCGAACCTGCGGCGGCGCTGTCGATTGCATGGCTTCTGGCGCAGGACGATCACATCATCCCTATTCCCGGCACGCGCCACACGGCGTTTCTCCGCGATCTGGTACGCGGCACCGAGCTGACCCTCAGCACCCGCGATCTGGCCCGTATCGAGGCGGTTTTGCCCGTCGGCTGGTGCCACGGCGACCGCTATAATGCGGATCAATGGATCGGCCCCGAACGCTATTGCTAGGGGTTGACGGTCCTTGGACCTTGCGCACAAGGCCCAAGCCCGCTATATGCGCGCCTGTCAGCAAGGTGAACACACCGCAAGACATCGAGACGGGCAGGGTCGGAACCATCCGGCCCTCTTTGTTTTGCAGTCCACCCGACCAACGAAACCCGCAAGACCGGCGGAGACAACCGCACGGCCCGAAAACAAACGTAGATTAGGAAACCAGAGACCACATGGCTCAATCAACATCGATGGAGGAATTCGAAGCCCTCCTGAACGAAAGCTTCGAAATGGACACACCCGAAGAAGGGTCTGTCGTAAAAGGCAAAGTCATCGCGATCGAAGCGGGACAAGCCATCATCGACGTCGGCTACAAGATGGAAGGCCGCGTCGACATCAAAGAATTTGCAGATCCCGGTGAACAGCCCAAAATCGCCCCCGGCGATGAGGTCGAAGTGTTCCTGCGGCAGGTCGAAAACTCGCGTGGCGAAGCCGTCATCAGCCGCGAAATGGCCCGTCGTGAAGAAGCATGGGATCGTCTGGAAAAAGCCTATGCCGACGACGCCCGCGTCGAAGGTGCGATCTTTGGTCGTGTCAAAGGCGGCTTTACCGTTGATCTGGGCGGCGCAGTTGCGTTCCTGCCCGGTTCTCAGGTCGATGTGCGCCCCGTGCGTGACGCAGGCCCGTTGATGGGTCTGAAGCAGCCCTTCCAGATCCTGAAAATGGACCGTCGTCGCGGCAACATCGTTGTCTCGCGTCGCGCCATTCTGGAAGAATCGCGTGCCGAACAGCGCGCCGAAGTCATCGGCAACCTGACCGAAGGTCAGACCGTCGAGGGCGTGGTCAAGAACATCACCGAATACGGTGCGTTCGTCGATCTGGGCGGTGTTGACGGCCTGCTGCACGTCACAGACATGGCATGGCGTCGGGTCAACCACCCGTCGGAAATCCTGTCGATCGGTGAAGCGATCAACGTTCAGGTCATCAAGATCAACAAGGAAACCCACCGCATTTCGCTGGGCATGAAGCAACTGCAGGAAGATCCGTGGGATCTGGTGGCTGCCAAGTATCCGCTGGAATCGGCGCACACCGGTCGCGTGACCAACATCACCGACTACGGTGCGTTTGTTGAGCTCGAGCCCGGCGTCGAAGGTCTGGTCCACGTCTCGGAAATGTCCTGGACCAAGAAGAACGTGCACCCCGGCAAGATCGTGTCCACCTCGCAAGAGGTTGAAGTCATGGTTCTGGAAATCGACCAGGCCAAGCGTCGCGTTTCCTTGGGTCTCAAGCAGACCATGCGCAACCCGTGGGAAGTGTTTGCAGAAACACACCCCGAGGGCACCGAAGTCGAAGGCGAAGTCAAGAACATCACCGAATTCGGTCTGTTCGTTGGCCTGCCCGGCGACATCGACGGCATGGTTCACCTGTCGGACCTGTCGTGGGACGAACGTGGCGAAGACGCCATCCAGAACTACCGCAAGGGCGACATGGTTCAGGCCGTCGTGTCCGAAGTCGACGTCGAGAAAGAGCGTATCTCGCTCTCGATCAAGGGCGTCGGTGGCGACAAGTTCGCAGAAGCGGTTGGTGGCGTGAAGCGCGGCTCGATCGTGACCGTGAACGTGACCGCGATCGAAGAAGGTGGGATCGAAGTGGAATACGAAGGCATGAAGTCCTTCATCCGCCGCTCCGACCTGTCGCGTGACCGTGCAGAGCAACGCCCCGAGCGCTTCAGCGTTGGCGACAAGGTCGATGTGCGCATCACCAACGTCGACAACAAGTCGCGCCGTCTGGGTGTGTCGATCAAGGCACGCGAGATCGCAGAAGAGAAAGAGGCCGTCGAACAGTATGGCTCCTCCGACTCGGGCGCATCGCTGGGCGACATCCTGGGCGCAGCGCTGAAAGGCGACGACGACTGATATTGCCTGCCTTCGGGCAAGCGTTGAATGACAAGATAGAAAGGCCCCGCATCCCACGATGCGGGGCCTTTTTCTTGGCCGAATCACTGGCGCTGACGGCGATGCCAACCCGGTTCACGCTGTGCCTGAAGGATCGGTGGCGCCGTCAAAACGCGATTTTCGCCCCCGAAACAGGGTGTTCGCCATGCAAATTTCTGCCTGCTGCTTGCGCTACCTGTTTCCGCAACTGGTTTTTGTTCCTATAGTCGTGGCTTGTGACGCGCGCGAAAAATGCCAGGGGGAACGCACCATGATCCGGTCTGAACTTATTCAGAAAATCGCCGACGAGAACCCGCATCTCTATCAACGCGATGTCGAGCGGATCGTGAACACCATCTTCGAAGAGATCACAGGTGCCATGTCGCGCGGCGACAGGGTCGAGCTTCGGGGCTTTGGCGCGTTCTCCGTCAAACAGCGCGACGCGCGTGTTGGCCGGAACCCGCGGACGGGTGAAACCGTTCATGTAGAAGAAAAGCACGTGCCTTTTTTCAAGACGGGCAAACTGCTTCGAGACCGCCTGAACGGAAACGACTGAATGCGCTATATACGTTACGCCTGTATCGCGGTCTTCGCGATTGCCCTGATCGCCATTGCCCTCGCCAACCGCGAGCTGGTTTTGCTCAAGGTTCTGCCGCAGGAGGTTGCCGGTTATTTCGCGGTCAACCCGACGCTCCAGCTGCCGCTGTTTCTGGTGATCTTCATGGGGATTATCGTGGGTCTGCTGGTCGGGTTCGTCTGGGAATGGTTCCGCGAACATGCCGTGCGGGCCGAGGCCGCGCGCAAGGGCCGCGAAGTGCGCAAGCTTGAGCGGGAAGTCAAACGCCTGCGTGGCGAAAAGCATCAGGGTAAGGACGAGGTTCTGGCCCTGCTGGACGAGACGGGCTGAAACGCACCCATGCCATCTGACATCGCCGTAAAGATCTGCGGGCTGGGCACACCGGCTGACGTAGCTGCGACCGCAGCGGCGGGCGCGGTCTATTGCGGATTTGTTTTCTTCGAGAAATCACCGCGCAATATTTCTGTGGAAAAGGCGGCAGCATTGGCCGTTGATGCGCCCGTGGGGCTGGCCAAGGTGGCGCTGACCGTCAACGCCGACGATGCGTTTCTGGATGCGCTGGTGGCGCAGGTGCCGCTGGACATGCTGCAACTGCATGGCGCGGAAAGCCCTGCGCGGGTGGCCGAGGTCAAGGCGCGCTATGGCCTGCCGGTGATGAAGGCCGTTGGCGTGGCCGATGCCTCTGATCTTGTCACGCTCGACAGCTATTTGTCCGTGGCCGATCAGATACTTGTGGACGCCAAGCCGCCGCGCGCTGCCGAACTGCCGGGCGGCAACGGGCTGTCGTTTGATTGGCGGCTGATCGCGGGCCGCCGCTGGCCGGTGCCGTGGATGCTGGCGGGGGGACTGACACCTGATAACGTGGCCAAAGCGATCCGCGTGACGGGCGCGCGCCAGGTTGATGTGTCCTCGGGCGTCGAGGGCGCACCGGGCATCAAGGATGCCGACAAGATAGCGGAATTTTGCCGCGCGGCGCAGGGTGTGATCGCCTGAAAGGAAAAAGATTCCGTGAAACGCCTTATTCTGCACGTCGGACATGGCAAGACGGGATCGAGCGCGGTGCAATCGGCGCTGGCGCTGAGCACGGACGCACTGGCAGCGCACGGCATCCACTATCCGGCGCATCCCTCGTTTGAACAGGCGCGCGCGGGCCGCATATCTGCGGGAAACGTCAACGGGCGCACGCTGATCTCCACGGCCAGAACGGCGCTGAACGCTGGCAGGCACGACGTGCTCCTGTCCAATGAAAGCCTGATCCACTTCTTTCTGGACGATCCTGCCTTGCTGGACCGGGTCAAGGCGCTGGGGGCGGAGGTTGTGGTGATCCTGTATCTGCGCAATCCGGTGGAACATGCGCAATCGGTCTATGGCCAGACCGTCAAACGGGGCGGGTCGGTCGCCCGTTTCGATGCCTTTCTCGACGACTACCAGACACCTGCGAAGGTGCGCGCGTTTCTCACCCTGCTGGACAAGGCCGGTGTCGATGTGCGCATCGTCAACTATTCAAACCACGCAGATAACATTCTGCGCAGTTTCGAGGATGCGCTGACCCTGCCCACAGGCACGCTGACCCCGGCACCAAAGGCGCGCGTCAACCGCTCGCTGACGCGGTCCGAACTGGAAGTGCAGCGCATGTTCAACCGGCACTGGGGGAGGCGCAGCAGCCGTTTCGTGTCGGACGCGCTGTGCAACGCGCTGCCGGACGTGCCCGCTGACAGACCCTCGGCCTCTGCCAAGGCGCTCGCGGCGTTCATCGCGCGTCAGGCGCCCATCGTGGCCGAGGTGAACGCGCTGCTGCCCGCGTCCGAGGTCTATAGACTGGACCCGCCGCAGGTCGGAGGTGACACCGGCCAGGGCAACCTGACGTTCACGCCCGAGCAGATGGAGGTGTTGGTCGCCGCCATTTCGGCGCGTATTCCGAACGTACTGGAACACGACCGCTGGCACCGCCTGTTGATCCGCCTGCGCGGCGGGCAGCACGGCAACATCCCCACACGCCTAAAGCGCATGATCCGCCGCGACAAAAACGGCTAGTCCTTTACACGCAGGGCCCTGAAAGCTAGGTCCAAGGCAACACCAGACAGGAGCAGCCCGATGGCGAACGATCTCTTTAACTCATTCATGACCGGTCCCGACGAACAGGGCCGGTTCGGCGACTTCGGCGGGCGCTTCGTCTCCGAGACGCTGATGCCGCTGATCCTGAGCCTTGAGGAAGAATACGAAAAGGCCAAGACGGACGACGATTTCTGGGCCGAGATGAACGATCTCTGGACGCATTACGTGGGCCGCCCGTCGCCGCTCTATTTTGCCGAGCGGATGACGGAGCATCTGGGCGGTGCCAAGGTCTATATGAAACGCGACGAGCTGAACCACACCGGCGCGCACAAGATCAACAACGTGCTGGGCCAGATTATCCTGGCGCGCCGCATGGGCAAGACGCGCATCATCGCGGAAACCGGCGCGGGTCAGCACGGCGTGGCGACGGCGACAGTCTGCGCCAAGTTCGGGCTGAAATGCGTGGTCTACATGGGCGCGCATGACGTCGAGCGTCAGGCCCCCAACGTGTTCCGCATGCGTCTGCTGGGGGCCGAAGTGGTGCCGGTGACGAGCGGCAGAGGCACGCTGAAAGACGCGATGAACGACGCGCTGCGCGACTGGGTGACCAACGTGCGCGACACGTTCTATTGCATCGGCACGGTGGCGGGGCCGCACCCCTATCCGGCGATGGTGCGCGATTTCCAGGCGATCATCGGCAAGGAAGTCCGCGAACAGATGGACGCGGCGGAGGGCCGTCTGCCCGACACGTTGGTCGCGGCCATCGGCGGCGGGTCGAACGCTATGGGCCTGTTCTATCCGTTCCTCGACGACAAGGAGGTCAACATCATCGGCGTCGAGGCCGGCGGCAAGGGCGTGAACGCCAAGATGGAGCACTGCGCCTCGCTGACCGGCGGACGCCCCGGCGTGCTGCACGGCAACCGCACCTATCTGTTGCAGGACGACGACGGGCAGATCCTCGAAGGGTTCTCGATTTCGGCGGGTCTCGACTATCCTGGTATCGGTCCTGAGCACGCCTGGCTGCATGAGATCGGGCGCGCCAAATATGTCAGCATCACCGATGCCGAGGCGCTGGAAGCGTTTCAGCTGTGCTGCACGCTGGAGGGGATCATTCCGGCGTTGGAGCCCAGCCACGCGCTGGCGCACGTGATGAAATTGGCGCCGACACTGCCCGCAGATCATATCATCTGCATGAACATGTGCGGGCGCGGCGACAAGGACATCTTTACCGTGGCCAAAGCGCTGGGGTTCGAGATGGGCAACTTCGGCTGAGTCACCGGCGGGTCAGGGGGCGCTGCCCCCCGGCCTGCGGCCTCCCCCCGGAGTTTATCCGGCAAGATGAAATAAGGGCCTGCGGTTCAAGAAGCGTGGGCCTTCAACACGTGCAGCGGCACGATGTCGAGCGCGCGTTTGTGGGTGGATGCCAGCGCGACCTTTGGGGCGCAGCCCTCGTCGTGGGCCTGCAGGAAACGCGCGGCGCACAGGCACCAGTTGTCGCCGGGTTTCAACCCGTCGAAGCCGAATTCGGGACGCGGAGTGCTGAGATCGTTGCCGACGTATTTGGAATAGGCGAGAAACTCTGCCGTCATCACCGCGCAGACCGTGTGGCTGCCCTGATCGGCGGCACATGTGTTGCAGTGGCCGTCGCGGAAAAATCCGGTCAGCGGCGTAGTGCTGCAAGGGTCAAGGGGCTGGTCCAGCACGTTGATCGGATCGTCAGGTTCCATCGTTGGCCTCCGTCGCTGCGGCGAGCTTGCGCAGCATGTCTATGTTGGCATCGTTCACGCCCGCATCGCGAAACTGGCGGTCGGCCGAGGTGACGACGATCACGACCTGTGCGGCCTTGTCGATATAGAGGTATTGTCCGTAGACGCCGCGTCCCGTGACTTCTTGTCCCGGCGTGGCCCCGACCGGCACCCACCATTGATAGCCATAGCCGATCTCGCCCGCAGCGGTGTTGGCCGTGGGGCGGATCGAGGTGTCGATCCAGTCGGCAGGCACGATCTGTTCGCCTTGCCACATCCCGTCCTGCAGGATCATCTGGCCAAAGCGCGCATAGTCGCGGGTGCGGATGTTCAGCCCGCCGAGCACGAAGGCCACGCCGACACCATCGGTAAGGTAATAGGGCGCTGCCTCGACGCCCAAGGGGGCGATGATCTTTTCCGACATCAGCGACGGGATATCGCGGCCCGTGGCACCCCGGATCACCATGCCGAGCACGTGGGTGTCGATCGAGGTATATTTCATCTGCGTACCGGGGCGCGTGAATGTCTCGGTGATGCTGGCGGCGAAGTCGTCCATCTCGCCGCCAAGGGCCAGAACCCGGCCCATGCGGTTGATGTCGCTGTCGTAATCGAGATAATCCTCGTCGAAGGTCACGCCCGAAGACATCTGCAACACGTTGCGGATGGTCACACCGTCATAGGCGCTGCCTTCCAGCTTGGGTGCGTATTCGGTTACCGGATCGTCGAGCGATGCGATCGCGCCCTCTTCGACAAGCACGCCCATCAACGCCGACAGATAGCTTTTGGCGACCGACCAGCTGATGCGCAGGTCTTCTTCGGTGGTGCCGAGGTAGTAGTCTTCGTAGACGATCTCGCCGTCCTTGAGCACCAGAAGCGAGGTCACGGCGCGGTCTTCGATCCAGGTTTCGGTGCCTTCGGGCAGGGCCATCGGCGCGCCGTAGGGAAGGGGGGATATGGGCGCATCGCCGCGCGGGATCTCGCGCGACAGGAACGCCGAATTCATATGGCTGAAATTCTCGACGATCTTGTCTTCGGAAAAGAGGCTGTTCACGGCCAGAAGCCGGGTGATTTGCTCGCGTTTCCAGAAGCCTATGACGACGGCTGCCAGTGCCAGGATCAGCAGCAGCCGCATGGCCCATCTCAATACTCTGCGCATGGTTTATCCCCTCCCGATGTCAGGTGCAGTCAAACATGCGCGCCGGAGTTGGGCAATTGCCATTCGAGGTTACGTAGCGCCGGTCCAGGTGATCCAGCGCCCGTGAAAATCGGCGCGCCCGAGCATCAGGCACATGTCACCGGGCCAGAGCCGCAGGGTCAGGGCCGCACCCACGGCCCCGGTCACGTCTCCGTCGGTTTCCATCGACAGCCAAGCCAGCGGTCTGGTCGCGGTAGCTTGCGCGCCTGCCGCTTCGATCAGGGCGGTGCCGCGTTTTTGTGCTTGCGTCGGGAAATACTGCCAGGCGACGGTATGCTGGATCAGGTGCATCTGCCCCTCGGGCTGTGCGGCGAGGCGCTGTTCCAGCCAGCCGATTGCGTCACCGCGCGCGATCTCGGCATCAAAGACAGCGGCGGCGGCACGCGTGCGGGCCAGACGCTCGGGCTGGTCTGCCCAGAGATAGGCGGTCAGGCGCAGTAGATCACCGTCGTCGCGCGGGTCCAGCGGGTTCAGGTCGACGCCTGCGCGGCTGGCGATCTGCGGCGTGTTGGCCAGAGGCAGCGGGCCGGTCCAGTCGGGTGCCAGCGTCAGGGCGGGCTTGTCCGGTCCGAAGGACGTGTCGCCGATGCGCAGGCTGAAGTGATCCCACATCAGGTTCAGCCCGCCCGATGCGCCAAGTTCGCTCAGCATTACCGGAAGGTCGAAGTGGTGGCACGCGACCCGTGCCCCTGCGATCAGAGCTGCGGAACGGCGCACCTCGTTGGTTTGCGGCGGGCTGTCGGTCCAGTCCAGCAGGAACGCCTCATGCGTGGCGAGGGCGGCCAGGACCGCAGCACGCAGGGTCGCATCGTCGGTCGTGTGGGGCGGATAGCTTGCGGCCAGCTGCGCATCGCTGCCCGACAGGACCAGCGCATGCAGACCGCCCGCGATGCGCAAGGGCAAGGAGTGGCCCGAGGGTCCGATGTCGCCGTCAAAGCCCGCCATCTTGCGCCCCAGCACGCTGTCTTCGGGCCAGTCAGCGGCGAGGATTGTCAGCAGTCGCTGCATGAAGGGAGAGCCGAGGCGCGCGCAGGACTGTGCCTGATCGCGGAACGCCTGCGCCAAGGTCACTTGAACTTGTCCATCAGCTTTTGCATGGCCGAACGCGGGGCTTCCGGTTCGGGTGCAGGTGTTGGTGCAGCTTCGGGTTTGGGCGGCGACGGCTGCTTCTTTTCCGCAGGCTTGTCCTTCGGTCCCTCCTTCGGGCTCCTGTCGCCGGTGCCCGAGCGGGGCGGCGAGACGCGCAAAGCCACCGCGTTCATGAACTTCGCCGCATCGCCGCGCGCCAGATGTTCGGCACCGTCCGAGACGCCGCGCAGCACGTCGTCCAGCCAGTCCTGATCGGCCTTGGCAAAGTCGTGCAGCACGTAGGCGGGCACGCGGTCCTTGTGACCGGGATGGCCGACGCCCAGACGCACGCGGCCATAGTCGGCCCCCAGATGCGCGTGGATCGAACGCAGGCCGTTGTGCCCCGCGTGCCCCCCGGCCTGCTTGAAACGCACCTTGCCGGGCGCAAGGTCGATCTCGTCATGCAGCACGATCACGTTCTCGGGCTCAAGCTTGTAGAACTGCGCGGCGGCGACCACCGACTGACCGGAATTGTTCATGAACGTTTCGGGTTTCAGCAGCACGACGCGGTCGCTGCCAAAGCGGCCTTCGATCACCTGGCCCTGGAACTTGGACTTCCACGGGCCAAAGCCGTGGTCTTGCGCGATCCGGTCCAAGCACATGAACCCGATGTTGTGGCGGTGACCTGCGTATTTTGCGCCCGGATTGCCCAGACCGACGATCAGTTTCATCAACGGCTCCTTTGGATGTTGCGGCGAAACATAGGCGCGTGGGCGCTGCGGGTCCAGCCGGGGCGGCTGCAGTTTCGACCCCAGACAATGGTGCAAAAGCAAAACGGGGCCCCGAAGGACCCCGTTTCAAAGGACTGCGATGGCTGCGACTTATTCGTTTGCGCCAGCTTCCATTTCGGTGGCGGGCACTTCGTCCGCGGCCACTTCGTCTTCGTCGTCGTCCGTCTGCGATGCCAGACCCGAGGGGGCGGCGATCTGCGCGATCACGAAATCACGGTCGATCGTGGGCTTTGCACCTTCCGGCAGTTTCACCGAAGAAATGGTGACGCTTTCGCCGATTTTCACGTTCGACACGTCGATGGTGATGTGATCGGGGATATCACCCGCGGTCACGACCAGTTCGACCTCGGGACGGACCATCGACAGGACGCCGCCCATCTTCAGGCCGGGCGATGTCTCTTCGCCGACGACTTCAACCGGGATGAACAGGTTGATCTGGGTGGTGCGGCGCAGGCGCAGGAAGTCGACGTGCGTCGGCAGGTCCTTGACCACGTGGCGCTGAACATCGCGGCAGATGACGCGGACGTCGTCGTGGCCTTCGACCTTCATGTTGAACAGCGTCGCCTTGAAACGGCCCGCTTTCAGCATTTTCAGCAATTTGTTGAAGGGGATGTTGATCGGCAGCGGATCTGCGTCACCGCCAAAAACAATCCCCGGAACCATTCCGGCACGACGTGCCTGACGAGCGGCGCCCTTGCCTGTCCCCGTCCGTTCCAGAGCTTCGAGATCAGGAATCTCTCCAGCCATAATAATTCTCCAATGTGTAAGGGCAGGGTGCCTCCAAGGCTGTCACCCCGCGTGAAGTCGCGCGTATAGACTGGATCGGATGGCATGAAAAGAGTGTTTTTGTGCAGCTTTGCCCTGCCGCCCCTTGTGCCTTTGGGCGGCGCGTGGCACCGCACGGCGCATGAGCATTTTCAACGACCTCTGGATCAGCCGCAAGCCGCTTGCCGGTTTTCTGGTGATCGGCACCGCCTGGGCTTCCTATTTTGCGCAGATGCCGGTGATCAAGGCGGGCGTCGGCGCGTCCGACGGCGCCTACGGCAGCGTCATCCTGCTGGCCTCGCTGGGCGCGGTTGGGGCGATGTGGCTGGCACCCCTGGCGGACCGGCTGGCCGGAACCTGGGCGTTGCCCATGGGGGCCATGGCTGTGGCACTCGGGTTTCTTTGGGCCGGCGTCTCGCCCGGACTGCTGGGATTGATGCTGGCGCTCACGATCGCCTCGTCCGGTTCCGGCGTGGTCGATGTGCTGGTCAACGCGCGTCTGTCCGAAAAAGAGGCGCTGCACGGCAGGACGCTGATGAACCTCAACCACGCGATGTATTCGTTCATGTACGCGGGCGCCGCGGTGGTCGTCGGCTGGGCGCGCGAGGCGGGCTGGACCCCGGTGCAGGTGTTCCTGGTGATGACGCTTCTGATCGCATGCCTGTGTCTGGTAATGCTGGGCGACGATGCCGCCCCGCCGATCCCGGAGACGGGCGAGGCACCAGCTGCCTTCCCGCATCTGCTGGTCTGGCTGATGGGCCTGCTGGTGCTGACGGGTTTCCTGGCCGAAGCCGGCACCGAAGGTTGGTCTGCGCTGCATCTGGAACGCACGCTGGGCGGTGGTCCTGCCCAAGGCGCGCTGGGACCTGCGATACTGGGTCTGACCATGGGCATCGGTCGGCTGGCGGGTCACGCGGTGGCGCGTCATATGTCAGAGATGATCTTGTTGGCCTGTGCCTGTTTGCTGTCCGCATTCGGGGTCATTCTGGCGGGGGCGGCCACCAGCCTGATGATGGCCTATCTGGGCTTTGCACTGGGCGGCTTGGGCGTGTCAATCGTGGTGCCGATGGTGATCGCGCTGGCCGGACGCGTGGTCGAGCCTGCCGCGCGCCTGACCGCGATCAGCCGCGTGTCGGTTCTGGGCTATGGCGCGTTCTTTGTCGGCCCGCCGCTGATGGGGCTGGTCAGCGAGGGCTGGGGTCTGCGCACGTCGTTCTACATGATCGGCGCGATGCTGATACTCGCGGCAGCTCTGCTGGTGCCCGTGATTGCAGCGCAGATCAGCCGCCGACCGGCGTGACCAGATGGCCCCCGGCTGACTTGATCTGATCGTAGAGCGCAAATTCGGACGCTCGCGCCTTGCGCAGGCTTGCCTCGACTGCGCCTGACAGAGGTGCCTCGGCGGCGGGCGATACGTTCTTTTGCTTCAGCACGACCTCCTTGTCGAAGGCCTGCGCCAGAAACGCGCGAAACACCGGCTGGTGTTCATAGGCAAAAAGGTGGTTCACCAGAACGACGCCCTTGCCCGAGGTGACGAAGTTGAACTGGCTGCCCACGCCTGCAAAGGGCGGCGGATCGTCCGAGATCACCGCCAGCACGAAGTCGTCAAAGCTGCAGCCCATGGTGCTGGTCTTGGTGCCCTTCTGTTGCGGGCCGCTACGATAGCGGTACCAGCTGCGCAATTGCTCGACGGGGTCACGCATCACCGCCATCGTCTCGACCGTCAGCCCGAAGGTGTCGGCCAGAAACGGGGCCACCTTGTTGTGAAACCGCGCGGCGTTCAGATGCTTGCGCCGTTTCGACAGGATGATGTCGGCACGCGGACGCAACGCCATTTCGAAGGCTGTCGTGCCGGTCTTCGGAACGGCAAGAAAGGCAAGTTTCTGTTCGGAAAAGACCAACATGCCGCCAGCTTTACCCCGTCAGTGCCCGTCTTGCCAACGGCCTTCAAAGTCCTGCGGGATCAGCAGGTTGTGACGTCCCAGTTTTGCAACATCGGTCTCGCCGCACAGCGCCATCGTCACGTCCAGCTCGCGGTGGATCACTTCAAGCGCGCGGGTGACGCCCTGTTGGCCCATCGCACCCAGGCCGTAGACGAACGCGCGCCCGATGAACGTGCCCTTGGCCCCCATCGCCAGCGCCTTCAACACGTCCTGGCCCGAGCGGATCCCGCTGTCGAGATGTACTTCGACCTGATCGCCCACGGCATCGAGAATGGCGGGCAGCGCGCGGATCGACGACAGTGCGCCATCAAGTTGCCGCCCACCGTGGTTGCTGACCACAATGGCATCGGCCCCGACCTTCAGCGCCATCTTCGCGTCTTCGGCGTCAAGTATTCCCTTAAGGATCACCTTGCCGCCCCATTCTTCCTTGAGCTTGGCGACCTTCGTCCAGTCCAGCGTCAGATCGAACTGCTCTGCCGTCCACGCCCCGAGACTCGAGGCATCGCTGATCCCTTCCACATGGCCCACGATATTGCCGAATTCCCGCCGCTTGGCGCGCAGCATCTCGATCCCCCAGCCCCATTTGGTAGCCAGATTGGCGATGGTTTTTGGCGTCAGCTTGGGTGGCGCGGACAGGCCGTTTTTCAGATCCTTGTGCCGCTGTCCCAGAATTTGAAGGTCCAGAGTGATCACCAGCGCCGAGCATTTCGCATCCTTGGCACGTTGAATCAGACGGCTGACGTAATCCGCATCACGCATGGTATAAAGCTGAAACCAGAAGGGTGCGGTCGTCGCCTCGGCCACATCCTCGATCGAATTAATCGACATTGTGGAGAGCGTGAACGGCACACCGAAGGCTTCAGCCGCGCGGGCCGCCTTGATCTCGCCATCGGCGTGCTGCATCCCCGTCAGGCCGACAGGCGCAAGGGCCACCGGCATCGCCACATCCTGCCCGATCATCTGACCCTTGGTGCTGCGCCCCGACATGTCCACCGCCACGCGCTGCCGCAGCCGGATCTGGTCGAAATCGGACGAATTGTCCCGAAACGTCTGCTCGGTCCACGACCCGCTTTCGCAATAATCATAGAACATGCGCGGCACGCGCCGTTCATAAATACGCTTGAGATCGGCGATTTCGGTGATGACGGGCATGGTGCAGGCTCCAAGACACGGGTTTTGGTCAAATTTTCTTACCGATAACCGCGCTTTGGATCAATCCCGCATCAAGGCTGCGCTGAAATCACGCGCTATGCGCCCCATCCGCCAGCGATTTCACGAACGCCAATATCTCACCCACCGAGTGTCCCGCCGCGATTTTCGATACGATGGCCGACCCCACGACCGCACCGTCCGCCACCGACGCAATCGCGCGGCTTTTCTCGGGCGTGTTGATGCCGAAACCCACGATGATCGGCAGGTCGGTTTGCGATTTGATCCGCGCGACCTCGGGGCCCACGTCCGTCGCTTCGGCCTCGGCCGAGCCGGTGATGCCGGTGATCGAGACGTAATAGACGAAGCCCGAGGTGTTCTGCAGCACGCGTGGAAGGCGTTTGTCGTCCGTGGTCGGCGTGGCCAGACGGATGAAGTTCAGGCCCGCCGCCTGCGCCGGAATGCACAGTTCGCTGTCTTCCTCGGGGGGCAGGTCGACCACGATCAACCCGTCGATGCCTGCCTCTTTGGCGTCCGAAAGGAATTTGTCGACGCCGCGCGAATAGATCGGGTTGTAATACCCCATCAGCACGATCGGCGTGGTGTCGTCCGTCTCGCGAAAGGCGCGGGCCAGATCCAGCGTGCGTTGCAGGGTCATGCCGCCCTCAAGGCTGCGCTGACCGGCCAGCTGGATTGTGGGGCCGTCCGCCATCGGGTCGGTGAAGGGCAGGCCCAGCTCGATGATGTCGACACCGGCCTCGGGCAGCCCTTTGACGATTTCGAGGGAGGTGTCGAAATCGGGATCGCCCGCCATCACGTAGGAAACGAATGCCTTTTTGCCTGCGGCTTTGAGGTCTGCGAATTTTGCGTCGATGCGGGTCATTGGGGTGGCCTTTTTATATGTCTTCACCGCAATGCCCAAACTGGACCGGGAAATCAATGCAAAGCGGGGTATCGTCCCGGCATAATTGGCCGCAGGGCCGACGAGCCGCCTTGCACGCGGCGCCATGCCCCACTAGAAGCGGCCTGTCGCGGATTTCGGAGAGTGGACATGGGTTTCAAGATGGGTATCGTCGGGCTGCCGAACGTGGGCAAGTCGACCCTGTTCAATGCGCTGACACGCACGGCAGCAGCGCAGGCGGCGAACTTTCCGTTCTGCACGATCGAACCGAACGTCGGCGAAGTGGCCGTGCCCGATGCACGTCTGGACAAGCTGGCCGCGATTGCACAGTCAAAGTCGATCATCCCCACGCGGATGACCTTTGTGGACATCGCCGGTCTGGTCAAAGGCGCGTCCAAGGGCGAAGGCCTCGGCAACCAGTTCCTCGCAAACATCCGCGAAGTCGATGCCATCGCCCACGTGCTGCGCTGTTTCGAAGACGGTGACGTGACCCACGTCGAAGGCCGCGTGGACCCCGTGGCCGACGCCGAGACCATCGAGACCGAATTGATGCTGGCCGACATCGAAAGCATCGAAAAACGCCTGCAGAACATCGTCCGCAAGGTACGTGGCGGCGACAAGGAAGCCGCCCAGCAGGAACGCCTGATGCGCGCAGCCCTTGCCGTGCTGGAAGAGGGCAAACCCGCCCGTGTCGTCGATGTGGACGCGGACGATCTGCGCGCCTGGAAGATGCTGCAGCTGCTGACCACCAAGCCTGTACTTTACGTCTGCAACGTGGGCGAGGCCGAAGCCGCCGAAGGCAACGCCCTGTCCGCGCGCGTCGCTGAAATGGCTGCTGCCGAGGGCAACATGCACGTCGTCATCTCGGCCCAGATTGAGGAAGAGATCAGCCAGCTGGAACTGGAAGAGGCGGAAATGTTCCTCGAAGAAATGGGCCTCAAGGAAGCAGGCCTCGACCGGTTGATCCGCGCAGGCTACGAATTGCTGCACCTTGAAACCTATTTCACCGTGGGTCCGAAAGAGGCCCGCGCCTGGACCATCCGCGAGGGCACCTCGGCGCCCAAGGCAGCGGGCGTGATCCACGGCGACTTTGAAAAGGGCTTTATCCGCGCCGAAACCATCGCCTTCGATGATTTCGTGTCGTTGGGCGGCGAACAGCCCGCCAAGGAAGCAGGCAAGATGCGCGCCGAGGGCAAATCCTACATCGTCAAGGACGGCGACGTGCTGCATTTCCTGTTCAACACCTGAGGCGAGAAGTGGGCCGGTCTGCCTGCGTTTCACATGTTTGGCAGTGGCATTCCGACACTTCGAGCGCGCGCCGCAGCCCGCTTGTTTCCGCGACTGCCCACGCTGAACATCGCGGAAACATAAGGCTTTGGGCTCTCGATGTGATATCCCGATTGCGTCCGTCTATGGGGCGTTTGGCCTAATATCCCGCTGTTCTCATTCGATATTCTGTCAGATCCAACAACCCGGCAGAGCAGGCAAAAAAGCAGTTGTTTTCCCCCGCCCAAGCCCATAAACACGGCGGCGGAGATGTGGCCGAGTGGTCGAAGGCGCTCCCCTGCTAAGAGCGCGGCTTTTCTCTCCAAGCATCCCATTTTATTAACTTTTCCGTATTTTTCTGTTGTGCGTTGACCATATCTTGACCACCGGCCCATGTTGCCCCCCATCATGTCTCTCTCCGAAAGTCCCAGCCGAAGGCATCGAGCTGTTCCGCGAGGTCTGCCGGGTACTTCTTGCGATAGTCCCGTGCCGTGTCGGAATTTCCCCAACCACCCTGGTCAAGCAGCCGGTCGTGATCGCCAACCTGCGCTGAGAAGAAGGTCGCCCAGGTATGTCGAAGCGTGTAGGGAACCACAGCATCAGGAAGTCCCGCAGCCCGGCACAGCTTGCGGAATTGCTTGGCTATCTGTCCGCCACCATGATCCCTGAGCGGAATGGGATTGCCGCGCGAGGACAGGAAGGCACGGCCTGATTTCGGCAACTCGCCGATCAGGGCGATGGCCTTGTCCGGGAGGTGAACCCAGCGTGCCCGGAAGAGGGTCTTTCCCGCGCCGTCCTCCACTGCTGGAATGTAGACCTCGTTGGTCGACCAGTTGAAGTCCTCGACGTTCACCGCAAAAGTCTCCCCCGGCCCGCACCCGGTCGCGACCATGAAGACGATGATTTTCAACAGTCGGTGATGCTTGTCGTGCACCCCGGCCTTCTCAGGCGTCTGTGCCATCTTGATCAGAGCTTCGACCTCCGCCGGTGTCAGATAGATATCCCGGACACGTCTTGCACGTCGCTCCCTTCGAGTTCCCTTGATGAAATTGATCACGGCCTTGATTGGAGCGATCGCTTGGCATTTGATCGTCGACGGTTGCCACATCTTGCCGGTTTCCTTGCTGCGGCGGTCTGCAATTGCTGCGGCGGCCCGCAGAATTCGTGGTTCATCGAGTTGGTCGATACGCGTGTTTTTGCCGAAATAGGCGATGATCCGTTTCAGGTAGCGGCGGTTCCCCGTGTGCTTCATGTACAGAAGTGCGGCTTCCGCGAATGTCGGCACCGGGTTCAGAATCTGCTCCCAAGCTTTTTCGAAATCCCTCCTGGACAGCTCTATCGCGAGTTCTTTGTAGCTTTCGTCGCGTATGCCAAGGCGTCTTCGAAAACGTTTTCCACCGATGTAGCGGTCATACTCCCAATCTCCGTTTCTCCATACGGGCATCCACGGCGGGTCTTCAGGTGGGATTTGGCTTGGCATTTCATGGCCTCCCGAAAACGATCTATGTGCTCCCGGTAGAAGACAGGTCGACGCCCGCGCCATTCGCAAACCTCGAATACCTCCTCGTATTTTTTCCGCAGGTCAAAGAGATAGCGAACGGAAACCACAAGCGCTGCAGCCGCCTCGACGCGGCTAAGCCCATTTTCCAATTCGCAAACTTCCGGCTCCTGACGGGTCATGGCGAGCTCCACAGATCTTGTTTGATGTGCAGTTTGACCGTCATGCAATCGGAGTCGTTCAAACCATTGTTTGAACGCGACTTCTCGGTCCGGATTTGGCGGCGTGGTAGCTGTCAAACCCAAGTAAAATCTCGAGACGTTGCCCCGAGTTCGTGATATGATATATTTAACGATTCGATTATTTAAGTCAAGTGAGTTTGTCAGGCTGCTTCTGGGCACTGCCTGAAAAGCTGCACCGGTCACAGGGAGAGAAGGTATGAGAAAAGGCGAAGTTGCCATAGATAGCGACGCGATTGGTCTTTTGAAGGCCGGCAGAAACGCTTTGCATTGGTCACAAGAGGATCTGGCCAATGAATCAGGGGTGTCGATCGCGACAATCAGGAGAGTTGAAAGCAAGGTTCAATCGATCACGGAGGAGGTGTGTGGAAAGTTCGACCTCAAGCCTGACTTTTGCGTCCGTCGTGAAAAAATTGAAGCACTGTTGAGAGCACTTAACAAACACGGGGTTTCCGTATGGAAGGACGAGACCGCTGCTGGTCTGACTGTCAAGACCATTAGAGATCAAGAGATTTTCGAGATCGCTAAGCAGATCGATTCAGGGCAGTAACCTACTTGTTTGACCATATTCCCCAATTCGTCACTCACGCGAGTCATGAATGTTTGGTCGTTCATTCGAAAGGATACGTGATGAAGGGCTTCACGATTACGATTGATTGCATCAAAAGGATGAAATCGGTAACCCAGCTGGCGGCGCCGCACATTAAGACCGGGCTTCGAACAGAAATCATCTCACGGTTCCTCGGGTGGCGCACCTATGCGTCCTTCCTTCACGACGTCAGGGCAAATCCGCAGTATATTCACGAGTTTGACTTCGTAAGCGCACTCGATTTTTGCAAGCAACGCGATGTCGATCTGGATGAAGCGGATCTCGAAGAAATGGCAGAACGATTGGAAGACGCGTTCGGAGATAGAACTGGGACTATTTCCAATTGAACAGGCTGAGTGCAGATATCAGAAATACCGGACAGCGATTACGCTAAATCCCGGACAGCCGTTTCAGTAATTCCCGGACAGCTCGGGCACGGCTGATCATCTGCCTGCACTCATGTTTCGCTCTGGATAGTTTCGGTGTTTTCAGCGGCGGTCAAGTTCTCGCTTTGGTAGTGCCCCAGCGGTTCGTGTAGGAGGCCTCGCGCGGAGCCCCCGGCGTAGCGCAGCGCGCGGCCGGGAGTGACGCTGGCGGTCACCGTCGATCTTCGGGAAGGTTCGGGTTGCAAGACCTGGAACCGACAACGGAGATGACGATGACCGACGACAGAATGGCGTCGGCGATGGTGGGTTCGCCGATCATGTCATGCCAGCCTGAGACGGGGAGCTGAGCGGTAATGATGGTGGACCGGCGTTAATAGCGGTCCTCGAAGAGTTCGAGCAAATCGGCGGTTCAATACGACCGGCCCTGAACTGCCGTTCGCCTTGTGGCCGAGCGCTGCGGTGCAGCTTCAGCGAACCGGCCATTCGTCCAACATGCGACATTCTCAACGGTCGAACACTTCCATCCTAAATCTGATAATCATCCAACTTGGACGTTCAATTGGGAGAATCTGCTTCTTACGTGCTGCGGGGGAAATAGAGATTATATAGCTGGCGATAAAGAGGGTCGCTTCACTTCGCCCGATCATTCTTGCGATGTGCCTAAAGGAAATACGGTGTTAGACGGGGTGATCTTGCATCCTGCGCAGGAAGAGGACTTGAAAAGATTGCTTTTCAAATACCATTCGGATGGTAGGATGGAGGTCTCCGAAACGTGCCCGGAAAGCAAAAGGGATCAAGCACACAATACTATTTCCGAGCTATCTCTTTCGCCTGAGATGGCAAAAAAGGGAAGCAAGATTGCGACACCAAGGCTCGTTCGCATGCGGTCTGCCTTTCTAAGCGGTCTTTCAGAGCAAGTGCAAATTCTATTGGAGCAAGGAAACGATATCGACAAGGCCATGGAGGCTTTGGCGGAAATTTTATTTCCGGAAGATGAAACGAAAAATTGGTCGAAATTTTTCAGCTGCGCACGTTGGTATTTAGGTCCCGCCGCCGAAAAGAAATTGGCAGATTTGGAATGGGCCTAATGCCCTTTTTCTATTGGGATTGCCTTTGTTAGGATCCTATACGTAGTCAACTCCCTCCATCAAGAACCTGATTTCTCCAACGTTTTCTCCTGCAAATAGCTGCCCTTCATATAGTTCGCGGCGAATAACCGCTTTCCGCCCTCTCTTCTGGATGCCGCGTCAGCAAAGCACGAGTTGAGGCACCCGCAGCGAATGGCAGGAAGGTCCGCACAGCGCCGTCCATGCTGCGCCAAGTATCGTCAAGATGGCTCCGGGAGCAATCTTCGCGAATTGTTCCTTTCCGTACACCTTTGGCTGGTGGGTCCGTCCATAGTGATCTCGAATTGCACCACGAAATGCAAGGGGTTGGGGCGCAAGGCGGAGTTTCCCGAGGGCATGGCGGAGTCATAGCACGCTCAAAACCACGACGTGATACGTTGAACAACAGCAGATTTTGCCTCCAAGGTTGACCGATCAACCTTGCCCGATTTTTCCTCGCGGATATTTGCAGAAAATTCGTGGAAATTGCTTCGCCTTTCACGTGATTGGCCAACCTTCCTTGCACACACTGTCGAAGGAGGTACGATTTGCCAGTAAAACAACCTTGGGAACCATATTGGTCGGAGAAAAGCGGTGCCTGGATCATCGATTTTCGGGTTAACGGACACCGCATCAGACGGCGTTTGCCGATCCATGAAAAAGGCCTCCTGGATGTGGCAAAAGCCAGTGCGAAGAATATCTACGCCGAAGCATGGCGGTCGCAGAGCATGGAGCTGGGCCCTAAAAAACGGCCGACCTTCGCCGAGGCGGCTGGCCTCTACATCGATGCCGGTGGCGAAGCCCGATTTCTACAACGTATCGTGAACTACTTCGGTCGGAAGCACCTATGTGACGAGATCGACGAACTGGTGATCGCCCGTGCCGCCAGAACGCTGTATCCGAACGCGAAGCCCGAGACAGTCAGGCGGCAACTTCGCGTGCCGATCAAGGCGGTTCTGAATTTTGCGGCCGGAAACCGCCGGGAAAAGCTGCCTGACACGCGGCGAATGCGGTGGCTGTCGCCGGAAGAAGCAGAAAGGCTGCTGGTGGCGGCTGCGAACCCAGCTGCGGCCAGCCTTCGAGACCCAAATCTGGAAACCCTCCGCAAGATAGCGTTCATGCTCGGCACCGGCGCCGGACCCGGAGAGACAATGGGGCTGGACGCCAAGGATTGGAATCCCGCGACGAGGGAATGGTGGCTGCCCGGAACAAAGACGGTCTATCGGGCGCGGTTTGTCCGTCTGCCATTGCGCACCGTAGATTTGATCAGCCCGATCCCCGCAGAGGGGCCTGCCTTCCCGGCACCCAATGGAGAGCCCTACGTCTTTCGTAAAAACCGCGGTGGGCAGATGGCGCTCGCCTTCAGGAAGGTGCGGGAGGCCGCAGGCCTGGGGCCGGAGGTGGTGCCCTATTCATGCCGCCACACCTGGGCCACTTGGCATCAGGCGCAGACCAAGGACTGGGCGGCGCTGCTCGACCAGGGGGGGTGGAATCGCGCCGATACCGCCAACAGATATCGAAAAATTGCCCCTGCTGATCTCGGTCACAGACTACTGGCCCACGGCTGGGATTTCCGGGCTGACCCTGGCGAACCCGTGCGATTTGGAGAGCTTGTGTCGCTGCGCTTCGGCGGACATGCTTGAGTGCGGGAAAGGGTCTTTCCTGCTGGAAATGCGGTGGTTGGAGGATGGCTCGCTCTTGGCCGAGCCACTCGAGAATGCAAATCCGATCTGGGTGCTACCACGACACCCAGATCGGGGTCTCTATGCTATAGCGCTGGCGGTTTCGCACGTCAAAGGTCATCTTCGCCAGCGTCTTGGCCTGACGTTCCGGCGAGTCCATGATCGAATCGCGGCGCTGTTGGTTTTCATTGAGAACTGACCCGGTAGCCCCATAAATTTTCACTGAGAATTGACCCATGTGAACACATTGCCCTGACGATTCTGATCAGGGAGATATGGAGTGATCGACATGGGATTTTTGA
>NZ_JANKJG010000004.1 GCF_024733015.1 Pseudosulfitobacter koreensis
GAAGACATCCGCGCTGCTGTCAAAGCGATGTTCACCGATCCCCACCACCTGCGTGTCGAAGACCCGGGACGTGTTGAGGGGCATGTGGTCTTCACCTATCTCGACGCCTTCGACCCCGACCAAAAAGCGCTTGCCGAGCTCAAGGCGCACTATCAGAGCGGCGGGCTTGGCGATGGTAAGATTAAGGCGCGTCTGGAAGCTATTCTTCAGGAGCTTATTGCTCCAATTCGAGCGCGCAGGACCCAGCTATCCCAAGACCGAGCGTACATCCTTGAGGTGATCAAAGAAGGCACGGAGCGCGCGCGCGAGCGCACCGAGGCGACAAAGCGCGATGTGGTGAATGCCTTGGGTCTGTTCCAATTTTAGGAAAGCGGAGGCGGGCGATCCGGATGAATCTGTTTCGTCCGCCGACCGACGTTTCATCCTATAAAATGCTGCGCAATGCGCGAATGTCCGATCGACGGACTGCGCCGCTGCATTGAAAGGACTTGGTCAATGGCAGCAAAGGGCCGTTCTTAGTCTTCAACGATCACCATACATGACCGTCGCGGCAGTGCTGAGGAAGTCTACAGGTCGATTGGGAAGCGGTCCCCATCACTTCCACTCGCCGACCGCATCCTTGGTCAAGAGAAAGAAGTAGGGCGCCACTCCGCGCATATTCATGAGGCCGAGAATGCGCCGTTCGTCGATGCGGCGGAAGTGGTCGACGATGGGCTGCCGGTCGTAGACCATCGCCGCGCTCGCGCTTCCGCGGAACCCGACCGTGGCAAGCCGCGCGGCAGGCCCCGAAGCGCGCAAAAGGCGACGACACAGCCTGAAGGCAGTGCGGGTTGCGGCGCTTTTTGCAACGCGCGGCCAGCGCAGTGCGATGCGGACAGGCATCAGGCGCGGGTCGAGCGCGATGCCGGGCTCGAAGACCAGCGGATCGACGTGATCGACGCTGGCGAAGTGTTTCCCGTGCCAGCCGAGATGCTCCAGCAGGCCGTCGAGGGAATGCCCCGTCGGCAACCCGCCCCCCCGCCAAGCGCCCAACATCTCATCCGGCATGACGGGCGGGAGTGTGTCGAACCGTGCGAGTGCCGCCTCGGTCGAAACGCCCTCGCGGCGCCAACGGCGGACCCAGTTCGGTCCGGTCTCGAGACCGGGCGCGACCCGCGCGGGCTCTGCGTCCTGACCGAGCGCGTCCGCCAGTTCCGCCTCGAGCGCGCCGGGCCTGTCGGCATAGCGCGCCGAGTGGTGGAAGCCGATGACCCGGCGCGCACCCGCAGCCCGCGCAATCTCACCGGCAGCGCGCGCGGTGAGATGTGCCGTCGCCTTGGCCAAGTCGCGATCATCGTCGAGAAAGGGAGTTTCGATGAACAAGTGATCGGCATTCTGGGCAAGGCGCATGATCTGGGTGCGGTTCGCCTCCGTATCGGCTGCGTCGGTGACGTAGACGACCCGCTGGCCGGAACCGACCCGGAAGGCTTGGCCTCGCAGGTCACCGAGACGCCGGGTGCCGTAGCCGGGCACGTCCACATCGTGATCGTCCGGGGCGCCGCTGCGGATCGCGCTCTTGGCGGCCTCGAGCCATGGTCCCACGGGTAAACCCATGCCATCGAGCGCGGTCTTCCAGACGTTGACGCGAAGGCTTTCCTGAAAGGCGAAAGCGAGCGACGGGATGCCGTGGTCGAGTGCTACCGCTTCCACGCTGAAATCCTCGTCGGCGAGCACGACGCCTTCGGGCAGGTCCGCCGGAGCAAGGTCGCGGCGGTGAAAGGCGTCGTGAGCGCGGAACTCGGCCGCTCGCACGATCCGGGTTCCATCGAACTCCTGCACCGTGAGACGGAAGTTGGTGGAGGTTTCGTCGAGAAGGTTCCAGGTGAACGCGTTGAGGCGGCTCTCGACCTGACGAACGAAGCCCGCGGGACCGGTCATGCAGAGCGGGCGCGGCCGGTTGAGGCGCAGGCGTAGCAGCCGGTCAGTGCCCGCAACGTGGTCCATGTGGGCATGCGAGACGAACACGTGGCTGACCCGCAGAAGCTCGCGCGGGGTCAGCGGCGACAGGTCGCCCATGTCAAAAAGCATGGCGCGCCGGCCGAAGCGGAAGTCGAGATAGACGCCGGGATCGCCTTCGGGCGGGTTAACCAAGCGGGGCTGCACAAGCTGGGTCATGCGTTTACTATAGCAGAAGGGTTGCAGCTTCGCTTGGCACGGGCGCACATCAAGGCGAGACAGGCTGCGCCAACCACACAAGCCCTTGCTTCGCAACTCAATTCTGCACCGTCTTCAGGATAACCTCTGCTGCCTCCGTCGGGCGGTCCCATTGCGGAAAGTGGCCGCACCGGTCGAACCAGTGCAGTTCAGCCGTCGGAAAGGCCGCCTGCGCGCGCTCCGCTTGGCGGGGCAGCAGGAGCCGGTCCTGGCGACCCCAGCCGATCGTCACCCGTCCGGGCGGTGTCGTCGTTCCATCCTGCAACGGGCCACGCGCCAGTTCGCTCAACATTGCATCGAAGACGTTCGTCTCGGCGATCGACGTCAGTTCATTCTGAACCAGCTGGGGGTCAAGGTCGCCGGGATGTGCCGACAGTTGGGCCAGCAGCACCGTGCGCGCGGCCCGGCTTTGCGACAGTGTCGGGATACGCCGCCGCAAGAGCCGCACCAGCCGGACCGACGCAGCCAAGGTCGAGCGGAACCAGGCGGTTTCCCAGCCGCGCCAGAAACCGCCCGGATCATAGGCAACCGTGTGGCCGCCCGTTCCGCGCCTTGCCAGTTCCAAGACCATCCGGGCTCCGACGGAGCTGCCGACGGTATCGACGCCCGCCAAACCGTTCCTGTCGATGAAGCGGTCCAGCGCATCCGCGTAGGCGGCGATGGTCTGGCGCCCCGCAAGCGGCGGAGACTGCCCATGGCCCGGCAGATCGACCAGCACCACCTCGCGCGCGCGCGCGAGTGTCGGCACGATGCTGTCCCAAGAGCGCATGCTTCCGCCCAACCCGTGCACCAAAAGCAAAGGTTGACCGGCACCCTGTCGTTCGAAGTTCAAGTCCATGCTCATCAACGATCTGCAAAGGGTTTGGTTTCATGGCAGACTGTGCGGCTACCGCCGATGCCGTATCCTGTCCGGCCGCTGGAGGAGCAACAAGCTGTCATTGATCATGTGAGCACTCTCACAAGCCATTCGACCTCCCACTGGCGTTTGCATTTCGTGGTCCAATTCGAGCTCAGAATCTGTGGAAGGGCCACCAACCAAAGGTGCGCGACGAGGAAGAGTTCCTGTCAATCGCACTGCGGAAATCGAGCGACGCATCATCTCGCGGATGCAGCGAATGGCCGGTTCGGTGACGCTGCAACGCAGCTTCCGAACAGACGATCAGTGTCCGGTCTGGGCCGGAAGCCACTTCTCCACGCGCCGTTTAGATCCGGCCCTGTTGTTCGACCTTGTCCCAGAATGCCTGTTTGCGTGGATGCCTGCGGCGCAGGTCGTCGACAAAGGCCTCGTGGCTTTGAAAGGCGCCGTAATCCGCAATCGCCAGATCGGCCTGGGCGCAGGAGGCGAGATGCCTTGCGGCATGCCGGTAGCGTTTGGCGCGGTTGTTTTGAAGCGCAAAGGTGATCATCAACCGCCACACCAGTGTTGCGGCCAGGGGATGTTCGGCCTTGAGTAACTCGGATGCCGGGGTAAGGATTTCATAGGCATTGCCATCCAGCTCTGCGTGACGGGACAGTATCACGTCAGCGGCAAGCCCTGGGTCGGGCCAACTCACACAGAAGACGAGGCCCTGGAGCAGGTCGGGGTAGGTGCGCACATGGGTGCGGGCATTCAGCAGCGCCTCATCATCGTCGAAATCGTGCAGGCGCGAGAGATAGCGGCGCAGGGTCTCCGCGCAAAGCCTGGTTTCAAACCGGGTCCACATGGCGCTGCGCAGGTTTGCCTCCTCGCCCAAGGCGTCGAGGCAGGCGAAATGGGCGCTGTCGACCTCGGGCGAGTCAAAGGCGCGGCCTTTGCCCTTCTCAGAGGCGATGCAGGTTTCCATGATCCGCAGGGCGTCTTCGGCCCGGCCCGCTTTTAAGAGCCGTCGCGCTGCATTCGGTGCAATCGTGTGATACGTCAGTTGCTGCGCGCTATACTGCGACAGCCACGCATCCACATCGCCCTGGGCATCGGCAACGTCCGACAGGATCATCCTGAGCGTTCTGTCGTGGCTGTCCTTTGCCATTTCAAGGCGGCGCTCGACGCTCATGAGAACCCCGAAATACTCGGTTTCGTCCAAGGTGATGGGCGCATCCATCGCAGCTTCCGCACGTACCCTGAGCGCGGTCAAACCCTGATCACCCAATGCCTCGGACAAGGCAGGGATAACGCCGTCAAATTCGCCATAGCCGTTGTCTTGGAGGGCCTCGAACACCTGATCCGCAAGCAGCTCGGCGTTGCGATCGAGACGTGGGGCGAGGGTTTGGATCGCATCCATCGCAGCATCCATGACGTCGCCGATCGTACCATTGCTGTCGTCGGTGAGGAGATATCGAACCCTGATCACAGCCGCCTCCGGATACAGAAAAATGAGCCGACCTCCTGATCATCAGTCAGGAGAATTCAAAATGTCCGCACCGAAACTCACTCAGGCGTCCGTGAAGAATGCGATCGCCGCCGCCGCCGACCTTACCCCCACCGCCTTGGTCGTTCAGCCGAACGGCAGCCTGCGGCTGGAATTTCTCCCGGAACAATTGAATAATGCCACCAACTCGGAGCCGCTGGCGCCGAACGGTCAGGCGCCGAAGAAGTGGAGAGGGGCACAACGATGAAATTTGAGTTCAAAGGACTCCTCGATGACAAGACGGCGGCGGGAACTGTCAGATGGCGTGTTCGCGTGGAAGGCGACCGAGACAAAAAAATCCCGATCCCTATGGGGCCGGGAAAACCTGGCTTCCACGAACACTACAATGCCGCTCGCGCGGGCCAAAAGCTCGAAATGAGGAAACCAGAAAAGCCGAGGAAGGGTACTCTCGACGAGCTTTGCGACAAGCACCTCGAATGGCTGAAAACGCAGGTAAAAGCTGGCAGTATGTCAAAAGGCACCCTGACAAGCCGTCAGACAGGATTTAAGCAAGCTTGCGACACACTTGATCTTGACGGCGATCGTATGGGGTCCTTGGACTCCGACCTGCCCGAAGAAGCGTTCATTCATATTCAAGACGGCTTCGGAGTTCTCACGGCTGCCGCTGACACTTGCCTCAAGGCGCTTCGCGCTGCGTATCGTTGGGGAGCCAAGCGCGGTTATCCCAAGAATAGTCCTGTCTTCGCAGTGGAGAACATCCACACAGCCGGTGGAGGCGCCAAGCCCTGGAAGCCTGAGGACGTCGAGAAGTTTCTGACTGCCCATGGCTCCGGGACCATGGCGCGGCTGTGGTTTTGCCTCGCTTATGACAGCCACAGCCGGATCGGCGATACTCATCGCCTTGGCAGGAAGAACGAAGCGATGTACGAGGGCGATCGTTACCTTGAGTGGCAACCCTCAAAAAAGGGTTCGGCGTTCGTCTCGATTCCCTTGGGTAATATGCTTGCAACGGAGCTGGCATTGCATGACGAACGCAATACCTACCTGTTGACCGAGCAAGGGAAACCGTTCGCCTCCTCCGGCTCACTCGATAACCGGGTTCGCAAGTGGATCATCGCTGCCGGTCTCTGCGTCGATGCGAAGGATGAAGAGGGTAATCCGATCTATGTGGGTAAGGGCAAGCGGAAGGTCGTGAAGAAAAGGTCCACGCGTTCACAGCATTGGATCCGGAAGGGCGTCGCAGAGCTCATGGCTGAACGTGGCGCGACCGAATACGAACTCATGGCCGCCTTCGGTTGGACTGAGGCGAAGGCCGCCAGCGTCTACACCAAGAACTTCCAGCGCCGCGGCGCTGCAACGGCGGCTTCCAAGCGCATGGCTGAGATGAAAGGTGGACCACGGCCCGAAACTCGTGGTCCACATGCGGACCAAGAGGCCAATAAAATAGGGCTTTCGGGGAACAAGTGGCAGCCCGTAGGGGAGTCGAACCCCTCTTTTCAGGTTGAAAACCTGACGTCCTAACCGATAGACGAACGGGCCACTGTCTTGTGAGGGGCTGATTATGCAATCGCGCGGGATGGTGCAAGACCAAAAATGAAGTTCTTTCAGAAAATTCTGTTCAAGCCTCCGCAGCGTCCTCCAAACGCAGCTGAACGCTCTGCCGCCCGCGGTATGTGTTGATGTCCAGTCGCCCCGCCAGATGAAAGCGCGCGCCGCCGTGCCGTTCCAGCCGGGGCCCCAGCGGGCCATCATAGGCCCCGAAACAGATGGCATCCATGCGCGGCCCGCCGATATCGCCAAAGCTGAGCTTCAGATGGCTTTCGCCGACCCGCTTGGCATGAAAGATCTGCATGTCTGCAAAGGCATAGCGCGGACCGGGGGCGGCGGCACCGTAAGGGCCTGCCTGCTCGATCATCTCGGCCAGTTCCACTTGCGCGGCACCGGGCATCATCGTGCCGTCCAGCCGCAGATCCGCCACGCCGATGCGGTCCGCCCCCTGTTTGGCCAGCAACGCGCCCAGCCGCGCCATCGCGTCCGGAATAAGCTCTTCACGCACTGTCAGCCCCGCAGCCATCTTGTGCCCGCCGCCCTTCAGCAGCAGCCCTTCGGCGGCCAGCCGCTGGATCGCGGCGCCCAGGTCAATGCCGGTGACCGACCGGCCCGAGCCTTTGCCGATGCCGTCCTCGATCCCGATCACCACGGCTGGACGGTTCGACGCCTCTTTCAGCCGTGCCGCGACGATGCCCACGACACCGGGGTGCCAGCCATCGCCTGCCGCCCAGGCCAGCGGTGCGTCGAAACCGCGTTCCTCGGCCTGCGCCATGGCAGATGCGCGCACGGCGGCCTCGATGTCGCGCCGCTCGGTGTTCAGAAGGTCCAGCCGCTCGGCCATCGCCGCAGCCTCGTGCGCGTCGGTCGTGGCCAGCAGACGCGCGCCCAGATCGGCCTGACCGATCCGCCCGCCCGCATTGATGCGCGGCCCCAGCAGATAGCCCAGATGATAGGCCGCAGGCGCCGTATCCAGCCGCGCCACATCCGCCAGTGCCGCCAGTCCTGCGCGGTCACGCGCGGCCATGACCCGCAGGCCCTGACGGACAAACGCGCGGTTGACCCCGATCAGCGGCGCCACATCCGCCACGGTGGCCAGCGCCACCAGATCCAGCATCCGCATCAGGTCCGGCCCGCTTTTGCCCGCGCCGCGCAACTGCCGCCCGCATTCGACCAGCATCAGGAACACCACGGCGGCGGCACAGAGATGCCCCAGATCGCCGTCTTCGTCCTGCCGGTTGGGGTTCACGACCGCCACCGCACCGGGCAGCGTCTCGCCACCCAGGTGGTGATCCAGCACGACCACATCCGCGCCGACCGCCGCCGAAATCGGCCCGTGCGACAGCGTTCCGCAATCCACGCAGATGATCAGGTCATGGGCCGCCGCCAATTCCGCCATCGCCGCATCATTGGGCCCATAGCCTTCGTCGATCCGGTCCGGCACATAGAGCGTCGCGCGCAGGCCCAGCTGCCGCAACCAGTCCAGCAACAAGGCCGCGGAACTGCCGCCATCCACATCGTAATCGGCAAAGATCGCGATCCGCTCGCGCCGCGTCACTGCCTCCAGCACGCGCGAGGCGGCCTTTTCCATGTCCTTCAACAGGCGCGGGTCCGGCAGCAGATCGCGCAGGGCAGGGGCCAGGAACGCATCCGCTTCCTCTGCCACCACGCCACGCCGCGCCAGAACCTGCGCCACGGGCCCCGGCAGTCCCTTTAGCTGCACGATAAGATCGGCTGCCCGCTGCACTTCCACAGCAGGCCCGACCCAGCGCCGCCCGGTCAGGGATGTCTCAACGCCCAGATACATGGCCACATCCCATCTTCATCTTGCCAAACAAACTCCCCCCGGAGGGCCGATCAGCCCCACGCGGCGGGTTATCAGGTTTCCGATACGGGCGTGCGGTATTGCATCCGCCGCACCGATCCGGTTTTCGACCGCATCAACAGGGTTTCGCAGGTCAGCCAGCCGGGTTCGCGCTGAACCGCCTGCAACAGCGATCCCGACGTCACACCGGTCGCGGCAAAGATCACGTCCTCGGTGACCATCTCGTCGCGGGTATAAACGCGGTCGAGGTCGGTGATGCCCGCCTTTGCCGCGCGGCCCTTTTCGTCGTCGTTGCGGAACAGCAGGCGGCCATAGATCTGCCCGCCCATGCATTTCAACGCGGCTGCGGCCAACACGCCCTCGGGGGCACCGCCGTCGCCCATGTACATGTCGATGCCGGTGTCTGGGTCGGCGCAATGCATCACCCCCGCGACGTCCCCATCGGTGATCAGGCGGATGGCCGCACCGGTGGCGCGCACATCGGCGATCATGTCGGCGTGGCGTGGGCGCTCAAGAATGCACACGGTGATGTCTGCGGTCGCACACCCCTTGGCCTTGGCCAGCGCTTTGACGCGTTCGCCGGGGCTCATGGCCAGCGTGACTGTATCGGGGGCAAAGCCCGGACCGATGGCCAGCTTTTCCATATAGACGTCCGGCGCGTGCAGCATCGACCCGCGCGGGCCCATCGCGATCACCGTCAGCGCGTTGGGCATGTCCTTCGCGGTCAGCGTGGTGCCTTCCAGCGGGTCCAGCGCGATATCCACGCCGGGGCCGTTGCCGGTGCCCACTTCCTCGCCGATGAACAGCATCGGCGCTTCGTCACGCTCGCCCTCGCCGATCACCACCACGCCCGCGATGTCCAGCAGGTTCAGCTGCTCGCGCATGGCGTTCACCGCGGCCTGGTCGGCGGCTTTCTCGTCGCCGTGCCCGATCAGCTTGGCCGAAGCCAGTGCCGCCGCCTCCGAGACCCGCGCAAGGCCCAGGGACAACATGCGGTCATGAAATTTTGCGGCGTCTGGCATGGGGGTGATCCTCATCAATCTGTGTCTGGAAAATTTGTAGCGGCGGCAGCCCGATGGCGCAACTTTACAAGTGCTCGATCCGCAGCGCGACAGGGGCAGAGGCCAGAACGCCGGTGCCTTCCATCGCCTCGACGGCCACATCCAGGCTCGCGCGGGTGGTCTTGTGGGTTACGATCAGCACCTGGGCCGCTTCCGCATCGGCATGGCCGTACTGGCGCATCCGTTCGATGCTGACGCCCGCTTCGCCAAGTGCTGCGGCGATCTTGGCCAGTGCGCCGGGTTTGTCGACCAGACCCATCCGCAGGTAATAAGGCGCTGGCAGCACCGACAGCGCAGGTGTCGCCGCTTCCAAAGTGGATGCGGGCTGTCCGAAGACCGGCAGGGAAAAGCCGCGCGCGATGTCGCAGACGTCGGACATCACGGCACTCGCGGTGGGGCCTGCACCGGCACCGGGGCCGCGCAACACGATCTGCTCGACCGCGTCGCCTTCCAGTACGATCATGTTGGTGCCGCCCTGCAACTGGCCCAGCGGCGATGTATCTGGCACAAGACAGGGCTGCATCCGCTGTTCCAAGCCGCGCCCGGTTTTCTGCGCTACGCCCAGCAGCTTGATCTTGAAACCCATGTCGGCGGCGGCGCGGATGTCTTCGATGCTGATCCGCTCGATACCTTCCAGTTCGATGCCCGCGAAATCGACGCGGGTGCCAAAAGCGATCGACGACAGGATCGCGAGCTTGTGCGCGGCGTCGATGCCCCCCACGTCCAGCTGCGGGTCGGCTTCGAGGTAGCCCAGGCCATCGGCCTCGGCAAAGACCTCCTGATAGGTCAGCCCGGCAGTCTCCATCCGGGTCAGGATGTAGTTGCACGAGCCGTTCATCACGCCCATCACGCGGGTGATGCCGTTTCCTGCAAGGCCTTCGGTCAGCACCTTGATCACGGGGATGCCGCCAGCAACGGCAGCCTCGAACTTCAAGGATCGCTGCGCCGCCTCGGCCTGTTCGGCCAGCGACTGGCCGTGCATGGCCAGCATCGCCTTGTTGGCGGTGACCACGTGTTTGCCTGCGGCAAGGGCCGCTTCGGTGGCGTCCTTGGCGGGGCCATCTTCACCGCCCATCAGCTCAAGGAACAGGTCCACATCGTCACGTTTCGCCAGGGCAACCGGATCAGTTTCCCACGCATAATCCCCCAGGCTGATGCCGCGATCCTTGTCCTTGGTCCGAGCCGAAACCGCCGAGATCGTGATCTCGCGCCCGGTGCGGGCAGTCAGCAGAGCGGCCTGCTGGCGCACGATCTTGACGACACCCATGCCGACCGTGCCCAGACCGGCGATACCAAGGCGAAGGGGCTGGGACATGGGCTATTTCCTTATACATGCGTGGTGTTTTTGCGCATCTACCCCGTTCGCGCTGGGCACGCAACATGGCGCTGTCGATCACGCCGCAAGAAAGGGAAAGGGGCGCCGAAAGAAAGGGAAAGCGCCCGTTTGCGTGGCTGCGGCTCAGTCTATGCGGGGCTCTTGGGCCAGACGTGTCCGGTCGGCACTGTCGATCACGCTTGACCCCTTGATCCGTGCCGCGCGGCTCCGCAGGGCGGCGACGCGGGCCTCCAGATTGCCTTGCACGACCGCAGGCGCGGGGCCGTCATTCTCCGCGCGCGCAAGGATGGGGGCGACGTTGACCAGTTCGGGATAATCCGCAGCCTTCGCGCGCTCCGATATGGCGGCGTCCAGTTCGGGGAACTGGGCACAGGCCGCCAGCGCAAGCGGGGCGGCGATCAGGGCTGTGACAAGAAAAAGGCGCATGAACCTGCCTGAATGAGATGTTGCATGCTTGATGCACCAGTGTCGCCCATGGTGCAAGGGACTTGGTTTTGAACGAGTGTTCAGATAATCGGGTGCACATGGCGCGCACAGCAGGATCACATTCGGACATCACGGGGCCACGGGTGCGAGACGCCGCACTGCGTCTGTTCGCCCGAGATGGCTATGCCGCCGTGTCGATGCGCCGGATTGCGGGCGAGGTCGGGGTACAGGCAGGCGCGCTCTATAACTACACGCCCGACAAGCAGACATTGCTGTTCGATCTGATGCGCGACCACATGACCGACCTGCTTGCGGCGCTGCCCGACCACGGGGGCGACGCGGCATCGGCGCTGGAACGTTTCGTGCGCTTTCACATCGGATTTCACCATGACCGCCCCGATGCGGTGTTCATCGCCTATATGGAACTGCGCAATCTGGAGCCGGATAACTTTGCCGTCGTCGAAGCCCTGCGCCGGCGCTATGAGGACCATCTGGAAGCGATCCTGCGGCGCGGGGCCGACGAGGGCGCATTTGCGGTGCCCGACACCAAGATCGCGACGCTCGCCGTGATCGCGATGCTGACTGGCGTGAACACATGGTTTCGCGCGGGCGGACGGTTGCGTCTGGCCGAGGTGCAGGACATCTATTGGGACATGGTGCGCCGCTCGGTCGGCGGTCGGTAGCAACCTGCGCGCTGTAAAGGCGGCGCGCAGGGCAGGAACCCAGGTCTGGGGTCGTTCAGTGCGCAGGCTTGATGAACGTGCCGTTGCGCAATTCGCGCATCGCCTGCATCAGCTCTTCTTGCGTGTTCATCACGATGGGGCCGTGCCAGGCCACGGGCTCGTTGATCGGCGCGCCCGAGATCAGCAGAAAGCGCACGCCCTGTTCGCCTGCCTGCACGGTAATCTTGTCGCCCGAGCCAAAGCGGATCAGCGTGCGGTCGCCTGAAAGATCGCGGATGTTGACCTCTTGTCCTGCCACTTCCTTTTCCAGCAAGACCCCGCTGGGTGCCGAGGCGTCGACAAAAGCCGCCTGACCCTCGAAGATATAAGCAAAGGCACGGCGGTAGGTGTCGATGCGGAACGTCTTGCGCACACCGGGCGGCATGGTCACGTCCAGATACTGCGGATCGGCGGCGATGCCGTCCACGGGGCCTTTCTTGCCCCAGAATTCGCCGGTGATCACGCGCACGGTGGTGCCGTCGTCGTCGGTGACCTCGGGGATATCGGCTGCGGTCACGTCCTGATACCGCGGCGCGGTCATCTTCTGCGCCGAGGGCAGATTGCCCCAAAGCTGAAAGCCGTGCATCTGGCCCTGTGGATTCCCCTGCGGCATCTCCTGATGCAGAATGCCGCGTCCGGCGGTCATCCACTGCACGTCACCGGCCCCAAGCGCGCCGGTGTTGCCCAGGCTGTCGGCATGATCGACGGTGCCCGACAGCACGTAGGTGATCGTCTCGATCCCCCGGTGCGGGTGCCAGGGAAACCCCTTTTCGAAATCCTCGGGGCGTTCGTTGCGAAAGTCGTCAAACAGCAGGAACGGGTCCAGTTCCGACGGGTCCTGAAAGCCGAAGGCGCGGTGCAGTTTGACACCGGCCCCTTCCAGCGTGGGCTGGGCACGGCGGGTTTCCAATGTGGGGCGCAGGGACATGGGACATCTCCTTTGAATGCTGCTGTTGTGCAGAAACATAGTCGTGCGCAGATGCGTCGCAATCGGCGCCTGCGCGCCGTGACTGTGCAGATTTGCGGAAAGTGGCGGGAACCACCGCAGCCGTTGGTTCTTTGTTCCCGAGGACCTGTATGTACAGGTGGGCACCGGGTAAGTGGACCAGGGTCCAAACAGAGCCAGTTCCCTCGGAATTGCTTAAGGCCACTGGAACGTAACCGTATCGAGAGGGGCAGAACCCGCCACTGCCTGAGATAGGGTGCGCGCTGGCACTTGGCAAGGGGGGCAAGGGGGCGCTGCCCCCGGCCTGCGGCCTCCCCCGGAGTTTATCTGGCAAGATGAAGCCTGTTCACTCGCTTTCGACGAAGTTGTAGCGTGTCAGCTCCTCTGGGAGCAGCACGTAGATCTCGTCGGGCGGCGTGGTCAGCGCGTGCTGCATCACCAGCGGGTCGATGCCCATTTCGTCGAGGTAAGTCATCACCTCACCCTGGCCACGCTGGATGTCCTCGACTGCGAAAGAGGCGGGCAGGATCGTGCTTTGGCCGAAGTAATGCTGATGGACGCCGACGCTGGCACTCTCGGCGATGGTGCGCGTGATGCCTGCCGCCAGCAGGTAGGGGCAGGCGGAATAGCACACTTCGTCCGCGCGCATTTCCGTGGCGATGTTCTGTTCGCGGATAAAGCGCCCCAGTTCCAGGGCATCGGCGACCGATCCGCCCGGCGATTGCAGCACCAGCCGGTCGGGGGCGGGCACCGAGGCGGTGATCAGGGCGGAGATGCGCGTGGCGTCGTCGGGCGCGATCGTCCCTTCGAGGCGGTAGGTGCCGCCCTCAAGCTCGGTCAGCATCAGCCGTTCGGGCAGCGGCTCGGAGGGGCCGAACGGGCGCGGGCGGTCCGGATCGAAGGTGCGGCGCTGGTCGCCGGGGCGCACGGGTTCGGTCAGCTGCGGCTGGCCGGGGCCGAAGGACGGCAGCGACAGGCCCGCGTCCGACATGTCCCCGATGATCAAGAGCACGCCCAGCCCAAGCTGGAACACCAGCACGCCTGCAAGGATGCGCCCGACCGAGGGGAATTTGGATGGGGCGGAATCACTCACAGAGAGCTGACCGGGGTAGGGCGCGTCGGCGTTTCGGGCGCGTCCGGGGCCTGTGAATCCTTGACCAGCGTGTCCTTGGCCAAGCTATCCGGCATGTTGTTCATCGCCAGTTCCACATCGCGCACGGCCCCGAGGGCGGCGCGCAGTTCGGCCAGTGTCATGGTGTCGTCGACAGCGGTGCCCTCGCGGCCATGGCGGATGGCGGACTGGGTGATGGCGAGGATCAGGACCAGCACTGCAGGCAGCAGGTCAATCGCAATCGCTCCGGCCCATGAGGGCACGAAGTTGCGCGCGTAGAGGATCACCGCATCGGCCGAGGAGATCGGCGTATAGGTCACATCAGGCGGCGGTGTCTGGGCGATAACGGCGGCGGCGGCCCCTTGCAGCGTCGCGGCGCGCTGGGCCAGCACATCGAGCACGCTGGTGATCGTCGACGCCTGATCGGTGCGGATCTGCGAGGTGCTTCCGTCAAGTTCGGGCAGCACCACCGAGGCGGCCAGATCCTGTGCCGCGCGTTCCACAAGCGGCGCGACAGAGAGCTGGCGCAATTGCGCGATCAGCCCGGCCAGACGCACGGTGGCTTCGGAAAACTCGACCGACCGGGCCTCGACCGGCCCTGCCTCGACCGTGAGGGCGCGCATCCGGCTGAGGATGGCGTTGCCTTCCGTGAAGGCGGCACTGACCAGCGGGGTCTGCGTGGCGATCTGCGCCTCGAGCCCCGACAATTCGGCGGATTTCTGGCGCAGGACACGGAACACGGCACCGCGCCCGGCCATGCCGGACAGGGCACCCGCGGCCTCCTGTTCAGACAGGTCCTCGAAGGATTGACGCACGCGGGCGACGTCACGCTCAAGGCTTTGGGCGCTGAGCGCGATTTCGTGGGTTTCTTCCAGCGCGCCCTGATATTCCTGCACCGTTGTCGCCAGGTGCTGCTCGACGGCGGCCGATCCGGCCAGGGCGGCGGCGTTCAGCCAGGAGGACATTGCCACGATCGCGAGCGACCCCAGCACCATCGCCCCCATAAGCCCGATGCGGGCCTGCGCGGTGCGCACCGCCGGAAAGAGACGCATCATGTAGGACCAGAAGACGAAGATCCCGACGGACACCGCCACCGAGTAGGCGATCGCGGCAAAGACCGACATCGCGCCCGTGTCATCCAGCAGGGATGACACCCCGAGATAGGTGTAGATGCCTGATGCGACCGCCAGCACACCGAGCGCGGTACCGGAGAATGTATCGAGCCAGGTCAGGTGGGTTTCCAGCTCGCGGGCGTGGCGGACACCGCGCGCTTGGGCGTCGGTGAGGGGGCGATCAGATGTCATGCGGGCCTTTCCGACGATCCATTACAGAAGGGTAACATAGATGCGCGCGGCACACCTTCCAAGGTTTCACGCGCAGGGCTTGCATTTGTTCACGTAATGTTCATATTTTTGGGCATGGCTTTGACATCCGATCTTGTGGCCCTTGCACCGGGGCAGGTTCTGGCGCGTGGCGTGGCCCGGCATCTGGCGGCGCTGGGCATGGTCACCGTCGAGGAACTGGTGCCTGCGCGCGGGCTGCGGGTGGATGTGATGGCGCTGGGACCGAAGGGCGAAATCTGGGTGGTCGAATGCAAATCCAGCCGCGCCGATTACATGTCGGACAGCAAGTGGCAGGGCTATCTGGAGTGGTGCGACCGGTTTTTCTGGGCGGTCGATGCAGATTTTCCCACTGACCTTTTGCCCGAGGGCACCGGTCTGATCATCGCAGACGGCTATGACGCCGAGGTGATCCGCATGCCGCCCGAAGACCGGCTGGCCGCCGCGCGCCGCAAGGTGATGGTGCAAAAGTTCGCCACGCATGCGGCACGGCGGTTGCAGGCTCTGCGTGACCCGGCGGCGTTTGCGGGATTGGGGTGACGGCTCAGCGCTTGATGGATTCGGCAGCCTTGGCCGCGGCCAGTAGCTCTTCAGCGATCTCGCGGGCCTCGTCGGGCTCGAAGTCCATCGGGATCTCGGCACCGCCGCCTTCGACGAACAGACGGACCATGCCCTTGTCCGTGGGGCCGATCTGCAGATTGGCTTCGATGTCGCGCTCGTTGTTGATGCCCATGATGGCCTCCGGCTGTGTCAGGCGATTGTGCTAGCGAAGACAGGCTTGATTGGCAAGTGTGACGCGGGCAAGTGTGACGCGGGCAAGGGTGACGCGGGCAAGGGTGGAGCAAGGCTGGCAGCATGACAGAGTTTTCGATCCGGTCCTATACCTCCCGCGATGCGCCTTGGGTGCTGGCGGCGCATGCGCGTCACTACCGCGAGGTCGACGGGTTCGACGAAAGCTTTGCCACGCTGGTGGAAACGATTCTGCGCGATTTCGATGCGGGCCATGATCCTGAGCGCGAAGCGGGTTGGATCGCGGTGGACGGGGCCGGGGCGCCTGTGGCCTGCATGTTCTGCGTGGCGCTTGATGCGGATACGGCCAAGCTGAGGATGTTTCTGGTGACCGACGCGGCGCGGGGGCGCGGACTGGGCTACCGGTTGCTGCAGACCTGCATGGGGTTCGCCCGTGAACGCGGCTACAAGGGGATGCGGCTCTGGACCCACGAGAGCCACGTTGCGGCCTGCGCGCTGTACCGGCGCAACGGCTGGTCGCTGGTGAGTTGCAGGTCAGTGCGTTCGTTCGGTCAGGCGCTGGTCGAACAGGAATGGCAAATTCGCTTTTGATCGGTCTTGCCAAACCCGGATGTCTTGGTTACATCACCGCGCAGTGCCGCCTTAGCTCAGTTGGTTAGAGCGCTTGATTGTGGATCAAGAGGTCCCTGGTTCGAGACCAGGAGGTGGTACCATTACCCTTCCCTTAAGAAATTGCCGTTCCGATGATCGGGGCTTCGCCCCGGACCCCAGGATATTTTTGGCCAAAAGAAAACGGGTGGCCGATCAAGGCGGGGCGTCAGTCGAGGGTGATGGTCTGCTTCAGTTCCTTGCCGTCTGCGGAGTAGATCAGCACCTGCGTCGGGGTTGTTATGGCGATATACTGCGGAGTTTGTGCGAACGCGGTGGGTGTTGTGCCGTCGGGCAGGGTGATGCGCTCTGGAAGCCGGGGCGTTGTCGGGCTATTGAGGCGTATTGCCATCAGCACGAAAATCGCGGCCATGCCTGCGATCATCGTGACGGTGAGAAGCGTCACCAGACGGCGCAGGTTTTTGAGATGGGGCGGTTCGGGCACTTCGGACGCGTCTGTGGCATCAGTGTCGTGAGGATTGGACATGTCGGATCAACTCGTTCGGTTTCGGGTGGGCGAAGCGCCGCCTGCGCGTCTTGATAAGGCCTTGGCGCGCGATGTGCCAGCGGATGCCGCCTTGTCGCGCACCCGTCTGGGACGGTTGATCGAGGACGGATCGGTCAGGGTCAACGGTGAAGTCGTGCGCGACCCAAAGGCGAAGGTGGACGAGGGCGCGGATGTGATGATCGCGGTGGCCGTCGCTGCCGAAAGCCATATCCAGGCCGAGAATATCCCGCTGACGATCATCTATGAAGATGACGATCTGGTGGTCGTGGACAAGCCTGCGGGCATGGTGGTGCATCCCGCCCCGGGCACACCGTCGGGCACGCTGGTCAACGCGCTGATGCACCATTGCGGTGACAATCTGTCCGGCGTAGGCGGCATGAAACGTCCCGGCATCGTGCACCGGATCGACAAGGAAACCAGTGGCTTGCTGGTGGTTGCAAAGTCGGACGCGGCGCATCACGGGCTGGCGGACCAGTTCGCCGCCCACACGGTCGAACGGTATTACCGCGCGCTGGTTTACGGCGTGCCCGACGCCAACGATCCGCGCCTGCGCGGGATCAGGGGCGCATCGTTCGAGCCGGGCAATATCCTGAAGCTGACGACGCAACTGGCGCGCCACAAGACCGACCGACAGCGTCAGGCGGTGCTGTTTCAGGGCGGGCGGCACGCGGTGACGCGGGCGCGCACCGTCACGCGCTTTGGCACGCCGGACGTTCTGGCGCTGATGGAATGCTGGCTGGAGACGGGGCGCACCCACCAGATTCGTGTGCACATGGCCCATGCCGGTCACGGGTTGGTGGGCGATCCGGTCTATGGCGGCAAACGCAAGCTGCCCAAGGGCGCACTGAGCGACGCGGCGCTGGCTGTGCTCAACGGGTTTTCACGGCAGGCGCTACATGCAGCGGTTTTGGGCTTTGTTCACCCTGTCAGCGGCGAAAACATGCGGTTTGAAGCCGAAATGCCCGCCGACATGACCGATCTGCTGGACGCACTGGCCTGAAACGCTAAATTTTTCCACGACGGAAGAGCGTGCCGCCTGCGTTCAAGGGATGTTAACCGAACGCATGGCAAAACGTTTGAAACTGACATCACACGTGTGCGTGAGCGCACTGTCATACGCTAACATTCTCGCAAGGTTCGTGTATGCTTGTCAGCGAAATCGAATTTCAGGGCCTCTTGCAACAGTCCCGTGAGCGACCCATATCTATGTTAAGCCCCTAAACATGGGGCAGAGAGGACAGAGATGGCAAACTATGCAAATCTGCCGGCGCCGACGCCGGAGGGCGGTCTGAACCGCTATATGCAGGAAATCCGCAAGTTCCCTTTGCTGGAACCTGAAGAGGAATACATGTTGGCCAAGCGCTGGGTCGAGGAACAGGACACCGAGGCCGCGCACCGTATGGTCACCAGCCACCTGCGTCTGGCAGCCAAGATCGCGATGGGTTACCGCGGCTACGGTCTGCCGCAGGCCGAGGTGATTTCCGAGGCGAACGTGGGCCTGATGCAGGCGGTCAAACGCTTTGACCCCGAGCGGGGCTTTCGCCTGGCGACCTATGCGATGTGGTGGATTCGCGCCTCGATCCAGGAATACATCCTGCGGTCATGGAGCTTGGTCAAACTTGGCACCACCTCGGCGCAGAAAAAGCTGTTCTTCAATCTGCGCAAGGCCAAGGCCCGTATCGGCGCACTGGAAGAAGGCGACATGCGCCCTGAGAACGTCAAGCGCATCGCGACTGATCTGGGCGTGACCGAGGACGAGGTCATCAGCATGAACCGGCGGATGTCGGGCGGGGATGCGTCGCTGAACGCCACCGTCGGCTCCGAAGGCGAAGGCACGATGCAATGGCAGGACTGGCTGGAAGACGAAGATGCCGACCAGGCCGCCGACTACGAGGAACGCGACGAGCTGACCGTGCGCCGCGAAATGCTGGCCGAGGCGTTGGATGTGCTGAACGACCGCGAAAAGGATATTCTGACCCAGCGTCGCCTGTCCGATCAGACCGTTACGCTGGAGGATCTTTCAAGCCAGTACGACGTCAGCCGCGAACGTATCCGGCAGATCGAGGTGCGCGCGTTTGAAAAGCTGCAAAAGCGGATGCGCGATCTGGCGAATGAAAAGGGTCTCATGGCCACGGCCTGACCGCATTTGATCCGTGCGAAATGAAATGCTCCGCCTTGGGAAAGGCGGAGCATTTTGCGTTTGTTACTGAGCTGCCCAGACATAGACGACGTAACCCAGCAAAGCCGCCACGCCGACGCCGCGCCCGATCACGGGGCGCGTCAGCAGCAGCGCGGTCAGGATCAGCGAAACGGCGATGGTAATCGGCAGGTCGAAGGACAGGAACCTGTCGGCCACCGGAACAGGCGATATCACGGCCGTTACGCCCAAAATGCCCAGCACGTTGAAGATGTTGGAGCCCACGATATTGCCGATGGCAATCTCAGACTGGCGCCGGAAGGCCGCGATCACGGAAGTGGCGAGTTCGGGCAATGACGTGCCCACGGCTACGATGGTCAGCCCGATGAACGCCTCGGATGCGCCGAAGCTGCGCGCGATGGACACCGCGCCATCGACCAGGAACCGTGCGCCGAACATCAGCACCACCAGACCGCCGATGACCCACAGCGCCGAAATCAACACCGAGGCGGGCGGCGTGACATCCAGGTCTTCAGCAGGGGCGTCTCCGGGTTTGAGGTAGGCCAGTGTCAGATAGCACGCCAGCGCCGCGACCAGCGCAAAGCCCGCCAGGCGCCCGATTTCCCCCATCCAGAAGATCGGGACCAAGGCGCAGACGGCTGCGACCATCACGGCGGTGTCGCGGCGCAGGGTGGCGCCGGTGACGACGATGGGCCAGACCAGGCTGGTGACACCGACGATCAGCAGGATGTTCGCGATGTTCGAGCCGATGATATTGCCCACGGCAATGTCGGGCACGCCCCGCAACGCGGCGTCGACAGAGACCAGAAGTTCAGGTGTCGATGTGCCGAAACCAACGACGGTCAGGCCGATCAGCAGGGGCGGGATCGCCATGCGGCGCGCAATGCCGACACTGCCGCGCACCAGTGCTTCGCCGCCCAGAAACAGGCCGATAAGCCCGGCGAAAACGTAGAGATAATCCAATTCAGCAGTCCTTGGTTAAGATGTGTTCCATCCTCAGCAAAATGGGAACGAGACCCGGTTCGATACAACCCCCCGGAGAGTAAAAGGTGTTTTAATTTCATGTCTTCGGGGTGCAGGAACGCGTCCAAAGATTAGCTTGCACGCCACGGGTCCGGTGGATGATAACAAAGACAATTCAAGCAACGGGCGGGGCGTGAATGAGCAAGATCATCTTTCATGTACCACGGTCGTGGCTGGGGCCGCTGGGGGGCGGGCTGATGCCGTTCTATACGCGTCTGACCGAAGGGTTGACCGCCCTGAATGTGCCCTTTTCGATGGTCGAGCTGGACCGCGACACGCTGATGGCCGAGGTCGAGGCAGATGATGCGTTTCACATCGTCAACCATGGGCGGTTCACGCATCCGCGTCTGCTGAATGCGGGCGTCGCCTATGTCTATCCGTTCTGGAACGTGGACCCCTCGGGCATCCGCGCGTTCTCCTCCATTGGCAGCCAGCCGTTCAACCCCGCACAGATCGAGGCCGAGGAAGCGCGGGCGTTCTTTCGCAAGCTCAAGGCGCGGCTGGTGGGTGCGCGCACCTCGCGCTATGAGCAGCCCGAGGAAGAGGCGGATCTGCCGGATGGCGGCACGGCCGTGTTCTTTCAGTCCGAAGCGCACCGCAGCGTCGGCGAGACGATGTATATGGACCGCTGGGCGATGCTACAGGCGGTGATCGACGCCGATCGCGGGCCAGTGGTCGTCAAGCCGCATCCGCGCGACACCGACCCCAAGACACGGGCGCGACTGCGCAAAATGGCGGGCGTGACGGTCAGCGACGGCAACATTCACGACATCATCGCCGCCTGCGACCGCGTGGTCACCATCAACTCCGCCGTTGGAATCGAGGCCTATCTGCACCGCAAGCCGGTGATCCTGTGCGGGCAGGCCGATTTTGCCCATGTCGCGGACGAGGCGCGCGACCCCGCTGCGCTGATCGCGCTGCTTGCCACGGACCCTGCGCGGCGCGCCTATGACAAATACATCTGGTGGTATTTCGCCCACCAGTGCCTCAGCACGACCGAGCCACATTTGGTCCGGCGGTTCCTGGACCGGGTGCGCGCCACGGGTTTCGCGATCTAGCGCCTACTTTAGCCGCGCGCGCAGCACCCGCAGCATGTTCTCGCCAGCCACCTTGCGGATGTCGGCCTCTGGAATGCCAGCCTCCAGCATTGCGTGGGTCAGTGCTGGCAGCTCCGACGTGTCGAACGCGGTCTCGACCGACCCGTCAAAGTCCGACCCCAGCGAGATGTGGTCCACGCCCACCGTGTCGATGCCCGCCTTGATCATCTTGGCGATGCCGCTCGGCGTGATGTCGCCGCAGGCCACATCGGCCCAATAGCCCATGCCGATCACGCCGCCCGTTGCTGCGATCTCACGCATCAGATCGTCGGTGAAGTTGCGCGTCACGGGGCAGTTGCCGTGAATGCCCGAGTGGCTGACGACCACAGGCATGTCGGTCATCGCCAGCACGTCGCGCACCACTTGCGGGGACGAATGCGCCAGATCCAGAACCATGCCACGCTGTTCGACTTCGGCCACGACGCCGCGGCCAAAATCGGTCAGCCCCAGGTTGCCAAGGCCGTGCAACGAGCCGCCCAGCGCGTTGTCGAAAAAGTGATGCAGCCCGATTACACGGTGCCCTGCGGCCTCGATCTTGTCGAGATTTGCAATGTCGCCTTCCAGCGGGTGCGCGCCTTCGATGCCCAGTATGCCGCCCACCGCATCGCTGCCTGCTGCACGTGCGGCCAGATGTGCGTCAAGATCGGCGCGGCTCTTGATGATGGTCAGGGCTTCGGGCGCCTCGACTGCGGCCTCGTGCAGCTTTTCGGCCTGATACAGAGCGCGTTCCAGAATGCTGGTCCAGGTGCGGACGGGCCACAACTGTCCGATTGCCAGCGGCGTGATGTTGTCGAAGGCCTCGGCCGAGTTTTCCTCGTAATTCTGCCCTGCAGGGGACTTGGTGACGGCGGTGAACACCTGAATGGCGACGCCGCCCTCGATGAGCCGGGGCAGGTCCACATGACCACGGTCGCCGCGTTCGGTGATATCGCGGTCCCACAGCAGGCTGTCGGCGTGCCAGTCTCCGACGATCATGTCGGCGTGCAACGCTTGTGCGGCATCGGCAACGGGGTAGGGGTCATGCGGCACCACCGCGTTGCGGGTGCTTTCCACGTAGCCGGGCGCAAAGAGGAAAAACCCGGCGATGGCCACGACCAGAAGGGCTGCGATGATTTTTAAGGCGGTGCGCATGATCTGCTCCTCGATAGACTTCGGCGCAGGTTAGCCATAGACCCCCGCGTTTCCAAAGGGTGACGTCGGGGCGGTGCCGCCCTAGATATAGACCAAAGCTGAAAGGAAATGTCATGGCCGGTGGATGGGCAAAGGACGGCGCGGTGTCCGAACAGATCGAGGCGTCGATCAACGATGAACTGGCGCGGATGAAGGCGCGCAAGGCTCCGTCAGGCGAGAGCCTGAAGTTCTGCGCAGAATGTGAAGAGGAAATTCCCGAGCGGCGACGGGTGGCACTGCCGGGGGTAAAGCTCTGCGTCGATTGCGCGTCGGAACGCGACGGGCGCCCGCAGGATCGCGGCGGCTTCAACCGGCGTGGATCGAAGGATTCGCAGTTGAAGTAGGCGCCAGTGCCAGCCGCATGATGTGCTGGGGCCCGAAATCGCCGTGTACCCAATGTTCGCCGGTATCGACGAACCCGCCCTTGATATAGGCGCTGACCGCGCGCGGGTTCAGCAGGTTGACAGTCAGCCAAAGGCTTGCGGCGTTTGGATACCGTTGCGCGAGATAGGCGGGCAACGCGCGGCACAGCGCCTGACCGATGCCCCGGCCCTGATGGTTCGCATCCACCATCACGGTGCGCAGTCCAAGGTCGGACGTCGACGCAAAGCCGTGCACGGTGCTGTAGTCCCGGTCGATCTTGAAAAACCCCACCACGGCGGTGCCGTCCGTGATCGCATAGCGATCGACATCGGGGTTGGTTGCAGCAAAGGCTTCCTCGATCGTGCCCGAGAATTTCACCTGATCGGGATGAACAGCAAGATGTGACACGTGCGGCAGGTCGTCTTGCGACAGGGATAGAAATTCAATCATGTGACGAGGTCCGGGCCTTCAAGGTCTTGAAAAAAAGACCGGCGCGGTGGATGCCCCGCGCCGGTCCCTGCACATCAGTCTTCCATCGCTTCCAATTCGTCGATGAAGCCCGAGATCATCGCCAGACCCTTGTCCCAGAACGCCGGGTCGGAGGCATCCAGACCAAAGGGTGCCAGCAACTCCTTGTGGTGCTTCGATCCGCCCGCGCGCAGCATGTCGAAGTATTTGTCCTCGAAGCCTTCCGCGCCTTCCTCGTAGACGGAATAGAGCGCGTTCACCAAGCCGTCGCCGAACGCATAGGCATAGACGTAGAATGGCGAGTGGACGAAGTGCGGGATATAAGCCCAGAAGTGCTGGTAGCCGTCCATGAAATCGAATGCGGGGCCCAGGCTTTCGCCCTGAACGCTCATCCACAGCTCGCCGATGTCTTCCGGCGTCAACTCGCCGCCGCGCCGCGCCGCGTGCAGCTTGCATTCGAAATCATAGAAGGCGATCTGGCGCACGACGGTGTTGATCATGTCCTCGACTTTGCCCGCCAGCAGCACCTTGCGCTGCGCGTTGGTCTTGGCCCCGTCCAGCATCTTGCGGAATGTCAGCATCTCGCCGAAGACGCTCGCCGTTTCGGCCAGGGTCAGCGGGGTCGAGGACAGCATTTCGCCCTGATCGGCAGCAAGAACCTGATGTACGCCGTGACCAAGCTCATGCGCCAGCGTCATCACGTCGCGCGGTTTGCCCAGGTAGTTCAGCATCACGTAAGGGTGCACGTCCGTCACGGTGGGGTGGGCAAAGGCACCGGGTGCCTTGCCGGGCTTTACTGGCGCGTCGATCCAGCCCTTGGTGAAGAAGGGCGCCGCAATTTCGCCCATGCGCGGATCAAACGCGTTATAGGCGTCCATAACGGTCTTTTCTGCAGCTTCCCACGATACCGGCTTGGGGTCTTCCAACGGCAGCGGCGCGTTGCGGTCCCAGACCTGCATGCGGTCCAGTCCCAGCCATTTGCGTTTCAACTCGTAATAGCGGTGGCTGAGCTTGGGGTAGGCGTTCACGACCGCAGTGCGCAGTGCCTCGACCACTTCGGGTTCCACATGGTTGCTGAGGTGGCGACCGGTCTGGGCGGTGGGCATGCCCCGCCAGCGGTCCATGATTTCCTTTTCCTTCACTTGCGTGTTGTGCACGCGCGCGAAGGTCTTGATGTTCTTGCCGAAGACGTCCGCCAGTTCTTCGGCGGCGGCCTGGCGGGTCTCGCGATCCGGATCGGTCAGCAGGTTCAGCGTGCCCTCGATGGTCAGATCGTCGCCCTGCACGTTGAATTCCAGTCCCGCGATGGTCTCGTCGAACATCCGTTCCCATGCGTCACCAACCACGCCCAGATCGTGCAGGAACTTCTCCATCTGGTCCGACAGCTGATAGGGTTTCATCGCGCGGATGCGGTCGAACACCGGCTCGTAGCGGGCCAGATCGGCGTTCTGGTGCATCAGTTTCGACAGGTGGTCGTCGTCCAGACGGTTCAGTTCCAGAGTGAAGAACACCAGCGGCGTGGTGAAGTTGGTGATCTTTTCCTGCACGTCCGACATGAATTTCGCGCGCCCGCCGTCGGTGGTCTGCTGGTAATAGCGCAGCCCGGCGTAGGACATGATGCGCCCGGCGATCTGGTTGATCTTTTCCTGACGCAGGATGCAATCCAGCAGGCCTTCGGCGTCCAGACCGGCCAGATTGTTCTCGAAATCATGGGCAAAGGTGGCGCAGGCCTCTTCCAGCCAGTCCAGATCGCGTTTCAGCTCGGGGGCATCTTCGCCCGTATAGAGATCGTCGAGGTTCCACTCGGGCAGATTGCCCAAAGGCTTGTCGCCGCTGCTGGCGTTGGCGTCTTGGACAGGAAAGGGAAGCTGGAACATCGTGAAACCTCTATTTTGTGTTGGCCCATAGGTATGTGTGCGCATGGCCAAGGGCAAGGCTAGCCGTAGACGCGGAGCATTTCGTTCAGATCGTCCAGAGTATTCGCCTCTTGCACCGGCTTGTCCTCGCGCCAGCGCAACATGCGCGGAAACCGCAAGGCGACGCCGGACTTGTGGCGCGGGCTGGCCTGGATGCCCTCGAATGCAATCTCGAACACATGCTGCGGCGTCACCTGGCGGACGGGGCCGAACCGTTGCTGCGTGTTTTTCTTGACCCAGGCAGTGATCTTGCGAAATTCCACGTCCGTCAGGCCCGAATAGGCCTTGGTGAAGGGCACCAGATCGTTGCCGTTCCACACCGCAAAGGTAAAGTCGGTGAACAGGTTGGCGCGACGCCCTGCGCCTGATTGGGCATAGATCATCACTGCGTCGATGGTCAGCGGATCCAGCTTCCATTTCCACCAGTCGCCTTTCTTGCGCCCTGCCAGATAGGGGCTGGCGGCCCGTTTCAGCATCAGCCCTTCGGATTGGACGTCGCGGGCGGTGTCACGCAATGCGTGCAACTGCGCCCAGTCGTCGAAGGGGATCTTGGGCGACTGGATCACGGGCGCATCGGCGGGCAGGTCTGCGGTCAACCTCTCCAGCCGCGCGCGGCGCTCTGACAGGGGCAGGTGGCGGATGTCTTCCCCGCGATCTTCCAGCAGATCGTATGCGTACAGTATCACCGGCGCCTCGCTCAGCAGTTTCTTCGGCACCGTCTTGCGCCCGATCCGCTTTTGCAGCGCGTTGAACGATTGCGGCGTACCGTCGCCCCAGGCCAACAGCTCACCGTCCAGAACCGTGCCGTCGGGCAGGAAATCGACGGCGCGCGCCAGTTCGGGAAAGCGGTCTGTCATCAGCTCTTCGCCGCGCGACCAGACAAAGTGCTGACCGCCGCGCAGGATCAACTGCCCGCGAATGCCGTCCCACTTCCACTCCGCCTGCCAATCCTCTGGCGGGCCGAGGGTTTCCGGCGCGTCGTCCAACCCATACGCTAGGTAGAACGGAAAGGGGCGCGCCGCATCTGCCTGCGCATCGTCCGCCTCGATCAGCTGGTGCCAGGTGATGCTGTCGGGCTGCCAGTTGCCCATCAGCCGGTGTGCCAGCTCCGCCTCGTCGCGGTCGGTCGCACGGGCCAGCGCGCGGGTCATCAGTTTTTGACTGATCCCGACGCGAAAGCCGCCGGTGATCAACTTGTTGAACAAGAACCGCTGAGTGTCGGGCAGCTGATCCCAGGCGTCCAGCACGAACGCCTTGCGCGCCGCGTCATCCACATCAGCAAGGGCGCGCAGAGCATTGATCCAATGGGACAAGCTGTGGTCAGTCTCTCGTGTGGGCGGCGGCAGGACCAGCGTGATCGTCTCTGCCAGATCGCCGACGATGGGGTAACTCTCCTCAAACAGCCACAGCGGGATGTCCGCACGCTCGGCTGCCCATTCGCGCAGTTTGGTCGTGGTGACTGCACGTTTCGGACGACGCCCCGAGAACATGGCGATGGTCCACACACGGTCGGGCTCCGGAGCATGGATGAAATATTCAGCCAAAGCAGCGACTTTCGTGGTGGTCTTCGTGCTTTGGTCCAGCGCGTTGAAAAGTGTGGCAAAGCGGTTCATGCGGCGTCTTCCTCTTCGCCGCCGAATTGGGTGGGGATAACTTGTGCGTTCCAGCCCGCAGAATTCAGGTAGCGTGCGAAGATCTCTGTGTAACCGTGTGTCACGTATATGTTTTCCGCGCCCGTCTGCTCGATCGCCCAAAGCAACCCGTTCCAGTCGGCATGGTCGGAAATGACAAAGCCCCGATCCTGCGACCGCCGCCGCCTGATGCCGCGCAAGGCCATCCAGCCCGAGGCAAACCCGGTCTGCCGCGCGCCGAACTTGGCGGCCCACTTGCTGTCGGTGGCCGACGGCGGCGCCAGCAGCAGGGCACGCGGATGCGCCTTGGGGTCAACCTCGGCCGTCGCGTGCACGGTGTCGGGCAGGCGCAGCCCCTGATCCCGCAGGATCGCATTGGTGTTCTCGATGGCCGTGTGGCACAGGATCGGGCCGATGGCAGGGTCCAGCATCGACAAAAGCCGCTGCGCCTTGCCCAAGGCATAGGCACCCAGCACCGCCGTCTGCCCCGCATCCGCGCAGGCGGCCCACCACGCGTTAAGATCGGCGGCGACCTCCGCCTGCGGTTTCCAGCGGAACACGGGCAGGCCAAAGGTGCTTTCAGTGATGAAATGATCGCAGCGCACAGGCTCGAACGGGGTCGACAGCCCGTCGTCGACAACCTTGTAATCGCCTGACGCCACCCAGACCTCGCCGCGATATTCCACGCGGATCTGCGCCGATCCGGGCACGTGGCCTGCAGGATGGAACGACACGGACACGCCGCCGATGTCGCGCACCTCGCCGTAGCGGATCGTCTCGAGCGGGATGTCGCCCAGACGGTGCCGCATCACCGGGGCGGCCAGATCGGTGGCCAGATACTGCCCCATGCCCCAGCGTGCGTGATCCGCATGGCCGTGCGTGATCAGGGCACGGTCCACGGGGCGCCACGGGTCGATATAAAAATCGCCCCGCGCGCAATAGATACCGTGTTCGGTGAATGTCAGAAGCGGATCAGCCATGCAGGCCAACCTAGCACGCAGCCAGAGGGTTCCTAGGCCGCGTCGAAGAAGGTTTTCACCATCCGGTCAAAGATCGGGCCGCGCTTGGCTGGCCCCTCCATCATCACCTCGTGCTCGCCGTCCTCGACCATGACCAGATCGCCCTTCGGCCAGCTGTCCATGCGCCGGATCACACGGTCCGTGTGCACGATCCGTTCGTTGGTGCCCATGAAGGCGATGCAGGGAAGGTCGGGCGCTTGCATCCGGCTCAGCGCTTCGGTTTCCGACAGCGCCTCGCGCAGCCAGGTCAGGCTTGGCCCGCCCAGCGACAGGTCTGGATGGGCGTTCAATTGGTCGACCATCATGTCCCACATCTCGCGGTCGCGGGTCAGCAGATTGTCCTCAAACGGGTCCGACATGACATAGGACGTCAGCTTCGTGCCGGGGGGCAGGCGGTGACCATGTCCCAGACGCGGCATGACCTGCGACAGAACCCAGGCGACCGGGCGAAGATGCCGCGCGATCCGGATGCCCCACATCGGCCCGGTGAAGGCTGCAGCCTTCACCGGCACCCCTTCATAGAGCGAGCGCAGACCGATGCAGCCACCCATCGAATGGCCCAGCAGAAACCACGGTTGCGGCAGGTCCATCTCGCGGGCCAATGCGACCATGCAGGCCAGATCCTTTTGGTAGTCAAGGAAATCAATCACATGACCGGTGCGCACTTCGTCGAGCATCCGGTCGGCCAGCCCCTGACCGCGCCAGTCGATCGTGACCGTGGCGAGACCCCGCGCCGCCAGCTCGCTGGCGACGGGTGCGTATTTCTCGACGTATTCGGTGCGCCCTGGAAACAGCAGCACGGTGCCCTTGGGCGCGCTCGCGTTCCAGTGAGCAACCCGAACCCGCAACCCGTCCGAGGTCATCGCCCAATGGGCCTGCCCTCCCGGCGGACCGGGATGGCGATCCAGGAACAGCGGCGCGGGTTCGAACGACATCAGCTGAGGGCCGACGCCAGTTTCATCGCCATGCCCATGTCGCCGTCAACTTTCAGCTTGCCGGTCATGAAGGCGGATGTTGGGTTGGTGTCGCCGTTGATTATGCCCTGAAATGTCTCCGCATCGGCGGTCAGCGTCACATCGGCCTCTTCGTCACCTGCGTGCGCGCCTTCGCCGTCGATGATGACGGATCCTTCGCCCTCGATGTCGAATTTCGCGGTGCCCGAAAAACTCTGGCCCTGCATCTTTTCGTTCAGAACTTTTACCGCTTCTTGAACCACATCACTCATCTGTCATGCCCTTTTTGTCGATTGCTGCCGCCGAAGTCTGGATTTGCCCGGCCAAGCTGTTACATTCACGCGTACTATGGGCATCAAAAACATCCTTCGCCACCCTATCGTCGCGGCAATTGTGCTGACAGTCGGGAATACCTTACCTGTTGCAGCACAGGGGGATACGACTGCCTTGCTAGAGCAACTGCAGACCGCAGAACCGGGGCAGGCCTCGCAGATCGAGCGCGAGCTTGAGCGCACATGGTCGCAGTCGGGATCGGTCGCGATGAACATGCTGTTGGAGCGTGGCCGCAAGGCCATGGAAGATCAGGATTATTCCACCGCCATCGACCATCTGACCGCATTGACCGACCACGCGCCCACCTTTGCCGAAGGCTACCATGCGCGGGCCATGGCCTATTATCGGTCAGGCCGCTATGGCCCTGCGTTCAACGATCTGTGGCAGTCGCTGGCGTTGAACCCCGACAACTACAACGCGATCTTCGGGTTGGGGATGATGCTGCTGGAATTCGAGGACACCGCCGGAGCCGCGCAGGCGTTTTCCCGCGTTCTTGAGTTGAATCCCGGACATGAACGCGCAAAGGATGCGCTGAAGCGTCTTGAGGCGGACGGAATCGGCCGCACGCTGTAAGTTAGATCGGGGATCGTAACCGTGGCACAGGACAGCCGCGTCGTGGCCGTATTGGGCCCGACGAACACGGGTAAAACCACCTATGCAATCGAACGGATGCTGGCCTATCGCACGGGTGTGATCGGCCTGCCGCTGCGTTTGCTTGCGCGCGAGGTATACGACCGCGTCGTCGCATTGCGCGGCCCTTCAGTGGTGGCACTGGTCACCGGCGAGGAGCGCATCGTGCCGCCGCGCACGCAGTACTGGATCTGTACGGTCGAGGCGATGCCCGAGGGGATGGGCTGCGATTTTCTGGCCGTGGATGAGATCCAGCTTTGCGCAGATCCCGAACGCGGCCATGTGTTCACCGACCGGCTGCTGCGCGCCCGTGGCCAGCACGAGACGCTGTTCCTGGGGGCCGCGACCATGCGCGGACCGATTGCGGCATTGGTGCCGCACGTCCAGTGGATGACCCGCGAACGGATGTCTGACCTCACTTACGCGGGCGAGAAGAAAATCAGCCGGATGCGGCCTCGGTCGGCCATCGTCGGCTTTTCGGTGGAAAACGTCTATGCCATCGCCGAACTGATCCGCCGGACCAAGGGCGGGGCGGCTGTCGTGATGGGCGCGCTCAGCCCACGCACCCGCAACGCGCAGGTCGAGATGTACCAGTCGGGCGAGGTGGACTATCTGGTGGCGACCGATGCCATCGGCATGGGCCTGAACCTGGACGTGGACCACGTGGCTTTTTCCAGCCTGTCCAAATTCGACGGACGGCGGATGCGCCCTCTGGCCCCGAACGAGCTGGCGCAGATCGCGGGACGGGCCGGGCGCGGGCAGAAAAACGGCAGCTTCGGCGTCACGGGCGATGCGCCGCCGCTTGATCCCGGCGTCGCGCAGGCGATCATGGACCACCGGTTTACCCCGCTCACCAAGCTGAACTGGCGCAACCACGCGCTTAAATTTGCGACGATCGACACACTGATCCGCAGCCTTGAAGCGCCGCCCGAGCATGAAGTGCTGTCGCGCGCACGCGAAGCGGACGACCTGAAAACCTTGCGCAGCCTGTCCCAGGTGGACGAGGTTTTCGCCCGTGCCAGCGACACGGCATCAGTGAAATTGTTGTGGGATGTCTGCAGGATACCCGACTTTCGCGGGATCAGTCACCAAGAGCACGCAAGCCAGTGCGAGGCGATCTTCAACTTCCTGCATCAGGGCGGTGTGATCCCCGACGATTGGCTTTCTCGACAAATTCGCAGAATAGATCGAACCGATGGCGACATTGATGCGTTGTCCAAACGTCTTGCGTTCATTCGAACGTGGACCTACGTGGCGCAGCGGCAGGGTTGGACAAGTGATCTTAGCCATTGGCGCGATGCGACGCGACATGTAGAAGACAGGCTGTCGGATGCGCTGCACAGCGCTTTGACGAAACGATTTGTAGATCGGCGCACCAGTGTACTGCTGCGCCGGCTGGGCCAGAAGGAGGCCATAGTGGCCGATGTAAATGACGCCGGTGAGGTGACTGTCGAGGGTGAATTCGTGGGCAAGCTGGAAGGCTTCCGCTTCACTCAGGATAAGGGCGCGGGTGCCGCCGAAACAAAGACGATCAAGTCGGCTGCTTTGCAGGCGCTTGCACCCCACTTCCACCTGCGGGCGGATCGGTTCTACAATGCGCCGGACACCGAGATCGACTATACCGAACAGGGCGGCCTCATGTGGGGATCCACCGCCGTGGGCAAGCTTGTGGCCGGGTCTGACCCGCTGAAGCCACAGGTCGAGGCTTTTGTCGACGATGTCGCCGGTCAGGACGTGATCGACAAGGTCAAGCGCCGCTTGCAGCACTTCATCGATCGCAAGATCGCAGCGCTGTTCGAGCCGCTCTTGAATCTGTCGAAGGATGAGGCGCTGACCGGGCTTGCCCGCGGGTTCGCCTTTCAGATGGTCGAGAACTTCGGCGTGGTGCCGCGCGGCAAGGTCGCCGATGACGTCAAGTCGCTGGACCAGGACGCACGCGGCCTGCTGCGCAAGCACGGCATCCGCTTTGGCCAGTTCACCATTTTCCTGCCCTTGCTGCTGAAACCCGCGCCGACGCGCCTGCGTCTGGTGCTGTGGTCCTTGGCCAATGGTCTGGATGACTTCCCCGAGGCACCGCCTCCCGGTCTGGTGACCATTCCCGCCCCCCAAGGCACGCCCGAGGGCGCCGATACGATGGCGGGTTACCGTCTGGCAGGTGCACGGGCGATCCGCATCGACATGCTGGAGCGTCTGGCTGACATGCTGCGCGCCGAAGACAGCCGTGGCGGCTTCGAGGCCAAGGCCGATATGCTGTCGATCACCGGCATGACGCTGGAACAGTTCGCCGACCTGATGCAGGGTCTGGGCTACAGGGCCGAGATGGGCGAGCGCGAGAAGGTCAAGGCGGTTGATGCCGTCGTGACGACGGACGCAGGCCAGACCGTCGCGGATGTGCCGGTGATGGACGCCGCCGAAAATGTGGTGCCGACCGCCGCTGCGGGCACGGAGCCCGTCACGCCGGAAGCGGATGACACTCCCTTGGAGGTCGCCGCACTTGACGATGACGGGGTCGCGCCGATTGCCGAAGAACCGGCACAAGCGCCCGAGGTCAGCGACCACATCCCGGAAGCCAGCGAAACCGAAGTGCCTGTGGGCAAGGCCGCCGATGCCGAGGTCGCGGGCCCGGAGATGGAAACCTTCTATACCTTCACATGGGCACGCCCCGCACGCGGTGGCGGCAACGCCCGTCAGGGCGGCGGTCGTCCCGCTGGCAAAAGTCAGGGACAAGCGCAGGGCGAAGGTCGCGGCGAGGGCAAGGGCAAGCCCCGAGGCAAGCAGGGCGGTGGCCCGCGCAAGGGAGGAGGCAAGCCGCAAGGCGGCCAGAACTTCAGCGCACGCCCCCCCAAGAAGGAAAAGGCCATCGACCCCGACAACCCCTTTGCCGCAGCCCTGATGGGGCTTAAGGACAACAAGTAAGTGACCATGGCCCAAGCGCCCGCCGACAAGTTGCGGTTGGACAAATGGCTGTGGTTCGCCCGCTTTTTCAAGACCAGATCGCTGGCGGCCACCCGTGTGGCTGCCGGTGATGTCCGCGTGAACGGCGACCGTGTCACCAAGCGTGCAACCAGCATCGCCCCCGGCGACACGCTGACCTTTGCCCAGGGCGAAACCGTGCGCGTGATCCGGGTGACGGGCATCGGCACCCGGCGCGGCCCGGCCCCCGAGGCGCAGGCGCTTTACGACGATCTGACGCCCGCACCACCGCCACCCGAGGACAAACCCCCTGAAAATCCTGCCTACGAAGGAAAAGGTCGCCCGACAAAGCGTGATCGGCGCAAAGCCGACCTTTCGCGGGCGCGGCATCTTGAATGATCGCCCCGCCTGATTTAGCTAGACCGCGAGTTCGCAAACAAGGTTCACCCGCATGACCTATATCGTCAACGATGCCTGCATCGCCTGCAAATACACCGACTGCGTCGAAGTCTGTCCTGTGGACTGCTTTTACGAAGGCGAGAATATGTTGGTGATCCATCCCGACGAATGCATCGACTGCGGCGTGTGCGAACCCGAATGCCCCGCCGACGCGATCCGTCCGGACACCGAGCCGGACATGGAGAAATGGGTCGAGTTCAACCGCAAGTATTCCGAGCTTTGGCCAGTGATCATCACCAAGAAGGATCCGCTGCCCGAAGCCGAAGAGCGCGATGGCGAAGAAGGCAAGTTGGACAAGTATTTCTCCGAAGCTCCGGGCGAGGGCGGCTGAGCGAATCACCTTGATCTGAAAATCCGTTGAACGGGCTGGGACCGGCGTGAAAACCGCCTTTCAACGCCCTGAAACGGCTGAGCAAACGTCTATACGGCCCAAGGCGAACTTTCGCTGGGCCTGTTTTTGTGTTATACACATCCCTATATGAAACGACAGATGCAGCATTCATCTTTGGCCCGCCACTGGCCGGACCTCTAAACCACCGACCCGATCCCGATTGCGGTAGGGCCCTTCAGGGTCGTGCCACAGTTGTTTTTTGGTGTCTGAACCCCAGATGATGCAGCCTGTTTGCGAGGATAAACATGTCAAAGTCCAAATCTCTTGAGTTCCGCCCGAACGAATTCGTCGTCTACCCTGCGCACGGCGTCGGCCAGATCGTGTCGATCGAAGAGCAGGAAGTCGCGGGCATCTCCCTTGAGCTGTTCGTCATCTCGTTCGAGAAAGACAAGATGACGCTGCGGGTGCCGACCCACAAGGCGACCGAAATCGGCATGCGCGCCCTGTCCAGCCCCGACGTCATCAACCTTGCTATGAAGACGCTCAAGGGCAAGGCCAAGGTCAAGCGCGCCATGTGGTCGCGTCGCGCCCAGGAATACGAGCAAAAGATCAACTCGGGCGATCTGATCGCAATTGCCGAAGTCGTCCGCGACCTGCACCGCACCGACGACCAGCGCGAGCAGAGCTATTCCGAGCGTCAGCTTTATGAGGCGGCGCTCGAGCGTCTGACCCGCGAAGTCGCAGCCGTCAGCGGCGGCGACGAAATGGCCGCGTCGAAGGAAATCAACGACGTATTGGTCAGCCGCGCACCGCCCGCCGCTGCATAAGTAACAGGCTTTCCGAGAGGATGGCAGAGCCGCGCCCCGTCACCGGGGTGCGGCTTTTTCCATGGGCGAAGCGCTCAGGGCATCAGCGCCAGAAGGATCACCAGTTCGGCCAGTTGCTGCGCTGCGCCCAGAATATCACCGGTCTGGCCGCCGATCTTGCGGCGCGCCACTGCGGCCAGTGCCGCCACGGCAAGTGACGCCAGCACCAATGCCCAGATCACGCCGAACCCGGCAAACACCACCGCCAGCACCGCGGCCAGCCCCAATGCCGCAAGCGCCACGCGCCCTTCGGGACGCCCCACATGATGCGACAGGCCGGTGCGCCGCGCATGGGGCACCCATGCCATCAGCGCAGGCAACAGTCCGCGCGACAGCACCGCCGCCGCGATCATCGGGCCCATGCCCACCGCCAATGTCGCGCTCAGCACCATCCAGCGCAGACCCAGACCAAGACCCAAGGCCAGCACGCCGTAGGTTCCGATATGGCTGTCTTTCATGATCTCCAGCCGCCGCGCCGCATCGTATCCCCCCCAAAGCCCATCGGCGGTATCGGCAAGCCCGTCCTCATGCATGGCTCCGGTCGTCACGATGAGCGTGGCCAGCATCACCCCTCCGGTCACGGGCGCGGGCAGGCCCATGGCCATGCACAACCACCCCACCGCCGCCGCGATCAGCCCGACCACCAGCCCCGCCAGTGGAAACGCCCATGTCGCCTGCGCCTGACGGGCAAATGCGGCTTTGGGTGCGTGGGGCAAGGGCAGGCGGGTCAGCAGGACCAGCGCGACGATCACATCCCAAATCCGGCTGGTGTCGTCTTTTATCATCGGGGTGCCTTTTGCTGCGCTTGTGTCATGCGCCCCAACGCGTAAACAGGCCGCAAGACCTAGGCAAGCAAAAGGATTTTGCAAATATGACACCGACCTTCGAGACATTGGACGAATTTGCAAACCTGATGCGCAACGCGCCGGGACCCGACGCGCAGGCCAAGGCAGGCGCTGCCGAGCGCAACAGCCAGCTTACCAAACCCCCCGGCGCGCTGGGACGTCTTGAAGACCTGGGCATCTGGTACGGTGCATGGCGCGGCATGGCCCGTCCGGTGCTGAGCGCGCCACAGATCGTGATCTTTGCGGGCAACCACGGCGTCGCGTCGCGCGGCGTCTCGGCCTTTCCGCCCGAAGTGACGGCGCAGATGGTCGGCAACTTTCAGGCAGGCGGGGCCGCGATCAACCAGCTTGCCCGCACTTTCGGCGCGCAGATGCGGGTCGAGGCGCTGGAGCTGGATCGGCCCACGGCGGACTTCACCGAAGCCGAAGCCCTGGGTGCCGCCGATTGCGTCACGGCACTGCGCGCAGGCTGGGACGCGGTGAACCCTGCCGCCGACCTGCTGGTCGTGGGTGAGATGGGCATCGGCAACACCACGGCGGCGGCGGCGATTGCGGCGGCACTTTATGGCGGCGGGGCCGAAGCATGGGTCGGTCGCGGCACCGGCGTCGATGATGCGGGCCTTGCGATCAAGCGTGATGTCGTGACCCAAGGGCTGGAACGCCACCCCGGCGTGCAGGGCCTTGCGGCGCTGTCGGCCTTCGGCGGGCGCGAGATGGCGGCGATGGCGGGTGCGATGATGCGCGCGCGCTACGAAGGTATTCCGCTGATCCTCGACGGTTTCATCTGCTGTGCGGCTGCGGCCTGTCTGGAAACCGAAGTGCCCGGCGCGCTGGATCACGCAGTTGCAGGCCACCAGGGCACCGAGGGCGGCCATGCACGGCTGTTGCAGGAACTGGGCAAGGAGCCGCTGTTGCAACTGGGCCTGCGTCTGGGCGAAGGCTCGGGCGCGGCGCTGGCCATCGGCGTGATGCAAGGCGCCGTCGCCTGCCTGAGCGGCATGGCGACATTCGCCGAAGCGGGTGTGGCGGCAGGCTGAGATGAACCGCTGGGCCGTCATCGCACTGCTGCCGTTGCTGGCGGCCCAGGGGCTTTGGGTGCGCGCCAAGGTGCCCGCCTTGCCCGAAGCGGATGGCCCGCGCACGGGCCAATCCGGCACGGGCGATCCGCTGCGGGTGCTGATCGTCGGTGACAGTTCGGCGGCGGGTGTCGGCGTCGCGGTGCAGGACGATGCGCTGTCGGGGCGGCTTGTGCAGCGCCTCGGTGGCGCGCGCGCGGTCAGCTGGCAACTGCTGGCGCGCAGCGGGGCCACCACGGCGCAGACGCTGGCGGAATTGCGACGCGCTGATCTGGAGCAATTCGATGTCGCCGTCGTCGCCTTGGGCGTGAACGACTGCAAGAACGGCGTGCCGCTGGCCCGCTGGGTGGCGCAGTCTTGTACACTTTATGATCTTTTACGTACAACATGCGGCGTGCGGCTGATCTGCGCCTCGGCGCTGCCGCCGATGGGCGATCTGCCCGCCTTGCCGCGCCCGCTGTCCACGGTTCTTGCCGCACGCGCGACGCTGTTCGATGCAGCCCTGATCGAGATGGCGGCAGACATGCCAGACCTGCGCCGCGTGCGTCCCGACATGGCGCTCGATGCGCGCGTGATGGCGGCGGACGGGTTTCATCCCGGTCCGCTGGTCTATGCCGCCTGGGCCGAAGCCGTGGCCGCCGAGGTCGAGGCGCTGCTCTAGGCTCAGGCGCGCTTTTCCTCGGCCTCGCGCGACAGCAGGGCAGTTTCCAGATCGCGCTGCAACTCCTTGGCGCGGTCGACATATTCCTGGTTCTGCTCGATCTTCACGCCCGGTTTCCACAGGCTTGCCAATTCACGCACCGTGTCGCGGTCGTGGTGATAGAACACGCGTTCCGCCTCGGCGGCCTCGTATTCAGTCAGGCCCACGTTCTCCAGCACATAGCGGCCTGCGCGCAGCGAGCTGTCGAACATCTCGCGCACGATGTCGTTGGCACCGGCCTGATACAGACGATAGGTGTGCGTCCGGTCATAGGCCCGCGCGACGATGTGCAGATCGGGGCGTTGGGCGCGGGCATAGGCGGTCAGCTTGACCGCCGCCTCGACATCGTCGAGCGCCACGACCAGAACCCGTGCATCCTTGATGCCAGCGGCGGTCAGGATGTCGGGGCGGGTCGGGTCGCCCAGGAATCCCTTGACGCCGAAACGGCGCATCAGCTGGATCGTTTCCATATCATGATCCAGCACCACGGTGTTGAAGCCCGACCCCTGGACCAGACGGTTCACGATCTGTCCGAACCGTCCGATGCCAGCGATGATAACAGGGCCTTCCTCGTCGATCTCGTCCGGTTCATGCTGAACGCCGCTTTCGGCCATGCGGCGGCTGATGACCTCGTAAAGGATGAACAGCAGCGGCGTGATCAGCATCGACAGGGCAATGACCAGCAGCAGGATCTCGGCGATTTCCGTGGGCAGGATGCCCTGGCTTACCGAAAAGCTGACGAGGACAAAGCCGAATTCGCCCGCCTGCGCCAATGACAGCGCGAACAGCCATTTGTCGCGTCCCCTGATCCGAAAGATCATGGCCAGCGCCATCAGGATCGCACCCTTGAGCAGGATCACCAGCAGCGCCATCGACAGGATCGCAGGCGCGCTGCCGAACAGCAGGGTAAAGTTGATGCCCGCGCCCACGGTGATGAAGAACAGCCCCAAAAGCAGCCCCTTGAACGGCTCAAGGTCGGTTTCCAGCTCGTGCCGGAATTCCGAGCTGGCCAGCACCACACCGGCCAGAAACGCACCCAGGGCAGGCGACAGGCCCACCAGCATCATCAGGAACGAAATGCCCACCACGATCAGCAGCGCCAGCGCGGTGTACATCTCGCGCAGGCGGGCAGAGTGGATAAAGCGGAACACCGGCCGTGTCAGGAAGATACCCGCAAAAATCACCGCCCCGATCGCGCCGATGGTCACCAGCGTGACGCCCCATGCGGGCAGCCCTTCCACCAGACTCATGCTGTGGTGATCGTCCGCGTTCAGCACGATGGCGCCGTTTTCCGCCAGCGTCATCGGGATGGTCACCGCGATCAGCGGCAGAAACGCAAGGATCGGGATCACCGCGATGTCCTGCGTCAGCAGCACGGAAAACACCGAGCGCCCGCCGCTGGTCTGCATCAGCCCCTTTTCCGACAGGGTCTGCAGCACGATCGCGGTGGACGACAGCGACAGCGTCAGCCCGATGGCCAGCGCCACGCCCCAGGGCTGGTCATAGGCCAGCGCGACGCCCATCAGCGCCAGCGTGGACAGCGCCACCTGCAACCCGCCCAGGCCCAGCAGCTTGTGCCGCATGTCCCACAGGGCGCGCGGCTCCAGCTCCAGCCCGATCAGGAACAGCATCATCACCACGCCGAATTCCGCGAAATGTTGCAGGTCTTCTGTCTCCGACCCGACAAGGCCCAGAACTGGTCCGATCAATATACCAGCGGTCAAGTATCCCAGCACCGACCCCAGCCCCAGACGGGCGGCAATCGGCACGGCGACGACAGCCGCCAAAAGATAGATCGAGGCCTGGTAAAGAAAGCCTTCCATGGGCGCGGGCTCCTGCAATGGGTTGGATGCATACTGGCGGGGATCGCCACCGAGGACAACGCAAATGCCGGTGATTGCACGTTTTGGTTGCGCTCTTTGCCCTGCGCCGCCTTCTGTCAGGTCGGCAGGGGCCCGTCACGTTTCAATTGGTCCATCACGATCTGGCTGTGCACGCGCGCCACCGCCGGATGCGGCAGCAGTACCTCGTGGATCAGCGCGTTCAGCGCCGGCAGGTCGGCACAAAACACGCGCAGCAGGTAATCGGCATCTCCCGTCATCGTCCATGCGCTGGTGATCTCGGGTCGGCTGTGTACCAGCCGGGCAAAGCCTGCCGAATGGTCCGGCCCGTGGGTGCCCAGATGCACTTGCACGAAGCCTTGCACGTTCAGCCCCAACCGCGCCGGGTTCAACCGGGCGGTGTAACCTTCGATGTAGCCTGCCGCCTCAAGCCGCTGACGCCTCCGCCCGATCTGGCTGGACGACAGATGCAGCGTGTCCGCCAGCTCCTGCGCCGTGGCCTGGCCGTTCCTTTGAAGCGCTTCCAGAAGCCGTGTGTCGAGATCGTCCAGCATGATGCAGCCTTTGCGCGTGACTCAACTCAATGATGCGCGAATCCCGCGAATATTGCCAGAAGAATGCCGTAGAATGCGCAGAAACCGTGCGGACAATGACCTAATCTGACTCCCAAGCGCCAACCACCACATTCAGGAGGATTGCCCGATGGGTCCGTTCCCGCACGATGCACCGAAATCCAAGATCACCGCCGAAAATCCCGCAGGCACCGACGGCTTCGAATTTGTCGAATTCGCCAGCCCCGAGCCGCAGGAGCTGCGCGATCTCTTTGCCCGCATGGGCTATTCCAAAGTCGCCAAGCACAAAAAACAGAACGTCGAGTTGTGGCAGCAGGGCGACATCACCTATGTGCTGAACGCCGATCCCGACAGCTACGCAGCGAAATTCGTCGCGGAACACGGGCCTTGCGCCCCGTCAATGGGCTGGCGCGTGGTCGATGCGCAAAAGGCGTTCGATCATGCCGTGTCCAAGGGTGCGAAACCCTATGAGGACGGCGGCAAGGTCATGGATGTGCCCGCGATCTACGGCATCGGCGGTTCGCTGATCTATTTCATCGACCAGTATTACGAGACTTCGCCCTACAACGAAGAATTCGAGTGGCTTGAGCAATCCAAACCGCGCGGCGTCGGGTTCTTCTACCTCGATCACCTGACCCACAACGTCCACAAGGGCAACATGGACACGTGGTTCAACTTCTACGGTGACCTGTTCAATTTCCGCGAAATCCGCTTTTTCGACATCGAGGGCAAGTTCACCGGCCTGCTCAGCCGCGCGCTGACATCGCCCTGCGGACGGATCCGCATTCCGATCAACGAGGACCGGGGCGAAACAGGCCAGATCGTCGCCTATCTCAAGAAGTACAAGGGCGAGGGCATTCAGCACATCGCCGTCGGCTCGGATGACATCTACGAAAGCACCGACGCGATTGCCGAAATGGGCGTCAAGTTCATGCCGGGTCCGCCCGACACCTATTACGACCTGTCGAAAACCCGTGTGGTCGATCACGATGAACCGATCGAGCGGATGAAGAAACACGGCATCCTGATCGACGGCGAAGGTGTGGTCGACGGTGGCGAGACGCGCATCCTGTTGCAGATCTTCTCGAAGACCGTGATCGGGCCGATCTTTTTCGAGTTCATCCAGCGCAAGGGTGATGACGGTTTTGGCGAGGGCAACTTCAAGGCGTTGTTCGAAAGCATCGAAGCCGAGCAGATCGCCAACGGCGAGCTTGAGGGCGCAGAGCAGAACTGAGTTCTGCGACTGTTCTGCGACTATGGGAAAACAACAAAGGCGGTCCTGCGGGGCCGCCTTTTGTCGTTGTGCCGTTCTGCGGAAGTCTGCCCGCTCACCCCTGAGGCATCTTCAGCACGACACTGCGTCCGCCTTTTTGATAGCGCAACTCGCTGTCGCCGATGGCCGAGACCTGACCGCCGTCGATCCGGTCACCGACCTGCACTTTTTGATAACGCCCGTTCGACAGCCGCACCAGCGCGCGGCGCGACGAGGGTTTGCCGTAGACGCCGATCAGGTTGACCTTGCGCAGGTTGATCGCGTTGTCCAGCGTCGCCGCGCGCTGCACGCTGGTCTTCGACGGGACGCCGGGGGCCACCGTGGTCGGTGCCGTGGTGCGGGCCGGTGCCACCGCTGCGGTCTGGGTTTCCGCGGGCTGCGCCTGGCGCGCGCGCGCGACCGTGCGGTCAAAGTCGTTCGGGCGCTTGGTCGGGCGGAACGACAGGGTGGCGGCCTGTGCCGTGGGCACCTCGTCCAGTTCCTCCTCGACCTTGGCCGTGGCGGGGCGCAGTTGCGGGCGCACCTCGGCCAGTTCGTTGCGGGTCAGACCGCCCAGATTGGCGCGCTCGGTGGTTTCCACCAGATCGCCGGGGCGCGCACGCGGGCGGGCGCGGGCCAGCCGGTCAAGTTCGGGGTTCACTGCTGGTTCTTCGGCGAAACGGGTCGGTGTCGGCGGTGGCACGACGGGTGGGCGGCCTGCGTAGAGCGTGACACCATTTGGCGTCTCCGCACCCTCGGGCGTCGGGATCACGCGGCCTGTGCCGTCCATTGCGAAATTCGTGCCCGCCGCTGCAGGCGAAGGCACTGCGACCATCGCCACGTCAGTTTCAAGTGTGGCGGGGGCGGGCAGGGCAACCGCATCACGCGCCGGGCTGACCGGGTCAATCGAGGCGACATAAAGATCTTCCAGCGGACCGACCTGCGCCGCTTCCGGCACCTCGGGGGCCAGCGGCCAGATGCCGGTGACCGCATAGCGCGCCTCGGCGGCCTGACGTTCGCGCTCTGGATCGTCTTCGGCGATCACTTCGGGCACTGGCACAGGTTCGGGTTCTGGCAACGGGTCGCGCATCGCGTCCAGAACGGCGGCGTCCTCATCGCTCAGGCCTGGGTCGATGCTCGCCACCTCCAGGTCCGCGCTGTCTTCGATCTCTTCGGGCTCGGGCAGGATTTCAAGCGGTGCTTCGACCACCACAGGGTCTGCCGTGCGGCCAAAGAACCGCGCGAGCCCTTCGTCGAGGAAGACCGAAGCCCATGCGGCCACACCGGCCAGAAACACCAGCAATGCCGTGGTCAGGATCAGCCCCAGATAGCGCGGCTTGCCGCCGACCTTCACCGGCTCCTTGCTGCGCGCGCCAAAGACCGTCATCCGCTGCGCTTCCTCGGCGTCGGTGGTGGCTGTTGCACCGGGCGCGACTGTGGCAGGGGCGGGCGATGCGGCGGGATTGCTGCGTTTGGGCTTGCGGCGGCGGCTCATGAAGCCCGCGACGCTGGCCTTGGCGATGTCCATCGGGTTTTCGTCACCCTCGGGGGCCGGTGTTCCGTGCGCGCTGCCGGTTTCGGACTGCGCGGCAGTCAGCGACACGATCCGGGGCGCGCTGGACGGCTCGGGGTTGGTCACGACCGCCGGTGCGGTGCGCGCTGCGGGCGGGTCGGCGCGGTTGGCTCCGCCAAGGGGCGGTGGCGTGGCCGACGCCGTGCGGCGGGTGGAGAAACCGAACGGGGCGGGGGACGTCTCTGCGACGTCCTCGTCCTGGTCCTCGCCTTCCTCGGTCTCGTCTTCCTTGGTCTCGTCGTCCGCTGTCTCGCCGTCCGCGAGGTCTTCGTCTGCGGGGTCTTCGGACGCAGCCTCTAGCGTCTCTTCGGCGTCAGCTTCGTCAGCACCTGCCGTTTCGCTCTGTTCAGTCACCACAACACCCGGCGCCTCGACGTCCACGACCGGCGTTTCATCCGCCACCGCAACCGGCCCCGTGGGCGTCTTGATGTCGCCGATCACCACCACCGCGATGCCGTCGGGTGTCACGCTGTCGCCCGGCTCCAGCAGGTCTGCGGCGTGGCGTGTCACGCCCAAAAACGGCTCGCCCAGAAATCCGGCCTCTCCGGGGACCGATACGAAACAGACGGGGTGAAACCGGTGCAGCATCGCGAAGGCTTCGGCCTCGTCCAGAGTTTCGCGCGCCACGGCGGCGACATGGGTCTGCGCGCCGTCGGCGCAGATGTCCACGCTCAGATCATCGACCGCATAGGGCGTCGCCCCTTCGAGTGCGGCAAAGGCTGCGGCCCAGCGGCCATCCTCGTCCACATTGCCGCTGTCCACTGTCAGATAGCGGATCTGTTCATCCGGAATGATCAGCTTGCTGCGCACGCCGCGTGGCTCAAGATCCGATGCGGTCTTGCGCAGGGCTGCCAGTTCTTCGGCCATGTCGTCCGCGGCCAGCGAGACTTCGCCGACCACGCGCCATCCGCCCGCCGCGCGGTGCAGCAGGCGAATGCCGTCAAAAGACAGGCTAAGCGCGAAATTCGGCTTCATATCATGCCCTTATCATTCAAACCGGAACGAGACACGCTGCCGGACGTTTGATACAGAATAGAGCAGCCTGCCGCGCATGAAAAGGGAAACACCGAATGCCTCTGGTCAATGCGCGGAGGACCACACATCTAGAAGATGTGTACGCAAGAGACACGAAATGACTTAACGAAAGAGGATTCGAGACATGCGCAACATGATGATGGCGAGCGCGCTGGCACTGGCGGCGATGACAGGTGGCGCATTGGCGCAGCAGGCGACCATTGCGCCCCCGCAGATCGAGGTGACCGGGCAGGGCGAAGTGGCCGTGGCCCCCGATATGGCCGTGATCAGCCTGGGCGTGATGCACCGCGCCCCGCAGGCGCGGGATGCGGTTCAGGCTGTGAACGAAAAGATGGATGCGATCCTCCAGCGTCTGACCGAACAGGGTGTCGATGCCGCCGACGTGCAGACCAGCCAGCTGACGGTGGATGCCGACCGCAACCAGCCGATGCGCCCGGTCGAGAGTGGCGAGGCGGAAGAGAAACCGCTGCAATTCATTGCCAACAACCAGGTGACCGTGCGGGTGCGCGATCTGACCGAACTGGGCACGATCCTCGATCTGGTGTTGCAGGACGGTGCCAACCAGATGTCGGGCCTGCGCTTTGATGTGCAATCGCCCGCCCCGCTGGAAGCGCAGGCGCGCGAACGTGCGGTTCAGAACGCGGTCGAGCAGGCGCAGCAGCTCGCTGCCGCTGCAGGCGTGGAACTGGGCCAGGTGCGCCGCATCACCGCCTATAACAACGGCGGGCGTCCCAAGATGATGGAGATGGCGCGCAGCAGCGACGGCGTGCCGGTCGCCTCGGGCGAAGTGTCGATCGACGCGCAGGTCTCGATGGTCTTCGACATCGCGCAATAAGCCGATCACCAGGACAAGAAAGCGGGCGGGGACCAGTTCCCCGCCCGTTTTGCGTTCAGGCTGTCGCCTTGGCCAGCGCCTGATCCAGATCGGCGATCAGGTCATCGGCGTTTTCGGTGCCGATGGACACGCGCACGACCTCGGGGGCCGCACCCGCTGCGACTTGTTGCTCTTCGGTCAGTTGGCGGTGCGTGGTCGATGCCGAGTGGATGATCAGCGACCGCGTATCGCCCAGGTTGGCCACGTGGCTGAAGATTTCCAGCGCATTCACCAGCTTGATGCAGGCGTCATAGCCGCCCTTCACCGCAAAGGTGAACAATCCGCCGGCCCCGCGTGGGCAGATCTTTTCGACACGGGCGTTATACGGCGACGATTTCAGCCCCGCATAGGTGACGTAATCGACACGCGGATCGTTCTCCAGCCATTCGGCGATCTTCATCGCGTTCTCGACGTGGCGGTCCATGCGCAGCGACAGGGTTTCGGTGCCCATCAGCGTGTAATGCGCCGCCTGCGGGTTCATCGTCATGCCCAGATCGCGCAGACCGATGGCGATGCCGTGAAAGGTGAACGCCAGTGCGCCGAATGTCTCGTGAAACTTCAGCCCGTGATAGGCAGGCTCGGGCGCGCTCAGCGACGGGAACTTGTCGGATGCGGACCAGTCGAACTTGCCGCTGTCCACGATGCAGCCGCCGGTGACGGTGCCGTTGCCGGTCAGGTATTTGGTGGTCGAATGCACCACCAGTGTCGCGCCATGCTCAATGGGTCGGCACAGGTACGGCGTGGCCGAGGTGTTGTCGACGATCAGCGGCACGCCCGCCTCATTCGCGATGGCGCTGATCGCGTCCAGATCGGTGATATAGCCGCCGGGGTTGGCGATCGCCTCGCAGAAGACCGCGCGCGTCTGGTCGTCACAGGCTGCCTTGACCGCGTCCAGATCGTCGAAATCGACGAATTTGGCGTTCCAGCCAAAGCGTTTGATCGTGTGGGTGAACTGGGTGACCGTACCGCCATAAAGTCGCGTGGACACGACCACGTTGTTGCCCGGCATCATCAGCGGAAACAGCGCCATGATCTGCGCCGCGTGACCGGATGAGCAGCACACCGCCCCGACGCCGCCCTCAAGCGTCGCGATGCGTTCTTGCAGAACGGCGACGGTGGGGTTGGTCAGACGCGAATAGATGAATCCGACCTCTTGAAGGTTGAACAGCGCCGCCGCGTGATCGGCATCGCGGAACACATAGGCGGTCGTCTGGTAGATCGGCGTCTGCCGCGCGCCCGTGGCGGGGTCAGGGCGTGCACCCGCGTGAATTTGCAACGTGTCAAAGCCGTAGGATGTTTCGTCTGTCATGGCTGTCTCCTCCGAGGTTTCTGCGCACATCGGTAAGGGATCGGGCGGGGCCGGGCAAGCGTGCGCGCGCATCCGCGCACATCTGAGCGATGGGAAAATCCCGGCTCAGCGCATCCAGAAGCCTTCGGATTTGATCCGGTTGCGGATCGCCTGTTCGCGGCGGGGCAGGTTGTCCTGGTCAAAGAGCGCCCGCACCTTTTCGCCGCGCCCCTGATAGACCATGCGCTTGATCGGATCGTAGCCCTTGAGCACCTTTTTCAGCTTGTTGGGGGTTGCGATCTCTTCCAGCGTTTCGATCACGCGGTCCGCCTCGCGCGCATAAAGCAGCGGAAGCATCCGGTAGTGGCAGCTGACCGTGCCGTCCAGCAAACCCACAGGCAGCACGTCGCGTCCGCCGCCAAGGCTGTGGATCACCAGCGGCAGGGCGATCTGGTCCAGCCAGGGGGTCATTTCCTGGCAGCACAGTTCCACCGGGGTGTCGTCGCGGATCGCCAGAGCGTATTCGCGGAACCGGTCGCCAAAGACACGCGGGCATTTGTAGAAGAAGTAACCGGCGTTGAAATAGAGGTAGCGGGCCCAGTATTCATCCGGCTCGGACAGATCCATGCTCGATGCGAAATCCAGACCGAACTTGTCATAGAGCGATTTCCAGATGCCCGCATAGCCGGGACCGTAAAGCTCTGGTTTGGGCCACGTGCCGGTGCGCCGAAGCGACGCCGAGGGGCGCTCGAAATCAAAGGGCACAGATGCCAGATCGCCGGTGATCAGCGTATCGGTGTCGAAGAACACGAAAGGCTCGCCCTCGGGCAGGGCGGTCAGCATCTCGATCTTGTTGCCATAGGGATAATCCGCGCCAAAATGCGCGCTGTGAAACGGCACGATTTCTGCGCCCAGCTCTTCCAGCGCGCTGCGCACGTCCGGCTTAAGGCGTGGATCGCTGGGCCAAAGCGGACCCGGCTGCGGCTCTGCCACCAGCAACCGGCCTTTGAAATCGGGCGAATGGTGCCGCAGCGAGGCCGCGAACAGCACCGCCTCATAGCCCAGACGCCCCGACTGGCCGACGACCACGACATTGTAAGCCGGTGTTCTAGCGGGTTTGCCTGCCATACGCGTCACTGCCCCGATCCCTGAGATATTCTTTTGCCGCAACTATAGAACGGTTGGGCCAACGGCAAAAGCCGCGATTTTAATGAATGCTGCATGTGCAGCGTCAGGTGTTGACGTAGCCTGCAACCACCTGCAACAGCTTGAACGCGGTGGTCGCGTCGTTCTCGACCACAGCCAGAAATTCCTCGACCCCGATGCGCAGGCAGACCAGATCGGTCCTGGCCTGCATGTCCAGCGCGCGTGGCTCGTTGCGGATCAGGCCCAGCTCGCCCACCAGCGCGCCGGCACCCACGGTGGTGATCAACTGCGGTGCCTTGTCGACACGGGGCAGCCACAGATCCGCCTGACCCTCAAGGATCATATAGGCGCCGTCAGCAGGCGGATCGTTCTTGTGAAAGACGTATTCGCCCGCCGGGCAGCGATACCAGCGCGCGCCAAACGCAAGTAGCCGCAACTGTTTGCGCGACACGCCCGAAAACAGGTCGGTCGAGCCCAGCGCCTGCACCTTACGCGCCAGATCGGCACTGGTGGCACTGTCTTCCTTGGCCGCTTGGCGGTCCGCACCGCCGACGATGCGCCCGTCCAGCAGTTCCAGCTGCATGTCAAACGCGTCGGGGTTCTCGAAGCCTGAGGCGATGAAGATCAACGTGGTGTCGGGCAGCAGGTCGCGCAGGTTGGCGAACATCGCCTCCTGCGCGGCGGCATCGAAACTGGCCAGCGCCCCTTCGAGGATCAGCACATCGGGGCGTTTGATCGCGGCACGGCTGACCGCGGCAGGTTCGGCATAGAACGCGGGCAGGTTGGCACCGCCAAGCGCAATCGGCACATCCAGGATCAGGCGCATGACCTCGCGGCCCATCCCGCTTTGCTGCATCACCTGCGCCACCTTGGCACGCACCTCATCGCCCTTCGACCCGGACCCATCGGGGATTTTCCCGAACAGGGCATTTTCCAGCACGGTCAGACCGGCCACGATCTTGCCCGCGCGAATGGGGGCAAAGGCCGCCCCCATGCTGGCCTGCAGCGCCTCGGCATGCAGCCCGCGCATCTCCAGCACACGCGCCTTGATCTCGTCGGGAAAGCCCGCGCCGATCTGGTCGGACGTGATCTGGAACGGCACCGTCAGCAACAATGCGGTGTCTTCGGGTGTCAATGTCGTGCCCTCGCGCTGACGCGACAGGATCGCGACGGCAGCCTCATAGGTTTCGGCCTCAAGCGTCAGCTTGCGAAACAGCGGGTGGTCGGTGCCGTCGATGCCAAAGATCTGGCGCAACAGGTCGATCACGTCGCGGGTCAGCGCTAGCAGATCGCGGTCCAGCCCCAGCTGCGTCAGCAACGCCAGAAATTCTTTCTGTCCAGCGATAAACTCCGGCGTCACCGGCTGACGTGCGGTTGCGAACAGCAAGTTTTCGGCCACCGGCAGGGCGGAATTATAGCGGTCCGCGTGAAAGATATCGGCGTGGCGGATCAGACCGGCCTCTTCAAGCGCCGCGGCCACGTCGGCGCGCAGATCGACCAGCCGCTGCGCCAGTTCGGGTTGGCCGGTTGCGTCGATGCGTTGTTCGGTGGCGCGCCTGAACAGCGCGTCGCTGCTGCCCATGCCGTCGACCAGCGCCAGCCACCAGTCCAGCAGCGCATCGTCGTCCTGGGTGCCCGCGCGCGCCAGATCCATCCATGGCGCGTCCAGCATATCGGCACTGTTGCCCGCGCGCAGTGCTTCGGCGGCGAACTCCGCATCGCTTCCATCGCCGTGCGGCTGGTGCTTCAGCGCCATCATGATGTTGTCGCCAAAGGTGCCCTGAAACATCACCGGACGCGACGTGGCATGACCGATGCGCGCGGCGATCACGCCCTGATGCAGATCGTTCAGCGCATGGTCGCCAAAACGAACACGCCCGCTGGTCGGCATCGTCTCGCGGGTCAGCACCTGCGCCAGCGCGCGGCGGTCCTCGTCGCTGGGGGCGATGAAGGCGATGGTGCGCCCGGCGGGCAGAGTGGCGGTGACGTCCTCCAGCACAGCATTGCCGTCGGCATCGCGCACCGTCACCCCGTCCAGCACCACATCGCCGTTCAGATGCGGCAGCGCGCCGGGCTGGCCATAGAACTTATCCTCGTCGATCATGCCTGTGGGCGCGAACCGCTCTGCGATGGTTTCCCAGCGCAGCTGCATGTCCTGCGACTGGTTGTAATAGAGCAGCAGCTCCTTCCACGGGCTCGACAGATCCTTGTAGGCGGCAAGGGCTGCGACCAGCGCGCCCAGACTGACCTGACCCTGAATGACCAGATAGCCGCCGATCAGGAAAAAGAAGAACGGCGTCAGCTGGGTGATGAAGTTGTTGAGAAACTTCATGAAGAATTTCTTTTGGTAGATGTCGAAGCGGATCTCGTAGAGCCGCCCCAGCCGGTCGGTGATCATCGCCATCCGAAACCGCCAGCCGCCGTTGACGCGCAAGGTGGCAGCGCCCGAAGCACTCTCGCCGATCTCGGCGGCCAGCGCGCGCACCTGCACCACACGTTTCTTGTTCAGCAGGTTGATCTGCCTTTGCAGCTTGGGGATCAGCCAGGCCTGCAGCGGTATCAGCGCGCAGGCCGCAAGGCCAAAGGTGACGGACTGGGCGAACAGAAACCCCAGGATCGTCAGCATCTGCCCCGCCTGCAACACCGGCTGCGCCAGCGCGTCGCCCATCAGCCCGCCCATCGGCTCGCTTTCGGATGTGACCATGCTGACCAGTTCGCCCTGCGACGTCCGCTCGAAGTAAGGCTGCGGAAACCGCAGGATGCGGGCGATCAACCCATAGCGGTAGCGCCGCAGCAACCGCTCGGCCAGAACGCCCTTCATCGTGTTGATGCGCATTTTCAGCAGCCCGTGCAGGATCACGGCCACCAGGAACATCGCACATAAAATCAGCAGGAAATGGATCTGCGAAAACGTCGCACCGTAAAATTCGACCCTGTCCGAAGGGGCGGCAATCGCGTCGTTGATGATCCGCTTGGGCAGTTCCAGCGTGAGGTACAGCATCGGGAACAGGGTCAGCGTGACCAGCAACAGGATGAATTGATCGCGTTTGGAATGCTTGAAAATAAAGCTGAAGATGCTGCGTTCTATCGTGCTGTCCAAACATGGTCATGGGGCAGGGGCACCAGCGTGTTGCCTGCGCGATCAATCGCGGTAACCTAGCAAGCCACGCGCGCGTCGGGCAATGGGTATTCCGTAGCGGGGGCCAAGCCTGTGACCCTCTTGCGCGGGAATGATGGACGAAGTGGAAACAACGCTCTAGGCTCTTGGCAACCTCAGGAGAAGACGGCCCTTTGACCGCCACCACAACATCCTTGCTGATCCTGCTTTTTCTGCTTCAGATCAAGCACATGTTTGCCGATTTCTTCTGGCAGACGCCCCGGATGCTGGCCGATCGCGGCCGCTATCTGCACATGGGGCGCGCGCAGCACGCAGGCCTTCATGCCCTGAGCTCGGCGCTGGCGCTGCTGGTCGTCGGGGTATCGGTGCCGGTGCTGGTGGCAATCGTGCTGGCCGAGTGGGTCGCGCACTATCACATCGACTGGGCCAAGGGGCACTGGTCCGACCGCTCCGGCCACACCCCCGCAGAGGGCGCGTACTGGCGCGCGGTCGGCGTTGATCAGGCGCTGCACCAGCTGACCTATCTTGCGATGGTCTGGGCCTGGGTCGCCTACGCCTGACCGCCGCGCGTGGCGGGCGGTTTGTCGCGTCACATGAGAAGGAAAGTGGTGGGCGACCCTGGAATCGAACCAGGCGTGCGTCTCCGCGAGGGAGTTACAGTCCCCTGCCACACCTTGCGGCCTGTCGCCCACTTGGCCCATGCGCATTGCGCTGGGCGTGGGGGCGTGATTACAAGCGGTCCCAAAGGGCGTCAAGGCAGAATTTGGCCTTTTGCTCAGGTTCAGGCCCGGGCGCGGACATTGTCTGTGTCCGAAGGCCATCTGCATATGAGGTTCGGCGATGAATAAAGTGAAAAAACCCAAGTGGGTCGTGGCCAAGGAGCAAGCCAAGAAGGTCGAGGCGGCCACCACCGTCTGGCTGTTCGGCCTGCATGCGGTGCGCGATGCGCTGATGAACCCCAAGCGTGAAAAACTGCGGCTGATCGTGACGCTGAACGCCCACAACAAGCTGGCCGAGGCGATTGCCGAGGCGGGGATCGAGCCCGAAGTGGTCGATCCCCGCAGCTTCAAGGCGCCGCTTGATCCGGGATCTGTGCATCAGGGCGCCGCGATGGAGGTCAAGCCGCTGGAATGGGGCAGGCTGGCCGACGTCGCCATCGGGGCCGAGGTGCCGCGGCTGATTCTTCTGGACCGCGTGACCGACCCGCACAACGTGGGCGCGATCCTGCGCTCTGCCGAGGTGCTGGGCGCATCCGCCGTGATCGGCACGCGTCATCATTCCGCCCCTGAAACCGGCGCGCTGGCCAAGACCGCCAGCGGCGCGCTGGAGCGCCAGCCCTATCTGCGGGTGCGCAACCTGGCCGATGCGATCACCGAACTGCAGGGCATGGGCTATCTGGTGCTGGGGCTCGATGGCGATGCCGAGCAGACCATCGAAGCCGCCGTTGCGGGGCGCACCCGCGAACCCGTGGCGCTGGTGTTGGGGGCCGAGGGCCCCGGACTGCGCGAAAAGACCAAGGAGACCTGCGACGCGCTGGTACGAATTGACGCAAGCGGCGGCTTTGGCTCGCTCAACGTCTCGAATGCCGCTGCACTGGCCTTATATGCAAGCAGGGCACGCAGTTAGGGCAGGGGTGCTTCATGGGATATCCGACCAAGATCGCGACCTGTTGCTATTGCGGGACGCGGGCCGCGCTGGTCCTGGACCGGTCGCGGCACGAGTTGACCTGTGGGCAATGCGGCGCGCCGCTGCACGATCTCAAGATGCTGCGCACGGATCATCACGCACCCGCAAGCGCCCCTGTAAGGCCGGGTGCGGCTGTCGCCCAGAAGGTTGCGCGTCCGCAAAAGACCCGTAAACCCACGCGCAAAAAGTCGTTCCGGTTCAAGAAGCTGGTCGAGGAGGTGTTCGATCTGGTCGAGGACATCTTCGACTAGACCGCGCGTGCTTGATTTTAGGCTAATACCAGCCAGATTTTCAGCTTTCGTTCACACATTTGCGAGAGGGTCTTCATAACCCGAAAGATGATATTATCTGAAGGTCACAGGCAGCAGGTCTGGAACTCCTGATGCCCAAGCACTGTCCCTCGTTCCATACCTTGCGCCCCGGACCCGATGGTCCTGGGGCGCTTTTTTTATGCCGCGAACGGGTGTAGGACAGGGGAACAAACGGGGAGCGGGCATGCACTATTCTGACGAACTGCTGAAAGATGTACTCAAGCGCACCGAGGTGATCGCCGTGGTGGGCGTGTCGACCAACCCGGTGCGGCCCAGCCATTATGTCGCGCGTTACCTGTCGCTGCGCGGCTACCGCGTGATCGGGGTGAACCCCGGTGCCGAGGGTCAGATGCTGTTCGGGCAGCGCATCGTGGCAAATCTGTCGGATATCGACGCACCGGTGGACATGGTCGACATCTTCCGCAAACCCGAAGCCGTGCCCGCCATCGTCGACGAGGCGCTGGAGGTTTTTACAGACCTGCGCACGGTGTGGATGCAGATCGGGGTCCAGCACGCTGAGGCCGCCGCCAAGGCCGAAGCGCGGGGGATCACGGTGATCCAGAATCGCTGCCCCAAGATCGAATACCAGCGGCTGTTCGGCGAGTTGCGGATGGGTGGGTTCGCCACCGGGATCATCAGCTCGAAGCTGTGATGGGGTGGTTTTGGGGCTCTGCCCCGTCGCTGGCGCGACTCCCCGGGATATTTTTAGCCAAAAGAAAGCGTCAGCGGGCGGCTTTTTCCGCGATGCCTGATTGTGACTGGCGTCGGGCGAGTTCGGCCAGCACGTCGTCGAGCGGCACGTCCCGGGCGGCAAGCATGACCATGAGGTGATAGAGCACGTCTGCGGCCTCGGAGGTGAGGGCCGCCTTGTCATCGCGCACGGCCTCGATGATGGCCTCTATGGCCTCTTCACCAAACTTTTCGGCGCATTTTTCGGGGCCCTTGGCGAAAAGCTGCGCGGTCCAGCTGCTGTCGGGGTCGGCGGATTTGCGGGACAGAATCGTCGCGTAAAGGTCGTTCAGGGTCATGCCAGCCTCATGTTCAGACCTGCGGCGGCCATATGCGCCTTGGCTTCGGCGATGGTGTAGGTGCCAAAGTGGAAGATCGACGCGGCCAGCACCGCCGAAGCATGGCCTTCGCGCACGCCGTCGACCAGGTGATCGAGAGTGCCGACGCCGCCCGAGGCGATGACGGGTACGGAAACGGCATCGGCGATGGCGCGGGTCAGCGGCAGGTTGAAGCCCTGCTTGGTGCCGTCGCGGTCCATCGAGGTCAGCAGGATCTCGCCTGCGCCCTTGGCGGCTGCCGTCATCGCGAATTCCACCGCGTCGATGCCAGTGGGCTTGCGCCCGCCGTGGGTGAAGATTTCCCAGCGGCCCGTTTCAACGGTTTTGGCGTCGATGGCGCAGACGATGCACTGGCTGCCGAACCGGTCGGCGGCGCGGGCCAGCACCTCGGGGTCGGCGACGGCAGCGGAGTTGAAGCTGACCTTGTCCGCGCCCGCCAGCAGCAGATCGCGCACGTCTTCCGAAGTGCGCACGCCGCCGCCCACGGTCAGCGGGATATAGCAGGCCTCGGCGGTGCGGCGGACCACGTCGAACATGGTGCCGCGATTCTCGTGGGTGGCGTGGATGTCGAGAAAGCACAGCTCGTCCGCACCGGCGGCGTCATAGGCGCGCGCGGCATCGACAGGGTCGCCTGCGTCCACCAGATCGACGAAATTCACGCCCTTGACCACGCGGCCATCGGCGACATCAAGGCAGGGGATAATGCGGGTTTTCAGCATGGGTTTGCTATAGGCGGGCGCGGGGCGTGGGGCAAGCCCGCAGAGGCCTGCACAGGGTCCAGAGCCTAGTCGCGGGCCAGAACCTTCAGCGCCTCGGCCAGGTCAATCGCGCCGTCATAAAGCGCACGGCCCGAGATTGCGCCCGAGATCACGCCCGTGGCCTTGAGCGCACGCAGATCGTCCAGCGATGACACGCCACCGCTTGCGATCACCGGGATCGACACGGCGCGCGCCAGATCGGCGGTTGCGTCCACGTTGGGACCGCCCATCGCGCCGTCGCGCATGATGTCGGTATAGATGATCGCGGCCACGCCTGCGTCCTCGAACGACTTGGCAAGGTCGGTCACCATCACGTCGGTTTCCTCGGCCCAGCCCTTGGTCGCCACGCGGCCGTTGCGTGCGTCGATGCCCACGGCGACCTTGCCCGGAAACGCCCGCGCCGCTTCGCGCACCAGATCGGGGTTTTCCACCGCCACGGTGCCCAGGATGACGCGGGCCAGGCCCTTGTCCAGCCAGCTTTCGATGGTGGCCATGTCGCGGATGCCGCCGCCCAGCTGGGCAGGGACGGGGCACGCCTTCAGGATCGCCTCGACCGGGGCAGCGTTCACGGGTTGCCCGGCAAAGGCACCGTTCAGATCGACCAGGTGCAGCCAGGTGCAGCCCGCATCGACAAAGGCACGCGCCTGCGCTGCCGGATCGTCGTTGAACACCGTCGATTGCGCCATGTCGCCGTGCACCAGACGCACGGCCTGGCCGTCTTTGAGATCAATGGCGGGATAGAGGATCATGGGCGCGCACCTTTCGCTTTTCGCAACGCTTTGGCACGGGTCCGCCGGATTTGCAACGCGACCCTACGACAGCCTTGCCAGATGGCTGTGCGCCGTATCAGAATGATCGCCGGGAAACAGGGAGGAGACCTTGATGAAACGCTTTTTGATCGCTGCTGCGATGGGTGTGGCCATGGCAGGCTCGGCGCTGGCCGATCCGGTGTTGGGCACCTGGCAGACGCAGGTGGACGATGGCGCCTATGCCTACGTCAAGTTCGCGCCGTGCGGTGCGGCGCTGTGTGGCACGATATCCAACACGTTCAACAGCACCGGCGAATACAAGTCCGAGAACATCGGCAGGCAGCTGGTCTGGGACATGGAGGCCAACGGCGGCGGCAAATACAGTGGAGGCACCATCTGGCAGCCATCCTCTGGCAAGGAATACCGCTCGAAAATGGAGCTTTCGGGCAATACGCTGAATGTCTCGGGCTGTGTCGGCCCGATCTGCAAGAAACAGACGTGGAGCCGCGTGAACTGATCGCATTGGTCTCGTGTCGCTTTGACAGAGCCGGTCACTCCAAAGGTGGCCGGTTTTTTTTTACACCTCAAGACACTTTTTTGAAACTGGCCGGACACCGCGTAGGGATCCATTTGGAATGTGCGTGCGACAGCCCTACATCAAGTGTTGACACCGCGTAGGGATCCATTTGGAATGTGCGTGCGACAGCCCTACATCAAGTGTTAATGTTTAAGTGCATGGTTCGCAGGCCTGTGTGGCTCGAATCGGCTGCGCGCGCCAATTCGACTTTTTCCGAAGGAGTTTTCAGATGCCCGCGATCACAGACAGCCGTAACCTCACGCGTCAGCGTATCGGCCTGACCATGCTGGGTGCGGCGTTGAGCATGACGCTGTGGACCTCTATCGCACAGGCGTCGCCGGTCGGCACCTGGAAGACCGAAGCCGACAAGAAGGGCCAGACGGCACTGGTCGAGGCCAAGCCCTGCGGCGCAGGTCTCTGCGGCACCATGGTCGAGGTGTTCGACGCCAGCGGCAACCAGATCAACCACCCCAACGTGGGCAAACGACTGTTCTGGGACATGGTGCCGAGCGGCGACGCTTACGAGGGCCGCGCCTATGTGCCCGCACTCAACCTTGAGGTGAACGGGACCCTCAAGATCAATGGCGACACGATGAAGGTCGGGGGCTGCGCCGGGCCCGTCTGTCAAAGCCAGACCTGGCGCCGCGTCGATTGAGACGCAAACCTGGCGCCTAAGGCTTCCAGTTCAGGAAATTCGCGATCATCTGCAGACCGGCACGCTGACTCTTCTCGGGGTGGAACTGCATCCCCAGCATGGTGCCTGTGCCGATCACCGCCGTGACATCGCCACCATAGTCCACATGCGCAAGGCGCTGTGCGGGGTCCGCGACCTCGAAATGATAGGAGTGTACGAAATAGGCGTGATCGCCCGTTTCGATACCGTCAAAGACCGGGTGCGGCGCGTCCAGGATCAGATCGTTCCAACCCATGTGCGGCACCTTCAGCGACGCGTCATCCGGCACGATGGGAACGACTTCGCCCCCAACCCAGTCCAGCCCCGGCGTTTCGCGGTATTCACGCCCCAAGGTGGCCATCAGTTGCATGCCGACACAGATGCCCAGGAAAGGCCGCGCCTTGACCTCGACCGCCTCGCGCAGGGCCGCCAGCAGGCCCGAATGGCCGCTCAGCGCCTCCCAGCAGGCAGGAAAGGCGCCATCGCCGGGCAGCACGATGCGGTCCGCCTTGGCCACCACGTCGGCGTCCGAAGTGACACAGACCGTGCCGCCGTCACTTTCCGCCGCCATCCGCTCGAACGCCTTGTGGGCCGAGTGCAGGTTGCCGCTGTCATAATCGATAATTGTTGTCAGCACGTTACAGCGCACCCTTGGTCGACGGGATCGCATCGGCCTTGCGCGGATCGGTCTCGACCGCCTGGCGCAGGGCACGCGCAACCGATTTGAACGTCGCCTCGACGATGTGGTGGCTGTTGATCCCGTGCAGCATGTCGACGTGCAGGGTGATGCCGCCCTGCGTGGCGAACGCAGTGAAGAATTCGCGCACCAATTCCGTGTCGAAACTGCCGATCTGCGACGCGGGCACCGCGACGTTCCACACCAGATAGGGCCGCGCCGACAGATCCAGCGCCGTGCGCACCAGCGCGTCGTCCATCGGCAACAGGCAACTGCCATAGCGCACGATGCCGCGTTTGTCGCCAAGCGCCTGTGCCAGCGCCTGACCCAGTGCGATGCCGGTGTCCTCAACGGTGTGGTGGTCGTCGATGTGCAGGTCGCCCTTGGCCTTGATCGTCATGTCGATCAGCGAATGGCGCGCCAGCTGGTCCAGCATGTGGTCGAAGAACCCGATGCCGGTGTCGTTTTCATAGGTGCCGGTGCCATCGAGATTGATGGTGACCGAAATGTCGGTTTCCGCCGTCTGGCGGGTGATGGTAGCGCTGCGCATCGGGGTGCCTCACATGACTGCGCCGCCCTTATAGGCGCACGATCCGCGCAGGCCAAGAGCGCGGCAGGCAGGGATTGCGCAGCCCGGTGCATTTGTGCCAGCAATACCACCAGATCAACCGCCCCCGGAGGCCCCCATGTCCACATGCGTTTTCATCCAGATCCAGTGCAAACCGGGAACGACCTACAAGGTGGCCAAGGAAATCGCGCTGCGCGAAATCCACTCGGAGCTTTATTCGACAAGCGGTCATTACGAGCTGATGATGAAGGCCTACATCCCCGAGGGCGAAGACGTGGGCAAGTACATCAACGATCACCTGCTGGACATCGACGGCATCGAGCGCTCGCTGACGACGATGACGTTCAAGGCGTTCTAGAAATTCCCAAGGTAGGTCGGCGCTTTTGCTTCGCGCCGACCTCCTTTGTTCTTATATGTACCGATTGAACTCTTATACGTACCGATTGACGATGTTCTCCAGCTTTTCCTGCTGCCCTGAGCGTGGCTCGGGGTTGATGCCGCCGCCCGCAACTCGTCGTGCGATGGTGTCCAGATCACTGGTCAGCATGGCCTGCGCCTCGGGCGTCTCCCAGCCCGCATAACGCGCGCGCCGCGCTGTTTCCAACGCGCCGTCCTCCAGCATCCGCGCCGCCGCCTTCAGGCCCCGCGCGCAGACATCCATCGCACCTGCATGCGCGGCAATCAGATCCGACGGGTCCAGCGACTGACGCCGCAGCTTGGCGTCGAAGTTGGTGCCGCCCTTTTGCAGCCCGCCCGCCTTGAGGATTTCGTAATAGGCCAACGCCACTTCGGGCACGTTGTTTGGGAACTGGTCGGTGTCCCAGCCGGACTGATAATCGTTGCGGTTCATGTCGATCGAGCCCAGAATCCCCAGCTCGCGGGCCATCGCCAACTCATGTTCGAACGAATGGCCCGCCAGGATCGCGTGGCCCTGTTCGATGTTCACCTTCACCTCCTTCTCCAGCCCGAAGCGCTGCAGAAACCCGTAAACGGTCGCGACATCATAGTCGTACTGGTGCTTGGTCGGCTCCTGCGGTTTGGGTTCAATCAGGATCTGCCCCTTGAACCCGATCTTGTGCTTGTACTCGACGACCATCGACAGAAACCGGCCCATGTGGTCCATTTCCTGCCCCAGATCGGTGTTCAGCAGCGTCTCGTAGCCTTCGCGCCCACCCCAGAGCACATAGTTCTCGCCGTTCAGGCGGTGGGTGGCGTCCAGGCAGTTCTTTACCGTCGCCGCAGACCAGGCAAAGACGTCCGGGTCGGGGTTGGTGGCGGCACCCGACATGAACCGGCGGTGCGAAAACAGGTTCGCCGTGCCCCACAGCAGCCGGGTCTTCGAGCTCTCCATCTTTTCCTCGAACAGTGCGATAATCTCGTCGAAATTGCGCTTGCTCTCGTCGAATGTCGCCCCCTCGGGACGGATATCGGCATCATGCCAGCAAAAGAACGGCACGCCGAGAATCTCGAACATCTCGAAGGCGATCTCGGCCTTCAGCCGCGCACCTTCCATCGTTTCGCCCCACCAGGGCCGATCGAACGTCTGCCCGCCAAAGGGATCGCCGCCGGGCCAGGCAAAACTGTGCCAATAGGCAACGGCGAACCGCAGGTGGTCCTCCATCCGCTTGCCCTGCACAAGCTCGTCGGGGTTGTAGTGCCGGAACGCGAGGCCCTCGGCCTCGGGGTCATATTTCAGGGGGGCGGTGCCTTGGAAAAAGTCGCTCATCTGGCGGGGTGTCCTGTGTTGGTGTGTTGATGTTCGGGGGGAAGGTTTTCGCGCACGTAGATCGTGGGCACGATGACGGCGGTCATCACCGGCTCGCGGCGGTCGGCGAGCTGTCGCAGCCCGTCGATCACGCGCGCGACCTCTTCTTCGGGGCGCTGGTCAATGACGATGTCGATCAGTCCAGCTTCCAGCGCGCGGCGCGAATGCGCGACCAGTTCGTGCAGAATGACGATGGGGCGGGGCGTGGTCGCGGGCAGGGCTTCGACCACGCGGATCAGCCCCGCGTTGCCTGCGCCCGCGCTGTAGATCGCGGTAATTGACGGATCGGCGGAAAGCGCCTCGGCCACATGGGTTTCGACCAGATCATGCCGGTCGCGTCCTTCGATGACGCTGGCGAGGGTGATGTCGCCGCCGATGACCTCGCGCAGCCCCTGCAAGCGGTCCGCATGGTCGCGCGCGCTCAACGCACCGACCACCGGCAGGATGCGCCCACTGCGGCCCCCGTGTGCCAGCATCATCAGCCGACCCACGGTGCCGCCCGCAATCACATTGTCGATGCCGACATAGGCGGCGCGCTCTGATCCGGGCACGTCCGACACCAGCGTCACGACCGGGATGCCTTTGCTGCGCAGGGTCGCGATAACCTCCACCGTCGAGGAGTCGTCGCTGCCCACCAATGCGATGCCGTCGACGCCTTGGCCTGCCAGCAAGTCCAGGCGCGCACGCAAGACGTCAGAGTCAAAAGCGGCGACGGTTTCCACGGCAAGAGTCACGCGGTCTGCGGCCATGCGCGCGGCTGCAACCTCGAAGAGATCGCGCATCCGCGCGAAAAACGCATTCGAACCCTCGGGCAGGACCGCGACAAAGCGATAGACGCGCTGTTGCGACAGGTTCGCCGCCGCGACATTGCGCACGTATCCAAGCGCGCTGACCGCTGCGTGGACACGGCGCACGGTCTTGTCCGAAACGCCGCCGCGCCCGTTCACCACACGGTCGGCGGTGGCATAGCTGACGCCTGCGCGCAGCGCCACATCAGCCAAGGTCGGCGGTCGGTCGTGCATCGAAATCTCCCCCGCAGCCTGTAGACCAGCGGGAATGATAGACGTCAATCATTTTGTGACAGACCGCGTAGGTCCGGGGACACTTCAGCCGGTCGGTTGCCAGTCGAGCGCGATGCCATGCGCCGCTGCCAGATCCGCCTCGGCCTGCGACCTTGCGCGATAGGACACGAATTCGCTGCCCGAACAGGGCGGCAGACCCAAGCCCGTGATCAGCGGCGCATCGTAATGCCCCGACAGCAGCAAGATGCCCTCGCGCGCCAGATGATCGCGCGTGCCCCGGCCCTTGTCCGACCGTATGCGGCGCATGAAATCCTGCTGCTGGGCCACCGCCTCGACCACGTCGCGGGTGATCGGGATGCGCTGCACTTCGCGAAACAGATTGGCCATGCGCTGATTGCCGGTGCGCCCCTCGAATATCCGCGCCACCACATCCGGCGGCACGGTGCGCCAGAAGTTCGGCGGATAGGGATGGTCGCGCAGCAGCCACAGGATGTTGGCAAATCCCAGGGCAGATACGCTTTTTTTGGCGTCCTTGTTCTGGCCTTGGGTCAGATAGGCGGGCCGCGCGATGAACAGCCCCAGATAGCACAGCGCCCGCACCTCGTCGGCGGCCACCAGAATGCACGGGTGACCGATCGCTTCGGTCGGGATCATCCAGTTGCTGCCCATCGTGTTCTTGATGTCGACGTCACGGCCCAGAATAGAGGTGTCCAGCTTGCCCTTGGGCAGGTTCAGCATGGCGCGCAGCTCGATCTCGACCCGCGTGCCGATATAGGTCTTTTCGGTTTTCTCCAGCTCGTCATAGGACCGCCGCCCGGTCTTGGGCGTCATGATCACGTCGTCGACACATTGCCGCAGCATCGCAGAGAATTTCGCCCCGAGCGCCGCATCACCCCCCGCGCGCTGGGTGATCTCGCGGGCAAGGGCGCTCAGCAGGTCATGATCGGCGTGCCCTGCGATGACGATGCTGTCTGGAATGCTTCGTTTCAACGCACCACCGCCTCGATAAGTCTCGACATGCTGTCAAAGACTGGCCGGTTTGAAAAGCTCAGGCGCTGACCGCGCGCAGCACGCGTTTGCGCAGGGCCTTGGCGATCTGCCCCGACACGGCCTGTGCCACGGGCGGAGGAAACGCATTGCCGACCTGCCGGTAGGCATTCGTTTTCGCGCCGGTGAAATGCCAGTCGTCGGGAAACCCCTGAATGCGTGCGACCATCGGCACGGTCAGTCGCGGCATCCCGTCGTGGAACGCATCCGGCGCTTCGGGCGCGATGGTGCGCCCCTCGACACCCAAGGTGGCCCAGGCCGCGCGCGCGCGCGTCGGCCCAAGATCGGGACCGCCGTGTTTCTTCGATCCGCCGACGATGGTGGGGGCAATCTCGTCGGCCTTGTCCGCCCAGGCCTGCGCCCCGCGCCAGCCACCCGCCGCCATCAGATCGCGCAGGGTTTCACCCACGGTGGGCGGGTTGTGCGGCAGCGGGTCGGGCCAGTCGAAAAACTCGGCGCGCTCCTTTTGCACCGCGACGATCACCACGCGGGGGCGCAGCTGCGGCACACCGTAATCCGAGGCGTTCAGCAGCCGCCAGTCGGTCTTGTAGCCCAGCTTGTCCAACTGCGTCTTCAGCTTTTCGCGGTAGTCGTGAAACACCGCATCAAGGAACCCGCGCACGTTTTCGATCATCACCGCCCGTGGACGCGCGTCATCGACGATGTCTATGGCGTCGTTGAACAAATTGCGCTCGTCGCGCTCGCCCAGCTGCTTGCCCGCCACGGAAAACGGCGGGCAGGGCAGGCCGCCCGCCAGCAGGTCCATGCCGCGAAAATCAGACGCGCGCTCCTTGAAGAGACGCATGTCCTCTTCCAGCACGTTCCATTCGGGGCGGTTGTGGCGCAGGGTGTTGCAACAATGCTTGTCGATCTCGACGAGGGCGGTATGGGCAAAGCCCGCCTTTTCCAGCCCCAGCGCCTGACCGCCCGCACCGGCGCAAAGTTCAACAGATGTCAGCATGTGGCCCGCCCTTTTTCGCACATAAGATCGGTTGTGATCGCCGGGATCAAGAGCCGGAGCATCGCGCACGTCGTGTTCTTTGTTCGTTCTTACCGGCGCCGACCGCTTTCGGCAAGAGCCAAGGCCGCGAATATCAGTGCCCCAGACAGCAGAAAGGCCGCCCGAAGGCGGCCTTGTCTGTTTCCTGCGTGGGGTGGGCAGGACCAAATTGGAGCGGGCGAGGCGATTCGAACGCCCGACCCTAACCTTGGCAAGGTTATGCTCTACCCCTGAGCTACGCCCGCTTCCTTTTGGTAGGGCGGATGTACAAACGCAGGGTGTCGGCTGCAAGTGGAAAATTGAGGTTCGTCAAAAAAAGTTCATCTTGCCGCGGGGGCGGGAGGGGGACGCGCGATGCGCACCGCACGGGTTGTGTGTCCCGGCCCGAACAATCGCGGGCAGGGACAGGCTTCAGGTCGCGAATGCGGTCTTCACTCCAGTTCGATCAACAGATCCTTGGCGTCGATCTGGCTGCCGGGTTGGACGTTCACCGCCTTGACCGTTGCGTCGCGTTCCGCGTGAATGCCGGTTTCCATCTTCATCGCTTCGATGGTCAACAGCAGATCGCCTTCCTTGACCTGCGTGCCTGCGGATGTGGCCACCGTCGCCACCACGCCCGGCATCGGCGCGCCGATGTGGTTGGGGTTGCCCAGTTCCGCCTTGGGGCGTTGCTGGGTCGCGGCCTTGACCATCCGGTTCGGCACGCGGATCACGCGTGGCTGGCCGTTGAGTTCAAAGAACACCTTGACCTCGCCGTCCTCGCCGGTGTCGCCGACTGCCTGCAGACGGATTTCCATCGTCTTGCCGGGGTCGATCTCGACGCTGATCTCTTCGGCGGGGGCCATCCCGTAAAAGAACGTATGCGTCGGCAGGGTCCGCACGGGGCCATAGGTGCCGTGGCGTTCCATGTAATCCACGAAGACCTTGGGATACATCAGGTAGCCCGCCAGATCCTCGTCATCGATGGTGATTCCGCCCAGCTCTTTCGACACGGCGGCGCGGGTCTCTTCGATGTCCACGGGTTTCAGATGCTTTCCGGGACGCTCGGTCGACGGCGTCTCGCCCTTCAGCACCTTTTTCTGGATGCCCGCAGGGAACCCGCCCGGAGGCTGGCCCAAATTGCCGCGCATCATGTCCACGACGCTGTCGGGAAAGGCCACATCGGCCTTGGGGTCTTCGACCTGCGCGCGCGTCAGCCCCTGGCTTACCATCATCAGCGCCATGTCACCGACCACCTTGGACGATGGCGTGACCTTCACGATATCACCGAACATCTGGTTTACGTCCGCATAGGTCTGCGCCACCTCGTGCCAGCGGTCTTCCAGCCCCAGCGAGCGCGCTTGCGCCTTGAGGTTGGTGAACTGCCCGCCGGGCATCTCGTGCAGGTAGACCTCGGACGCAGGGGCCATCAGACCGCTCTCGAAGGCCGCGTATTGCGCGCGCACGCCTTCCCAATAGTCCGACATTTCGCGCACGGCAGCCATGTCCAACCCGGTATCACGCGGCGTATTGCGCAAGGCCTCGACGATCGAGCCAAGGCAGGGCTGCGAGGTGCCGCCCGAAAACGCGTCCATCGCCGCGTCGACAGCATCGACACCTGCATCCGCCGCCGCCATCACCGTGGCCGCCGATGCGCCCGACGTGTCATGCGTGTGGAAATGGATCGGCAGGCCGACCTCTTGTTTCAGTGCACCGATCAGCGCCTTGGCCGCGGCAGGCTTCAGCAGGCCGGCCATGTCTTTCAGCCCCAGGATATGCGCGCCTGCGTCCTTCAGGTCCTGACCCATCTGCACGTAATACTTCAGGTCGTATTTCGCGCGGTCGGGGTTCAACAGATCGCCGGTGTAGCAGATCGTGCCTTCGCAGACCTTGCCGCTGTCGACCACGGCGTCCATCGCGACGCGCATGTTCTCGACCCAGTTCAGGCTGTCGAAGACACGGAACACGTCGACGCCGCTCTCGGCGGCCTGCTTTACAAAGAACTGCACCACGTTGTCGGGATAGTTGGTATAGCCCACTCCGTTCGAGCCGCGCAGCAGCATCTGGGTCATCACGTTGGGCATCCGCGCGCGCAGATCGCGCAGGCGCTGCCAGGGGCATTCCTGCAAAAAGCGATAGGCCACGTCGAAGGTCGCCCCGCCCCAGCATTCGACCGAGAACAGCTGCGGCAGGTTGGCGGCATAGGCGGGGGCGGCGTGGATCATGTCGATCGACCGCATCCGCGTCGCCAGCAGCGACTGGTGCCCGTCGCGCATGGTGGTGTCGGTCAACAGCAGCTGTTCTTGGGCCTTCATCCAGTCGGCGACGGCCTGCGCGCCCTGTTGTTCCAACAGGTTGCGGGTGCCCATGCTGGGCTCTTGCATTGGCACCGGCGCCTTGGGCGCGCGCACATGGGCGGGCAGGGGCCGGTCCTTGGTCTCGGGGTGACCGTTCACGGTGATATCCGCGATATAGGTCAGAACCTTGGTGCCCCGGTCGCGCCTGCGCGAGAACTGGAACAGCTCGGGCGTGGTGTCGATGAACTTGGTGGTATAGCTGTAGTCCAGGAACGTCGGGTGCTTCAGCAGGTTTTCCACGAACGCGATGTTGGTGCTGACGCCGCGAATGCGGAACTCGCGCAGGGCGCGGTCCATGCGGGCGATGGCCATCTCGGGCGTCGGTGCCTTGGCCGTCACCTTGGTCAGCAGGCTGTCGTAGTAGCGGGTGATGACCCCGCCCGAATAGGCGGTGCCGCCGTCCAGACGGATGCCCAGACCGGTGGCCGAGCGGTAGGCGGTGATGCGGCCATAGTCGGGGATGAAGTTGTTCTGCGGGTCCTCGGTGGTGATCCGGGTTTGCAGCGCGTGACCGTTCAGCGTGACGTCCGCCTGGCTGTCCTTGCCCGTCGCCTCGGCGATGGTCTTGCCTTCCGCGATCAGGATCTGCGCGCGCACGATGTCGATGCCGGTGACTTCCTCGGTCACCGTATGTTCGACCTGCACGCGCGGGTTGACCTCGATGAAATAGAACTGGCCGTCGTCCATATCCATCAGGAACTCGACGGTGCCCGCGCATTCATAATCCACATGCTTGCAGATCTTGTAGCCCAGCGCGCAGATCTCCTCGCGTTGCTCTGGCGTCAGGTACGGGGCAGGAGCACGCTCGACCACCTTCTGGTTGCGGCGCTGGACCGAGCAATCCCGCTCGAACAGATGGTACATGCCGCCATGCTTGTCGCCCAGGATCTGCACCTCGACGTGGCGCGCGCGCAGGATCATCTTTTCCAGATAGCCCTCGCCGTTGCCAAAGGCGGCCTCGGCCTCGCGGCGGCCTTCCTGCACCTTTTCCTCCAGCTCGTCGGGCCCGTTGATCGGACGCATGCCCCGGCCGCCGCCACCCCAGGATGCCTTCAGCATCAACGGATAGCCGACCTCGGCTGCCTCGGTGCGGATGGCGTCCATGTCGGTGCCCAGCACTTCGGTGGCCGGGATCACCGGCACACCGGCCTCGACCGCCACGCGCCGCGCGCTGGCCTTGTCGCCAAGGGCGCGCATGGTCTCTGCCTTCGGCCCGATGAAGGTGATGCCCGCCGCGTCGCAGGCATCGACGAAATCGGGGTTTTCCGACAACAGCCCGTAACCGGGGTGGATCGCATCCGCCCCCGACATGCGCGCCACGCGAATGATTTCCTCGATGCTCAGATAGGCCGCGACCGGCCCCATGCCCTCGCCGATGCGGTAGGCTTCGTCCGCCTTGAACCGGTGCAGGCCCAACTTGTCCTCTTCGGCAAAGACGGCAACCGTCTTTTTGCCCATCTCATTGGCCGCACGCATGATGCGGATTGCGATTTCGCCACGGTTGGCAATGAGGATCTTCTTGAACTCGGTCAAAATGGGCATCCTTTGTATTTTGGCGGACAAATTGCAGTCGCGAAAGGTCTAGGACGAATTGACCACAGGGTACAGTCGCTTGCCACCTTTTGCGGCCCCGATCCGTCCTGAAATGCCTTCATTGAACCCTATCGGCGGTTGCAGAACATCCGCCTGCATCCTTTTGGTCAAAATCCGGCACCACGCGCCGTGAAAAGCGCCATTCCAGCCCCGGTTTGCGCCAATGATGCACGCCGAAATCCGGCATCGGAACATTTTGGGAACATGTCTTTTCTTGGGGCGCGTTCCGTTTTAAGAAGGGGACATGAGTGATTTCGATGAAATGGACGCCTTCGAGGGCGCCTCGCTGTCCGCCCGCGCCATGGCCGCGCGCCCGCAGCCTTATCTGGACGGTCTGAACCCCGCCCAGCGTGCCGCGGTCGAACAGATGGACGGCCCCGTGCTGATGCTGGCGGGGGCCGGCACCGGCAAGACCCGCGCCCTGACTGCGCGAATCGTGCACTTGCTGATGACGGGCCGCGCGCGCCCGAACGAAGTGCTGGCGGTGACCTTCACCAACAAGGCGGCGCGCGAGATGAAGAACCGCGTGGGCCAGATGCTGGGCCAGCAGATCGAGGGGATGCCCTGGCTGGGCACCTTCCACGCCATCTGCGTCAAGCTCTTGCGCCGTCACGCGGAACTGGTCGGGCTGAAATCGAACTTCACGATTCTCGACATGGACGACCAGCTGCGTCTGCTGAAACAAATCATCGAAGCAGAAGGTGTTGATACTAAGCGGTGGACGGCGCGATTTTTTGCTGGGGAAATCGAGAAATATAAAAACCAAGCCAAAACAGCTGCAAAAGTTGGTCGAAAAGGCGGCGCTGTCGTTTGGAAGTTAACTGAAGCCTTCGTACGAGTGGACGAGGGTGGTGAGGGTGGCAAGGTTTATATCGGTGAAGTTTATCACCAGTATCAACAGCGACTACTGGAACTAAATGCGGTCGATTTTGGTGACCTGCTGATGCACATGGTCACGATTTTTCAAACTCGGCCAGATGTTCTGGAGCAGTATCAGCGCTGGTTCAAATACATCCTCGTGGACGAGTATCAGGACACCAACGTCGCCCAGTACCTGTGGCTGCGGCTGCTGGCGGGCGGGCACAAGAACATCTGCTGCGTAGGTGACGATGACCAGTCGATCTATGGCTGGCGCGGGGCCGAAGTGGGCAACATCCTGCGCTTCGAAAAGGATTTTCCCGGCGCGCATGTGGTCCGGCTGGAACAGAACTACCGCTCGACCCCGCATATCCTCGCGGCTGCCTCGGGCGTGATCGCGGGCAACTCCAACCGTCTGGGCAAGACGCTGTGGACCGAAGAGACCGAAGGCGAACTTGTCCGCCTGATCGGCCACTGGGACGGCGAGGAAGAGGCCCGCTGGATCGGCGAGGAAATCGAGGCGGCACAGCGCGGCACGCGCGGTTTGCGCGAAATGAGCCTTGACGAAATTGCCATCCTGGTCCGCGCCTCGCACCAGATGCGTGCCTTCGAGGATCGGTTCCTGACCATCGGTCTGCCCTACCGCGTCATCGGCGGCCCGCGCTTCTACGAGCGTTTGGAAATCCGCGACGCGATGGCCTATTTCCGCATCGTGGTGTCCAACGACAACGACCTCGCGTTCGAGCGGATCGTGAACACCCCCAAGCGCGGTCTTGGTGACAAGGCGCAGCAGACCATCCAGATCACCGCGCGCGCCAACGGCGTCAACCTGGTCGAAGGGGCGCGGCTGGCGGTCGAGCAGGGGTTGATCAAGGGCAAGGGCGCGGGCGAATTGCGCAAGCTGGTCGAGGGGATCGACCGCTGGTCCGCCATGATGCGCGCCAGCGGCACCCGGATCATGGACGACGACGATTCTGTGGTGGACACGGAAACCGACGCAGCCCCCGACTACAACCATATCGAACTGGCCGAAATCATCCTCGACGACAGCGGCTATACCGCCCACTGGCAGAACGACAAGACGCCCGAGGCGCCGGGGCGGCTGGAAAACCTCAAGGAACTGATCAACCAGTTGCACAACTTCGAGAACCTGCAAGGGTTTCTCGAGCACGTCAGCCTGATCATGGACAACGAACAGGAAGCCGAAGGCGCAAAGGTCAGCATCATGACCCTGCACGCGGCCAAGGGGCTGGAGTTTCCGATGGTCTTCCTGCCCGGCTGGGAAGATGGCCTGTTCCCCTCGCAACGCTCGATGGACGAAAGCGGGGTCAAGGGGCTCGAGGAAGAACGCCGCCTGGCTTACGTCGGCATCACCCGCGCCGAGGAAGTCTGCACGATTTCCTTCGTCTCGAACCGCTTTGTCTTTGGCCAGTGGCAATCGGCGTTGCCGTCGCGCTTTATCGACGAACTGCCCGCCGACCATGTCGATGTGCTGACCCCGCCGGGACTGCACGGCGGCAACTACGGCGCTGCGGGCATGGCCGGTGTCAAATCCCGCCTGCACGAAGCTGCGGCCGATGCCAATGTCTACAACTCGCCTGGATGGCGACGGTTGCAGGCGCGCAGCCAGGACCGGTCGGTGAGCCAACCGCGCGAACAGCGCAACACGACCATCGACGCCAGCGCGGTCAGCAGCTTTACCGTGGGCGAACGCGTGTTTCACCAAAAGTTCGGCTATGGCGCGGTGGTTGGGATCGAAGGCGACAAGCTTGAGATCGACTTTGAAAAGGCGGGCACCAAGAAGGTCGTGTCGAAGTTCATCACCGGCACCGACGACGTTCCGTTTTAAGCCTGCAGGCGGGCGGGGCCCTTTTGAACCCGCAGGCGGGCGCAAATGATCACGCGCCTGCAGCGTTTGGGCTTGCCCTGAATCACCGCGCCAAATAGTCTGAAGATCCAAGGTGCCGCCCACGGGCGGAGAATTGGGAAGCCGGTGAGAAGCCGGCGCTGCCCCCGCAACGGTGAGGGTGGGATGCGATTGGCAAGGCCACTGGGGGAAACCTCCGGGAAGGTGCCGAGAGCAGGCCGCAAGGTCACCCGCCCCAAGCCCGGAAACCAGCCTTGGTGATACGTGAATCGCGGGTGGCGATGGATGCGGCTTTTGTGCGGGCGCTTTTCCCTCACTGCCCTTCCGGACCCTTCCGCCCAATTGAATGCGTCACGGGGCGTGACGGGAAAGGTCAAAAGATGTTTTCAAGAATCGTGGCAGGGCTTGCCGATCTGGATGATGCCGGTGTCGGAGCCAGTGCCGACGGCGACGCGGCGGCGCGGGCGGGGTTTCTCGAATGGGTGTTCACCCTGCCGCAGGACGTGCGGCCCAGACAGGCGGCGCGCGATGTGCTGGCAAACTGGGAAGACGACAATCCAGGGCCTGCCGTCAGCGCCTTTCTCGATCATATCGAAGCGGCGACACGCCTCGTGCCCGCGCCCCAGCGCCGCGGTGGTGCTGCCGGGCGGCGCGTGGTGCATTAGACGCGCAGCGCCTCAAGCTCCGAACTCCGAACTCCAAACCTGACAAAACACAAAAAAAACGGCGGCCCCGGGAGGATGGGACCGCCGTCTTGGTAATCGTCAGGACCAGGGAGGAGGAGAGGGCCCGACGATCATAGGTTGCGACGACACTCGGGAGGAGAAAGCGTCGCTGTGTTTCACCACCGGGCCAGGGAGGAGGAGAGGCCAAGTGGCGATGCCGTATCCCCGTATGATCGGGGTAGAAGGTGCGACGACACCCGGGAGGAGGGGGCCGCCGCCTTGTTCACCACCGGGTCAGGGAGGAGGAAAGACCCAAGTGGCGGTGCCGTACCCCCGTTTGACCGGGGTATCCTGTGCGACGACACCTGAGGGAGGAGCGGTGTCGCCGCGTTAGTCACTGCGCAGGTCAGGGAGGAGGAAAGACCCTGCAGCGATGTCGTATCCCCGTCTGATCGGGGAATTTGTGCGGCGGCATCAGGGAGGAGGAGAGATGCCGCCGCGTCGTGACGAACGTTTCCGGGAGGAGGTGGAAACGTCCGAACTCTTGAACTCAGGCGCCGTAGGCTGTCTCTGCAGCGATGCGGCGGATGTTGGAACGGTGCAGGCCGAGATCAGCAAGATCGCGATCGCTCAGGCCTGCAAGTTCGTTGAATGTCTTGCGGTAGACGGCGCGCTGCGCTTGGCGCGCTGCGGCTGCGTCCAGAATACGGGCTGTGGATGCCAGCAGACGCTCGGTCAGGCTGCTGTAAGTTGTGGTCTGGTTCATGTAGGCCATGTTCGTCGGTGCCTCGGATGTGTGTTTCGTGTTCGTTTGCGTTCGTGTTGACCTCAATTTAGCGATATGCTGCGCTTGCACAATAGACGTATCAACAATGCTGCCATGCAGCAATTGCATAGGAAAAGCTGACCTATTTTCGCAAACTGCCCAAGGACCGTGCACAGTCGCCGATAGGGGTTGCACCTGCGGGCGGAAGTGCCACAACACTGGGTCTGAACGGAGTTTATACATGACACCCACAGCTGATCTGATCACCGCCGCCTTGAAACGAGTCAGCCTGCCCGACGGCGGCGACCTGGTCAGCCGCGATATGATTCGAGCCATCCAGATCGACGGCGCCGCCGTGCGCTTCGTGATCGAAGCCCCAACACCCGAAGCCGCGCAAGCCATGACCCCGGTGCGCGAAGCGGCCCAGGCCGCCGTCGCCGCCGTGCCGGGTGTGGACAGTGTGCAGGTGGCGCTGACCGCCCACGGCCCCGCCGCCAAGCCGTCGACCCCTCCGCCCAGCCTCAAGATCGGAGGCCACCCCAAACCGCAGGACGGCCCGACCAAACCCTCCGGCGTGCAGCGCATCCTGGCCATTGGCTCGGGCAAGGGCGGCGTCGGCAAATCCACCGTCTCGTCCAACCTTGCCGTGGCGCTTGCAAGGCAGGGGCGAAAGGTCGGCCTGCTCGATGCGGATATTTATGGTCCCTCGCAGCCGCGTATGATGGGCGTGAACAAGCGCCCCGCGTCGCCCGACGGCAAGACCATCATCCCCTTGCAGGCGCACGGCGTCACGCTGATGTCCATCGGCTTCATGATGGAAGAGGGCAAGGCCGTCGTCTGGCGCGGTCCCATGCTGATGGGCGCATTGCAGCAGATGCTGGGCCAGGTGCAGTGGGGCGAGCTGGACGTGCTTCTGGTCGATCTGCCCCCCGGCACCGGCGACGTGCAGTTGACGCTCTGCACCAAATCCGAACTGACCGGGGCCATCGTGGTCAGCACCCCGCAGGACGTCGCCCTGATCGACGCGCGCAAGGCGCTGGACATGTTCAAGACGCTGAAAACTCCGGTGCTGGGCCTGATCGAGAACATGTCGATGTTCGTCTGCCCCGATTGCGGTGCCCAACACGAGATCTTCGGCACCGGCGGTGTCGCCGCCGAAGCGCAGAAGATGGGTGTGCCCCTGCTGGGGGCCTTGCCGATTGATCTGGAAACGCGGCTTGCAGGCGACAACGGCACGCCCGTAGCCGCAGGCGAAGGCCCGATGGCCGAAGCCTACGCCAAGATCGCCAGGGGGCTGATCGACGGCGGCATGGCCTGACGGCCCACAGGGCGCGACCTGCTACTCTATATATTCAAGAGCGCCGGCGGACCGTATCCGCCGGTGGCACCGGCGCTGCAGCGTTTGGCTGGCGCCTGAGCCGTGGCTGCGGTCTCGGGTCTGGGTGTGAAACTGGGACGTGGGGGTCCAAGTTTGGCGAGCGCGTCCCCGGAATTGAAATTATTATTATATTTCAAGGCTTTAATTTTCGGCAAGCCTGAGACGGGTGCGTCCTAACTGAGACGCTGGCACTGCTGACAGGTGGCTATCTGGCCTACCGATTGGCCTACTGACTGGGCTACACCGCCCGAGGCAGAGCACATGCGAAGAGGTGGCATTTGCGGGCTTCTGCATGGTCTAGGCCTACGTGTTCACCCGGGGGGTACGACACGCTGTTTCCGCCGCGTCAGGCCGGGTGGGGCGGTTGGCCGGCATCGGGGCGCAGGCGCCTTTTCATACAGTGGTTTAATGCAGATCACCCGTGCATGGGCGGGGTTGCGCTTGTGTCGATTATCGGCATGATACACCTCTGGGCAATGGTGCTGCGACCTTTGCTGTACTGCGACTTTCGCAGGGGACAAGATCAAGTCCTGCGCGGCGCCAAGTGACCAATTCATTGAGCCTGTGGAGGGGACATCACCATGAAAACTACCCTATCTTTTGCTGTGATCGCAGCGATTTCGGCAACCATGACATATGCGCAAAGCGCCAATTACGCTGACCTGGACCGGACGGACTGGCCAAGCAGCTTTACGGTGGGCACTGCGTCGCAGGGCGGCACGTTCTTCGTCTACGGCTCGGGATGGGCGAACCTGGTGGGGGAACAGCTTGGGATTTCCGGCGGCGGCGAAGTGACCGGCGGACCGATGCAGAACATGGCGCTGGTGCACACCGGCGATGCCGCGTTCGGCATGACCACGATGGGCCCTGCACGTGAATCGATCGAAGGGACCAACCCGATCGCGCCCGGTCTGCAGATGACCAACGCCTGCGCGATGTTCCCGATGTACCAGACACCGTTCTCGATGGCGGCGCTGACCTCTTCGGGGATCAGCTCGATCGAGAGCATTCCCGACGGTGCGCGCATCGGTTTCGGCCCTGCCGGTTCCACTTCGGACACGTATTTCCCGGCGATGCTGGAAGCGCTCGGCGTGAACTTTGACCGCCGCAACGGCGGTTGGGACGACCTTGGCGGCCAGCTTCAGGATGGTCTGCTGGACGCGGTTGCATTCGCCGTGGGCATTCCGACCCCGGCGATCAGCCAGATCGAAGTGCAGGCGGAGGTCAACTTCATCGACTTTACCGATGAAGAGCGCACGCAGGTGATCGAGGAATTCCCCGTCGCGGAATACGAGATTCCGGCCGCGACCTATTCCACGCTGGAGCGCGACATGCAGTCGGTTGCGATGTGGAACTTCGCGATTGCAAACTGCGAGCTTCCCGAAAGCTTTGTCTACGCGGCGACAGACATCGTGATGTCGGACAATGCGCGGATGATGAACATCCACGGCTCTGCCAAGGAAACGCTGCCCGAGAACTGGAACAAGAACACCGTGATGATGTGGCACCCCGGTGCCGCACGCTGGTTCCGCGAGAACGCCGGTGCCGACATTCCGGATGACCGGATCTATTCCGCAAACTGAACCTTGAAGACTGCCCCGCCCATGCGGGGCAGTTCTTTGCCGGGATCGGAGCTGATCCGATCCGTATTCAGATTTCAAGTATTCCGGCGCGCTTGCCGGTGAACCTGCGACAGGCAGGAGCTGGAGGCACCCGATGGCCGGACTGAACGACGACCCCGAGAAGAACAAGCCAGAGCTGGAGGCCGGTGGCTTTGCCGAAAGTGGCGGGGTCATTTCCGAGGGCGCCGATGAAGAGCCCGTCGAGGCGAACCGGCGCGACTTTTCCGGGTGGCGTCTTACAACGGTTGCCTGGTTCTCGGGGCTTTATGCCGCGCTGCACATGGCGGCGCTGAACGGGCTGTCGATTGAACGGTGGACCGGCGTCGAGCTTCCGCTGCTGCCGACGTTTCCGATGGAGACATGGAATTTCCGCATACTTCACGTGGCAGGTGCGCTCTTCCTGGGCTTCTTGCTCTATTCGGCGCGGCCTTTTGCCGAAGACAAAAGCGGCGAGTCCCGTGCGCTGAATCTGCCCGCGTGGCTGCTGGCGGTGCTGGCGCTGGTGTCGCTGGGTGTGGCACTTTCGTTCAGTGTCGAGATCGCCAACGGGGCGATGTGGAACGGCATGGACGGGGGCATTCGCAACCGCGAGATCTGGTGGTACGGCGTGCCGCTGATCGTGGCGACCGGCGGCGGCATCGTGCTGAGCTGGTTTCACCGCAAGCAGCGCGACGGCATCGCGGCACCCGACATCGTGCTGGGGATCTGCGCCGCCGCAGTTGCGGTCTACCTGATCACGATCTACGGCACCTTGATGCGCAACTCGACCGGGACGCCATTTGCGCCGATCGGGATCTCGCTGGCCGCCGTCGCGGGCGTGGCGCTGATCCTCGAGTTGACGCGCCGCGTCGCGGGTCTGGCGTTGGTGATCATCTCGGTGGTCTTTCTGGCTTATGTCTTTACCGGACAGCATCTTCCGGGTTTCCTGAATTCGCCGGTCATCTCGTGGCAGCGTTTCTTCAGCCAGGTCTATACGGATGCAGGTATCCTGGGACCGACGACGGCGGTGTCGTCGACCTATATCATCCTGTTCATCATCTTCGCCGCGTTCCTGTCGGCATCGAAGGTCGGTGACTACTTCATCAACTTCGCTTTCGCGGCGGCGGGGCGTTCGCGTGGCGGCCCTGCGAAGGTGTCGATCTTTGCCAGCGGCCTGATGGGGATGATCAACGGCACGTCGGCGGGCAACGTGGTTGCAACCGGCTCGCTTACGATTCCGCTGATGAAGCGGGTGGGCTACAAGCCCACGACCGCCGGTGCGGTCGAGGCTGCGGCCTCGACGGGGGGGCAGATCATGCCGCCGATCATGGGTGCCGGCGCGTTCATCATGGCCGAGGTGACCGGCATTCCTTATACCGAGATTGCCCTTGCCGCGATCATTCCGGCGCTTTTGTATTTCGTGTCGATCTATTTCATGGTCGATTTCGAGGCGGCAAAGCTGGGCATGCGCGGGATGCGCTCGGACGAATTGCCCAAGCTGCGCAAGCTGATCAAGCAAGCCTATCTGTTCTTCCCCATCATCATCCTGATTGCGGCACTGTTCATGGGCTATTCGGTGATCCGGGCGGGAACGCTTGCCACCGTTTCGGCGGCCGTCGTGTCGTGGCTGACCCCCTACCGCATGGGATTTCGTGAGATCGGCAAGGCGTTCGAGCTGGCCGGTACGATGGCGATCCAGATCATCATCGTGTGCGCCTGCGCGGGCATCATCGTGGGCGTCATCGCCCTGACCGGGGTCGGCGCGCGGTTCTCCTCGCTGTTGCTGGGGATTGCGGGCGCATCCGAGCTTGCCGCGCTGTTCTTTGCCATGCTGATCGCCATCCTGCTGGGGATGGGGATGCCGACCACCGCCGCCTACGCCGTGGCCGCAAGCGTCGTGGCACCCGGTCTGACCAACCTGGGCATTCCGCCGCTGACCGCACATTTCTTCGTGTTCTACTTTGCCGTCGTCAGTTCGATCACACCGCCGGTTGCGCTGGCGAGCTACGCGGCTGCGGGGATTTCCGGAGCGAACCCGATGGCCACGTCGGTGGCGTCGTTCAAGATCGGCATCACGGCCTTCGTCGTGCCCTTCATGTTCTTTTACAACTCCGCGCTGCTGATGGACGGCACATGGCCCGAGGTCATCCGCGCGGCGATCACCGCCGTCGTCGGGGTCTATCTGCTGTCGGCTGCGGTGCAGGGCTGGTTCATCGGCGGGCGCACGGTCTGGTGGTTGCGCATCGCCATCGGCATCTTCGCGTTGTTCATGATCGAGGGTGGCATCTATACCGACATGATCGGCGTCGGTGGCGCGGTGGCGGTCTGGGCGGTGCAGAAATTCATCCGCCCCGATCCCGATACCCCGTTCGAGGTGCGTGGCGCTGATTGATTTGGGGGGTTGCCCCCTGTCGGCCTAAGGCGCGCGTCGTGGGGCTGAGAGCATCACGTGTGCGACCGGGCGTTGATCGACGCGGTCACGCCGTTTCCGGGTGTGTCCGCGAACCTTCGGGTCCGCCTCACTCGAGAGGGCTGATCCGCCAGACGTTCCCATCGCTCTGATCGGTGAGGACATAAATCGCGCCGTCGGGACCTTGCTCGACCTCGCGGATGCGCGCCCCGAGGGGAATACGCTCTTCTGAGACGAACTCGGCGCTGTCCAGTTCCACGCGGACCAATTCGCGGCTCGATAGCCCGCCGATAAAGGCGTCACCCTGCCATTCCGGAAAAAGGCTGCCGTCATAAAAAATCATGCCCGATGGTGAGATGACCGGAGTCCAGTGATGGACAGCATCGGCAAAGTCCGGTTGCGACGGCGGATCGGGGATCGGTTCGCCAGAATAGTGCTGGCCCCAACTGACGACCGGCCAGCCGTAATTCGCGCCGGACATGATCGGGTTCAACTCGTCGCCGCCCATCGGTCCCATCTCGGCGACCCAGAGATCACCGGTGTCGGGATGGATCGCCGCCGCCTCGATGTTGCGGTGGCCGTAAGACCAGATCGCGTCCTTGGCATTTTCCTGTCCGACGAACGGGTTGTCTTGGGGGATCGACCCGTCCTGATTGAGCCGGACGATTGTGCCAAGGTGGCTTGAAAGATCTTGCGCCGGTTCGAACTTGAAGCGCTCGCCGAGCGCGAGATAGATCTGTCCCTGGGGAGAAAAGATGATGCGGTTGCCGAAATGGTTGCCGCCGTCGACCTTTGGTTCCTGCTCGAAGATGACCTCGAAGTCCTCGATCCGGTCATCCACCAGCCGCCCGTGTCCAAGTGCGGTGCCAGCCGTGTTTCCGTCGCCCGGCTGGGCGAAGGACAGGTAGACGCGCTGATTTTCGGCGAAATCGGGATCAAGCGCCACGTCCATCAGGCCGCCCTGACCCTGCGCGAAGACCTCCGGTGTGCCTTGAATCGGCGGGGAAACGGTTCCGTCTGGCGATACTATGACCAGATCGCCCGGCAGTTCGGTCACCAGCATCCGCCCATCCGGCAGAAAGGCCATGCCCCACGGATGTTCGAGGCCGCCAGCCACATTCTCGACCTTGATTGCGCCTGTGGCGGTATTGACCGTCTGTACTTGCGCCAGGGCGACCGAACCGGCTGTCACGGCAAACGCCAAAGCCGAGGAGAAGCGGAACATGTTCATGATTATCGTCCTTCTGATCGTGTTACAGGGGGGGACGCGATGACGCCACCTTCGGGCTGACGATGGATAGGATCGCTTGGACACGCAGCATCGAAACCCTTTTTCATGTTTGTATGATTGGAAAACACGGACAGGCGACATTAGTTCCGACTCAACGCCGTTCTGACGGAGGCCGACAGACCTGGGCTTTTTCGGCAGGGGAAATTTCTGGCACCAAAGACGGACGGGAAACGCTTTATGCTCTCACTTGCTCAGGGAAACGTTCTGCCGGAAACCGCCACGCTGGCAAATCATCTTCAGATCCTGCTGGGGAGTTGGTTCGGCGCTGGATTTCTGGAGCCGGTTCGGGCGGGATTGGCAGTGGCCAGCGTCTGGCCGCTGGCAGTTTTTCTGTCTGGCCGCGCTCCGATGACGCTCGCCCTGGTGGCAATAGCGGTTGGCTTGGTCGGCTTCTGGGCAGCGGATGCATGGGAGACGCTGCTTTCAGTCAAGGATGACCGCCGCATCGTCGTTGATGAGGTGGCAGGCTATCTGGCAGGAATGGCTCTGCTTGGCCGACCCCGATGGATCTGTGGTGCCATTTTTGCCGTGTTCTTCCTGAGCTTCGACCGTATCAAGCCGTGGCCCTTCAGTGGGATCGAGGCCGTTCCCGGCGGCGCGGGCCTCATGCTCGACGATATCGTGCTTGCGCTGGCACTGAGCTCAGTGACCGCCGTGATCATAGTTGCACGACGCAGGTTTGGAAACGCGTGAGTAACTCAGTTCTCGCTTTACCGGCTACTCCACGACCCACTTGATCTGGAACTCGATCTCTTCCTGGCCCTGACCCCGTTCATGTTCGATGTTGAAAGAGGCGCGGACTGGAACGGAAATCCGCTCTCCCGCAATCTGTATTTCGAACCGCTTTCCCTGCTCGAGTGCGTCAGCGAGCCGCCGGAGCTTCTCGATGAATTCGGGAAGGGGATAGTCTTTCTCGATGTCTCTGTCGGGCTTTTGTGTCATCGGTACCTCCTGCTTTTGGTCGGTGCGATTGCCACAGCCTGCGGCTTCGACCTGCTCTCCAGAAAATTCCGCGATCAAGTATTATCGCAGCGGCCTTGATGCCGATCCGGTTGCTTTGCGAAGCCATGTCTGACGAGACAACCCTTGGTACTGCTCACGGGCTTTTGCGGTATACAAGTTCAGCCGTTTCATCCGCAGATAATTCCTGTGCCAGTTGCTGCAGTCTACCGTGCATCGGAGATTTGATGCAGGTCGGATCGGTCGCAGCAGGGTCGCCGACGATGGCCATCGCCTGACACCTGCAGCCGCCGAAGTCCAGTTTGCGCCGGTCGCAGGTCTTGCAAGGCTCCTGCATCCAGTCCTCGCCGCGATAGGCGTTAAAGACATCTCCATGATACCAGATCTCTGCCAAGGGCGTTTCCCTGACGTTGTCGAAGCTGAGCGTGGGGATGGTCTGCGCCGCGTGGCAGGGAAGCACTTTCCCGTCCGGTGTGATGTTCAAGCCTGACATCCCCCATCCCCCCATGCAGCGTTTCGGATAGTCGCCGTGATAATCCGCCGGGACGTAATCAATGACCAGCTGCCCTTCGAGCCGTGCCCGCGCCTCGACCACAATCCGGCTGGCCTCGTCAGCCTGCGCGCGGGTCGGCATCATCGCACCGCGGTTGAGCATGGCCCAGCCGTGGAACTGCACCATTGCGACTTCGATGCGCCGCGCCTTCATGGCAACGGCCATGTCAATCGCCTGCGGCAACTGATGCAGGTTCTGGCGGTGCACGACGACATTCAGCGTCAGCGGAAAGCCCGCGTCGACGATCCATTCCGCCGCCTGCATCTTGCGTTTGAACCCACCTTCATAACCGCCGATGCGGTCGGCCATATCCGCATCCGTGCCTTGCAGCGACAATTGCACATGATCCAGTCCTGCCGCGTCCAGCTCAGCCAGCCGCTTTTGGGTAAGGCCCAGACCCGAGGTGATGAGGTTGGTGTAAAGACCCGCTGTGCGTGCCGCCGCCACCAGGTCGACCAGATCGCGGCGCGCTGCAGGCTCACCGCCTGACAGATGCAATTGCAGCACGCCAAGCGCCGCTGCCTGCTCGAAAACCTCCACCCAATCCTCTGTCGACAGCTCCGTCTCCCTTGCGGCCATCTCGAGCGGGTTCGAGCAATAGGGACAGGACAGTGGGCAGCGATAGGTCAGTTCTGCCAGCATCGCGATCGGCGCGGGAACATTCATACTTTCAACTCCAGAATTCGGCGGTCAACGAGGCCTTTGATGAAACCTTTGACGTCATCGCCAATTTGCTCTGCCGGGGCATCGTAGAGGGACGCGAGGCGGTCGATGATCTGCCGCAGACTTTTTTGCCCATCAATCTGCTGCATGATCGCGAGCCCGATAGGGTCGAGGTCGATGACCCGTTCCGGAGCGAGAAGCACGATTTTCCGACGGACCTTGTCGTCGTGCAGCCGCACGCCGCGCAGAACCTTGGGAACCGCATCGCGGTCAATATCCGGGGCGGTATCCGTCATGCTGTTCCGGACACCAGATGCGTGCCCGGTATCCACGCGCCCGGCGGTATGCGGGCGGGCACCACATACGCACCATGCAGTGCGTCCAACTGCGCCCAAAGCACATCCGTCTTGAATTCCAATGCCGCCGCTGCCGCATCCTGTTTTTCGTCGGTGTCCGCGCGATCAAGAACCCAGGAAAGCCCGAATGCGACATCCTTGGGCGCCTCATTCAGACGATTGCGGAAATACGACAGGCTGCTGTCATCGGCAAAGTCGTAATGTGCCAGCAGGCCTTCGATCCGTGCGGCATGAATCCTGGGGGCAAAAAGCTCAGTCAAGGAGGCTGCGACCGCCTCCAGCAGAGGTTCGTCGCGGACGAACCGCACATAGGCATCGACGGCAAAGCGTGTGGCTGGCAACACGCCGCGCGCACTGGCCACATACTGTCGGTCCAAACCCACGGCATCGGCAAGCCGCAGCCAACGCGCGATGCCGCCCTCGTCCTCGTCTGTGCCGTCATGGTCCTCGATCCGCGACCGCCAAGCGCGACGCAGTGCGGGGTCGTCGACGCGGCTCATGAATGCGGCATCCTTCATCGGGATGCGGGCCTGATAATAAAATCTGTTGATGACCCAGGCGCGGACCTGATCCGGCGTACATCCGCCAGAATGCAGCAATTGATGAAAGGGATGCTTGTCGTGGTAGCGCTCTGCACCGATCTGACGCAAGCGCTTCTCGAAGTTTGCACGTCCGGCGCTCATATCTCCAGCTCCATCCCGTCATGCGCTACAATCCAGCCTGCCGCTTCGACCTGCTGCCGCTCCGCCGAGTTGGGTCGAAAGACGGGGTTGGTATTGTTCATGTGGACGAAGGCCTTTTGGCCGACAGCGATATCTTGGAACGCCGCCATCGAGCCATCAGGACCGGACATTGACATGTGGCCCATGCGGCGACCGGTCTTCTGGCTGAGGCCCGCTTGGATCATTTCATCATCCTGCCAAAGGGTGCCGTCAAAAAAGACCATGTCAGCCCCTTCCAGTCGCGCTTTCAAATCGTCGCGCATCGCTGCACAGCCGGGGATATAGAACGCATTCCTGTCCTCAGCGCGCAGGTGGACGCCGACTGTCTGTTCCCCTTCCAGATCGGTGTGTACGTCACCGCTTTCCAGGTACAGGGGCACCTTGCCGGGCACGGCGAACAACTGCGCAGTCAGGCCCGGCGCGATTTCGACCGGTTGATCCAATGCGATGGTGACGCGGCTGACGTAGTCCGGATTGAGCGCTTCGAATATCGGGTTCTGCGCAATGATCCGGTGAATTTCCTGGGTCGCGAACAGGGTGAACCTCTGCTGCTCGCGCAGCGTAAGCAGGCCCGCAATGTGGTCTATGTCACCATTTGTCAGCAAGACAGAAGAAATCGGGGACTGACGTTTGTCTGTCGGGTGCAGGGGCCGGGCCAAGCGTATCTGTTCACGGATATCGGGCGATGCGTTGAGGATCGCCCACTGCGCGCCGCTGGTGCTGAACGCCAAAGAGGATTGAGATTGCGGCGGTATCGCACCTTCACGGGCAAGGTTGCAGTTTTCGCAACCACAGTTCCATTGGGGCAGACCGCCACCTGCTGCGGCCCCAAGCACCAGCGCACGCAACGTCAATGCGACGCTCCGTGCGCTATATTATCAGAACAGAACGCCGTCCTCGTCATCGCGGTCACCGTCGGGGCCGTACATGTTGATCTCCATCCCGCATTCGATTTCGCGGATGATCGGTTTTGACCATGCCATTGTCTTTCCTCCATGACTGTCAGTATTCCAGTTGATGTCAGTATTTCATGTGATGTGTGAACTTAACGAACAACGACCCTATTGGTTCCTCGCGGGGTGCGCGGTTCCCGTAAAGAAAGCCGTTCAACGGGGATCGGTTGACCGAGGCCAGCCGCTAGGCTGCGGCCAACTACCGCAAGGTCCTTCCGGCGCATGTGGCGCTTACTGACAGCACGACCATGGGTATCGGGCTGATCTATCCATCGCTTGAACTTGGTTCCGGCGATGAGGTGCTGACGACGGATGAAGCGGCGGTTGCGCCCACCCGGAACCAAACTTGCCCAAAACACGCGAGCGGCCCAAGGAGCGTTTTGCGTCTGACCAGGATGCACCCTGAACCCGGTGCCTGCCATAGCCGCCTTCGATGCGCTGTGCGGGGCCGCTCGATTGAAAACCGCCCGGCTTCCGTTCCCGGCAGTCCAGGAACGAAAGCCGGTGGTTTCTTGACGACGTGGGTCAGTTTTGCCCTTCACCCGCGTCGTCATCGGGCTCCACCGCAAGATAGACGGTGTTGCCGCCGCGATTGACCTGCAGCAACAGCGGACGGCCCGCTGCGCGCGCTTCGGACCAGGCTTCGGACAACACGTCGGCAGAGCTGATGCTTTCGTCGCCTGCGCTCAGGATCACGTCACCCTGTCTCAGCCCTGCTTCGGCGGCGGGGCTGCCGGACTGGACGTTCTGAACCATCAGGGCCTCGCCTTCCTGCAGACCCAGATTGCGGCGGACAAGTTCCGGCACGGGCGATACCGCCAGTCCCAGCATCGCGCTTTCTGCGGGCATCTCGGTGCTTTCGGGCTGTGCGGCTGCATTGCGCTCGGCCAGGGTCAGGGTGACCTCGATCTGCTCACCGTCGCGGAACACCGTGACCGGAACCTCGGACCCCGGTGCGATGTCTGCGACCATGCGCGAGATATCGCGGGCGTCCTCCGCCATGGTGCCGTCGATGGACAAGATCACGTCACCGGCGCGGATGCCGGCAGCTTCGGCGGGGGCGCCGGGTTCGACCCGTGTGACGATCGCACCTTGGGTGTCTTCAAGGCCGATGGCGCGCGCAAGTGGATCGGTCACGCCTTGCAGGTTCACACCGATAAAGCCGCGCTCGACCTCGCCCGTGTCAATCAGCTGTTGCACGACGTTCTGCGCGATGCTGGTGGGGACGGCGAAGCCGATCCCGACATTGCCGCCACCGGGCGAGAAGATCGCCGTGTTGACGCCGATGACCTCGCCCGAGGTGTTGAACAGCGGGCCGCCGGAGTTGCCCGAATTGATCGAGGCGTCAGTTTGCAGGAACGCGTCGTAGGGGCCCGCTCCGATCACGCGCGAGGTGGCCGAAAGCACGCCGACCGTGACAGTGCCGCCAAGCCCGAAGGGGCTGCCGATGGCGATGGTCCACGCACCGGGCTGCATCGCGTCGCTGTCGCCCCACGACGCCACGGCGATGTCGGACGCATCCGCGATCTGCAGAACGGCGATATCGGTTGCGGGGTCCGTGCCGATAAGTTCCGCCGCGCGGGTGGAGCCGTCTTCGAGCAGGATCTCAAGCTGGGTGGCCCCCTCGACCACGTGATTGTTGGTGACGATATAGCCCTCGTCGCTGATCATGAAGCCGGACCCCCCGGCGACGGTCTCGCGCTGAGGCGTCTGGCCTTCGGGCGTCTGCCCGAAGGGTCCGGGCATACCTTGCCCCGGCATGGCTCTGCGGGGGGCCGCAACACCGCGTGCGGTAATGCCGACGACGGCGGGGCTCAGTTCAGCGACGATTTCGGTGAAGTCCTGCGGCGGAGACACGTTTGCCTCTTGCGCGATGGACGGGGCCGGGGTGAGGGCAAGCGTGGCCGCCACTGCGACCGCCGATATGCCGGAGAATGTGGGAATGTTCATGTCGTCCTCCATCTGGTTTTGCCCGCCGGGCCATGCTTGCGGTGTTGCGAAAGGTTGCCTTGTTCCGGGCATCCCCCGCAGCTCACAGGAGCGTTGTTCCGCAAGAGAGCACTGGCGGTTTGACTGTTCTGTTCGACGCGGTGCGTGCGGCGGCCCTGCGCCAAATGAATGCGCGGGCCACCGGGAAGGCCGAAACCTGTCCCTCTACCGGTATCCGGGGATCTGATGCCCCCGAATGCGGCCATCACCGATGTCAGTTCGCTTCGGTTAGCCAAGAGGCATGCGTGCCTCTCCTGACTTCAACGTCGACTGCGCCCCGGTGTTCCGAAATTTGCAACACCAAGACGGTCCCGCCCGAGGATATGCACGGACAGGTTGTCTGCGCGCCTGCGCGCCAGTCGCCGAAGCGCTTGTCGTCGAGCGGTTCCGTGGCGCGCACCTCGTCACCGGTGCAGGGCATGTCGTGATACTGGCTGCCTGCCGTCCAGCCCTAGCCGTAATAGGGATAGGCCCGATGGCCCGTGCCGAACCCCGGACGTGGCTGTGCCACGGTGGCGGCGATCTCATTGTCCGACCATCAAACGGCTGGCAGCTGAAGTGTCCAAGCAACGAGCGTGCACCAGAGGCAAGCTGGGAACCACATATCAGGTTGCGAATACCAAATCCTACGCGTCGGGCCGATCAAAGCCGATCACGCGGGCATATTCCGTTTCGGGAACCCCATAGGAATTCTGCGCATCATTCTCGAGCCCTTCGCGGTCGAGGATGACAATCTCCCCGCGACGGGCGCGGATCAGTCCCTTGCCCTCAAGCATGTGGATCGCGACGGTCACGCCAGCGCGGCGCACGCCCAGCATGACTGAAAGGAACTCGTGGGTCAGTTCCATTACGTCGCCGTTGATCCGGTCATGGCACATCAAAAGCCAGCGGGCGAGGCGCTCTTCCAGCTTGCACTGCCCGTTCGACAGTGCCGTTTGCGAGGTCTGCGTCATCAACGTCTGCACATATCGCAGCAGATGGCGCTGCATTGACGGACTTTGCTCCAGCAGACCTCGCATCTTGTCGGCCTCGATGGCAAAACCTTCACCGGAAATCTGCATAAAGACTTCAAAGGAAGAATGTGCTGTCTGCAAAACCACCGAAGTTCCCGACATACCTTCACAACCGAAGAGACCAACTTCGATACGGCGGCCACTTTCGCTCGATGCGACCGTCGAGCCGACACCAGACTTCAGGAAGTAGATATGTTCGACCGGTTTGTTTGGCCCTTCCATGACCATTCGCCTGTCCATATCCACGTGTTGCAGGTGCGGCTCGATCAGTGTGCGGTCAGCGGCGGATAACGTATGAAGCAGATTGTTTTGACCAAATGGACAGATGAGACGTTTGGGCATGCCATGCCTTTGCTCCTTGGGGCAAGAGCGCAGTGTCCGAGGTCTCTCAGTCGGCGTCGCCCTGATGGAATGACAGCCAATGATTATTCATATCACAGTACGGTAAGAATGCAGAGGGGGCATGTCTGGGTGTACGATAACGCACTGAAATGGTTTCAAGGAAAGGTATCGTGACTGGCAAAACCCGCCTTATCAATGCAAAGGTGACGGAGCCACTCGATCAGGTAGTCGGCCTGTCATGCAAATGAGATAGGCGCGGGTGCAGGTGCGAGTTCGGCACCAGGGTCAGTGTCGCCGCCACCATCGACGAGGGCTTCATCGTCGGCATGCGGGCACTGTCCGGCGGCCCCTACGACGGCCACACCCTCGCCGGGGCTTTGGAGCAGGTCGAGGTGCTGACGGATTGCCGCCCGGGCTCTCGCGGTCGTCGACCGCGGCCACCGCGGACACGGTGGCGTCCGGCGTAGGGTGGCTGGTGTCGAACGCAGCAGATCAGCCCAGTGTCATCCCATAGCCTGCGCTGAAAATGACCCCGTAGAGAACCTGCGCCGCGATGGTCGTCGCGGGCGTTGCATAGCCGTAGTTCAACCCGAAGGCTCCCGGCGGCTCCAGCCGCGACAGCGCGGAGGGGCCGTCGTAATGCGTCGCGACATTGGGGTGCACGAAGGGCAGCAGCGGCAGGAACACGGTGACCAGAAACGCGCCGTGCGCCAGCCCCAGAAGTCCGCCGATCCACCAGGACCCGCTGCCAAGATCCTGCAGGATCAGCGCATAGAGAAAGGCAAAGACCCAGCCGCCCAGCAGATAGGCGAGGTAGCCCACGACCATCGCCACGGCCCGGCGCATGGTAAAGACGGTGCCGAACAGAAACGGCAGGCTCATCCGCGAAAACCCCAAAAGCCGCGAGCCTTCGAGCGCGGTGGCCATAGCGCCCGAGGCGATCAGCCCCCACAACACGATCGCGGGCCATGTCTGCATGATCTGCTGCCAGTCGTTCACGATTTCTCCTTTGGCTTGCGGCCTTCCAGTTGCCGTCCCAGTGTTGTTGCGGCGCGGATCAGGTCGGCATGGGAAAAGGCCTGCGGGAAGTTTCCCAGCATCTCGCCCGTCTCTGGGTCGGTTTCCTCGGACATCAGGCCCAGATCATTGGCGTTGCCCAAGAGCGCGGCGATCCGGTCGTGGGCCGCGTCGGTGTCGCCGCGCCGCGCGAGGTAGTCGGCAGCCCAGAAGCCGCAGGCGGTAAAGGTGCCTTCGGTCGTAGCGAAGCCGTCGATCCTGGACGGATAGCGCCGTATTTGCGCGCCGTGGCCGAGATCGCGCTCGATCCTCTCGAAGGTCGCCACCATCAGCGGATCATCCGCCGCAATCAGTCCCAGGCGGGGCAGCAGCAACAGCGCCGCATCCATGTAATCGTGCCCGTAGGCCCCCGTCAGCGTGCCGTGTTCGGCGCTGACCCCGTGGGACAGGATGTTTTCGCGGATGGCCGCGCGTTCGCGCCTCAAGCGGTCGGTGTCCAGGCTCAGGTGACCCATCTGGCAAAGCTGCAGCAGCGAATCCAATCCGGCCCAGCACATCGCCTTGGAATAGGTGTGATGGCGGCGGATGTTGCGCACTTCCCACATGCCGTTGTCGGGCAGGGTCCAGCTTTTGCAGACCTCGCCTGCCAATTCGCGCAAACGGCCGCGCTGGGCGAAATCCAGGGTGCCGCCTTGCCGGGCATAGAGCAGGGCGGAATTGATGATCTCGCCGTAGACATCCAGTTGAAGCTGCTTGTGCGCGCTGTTGCCCGTGCGCACCGGGCCCGAGCCGCGCCAACCCTCAAGCGCGTGGCGGATGCGCTCGGGCACCATCGTGTGTCCGAAGACGTTATAGAACACATCGAGTTGCGGTGCGGTCAGCCGGGTGGCGTGGATCAGCCAGCGAAAGAATGCCGCGCCTTCGTCCCGGTAGCCCAGATCGAGAAAGCTGCCCAGAATGAACGAAGAATCGCGCAGCCAGCAAAAGCGGTAATCCCAGTTGCGGGTGCCGCCCACGGCCTCGGGCAGGCTGGTGGTGGGGGCCGCAAGCACCGCGCCGGACTGGCTGAAGGTCAGCAGCCGCAGGGTGATCAGGCTGCGCACCACTGCATCGCGGAACGGCCCGTCATAGGAACAGGTTGCGCAGAAGTCCTGCCACCAGCGTTCGGTGGTTCCCAGTTCGGGCAGGCATCCGGCAAGCGGCATCAAGACCCCGATGTCTGCGCGGCAGAACGACAGCGCGAGCAAGCGCTGCTCGCCTGCCTTGAGCCGGATGCGCGCGCCGAGCGTGCCCTGCGCGGTGCGTTCCAGCGGGATGTCCGACTGCAGCGCCAGAAAATCATTGGCGTCGGACAAGGTCCACAGGTTTGCGCTGCGCCGTTTCAGGTGCGGCATGACCTCGCCAAAGTTGGGGCGGGGGGCAAAGCGGATGGCCAGTTCGGGCTCTCCGTCCAGCGCCTCGACCAGCCGGATCACCCGGCGCGCGGCGGTAACGTCGCGCCGTCGCCCGCCCGACGGGATCGGCATGAAGTCTGTGATCCGCAGGGTGCCTGCATCGGTTTCATGCGTGCTTTCCAGGATGGGTGTATCTGGCAGATAGCGGCGCGTGCTGTGCGCGCGCTCTGCCGGGCCTGCGAAAAAACAGCCGCCACGTTCGCAGTCGAGCAGTTCGGCAAAGATCGACGCGTCGGGCATGTCGGGCAGGCACAGCCAGTCGATCGCGCCCTTTCGCCCGACCAGAGCGGCAGCCTGGGTGTCACCGATCAGGGCATAATCGCCGATGGGCGCATAGCGGCTTTCACGCGCGGGCAATGTGGCGCCGTCAGCCATGGGCACGCTCCGACGTCCCGCTTGCGCACAGCGTCTTGATCCGGTCGGCGATGCGCGCGGCATTGGCCATGATCGTCATCGACGGATTGACCCCGCCGCCCGTCGGCATCAGCGATCCGTCGCAGACCCACAGGTTCGGCACGTCCCATGTGCGCCCGTCACTGTCGGTGACGCTCGTTTCGGGGTCCGCGCCCATCCGGCAGCCGCCCATCAGATGCGCGGTCGAACTGGTTTCCAGCAGGTCGCGCCCGCCTGCGGCCTCCAGCATCTGCGCCATGAAGGCGCGGGCGTGGCGACGCATCCGGCGGTCGTTGTCGTCGTGCGCATAGGTGACGTGGGCGCGCGGCACCCCAAAGGCGTCGGTCTCCTCCGCCAGCGTCACGCGGTTGTCGGCGCAGGGCATGGTTTCGCCGACCATCTTCAGCCCGGCCATCCGATTGTAGAGCGCCATCTTTCGGCGCAGTTCGTGACCGAAGACACCGCTGTTGGTGACCAATGTCCTGGCATAGTCGGTGGGCAGGGGGCCTTGGCTCATGAAGGCATAGCCGCCGTCAAAATCCTTGTCCGGGTGGTCGTCGATGTAGTTCCAATGCTCGCAGCAGGCCATCGAGGGCGGGCCCTTGTACCATCTGATCTCGTCGTCCATCACGCTCCAGATGGCATCGTTGAGGTGGACCATCAGGTAACGCCCCACGGTATCGGAGGAATTCGCAAGCCCCGTCGGCTGACGCGCATTGGCAGAGTTCAAGAGCAGGCGCGGCGTCTCAATGGAATAGCCGGCGCAGACGACATTCCTTGCCTTTTGAAACCGGCTCTGGCCATCGCGGTGATATTCGACGCCGGTGGCGCGGCCCTGCCTGTCGGTCGCGATGCGGGTTACCATCGCCAGATCGCGGATTTCCGCGCCCGCATCCAGCGCGCGGGGGATATAGGTGACAAGGACGCTTTGCTTGGCATTGGTCGAGCAGCCGATCTTGCACATGCCGCGATAGACACAAGGCGGGGATTTGCCGCGCGGGGCCGACACGGTGGCAAGCGGTGTCGGTGCCCAGTCGACGCCAAGGGCCTCGGCTCCGCGTGCGAGCACTTGACCGGCGGCGTTGACCTCATGCGCGCGGTAAGGATAGCGGCCGCGATCTGGTCCCCAAGGGTAGGTCAAGGGGCCGGAGATGGCGCAGGCGCGCTCGACCTCGTCATAGTACCGCCACATCTCGCGCCAATCGACGGGCCAGTCGATCGCATAACCCAGACGGCTGCGCGCGGCGAACCATTCGGGGCGAAAGCGCAGGGCGACCATTTGGAAATGCACCGAGGACCCGCCGACCGAGCGCCCGGAGTTGTTGGACCCGAATTCCAGCGGATCGGCGCCGTCCGATATCCGGGGGTCCAGCCAGTAGAGTTTCTCTTGCTCGCGCTCGTCCGATGCAAAATCAGACAGCGGTCGCCAGAAGGCACCGGCATCGAAGGCGACGACGGAGAAGCCTGCTTCGGCCAGTTTGGCGGCCAGTACCCCGCCGCCGCAGCCGGTGCCGACGATGGCAAAGTCCACCTCGTCGGTGTCGGCGAACTGGCGCATCGGCACCGTGTCGTCGCGGCTGAAAACATCGGGGGCCTGGCCGTCTATGGCGCGTGGTCGGTGCGCATGGCTCATGGCGTGTCCTCGTCGGGCCAATCGCCCGGCGGCGCTTCCCAGCTGTCCGCGCGGTTGGGTTGCATGCGGACATACCCGCGCGGGCTTGCCGGGCCGCCATAGCCGATCTCGCTCTGGCCGGTCGGGTGCGCGTAATAGACCGCGACGATCTCGGCCAGGACCAGGTTGCGAAAGAAGCGTTGCGGCGGCAGCCCGTGCCAGTGCTCTGTGGACACCTTGCCGTCGTCCACATCCCGAAGCATCGCGTTTTGCGCATCACGCTCAAGGTTGGCGAAACCGTCAGCGCCGCGTGCCTGCGCCTCGGCCTCCAGGGCCGCGATCCCCTGCCGCCACGCGTCGCGGGGGCTTGGCATGTCGGCATGGCGGGTTCCGCTGCTGCGCCCCTCGTGCAGGGCGGCGTCTATCCAGTCGGCCAGGGGAACCGGGCGCGGGTTGTCGTTCTGGGGCATCACCACGTCGCACAGCGCCTGCACCGCAAGCCATTCGGCTGGTGTGAAAAAGCGACGCGCGTGCACCTCGGTCAGGCGGCGGCGCAGCACCGCGCGCGTGATGTCGTTGAAAGACGGGCTTTCCCATTTGTCGAGGATATCCCAACCGGGATAGGGGGCGTGGAAACGGGGGCTCATGGTGCTCCCTCCATCAGATCCAGCGCCGCCTTGCCCGAGAGCGCCAATGCGATGAAGCTGGAGGGGGCAGAGACGGGCGGCCCGTCAAAGGCATTCTGGCGCCAGTTGTGCCATCCGCCCATCTGGCGGCTGACACCGTAGATGTGAAATCCGGTGCCGACGACACCCATTGCCGCCATCAGGCGCTGGGCACCGCGCGCCGCACCGCGGGTCTTTGGATTGGGGTGCAGCGCTTGTTCCAGCAGCAGCGCGGCGGCGATCGGCGGTATCGTGACGGGCAGGTACATCGCCGGATTGTGCCAGGCACCGCGGAAATGCAGCAGCGCGACCTCGGCGGTTTCGGCCAGTGTCGCGAGCGCCGTGAACCCTGCCAGCATCCGCCCGTGCCGCGCCGTGTGCGCATCGCTTGCCAGGGCCAGCAGCCCGGTCACCGCCAGACCGCCCGGCGCGCCGATGGGAGCCGCATAGAACAGGTTGTCCCAATTGAACCCTCCGGGTCGTTTTGCGATGTTGTAGCCGTGAAACCCAAGGCCTGCGGCACCCACCGCGACCGAGGTTGCGTGCACCGGCAGCATATGTGGGGCCCTGGCGGTCGCACCAAGGGTCGAGGCCGCAGCCAGGACAGGCGCCGCTAACATCGCCTTGTTGTGAAATCCGCCGCGAAAATGCTCCATCGCGCTGTCGACCAGCATGCTGGCACCCATGATCGCAGCAGAGCGGCGAAGTTTGCGTCGGGGTTTTGGCCGGGGTTTGGGCTGCGTCCGGCGCTGCATCAGGATGGCGGCCCCGCCAAGGATGGCCAGCGCCCCGATCCCCAGGGCGGCACTGCGCGTGTCGCGGTTTCGGGTGTTGCGAGCGCTGGGTCGCACGGTCGTCTCCTGCCTCCGAAATAGGATGAGAAATCAACGATGGTCACTCTGAAAACGTTCCGACAAAACTCTGACAAACTTTTGCGACGGTGCGGTTTCACCGGCCACAGAAGGGGGAACCTTTGGCCGCAAGGCTGCGTTTGACGACCATGTGACGACCGCCTGACACGAGGGAGAGCAGGGCGATGACCACTCCGATCGGACAGACCCGCTGGGCCATTGCAGAAGGTTACATTCCCGAGGGAAGCAACGGTCCCGAGCCTGCGATGACCAGTCACGAGACGGTCTGCATCCTCAATACCGGCGAAGCCGACGCGCATGTGACGCTGACGCTGTTTTTTGCCGATCGCGCGCCGGTTGGCCCTTACCGGCTGACAGTTCCGGCGCAACGCACGCGCCATCAGCGCTTTAACGATCTGGACGACCCCGAACCCGTACCGCGCGGCACCGATTACGCCTGTCTGATCGAGGCCGATCAGCCCGTGGTGGTACAGCACACGCGGCTGGATTCCCGCCGCGCCGAAAACGCGCTGCTGACGACGGTGGCCTATCCTGGGCCCTGACCTGGGGCCCATGCCAAAGCCGCACTGACCCCGCAGCGTCAAGACATGAAAGGAACATCACATGGCAGATACTGTCGGAGATTTCATCCTCAAACGTCTGCACGACTGGGGGGTGCGCCGCATCTATGGCTACCCCGGTGACGGCATCAACGGTCTGGTGGGCGCGCTGGGGCGTGACGATACGATTGATTTCATTCAGACGCGGCACGAGGAAGAAGCAGCCTTCATGGCCTGCGCCCATGCCAAGTGGACGGGCGAGGTGGGCGTGTGCATGGCGACATCCGGTCCGGGTGCCATCCACCTTCTGAACGGGCTTTACGACGCCAAGCTGGACCATCAGCCGGTGCTTGCCATTGTCGGCCAACAGGCGCGCGCGGCGATGGGCGGCAACTATCAGCAAGAGGTGGACTTGCAGGTGCTGTTCAAGGACGTGGCCAAGGATTACATCCACACCTGCATGGCTCCGGCGCAGACGCGCCATCTGATTGATCGCGGCATGCGCATCGCGATGGCCAAACGCCTGCCCACCGCGCTGATTTTTCCCAACGACGTCCAGGAGGCCGATGCGGTAGAGACGCCCGCCCACGCGCATGGCACGGTCCATTCCGGCATCGGCTATGCCGCGCCGCGCGTGGTGCCCGAGCAGGCCGATCTGACCCGCGCCGCCGAGGCGCTGAACGCGGGCAAAAAGGTCGCGATCCTGGCCGGGGCAGGGGCCTTGGATGCCGCGGACGAGCTGGTGCAGGTTGCCGATCTGCTGGGTGCAGGTGTCGCCAAGGCGCTGCTGGGCAAGGCGGTTCTGCCGGATGATCTGCCTTTCGTCACCGGGCAAATGGGTCTGTTGGGCACCGAGCCGTCGGATTGGATGATGCGCCATTGCGACACCCTGCTGATGGTGGGCTCGCGGTTTCCCTATTCGGAATTTCTGCCCAAGGAGGGCAAGGCGCGCGGTGTTCAGATCGACATCGACCCGGCGATGGAATCCATCCGCTACCCGATGGAGGTGAACCTGGTTGGTGATGCCGCGGCCACGCTGCGCGCGCTGATCCCGCATCTGGAGGCAAAGGAAGATCGCAGTTGGCGCGACAATATCGAGAAGCGCGTCGGCACGTGGTGGGAAGACGCCGAAGGCCGCGCGCATCAGGAGGCGGACCCGATCAACCCCGAACGGGTGTTCTGGGAGGCCTCGCCGAGGTTGCCCGACAATGCGATCATCGCGGCGGATTCAGGGTCTTCCGCCAACTGGTTTGCCCGCGCGATCAAGGTTCGCCCCGGCATGAAGGCGTCGCTGTCGGGCACGCTGGCGACGATGTGCCCGGCTGTTCCCTATGCCACGGCGGCCAAGTTCTGCTATCCCGACCGCGTGGCCGTGGGGTTCGTCGGTGACGGTGCGATGCAGATGCTGGGCATCAACGGGCTGATCACGGTCGCGAAATACTGGCGCGAATGGTCCGACCCGCGCATGGTGATCGCGGTGCTGAACAACAACGATCTCAACCAGGTGACCTGGGAGCTGCGCGCCATGGGCGAAAGCCCCCGCGTGCCCGAAACCCAGGACGTGCCGCCGTTTGATTACGCCCACTACGCGCAGTCCCTGGGTCTGAACGGCATCCGCGTGGAAACACCCGACCAGATCGGCCCGGCCTGGGATGCGGCCTTTGCCTCTGATCGCCCGACGGTGATTGACGCGGTGACCGACCCGGACGTGCCGACGCTGCCGCCCCACATCACGCTGAGCCAGGCGAAAAGCTACGCCAAGGCGCTGGCGGCGGGCGACCCGGATGCGGGCGGTATCCTATGGCAGACCTTCAAGCGCGTCACCGGGTAGGGTGATGCGCGTTGTGCCAACGCTGGGGACGCCGCGCGTCACTGCCTGCCGCGTCCCGACGGATCAGCCTGAATCCGACGGGACGCTGAAATGGGATGCGACGACCATCGTCATCGTGCAGATCGACGCAGGCGGCACCACCGGGATTGGCTACAGCTACGGCGACCCGGCTGTCGGCACTTACATCAACAACACGCTTGCGGATGCGGTCGCGGGTCTGAACGCTTTCGACATTCCCGCCGCCCACCGCGCGATGCTGCACGCCCTGCGCAACGACGGCCGGGCCGGCATCGCGTCGATGGCGGTTTCGGCGGTGGACAACGCGCTGTGGGATCTCAAGGCACGGCTGCTCGAGGTTTCGGTGGCGCAATTGCTGGGGCAGGCGCAGAACAGCATCGCGATCTACGGCTCGGGCGGTTTCACCTCATACTCCGATGACCGACTGGCGCGACAGCTGGGCGACTGGGCCGGGGCCGGGATCAAAAGCGTCAAGATGAAGATCGGGCGCGATCCGCAGCGCGACCCCGAACGGATACGCGTGGCACGCGGTGCGATTGGCAACGACTGCGGGCTGTTCGTCGATGCGAACGGGGCGTTCACGCCCAAGCAGGCGCTTGCGATGGCCGAGACCTGCGCGCGATTTGACGTGCGATGGTTCGAAGAGCCGGTGTCGTCGGATGATCTGGCGGGCCTGCGCCTGCTGCGCGACCGTGGGCCCGCAGGCATGGCGATCACGGCAGGCGAATATGGCTATGACCCCTGCTATTTTCGGCGGATGCTGGAAGCGGGGGCTGTCGATGTCCTTCAGGCCGATGCGACGCGCTGCGGCGGCGTTACCGGGTTTCTTGCAGCCGCGCGGTTGGCGGAGGCGTTTCAGGTTCCGATATCGGCCCATTGCGCCCCAGCGTTGCACCTGCACATCTGCGCAGCTCTGCCCCATGCGCAACACATCGAGTGGTTTCACGATCACGTCCGTCTGGAACACATGCTGTTCGACGGTGCTCCGGGTCAGGACCAAGGCCGCGTCACACCCGATGCCAGCCGCCCCGGCTTCGGGTTGAGCATCAAATCGAGCGAGGTTGCGCAGGCGGCGATCTGAGGCTGTCATGGTGTCGCGCCCGATCTGCAACCATAGCCGTCTCTCATGGGCACATGGGGTTACATTGCAATCAGGGGAAGGACGCAAAACCACAGGATATAGGACAGCGCCAAAACCATCGTGGTGTCGATCCGGCGCGGCTTGGCATCTTCGCCATATTCCGTCATCAGCCGCCGCACCAGCAGGACCGCATGCGCCAGAACAAGGACGGTCGGCACCGTGCCATAGATCCCCGGCAGCAGGTAGAATTGCAACAAGGCGGCAAGCGTCGCCGCGACGACAGCGAAGATTGCGGAAACAGCGAATGCGGGGCGAATTCCGAAACGCACGGCAATCGTGTTCTTGGAAACCGCTCTGTCGGCGTCATGATCCGGTACACCAGACAGGATGATCGCCGGCAGGATCGACAAACACATCGGCAAGGCGATCAGCCACGGTTCGGGCCGGGCCACCGATCCGCCCTGCAACGCCATGCCCAGAAGAATGGGAAAGAAACTGTGCGTCACCCCGACATCCACCTCGCCCAGCGTCCGGTAGCTGAGCTTCAGCGGCGGGACGGTGTACCCGATAGCCAGAATTGCCAGCCCGATGGCAAGCCCGCCAACCAGCCATGGCGACCCGCTCATGGCAATCATGGCGCCCGCCAGCAGTAGCGCAAGCATCAGGGTCAGCCAAACGCCCGTCGTCAGCCTCTCTTGCGTCAGTGCGCGCAGATGCAGCACGCGAGAGCCGCCGCTGAATGGCCCCCAGAACCTGTTGCGCCGGTCACTTTCGAAATCGAAAAGATCATTGGAAAACACAGTGGCGGCTTCAAGCGTGAACATGAACAGATAGCCCGTCCAGAATTGCAGATGATCGAACGCGCCATCCTCGGACCCCAGAAAGGCGCCGATCAGATAGGCAAGAAACGTCATCGGATAGAATTGCAACCTGAACGCGGTCAGCCAGGGTTTGACCGCTGCCCATGCGCGTCGAACGGGGGGGCGCGGGCCGCGGACAAGGTTTCGGGCACGCGCTTCGATGTTTTCCAGCCAGCGGTCACGCTCCGCCGACGTTGATCGGTTCACCGGGCCAAAGCGCGTGTGGCAGGTAACCTCGATGCCGCAGAATCCCAGCGTGGCGCGCGCCATCGCATTGCGGCCCGGTGCCTTGTTGATCAGCGACTGAACCAGTGCCGGAGTGTCCATCGTGGTAATAAGTTCGGCGGTCCGTCCCGAGAGCAGTCCTTCAAAACCAGTTCCCCCGGAAATCTCTCTGAAGGCCCAATCGGGCTGAAGAATGCGATCTAGAAATCCCTTGAGCAGGGCCGGGTAGGTTCCCCACCAGGTCGGATAGACGAAGACGAAGTGTTCGGCCCATTCTATGTCGTCACGAACTGCGACCAAAGACGGCTCCATCGTCTGCAACCGAGGCGTGGCAAAAGACATGTTCTGATCGAAATCCAGAGCGGCCAGATCCACCATCCGAACGTCGCATCCGACAGCTTGCGCGCCTTCCAGATAGCGCTCGGCCAAGGCTCCGCAAAAACTCGCCGCACCTCGCGGGTGGCCAAGGATGACCAACACCTTCAACGGACTAAGAACGGCAAATGAAACAGGTGCACGGGCACGATATTGACCTCGGGCGTGTGTGGCCGCCTTCTTCGACCTTTCGTGAAACACACGCTGCAGTTTGTCTGTGATTTGCATGCATGTTCCGAAATTCACTTGGCTGTTTGCGATGTACGCCCACGACAAGAAGCGTATTTTTCAGTGTCTCACTTGAAAGCAAAACACCACGTGATGCATTTGGTTCCCCACCAACCGTTGACGGTGCGGGAACCTTTTCACGTGTGACGCATTTTACAGCAGACGTTGCGAAACCGGTGCGGGCAAAACCGATGCGGGCGAAACCGATGCGGCCAGGACTTTTCGTAACCAATCGGAAATGGGCCGGGCTGGGCGGATCAAACGCCCCTCTGCGCGTCTCGACCCTGAAAGGTCATCCCTAACGCGGCGCCGTGCCATTCGAGCACCGTCCAAGCCGTCTGGGGTTTGGCTGCTTCGAACGCATCAAGGCAAAGGAGATCATGATGTCTGATAGACCTTTGGAGGGACGTGTAGCACTCGTGACCGGGGCAAGCTCCGGTATCGGGCGCGCATCCGCATTGCGGCTTGCAAAGGCAGGTGCGCGTCTGTTGGTGAATTACTACGACGACCGGCAGAGTGCTGAAGACGTGGTCGCTCAGATCGCGGCCGCAGGCGGCAGCGCCGTCGCCCATCAGACCGACGTCAGCGACGAAAACCAGGTCGAGACCATGTTCGAGCGATGCCACAAGGATCTCGGGCCGCCGGATGTCCTTGTGGCCAACGCGGGCATCCAGAAAGACGCAGATCTGATTTCCATGTCTGCTGATGATTGGGATGCGGTCCTATCCACCAACCTTCGCGGTCAGTTTCTTTGCGCACGTGCCGCGGCAAGAGCGTTCTGTGCGCGGGAAAGACCAAGCGACGGCGCGTCCGGCAACATCATCTTCATGAGCTCGGTCCACGACAGCATCCCATGGGCAGGACGCAGCAACTACAGCGCGGCGAAGGGGGGAACGCTGATGTTGATGAAATCTCTGGCGCAGGAGCTCGGTCCCGACAAGATCCGCGTCAACGCTGTATCTCCCGGCGCCATAATGACCGACATCAACCGGGACGCCTGGGAGGACGAAGACAGCCGTCAGGACCTTCTCAAGCTCATTCCCTACGGACGCGTCGGCGAACCGGACGATATCGCCCGCGCGGTTCTGTGGCTGGCTTCGGACGAGAGCGACTATGTCCATGGACACGCCCTCTACGTCGATGGCGGCATGATGCTGTACCCAGGTTTCCGTGAAGGCGGATAAGAGCGCGCGGACGAACGAGAGTGTCACTCTGCGAAGACCAGGATCGCAGGGGGCGACGCGTCACATCCGCGATTCCATGGCGGCGCAGCCTTGCTGCCATACCACCAAACTAGTCGGATCGTCGGCACAGCGCGTCCACGATCTCACGCGTACCGGCGACGACGCGGCCCCGCCAGTGCCGCAGGTCGGTCTCCCCATCTGCACCGCCCTCGACCATGAAGCCGTCAAAACCCTGCCAACCGTTGCCCGTATCGACCCTGATCGCTGCTCCGGCAGCCTCAAGCAGGGGGAAACCGCCGGCGACATCCCAGATGTTCGGCGTCTCGATACGCGTCGCCGCGAGAAGACCTGCCGCGGTAAAGGCGCACTCGACAGCCGCTGAACCGGTGCGGCGCACGTCCCCCGGCAGTCCTTCGGCGTCCGCGCCCTTGCCAAGCCCGATCAGCCGCCGACGAACAACCGGGTTCAAGACCGGCTCGAACACGTCTGATTCGAAAGACAGTCGCCCCCCTCTTCGCGCATGGTAAACGCCGCTTCTCAGCGCGTGGCTGGTCGAGCACCAGACAGCCCCGACGACCGGCACGCCACGATGAAGAACACCGATCGAGGCCGCAAAGATCGGGAAACCGTTGACGAAGTTCGCCGTGCCGTCAATCGGGTCGATCGCCCAAACAACATCATGATCGCGGCCCGGCCGCTCTTCACTTTCCTCGCCAAGCACGTCCTGTCCGGGGAACAGCGACGCCACCCGGTCTCTTATGCGCGCCTCCACATCCTCGTCGACCTCCGACACCGGATCGCGCAGATGCTGCACATCCTCTGCCTCGCTCTTGTAGCGCACTGCCAGAGTCCGACCGAGTGCGGCGGTGATCTGCGCCCCGGCCATGGTGGCAAGGTCCACCGCCTCTCGTTCGATCTCGACCAGATCGCGCTCGCTCAACTCCGCCATTACACGCCTCCATTTTCCTTCGGGATCAGCACTCTCAGCTTTTGCGGTGCCAGTGCGATGACGACTTTTGCGGCTTCATCAGGTGGCTCCGGCAGATCGTCGTCAATCCGCAGGGCTTCTCCCTTCCAAACCAGTTCAACCCGCTTCGCGTTCAGCCTTTCCAGACCGGTCGCCGGGCGCTCACGTGATCCCGCAAGCCAGTGGGCAAAGCTCTCCTGCCCCGGCGCGCGGAGGATGGACAGGCAAAGCCGTCCGTCGTCAAAGCACCCCGACGGCCCAAGCGGAAGATTAGGGCCGGTGATCGGCATGTTCAGAACCTCCAGCAGAATCATGTCGCCAGACAAGTCCTGCCCGTCTGCCCGCACCTGCCAGTCCTGCGGATATGCGTCCCGCACAAGCCGCTGCGGTGCCTCGGCCCCGAAGTGCTGTTTTTCCTCCGGGTTGAAATCTGCCGCCTTGCCAGCCTGCATCATCTCGGCCAGCGGACCGATCCCCACGGCTTCGAAAAACAGGCGCGTGCCCCACGGCCCCCGCGCAACTCCGACATCAATCTGGCATTCTTCCGCCCCATCAAGCCAGCCAAAGCCATCTTCTGCACCCAAGGGAACGTTCAAGCTGCGCGCCACATTGTTTGCCGTGCCGAGCGGTATGATCGCAAAGGGCCTGTCTGCGTCTATGAACGCACGAAAAGCTTTTCCGACAGTCCCGTCGCCACCCGCGATCGCGATCAGGTCAACCTCTGACGCATCCTTCGGAGTGATCCCGTCGCTTTTGATGTCGCGATATGAAACTGTGTGACCCCGGCTCGCCAGCAGGCGCGTCAGCCTTTCCCTCGAGTGATCCCCGCTTCCGGCGGTTGGATTATGGAGAAGAAGCACACGCATGCTGAGGCAACCGTGGTGACTTGTGTTTTGTTCCCGCAACGAAGCCCGTGCAATCCCGAAAAAACGGCATGGCGTGGGTGCGTTTACTTACACAGCGACAGGGCGCGGGCGCAGGGTTGGGTCACCCCTCAGCTTCGGGAATTCATGGCACGGGCGCTTGCCTCGCGCCAGAGGCGTGGGAATTCATGGGCCAAATATGGAATCCGACCCTCTCACGACGAATCACAGCGCCGTGAAGCGCGGTTTTCAGGGTGATTCACCGCAGCAAAGCAAAGACTGCTTGAGAACATAATGGAAACATGGCGTATCCGCACGATCTGTGGATAAGTTTTTTGGGAAAGCATGGGCAGTTATTTCGGCCTGCGGGTCAGCACTATATCTTGTGTTAGATCACCATTTCAAAACCAATTGAGCTAAATTCCGCCGATTTTTATCCACAATATGTTGTGTATAAGCCTTTCCCCGAACAACAATTGGTGGCTTGGACCCACAAAAAACTATTGCTGCCCATAAATTCCCATGCCATCACTTGTGCATCGGATGAGAACGAGACACGGGGCACCAAACGACCCCACGCAGACAAACAAAACTCTAGCAGGTTTCATACAGGCACCTCGCTTTCATCAGACCAGAGATCCGGCGCGTGAGCGAGCAGACATCCCCCCAGGTGGCGCGCGCAGCTGGACATCCCGCCAAGCGGGACAGGCGGCGGGTTGATCAGTGGCAGCAGATCAACCCGCCGTTTTTAATTCAAGATCCGGGGACAGCAAAAGCCTGAAAGACAACGGGCGCAATTTTGGGACGGACCAGGCCAGATGGCACGCAGGTTCAGAGGCGAAAGCGACCACAAGGTGGACGCAAAGGGCAGGGTCTCCATCCCGGCCTCGTTTCGCCGTGTGATCGAAGGGTCCGACCCCGAGTGGACCGAAGGCCTGCCGCCCCGCATCATCATCGTCTACGGCGGCAAGACCCGCGACTACCTCGAAGGCTTCACCATCGAGGCCATGGACGAGGTTGACGAAAAGATTTCCAAACACCCGCGCGGCTCCGCCAAGCGCAAGGCGATGGAACGTCTCTATTCGACCCAGGCCATCGAAACCGTCGTCGACGACACCGGCCGCATCGTGCTGTCGGCCAAGCTGCGCGAAAAGATCGGCCTGACCGATACCGCGCGCTTTGCGGCCTCGGGCGACACATTCGAGATATGGAACCCCGACAAGTTCGACGAGGTGCATGACGACCTCGAGGGCGACGGCTATGACCCGGACCTTGATCCGTCCGTCTATCTGGACGGGGAGACGGAGTAGATCATGGCTGGGGGGCCACATATTCCGGTTCTGATCAACGCCATCCTGCGCGACTGCGCACCCATCACTGGGACATGGCTGGACGGAACCTTCGGGGCAGGGGGCTACACCCGTGCGCTGCTCGATGCCGGTGCCGACCGTGTGATCGCGGTGGACCGCGATCCGCTGGCGTTCGAGATGGCGGCGGACTGGGCGGGCGACTATGGCGACCGGATCGTGATGCAGCAGGGCGTGTTTTCCCGGCTGGACGAATATGTACAGGATCTGGACGGTGTTGTACTGGATCTGGGCGTGAGCTCGATGCAGCTGGACCTGGCCGAGCGCGGATTTTCCTTCATGCGCGACGGACCGCTTGACATGCGGATGAGCCAGGATGGCCCCTCGGCTGCCGATCTGGTCAATCAAGGCGACGAGGCCGTGCTGGCCAACATCCTGTTTCAATACGGCGAGGAACGCGCCAGCCGCCGCATCGCCAAGGCCATCGTGCGCGAACGCGATGTCGCCCCGATCACCACCACCCTGCGTCTGGCCAAGATCATCGAATCCTGCCTGCCACGCGCCAAGCCGAACCAATCGCACCCCGCCACCCGCAGCTTTCAGGCGCTGCGCATCGCGGTGAATGACGAATACGGCGAGCTTTACCGCGGGCTCATGGCCGCAGAGCGGGCGTTGAAACCTGGCGGGCAGTTGGCCGTGGTCACCTTTCATTCGGTCGAGGACCGCATGGTCAAACGGTTCCTGACCGCGCGCACCGGCAGCCAGGCCAACGCCAACCGCTACGCCCCCGAGACCGAAGCGCAAGCGGCGCAGTTCACCCAAAAGACCCGCAAGGCCATCGCCGCCGACCCCGAAGAGGTCGACGCCAACCCGCGCGCGCGCTCAGCCAAGCTGCGGATCGCCACGCGCACCGATGCGCCATCCGGTCAGATCGACGCGAAATCCATTGGTATGCCCTATACGGCAGGAGTGTTCGAGTAAATGAAATCAGTGCTTTACATCCTGACAGTGCTGAGCGTGATCGGCCTGGCCTTCTGGGCCTACCGCGAAAACTATGCCACGCAGCAATCGCTGGCCGAGACCGAGAAACTGCACCGCAACATCCAGCGCGCCCACGCGCGGCTGGCGGTGCTGCGGGCCGAGTGGGCCTACCTCAACCGGCCCGACCGGCTGCGCGATCTGGCTGACATCAACTATGACAGTCTGGGCCTGCTGCCGCTGGCCCCCGAACAGTTCGGCATCATCGACCAGGTGGCCTATCCGATGCCGCCCGAGTTGATCGTCACCAATCCCACGGATGTCTCGACCATGGAGGCCGACGAATGATCCGCGTCCCGCTGCGCCCGCTGGCGCGCATTCTGCCTGCACGGGCCAATGGCGAAAACCCCGACGCGATCGAGCGCGAGAACAAGCGCATCCGCCACGAGGAGATGCGCGACCGGATGCGGGCGCGTGCCGAAAGCCGTCTGCTGATCCTCGGCCTGTTCTTCGTCTGCGCCTTCGTGGTCGTGGGTGCCCGGATGGGCCTTCTTTCAATCTCCGAGCCGTCCGAGCCGCGCGCCTATGCGCCCGGTGCGGCAATCTCCGCCGCCCGCGCCGACATCGTGGACCGCAACGGGCGGCTTCTGGCCACCAACTTCGAAACCCACGCGCTCTATGCGCAGCCCGGCCACATGATCGACCCGCTCTATGCCGCCGAGCAACTCGTCGAGATTTTTCCAGACCTGAACCACGACCGTCTGGTCCGCGACTTTACCGGCAAGCGCAAGTTCCTGTGGATCAAGAAGAAAATGAGCCCCGAGCAGATGCAGGCGGTGCACGAGATCGGTGATCCAGGCCTGCTTTTCGGCCCGCGCGACATGCGCCTTTACCCCAACGGCACGCTTGCCGCGCATGTGCTGGGCGGCGCGTCCTTCGGCAAGGAAGGCGTGAGTGCCGCCGAGGTGATCGGCGTGGCCGGTGTCGAGAAATACTTTGACGACTACCTGCGCGCCCCCGAAAACGCGGGCAAGCCGCTGACACTGTCGATGGACTTGACCGTTCAGGCCGCAGCCGAACGTGTGCTTTGGGGCGGCATGAAGCTGATGAACGCCAAGGGGGCCACGTCGGTGCTGATGGATGTGCACACCGGCGAAGTGGTGTCGGTGGTGTCGCTGCCCACGTTCGACCCTAACGACCGTCCGCGCCCCGCTGTCACGGGCGATCCGTCCGACAGCCCGCTTTACAACCGGTCGGTGCAGGGGGTTTACGAGCTGGGGTCGGTGTTCAAGATCTTTGCCGCCGCACAGGCGATTGATCTGGGGCTGGTCACTGCCGACACGATCATCGACACGACACCGCCCATGCGCGTCGGCGGCTTTCCCATCGGCGAGTTCAAGAACAAGAACTACGGCATGATCAGCGTGGCCGACGTGATCGTGCACTCGTCCAACCGCGGCTCTGGCCGTCTGGCATTGCAGATCGGCGTCGAGCGTCAGCAGCAGTTCCTGAAATCGCTTGGCTTTTTCGATGCGACCCCCTTCGAGATCGTCGAGGCGGCGCAGGGCAAACCCTTGCTGCCAAAGCAGTGGACCGACCTCAGCGCAGTGACCATCTCTTATGGTCACGGGCTGTCGACCTCGCCCATGCAACTGGCCGCAGGCTACTCCGCGATCGCCAACGGCGGCTTTACCGTGCAGCCCACGATCCTCAAGCAGGATGGCCGGACCCAGCAGGGCGCGCGCGTGATGAGCGCCAAGGCCGCCGAAGCCGCGCGCGCGATGCTGCGCAAGGTGGTCACATCGGGCACCGCCAGCTTTGGCGAGGTGCCGGGCTATGCGGTGGGCGGCAAGACCGGATCGGCGGACAAACCCAACCCGCAGGGCGGCTATTACAAGGACCGCAACATCGCGACCTTTGCCACCATCTTCCCCTCGCATGATCCCAAATACGTGCTGGTCGTGACGCTGGACGAACCTGTGGACACCTCGGGCGACGAGCCGCGCCGCACCGCAGGCTGGACCGCCGTGCCCGTCGCCGCCGAGATGATCCGCCGGGTCGCGCCGCTGCTGGGGCTGCGACCAACCGTTGAACCGACCACTCTGGCTGATATAACGCTGACCAGCAGCAACTAAGCCGAAAAGGCATCGTCATGGTCACGCCCGATAGTATCACGTTGAATTCTCTGGGGCTGATGGCCGCGTCGGGGGCGAATCCGCAGCTGGCGAACCTGTGCGTCGACAGCCGCGAGGTGCGCGACGGCAGCCTGTTCGCCGCCATGCCCGGCAGCCGTGTCCATGGCGCAAGCTTCATCGAGGGTGCTTTGCAACGCGGGGCTGCGGCCATCCTGACCGATCCGGCGGGGGCCGCACTGGCCCGCGACGCGCTGGCGGGATCGGATGCGGCGCTGGTGATCACCGACACCCCGCGCGAAACGCTTGCCCGCACCGCAGCCCTGTTTTTCGGCGCGCAGCCCAAGGTGATGGTGGCGGTGACCGGCACCAACGGCAAGACATCGGTGTCCACCTTCGTGCGCCAGATCTGGATCGAGATGGGCCTTGCCGCGATCAACCTCGGCACCACCGGGGTCGAGGGGGCATGGACCGCGCCGCTGGCCCACACCACGCCCGAACCGATTACCCTGCACCGCACCCTGACCGCCGCCGCGCACAACGGCATCACCCATGCCGCGATGGAGGCTTCCTCGCACGGGCTGGACCAGCGGCGGCTGGACGGTGTGGTCCTGCGCGCCGCAGGCTTTACCAATTTCACCCAGGACCATCTGGATTATCACCACAGCTTTGAAGCCTATTTCGATGCCAAGGCGGGGCTCTTTGCCCGCGTCCTGCCCGAGGACGGCACCGCCGTCATCAACATCGACGACGAACGCGGCGTGGACATGGCCGCAATCGCCAAGGCGCGGGGCCAGCAGGTGATGACCGTGGGCCGCGGGGGCGGCGATCTGCATCTGGCCGGGCAACGCATGGACGCCACGGGCCAGGACATCCGGCTGGTCTATCGCGGCAAGGTCTATCAGAAACGGCTGAACCTGATCGGCGATTTTCAGGCGGACAACGTGGCTCTGGCTGCGGGTCTGGTGATCGCCTGCGGGGCCGAGCCCGATCACGTCTTCGACACGCTGCCGCATCTGGTCACGGTCCGGGGCCGCATGCAGCTGGCCGCGACCCGCGAAAACGGGGCTGTTGTCTTCGTGGACTACGCCCACACGCCAGACGCCATCGAAACCGCGCTGTCGGCCATGCGCCCGCATGTGATGGGCCGTCTGATCGCCATCATCGGCGCAGGTGGCGACCGCGATGCAGGCAAACGCCCGCTGATGGGGCAGGCCGCCGCCGCAAACGCCGATCTGGTGATCGTGACCGATGATAACCCCCGCTCGGAAGACCCCGCAATCATTCGCGCCGCCGTCATGGCAGGCTGCCCTGATGCAACCGAGGTCGCAGACCGCGCCGAGGCGATCCTGCGCGCCGTCGACATGCTGGAACCCGGCGACGCGCTGCTGATCGCAGGCAAGGGCCACGAGACCGGGCAGATCGTCGGCGACGACGTGCTGCCCTTCGACGATGTGGAACAGGCGAGCCTTGCCGTGGCCGCCTTGGAAGGACGCCTGACATGACCGACACCCCGCTTTGGACTTCCACTGACGCCGCCGAGGCCACAGGCGGCACCACCACGACCGAATGGGCCGCCTACGGCGTGTCCATCGACACCCGCACGCTGGAAAAGGGCGACCTGTTCGTGGCGCTGAAGGACGTGCGCGACGGCCATGATTTCGTGGCCGCAGCGCTGGAGAAAGGCGCCGCTGCCGCCTTGGTCAGCCACGTCCCCGATGGCGTGGCGGACGACGCGCCGCTGCTGATCGTACCGGACGTGCTGAAAGCGCTTGAGGCCCTGGGTCGCAAGGGCCGCGCCCGCACCCGTGCGCGTGTGGTCGCCGTCACGGGAAGCGTCGGCAAGACCTCGACCAAGGAAATGCTGCTGGCGATGCTGGGCGATCAGGGTCGCACCCATGCCTCCGTCGCCAGCTACAACAACCACTGGGGCGTGCCGCTGACGCTGGCGCGGATGCCGCAGGACACCGAATATGCGGTGATCGAGATCGGCATGAGCCACCCCGGAGAGATCGCACCGCTGGCCCGCATGGCGCGCCCGCACGTGGCGCTGATCACCACCGTCGCGGCGGCTCATTTGGAGGCTTTCAACGATATCACCGGCATCGCGCTGGAAAAGGCCAGCATCATTGACGGTCTGGAATACGGCGGCTCCGCGATCCTGAACAACGACGTCGAAACCGCCGCGATCCTGCAGGCCAAGGCGCTGGACGCCAAGCGCAAGGATGTGGGCTTTGGCTGGCACGGTTTCGACTATGTGCTGAAGGACGTGCAACTGCACAGCGACACCACCGTCGTGCGCGCCGAGGCGAACGGCAGCCCACTGGTGTTCAAGATCGCAACCGTGGGCCAGCATTTCGCGATGAACGGGCTGGGCGCTCTGGCCGCCTGCGCCGAACTGGGGGCCGATCTGGCGCTGGCCGCGCAAAGCCTGGGCCGCTGGTCCCCGTTCAAGGGGCGCGGCGCGCGCGAGCTGATCCACCTTGATCCGGTCGAGCGCGATCTGACGCTCGAACTGATCGACGACAGCTACAATGCCAACCCCACGTCGATGGCCGCAGCGCTCGACGTGCTGGCCGCCGCCGAAGTCACCAACAACATGGGCCGTGTGCGCCATGGCCGCCGCATCGCGGTGCTGGGCGACATGAAGGAACTGGGCCCCAACGCCGAGCGCCTGCACGCAGGGCTGGCCGATCTGGACGCGATGGAAAAGGTCGACCGCGTGCATTGCATCGGCCCGCTGATGCGCGCGCTTTACGACGCGCTGCCCGAACACCAGCGCGGACGCTGGTGCGAAACATCCCAGGAAATGGCCAGCACCCTGCGGTCGCGGCTGGACGCCGGCGATGTCGTGCTCGCCAAGGGCTCGCTCAGCATGAAACTGGCGCTTGTCGTTGACGCTATCCGCAAAATGGGCCATCCGGTCGAAAACGCCTGACCTTGCGCGTCGGGCCAAAAGGCTTCGCGCCGTAAAGAATGATATGGAATACCTTACATGCTCTATTGGCTGACCTTGCTGTCGGATGGCGGCGATTTCTTCAACCTGTTTCGCTACATCACATTCCGTGCGGGTGGCGCGTTCCTGACGGCGCTGCTGTTCGGTTTCATCTTTGGCCAGCCGCTGATCAACGTGCTGCGCCGCACCCAGGGCAAGGGCCAGCCGATCCGCACCGACGGGCCTGAAGGGCACTTTATCAAGGCGGGCACGCCCACGATGGGCGGCCTGCTGATCGTCGGCGCGCTGCTGACCTCGACGCTGCTTTGGGCGCGGCTCGACAATCCGTTCATCTGGGTCGTGCTCTTTGTCACCATGTCCTTTGCCGCCATCGGTTTTGCGGATGACTATGCCAAGGTCTCCAAACAATCCTCGGCCGGGGTGTCGGGCAAGGTGCGCCTGCTTCTGGGGTTCGTGATCGCGGGCATCGCGGCCTATGTCTCGGCGCTCTATCATCCTGTCGAATTGCAGAACCAACTGGCGCTGCCGGTGTTCAAGGACGTGCTGATCAACCTTGGCTATCTCTTCATTCCATTCTCGATCATTGTGATCGTGGGCTCGGCCAATGCGGTCAACCTGACCGACGGGCTGGACGGGCTGGCGATCATGCCGGTGATGATCGCCGCAGGCACCTTGGGCGTGATCGCCTATGCGGTGGGCCGCGTCGACTTTACCGAGTATCTTGACGTGCACTACGTGCCCGGCACCGGCGAGATCCTGATCTTTACCGCCGGGCTTTTCGGCGGGGGCCTGGGCTTTCTGTGGTACAACGCGCCACCCGCAGCCGTCTTCATGGGCGACACCGGCAGCCTCGGCCTCGGCGGGGCGCTGGGGGCGATTGCCGTCGCAACCAAGCACGAGCTGGTGCTGGCCATCGTCGGCGGTCTGTTCGTGGTCGAAGCGCTGAGCGTGATCATCCAGGTGCTTTATTTCAAACGCACCGGCAAACGCGTGTTCCTGATGGCTCCGATCCACCACCACTACGAGAAAAAGGGCTGGGCGGAACCGCAGATCGTTATCCGCTTCTGGATCATCTCGCTGATCCTTGCGATGATCGGTCTGGCGACGCTGAAGGTCCGCTGAGGACCTAAAAGCCTGAGGGCCTAGAAAATCGTCCAGTTCATCCGCGTCGTCAGCCGCGCAAGGGCCTCGGTGCCCTTGTGCGAATTGCCATAGCGGTTGAGGCCGGGGCTCCACACCGCAATCGAAGCCTGCCCCGGCACGATGGCCAGAATGCCACCCCCGACACCGCTTTTGCCGGGAATGCCGACGCGGTAGGCAAAGTCGCCCGAGCCGTCGTAATGACCGCAGGTCAGCATCAGCGCGTTCAGACGCCTGATCCGACGCGGCGAAACCAGTTGCGGCATCGCGGGGCCATCCACCAGGAAACGCCCCGCCATCGCCAACTGTCCTGTGGTCATTTCCAGCGCGCAATGGTGAAAGTAGGTGCCCAGCACCTTTTCGGGGGTATTGCGCAGGTTGTCGCGCGACGCGAGAAAATGCGCGAGCGCAAAGTTGCGGTGGCCATAAGCGGTCTCGGACGCGGCGACGGCATCGTTGATGAATATATCCTCCGACCCGGCGGCGGCACGCACAAAGCTGATGATCTCGCCCAGGGCCTCGCGCGGTTGGCGCCTGCCCAGCACCTCGTCGGTGGTGACGATGGCACCGGCGTTGATAAACGGATTGCGCGGGCGGCCATCCTCCTGTTCCAGTTGCACGATCGAGTTGAAGGCCCGCCCGGAAGGTTCGCGCCCAACGCGCGTCCACAGCTGATCGCCCGAGCGGCCGAGGGCGATGGCAAGCGTGAATACCTTGGTGATCGACTGCACCGAAAACGGCACGTCGCAATCCCCCGCCTCCAGCAGGCGACCATCGGCCAGGGCGACCGAGATCGCGAATTGCGCCGGGTTCACCTCGGCCAGTTCCGGGATATAGCGCGCGACCTCGCCCCAATCGTCACCGTCTCGGGCATCGCGGTCCAGCCTGTGCAGGATGGATGTAAGATCGGCCATTTCGCGGCACTCCGGGTTGTGAAAGGTGCGTGTTGCGACCATTCTGCGGCGCAGAGGTAACAGGGGCGTTGTGATGATTCCAGTACAGGGTTTGGCGGGTGCAAAAGTGGCGGTTCTGGGTCTGGGGCGGTCCGGTCTGTCGGCTGCCCGTGCATTGGCTGCAGGCGATGCGCAGCCTGTCTGCTGGGACGACAATCCGGACGCCCGCGCCAAGGCCGAAGCCGAAGGGTTCGCCGTTCACGACCTGCACAAGCCCGATGCCTTCGACGACATCGTGCGGCTGATCGTAAGCCCCGGCATTCCGCATCTTTACCCTGTGCCCAATGCCATCGTCGCCGCCGCGCAGACGGCTGGGGTGCCGGTGGACAACGACATCGGCCTGTTCTTCCAAAGCTTCGCGACCGGCGACTGGGCGTCCTTCGACACGGCGCCGCGGGTGATCGCGATCACCGGATCGAACGGCAAATCGACCACATCGGCGCTGATCCACCACATCCTGACCGAGGCGGGGCGCGAGAGCCAGCTTGCGGGCAACATCGGGCGTGGTGTGCTGGACATCGACCCGCCCGAAGATGGCGGCGTGGTGGTGTTGGAACTGTCGTCCTACCAGACCGATCTGGCCCGCAGCCTGACGCCCGATGTGGCGGTCTTTACCAACCTCAGCCCCGACCATCTGGACCGGCACGCCGGAATGGGGGGCTATTTCGCGGCCAAGCGGCGTCTCTTTGCCGAAGGCGGGCCCGACCGCGCGGTGATCGGCGTGGACGAGCCCGAGGGGCGATTTCTGGCGGGGCAACTGGCCGAGGGGCCAACAGATGACCGTGTGATCCGCATTTCGGTCGCGGCCAAGCTGGCGGGCCCCGGCTGGAACATCTTCGCGCGCAAGGGTTTCCTGTCCGAATACCGCAAGGGCAAGCAGGTGGCCTCCATCGACCTGCGCAGCGTCAAGGGATTGCCGGGCGCGCACAACCACCAGAACGCCTGTGCAGCCTTTGCCGCATGCCGGTCGCTGGGATTGGCCCCGCGCGTGATCGAGGCCGCGTTCCACAGCTTTGGGGGGTTGCCGCATCGCAGCCAGCTGATCGCCGAGGCGGGCGGCGTGGCCTATGTGAACGACAGCAAGGCCACCAATGTCGACAGCGCGGTCAAGGCGCTGGAGGCATTCGGCAACATCCGCTGGATCTGCGGCGGCCTGCAAAAGGAAGGCGGGCTTGATCCGCTGAACGCCGTGTCGGGATCGGTCAGGAAGGCCTATGTGATCGGGCGCGAGGCCGCGAATTTTGCCGTGCAACTCAGCGTCGACGTGCAGGTTTGCGGCACGATGGCCCAGGCGGTCGAGGCGGCGATTGCCGATGCCATGCCGGGAGACACCGTCCTGCTGGCCCCCGCGGCGGCCAGTTTCGACCAATACGACAGCTTCGAGAAGCGCGGCGATGATTTCGTGTCCGAGGTCCGCGCGCGGCTGGGGCTAAGCTAGGACGCCGCGAGCGCCCGTGCCGCCGCCATGCCCGAGGCCCAGGCCCACTGGAAGTTGTAGCCGCCCAGCCAGCCGGTCACGTCCACCGCTTCGCCGATGACATAGAGGCCGGGCACGTCCTTGGCCTCCATCGTCTTTGACGACAGCGCATCGGTGTCGATGCCGCCAAGGGTGACTTCGGCAGTGCGGTAGCCTTCGGTGCCGGTGGGTGTCAGCTTCCAGTTCTGGATCTGGTCCGCCAAAGCGTCGATTCGGGCGTCGGACTGATCGGCCAGATTGCCATTCAGCGCCCAGTCGTCCTTCATGAACTCCACCAGCCGCGTCGGCAGATGCGCCGCCAGCTCCGTCGTCAGATTGCGCCGCCCGTACTGCTGCCGCTGCGCGCGCAGGGCAGGGGCGATGGTGTTCTGCGGGTCCAGGTTCAGCGTCACGGGATCGCCCTCGCGCCAATAGCTCGACACTTGCAGCACCGCAGGGCCCGACAGACCGCGATGGGTAAAAAGCACCGCTTCGTCAAAGGCGGGACCATCCGCCACCATCCGCGAGGGGGCGGCGACACCGGCAAGCGGCACAAAGCGCCCTTCGGCAAAGGTGAAGGGCACCAGTCCGGGCCGCGTTTCGGTCATGGTCAGCCCGAATTGCCGCGCAATATCATAGGCAAGGCCGGTCGCGCCCATCTTGGGGATCGACTTGCCGCCCGTGGCAAGCACCAGCTGCCGGGTTTCAATTTGCAAAGCGCCCTGTGGGGTTTGCAAAGACACTGCAAAGCCACTGTCGGACTTTGCAACATGGTCCACCGAAGTTTGCAAATGCAGCGTCACCCCCGCATCCGCCATCATCCCCGTCAGCATCGCCACGATCTGCTTGGCCGATCCGTCACAGAACAACTGCCCCAGCGTCTTTTCGTGCCAGGCGATGCCGTGCCGGTCGATCAGCTCGATGAAATCCCACTGCGTGTACCGCGCCAGCGCCGATTTGGCGAAATGCGGATTGCCCGAGATGAACGCCTGCGGATCGCAATACATATTGGTGAAGTTGCACCGCCCGCCGCCCGAAATGCGGATTTTCTCGCCCGGTGCCTTGGCATGGTCGACGACAACGACGCGCCCGCCCGCATGGGCGGCGCACATCATTCCGGCAGCGCCCGCACCTATGATCAATGTGTCGATTTGCATCGCACTGCCCTGCCTGATTGCGGCGCGAGCGTCAAGAAACCGCTGAACCCCTTTGACCTGCACGGCGGAAGGCGTAGGTAGGGCGCAGCACACTTCTGAAAGGACAGCCCATGATCACGCTTGATGCAGGAACTCCGTTTCCCCAGATACAGCTGCCGACCGTCGGCGGTGCCACGCGCACGCTGGGCAAGCCGCATTCCGGTCACGACTGGCAGATGGTGGTCGTCTACCGCGGGCTGCATTGCCCGATCTGCAAGAAATATCTGTCGCAGCTGCAGGAAATGGCATCCGCCTTCTACGACATAGGTGTGGACATCATCGCGGTCTCGGGCGACCCCATGGGCAAGGCCAAGGAGATGGTGGAAGATCAATCGCTTGAACTGCCCGTGGCCTATGACCTCAGCCTTGAGCAGATGGCGCAACTGGGGCTTTACGTCTCGGACCCGCGCAGCCCGCAAGAGACCGATCAGCCGTTTTCCGAACCGGGGCTGTTTGTTGTCAATGCCCAAGGCAAGCTGCAGATCGTCGATGTGTCCAACGCGCCCTTCGCGCGCCCCGATCTGGACGCGTTGCTGCGCGGCATTTCCTTTGTGCGCGAGAAGAACTACCCGATCCGCGGCACCCGCCCGCGCGCCTGATGGGCGGAGGGCTGCCCCGGTGACGGGCAGGGCTGAAACCCACTAGCCCGCAGCGTCTTTTCCCGCTATGATGGCCTTCAGACCCCGCAAAGGGGCGACCCGAGGCAGTTCTAGGCGGTTTGACATGACAGAAATGGTGTATGGTGCAGCACCGGTGCGCAATGGCGAGCCGATCCTGCCGAAATGGTGGCGGACCATCGACATGTGGTCGATGTCCTGCGTTCTTATCCTCTTCACGGTCGGATTGCTTTTGGGGCTGGCCGCATCGCCGCCCCTGGCCGCGAAAAACGGGTTCGAAGCCTTTCATTACGTGCAGCGACAGGCGTTTTTCGGCTGTCTTGCGCTGATCGCGATGATGCTCACCTCGATGATGACCCCGGTGATGGTGCGCCGTCTCGCGGTCCTGGGCTTTCTCGTCACCTTCGTCGCGCTGATGTTCCTGCCGTTCTTCGGCACCGACTTCGGCAAGGGTGCGACGCGCTGGTTCTCGCTGGGTTTTGCCAGCGTGCAGCCTTCGGAATTTCTCAAGCCGGGCTTCGTGGTCGTGGCCGCCTGGATGCTGGCCGCAGGGCAGGAGCTGAACGGCCCACCGGGGCGGATGTGGTCTTTCGTGCTGTGTATCACCATCGTTCTGATGCTCGCCTTGCAGCCCGACTTTGGCCAGGCCTGCCTGGTCCTGTTCAGCTGGGGCGTGATGTATTTCGTCGCCGGTGCGCCGATGCTGCTGCTGGTGGGCATGGCGGGGCTGGTGGTCTTCGCGGGCACCGTGGCCTATTCCAATTCGGAACACTTCGCGCGCCGGATCGACGGGTTTCTCAGCACCGACATCGACCCGACCACGCAGATCGGATACGCCACCAACGCGATCCGCGAGGGGGGCCTCTTTGGTGTCGGCGTGGGCGAGGGCGAAGTGAAATGGTCGCTGCCCGATGCGCACACCGATTTCATCATCGCCGTTGCCGCCGAGGAATATGGCCTGATCCTGGTTCTGGTGATCATCGCACTTTACACCGTCGTTGTGGTCCGGTCGCTCTTGCGGCTGGTGCGCGAGCGTGATCCGTTCATCCGTCTGGCGGGCACCGGATTGGCGTGCAGCTTTGGCGTGCAGGCGATGATCAACATGGGCGTGGCCGTGCGTTTGCTGCCCGCCAAGGGCATGACGCTGCCCTTCGTCAGCTACGGCGGCTCGTCGGTGATCGCCTCGGGCATCGCGCTGGGGATGCTGCTGGCGTTCACCCGCACGCGGCCCCAGGGCGAGATAAGCGACCTGCTGGGCAGGGGCCGCGGCCGATGAAACAGCCGCTGTTGATGATTGCAGCCGGCGGCACGGGCGGGCATATGTTCCCCGCGCAGGCCCTGGCCGAAGAGATGTTGCGCCGGGGCTGGCGGGTCAAGCTGTCGACGGATGCGCGCGGCGCGCGCTATACGGGCGGCTTCCCCCATTCCACCCAGATCGAACAGATCAGCAGCGCCACCTTCGCGCGCGGCGGTCTGGCGGCCAAGGCGCTGGTGCCGTTCCGCATTGCGGGCGGCATCGTCGGTGCCATCGTCAAGATGCTGCGTGACAAGCCCGATGTCGTCGTGGGCTTTGGTGGCTATCCGTCGATCCCTGCGATGTCTGCGGCCACCGCCTTGCGCATTCCGCGCATGATCCACGAACAGAACGGCGTGCTGGGCCGGGTGAACCAGATCTTCGCCAAACGTGTCCACGCGGTTGCCTGCGGCACTTGGCCCACCGAATTGCCCGAGGGCATCGAGGGGTATTATGTCGGCAACCCCGTGCGCCGCGCGGTGCTGGAGCGGGCCGAGGCGGGCTATATCGTGCCGGGAGATTACCCGATGGAACTGCTGGTGATCGGCGGCAGCCAGGGCGCGCGCATCCTCAGCGACGTGGTGCCGCCCGCGATTGCGCAACTGCCGATGGACATGGTGCGCAACATCCGCGTGAGCCATCAGGCCCGCGAGGAAGATCTGGAGCGCGTGGCCGAATATTACGCGCAATCGGGCATCAACGCCGACGTGCAGCCCTTCTTCGAGGACGTGCCTCGCCGCATGACCGAGGCACAGCTTGTCATTTCGCGCTCGGGTGCGTCGTCTGTCGCGGACATCGGCGTGATCGGCCGCCCGTCGATCCTGATCCCCTTTGCTGCGGCCACGGGCGACCACCAGACTGCCAACGCGCGCGGGCTGGTCAATGCGGGCGCCGCGATCCTGATCCCCGAGGACGCATTGACCCCCGATGCCCTTGCGGAACAGATCTACGCGGTTCTGGACAATCCTGACGGGGCATTGCAAATGGCCTCCTCCGCGCATGGACACGCCAAACCGGGCGCGGCGCTGGAACTGGCCGTGATGGTCGAAACGCTTGCTGGGAAAGAGACGGAACAATGAACGCTGCCACAAAACTGCCCGGCGATGTCGGCCCGATCCACTTTGTCGGCATCGGCGGCATCGGCATGTCTGGCATCGCCGAAGTGTTGCTGAACCACGGCTATGTGGTCCAAGGCTCTGACCTGAAGACATCCAAGATCACCGACCGTCTGCAAGAGCTGGGCGCGCATATCTTCGAAGGCCAGCGCGCCGAGAACATCGCGGATGCGCAGGTCGTCGTAATCTCGTCCGCGATCAAGCCGGGCAATGCCGAACTGGACGCCGCCCGCGCGCGCGGTCTGCCCATCGTGCGCCGCGCCGAGATGCTGGCCGAACTGATGCGGCTGAAATCGAACATCGCCATCGCGGGCACCCACGGCAAGACCACCACCACCACGATGGTCGCGGCCCTCCTGGACGAGGGCAAGTTCGACCCGACGGTTGTCAATGGCGGTGTGATCCATGCCTATGGCAGCAACGCCCGCAAGGGCGAGGGCGAGTGGATGGTCGTCGAGGCGGATGAAAGCGACGGCACCTTCAACAGGCTGCCCGCAACCATCGCCATCGTCACCAACATCGACCCCGAGCACATGGAGCACTGGGGCACCGAGGAGAACCTGCACAAGGGGTTCCTGGATTTCGTGTCGAACATTCCCTTCTACGGGTTGGCCGTATGCTGCACAGACGATCCCGACGTGCAAAGTCTGGTGGGCAAGCTGACGGATCGCCGCGTGATCACCTATGGGTTCAACGCGCAGGCCGACGTGCGGGCCATCAATCTGACCTATGAAAACGGCGTCGCCCATTTCGACGTGGTGCTGCGCGCCGAAGACGCGGTGATCGAGGGCTGCTCCCTGCCGATGCCCGGCGATCACAACGTGTCGAACGCGCTGTCGGCCATCGCCGTGGCGCGCCATCTGGGCATGAAAAGCGCCGAGATCCGCAAGGCACTGGCGAACTTCGGCGGCGTCAACCGCCGCTTTACCCGCGTGGGCACCGTCGACGGCGTGACCATCATCGACGACTATGGCCACCATCCTGTCGAGATTGCCGCCGTGCTGCGCGCCGCGCGGCAGGCGACCACTGGCCGGGTGATCGCCGTGCACCAGCCACACCGCTATTCGCGTCTGTCGCATCACTTCGACGCGTTCTGCACCTGCTTCAACGACGCCGACGTCGTCGGCATCGCCGAGGTCTACGCCGCGGGCGAACAACCCATTGAGGGCGCGTCGCGCGACGATCTGGTGGCCGGGTTGATCCGCAGCGGGCACCGCCACGCCTTTGCCGTGCTGGACGAGGACGATCTGGAACGACTGGTGCGCGAACAGGCGCGCCCCGGCGACATGGTTGTCTGCCTTGGGGCAGGGACGATCAGCACCTGGGCCAATGCCCTGCCGAAGCGGTTGCAAAAGGGCGCGGCGTGACGCTGCTGCTGCTCTCTGTTGCCTGGGTCATGGTCGCGGCCATCGTGGCGATGTTGCCGATGCGGCGTCAATATGTGCCCGGCATCGCGCTGCTGATCGCGGCCCCGTTTCTGATCGCGGCAATCTGGATGCAGGTCGCATGGTGGGCGGGCCTTCTGGCGCTGGCGGCTTTCGCCTCGATGTTTCGCAATCCGCTGCTGTATTTCTTCGCACGCCTGAGGGGGCAACACCCGGAGCTTCCCGAACAATGACACTCTCCCTCATCCTTGCCTGCCTCTGGGCGCTGGCCGCCAACCTGATCGCGATGACCCCCAGCCGCGACTACCACTGGCGCGTCGCCTATGTGCTGATTGCCCTCGGCATTCCGATCCTGGGCTATGTCACCATGCAGAACGGCCCTTGGGTCGGCCTGCTGGTGATGGCGGCAGGCATGTCGATCCTGCGCTGGCCGGTGATCTACTTCAGCCGCTGGGTCCGCAGCCGGACCTTTGGCGAGTGATCCCGTCCTCGGTCTTTGTGCCGCCCTTGGTGCTGGGGGCCGTGGCGATGTATCTGGGGCTGCGCGGCTATATCCGCGTCTATCTCTATTACGTTCCGCTGTCGCTGGTGATCATCGCCACGCTGTTGTGGCTGGGGATGGGCGTGCCGCCCTATGCCAACACCGTGGTGATGGCGCTTCTGGCGATGGGCCTGTATCTTTGCGCCTGTTTTGGTATGGGGTGGATCATCCACCGTTTCCTGACCCGCAACACCCGAGGGTGACATGACCGATCTGCCGCCCGTCCGGGGCAAGCTGACCCCGAACCGCGCCTTGAGCGATCTGACATGGCTGCGCGTGGGCGGGCCCGCCGACTGGCTGTTCCAGCCTGCGGATCTGGATGATCTGGCGCAGTTCCTGGCCGCCTTGCCCGAAGATGTCGCGGTATTCCCGATGGGCGTCGGCAGCAACCTGATCGTGCGCGACGGCGGTCTGCGCGCCGTGGTCATCCGGCTGGGCCGTGGCTTCAACGGCATCTCGGTTGAGGGCGATACCGTCACCGCAGGGGCTGCCGCACTTGATGCGCACGTGGCGCGCAAGGCGGCGGATGCGGGCGTGGACCTTACGTTCCTGCGCACCATTCCGGGCAGCATCGGCGGTGCGGTGCGGATGAACGCGGGCTGCTACGGCAGCTATACCGCTGACGTCTTCCAATCCGCCCGCGCCGTGCTGCGCAGCGGTGAAGTGGTGACGCTGACGCCTGAAAAGATGCAATTCGCCTATCGCCAAAGCACGCTGCCCGAAGGCGCGGTGCTGGTCGAGGCCACCTTGCGCGGCCCCTCAGGCGACCCCACGGACCTGCATGACCGCATGACGACGCAACTGCAAAAGCGCGACGAGACGCAGCCCACCAAGGACCGCAGCGCCGGATCGACTTTCCGCAACCCTGCCGGGTATTCGTCGACGGGGCAGGCGGATGACGTGCACGACCTGAAGGCCTGGAAGGTCATCGACGACGCAGGCCTGCGCGGTGCCACCTGTGGCGGTGCACAGATGAGCCCCAAGCATTCCAACTTCTTGATAAACACCGGCGATGCAACGGCGGCGGACCTTGAAAACCTTGGCGAAAAGGTGAGAAAAGAGGTTTACGCAACCAGCGGTATCACGCTAGAGTGGGAAATTATGCGCATCGGTGAACCGGCACAGGCAGTCCCTGTTCGCAAGATGACCAACGACCAGAATAACGATCAAATACAAGATCAGGGCCGAAACAGGCCATAACGATAAGAGTCCGGCAAAAGGGCTCGGGATACAAAGGCACCAAGGTGGGTCAGTCGAGCAGGACGCCCCCGAAAGTTGCGGTACTATTGGGTGGACCCTCCGCGGAACGCGAGGTCTCGCTCTCAAGTGGACACGCTTGCGCCGCCGCTTTGCGGGATGAAGGATTTGACGTGGTCGAGGTCGATGCAGGCCCCGACCTTGCTGCGCGTTTACAGGACATTCAGCCCGACGCCGTCCTCAATTGCCTGCATGGGCGCTGGGGCGAAGACGGCTGCGTTCAGGGGCTGCTGGAATGGCTCGGCGTGCCCTATTCGCACTCTGGCGTGCTGGCCTCGGCGCTGGCCATGGACAAGCAGCGCAGCAAGGACGTCTTCCGCGCCGCCGGTCTGCCCGTGGTCGACAGCATCCTGTGCCCCAAGGCGGACGTGATGGCAGGCCACGTGATGCCGCCCCCCTATGTGGTCAAGCCCAACAACGAAGGCTCGTCTGTCGGCGTCTACCTCGTTGGCCTCGACAACAACGGCCCGCCGCAACTGAGCGACAGTATGCCCGACGAGGTGATGGTCGAGACCTTCGCGCCGGGCCGCGAGCTGACCACCAGCGTGATGGGCGACCGCGCGTTGACCGTCACCGACATCATCACCACCGGCTGGTACGATTACGACGCCAAGTACAAACCCGGCGGATCGACCCATGTGGTGCCCGCCGACGTGCCGCAGGAAATCTTTGACCTCTGCATTGAATACGCCGTGCGCGCGCATCAGGCTCTGGGCTGTCGTGGCATCAGCCGCACCGATTTCCGCTGGGACGAGACGCGCGGTGCCTCCGGTCTGATCCTGCTGGAAACCAACACCCAGCCCGGCATGACGCCCACGTCGCTGTCGCCCGAACAGGCCGAGAAGACCGGCATGCCCTTCGGCAAGCTTTGCCGCTGGATGGTGGAGGACGCCTCATGCAATCGCTGATCCGCCGCGCCAGAACGCCCAAGGTCGATCCGGCGCCATCCCGCTGGGCCTGGCGGTTGCAGCGTCTGATGCTGACGCCGGGGTTCCGGTTCGGACTGCGCTTCGGCGTGCCCTTTGCCGTGGTGTTCGCGGCAAGCAGTCTCTACCTTTCGGACGATGTGCGCCGCCAGTCGATCCTGGACACCGTCGCCGAAGCCCGCCGCGCAATCGAAGAGCGCCCGGAATTCATGGTGCAGGTGATGGCCATCGACGGGGCCAGCACCGAAACCGCCGAAGACATCCGTGAAATCCTGCCGATCGACTTTCCCGCATCGTCCTTCGATCTGGACCTCGAGCATATTCGCCTGACCGTGGGCGGGCTTGATCCGGTCAAGGATGTCACCGTGCGCATCCGTCCCGGCGGCATCCTGCACATTGACGTCACACCGCGCGTTCCGGTCGTGGTCTGGCGGCAGGCCGACGGTCTGACCCTGATCGACGAGACCGGCGCACACGTGGCAAGCCTCGCCGCCCGCGATCTGCGCCCCGACCTGCCGCTGGTGGCCGGTCCCGGCGCGGACAAGGCCGTGCCCGAGGCGCTTGCCCTGATCGACGCGGCGTCCCCCCTGGGCAGCCGCTTGCGCGGTGTTGTGCGCGTCGGACTGCGCCGCTGGGATCTGGTCCTGGACCGCGACCAGCGTGTGCTTTTGCCCGAATTCGGGGCGGTGCGCGCGCTGGAACGGGTGATCGCACTTGAGAACGCGCAGGACGTGCTGACGCGCGACGTGGCGCGGGTGGACATGCGCCTGGCGCAGCGACCCACGGTAAAAATGAACGAGTTTGCCACGCAGGAATGGTGGCGCATAAGACAAATCGAATTGGACGGGCAGTGATATGATGAATGACCTCTATGACAGCCAACGCAGCATGCGCAACATGCGCAAGATGGCGATGCAACGCGGCGTGGTGGCCATTCTGGATGTCGGATCATCCAAGATCGCCTGCCTTGTCCTGCGCTTTGACGGGTCGGCCAAGATGGACGAGGGCGGCGAGATCGGATCGCTGGCCGGGCAGTCGGGCTTTCGCGTCATCGGGGCCGCAACGACACGCTCGCGCGGCGTCCGCTTTGGCGAGATTTGCGCCATGGGCGAGACCGAACGCGCCATCCGCACCGCCCTGCAAGCCGCGCAAAAGATGGCCGGCATCCGCGTCGATCACGTGATCGCCTGCTTTGCCGGGGCCGAGCCGCGCAGCTACGGGCTGGACGCACAGCTGGAAATGGACGGCGATCTGGTCAGTGAACAGGACGTGGCGCGCGTGCTGGCCCGCTGCGACGTCCCCGATTATGGCGAAGACCGCGAGGTGCTGCACGCGCAGCCGGTGAACTTTGCGCTCGACCACCGGTCCGGCCTGTCGGACCCGCGCGGCCAGTTGGGCAACACGCTGTCGGTCGACATGCACATGCTGACGGTCGATGCCGCAGCCGTGCAGCATCTGGCGCATTGCATCAAACGCTGCGATCTGGAACTGGCGGGTGTGGCCTCCTCGGCCTATGTCTCGGGCATCTCGGCACTGGTCGAGGACGAGCAGGAACTGGGCTCGGCCTGTATCGACCTTGGCGGTGGCACCACGGGCGTGTCGATCTTCATCAAGAAACACATGATTTACGCCGATGCCGTGCGTATGGGCGGCGATCATGTCACGTCGGACATCTCGATGGGCCTGCAGGTGCCGATGGCCAACGCGGAACGGATCAAGACGTTTTACGGCGGGGTCCACGCGACTGGAATGGACGACCGCGAGATGATCGAGATCGGCGGCGACACCGGCGATTACGAACACGACCGCCGCACCGCCAGCCGCGCCGAGCTGATCGGGATCATGCGCCCGCGTGTCGAGGAGATCCTCGAAGAGGTCCGTGCCCGTCTAGATGCGGCGGGTTTCGACCATCTGCCCAGCCAGCAGATCGTGCTGACGGGCGGCGGCAGCCAGATCCCCGGCCTCGATGGGCTCGCGTCCAAGATCCTGGGCCAGCAGGTGCGCCTGGGCCGTCCCCTGCGCGTTCACGGATTGCCGCAGGCCGCAACCGGACCCGGCTTCGCTTCGGCGGTGGGGCTGGCTTTGTTCGCGGCGCATCCACAGGACGAATGGTGGGACTTCGACATTCCCGCAGACCGCTATCCCGCGCGCTCCTTGCGCCGCGCGGTGCGCTGGTTCCGCGACAACTGGTAGGGGCAGGGGCGTGCGCGCCCTTTTTCGCCGACCCGCGCGGGATTGGGCTGGCACAGGCGCGCCCACTGATGTATGATTAACTTCAAGGTCCAAAGAGGCCCACGGCAGACCGAGCAGTCAGCCACATCAAATGATAGACTTCGCCCCCTTGCTTTTGGGCGCATATGAATCGGGCTTGCGTATTGCATGCCTGCGTCCGCTAGGTGCAGGGGTGCACCATTGCTTTGCCCACATCATACGGTGTGATCGGCGAAATCCCGCGTTTATGTGAAAAAAACGTCAACATTTTGGGGTTGTGGTCCAGTTTTGACGTGACGCGCGGGCACGCAGTCTTTAGGATCGTGTCAGATTTGGGACGAAAAACGCCGCGAATGCGGGCCGGAACACACAAAACAGGCGGATTAGTGATGACATTGAACCTCTCATTGCCGGGGCAGGACGAGCTGAAACCACGGATCACCGTGTTCGGCGTCGGCGGTGCCGGTGGTAACGCAGTCAACAACATGATCGAAAAAGAGTTGGACGGCGTCGATTTCGTCGTGGCCAACACCGACGCGCAGGCGCTGCAGCAATCTGCCGCCGCGAACCGGGTCCAGCTGGGCATCAAGGTCACCGAAGGTCTGGGTGCCGGTGCGCGCGCCTCCGTCGGTGCAGCCGCTGCCGAGGAAAGCATCGAGCAGATCGTCGACCACCTGGCGGGGGCACACATGTGCTTCATCACCGCAGGTATGGGTGGCGGCACCGGCACCGGTGCGGCCCCGATCATCGCTCAGGCAGCGCGTGAGCTTGGCGTTCTAACTGTCGGCGTTGTCACGAAACCTTTCCAGTTTGAAGGTGCCAAGCGCATGCGTCAGGCTGAAGACGGCGTCGAGGCGCTGCAAAAGGTCGTCGATACGCTGATCATCATTCCCAACCAGAACCTGTTCCGGCTGGCGAACGAGAAAACCACATTCACCGAAGCGTTCTCGATGGCAGACGATGTTCTGTATCAGGGCGTCAAGGGCGTGACCGACCTGATGGTCCGTCCGGGCCTGATCAACCTCGACTTTGCCGACGTGCGCGCCGTGATGGACGAGATGGGCAAGGCGATGATGGGCACAGGCGAGGCCGAAGGCGAAGATCGCGCCATCCAGGCTGCCGAGAAGGCGATTGCCAACCCGCTGCTGGACGAAATCAGCCTGCGCGGCGCAAAGGGTGTTCTGATCAACATCACCGGCGGCCACGACCTGACCCTGTTCGAACTGGACGAAGCGGCCAACCGCATCCGCGAAGAAGTCGACCCCGAGGCGAACATCATCGTGGGTTCCACTCTGGACACCGACATGGGCGGCATGATGCGCGTCAGCGTCGTTGCAACCGGGATCGACGCGGTCGAAGTGAACACCGAAATGCCGGTGCCGCGTCGCAAGATGTCGGCCCCGCTGAAGCCGCAGGTCACGCAGGAAGAAGCGCCCGTCGCGGCAGCACCGGCGCCCAAACCCGCACCGGTCGAAGAAGTCTATGAAGAAGAACAGGTTGCGGCCCGTTCCTATCAAGAGCCGACCCTGTTCGAGGACATGAACGTCGAGCAGACCGCAGCCGAGGACATGGCCGAGGACATCTTCGCCGAAGACGACAGCGACGCGCTGCCGCCCCCCGCGTATCAGCCCCAGGTTGCCGCGTTCGAGCCTCAGCATCACGACACGCTGGACGCCGAGCCGGAAACATTCGTAGCCCCGCGCGCGCCCACGCCCGGCACCCCGTCGCCCGAGGCACTTGCGCGTCTGCGCGCCGCGGCGCAAAAGGCCGCTCCGGCAGCCGCCCCGCGTCAGGCACCTGCCGCAGCACAGGGCGAACGCGCGCGGTTTGGCATCAACTCGCTGATTAACCGCATGACCGGCCACGGCGAAGGCCAGCAACAGCCCGAGCGCGCGCAGCAACAGCCTGCACGTCAGCAACCGCCCGTGCAGTCGGGCCGCGCCGCAGCCCCGGCACCACAGCCGGTCGAAGCGCACGACCCAGATCAGGAACGCATCGAGATCCCCGCATTCCTGCGTCGCCAAGCGAACTGACCTAAGGTCACATGTCACGAATTGGGCTGCCCTTGGGTGGCCCTTTTTCGTTTATACACAGTGGCTTGCAGGGGTCTAGGCGCCTTATTGCCGGCCCTGAAACGGCATGTTTCATTACGTTACAAAGATTGAGTTGAGAGACGGCCCCCCGCGACGTACCTAAGATACACCGACAACGGCCAAGGACACATCAACGTGCAGACAACAGTCAAATCCCCGATCAGCTTCACCGGCACCGGCTTGCATTCCGGCCAGCCTGCGACGCTGACAATTCGGCCCGCGATGGCCGAACACGGGATCTGGTTTGCGCGCCGCGATGTTCAGGGCGACGCACTGATCCCCGCCCGTTGGGATGCTGTCAACCGCTCGCCCCTGTGCACCAAGCTGGAAAATGCAGCAGGCACCACCGTGTCGACCGTCGAACACGTGATGGCAGCACTCGCAGGCTGCGGCGTGCACAACGCGCTGATCGAAATCGACGGCCCCGAGGTTCCGATCCTCGACGGCTCCGCTGCACCCTTCGTGCGCGGCATCATGCAGCGCGGGTTGCGGGCGCTGAACGCACCCATCCGCGCTTTCGAGGTGATGCAGGAAGTTACCGTGACCGAGGGTGCCGCCAGTGCGACGCTGCGTCCGTCCGACACCCTGCGCATCGACTTCGAGATCGACTTTGACGATGCCGCCATCGGCCACCAGCAGAAATCGCTGGTCATGAACAACGGCAGCTTTGCCCGCGAACTCTGTGACAGCCGCACCTTCTGCCGTCAGGCGGACGTGCTGGCCATGCAGGCGAACGGTCTGGCGCTGGGGGGCAACCCCGGCAAGAACGCCGTTGTCTTCGACGGCGACCGCGTGCTCAGCCCCGGCGGCCTGCGTCACCGCGACGAGCCTGTGCGCCACAAGATGCTGGACGCGCTGGGGGATCTGGCGCTGGCCGGTGCCCCGCTGATCGGCCATTATGTCGGCGTCCGCGCGGGCCATTCCATGACCAACACGCTGCTGCGCAAGCTTTTTGCGACGCCGGGTGCCGTGCGCATGGTGGTTTGCGACGGTATGCAGACACGCCGCCTGCCGGGCTACGGCCTTGTTTGGGACGAAATTCCCCAAGTTGCCTGAGCGCCGCTGACGTGGCATCACTCATTCAGTTTCAGGAACAATGCATTGGGGCGTTTTGCCCCGGAATTTTCTGTGCTAGAGACAGTGTAATTCAGTCTGCACAGCAGACGACGGACAGTGATGAGGATGGCAAGGCATGACCAGCGGCGGGACCCGGACCGGGGTAATATGTGCCCTTGTAATGGCGACAGCGTTGAGCGCTTGCGGGACGGACGCAGGTCGCCCCAAGACCGGCAGCATCTTCAACCAGCAAGAAGTGCCGCTTGAGACATTCACCGCCCAGCAGATCTTCGAGCGCGGCGAATACGAGCTCGAACAGAGCAACCCCGATCAGGCGGCGTTCTACTTCGCTGAAATTGAACGGCTTTATCCCTATTCCGAATGGGCCAAGCGCGCGCTTATCATGCAGGCCTTTGCCTATCACCGCGACAAGGATTACGAAAACTCCCGGTCGGCGTCGCAGCGGTTCATCGACTTCTACCCAGACGAAGATGACGCGGCCTATGCGCAGTATCTTCTGGCGCTCAGCTATTACGATCAGATCGACGAGGTCGGTCGCGATCAGGGTCTGACGTTCCAGGCGCTGCAATCGCTGCGTCAGGTGATCGAGCGGTATCCCGACAGCGAATACGCCAAGTCCTCGATTCTCAAGTTCGATCTGGCCTTCGACCACCTCGCCGGCAAGGAGATGGAGGTCGGGCGCTATTATCTGCGGCGCGGCAACTACATCGCGTCGATCAACCGGTTCCGTGTGGTCGTCGAGGATTTCCAGACCACGTCGCACACCGCCGAGGCGCTGCACCGTCTGGTCGAGGCCTATCTGTCGCTTGGCCTGACCCAGGAGGCGCAGACCGCCGGGGCCATTCTGGGCTACAACTTCCGCTCGACCGACTGGTACGAGGACAGCTACAAGCTGCTCACGGGTCGCGGGCTGGAACTGGAATCGGCGGGCGACAACTGGCTCAGCCAGATCTACCGCCAGATGATTCAGGGGCGGTGGCTGTAATCCTCACCGGTTGCATCCACCCGACAGGCAACTGACATGCTGCGCGGGCTCGATATCTCGGACATGCTTATCATCGACCGGCTGGAGCTTGCGTTTCAGCCGGGTCTGAACGTGCTGACCGGCGAGACCGGGGCGGGCAAGTCGATCCTGCTGGATTCGCTCGGGTTCGTGCTGGGCTGGCGCGGGCGCGCCGATCTGGTCCGCCAAGGGGCCGCGCAGGGCGAGGTCACCGCCTGGTTCGATCTGCCCGAGGGCCATGGCGCCCGCGCAGTGCTGGAAGAGGCCGGATTGCCGGTCAGCGACGAATTGATCCTGCGCCGCATCAACACTGCCGACGGACGCAAGACGGCGTGGGTCAACGACCGCCGCTGCTCGGGCGAGGTTCTGCGGGCCCTGTCTGATACGCTGGTGGAACTGCACGGCCAGCACGACGATCGCGGCCTGCTGAACCCGCGCGGGCACCGCGATATCCTGGACGAATTTGCCGGGCTCGCGCCGCGCAAGGCCGCTGTGCGCACGGCCTGGAGCACGGTCGGCAAGGCCCGCAAGGCGCTGGACAAGGCCGAGGCGGCGATGGAAGCGATCCGCGCCGAAGAGGAGTTCCTGCGCCACGCGGTGACCGAACTGGACCAGCTTGCCCCCGAACCGGGCGAAGAGGCGCAGCTCGACACCCGCCGCCGTCTGATGCAGGCCGCTGAACGCATCCGCGCCGATGTGGTCAAGGCCTACGAGATCCTGGGCTACGACGGCGCAGAGGGCGCGATGAACAACGCCCTGCGCTGGCTCGAAGGCGCGGTGGACAAGGCCGAAGGAACGCTTGACGGCGCGATGGCGGCCCTTGGGCGCGCGATGGTCGAACTGGACGAGGCCCAAAGCGGTATTGTCGCCGCCATAGACGGGCTGTCGTTCAACGCAAGCGAACTGGAAGAGGCCGAAGAGCGCCTGTTCGCGATCCGCGCGCTGGCCCGCAAACATGATGTGGCCGCTGACGATCTTTCGGGCTTTGCGCAGGGGCTGCGTGAAAAGCTGGACGCGCTGGACGCAGGCGACGCCGATCTGGCCGAGTTGCGCAAGGCGCTGACACAGGCCGAAGCCGCCTATGACACTGCCGCCACCGATCTGACGCAAGCGCGTACCAAGGCGGCAGGCAAGCTGGACAAGGCCGTCAGCGCCGAGCTTGCCCCCCTTAAAATGGAGCGCGCGGTGTTCAACACCCGCATCAGCGACGAGGCGCCGGGCCCCGAAGGCCGCGATGCGGTGGCCTTTACCGTCGCCACCAACCCCGGCGCTCCGGCTGGTCCGCTGAACAAGATCGCCTCGGGCGGTGAGCTCAGCCGCTTCCTTTTGGCGCTGAAGGTCTGTCTGGCAGGCGGGCAGGCGGGCCTCACGATGATCTTCGACGAAATCGACCGCGGTGTGGGCGGTGCCACCGCCGATGCCGTCGGTCGTCGCTTGAAGGCACTGGCAGAGGGCGGGCAGGTTCTGGTCGTGACCCACTCGCCGCAGGTCGCGGCATTGGGCGCGCACCACTGGCAGGTGTCGAAATCGGTCAGCAAGGGCATGACCACATCGCAGGTGATCCCGCTGGATGCGCCCGCGCGCGTCGACGAAGTGGCGCGGATGCTGGCGGGTGATCAGGTGACGGATGCGGCGCGCGCAGCGGCCAGCGCCTTGCTGGACGGGTGAGCGTTCAGGACATTCCCCCGCGGGACCACGCAACCACGGGGCTTTTGGTTTGGCGCAGCTTGACCTAGAGATAGGACAGCGGAGAAAAGCCAGCCCATGACGCAGACATGACCCTTCAATGACCACCCCCAGGCAAACGTTCCTTGCGCAGTCCTACGGCCAGGCCCTGAGTGCCTGCCGCGACGGCTTTCGGGTGATCCGCCAGCGTGGCCCGTCACAGGTACAGTTCTGGTTCATCGCCCTGCTGATCGGCATCGGCGCAGGCTTTGCCGCATTGTTTTTCCGCAAGGGCATCAACAGCTTGCAGTCGCTGCTCTACGGCACGGACGATGTGCAGTATCTGCACAGTTTCGCACAAAGCCTGCCGTGGTACTGGATCTTGATGATCCCGATCTTTGGCGGGCTGGCCGTCGGCATCATCCTGCACACCTTCACCCGCGACGGGCGCGCGCGCAGCGTGGCCGAGGTGATCGAGGGAGCCGCGATGCACGATGGCCGCGTCGAAACGCGCGCAGGCGTTGCATCGGCCGTGGCCTCCTTCATCACGCTGTCGTCCGGCGGATCGACGGGCCGCGAGGGTCCGGTAGTCCACATGGCGGCAGTGATCTCGACCAAGGTTTGCCGCCTGATCAAGGCCGACGGCGTCACCGGGCGCGATCTTCTGGGATGCGCCGTGGCCGCCGCCGTCTCTGCCAGCTTTAACGCGCCCATCGCGGGCGCGCTCTTTGCACTCGAGGTGGTGTTGCGCCACTTTGCCGTCCACGCCTTCGCCCCCATCGTGATCGCCTCGGTGGCTGGCACGGTCATCAACCGGATCGAGTTCGGCGGCGTGACCGAGTTTCGCCTGGCCCAGCCCGAGATGCTGCAATTCTATGTCGAACTGCCCGCCTATCTGATGCTAGGGCTGGTCAGCGGGCTGGTCGCCGTGGTGCTGATGCGCACGATCTTTCTCGCCGACAATTTCGGCACCGTCGTCCAGACCCGCACCGGCCTGCCGCGCTGGTTGCGGCCCGCGGTGGCGGGCGGCCTGCTGGGCGGCATCGCGATTTTCTATCCCCACATCATCGGCGTCGGCTATGAAACCACCTCGCTCGCGCTGACCGGCGAACTGGGGCTGCGCGAGGTGATGATCTTTGCCGTGCTCAAGGTCATCGCGGTCGCGATCACCATGGCCGGGCGCATGGGCGGCGGGGTGTTTTCGCCCTCGCTGATGGTCGGGGCGCTGACGGGCCTCGCCTTTGGCCTGATCGCCACATCCGTGTTTCCAGACGTGTCAGGCTCGGTCACGCTCTATGCGCTGGCGGGCATGGGCGCTGTCGCCGCCGCCGTGCTGGGCGCGCCGATCTCGACCACGCTGATCGTGTTCGAACTGACGGGCGACTGGCAGACCGGCCTTGCCGTGATGGTGTCGGTCTCGCTCAGCACCGCGCTCGCCAGCCGTCTGGTGCACCGCAGCTTTTTCCTCACGCAGCTTGAGCGGCGCGGGGTGCATCTGGCCGCAGGGCCGCAGGCCTATCTGCTGGCGATGTTCCGGGTGACAAGCGTGATGCGCAAGCCCGATGATCCACGTGCCGCCGATGACACCGCCTGCTGGGACATGGTCCGCGAGGGCACCTATCTCGACGGCTCCGCCACGCTGGAAGCGGCGATGCCGGTGTTCGAGACCGCATCCGTGACGTTCATCCCGGTGGTGACCTTGAGAGGAGAGGACATGCCGCCCGAACTGCTGGGCGCATTGTTCCATGTGGATGCCTTGCGCGCCTACAACCGCGCATTGGCGGCGACGGCGGCAGAAGAACACTCCTGACGCCGTCGCCGTTCTACCGTTCAGATTTTTTCAACCGTGACGCCGTTGCCCGCGTAAAACGCCAGATAGCCCTTGATCTCGGCCACCTCGGCCTTGGGGTCTTCATAGCTCCACGCGACATTGTCGAGCGTGGTGGACTTGGTGACCACCGAATAATAACTGGCGTCGCCCTTGTGCGGGCAATGGCTGGTCTTGTCGGTCTGGTCCAGAAACGCGGTGGCGATGTCGCCGCGTGGGAAATAGATCACGAAGGGATAGTCGCCCTCGGTCAGTTCCAGCGCATCTTCGCTTTCGCCGATGACGGCACCACCGGCGCGCACGGTCCATTTGCCGCTGGCAGGGCGGATTGTGATGTGATTGGCCATGATATGTCCTCCTCGGGAATGCTGAAGGCAGTCTTTAGCAGCTTTGTAACAGTCCCGCTATGTGTCAGATGCGTGCCGTGGCGTTCTTTAGCCATTCCAGCGCATCGGCACTGACGCGCGGCCCGATCTTTTCCAGAACCTCGGCGTGATAGGCGTTCAGCCAGTCGCGCGACGCAGCGTCCATCTGTTCGGGCAGGATCAAACGGCGGTCCAGCGGCACGAATGTCAGCGTGCGCCAGGACAGCATCGAACGGTGCGCGTCGCCCCCCTCGGGCGCAATGGCAGGTTCCACCACCAGCAGGTTCTCCAGCCGGATGCCGAAGGCCCCCTCGCGGTAATATCCCGGCTCGTTCGACAGGATCATGCCCGGTTTCAGCGGCACGTGGCTGGCCCGCGACAGCCGCTGCGGCCCCTCGTGCACCGACAGATAGGCACCGACGCCGTGCCCCAACCCGTGATCGAAATCCTGATGTGCATACCACAGCGGCGCACGTCCGATCGCCTCGATATCGCGCCCGGCAAGACCTGCAGGCCAGCGCAGGCGCGACACTGCGATCATGCCCATCAGCACGCGGGTATAGGCGGCACACTCGTCCGACCCGGGCGCGCCGATGGCGATGGTGCGGGTGATGTCGGTGGTCCCGTCCAGATATTGCCCGCCGCTGTCCAGAACCAGCAGATGCCCGTCCTCCAGTGTCAGATCGGTGTCTTCGTTGACGTGGTAATGGTTGATCGCCCCGTTCGGCCCGGTGCCCGAGATGGTGTCGAAACTGATGTCCTGCAACGCATTGTCACTGCGCCGGAACGCTTCCAGCTTGGTGACCACCTGCGTTTCGGTCAGGCTGCCGGGGGCCTGCGCATCCAGCCAGGCCAACAGTTCGACCACCGCCGCCCCGTCACGCAGGTGCGCGCTGGCGCTGCCTTCGATCTCGGCTGCGTTCTTGCAGGCCTTGGGCAGCGCGCAAGGATCGTCGCCCCATGTGCCGTTCTCGCCGACGGCTGCGGCAACGATGGCGGGCACAGAACTCTTCTCCATCCGCACAAGGCCTTCGAGGGCGGCAATCCGCGTCAGGAACTCCTCGGGCGCATGCGGGGTAACATCCGGCCCCAGATGGTCGCGCACCTCTTGCAGCTTGGCATCCGCCATGAACAGGTCCACCCGCGCATCCGCATGCAGCACGGCAAAGCCCTGCGCCACCGGGTTGCAGCGGATGTCGGCACCGCGGATGTTCAACAGCCAGGCCAGACTGTCGGGCAGGGTGATGATCGCCGCCTTTTGCCCGGCGCGGGCCAGCTCGTGCCCCAGACGCGCGCGCTTGGCGTCGTGGCTTTCGCCCGCGAACTCCAGCGGATGCACCTTGGCCGGGGCCATCGCGGGGCCGGGCTGATCCTTCCAGATCGCATCGACCATATTCCCGACCGGCTTGAGCGTGATGGGCGTGCCCGCCAGCGCCTCTGTCAGCTGTTCGATCTGCCCTGCGGTGTGCAGCCACGCATCGAACCCGATCACGCCGCCCTGTGGCATCTGTGCAATCAGCCAATCGGCCAGCCCGGTCTCGGGCCAGTGCACCGGCGTATAGACATCGGCCACCTGCGTCTTGATCTGCGTGCGATAACGCCCGTCGATGAACACGCCCGCCACGTCGGGCAGCACGGCGCAAAACCCTGCCGATCCGGTGAACCCCGTCAGCCACACCAGCCGGTCGTCGCGTGGCGAGACATATTCGCCCTGATGCGCATCGGCGCGCGGCACCAGAAACCCGTCCAGCCCCTGTGCTGCCAGTTCCGCGCGCAGGTCTTTCAGTCGGGGCGGCCCCTGCTCGGGTCGGGCGGTCACTTCGAACGACTGGTACATCGGGCCTGCATCCTCTTCATCTTGCAAAATAAACTCGCCCCGCAGGGCCGCTATCTGACGTTGCGCATCCCCATCACGCGCGCGCGGGCACGCGGGTCGCTGTCGAACAGGGCGGCCAGTTGCTCGGTCATCGCCCCGGCCAGCTGATCCACATCGGTGATCGTGACGGCGCGGTCGTAATAGCGCGTCACATCGTGCCCGATCCCGATTGCCAACAGCTCGACCGCGCGGCGTTTCTCGATCATCGCGATCACGTCACGCAGGTGTTTTTCCAGATAGTTGGCGGGGTTGACGCTCAGCGTGCTGTCATCCACCGGCGCGCCGTCGGAAATCACCATCAGGATCTTGCGCGATTCCGCACGGTTGACCATCCGGCGGTGCGCCCATTCCAGCGCCTCGCCGTCGATGTTTTCCTTCAGCAGGCCTTCTTTCATCATCAGCCCCAGGTTGGGCCGCGCCCGACGCCACGGCGCGTCGGCGGATTTGTAGATGATGTGGCGCAGATCGTTCAGACGCCCCGGCGTTTGCGGGCGGCCCTCGTTCAGCCATGCCTCGCGGGCCTGTCCGCCTTTCCACGCGCGCGTGGTAAAGCCCAGGATCTCGACCTTGACGTTGCACCGCTCCAGCGTGCGGGCCAGAACATCGGCGCAGATCGCGGCGATGCTGATCGGCCGCCCCCGCATCGAGCCGGAGTTGTCCAGCAGCAGCGTCACGACGGTATCGCGAAACTCGGTGTCCTTCTCGACCTTGAAGCTCAGCGGCGTGGTCGGGTTTGCCACGATCCGCGCCAGACGGCCCGCGTCCAGCGTGCCCTCTTCCAGATCGAACTCCCATGACCGGTTCTGCTGGGCCTGCAAACGGCGCTGCAACTTGTTGGCAAGACGGCTGACGGCCCCCTTCAGAGGTTCCAGCTGCTGGTCCAGATAGGCGCGCAGGCGTTCCAGCTCGACCGGTTCGGCCAGCTCGTCGGCGCTGATTTCCTCGTCGTGGGTCGCCAGGAACACCTTGTAATCCGGGTCGGCGTCGCTGGCAGGCTGCGGGGCAGGCGGCTCAAGCGGCGCTTCGCCCTCGGGCATCTCGGCCTCTTCGCCCATCTCCTGATCGGCCATCTCGTCCATCGAGACCTGGGCCTGGCTCGCGTCCTGCTGTTCTTCCTGCGACTGCTCGGGCGAACCTTCGGCCTCTTCGCCGTCGTCTTCGTCGTTGCCGCTGCTGTCGGGGTCCTGTTCCTCTTCGGCGCCCTCTTCGGCCTGATCTTCCTGATCCTCGTCCACCTGATCGGGGTCGTCACCGATCTGGTCGCCATAGCCCAGATCCTTGATGATCTGACGGGAAAAGCGGGCAAAGTTCGCCTGATTGTCCAGTGTCTCGTCAAGGTTATCCAGCGTCACGCCGGCCTGATCCTCGATGAAACCGCGCCACAGCTCCATCGCGTTCTGTGCCCCTGCGGGCAGTTGCCGGCCCGTGGCCAGATGGCGGATCAGATAGCCCGCGGCGGTGGACAGCGGCACTTCGGACGCCTGCTTGACCTGATCATAGCCCTTGCGTGCCGCCTCGTTGGCGATCTTGGCGTCGATGTTGCCTGCGGTGCCGGGCATGTCGCGCGCGCCCATCGCCTCGCAGCGGGCGGTTTCCATCGCCTCGTACAGCTCGCGCGCCACCTCGCCCGAGGGCAGGTATTTCGAATGGGTCTGCCCGTTGTGGTACCGCCGGTTCAGCGCCAGCGCATCGGCCGTGCCGCGTGCCAGCAGCACCTCCTGGCGGGTCATGCGGCGGGTCACCTGCGGCAGCCGCATCGCATCGCCCGACAGCCCCGACGGGTCGGCAGAGTAGCTGACGTTCAGATCGGGGTCATTGGCCATGACCTTGGTCGCTTCACCAAGCGCCTTCTTGAACGCGTCTGCGGGATTGTCTGATGGTTTGCTCATGACAGCTTTCGGGTCTCGGGGTGGTCCTTGGCGAAACTTTGGCAGGTTTCTCCGAGGGCTTCAAACACATCCGCGCTTTGACGGTCGCGGCCAAAGATCATTGCCTCGACCAGCAGTTCCATCAGCGGGCGTTGCTCCGCGATATATATGTCGATTTCGGCGCGGGACGATGTGCCAAGGCGAATTGCAACAGCGCGGAACGCGGCAGCGCGGGCGGCGTCGGTGGGATCGACCTCCAGATACAGCGAGCGCGCCGCGTAGTCCGAATATCCCAGCCACAGGGCTGCGCATTGGGCGGCAGGGTAAAGCGACGGATCGCTTGCGGCCCCTGCGGCGTCCGTCAATCGGGCGGCCCCTGCGGCGCCGACGCCGAGCACGCCAAGGGCGGCTGCGGTTGTCAGCGCCTTCAGGCTCACCCCATGCTCACGCTGGCCGCCGATTCCGGCAGCTCTTCGTCGAACAGGCGCTGGTAGAACTCAGCGACCGTCTGACGCTCAAGCTCGTCGCATTTGTTCAGGAACGACAGGCGGAACGCATAGCCGATATTGCGGAAGATCTCGGCGTTCTGGGCCCATGCGATGACGGTCCGCGGGCTCATCACGGTCGACAGATCACCGTTCATGAAGGCGGTGCGCGTCAGGTCCGCGACGGTCACCATCTGCTTGACGGTCTTGCGGCCCTCGGCGGTGTTGTAATGCGGGTTCTTCGACAGCACGATCGCGGTTTCCGCGTCGATCGACAGATAGTTCAGCGTCGAGACCAGCGACCAGCGGTCCATCTGGCCCTGGTTGATCTGCTGGGTGCCGTGATAGAGACCCGTGGTGTCGCCCAGACCGACGGTGTTGGCGGTGGCGAAGATGCGGAAATAGGGATGCGGGTGGATCACCTTGTTCTGGTCCAGCAGCGTCAGCTTGCCGTCCACTTCCAGCACACGCTGGATCACGAACATCACGTCGGCGCGGCCCGCGTCATATTCGTCGAACACGATTGCGGTCGGGTTGCGCAGCGCCCAGGGCAGGATGCCCTCCTGAAAATCGGTGACCTGCTTGCCGTCCTTCAGCTTGATCGCGTCCTTGCCGATCAGGTCGATCCGGCTGATATGGCTGTCGAGGTTGACGCGCACGGCGGGCCAGTTCAGGCGGGCGGCGACCTGTTCGATGTGGGTCGATTTGCCCGTCCCGTGATAGCCCTGGATCATCACCCGGCGGTTGTGGGTGAACCCGGCAAGGATGGCCAGCGTGGTGTCGGCGTCGAACTTGTAGGTGCTGTCGATGTCGGGCACGCGGTCAGAGCCGTCGGCAAAGCCTTTGACGACCATATCGGTGTCGATGCCAAAGACATCGCGCACGGAAATCTCTTCGGTGGGTTTTGCATTAATATCCAGGTCACCGTCGGCCATCATCTGTCCTTGTCGTTAGGTATCTTGCGCGTTTTTCCGCACCCCGCTGGTGGTGCAACATATCGTGGCGAAGGGCAAGGGGGTCGGGCGCGGATGCGCGGGGTCATGGTCACCGCGCTGCGCTACGTGGCGTCGCTTAGCGTGTGCGGGGGGCAAATCAAACACCGTGGGTTGAACTATTTGTGATGAAGGAAACCGCGTTCATTTGAAACTGCCGGGCATTTTGCCCCGTACATCTCACATCGACAAAACGTCGGTACATGAAATTTTGATTGGGAGATCACTATGTTTTCTACTAAAACCTTCGCCACATCCGCCCTGGTTCTCGGCCTGTCCGGCTTCGGCTTCGCAGCCTCCGCCATGGACAACCCGATGGTCGGCGGCGCCGCGATGTACACGGACAAGAACATTGTCGAAAACGCTGTCAACTCCGAGGATCACACCACGCTGGTCGCAGCCGTTCAGGCTGCCGGTCTGGTCGAAACCCTGTCGGGTGAAGGCCCGTTCACCGTGTTCGCACCGACCAACGACGCATTCGCGGCCCTGCCCGAAGGCACGGTCGAAACTCTGCTGATGCCCGAGAACAAGGAAATGCTGACGACAATCCTGACCTGCCACGTGGTCGGAGCCGACGTGATGTCGGAAGCGCTCGCGGGCTTGATCGCGGATGCTGACGGCGGCGCCTATGCCGTATCCACAGTCGGCGGCTGCACGCTGCAAGCTTCGATGGAAGGCGACAGCATTGTCCTCGAAGACGAGCGTGGCGGCACGGCGACCGTGACCATCGCGGACGTGAAACAGTCGAACGGCGTGATTCACGTGATCGACGCTGTCCTGCTGCCCGCAGAATAAAGACCACTCACGGTCATGCGCCGGTCATATCGGCTGGCGCAAACGAGAACGCCCCGCAAATTGCGGGGCGTTTTTTCGTTTCGGGGACTTGGGAAATCTCAGTCCTTGAAGTTCTTGCTGGCCTTGATCTGGTCCCAGGCCCACATCACCTCCTGCAACTGCTCTTCCTGCGAGCGGTCGCCGCCGTTCATGTCGGGGTGCAGCACCTTGATCAGCAGCTTGTAGGCCTTGCGCACCTCGGCCTTGGTCCAGCTGTCCTTGGCCTCCAGAATGTCCATCGCGCGGCGTTCGGTCGGGGGCAGCTTCTTGCCGGCGCCACCTGCCTTGCCGGGGTTCTGCGTGGCGTTCGCACCCAGCACCTGATGCGGGTCCTCAATGCCCAGCCGCGCCCAGGCCCGTGCCTCGGGGTCGCCCAGCGGCTTGGTCGCGCGTTCCCAGACCTTGTCCTTGGACATCTGGGCGTTCAACTCGGCCTCGGTGGTGCCGTCGAAGAAGTTCCACTTCAGATTGTATTCGCGCACGTGCTGCTGGCAGAACCAGAAATAATCGTCCAGAACGTCCGGTGCCTTGGGCGCGCGGTACTTGCCCGGCTCGTCGCAGCCGTCATGGTCGCAAATGCGGGTCGAGGTTTCGGATGCCCCCGACATCCCGCGACGCCCGCGCGGATTCTTTTTCTTGGCGGAGGAGACGGACATATCGAAACCGAAGGGATCAGACTTGGACATTGGGACAACCTTATCGACTCTGGGCCGTTACTTTAGGATATTGGGGCGGAGATAGAAGGGGGCGCAGTTAAAAAAGTGAGCAAAAGAATGCGAGTTGCAGACGAGATTGCAGAAAAACTGAACGATGCCTTTTCACCGCGCGAATTGGAAGTGGTGGACGACAGCGCGTCCCATGCGGGCCATGCAAATGCCCCCGAAGCGGGGCAAAGCCATTTCAACGTGCGCATCCGTGCGGATGCCTTGGCGGGTCAGAGCAGGATTGCCCGTCACCGTGCGGTTCATACGGCCATCGGGGCCGAATTGATGGGACGTATTCACGCGCTGGCAATCGACGCCGACGCGTGAAGCGGGCCTGTCAGGTGTCGCCTCTGGTGACACCTTTCAGGCGGTTGCGGTGGCTGGCGAGGCTTTGCAGCGAGCTGGTCATGCCCGACACTTCGGACGTGTCCTCGACGCCGTTGTCGGACAGCATCTGCGTCGCCCCGCGTCGCGGAGATTTCTGTTCGTCATTGTAAGCGTCGGTTTCGTCGGTTTCGTGAACGTCGCCTTTGTGAACGTGGCCTTTGTGAACGCCGTCTTCGTGAACATCCTCTTTGCGAACGTCGTCTGCAGGAGCGTCTTCAGCGGGGGCGTCTTTAGCGGGAATCTCGTCCGGGGTCGCGTCGCCCGGTGTGGTGACATCCTCGGTAACCTCATGCTGCGTTTCGTCACGCACCACTTCGACTGACCCGGAAACCTTCGGTGCTTCGACAGGGGCAACCACGGCAGGCGGGGCCAGCAGTTCGGGCCTGTCAGGTGCGGCGGTCTCTGCGACGCTCTCTTCCACCAGCGCACGGCGGAAGATCAGCAGGTGCCGCCATTCGGTCGTGGACCCCGTCAGCCCCGCGCGTTCGGTCGATGGCAGCGTGTCGGCGCGCTGGTATTCCCAGCCGTCGGCGGCCATCTCGTTCATCAGCGTCTCGACCGCATGGGCATAGCGCGCCTCGGGGCCTTTGATTCCCTGACCCTTGAGGCCCTTGGCGGGGGCTGGAACGACCTTGTAAGCGTAGTGTTTCATGACCCTGTGCGCCGCCCCCTGAGATGTCATTGCGGAGGGGGATATAGCAACTGGGGGGCGGATGTGAAAGGGCGCATCAGCCCTTGCGCGCAATTCCGATCCTGCGACCGGCGCGTTCCGGCCAAGGCAGCGTGCGGTGCGCCGCGTGCATCTGCCGCAGGTTGGTCAGGATGGTTTCCGGCATCGGTGCGACACGCGGACCGGACTGATCCACATGCAGCGTCAATCCCTCGCCGGTGGCGGCAAGCCAGCCGTCAGAGTGCCAGAGTTCCTGGTAGAGGTGAAAGCGTTTCTCATCAAAATCAAGCAGTTGCACGGTCGCATAGACCTGATCGCCCTCGTGCAACTCGCGCACGTAGCAGATGTGGAATTCGGCCACATAGGTCGTGCAACCGGTCGTCTTGAGGTAGTCCAGCCCAAAGCCGAACTGCGGATAGAGGTCATCGACCGAATGATCCATCAGCACCGAATAATAGGCCATGTTCAAATGACCGTTATAGTCGATCCACTCGGGACGCACGGCCATCGGCGCGCTGCGAAACAGGATGTCGGGGTGGGATGCGGGTGCCATCATGATGTGCCTTTGGATCGCCTGCGATTGCCCGCAAGGTGGGCGGTGCAGGCAGCAAGGTAAAGCGCGACGTCACGGCGCGCCCGCGTGGGGCGCGTCCGGAATTTGGATATTTAAGGCCAAGAGAAAGGGGGCGTTACCCCTGAAGCTTTTGCGCGACCAGCTCATTGACGGTCTTGGGGTTGGCCTTGCCGCCTGTCGCCTTCATCACCTGTCCCACGAACCAGCCTGCCAGCTTGGGGTTCTCGCGCGCCTTGGCGACCTGATCGGGGTTGGCAGCGATGATCTCGTCCACCGCGGCCTCGATCGCGCCGGTGTCGGTGACCTGTTTCAGGCCCTCGGTCTCGACGATCTCGGCGGGGTCGCGGCCCGTGGTATAGGCAATCTCGAACACGTCCTTGGCGATCTTGCCGCTGATCGCGTCCGAGGCGATCAGGTCGATGATGCCACCCAGCTGGGCAGGGGTCACCGGGCTTTGGTCGATGTCCTTGTCGTCTTTCTTCAGACGGCCGAACAGTTCGTTGATGACCCAGTTCGCGGCCATCTTGCCGTCGCGGCCCGCCGCCACGGCTTCGAAATAGGCGGCACTGTCCAGATCGGCGGTCAGCACGGACGCGTCATAGTCGGTCAGGCCGAAGTCGCCGATAAAGCGCGCCTTCTTGGCGTCGGGCAGTTCGGGCAGGGTGGCCTTGATCTGGTCGACCCAGTCCTGCTCGATCTCCAGCGGCAGCAGGTCGGGGTCGGGGAAATAGCGATAGTCGTGCGCCTCTTCCTTCGAGCGCTGGGTGCGTGTCTCGCCCTTGACGGGATCGAAGCCGCGCGTTTCCTGATCCACTTCGCCGCCTGCCTCCAGGATTGCGATCTGGCGCCGCGCCTCGACCTCGATCGCCTGCTGGATAAATCGGGTGGAGTTCATGTTCTTGATTTCGCACCGGGTGCCCAGATGCCCGAAATCGCCGGACTCGCGGTAGCGTTCGTAGGCGCCAGGGCGGCAGACCGACACGTTGACGTCCGCGCGCAGGTTGCCGTTCTGCATGTCGCCGTCACAGGTGCCGAGATAGCGCATGATCTGACGCAGCTTCAGGATATAGGCGGCGGCCTCTTCGGCGCTGCGGATGTCGGGACGGCTGACGATCTCCATCAGGCAGACGCCTGCGCGGTTCAGGTCGACAAAGGACATCTCGGGGTCCATGTCGTGAATCGACTTGCCCGCGTCCTGTTCCATGTGGATGCGCTCAACGCGCACCGGCCGCGCGGTGCCGTCGCCCAGTTCCACCAGAACCTCACCTTCGCCCACGATCGGGTGGTACAGCTGGCTGATCTGATAACCTGCCGGCTGGTCGGGATAGAAATAATTCTTGCGGTCAAAGGCCGATTTCAGGTGAATCTCGGCGTTCAGGCCCAGCCCCGTGCGCACCGCCTGTTCGATGCAATATTCATTGATGACGGGCAACATGCCGGGCATCGCCGCATCCACGAAAGCCACGTTCGAATTCGGCTCGGCCCCGAATTGGGTCGAGGCACCGGAAAACAGCTTGGCGTTCGAGGCCACCTGTGCGTGGACTTCCATCCCGATCACCAGTTCCCAGTCGTGTTTGGCACCGGCAATCACGCGGGGTTTCGGCAGGTCGTAGGACAGATCAAGCATGTTTCACCAAAGGCTGTGGGGCATTTCGCGCAGGTTTAGTCCAGCGCCCCCCGTGCTGCAAGAGGCTGCGACATTGCGGGCGCTATGCAGGCGCGCGCGGACGGCGCATGGTGGCGGCATGGTCAACGTCACACCACAAGAGATGCCCGTCGGCAGTCTGATCGCAGAGCAGGCGGCGCAGCCTGGCTATTTCACCGATTGCTACGCCTGCGTGGTGCCGGGGCAGGTGTCGCTGGCCGACTATGTGACGGCATTCTACACCACGCCGCTGTTTCGCGCCGAGCGACTGGTGCTGCGGCTTGCGGCGCGTGCGCCGTCCACGGACGTTCAGGCACGCGCAGTGGCCGAGGGGGAGGCAGAGCGCTTTGCCGTCTGGCAGGTCGCGGCAAGGCGCGCGGATGAGATGCTGCTGGCAGAGCGGTCGGGGCGGACCAAATCCTGGTTCAGCGTCGCGGTGCAAGGCGCTGACACGAAACTGTTTTTCGGATCGGTCGTGGTTCCGGTCAAGGGAAAGTCGGGCAAGATGGTTCTGGGCCCGGTCTTTGACAGCCTCAAGACCGCGCATGCGCTTTATTCACGCGCCCTTCTGGCATCGGCGGCGCGCGGGTTGGCGGCAACCGGCGTCAGGACGGCTCCAGCTCCGCGCCCCGGTCGGTAAAGACCACGCGGTTGCCCTGCGACAGCTCGCGGCGGAACATGTCGCACAGAATGCGGTGCGCATCGGCAGCGCCCGCTGCGGCAAAGCGGTCGGGGCAACGCACCCGCAGATTGTTGTCAAAGCCGCGCGCGGCATGGGCCCAGATCATCGGGTGCAGTTCGGTCAGGTGGCGCCTTATGATCCACTTCGCGCAGTCGGCGATCTGACCGCGCACGAATGCGACATCATCGGCAGCATCCAGCGTCATGCCCATCGTGTTGGCGCAATAGGCCGCCAGCAGGTTGACGGTGTGCGGATCGTCGCGACGGTTCAGGATGTCGTGCAGGCCTTCGATGAAGAACGCCACGTCAAGCTGGCTGCAGGCCGCGTCGTCCTGCGCAATGGCGTCGAGCATGACCCAGGTATAGCCGCCCGCGCCCCATTGCGCGTGGGTGCTGCTGGCCATGCGGCGCGCCTGCACTTCCAGTTCCTGCACGGTGCCATGCCAGCGTGGCAGCAGATGCGTGCCAAAGTTGCGCAGCGCCCGCGCGTTCAGCGGATCGAGCGCGATCAACCGCTCGTAAGAGGTGACGAGGCGGCGCGTATCGGTGGGCAGACCGCTGCGCAACATGCAGTGGGCGGCGGCCAGCAGGGGAGAGTTGAACTCTTCCGCAGGAAACCCTTCGAGGATATCGCGGGCGCGGTCGAAATGCGCGTCAAAGGCCTCGCGGTTGCGCAGGGGCACTTCCGAGGACCAGCCGGTGCCGCGCCAGGCCCAGCCGATGTCCAGATGGGTCATCGTCACGATGGTCGCGATGGCATAGTCGTCGGGAAATTCGGCCAGCATCTCTTCCAGGGCAATGATCCCCTCCAACAGGGGCGCGTCCTTGGCGGGGCGGCCCGACAGCAGGGCATGTTCCGCAGCCGACACCACGTCAGAGCGCGCGCCGAAAGCGATCAGATCGGCCACCGGCATGCCGCCGGGGGTACGCTCACAGGCGGCTTCGGCGGCGTGGATCGCGGCGGACACGCCGGCCCAGTCTTCCTGACGTGCCATGCGCAGACCGCTGGACTGATGCATGTCGCAGGCGCGGTCTTCGCCGGTGGGATCGGGGCAGGGAATGCTCAGAGCGGGCGCAAGGTCGGGCACGGCGGCGCGTTGTGGGCGCTTGGCTGCGGCGGACGTGTCGATGACCCCGTCAAAGGCCAGCTTGGCCGAAGGCCCCTGAACCGCATTGCGGAGCATTTTCAAGATTTTCAGGCCGGGGAGCTTCGAACGCATCTGATCCACTCGTTGTCTTGGTTGTGTTGATGCCAATCTGCCGATGGTTTGAGGCGCAAACATGGCACCCGTGCGGAGCTTCGGCGGTCATTGGTGGACCGAGGTGCATTTCATTGCCACAGTTCGCTCATAAGGTGTGAGGGGCGTTGGTTAATAGCGGGTTATCCTTGACTTTCGCGCGGATACGGCCTCGGCAGATCGGGGCGAACGGGACGGTCAGGGGCCGACGGGCAGGCCCTTGCAGCACGTGTCAGGGCCGTGGCGCAACTGCGGAATTTCACTCAAATGGGCAACAATAAGGCGCTCTGCCGTGCAGTTGTTTCGCAAACCTGCGTGAACGGGCCTTGTCCCGCCTCTGTGATCGCTTGATCTGGCGCAGCGGTGCCGCGCATAATGCTGCGATGAAACGGATTGCGATGGCGATATGTGTGGGGCTTTGGGGCGTGCTGGCGGGGGCTGCGGTCTTTGCCGAGCTGTCCCAGATGCCGCGCCCGCCTGCGCGCGACGGCGACGTGCCCCGCACTCGCTGGACACATCAGCCCAATCACATGCTGTGGAACCGTGCCGCGCTTTCCGCGCTCAAGACCCATGGCGCGCCGCTGGTGCAGACCGTGCCGCGCGATATCGCGGACTGGTGCCCCAACTATGCGCACTCGGGCCTGCGCGAACGGCGGGCATTCTGGCTGGGGTTCCTGTCGGCGCTGGCCAAGCACGAAAGCACCTATAAACCGCAGGCCGTGGGTGGCGGCGGGCGCTGGTACGGATTGTTGCAGATCCTGCCTGCGACGGCACGCGGATACAAATGCCACGCAGGGTCGGGGCCGGATCTGATGAAGGGCGCGGCCAACCTGTCCTGTGCCGTGCGCATCCTGTCGGTGACCGTGCCGCGCGACGGCGTGATCTTTGCCCGCGACAGCCGGTGGCGCGGGGTCGCCGCCGACTGGGGGCCGATGCGCGTGCCATCAAAACGCCGCGACATCGCAGGATGGACACGCAAGCAATCCTATTGCGCGCTGCCCAACGCGATCCGGCCCAGAATGCGGCCCAAGCGTTAGCCGACCAGACTGAAATGATGCCGCTCGACCTTGATGCCGCGTGCGCTCAGCGCATCGTCGAACTCTTGCGCGGGGGGCACCACGTCCAGCGGCAGCCGCTGTTTCGTGCCACCGCGCAGGGTCAGCGTCGCCTTGATCGACAGGTCCAGCCGCGTGTCCAGCCGCACGGCTTCGAGTTCGCGCAGGGCGATGCTGTCCGCGCGTCGACCTGATTGCCAGCTCAGATCCGTATCCGACAGGCGCAGCGACGACACCCGCGCGGTCACCAGATCATAAAGCGCGGGCAGGGTGGCCAGCGCCCCCAGCCCCACGATCCAAAGCGACGCGTCGAGCATGACCAGCGCCAGCGCCAGCACCAGCCAGACAGCCGCCAGGGTGATCAGCGTCGCAGGCCTGCGCCCGCTGCGGGTATGGGTATAGTCGGTCATTGCGGGCGCAGGATGCCTTCGACTTCGGTGCGCGCAGCGGTCTGGGCCGGGGTCTCGTCCTCTTCACCGTCCTGCATCAGCGCACTCAAAGACTGCACAGAACCGCCGCCGTCCAGCGCGCGAAGCCTGCGCGCCACCCGCGTCACCGCATCCTGCGTGCCGTCGCAGGTGCGGATCAGCCAGCGGCCCAGCATCACCATGCTCCGTGCCTGCTCAGCATCCTGCGCAATGTCGTGTTTCAGCAATGCAGGCGCTGCAGGGGTGGGTGCTTTGCCAAGTGACAGATAGGCCACTGCCAATGTGCCCAACGCCAGTTGCGGATCGTCGATGCCCTGCACCGGATGTACGTCGGTGCGTCTCTTATACCCCAGCCGACGCGCGGCGGTGCGCACGTCGCTGGGCATGTCGATCACCTCGGCCACCATCCGCGATCCGCGCCGGACCCGCAAGAGGACGAAGTAGACGATCATGCCCACCACGATCAGCCCCAGCGTGATCGGCATGTCTAGCGGCCCCCCGACACATCCAGAAATGCGCCGGTGACATAGCTTGCCTCGTCCGACAGCAGGTACAACACCGAAGTGGCGACTTCGGCGGCAGTGCCCGCCCGGCGCATCGGCGTCATCGGGCCCAGCTTATCCACCCGTTCCGGCGCGCCTGCCTTGCCGTGGATGTCGGTCACGATGATGCCGGGGCGCACCGCGTTAACGCGGATGCCGCTGGGCGCGACCTCGTCCGAGAGCCCCTTGGTAAAGGTGTCGATTGCCCCCTTTGTCGCCGCATAATCGACGAACTGTCCGCCCGATCCCAGGCGTGCGGCCACGGACGAGACGTTGACGATGGCGCCGCCGCCCCGTGCCTCCATCCTCTGCACCGCGCCCTTGGCCACCAGCATCGCGCCGATCACGTTGACCGCAAAGATGCGGGTCAGGCGCGCGTGGTCCATGTCGGTCAGCCGCGCGATGCTGTCGATGGCGCCTGCGTTGTTGACCAGCGCGTCGATGCGGCCAAACTCGGCGTCGAGCGTGGCGTATATACGGTCGATGTCATCAGGCTCGGCCACGTCGGCCTGCACCAGAACCACGCGGGCACCGGCGGCTTCGGCCATGGCGCGGGTCGCCTCGGCCCCGGTGCCGTCACTACGATAGGTCAGCACCAGGTCATAACCGCGCTTGGCGGCAAGCTCGGCACAGGCGGCCCCGATGCCCGCCGAGGCACCGGTGATCAGACAGACGGGGCGTGGATCGGACATTGGCTTACCCCTCAGGCGTTGCGGATGCGGGTGATCATCTCGGTGGTGTCGCGGCTGAGGTTGGGCGTGGACGCGATCCGGTCCAGCTCCTTGGCCATCAGCGACTGGCGGATCTGGTCATAGCGCCGCCACGTCTGGAACGCCGAACACATCCGCGCCGTGGTCTGCGGGTTGACCGGGTCCAGCTTGATCAGCCAATCGGCCAGCAGCGCATAGCCCGACCCGTCGGCGGCGTGAAACCCTGCGTGGTGCGCGGCCAGCGCGCCCAGCGTGGCGCGGAACCGGTTGGGGTTCTTCCAGTTGAAATCGCTGTGCCGGGTCAGCGCCTTGGCCGTATCGACCGCATCGTCGGGCTTTGCCTCTCCGACCTGCAGGCCGAACCATTTGTCCATGACCAGACGGTCATCTTTCCACTGCGCCTCGAAATCGGCCAGCGCCGCGTCGCCACGACCTGCGCGGATCAGACAGGCCAGCGCCGCCAGTTGCTGCGTCATGTTGGTCGCACTGTCGTATTGCGCCTGTGCCGTATCCCCGCCGTCCAGCCGCGTCAGCAGCGAAAGTGCTGCATTGCCAAGCGCGCGCATGCCGGCCTGTTCGGCATCCGGCGCATAGGCACCCTCGATCTGATGGCGCGCATAAAGCCCCGGCAGATCGTCCTGCAAGGTCTGCGCCAGCGCGTCCTTCATCCCCTGCACCGCATCGTAAATCGCCTGCGGGTCGGGCGTGTCGCCGCGCCGGTGCAGGGCGGCGGCCAGTTCCGATTGCCCCGGCAGGCCCAGCATCAGCGCGCGGTAGGCCGGATCGAGGCTTTCGTCGCGCAGGACCGTGGCGATCCCTTGCAGGTAATCCGCATCTGGCGCCGTGCCCTTGGTGATCGCAGCCATCAGCGACGCCAGCGCCAGTGCGCGCCCCGATTCCCAGCGGTTGAACGGATCGGTGTCATGGGCCAGCAGGGCCGCGTGATCGGCATCGAACTCCAGCACCACAGGGGCCGAGAAATTGCGCAGGATCGACGCAGTGGGCTTTTCGCTGTGCCCCGCGAAGGCAAAGCTTTGCGTCGCATCGGTCACTTCCAGCACCTGCGTTTCCATCACTTCGGCCCCGCTTGCGTCCAGCAGACCCACGGCGACGGGGATCACCAGCGGTTGCGGATCGGGTGTCGCGGCGCTGGGCGGGGTGTGCTGGGTTAACGTCAGCGTATAGGTCGCGTTCTTGTACGTTTCGGTCACGCTCAGATGCGGGGTGCCCGCCTGGGAATACCAGCGCTTGAACTGTGTCAGATCGCGGCCCGTCGCGTCCTCGAACACCTGCAACCAGTCCTCGATCGTGCAGGCCTGCCCGTCGTGACGGTCGAAATACATGTCCAGCGCGCGCTTGTAGGCATCGGCCCCGACCAGCGTGCGCAGCATCCCGATCACTTCGGCACCTTTTTCATAGACGGTGGCGGTGTAGAAGTTGTTGATCTCCTGAAAGCTTTCGGGGCGCACCGGATGTGCCAGCGGCCCCTGATCCTCGGTGAACTGACGCCCGCGCAGGTCGATCACGTCGCCGATCCGCTTGACCGGCGCACTGCGCATGTCCGAGGTGAACTGGCTGTCGCGATAAACGGTCAGCCCTTCCTTCAGGCAAAGCTGGAACCAGTCGCGGCAGGTGATGCGGTTGCCCGTCCAGTTGTGAAAATACTCATGCGCGATGATCGCCTCGATGCGTTCAAAGTTCATGTCCGTCGATGTCTCGGGCGAGGCCAGAACCGCAGAGGCGTTGAAAATGTTCAGCCCCTTGTTCTCCATCGCGCCCATGTTGAAATCATCCACCGCGACGATGTTGAACACCTCAAGGTCATAGGCGCGCCCGTAAACCTTTTCGTCCCAGACCATGCTGTCCTTCAGCGCCTGCATCCCGAAGGCGCATTTGCCCTCGTCGCCGGGCCGCACGTACAGGGCCAGATCGACCTTGCGGCCCTCCATCGTGGTGAACGTGTCGCGGTGCGCGATCAGATCGCCCGCGACCAGCGCGAACAGATAGGCAGGCTTGCGCCAAGGGTCGTGCCATTCGGCCCAGCCATCGCCCGACGATACCAGATTGCCGTTCGACAACAGCACCGGGTGCGGTCCGTTGATCCGCACGGTAAAGGTGCTCATGACATCGGGGCGGTCGGGGTAATAGGTGATCTTGCGAAACCCCTCGGCCTCGCATTGGGTGCAATACATGCCGCCCGACTGGTACAGCCCCTCAAGCGCGGTATTCGCGGCGGGGTCGATCTGCACCAGGCTTTCCCAGGTGAACGGGATCGACGGCACATCGCAGGTCAGCCCCTCGGACGTCACCTTCGGCTTGACCGTCTCGCCGTCGATCTTGGCGCTGAGCAGGGTCAGGTTTTCGCCATGCAGAAAGAAGGTGCGGTCGGTGGCATCTGGATTGGGCGAAAACCGGATGCGGGCACGCACATGGGTGGCCGACGGGGCCAGATCGAACGTCAGATGCACCTCGTCCACGTCGAAACCAAAGGGCGTGTAGTCGGCAAGGTATATCGTCTGGGGGGCGGCATCGCGCATGGGCTGTCCTGTCTCGGGTCGAAATGTTGGAACAAAGCGTCAGGCACAGACGTTAGTCTTGTGACGCTTGGGCGGCAACCCGCCCGGAATTATCAAGTGAGAGGTATTTTTACTATGTCTGCACCCGACACGGAGATTGAAAAGCAATCCAAACGCCATAGCCCGCTTTTGATTGGCATGGCCATCGCCTTGACCGTGGCCTTCATCGCAGGCGTGATCTACCTCTTCGGCGGTTTCGATCCCGAGACGGATGAAGCCACCAGCGCAGAGCCCGCCGCAAACCAGCAGACGCTCACGGATTGATCGCACGCCAGACTTTCAGCCAGACTGTCAATCTGCCGAGCAACCTGTAAACCGGTCGCAGCTTTCCGGGGCAGCGCCCGGTTTTTCTGCGTTTGTCCCTAAATCTCCGCAACTGGTAAAATAATATTACCAATTTCGCGCCGGGTGGTTTACGGGCGTTGGATTAGGCCATACCCTTGCATCAACAACCATATCACGGAGCATGTCATGACCAACCACCTGGACCGCAGCGGTCTGAGCGTCGCCCCCGAACTGGCCGCCTTTGTCGAAGATCGGGCCCTTGTCGGAACCGGCGTGGATGCCAGCACCTTCTGGGCGGGCTTTGCCGGGATCGTGGCGGACCTGGGCCCCAAGACGCGGCGTATGCTCGCCCGACGCGAAGAGCTGCAAGCACAGATCGACGCATGGCACCTTGAGCGCCGGGGCCAGCCGCATGACGCCGAAAGCTACACCGCCTTCCTGCGCGAGATCGGCTATCTGGTGCCCGAGGGCGCGCCGTTCCAGATCGACACCGCTGGCGTCGATCCTGAAATTGCACAAATCCCCGGCCCGCAACTGGTGGTGCCGATCACCAACGCCCGCTTTGCGCTGAACGCGGCGAACGCGCGGTGGGGCAGCCTCTATGATGCGCTTTACGGCACCGACGCGCTGGGCGATCTGCCGACGGGTAAGGGCTATGACGCCAAACGTGGCGCGCGGGTGATCGACTGGGCCAAGGGCTTTCTGGACAAGGCCGCACCGCTGATGTCCGGCAAGTGGGCAGCGGTCAGCGGGCTGGCAGTTGCCGACGGATCGCTGCGGATAGACATACCCGATGGCAGCATGGCACTCGCCACCCCCGACAGCTTCGTGGGCTTTGGCGGCAATGCGGATGCGCCCGACTTCGTGCTGTTGCGCAACAACGGCCTGCACATCCAGATCATGCTGGACCGCAGCACCGACATCGGCGGCAATGATCCTGCGGGCATGTCCGACGTGCGCCTTGAATCCGCGATGTCCACCATCATGGACTGCGAAGACAGCGTCGCCGCCGTGGATGCCGAGGACAAGGTCGTGGCCTATGGCAACTGGCTGGGCCTGATGACCGGCGATCTGCAGGAAACCTTCGAGAAGGGCGGCCAGCAGATCACGCGCAGAATGGCGGATGACATCGCCTATACCGCCGCAGACGGCAGCGATGCGACGCTCAAGGGCCGCTCGCTGATGCTGATCCGCAACGTCGGCCACCTGATGACCAACCCCGCCATTCTCGACGCCGAAGGCCGCGAGGTCAGCGAGGGGCTGATGGACGCGATGATCACCACGCTGATCGCGATGCACGATCTGAAGAAATCGGACGGGCTGCGCAACTCGGTCGAAGGCTCGGTCTACGTGGTCAAACCCAAGATGCACGGGCCCGAAGAGGTCGCCTTGGCCGACGAGATTTTCACCCGCGTCGAAAAGGTGTTGGGCCTGCCCGCCAACACGGTCAAGCTCGGCATCATGGACGAGGAGCGCCGCACCTCGGTCAACCTCGCCGAATGTATCCGCGCCGCGAAATCGCGGGTGGCCTTCATCAACACCGGCTTCCTCGACCGGACCGGCGACGAGATCCACACCTCGATGGAGGCAGGGCCGATGGTGCCCAAGGGCGAGATGAAATCCGCCCCCTGGATTGCCGCCTACGAGGATCGCAACGTCGATATCGGGCTGGCCTGCGGCTTGCAGGGCCGCGCGCAGATCGGCAAGGGGATGTGGGCGATGCCCGACCTGATGGCCGACATGCTGAAGACCAAGATCGGACACCCCAAATCCGGTGCCAACTGCGCCTGGGTGCCGTCGCCCACCGCCGCCACGCTGCACGCGACGCATTACCACCAGATCGACGTGCTGGCCCGCCAGAACGAGATCAAGGCAGGCGGCGCGCGCGGCACCCTGCACGATCTGCTGACCATTCCGGTGATGGACGGCCGCAACCTCAGCGACGCGGACATCACCCGCGAGATCGAGAACAATGCTCAGGGCATCCTTGGCTACGTGGTGCGCTGGGTCGATCAGGGCGTAGGCTGTTCCAAGGTGCCCGACATCAACGACGTGGGCCTGATGGAAGACCGCGCCACCTGCCGCATCTCGGCGCAGGCGCTGGCGAACTGGCTGCACCACGGCGTGATCAGCGAGGATCAGGTAAGGGCCGGCCTGCGCAAGATGGCAGCCGTCGTCGACCAGCAGAACGCGGGCGATCCGACCTATACCGCGATGGCGCCGGATTTCGACGGCGTGGCCTTTGCCGCCGCCTGCGACCTGGTGCTGAAAGGGCGCGAACAGCCCTCGGGCTATACCGAGCCCGTGTTGCACGCGCGGCGTCTGGAACTGAAAGCCCAAGCCTGAAAAAGCCCAGGCCTGAAGGCGAACGGGGGGCCGCGTGCCCCCATTTAAACTCAACGAAAATCACAAAAAGGAGGGGCCGATGTCGGTGACCTTGGACCAAGCCCGAAAGATCATTCGTCAGACCATGGCGAAAGGCGAGGACATGAAACTGAAGCCGTTGTCGGTGGTCGTGCTGGACGCAGGCGGCCACGTGGTGGCCTTCGAGCGCAGCGATGACGCCTCCCCCGGTCGCTTTGGCATTGCCCATGGCAAGGCCTATGGCGCCGTGATGCTGGGCATGGCGGGCACGGCGCAGATGAAACGGGCCGAGGATCAGGCGTACTTCATGGCAGCGGTGAACGGTGTGTTCGGCGGCCACGTGGTGCCGGTTCCGGGCGGTGTCCTGCTGCGCAATGCGGCGGGCAAGGTCGTGGGCGCGGTCGGCGTGACCGGCGACAGCTCGGACAACGATGCGACTGCGGCGATGGCGGGTATCGAAGCTGCCGCTTTGGTGGGCGAAATCTAGGGCAGGGTGCCGCGACGGCGCGTCAGGCTGGGCAATCGCACCGGCCTGCGATATACCAGCCGCCAGACATGACGAGAGTGAGAGAGCCCCTATGGCACGTCCGGTTGTCGGAATTATCAGCAATGCCCATGTGATCGGCGACGATTACAAGGTGCATGCGGGTGGCATGATGAACACCGCCGCGATCGCGGAAGTGTCGGGCGCGATCCCGCTTCTGGTGGCGGCAGACCCCGCGCTGAACACCGCCGAGGAACTGATGGAAGTCTGCGACGGCTTTTTGTTCACCGGCGGGCGTCCCAACGTCCACCCCGAGGAGTACGGCGAGGAAGCAACCGCCGCCCACGGCGATTTCGACCGCGCGCGCGATGCCGTGACCTTGCCGCTGATTCGCGCCTGCGTCGAGCGTGGCCAGCCGTTCTTCGGCGTCTGCCGCGGCTTTCAGGAGGTCAACGTGGCGATGGGCGGCAGCCTCTACCCAGAGATCCGCGATCTGCCGGGGCGCAGCAATCACCGGATGCCGCCCGATGGCACGTTGGAAGAGAAGTTCGCGCTGCGCCACGAGGTGACGTTCTCCGAAGGTGGCCCATTTCACCGCCTGATGGGCAATCAGGTGGTCAAGACCAACACTCTGCACGGGCAGGGGATCAAGGCCGCGGGCAAACGCGTGGTGATCGACGGCTATGCCCCCGACGGCACGCCCGAGGCGATCTATATCGACGGCGCGCCGGGCTTTACCATGTCGGTGCAGTGGCACCCAGAATACAATGCCGCGATGGACCCGGTGTCCAAGATCCTCTTCGCGGCCTTCGGCAATGCCCTGCGTGACTGGTCGGCGGGCAAATCGCGCCCCGCGCTCAAAACAGCCTGATCCCTTGAAAGGCTCACGCGGCGGCGCTCTGCTGCGGTACGCTCCATGTGCCTGCGCGCAAGGCGCGGTGTAGCGACGTGTGCGGCCAGTGGCGCGGATCGGTCACCAGCCCGGCCTGAACCGGCGCGGAATAGATCAGGTGGCGGTGGTCGGCCACGTCATTTGCATCTGTCAGCCGATGCGCCCAGAACCGGCGCTGCCAAATCCCCTTGTCCCCACTGCGCAGACTGGCGGGATGGCGATGCGCAGGTGCCGGGACCCCGCGGGAGAATTGCGATTTCAGCAGACCCCAGCGGCGCGATATGTCCGCATCCTCGGACGGAAGGGTCCAGATCGTATGGATGGCATTGGGCAGCACCACGATGTCGTCGATCTGGAACGGGTGCGCGGCCAGCGCTCTGCGCGTGGCGATGCGCAATCTCCCGACCTCGCGCAGCAGCAGATCCGACCGCCGGTCCTGCAAGCGGACCGTGAAGAAAAAGGCGCAAGGGCTGGGGATATGTTCATCTCTGTCGCTCATGCGGACCAGCCTAGTGCGTCACAGGTTAACAGGCGGTGAATTCCCCAGCGCCCAGGCCTGCCGGAACGTCACCCGATATGCCCAACGTCAAGGCGCATGAAAGATGCGCGAAACCTGTCTATTCTTTACATTTATTGCTCTGCATTGCAGCGTAGTTGCTTGTAACTGTGCACGCTGCAAGCTAGCAAGTTGTCGTTAACCGTCGTCAAGGCGGCGGATTTGGAATCAAACGGGGGGTGCGCGGTGAAAATCGGAACACCGAAGGAAATACTCGAAGGCGAACGCCGGGTCGCAATGACGCCCGACAGTGCGCTGATGCTTCAGAAACTCGGCCACACCTGCATCATCGAGACGGGTGCCGGCGTCGCGGCGGGCTTTGCCGATGCCGACTATGCCGAAGCGGGCGTCGAGATCGCCAAGACGGCAGCAGCCCTGTGGAAGGCGGCAGATGTCGTAGCCAAGGTGCGCGCGCCCGAAGAGGTCGAGGTGAAGCGCCTGCGCGACGGCCAGACGCTGATTTCGCTGATCAACCCCGGTGCCAACGCCGAATTGCTCGAAGCTGCCGCCAAGAAGGGCAGCACCGTCGTCGCGATGGACATGGTGCCGCGCATCAGCCGTGCGCAGAAGATGGACGTGCTGTCGTCGATGGCCAACATCGCGGGCTACCGCGCGGTGATCGAGGCGGGCAACAACTTTGGCCGTTTCTTCACCGGACAGATCACGGCGGCGGGCAAGGTGCCCCCGGCCAAGGTTCTGGTGGTCGGTGCCGGTGTCGCCGGTCTGGCGGCGGTGGGCACATCCACCTCGCTGGGTGCGATCACCTACGCCTTCGACGTGCGCCCCGAAGTGGCCGAACAGATTGAATCCATGGGCGCCGAATTCGTCTATCTGGACTTCGAGGAAGAACAGCAGGACGGCTCGGCCTCCGGTGGCTACGCCTCTGTCTCCAGCCCCGAATTCCGCGAGGCGCAGCTGGCCAAGTTCCGCGAACTGGCCCCCGAGATGGACATCGTCATCACCACGGCGCTGATCCCCAACCGCGAAGCGCCCGAACTGTGGACCGAAGACATGGTTGCGGCCATGAAATCCGGTTCGGTCATCGTCGACCTCGCCGCCGAGCGTGGCGGCAACTGCAAGCTGACGGTCAAGGACGAAAAGATCGTCACCGACAACGGCGTGACCATCGTCGGCTACACCGACTTCCCCAGCCGGATGGCCACGCAGGCCTCGACCCTGTTCGCGACCAACATCCGCCACATGCTGACGGACCTCACGCCCGGAAAAGACGGCGTGATCAACCACAACATGGAAGACGACGTGATCCGCGGTGCGACCGTGACCCACGCCAAGGAAGTCACCTTCCCGCCACCGCCGCCCAAGGTGGCCGCCATCGCGGCAGCCCCGAAAAAGCAGGCGGCCAAGGAACTGACACCCGCCGAAAAACGCGAGGCCGAAGTGGCCGCGTTCAAGGCGCAGACCAAAAGCCAGGTGACCTTGCTTGTTGTCGGCGCGGTGCTGCTGCTGGCCGTGGGCCTCGTGGCGCCTGCCAGCTTCATGCAGCACTTCATCGTGTTCGTCCTGTCGGTCTTCGTCGGCTTCCAGGTGATCTGGGGCGTGGCGCACAGCCTGCACACGCCGCTGATGGCCGTCACCAACGCGATCTCGTCGATCATCATTCTGGGCGCCTTGGTGCAGATCGGGTCCGGGTCGTTCCTTGTGATCGTTCTGGCGGCGATTTCGGTCTTCATGACCGGCATCAACATCTTCGGCGGCTTCCTTGTGACACGGCGTATGCTCGCCATGTTCCAGAAATCTTAAAGGGGCTTAGACAATGGATTATGGATTTACGACAGCGGCCTATGTGGTCGCGGCCATCCTCTTCATCCTCAGCCTTGGCGGTTTGTCGGGACAGGAAAGCGCCAAGCGCGCGGTGTGGTACGGCATTGCAGGCATGGCGCTGGCCATCTTCGCCACGCTGATCGGACCGGGCGCCGGGTATTGGCTGCTTTCTCTGGTGCTGATCGCCGCAGGTGGGATCATCGGCTACCAACTGGCGACCAAGGTGCAGATGACGCAGATGCCCGAACTGGTCGCGGCGATGCACTCGCTGGTCGGTCTGGCGGCGGTCTTCGTCGGCTTCATCGCACACTTCGAGATCGGCAACGTCGCGGCGGCGCTGGCTGCTGGCACGGCCACGGACCTCGGCAACTTCGGCCTGCTGATCGCCAAGAAAGAGGCGGTCGAGATCAACATCCTTCAGGTCGAACTGTTCCTGGGCATCTTCATCGGGGCGGTCACCTTCACCGGGTCGGTCATTGCCTATGGCAAGCTGGCGGGCCGGGTGAACTCTGCCGCGACCAAGCTGCCGGGCGGTCACCTGCTGAACGCGTCGGCGGCGGGTCTGTCGCTGATCTGCCTGATCTGGTACGTCAACACGGGCGGCTTTTTGCCCCTGTTCCTGATGACGCTGGCCGCGCTCTTTATCGGCTATCACCTGATCATGGGCATCGGCGGCGCCGATATGCCTGTCGTGGTGTCGATGCTCAACAGCTATTCCGGCTGGGCGGCGGCGGCCATCGGCTTCAGCCTCGGCAACGATCTTTTGATCGTGGTCGGCGCGCTGGTGGGCTCCTCCGGTGCGATCCTGTCCTACATCATGTGCAAGGCGATGAACCGGTCGTTCGTCAGCGTGATCCTCGGCGGCTTCGGCGGCACCTCCGGTCCGCAGATGGAGGTCGAGGGCGAGCAGATCGCGATCGAGGCGGATGGCGTTGCCGCTGCCTTGAACGAGGCCGACAGCATCGTGATCATCCCCGGCTACGGCATGGCGGTGGCGCAGGCACAGCAGGGCGTGGCCGAACTGACCCGCAAGCTGCGTGCGGCGGGCAAGACCGTGCGTTTCGCCATCCACCCCGTCGCGGGGCGTCTGCCGGGGCACATGAACGTGCTTCTGGCCGAGGCCAAGGTGCCCTATGACATCGTGCTCGAGATGGACGAGATCAACGACGACTTCCCCGACACGGACGTCGCCATCGTGATCGGCTCGAACGACATCGTGAACCCTGCCGCACAGGACGATCCCAACAGCCCCATCGCCGGCATGCCGGTTCTGGAATGCTGGAAGGCCAAGCAGGTCTTTGTCAGCAAGCGTGGTCAGGGCACCGGCTATTCCGGCATCGAAAACCCGCTGTTCTTCAAGGAAAACACGCGCATGTTCTACGGTGACGCCAAGGCGTCGATCGACAAACTGCTGCCGATGATCGATTGATATCAGCCCAAATGACGACAAGAGGCAGGCCCGTTGCGGCCTGCCTCTTGCGTTTTCAGGGGCGCAGACTGCCCGGTATACATATGTATTCCGTAATGCTTTGATTTCGCTTGGCTTTTCGCTATCTTTTTGGCCGCACCTCGGTTACCTCTCTGTGCCAGCAGACTTGTCCCAGCAGACTTGTGCCAGCAGACTTGTGCCAGAAGACACCGACAGGAACGGACCATGCCGCCAGTGAACGACCACCCCCTGCGCCACCGCCTGACGTCGGAACTGCACGCGCGGCCCTTTCCGGTGCTGAACGCGCCTGCGATGGCCGCCTATCTTGCCATCAAGCACAGCCCCGATGACACGGCCCGCACCGCGGCGCTGGCGCATCTGATGCTGCTCCTGGACCATTACGGCGCACCGCGCCCCGATCCCGGCGCCACGCATTACTTCGGCGCGATGGGCAATTATACGATCAAATGGGAACAACATACCGAATTCGTCACCTACACCGTGTTCCAGACGGGGCTCAGCGACCGCCCCTTCGACCCCGCCGAATACGAGGTCTTCCCGCCGCACTGGCAGGATGCGATGCCCGGTGCGCGCATCACCTCGGCGCTGTTTCGCGTCATGCCGCGCCCTGCGGATGACGGGCAGATCATACCGCAGCTGGACGCCTGGCTGGTGCGCGAAAGCATCGCGGTGGCCGATGTGCTGGATGGCTCTGCCGTGGTCGCCTCGGACTTTCGCATTGATCCGGCGGGGCACTTGCGTTTCGCGGTCTACGTCAGCGCCACCACCGGGCCGGGGCGCGTCGGGCGCATCGTGCAACGCCTGTCCGAGATCGAGACCTACAAATCCATGTCGCTGCTGGGCTTTGCCAAGACCCGCGAACTGGCGGGGCCGCTCAATGCGCTCGACACCCAGCTGAACGATCTGACCGAAACCATGCGCAGCCCCGACGCCCGCGCCGAAGAGACGCTGCACGCGCTGCTCGACGTCTCGGTGGCGCTCGAACAGCAGGGCGCGCGCTCGGCCTACCGCTTTGCCGCGACAGGTGCCTATGCGGCGCTGGTGGCCGAACGGATCGCCGTGCTGCGCGAGGCCCGGTTTCAGGGCCGCCAAAGCTTTGCCGAGTTCATGATGCGCCGCTACGAGCCTGCGATGCGCACCGTCAAGGCGACCGAGGCGCGGCTGCACGCGATGTCGGCCCGCGCCATCCGCGCATCCGAGCTGTTGCGCACGCAGGTCGATGTCGATCGCTCGGCGCAGAACCAGGCGATCCTTGCCAGCATGGACCGCCGCGCCGATCTGCAACTGCGCCTGCAACGCACGGTCGAGGGGCTGTCGGTGGTCGCGGTCAGCTATTACGCGGTGTCGCTGGCAGGCTACCTTCTGTACCCGCTGGCCGACTATCTGGGCATCGGCAAGGGCATGATGACCGCCGCCGTGACCCTGCCGGTGATCGGGCTGGTCTGGCTGCTGCTGAGCCGGATCAAGCGGCACGTCGCTTAGGGGGATTTGGCGGATACGTCTAAAATCCCGTGCAAACGGCGGCGCGGGATTAAGCGGATGGCAAACCGCTCGTGGCAATCCTGTCGCCTATGGGCGTCAGGGCAGGACATTTTCGCGCAACGCAAGCCACGGCAGAGGCACAGGGCGGCTGGACGCGCAATCTGCACCGCCACCGCGCGGTCTACGTGCCACGCGGCCCGCTGTTGCTGGTCAGCTTCGACACGATGGATGCCCATCTGAACCCGGCCCCTCGCAGGCCATGGGCCTGGGACCTCGCCGAGACTGCGGGCTGGTCGCACCTGGGGCTGATGACCGGGCCGCGCAACGACTGGTACAGGCAGCGCGCGGTCTTCGACTTCTTCGACGGGTTGTGCGACAGCGGCTTTTTCCACCGCTTCGACGATGTGGTGTTCTACGGCAGTTCGATGGGCGGCTTTGCCGCCTGCACCTTCGTCGCCGCAGCACCGGGTGCGCGGGTGGTGGCGATCAGCCCGCAATCGACCCTGCTGCGCACATGCGTCCCGTTCGAGCGGCGCTATCCCATGGGGCTGCGGCACGGCGACTGGGAAGACCCCCGCTATCTGGATGCCGCAGGCTGTCTGCAACTGGTGCGCAGTGCCGTGGTGCTGGTCGACCCCTGCCATGCGGTCGACGCGGCCCATGTGGCGCGTCTTCCCGACACGCGGCTGGCCGTGCTGCGCTGCCCGCACATGGGGCACCGCATCCCGCATCATCTGGCGCAGATGGGCGGCTTTGGCGGGCTGATGCGTGAGGTGATCGAAGGGCAGGGCGACCGCCGGGGCTTTGCCCGGCACCTGCGCCGCCGCAAGGTATCAGCCAGCTATCACAAGGCCCTGATCAAGGCGGCATTGGCGCGCGGGCATCCTGCACTGGCGGGGCAGGTGCTGGCCCGTTACCGCAGGTTGCCCGACGCACCGCCGCTGCCGCATCTGGCGCGCCGGTTGCGTCTGGTCGCCAACAGCGCCTAGCGTCCGCGAATGCGCGGGTCCAGCGCGTCGCGCAGCCCGTCGCCCAGATAGTTCACCGACAGCACCGTCAGCGAAATCGCCACGCCGGGCAGCAGCACGCGCTCGGGAAACTGCTCCATCCGTTGCACCGCATCCGCCAGCAGCTTGCCCCATGTGGGAAAGTCCGACGGAAAGCCGACGCCAAGAAACGACAGCGCACTTTCGGTGATGATCGCGGTCGCCAGACCCAGCGTCGCCGACACGGTGATCGGAGAGATCACGTTGGGCAGCAGGTGGCGGCGGATGATCTTTGAATTCTTGGTCCCGATGGAGCGCGCCGCCAGGATGAACTCGCGCTCCTTCAGCGCCAGGATGTCGCCCCGCACGATCCGCGCCGTCTGCATCCATGATGTGATGCCGACCACGCCGACGATCAGGATGAACATGCCCGTCTCGGGGCCGAAGTTGGCGCGCAGCGGCTGGCGGAACAGGGTCACCGCCACCAGCAGCAGCGGCAGGATCGGCAGGCTCAGCACCAGATCGGTAAAGCGCATCAGCCAGAAGTCCGCGCGGCGGAAATAGCCCGCGACCACGCCGACAAAGGTGCCGATGACCAGCGCCAGGATCATCGCGGCCCAGCCCACGGCCATCGACGCGCGGCCGCCCTTGATCATGGTCGCCAGCAGATCGCGGCCCAGCTGGTCGGTGCCGAAGGGATGCGCCCACGCGGCCTTGGCGTCGCCATCCCAGATCAGCGTCCAGACCGGGCGCATGTCCTTGGCGCGGATGTCCAGCTTCTGCGCATCCAGCGTCCACAGGAACGGCCCGATCAGCACGAAAAGCGTGATGAAGATCAGGAAACCGCCGCCGAACATCGCACCCTTGTGGTGCTTGAACTGGTCCCAGACGTCACGCCACTGGCTGCGGGGCGGGGCCATCGGCCCCTTGTCCTGCAACGCGCCAAGTGCTTGGTCGTCGATCTCGGGGTCTGGCCCGGACACGAGGGGTTGGTCAGTCATAGCGGATCCTCGGGTCGAGCACGCCGTAAAGCACATCGGCGATCAGGTTGAACAGAACGATCAGGATGGCGAAAATGAACGTCAGCGTCATCACCGTCGGAATGTCGTTGGCAAAAAGCGCGATCAGCAGCTGATAGCCGATGCCGTTCACGCCGAACACGTTCTCGGTGATGATCGCACCGCCAAAGATCGCAGGAATACCCAGCGCGATCACGGTAACCACCGGGATCATCGAGTTGCGCAACACATGGACCATGACCACGACGCCCTCGCGCAGACCCTTGGCGCGGGCGGTGCGCACATAGTCCTGACCCAGGTTGTCCAGCATCGCGGACCGCATGTAGCGGCTGATCTGCGCCGTGGTCTGCAACGCCAGAACCATCACCGGCAGCACCATCTGCTTCAGCTGGTAGACAAAGGTGTCCCAATCGACCACCTCGTGCACGGTGTTGTAGTTCGACGGCAGCCAGCCCAGTTGCACCGCAAAGATCACGATCAGCAGCGGGCCGGTGAAAAACGGCGGGATCGAAAAGCCGACCATCGTGATGAACGTGCCGGTCTGGTCAAAGACTGAATAGTGCCGATAGGCCGAATAGATGCCGATGGGCAGCGCGATCAGCACGCCGACGATATAGGCCATGCCGACGACCCAGATCGTCTGCGGCATGGATTGCACCACCAGATCCATCACCGGGCCGCGCGTCTGCCAGGAGATCATGCGCAGCCGACCATCATAAAGCGAAGTATCCGGCAGCCAGCCCAGCAAGGTGCTGTCTCGGGTCAGCCAGTCGATAAAGACCTGCGGCTCAACCCAGAAGAACTGCACCATCCACTTCCAGTATTGAACGTACAGCGGCTCGCCCAGGCCCAGGGCGATCCGCATCTTCTCCTTGACCTCGGGCGGCACCGTCAGCGGCACCTGCGCCATCGGGTCGCCGGGAGCGAGTTGCAGCAAGAGGAAAATGACGAGGCTGATGAACAAAAGCGTCGGGATCGACAGGATCAACCGGCGGATTGCGAAGGTAATCATGAATGCGGCGCCTTTGTGCGTCAGTCTTGTTTATTGCGACCCTGTCCCGAGGGCCGAGAGGCCGTGCCCCCCTTCGGAAAGAAAGGGGACACGACAACCATATGACCGATTATTCGGTGCGATACCAGTCGCCGACATTCCACAGCTCGGAATCCCAGACGTTCAGCACGACACCGCCCAAGGAATTGGCATGTGCCGAGACGCGCGCACGGTTGACCAGCGGGACGATGGTGTATGTCTCCTTGGTCAGCATGTCGTTCATCTTCTTGGCCAGCGCGCTGCGCTCTTCCAGATCACCGGTGCGGCCCAGCTCGTCGATCATGGCGTCATAGGCCGGATCGCAGAAGCGGTTGATGTTCTCACCCTGCCACTGGCTCGATGGCTTGGGCTCGTTGCCGCAACGATAGGCCGACAGATACTGCTGCGGATCGGTGCCGTTGAAGGTGTTGGCGTACATTTCCACGTCCGCATAGAACTTCTGGAACGTGTCGGGCGAACCGGGGTCACCACCAAAGAACACGGAACCGTCCAGGTTGCGCAATTCGGTCTCGACACCGATCTGGCTCCACCAATCCTTGATCAGCGCCTGAAAGTCCTGACGGACGGCGTTGGTCGATGTCTGGTACAGCAGCGACAGCTTCATGCCGTCCTTTTCACGCACGCCGTCACCGTCGCTGTCGGTCCAGCCGGCATCTTCCAGCAGGGCCTTGGCGCCTTCGATGTCCTGCACCAGGCAGTCGGTGTTGTCGGACGCATAGATCGCGGGCGCAGGCACCAGGTTACAGGTCGGCGCACCGGCCTGGCCATAGCCCACTTCGGTCAGCAGGTCGCGGTCGATGGCCATCGACAGCGCCTTGCGCACCTTGACGTCGCTCAGGATCGGGTGGGGTTCCGCCACTGTCGCGCGTGTTTCGGGCGGCAGATCGGGCGAGGGGTTGGTCAGGTTCATCTCGATCCGCTCAAGCAGCGGGCCGAAACCGGTGATCGCCTTGCCGTAGCCTGCCGCTTCCATCTTGGCGATGACGTCGGGGGCCAGTTGCAGGTTCCAGGCGTAATCGAATTCGCCGGTTTCCAGAACCGCACGACCGGCCGAGTTCGCGTCGCCGCCACCTTTCAGGGTGACCGATGCGAAGGCGGGCTTGCCCTCTTCACGGTAGTTCTCGTTGGCTTCGTACTGGATCACGTCGTTCGGCTTGAAGTCGGCCACCTTGAACGGGCCGGTGCCGATGGGGTTATAGTTGGCGTCCGTGCACTCGGGGGCCTTGGCACCCAGGCAGTCGGCGAACTGTGCGGCCTGAATGATCGGGGACTGACCACCGACAAAGGGGCCATAGGGGTTCGGCTTGGGCTGGTTGAACGTGACCTTGACGGTCTGGTCGTCCACCGCCTCGACGGTTTCGACACCTTCAAAGAACGCGCCCTGCGCACAGCCGCCTTCGGGGTGCATGCAGTATTCAGCGGTGAACTTCACGTCGGCGGAGGTGACCGGCGTACCATCGGACCACACCAGACCTTCCTTGATCTTCCAGGTGATGGTGGTCAGGTCTTCGGACACGCCACCGTTGGCGACGGTCGGCACTTCTTCCGCAAGGAAGGGCACCATTTCACCGGTCTCGTTGTAGCGCGCCAGCGGTTCCAGAACCAGCGAGGAGGCCTCGATGTCCTTGGTGCCGCCCGACAGGAACGGGTTCAGAATCGACGGGGCCTGCCAATAGAGGATTTTCACCTCGCCATCGCGGCCACGCTCGCCTTGGTGGGCATCAGCCATTGCCATCGGAGCGAAGGCAAAGCTGGCAGCCGCGCCGAGCATTAGGGTCTTGAGTTTCATAACATACTCCTTGTTGGACACATGTTTTGTGTCTTTGGCGTGACCCATTTTCGGGCGCACGCAGTGTAGCGTCGGTTGGGTCTTGTATTTACCTAGCGTAACCAAGCCATTAGAGTGACTTTTCTCGCACGCCCCCCTGACGAATGACCACATCGAAACAGACTTTACGGAAAAAGCAACCCTTGAGATGCCCGTTAAATGTGCAAACGTCGGGATGCGTTTGACAGTGCCTGAACAATGGTCTTAGCGTTGATTTCAAAACAGCCGGGGAAACATATGCTGGATCACGGGGCCGCAGGGCCGATTGCCGATATCAGGGGCCTGCAGGTCGAATTCCAGACCAAGGACGGCCCGGTTCTGGGCGTCGAGGATGTCTCGTTCACCATCAACGCGGGCGAGACGGTCTGCGTGGTCGGCGAATCCGGCTCGGGCAAGTCGGTGTCCTCATTGTCCCTTATGCGGCTGGTGGAATTCGGCGGCGGCAGGATCGCGGGCGGCCAGCTTTTGTTCGACCGCAAGGACCACGCATCGGTCGATCTGGCGCAGGCCGATCAGGGTCTGATGCGCACGATCCGCGGCAACGAGATCGGGATGATCTTTCAGGAACCGATGACCGCGCTGAACCCGGTGTTCACCGTGGGCCGCCAGCTGACCGAAGGGCTGCGCCTGCACAAGCGCATGAGTAAAAAACAGGCATCCGCCCGCGCGCTCGAGCTGATGCGGCAGGTGCGCATCCCCGAACCCGAGCGGCGCCTGCAGCAATACCCCCACGAATTGTCGGGCGGCATGCGTCAGCGTGTGGTGATCGCGATGGCGCTCGCCTGCGAGCCGCGCCTGCTGATCGCGGACGAGCCCACGACCGCGCTCGACGTGACCATCCAGGCCGAGATCCTGGCACTGATGGACCGGCTGAAACGCGAGACCGGCACCGCCGTGATGTTCATCACCCACGACATGGCCGTGGTCGCACAGATGGCCGACCGCGTCGTCGTCATGTACCGCGGCAAGAAGGTCGAGGAAGGCCCCGTCGCCGACATTTTCGAAGCGCCGCAACACCCCTATACCAAGGCGCTTCTGGCCGCCGTGCCCAAGCTGGGCGAGATGACGGGCAAACAATACCCCGAACCGATGAAGCTCTTGGGCCGCAAGCAGGGCGAGATCAAACCCATCGTCGGTGAAGAGAACGAGGTGCTGCTGGACGTGCGCAACCTGACCACGCGTTTCGCGGTCAAGGGCGGGCTGCTGCGCCGCACCGTCGCCAACGTTCACGCGGTCGAGGATCTGTCGTTCACCATCAACAAGGGGCAGACGCTCAGCCTCGTGGGCGAATCCGGTTGCGGCAAATCCACCGCCGGCCGGTCGATCCTGCGTCTGGTCGAGCCGCTCTCGGGCGAGGTCAAGCTGGGCAACAAGGACATCATCGCGCTGAACCAGCGCGATCTGCGCACCGCCCGGCTGGACATGCAGATGATCTTTCAGGACCCCTTCGCGTCGCTGAACCCGCAGATGCAGCTGTCGGATCAGGTGGCCGAACCGATGCACAACTATGGCATGTTCAAGGGCGAGGAGGGCCGCAAACGCATCGAGATGCTGTTCGACCGCGTCGAGCTTCCGCGCAGCTTCATGCGCCGCTATCCACACGAGTTGTCGGGCGGCCAGCGCCAGCGTGTCGCCATCGCCCGCGCCCTTGCGCTGAACCCCAAGCTGATCATCGCGGACGAGGCGGTTTCGGCTCTGGACGTGTCGGTGCAGGCGCAGGTGCTGAACCTGATGATGGAACTGCAAGAAGAGATGGACCTGTCGTTCCTGTTCATCAGCCACGACATGGCCGTGGTCGAACGCGTCAGCCATTTCGTCGGCGTGATGTATTTGGGCCGCATCGTCGAGATGGGCCCGCGCAGCGCCGTCTTCGAGAACCCGCAGCATCCCTATACCCAGGCGCTGATGAAGGCCGTGCCCATCGCCGACCCGCGCAAGCGCAAGGACGAAAAAGATCTGGATTTCAAGCCGATACCCTCGCCAATTCATCCAGTGAATTACGTAGCCGAACCGTCGGAATACCGCGAGATTTCGCCGGGTCACAAGATCCTGACCACCGACAGCGGATACTGAAATGCCTGACCGTCTAAGCCCTCTGGATCTGATGACCAAGCTCATCAGTTTCCCCACCGTCTCGCGCGACACCAACCTGCCGCTGATCGACTGGGTCGAGGCCTATCTTGCCTCGCATGGCATCACCGCCCACCGCTGGCCCGACCCCGACCAGCCGCACAAGGCGGCGCTCTTCGCGCACGTCGGTCCCTGGGTCGAGGGGGCTGTGGTGCTCTCGGGTCACACGGACGTGGTGCCCGTCGACGGCCAGCCCTGGGACAGCGACCCCTGGACCGTGACCGAACGCGACGGCAAATATTACGGGCGCGGCACCTGCGACATGAAGGGCTTCGACGCGCTGGCGATCTGGGCCCTGGTCGAGGCGCACTACGCGCAGGTGAAACGCCCGCTGCAACTGGCGCTCAGCTTCGACGAGGAAATCGGCTGCACCGGCGCGCCGCCGATGATCGAGGCGATGCAGCCCGTGCTGCCCAAGGGCGAGCTGGTGATCGTGGGCGAGCCGTCGATGCTGCAGGCGGTGACCGGCCACAAGGGCGGGCAGGGGTTCGACACCCACGTGATCGGCTTCGAGGTGCATTCGTCGATCCTGCACACCGGGGTCTCCGCGATCCTCGAAGGCGCAAAGATCATCGACTTCGCCAACCAGCGCAACGCCGAGAATTTCGGCAATCCGCCCACAGCACTTGGTGCGATGTTCGAGCCGCCCGTGACCACATGGCACGTGGGCCAGATCAGCGGCGGCACCGCGCACAACATCACCGCCAAGGATTGCCGCTTTTCGATGGATTTCCGCGCCGTGCCCGGTGACGACCCCGTGGCGCTCAAGGAGTCCTATCTCGAACATGTCCGCACCATCGAGGCGCGGATGCAGACCGTCCACCCCGACGCGCGCGTCGAGATTTCCGAGCGCTTTTCAGTGCCCCCGCTCAAGCCCGAGGAAAACGGCGCGGCAGAGACCCTCGTGCGCCAGATCACCGGCGACAACGGCGGCCACGTGGTCAGCTACGGCACAGAGGCGGGCCAGTTCCAGGCGGCGGGCTATTCGGCGGTGGTCTGCGGTCCGGGCGACATCGCACAGGCGCACCAGCCGAACGAATTCATCACCGTCGCGCAGTTCGATCTGGGTCACCAGTTCATGCACGATCTGGTCGAGCGTCTGGGCTGAACCACCGCGAAGCGCGCCGTCCATATCGGCTAAATGCTTCTACCAAAACGAGAATGTGAGCCAAATTTGCCATACACTTCGGCAACCGAACTATATTTGTTTCCCTAGCGGCACTCTGGAATTGAAACTTGGAAACCGACTGTTATCAGATCATCAACAGTTGTTTTTTCGAGGTGCACAGTGCGAACTTATCCAATTCCCTTCAACGAGGAGGCCCGCCTCCGGTCGGTCTTTTCGGTCCCCGGTTTCACCGAGGCGAACACAGCCGTGTTCGACGCAATCTGCGAGGCGACGCGCAAGCTGCTGGGCTGTCCGATCGCCCATATCAGCGTCATCGAAGATGATACCCAATGGTACAAAAGCGTGGTCGGCATCGCACTCGAGCGGATGCCGAAGAACAACAGCTTCTGCACCCACACGATCATGTCCGGCCAACCGATGGTCGTCCCCGACCTCAGCAAGGACCCGCGTTTCGAAAATCACCCGATGGTCGCCGAGGGCGGTCCCGGTGCCCGGTTCTACGCCGGTGTGCCGCTGATCCTGTCATCGGGCCAGCGTTTCGGCAGCCTGTGCGGGCTGGATCTGGTGCCGCACGATGCGCCGAGCGATCAGCAGATGGCCATCCTGGAAGACCTCGGTTGCGCCGTCGTCGCAGCATTGGAAGCAGTGCCACCGAAGCCGGTCAGCCAGACACCGGACGAGGCGGTGCAGTCCACCTTCATCACCCTGATCGGCCATGAATTCCGCACCCCTCTGACGATCCTTTCCGGCAGCCTCAAGATGCTGGACGCCATGGCCCAAAACGGCGCGAACAAATCGCTGCTCAGTTCCGCCTACAGATCGGCCGAGCAGCTCATGGGCCTCGTTGAGACGATCATCACCTTCAGCAATGCCTCGACCGGAGAGCTGCGTCTGAACGAAACGTTTGCAGGGTTCGAGCATATCACCAAGAGCGTCGCGGACCTCGTGCTGCCGGGGCCCGATGGCACGTTGAAGTCCATACGCTTCGCCGACAACCTGCTGACCCTGCCGGTCTACATGGACCCCGAGCAGATCAAACTGGCCCTGAACGCGCTGGCGCTGAACGCGATCAACCACGGCGGCGACGAGATCACGGTGGCCAGCCGTCTGGATGCTGCAGGCAACATCGAGCTGTCGATCACCGACAACGGCGCTCTCGACATGAACGTCGAGCTGGCAAAGCTCTACGAGCCCTTCGTCGTCGGCGGCGACATCGACCAGCGCGACACGCGCGGCGGTCTGGGGCTGGGTCTGCCGTTGACGCGCAAGCTGGTGGAACTGCACGGCGGCGAATTCGAGGTCGAAGCCTCCGAGAACCGCACCACCGCGATCATCCGGCTGCCGGCATGGCGCGCAAGGACGGCGCAGGTCGCCTGACCCCACACAACCACGCGCAGCTGACTTTGGCTGCGCGTTCAACCTTTGGTTTATTCGCCGAAAAATGAAGCATTTTTTCGCATGAAGCCTGCAAAGGATTTCACAGCGTCTTGCACCTGCCAATCCAGGGCGTAGGGTGCGCCGCATGAGCTTTCCCATATTCATGAATACGCCGCCGCAATGGCCCGGTCCCGCCCCGAAAGAGGCGGATGTCGTGGTTATCGGAGGCGGTGTCATCGGTGTCTGCACGGCCCTGTTTCTGGCCCGTGCAGGCCAGCGCGTCGTCCTGCTGGAAAAGGGGCGCATCGCCGCCGAACAGTCCAGCCGCAACTGGGGCTGGATCAGGTTGCAGGGGCGCGACCCCGACGAAATTCCGATCATGCTTGAAGCAGGCGAGCACTGGCGCGCCTTTGCCCGGCAAACCAATGTCGACATCGGGCTGCGGCAAGAGGGCGTGACCTATCTGGCGGAAACCGAAAAGGACTATGTCAAATACGAGGGCTGGCTGGACCACGCCCGCGCCAATGGCCTCGACAGTCGGATGCTGAGCAGCGCCGAGACCGCCAAGCTGATCCCGAACCTGTCGCGCAGCTATGCGGGCGCGCTCTACACGGCACAGGACATGCGCGCCGAGCCTTGGGTCGCCGTGCCCGCACTTGCAGGCATCGCCGCGCGCGAAGGGGCCACGCTGGTCGAAAACTGCGCCGTGCGGGGTCTGGACATCGAGGGCGGCAAGGTCGCAGGCGTCATCACCGAAGCGGGCCGCATCAAGGCACCCGAAGTGGTCCTGGCCGGTGGTGCATGGTCCGCGCTGTTCCTGCAACGCCACGGCATCTTCGTGCCGCAACTCAGCGTGCGCGCGACCGTGGTCGCCACGGAGCCGATGGATGCGGTCTATCAGGGCGGTGCTGCCGACAGCCGCGTGGCGTTCCGGCACCGCGCCGATGGCGGCTATTCGCTGGCGCAGGGCGGATTTTCCGAATTGTTCGTGGGCCCCAGCGCCTTTCGCAGCCTGCGCCATTACGCCACGCAGTTGCGCGCCGATCCCTTCGGCGTGCGGCTGTTGCCCCGCGCCCCGGCAGGCTTCCCCGACGGCTGGGGCACGCCGCGCCGCTGGGCCGATGACGCCATCAGCCCGTTCGAGCGGATGCGCGTGCTGAACCCCGCGCCCAACGCGCGCAAGGCGGCCAAGCTGCTGCGCCAGTTCGCGCAGATGATGCCCGGACTGGGCGAGGTCCGCGCCGCAAAATCCTGGGCCGGCATGATCGACACGATGCCCGATATCGTGCCCGTCGTGGACCGCGCCGCCGCACTTCCCGGCCTGACCATCGGCACCGGCATGAGCGGCCACGGCTTCGGCATCGGCCCCGGAATGGGCCGCGTGCTGGCCGCACTGGTCACCGGTGACAAGGTCGGGCATGATCTGCGCCGCTTCCGCCTGTCGCGTTTCAGCGACGGCTCGGCCATGACCCTCGGGCCCGGACTTTAGACCCACAACACCCCGCGAAGGAGACGCCCCATGCCGATCAAGAACCGTTTCGCCGAAATGCACGGCGACATCACCGCCTGGCGTCGCCACCTGCACGCGCACCCCGAACTGCTGTTCGACGTGCACGAGACCGCGAAATTCGTCGAGGACAAGCTGCGCGCCTTCGGCGTCGACGAGATCACCACCGGCATCGGCAAGACCGGCGTCGTCGGCGTGATCAAGGGGCGCGGCACCAGCGACCGCGTCATCGGCCTGCGCGCCGACATGGACGCGCTGCCGATCATCGAGGACACCGGGCTTGACTATGCCTCGACCGTGCCGGGCAAGATGCACGCCTGCGGCCACGACGGCCACACCGCGATGCTGCTGGGGGCGGCGCAATACCTTGCCGAGACCCGCAATTTCGACGGCACCGTGGTGCTGATCTTCCAGCCCGCCGAAGAGGGCGGCGGCGGTGGCCGCGAGATGGTCAACGACGGGCTGATGGACCGCTGGAACATCCAGGAAGTCTACGGCATGCACAACATGCCCGGCCTGCCTACCGGCAGCTTCGCGATCCGCCCCGGCCCGCTGTTGGCCAGCGCGGACGAGTTCACCATCCGCGTGGTCGGCAAGGGCGGCCATGCCGCCCAGCCGCACGAGGCCATCGACCCCAACCTTGCCGCAGCCCACGTGATCGTGGCCCTGCAAAGCATCGCCAGCCGCAACGCCAATCCGCTGTCGTCGGTGGTGGTGACGGTGGGCGCGCTGCACTCCGACAGCCACGTCAGCAACGTGATCCCGCAGGCGACCACGATGAAGGGCACCGTGCGTGCGCTGGACGAAGCAGTGCGCGCCATGGCGCAGGACCGCGTGCAGGCGATCGCGACTGCGACGGCACAGGCTTACGGCTGCGTGGCCGAGATCGACTATGTCGTGGGCTACCCCGTCACCGTGAACGCCGAGGCCAACACCGACTACGCCATCGCAGCGGCACGCGCCGTCGCGGGCGACGTGACCGAAGACATCCCGCCGGTGATGGCCGCCGAAGACTTCGCCTTCATGCTGAACGCCCGCCCGGGTGCCTATATCCTCGTCGGCAACGGCGAGGGCGCGATGGTCCACCATCCGAAATATAACTTCGACGACGAAGCGATCCCCGCCGGATGCAGCTGGTTTGCCGAACTTGTCGAACAACGGCTGGCGCAGGCGTGATGCCGCGCTGCCACCAACCCCTCGAAAGGAAAGACTGACCATGCCCGTCAAGAACCGATTTGCCGAACTGCACGCCGACATCACCGCCTGGCGCCGCGATCTGCACGAAAACCCCGAGATCCTGTTTGAAACCCACCGCACCAGCGCCCTGGTCGCCGACAAGCTCAAGGATTTCGGCTGCGACGAGATCGTCACCGGCATCGGGCGCACCGGCGTCGTGGGCGTGATCAAGGGCAAGACCGACACCCAAGGCAAGGTCATCGGCCTGCGCGCCGACATGGACGCGCTGCCGATCCACGAACAGACGGGGCTTGATTATGCCTCGAAAACCGACGGCGCGATGCACGCCTGCGGCCACGACGGGCACACCGCGATGTTGCTGGGGGCCGCGCAATACCTGGCCGAGACGCGCAATTTCGACGGCACCGTGGTGCTGATCTTCCAACCCGCCGAAGAAGGCGGTGGCGGCGGCAAGGAAATGTGCGACGATGGCATGATGGACCGCTGGGGCGTGCAGGAAGTCTACGGCATGCACAACTGGCCCGGCCTGCCCACGGGGCAGTTCGCGATCCGTCCGGGCGCGTTCTTTGCCGCGACCGACACCTTCGACATCCATGTCGAGGGCAAGGGCGGCCACGCCGCGAAACCGCATGACACGGTGGACACAACCGTGATGGCCTCGCAGCTGGTCCTCGCGATGCAGACCATCGCCAGCCGCAACGCCGATCCGGTGGATCAGGTGGTGGTGTCCGTGACCTCGTTCGAGACCTCCTCCAAGGCCTACAACGTGATCCCGCAAAAGGTTCACATCAAGGGCACCGTGCGCACCATGAGCACCGAAATGCGCGATCTGGCGGAACAGCGGATCAAGGCGATTGCCGCAGGCATCGGTGCCACATTCGGCGGCGTGGCGGATGTGAAATACCACCGCGGCTATCCGGTGATGGCCAACCACGACGCGCAGACCGAATTCGCCGCCGACGTGGCGCGTGCGGTGTCCGGCGGCTGTGACGACGCGCCGCTGGTCATGGGCGGCGAGGACTTCGCCTTCATGCTCGAAGAGCGCCCCGGCGCCTATATCCTGGTCGGCAACGGCGAGGGCGCGATGGTGCACCACCCCGAATACAACTTCAACGACGAGGCGATCCCGGCGGGATGCTCGTGGTGGGCGGGGATCGTCGAACAGCGGATGCCTGCGGCCTGATGGCTGGCGTTCCGGGCTGAGGGCGTTGGTTGGGGGCTCTGCCCCCGGCCTGCGGCCTCCCCCGGGATATTTTTGGCCAAAAGAAAAGTCAGAGGCTCTCGTAGACGCGGGCAATGCCGCAGGCTTCGGCCTTGGCCGAGAACTGTTGACAGGCGGTGGTGCGGGCGGCCTGTGCCATTTTTTCGAAATGTTCCGTGAGGATGGTGCGGGCGGCGCTCGCGGCACCTTCGGGTGCGGTGATCAGCCCAGCGGTCTCGTGGTTGCTGAAGGCCCGGTAATAGCCCGCGTCGGTGCCGACGAAGGGCACGCCGCTGGCCATGCCTTCCAGCGGGACCATGCCGTAGCCTTCGTAGCGGGGCAGTTGCACGATCAGGCTGAGTGCGCGCATGAGCCTTGGCAGATCGGCGGCGGGCACTTCGCCGGGGAAGAGGATGCGGTCGCTTAAATCAGCGGCTTCGATCTGTGATTTCAGGTCTTTCAGGAAGCCTTGATGTTCGCGCGCGGCACGCCCGATGACCAGTGCCGTGGCACCGGGAAGCGTCGGCAGCAACGCGATCATCGCCGCGACAAAGCGGTCGGTGCCTTTCTCGGGGCGGATGCGGCCCACGGTGGCGATGCCGATGCTGCCGCCGTAGCCCAATGCGGACCAGGCGGCGCCGCGGTCGGGTGCCGGCGCAAACACATCGGTATCGACGCCGTGCGGGACCGTGGCGCGGACGTGGGGCACGAAGCCTGCGGCCTTGTCGGTGGTGGCGATCACCGCGTCCATCCGGCTGATCAGCCAGCGCGGAAAGGCCGAGTGGCGGCGCTGTGCGGCCGAGGTGAACACGATGCGCACCGGCAGACGCAGCACATCGCGTGCCCAGATCGCGGCCCGCATTTCGGTGTTGCGGCGCACGTGCCAGATGCAGGGATCATGCGACAGCGCGCGGGCCTCCTTGACGGTGATCGGCTCGGGGCAGCCGGGCAGCGGCTGGCCCACCAGGTGCAGGTCATAGCGTCCGACCTGCTGGCGCACCACATTGGCCGCCGTCGCCGAAACACCGGTGAAATTGCGGTTGAAATTGGTGACGAAGACGCGGCTTCTCATGATAAATCCAATGCGGTGACCAGCCGCGCGGCGATGTCCGCAGCCCCGGTGTCGCGCTTTGCCACGAAGTCACCGGCAGCGGTGCGCGCGCGCGCAAGGGCCTGCGGCGTGTCGATCCAGTGCAGCGCCTTTTCCCCCAGATCGCGGCCATCGGCGACCAGCCGCACCGCACCGCAGGCTTCGAGCGGGGCGAAGGTTTCGGCAAAGTTCGACAGATGCGGGCCAGTCAGGATGGCGGCCCCGGCCTGCGCCACCTCGAAGGGGTTGTGCCCGCCATGCGGTTGCAGCGATCCGCCCAGGAACACGAAGGGCGCCAGCGCATACCACAGCCCCATCTCGCCCAGCGTGTCGGCGAGGAAAACCTGCGCGTCGGGCGCGTCCCCCGACGTCCGGCGGGTGTGGGTCAGGCCCATGTCGGTGATCAGCGCCGCCACCGCGTCCCCGCGATCCGGGTGGCGCGGCGCCAGGATCAGCAGCGCGTCGGGATGGGTCTGCAGCACATGGGCATGGGCCAGCAGCGCGTCAGCCTCTTCGCCGGGATGGGTCGAGGCGGCAACCCAGGTCGGGCGCTGCGCGATGATGTCGGCCAGACGGCTGCGCGCGGCACCGTGCACGGGCAATGCGGGCGACAGGCTCTTGAGGTTGAAGCCGGCCTCGACCTCCGTATGCGGCGGCGTGAGGGGCCCAAGTGCCTGCGCCATCTCGGCATTCTGCGTCAGGATCAGTCGGAACTGGCCCAGGATATATGCGGCGGTGCGCGGAAACCTGGCCCACCGCGACAGCGAGCGCAGCGACATGCGCGCGCCGACCAGCGCCAGCGGGATGTTCTCACGGTGCGCACGGACAAGGATCTGCGGCCACAGCTCGGATTCGACAAAGACCGCCGCATCGGGCCGCCAGCGTTTCAGGAAGCGTTTGACTGGCCCGGCGGAATCCAGCGGCGCGAACTGATGCACGCAGCGCGGCGGCATCCGCGCGGCGATCATCGCGGCGGACGTGGGCGTGGCCGAGGTGATCAGAAAACGCGCCTCGGGCAGTTGCCGCCCGATGGCGGCGATCAACGGCAGCACCGACAGGCTTTCGCCGACAGACGCCGCGTGAAACCAGATCAGCAGGCCGCCGGGGCGCTGTTCGGTGGTCTGGCCCAGAATCTCATGGGCGCGGTGCACCGCCACCCCGTCGCGGCGCAAACGCCGGATGCGCAGATGTGCGGCAAATGGCACTGCCAGTGCGGCGGCGACCACATAGGCACGGTAAAGGGCGGTCGGACGCATTCAGCCGCCGGTATGGCTCATGTGGCGGGGCATCTGCCCGTCGGCCTGCTGGCGGGAATAGTCGAAATCATGGCCCTTGGGCTTGATCCCGATGGCCTGACGGATGGCGGCGTGCAGCGGCGCGTCGTCGTCGGGGTGATCGCGCAGGGGCGCGCGCAGGTCCATCATGTCTTCCTGACCCAGACACAGGTAAATCTCGCCGGTGCAGGTCAGACGCACGCGGTTGCAGCTTTCGCAGAAATTGTGGCTGAGTGGGGTGATGAAGCCGATCTTCTGACCGGTCTCCTCCAGCCGCACATAGCGCGCGGGGCCGCCCGTGCGCTCGGCCAGATCGGTCACCGTGTAATGTTCGGCGTAGCGGGCGCGCACGTCCTTCAGCGACCAGTACTGGCCCAGGCGGTCCTCGTTCCCGAGATCGCCCATCGGCATCACCTCGATCCAGGTCAGGTCCATGCCACGCTCGGCACACCACTGCGTGATCGTGGGCAGCTCGTCCTCGTTGAAACCCTTGAGCGCCACAGCGTTGATCTTGACGTGCAGCCCGGCGGCCTGTGCCGCATCGATGCCGCGCAGCACTTGTGGCAGACGCCCCCAACGGGTGATGTCGGCGAATTTCTGTTCGTCCAGCGTGTCGAGCGAGATGTTCACGCGGCGCACACCGGCGGCATAGAGATCCCTGGCAAAGCGCTCAAGCTGGCTGCCATTGGTGGTCAGCGTCAGCTCTTTCAGCGTGCCCGCGTCCAGATGGCGGGCCATGCTGTTGAAAAACGTCATGATTTCGCGCCGCACCAGAGGCTCGCCGCCGGTGATCCGCAGCTTTTCCACGCCCAGATCGACAAAGGCGGTGCACATGCGGTCGAGCTCTTCCAGCGTCAGCAGGTCCTTCTTGGGCAGGAAGGTCATGTTTTCCGACATGCAATAGACACAACGGAAATCGCATCTGTCGGTGACAGAAACGCGCAGGTACGTGATGGCGCGGGCGAAGGGGTCGATCAGCGGTGCATTCATGCCCCCATAGGTAAGGGTGGCGGGAAAGCGCAGCAAGGGGGAATGCACATTGATGCTCCTTGTGCGCTGTGCTTAGCTTGCAGTCATGAAAACGATACCCATGATCCTGATGTGCGCCTGCACCCTCGCGGGCTGTGCGCAGCTGCCCGAATTTTTGCAACCGCGCCCGGATGGTGCCGCAAGCGGGGAGGCTGCAGGTGCCCAGACGCGGCCCCAATCGCGGCCCGCATCGGCCGTGCCCGCAGCAGGCGCGCGCACGGTCGCTGACTTCGACACGGTCAGTGCCGAGGAAAAGGCCGCCGCCAGCGCTCCGGCCCCCGTGGGCGGGCGTCTGGGCACGACCGTCGCATCGCTGGGCAGCCCGTCAGAGCCGGGATTGTGGTTGAAGACGCCGCTGGTTCAAACCGAGCAAGCGGGGCGGGTCAGCTTTGCAGGCACCGGCAAATCGGTGGCGGTGACGCTGATCCCGATCGACGGGCCCGCATCGGCGGGCAGCCGCATGTCGCTGTCGGCGTTCCAGACGCTGGGCGCGCCGCTGACCGGATTGCCCGAGATCGAAGTGTTCAGCGCATCATAAGCGGTGCTGCGCGCGGCAGGCTGCGGAAGCCTGCGGCGCGAGTTTATCTTGCAAGATGAAGGGACCGGCAGTGCCCTAAAGATACTTGGCCTTACAGGTACTTGGCCGCGTCCTTGCGGGCGAATGCCTTCATCGTATCGCCATGTTCGGCCAGAAAGGTGCGGGTGCGGTCGGGGTCATGCTTGCTCAGATCGCGCAGCCACCACGAGATTGCCTTCTGGATGAACCAGCGCCCGTCGGGGGCATAGCTTGCGGCCCATCCCAATATGCGGTCGCGGGCTTCGGCCTCTTGCGGTTTGGGGTGGTTCTGCTTGGTCCAGGGCAGGGTGATGACCAGCGCCGCGCGTTTGGTCCACATGTGATCGCTGGTGGTCCAGGCCTCGACCTCGTCCAGACGCGACGGGTCGGCGATCAGACGTTTCTGCCCCGCCATGCAGGCGTGATCGGCAATCGCCCAGCTGTCGAAATCCGGGGCCCATGACTTGATCAGCGCCCACGCGGCGGCGTCAGGCTCCATGCGGGCCTGCGTCAGCAGCTTGGCGGCGACGATGCGCGCCTCGAAGATGTCGGTCTGCCACAGCCCGCGGGCCAGCGCCACGCGGGTGTCGATGTCCAGCTCTTGCCGCCAGGCCTTGGTCAACTCGTTCAGCACCGGGTTGGGCACGCCCAGATAGGTGCGGTCGGCCTTGTGATAGGCCTGCGCGCCTGTCGCCCGTTCGGGGTCGGCGTGTTCGGTGATTTCGGCCAGGGCCGCTTCGGGTGTCATGTGTTGGTGTCCAATATATGTAGGGTCAGACCGTCGATGTTGGTCCGTTCGATCCGGGTCCGATGGCTTGCCCCTTATTCCACCGTGACCGATTTGGCCAGATTGCGCGGCTGGTCCACATCGGTGCCCTTGGCGACGGCGGTGTGATAGGCCAGCAATTGCGCGGGCAGGGCATAGAGGATCGGCGCCACGGCGTTGTGCACCGGCGGCATCTCGATCGAGGCCCAGACGCCTTCGCCGGCCTCTGCCAACCCCTTGGCGTCCGAGATCAGCACCACCTTGCCCTTGCGCGCCATGACCTCCTGCATGTTGCTGACGCTCTTGTCGAACAGCGTGTCGCGCGGGGCCATCATCACCACCGGCACATGTTTGTCGATCAGCGCGATGGGCCCGTGCTTCAGCTCGCCCGATGCATAGGCTTCGGCGTGTATATAGCTGATTTCCTTCAGTTTCAGCGCGCCCTCAAGCGCCAGAGGGTACATCAGCCCACGTCCCAGAAACAGCACGTCGCGCGCCTCGGACAGGCGGCGGGCGGTGTTCTGCATCGCGAGGTTCTGCTCCAGCGCCACCGACATCAGCGCAGGCAGCCCGCGCAGGGCCGAGACGTGATCGGCAAGCTGATCCGCCGACAGCCTGCCCCGGTCCGACGCGGCCTTCAGCGTCAGCATCAACAGCACGGTCAGCTGGCAGGTGAACGCCTTGGTCGAGGCGACGCCGACTTCGATGCCCGCATGGATCGGCAGCGCCAGATCGCTTTCGCGCGCGATCGAGCTTTCGGGAACATTGACCACCGACAGGATGCGCGCGGCCTTGCCCTTGCAATAGCGCAGTGCCGCCAGCGTGTCGGCGGTCTCGCCCGATTGCGACACGAACAGCGCCAGCGTGCGGTCGGGGATCGGCGGCTCGCGGTAGCGGAATTCAGACGCCACATCGACCTCGACGGGGATGCGCGCGATCTGCTCGAACCAGTATTTCGCGGTCAGACAGGCGTAATAGGCGGTGCCGCAGGCGACCAGCGTCAGCCGGTCGATATCGTTGAAATCGACACCGGGACCGGGCAGGGCGATCTGCCCCTCGGCGGTCAGGTAGTTGGCCAGCGCATTGCCGATCACGGTCGGCTGTTCGGCGATTTCCTTGGCCATGAAGTGTTTATGACCGCCCTTGTCGACGCGGGTGGCGTCGATCTGGATCGTCCTGACGGCACGGGTCACCTGCGCGCCACCCGCGTCATGCACCGTCAGTCCCGCACGGGTGACGACCGCGCGGTCGCCTTCCTCAAGGTAGGTGATCCTGTCGGTCAGCGGGGCCAGCGCAATCGCGTCCGAGCCCACGAACATCTCGCCGTCACCGTGCCCGATCGCCAGCGGCGAGCCCTTGCGCGCGGCAATGATCAGATCGTCCTGCCCCTGGAACAGAAACGCCAGCGCGAACGCACCGTGCAGCCGGTCCAGCGTCTGGTTCGCAGCCGCGACGGGGTCTGCGCCCGCATCCATATACATCTGCGTCATCAGCGCGACAGTCTCGGTGTCGGTTTCCGTGACGAACTTGATCCCCGCCTCGGCCAATTCGGCGCGCAATTCGCGGAAATTCTCGATGATCCCGTTATGGACCACGGCGACCGGTCCCGCCTGATGCGGGTGCGCATTGGTGACCGAGGGCGCGCCATGCGTGGCCCACCGGGTGTGGCCGATGCCCGCCTTGCCCGCCAGCGGCTCGTGCACCAGAAGATCGCTCAGGTTCACCAGCTTGCCCACCGCACGGCGGCGGTCGAGCGTGCCGTTGTTCACCGTGGCGATGCCCGCGCTGTCATAGCCGCGATATTCCAGACGCTTCAGCGCCTCGACCAATATGGGGGCCACCTCGTGGTTGCCCAGAACGCCGACGATTCCGCACATCTCAGTTGCCCCTTGTCTGTTTGGCTTTTTTGGCACGCAGCATCTGCATCAGCTTGCGCGCCATGCCGGGTTTGTCGACCTGATGCGCGCGGGCGATGGCCAGCGCGCCGTCTTCGACATCGGACGTGATGACCGACCCCGAGGCCGTCATTGCCTCACTGCCCACGGACACAGGCGCCACCAGCATGGTGTTCGACCCGATAAAGGCGCGTGCACCGATGTGGGTGTGATGTTTCAACACGCCGTCGTAATTGCAGGTGATCGTGCCGGCACCGATGTTGGCACCCGCGCCCACGAACGCATCCCCGATATAGCTCAGGTGATTGACCTTGGCACCGACGTCGATGGTGGCGTTCTTGATCTCGACAAAGTTGCCGACGCGCACGTCCTCGGACAGCTCCGCACCGGGGCGCAGACGGGCATAGGGGCCGATGACCCCGCCGCGCGCCACATGGCAGCCTTCCAGATGCGAAAACGCGCGGATGCGCGCCCCGGATTCGATGGTGACCTCGGGGCCGAAGAACACATGCGGCTCGATCACCGTGTCGCGCCCGATAAAGGTGTCATAGGAAAAATAGATGCTGGCAGGGTCCAGCAGGGTCACGCCGTCTTCCATCGCAGCCGCCCGCGCGGTCTGCTGGAACAGCGCATCGGCGGCGGCCAGTTCGGCGCGCGAGTTGACGCCCAGCGTTTCCGCCTCGGGGCAGGTGACGACCCCGGCGCTCAAGCCCCGTGCACGGGCCAGCCCGACGATGTCAGGCAGGTAATATTCGCCCGCCGCATTGTCGTTGGTGACAGCATCCAGCAGCGAAAACAGCAGGGCAGCGTCGCAGGCCACAACGCCCGAGTTGCACAAGCTGATGGCCCGTTCGGCTTCGGTGGCGTCCTTGAACTCCACAATGGCATCAAGCACATCACCCGACATCTTCAACCGGCCATAGCGGCCCGGATCAGCCGCCTCGAACCCCAGAACCACCACATCTTGCGTGCTGCGTGCCTGGATCATCGCCTGCAACGTCTCGGGGCGTACAAACGGCGTGTCGCCATAAAGCACGATCACCGTGCCGTCAAAGCCCTCCAGCGCCGCGCGGGCCTGCTGCACCGCGTGTCCGGTGCCCAGCTGTTCGTCCTGAACGACAACCTGCACGTCTTCGTCATAGCCGTGCACAGCCTGCGTCACCGCGTCGGCACCGTGGCCTGCGACAACCACCATGCGCTCGGGTTCCAGCGACCGTGCCGCCTGCAGCGCGTGCACCAGCATGGGCGCGCCTGCGATGGGGTGGAGGACCTTCGGGATCTCCGAATTCATCCGCGTGCCTTTGCCTGCGGCAAGGATGACCGTCGCGATGCTCATGCCAAATCTCTTTGTGTTCTTGGTGTGACCGTTTTATCCATCTTGCCAAGCGGCGCAACCACCGGCCCCATCAAACAAGATTGCTGGCCGTAACACGAACAACGACAGGACGGCAATGATCCGCCCATCAGGAGACAGGCATGACATCGGTAATCTTTGATCTCGACGGCACATTGGCAGACACCAGCGGCGATCTGCTGGCCGCCGCCAACGTCTGTTTTCGCGATATGGGCGCGGGCGATCTGCTGACGGCGGCAGACGCGGGCGCTGCCCTGCGCGGCGGGCGGTCGATGCTGACGCTGGGGCTGACACGGCTGAACCGGATGGACGAGGCGCTGATCACCAAATACTACCCGATCCTGCTGGAAGCCTATGATGGTGCCATCGACCTGCACACCGTGATGTACCCCGGCGCGATGGACGCGGTCGAGGCGATCCGCGCCGACGGTTTCGCCGTGGGCATCTGCACCAACAAACCCGCAGCCCTGGCCGAAAAGCTGCTGAAATCGCTGGGCGTGCGCGATGCCTTCGCCTCGATGATCGGCGCCGACACCCTGGCCGTGCGCAAACCCGACCCCGCACCGCTGTTCGAGGCCGCGCGCCAGGCGGGCGGCTCAGAGACCTGCATCCTGATCGGCGACAGCGACACCGACCGCAACACCGCACGGGCGGCGGGCGTGCCTTCGGTTCTGGTCACCTTCGGCCCGTCGGGCGACGACATGGCAGCACTGGAACCCGAGGCTCTGCTCCACGATTACGTCGATCTGCCCGCAATGGCCCGCCGCTTCCTGCGCACCGGGGCCGCCGCATGAGCGAGGTGTTCGAGGGCAGCTTTACCCAGCAGGAACCGATCCCCGAAGCGGGCATCGAGGCGGCGGTGCGGGTGATGCGTCACGGACGGCTGCACCGCTACAACACCGTCGCGGGCGAAGTGGCCGAAACCGCGCTGCTGGAGCAGGAATTCGCCGCAAGCGTCGGCGCGAAATACTGCCTCGCCGTGGCGTCGGGTGGCTATGCGATGTCCACCGCCCTGCGCGCACTTGGCGTGAAACCCGGCGACAAGGTGCTGTCGAACGCCTTCACGCTGGCCCCGGTGCCGGGTGCCATTGCCTCGCTGGGGGCAGTGCCGGTGTTCGTCGGCGTGACCGAAGGTCTGACGATTGATCTGGATGATCTCGACGCCAAGGGCGGGCAGGCCGACGTGCTGCTGCTCAGCCACATGCGCGGGCACATCTGCGACATGGACGCGCTGATGGCGATCTGCGACCGGCACGGCATCCGCGTGGTCGAGGATTGCGCACACACGATGGGGGCCGCGTGGAACGGCGTGCCTTCGGGGCGGCACGGCGTCATCGGCTGCTACTCCTGCCAGACCTACAAACATGTGAATTCGGGCGAGGGCGGACTGCTGGTGACCGACGACGCCGAAGTTGCGGCCCGCGCCGTGATGCTGTCGGGCAGCTACATGCTCTACGAGCGGCACCTGGCCGCGCCGCCTCCCGAGGCCTTCGCCGATCTGCGCTATACCACGCCCAACATATCGGGCCGCATGGACAACCTGCGCGCCGCGATCCTGCGCCCGCAGCTGGCGGATCTGGCCAAGCAATGTGAGCGCTGGAACGCGCGCTACAAGACGTTGGAAGACGGCGTGCGCGACACGCCGGGCCTGAGGGTGATCGAGCGGCCTGCGCCCGAGCGTATCGTCGGCTCTTCCTTCCAGTTCCTGCTGCTGGACTGGGACGCGGACAAGGTGCGCGACGTGGTCAAACGCTGCTACGCGCGCGGCGTCGAGCTGAAATGGTTCGGCGCGCCCGAGCCCGTGGCCTTCACCTCGAAATACGACAGCTGGCGCTATGCCCCGGCTGACGCGATGCCTGCCACCGACAGGGTGCTTGCCGGTATCGTGGACATCAGGGTGCCGCTAACGTTTTCGCTGAACGATTGCGCACTGATCGCACGGATCATCCGCGGCGAAGTGTCGGCTGTGTATCAGGCGGCCAGCGCCTAGCCTTCTGGCTGTCCCAAATCGCATACGGAAAAGGAACGCGGCCGTTCGTGTCTGGCGCAGCGAACGGCGGGAATGAGCCCGTGGTGTACGATGCTGCATATTGCCCGAATGTCCGCTATGATGAGAGTTACCAAAAACCTTCAACATCTACTTGGGTTTTGGACGGGGTTTTTGGCAGCGTCGTGATGCTGATATGCAACCTTCTTCGCTGCTATTTTTGTAAACTCAAAGCTCCAATCAGGTTAGATTTAACCGCCACCATTGCATACTTGTAAGCGTAGTTTGGTTATTGCTCGAGCTGGTACAGCTTCGGCAGATAGCCATCCTCCTGTAGCAAGCCATTCCGATCTTTCGGCTTTAAGGCAGTCAACCCGCAGAATTCCAAAAAAATCTCCATGCTTTCCGTCGCCGCGTATAAATACCTCATGGGCTTGATCATACATGCTGTGATCAGATGGCGTTGCATACCACCACTGTTTATAGGGAGGGGGTAAATCATCTTTGTCTTCGAGCAGTAAGAGCGTCTCACCTGCCAGAGCGCCAGTCGCCAAGCCAAAGACTGAAGCCATGAAAAGCACAGCAGCCGCCAAGAGTTTTTTCATATTTATTTGTCCTTTACGTTTTCGAACTTCGCTATTCGCGGCTCAATAAGGCATCCTTAAGGCGCAAAATAGCAGACGAGAGGGCAATCCCATACGAATGCAAAATATGTTCGGAGCACCTCTTCCAGAAACGACCGTTTGTTGAACGGGCCACCAAGCCGGACCTTGGCGCAGTCGCAGCAAATGACCACTCCGTCCCGCACTCTCGGCCTTGGCGCATCCCGTTCCGAACCTCCGGTTCTGGGTCGGACATGCCTGGCATGCGACACCCGCCATTAGTCCGCCCCATAGAGCGGCACCGTAGACATGCTCACCTTGGCACTGCCTTGTGTTAACTCGCGCGCATGGGCCACATAGATCAGCGTCTGGTTCGCCTCGTCAAAGATCCGCTTCACCCGCAGCGTCTTCAGCACGATGGACCGCGAGGTGCGAAACACGTCCTCGCCGTCCTCGCTGCGGTCGATGTCACCCACCGTGATCGGCCCGGTCTGACGGCACGAAATCGAAGAATTCGACGGGTCCTCGAACCAGTTGCCGTTGGCCACCCGGTCGATAAAGCTGCGGTCGAAATAGGCGATGTGACAGGTCACGCCCGCCACCTCCGGATCGGGAATCGCCTCGATCACGATGTCGTTGCCCGCCCAGTCGACGCCGATCTCGCCCACCTGTTCGGCCTGTGCGGCACCACTGATCCCCAGCGCCGCGACCGCAAGCCACTTGCCAAGACGGATCAAAACGTGAGCACCGCGTGGTCGCCCATGTCGGGCGTGTCTTCCGACAGGTTGGACTTGGCGATCTCGTAGAGAAACTTGGCCCCGCCATCGGTCGTCCAGACCTCGGCCTTGCTCAGGGTCATGCGCACAAGGCAGATATCCTCGTCGCGCTTGCCGTCCTCGAACCAGGCGGCAGCGACCGGCGACCAGATGTCATCCAGCGTCTTTTCGTCGGTGACGACGTCCAGCGTGCCCTCGATCGTGGCATAAAGCTTGGCCTTCTGACAGGCCACCAGGTACGTGGCCGCACTCCCTGACTTCGCCGCATCCGCGATGTCGGTGCCGTCGGCGGTGATGAACCACAAGACCTGCTCGCCCTTGTCGCGGATCGAATGCGACATCGGCCGCGCGCGGTCGCTGGGTGTCGCCAGCATGCCTGCATTGATGTCGCTCAGCCGGTCCCAGAATTTTTCCTTCATCTCGGCGATTGTGTCATGATCCTTCATGGCGGGGGGTCTCCTGTTGCCTGCTGCGTTGCGGTGACAACGCGCCGCCGCGGCGCTTGTTCCCTTGGCGCTCGGTGGTGTTCACTCTTGACCGGACGGGGCGGGGGGATGTAAGTAATGAACAAGCGTTCAATAACGGGAGGGATGCGCCGATGTTTACCCATTCAATGACGTTCGATCTGGGCGAAGACGCCAACAGCCTGCGCGAGATGGTGCACCGCTGGGCACAGGAACGCGTGCGCCCGATGGCCCACGAGATCGACCAGACCAACGCATTCCCGCCCGAGCTCTGGACCGAGATGGGCGAACTGGGCCTCTTGGGCATCACCGTCGAGGAAGAGTTCGGCGGATCGGCCATGTCCTACCTGGCGCACACCGTCGCCGTCGAGGAAATCGCGCGCGCCTCCGCTTCGGTCTCGCTGTCCTACGGGGCGCACTCGAACCTCTGCGTCAACCAGATCAAGCTGAACGGCAGCCCCGAGCAAAAGGCGAAATACCTGCCCGGTCTGGTCAGCGGGCAACATGTGGGCGCATTGGCCATGTCCGAAGCCGGTGCAGGCAGCGATGTGGTCAGCATGAAGCTGCGGGCCGAAAAGCGGAACGATCATTTCCGCCTCAGCGGCAACAAGTACTGGATCACCAACGGCCCCGACGCCGACACGCTGGTGGTCTACGCCAAGACCGATCCGGACGCGGGCAGCCGTGGCATCACCGCCTTTCTGATCGAGAAAGACATGGTCGGTTTCTCGACCTCGCCGCATTTCGACAAGCTGGGGATGCGCGGCAGCAACACCGCCGAGCTGATCTTTGACGGCGTCGAGGTGCCCTTCGACAACATCCTCGGCGAAGAGGGCAAGGGCGTCGCCGTCCTGATGTCGGGCCTCGACTACGAGCGTGTCGTGCTGGCGGGCATCGGCCTGGGGATCATGGCCGCCTGTCTGGACGAGGTCATGCCCTATCTCTCCGAGCGCAAGCAGTTCGGCCAGCCCATCGGGAATTTCCAGCTGATGCAGGGCAAGATCGCCGACATGTACACCGCGATGAACAGCGCGCGGGCCTACGTCTACGAAGTGGCGCGCGCCTGCGACAAGGGCACCGTGACCCGTCAGGATGCGGCGGCGTGCTGCCTCTATGCCTCCGAACAGGCGATGGTTCAGGCGCATCAGGCGGTGCAGGCGCTGGGCGGCGCAGGGTTCCTGTCCGACAGCCCGGTCAGCCGCCTGTTCCGCGACGCCAAGCTGATGGAGATCGGTGCCGGCACCTCTGAAATCCGCCGGATGCTGATCGGCCGCGAGCTGATGGGGGCGATGGCATGACCTCTGCCATCGTGATTTTGGGCCGTGTCCGCGCGTCGCGCTGAAAGCCCTTGGCTGCTCTGGCTGCCGCTGGCCGTGGTCACGCTGATCGGGGCCGTGATGGTGTTCCGGCTCGGCTGGATCTCGGCTCACGTGGACGAGGGCGCGCTGCTGAACCACTACGCGCAGCTTTACGTGAACGAGACCGGCGGTGCCGCCAGCCTCAGCGATTGCGTGGGGCGACCGGGGACACAGGGCGGCGTGCGGCTGGTCATCAGCTGCACCACCCCGCAGGGCGACACGCGGGTCTACATGATCGGTCGGTTCGGCGGGCTGCTGCAGCCGCCGCCCGCGCCGGACACCGCGTCCGAGACTTAAGGGCGGACTTATGCCGCTGACTTGGAATGAAGGAACGAAAGATGTTTGCGAAACGTAACTTGATCATCGCGGTTTGCGCGGCCTTCGCGGCCCAACTCGGGCATGTCGCTCCTGTCGCCGCACAGGATCTGACCTATTCGTCGGACATCACCGCGTCCTGCGTGGCGCAGGCACCTGACATGAACGACCAGTTGGCCTGCATCGGTGCCTCGGCCAACGCCTGTATGGAAGACACTCCCGGCGGCTACTCAACCTACGCCATGTCGGGCTGTCTCGACCGGGAACTGCAATATTGGGACGGCCTGCTGAACGAGAACTACAGCGGCGCAATGACGCGCGCCCGCGAGGCCGATGAGTATATGGACGGCAAACCCTCGGAAACCGCGCTGCGCGACATGCAACGCGCATGGATCACCTTTCGCGATGCCACCTGCGACTACGAACGCGCGCTCTGGGGCGGCGGCACCGGCGGCGGTCCCGCCACGGTCGGCTGCCTGATGCGCCTGACCGGGACGCAGGCGCTTTACCTCGCCGACAGCAGGATCGGTGAGTGACCAGCCTGCCCAACATAGCGCGGACTTGTCTCGACCATGACCGACGGGCGGTGGCGATCATCGACCTGTCCGAGGGGCCGCGCCGCGATGTGACCTGCGGCGAACTGGCCGACATGGTCGACGGCATCGCGCGCGCCTTGCTGACGCAGGTGCAGCCGGGCGACCGCGTCGGCGTGCTGCTCAGCCAGACCCCGTGGTGCGCGGCAGCACATCTGGCGGTCTGGAAGATCGGCGCGATCTCGGTGCCGCTGTTCAAGCTGTTCCAACACGATGCGCTTGCAGCACGGACCCGCGATGCGGGCGTGGCGCTGGTGCTGACCGACGCCGAAGGCGCCGACCTGCTGGGCAATCTGGCGACACCCCTGATCGCGGCGACCTGTGGCGTCGCGGGCGGTCCGGTGGACTATGCGCCGGGCGGCGCTGACGTGCCCTGCGTGCTGATCTATACCTCGGGCACCACCGGCACGCCCAAGGGCGCGCTGCACGGTCATGGCGTGCTCGACGGGCATCTGCCCGGCGTCAGCGCCAGCCACGACCATTTGGGCCAGCCGCGCGATTGCCTGTGGACCCCCGCCGACTGGGCGTGGATCGGCGGGCTTTTCGACGTAGCGATGCCGGGCCTGCGGCTGGGCGTGCCCGTGGTCGCGGCCCGTATACCCAAATTCGACGTGGATCGCTGCGCGCAGATCATCGCCGACGGCGGCGTGCGTAACGTGTTCTTCCCGCCCACCGCGCTGCGGATGCTGAAAGCAGCGGGCGCAAAACTGCCCGGCCTGCGCACCGTCGCCAGCGGCGGCGAGCCCTTGGGCGCCGAGATGCTGGCCTGGGGGCAGGACGCGTTCGGCGTGCAGATCAACGAATTCTACGGCCAGACCGAATGCAACATGGTCGCCAGCAGCTGCGCCGCCGATTTCCCGCCGCGACCGGGATGCATCGGCAAGGCCGTGCCGGGCTTCGACATCGCGGTGATCGACGCCGCAGGGCACCCGGCCGAGGGCGAGGGCGACATCGCCATAAGACGCGGCGCACCCAGCATGATGCTGCGCTATTGGCAGCGCCCCGACGCCACGGCGGAAAAGTTTCGCGGCGACTGGATGCTGACCGGCGACCGTGGCCTGTGGGAGGGCGACTACCTGCGCTTTGTGGGCCGCGAGGATGACGTGATCACCTCGTCGGGCTACCGCATCGGCCCCGCCGAGATCGAGGATTGCCTGATGACCCACGCGGACGTGGCAACCGTCGGTGTGGTCGGCAAACCCGACCCGCTGCGCACCGAGATCGTCAAGGCCTACGTGGTGCTGAAAGACGGGGCACAAGCGACCGAAGCGACCTTGCAAGACTACGTGAAAGCGCGACTGGCGCAATATTCCTACCCGCGCGAAATCGCATTCGTCGATGCGCTGCCGATGACGGTAACGGGCAAAGTGATCCGCAAGGCGCTGCGCGCGCAGGCGGTGGCAGAAACTGAAAAGGGGACGGCATGAAGCTGACGTCACAGATCTTGACAACTTCGGCCGAGTTCAAGGCCAACCAGCAGGCGCACGAAGCGGCGCTGCAACAGGTGCAGGAGGCGGCGCAGGCCGCAACCCTGGGCGGCGGCGAGCGGTCGCGCGAGCGCCACGTGAGCCGTGGCAAGATGCTGCCGCGCGAGCGGGTCGCGAACCTGCTGGACCCCGGAAGCCCGTTTCTCGAGGTCGGTGCGACAGCCGCCCACGGCATGTACGATGGTGCTGCCCCCGGTGCCGGCGTGATCGCGGGCGTGGGCCGGGTGATGGGCCGCGACGTGATGGTGGTGTGCAACGACGCCACCGTGAAAGGGGGCACCTATTACCCGATGACGGTCAAGAAACACCTGCGCGCCCAGGAGATTGCCGAGGCGAACCATCTGCCCTGCATCTATCTGGTCGACAGCGGCGGCGCCAACCTGCCCAACCAGGACGAGGTCTTTCCCGACCGCGACCACTTTGGCCGCATCTTCTTCAACCAGGCACAGATGAGCGCGAAGGGCATTCCGCAGATCGCCGTCGTGATGGGCTCGTGCACCGCGGGCGGCGCCTACGTCCCCGCGATGTCGGACGTGACGATCATCGTGCGCGATCAGGGCACGATCTTTCTGGCGGGCCCGCCACTGGTCAAGGCGGCGACGGGCGAGGTGGTCAGCGCCGAGGATCTGGGCGGCGGCGACGTCCACACGCGCCTGTCCGGCGTGGCGGATTATCTGGCCGAGGACGACACCCACGCGCTGGCGCTGGCGCGGCGCGCGGTCGGGTCGCTCCGGGGCGCGCAGGGCAATCTGACGGCGGCTGCCGCCAGCTACGAAGAGCCCGCCTATGATCCGGCGGAACTGCTGGGCGTGGTGCCCGCCGACGCGCGCACGCCCTACGACATCCGCGAGGTGATCATGCGGCTGGTCGACGGCAGTATCTTCGACGAGTTCAAGTCCCGCTTTGGCGAAACGCTGGTCTGCGGCTTTGCCCACGTCAAGGGCACGCCCGTCGGCATCATCGCCAACAACGGCGTGCTGTTTTCCGAAGCCGCGCAAAAGGGCGCGCATTTCGTCGAGCTCTGCTCGCAGCGCAAGATCCCGCTGGTGTTCCTGCAAAACATCACCGGCTTCATGGTCGGTCGCAAATACGAGAACGAAGGCATCGCGCGCCACGGCGCCAAGATGGTGACTGCGGTGGCGACCACGTCGGTGCCCAAGATCACCATGCTGGTCGGCGGATCGTTCGGTGCGGGCAACTACGGCATGGCGGGGCGCGCCTATTCGCCCCGGTTCCTGTGGACCTGGCCCAACAGCCGCATCAGCGTCATGGGCGGCGCACAGGCGGCGGGGGTGCTGGCCACGGTCAAACGCGACGGCATGGAAGCGCGCGGCGAGACGTGGACGCCGGAGGAGGAATGGGCCTTCAAGCAGCCCACGATTGACATGTTCGAGGAACAGTCGCACCCGCTCTATGCCAGCGCGCGGCTGTGGGACGACGGGGTGATCGACCCGCGCAAAAGCCGCGATGTGCTGGACCTGAGCCTGCGCGCCAGCCTGAATGCGCCGATTGCCGACACGCGCTTTGGTTTGTTCCGGATGTGAGTGTGGCGGGCAGTGGACGGGGATGGAAGACGGGGGCCAGCCCCCGCACCCCCGGGATATTTGGGGCCAAAAGAAACGGGCCTGTTGAGAGTTGTAGAGGACGGGAATGATGTTTGACACGATCCTGATTGCGAACCGGGGCGAGATCGCCTGCCGGGTGATGGAAACGGCGCAGGCCATGGGCGTGGCCTGTGTGGCGGTCTATTCTGATGCCGATGCGGGGGCCAAGCATGTGGCGATGGCCGACCGCGCGGTGCATATCGGCGGCGCGGCCCCATCCGAGAGCTATCTGCGCGGCGATGTGATCATCCGCGCGGCATTGGAGACAGGCGCGCAGGCGATCCATCCCGGCTATGGGTTCCTGTCGGAGAACCCTGATTTCGTCGAAGCGGTCGAGGCGGCGGGGCTGGTGTTCGTCGGTCCCTCGGCCAGCGCGATCCGCGCGATGGGCCTGAAGGATGCCGCCAAGGCGCTGATGGTCGAGGCGGGCGTGCCGGTGGTTCCGGGCTATCACGGCGCGGACCAGTCGGATGATCTGCTGGCGGCGGAGGCCGACAAGATCGGGTATCCGGTGCTGATCAAGGCCGTGGCGGGCGGCGGCGGCAAGGGCATGCGGCAGGTCGAGACGGCGGCGGCCTTTCACGAGGCGCTGGCCTCGGCGCGGTCGGAGGCCAAGTCCGCCTTCGGCAACGCCGACGTGCTGGTCGAGAAATTCGTGAGCAAGCCGCGCCACATCGAGGTGCAGGTCTTTGGCGACGGCACACGGGCGGTGCATCTGTTCGAGCGGGATTGCTCCTTGCAGCGCCGCCACCAGAAGGTGATCGAAGAGGCACCCGCTCCCGACATGACGCCGGAAATCCGCGCGGCAATGGGGGCCGCTGCCGTGCGCGCCGCCGAAGCCATCGGCTATGCGGGCGCGGGCACGGTCGAGTTCATCGTGGATGGCTCGGACGGGCTGAGTGCCGACGGGTTCTTCTTCATGGAGATGAACACGCGCCTGCAAGTCGAGCATCCGGTGACCGAGGCCATCACCGGTGTCGATCTGGTGGAATGGCAACTGCGCGTGGCGGCAGGCGAGGCGCTGCCCGCAGCGCAGGAGGATCTGGCCATCAGCGGCCACGCCTTCGAGGCGCGGCTTTATGCCGAGGACGTGCCCAAGGGTTTTCTGCCCGCGACCGGCACGCTGACGCATCTGCACTTTCCCCAAGCCTGCCGTGCGGACAGCGGTGTGCGTGCAGGCGACGTGATCAGCCCGTTCTATGATCCGATGATCGCCAAGGTGATCGTGCACGGCCCCACCCGTGACGTGGCGCTGGCACGGCTGCGCGCAGCACTTGCAGGCACGCAAGTGGGCGGCACAGTCACCAACCTTGCCTTTCTGGGGGCCTTGGCGGGGCACGCGGGCTTTGGCCGGGGCGAGGTCGACACCGGCCTGATCGCGCGCGATCTGGATCAGCTGGTCGCCGCACCGCAGGCGCAGCCGCGTCATGCGGTGGCGGCGGGGATGCGCGCACTCAGGCTTGAGACGCCGCAGGCCGACGCGGGCTTTGCCCTCTGGGCCCCGCTGCGGCGTAGCGTGACGCTGACCCATGCCGAGGCAGACATTGCGCTCGGCGTCGATGTGCTTGGCCCCAGGGCGCAGGATTGGACCGTGGACGGCACCGCCGTCGCCGTGCGCCGCGTTGGCGATCTGTGGCAGATTGACGGGCAGGCGGCACCGGATGTGGCCCAATCCGGCGCGCAGATCACCGTCTTTGACGGCTACGGGTTCGCGTACGGCGTCGTCGATCCGCTGGAGCGGGCCAGTGCCGCAGGCGGCGACGGCAACCTGATCGAAGCACCGATGCCAGGGCTCGTCCGCGCGCTTTTTGCCAAGGCGGGGCAGGCGGTCAAGGCAGGCGAACGTCTGGCCATACTCGAGGCGATGAAGATGGAACACAGCCTGCTGGCCATCCGCGACGGCGTGGTCGCCGAAGTGCTGGTGGAAGAGGGCGCGCAGGTCGAGGCCGGCGCGGCACTGGTGCAATTTGAACCGGAAGCCTAGGCTGCTGACAGCAAGGGAGGAATTGCCATGAGTCTTGGTGCCTGTGAGATTTTCGAAGTCGGTCCGCGTGACGGGTTGCAGAATGAACCGAACGAGATTTCGGTCGCGGATAAGGTCAGGCTGGTCGACATGCTCAGCCGGGCCGGGTTCAGCCGCATCGAATGCGCGTCTTTCGTCAGCCCCAAATGGGTGCCGCAGATGGCAGGCAGCGCCGAGGTGCTGGCAGGGATCACCCGCGCCGAAGGCATCCGCTATGCGGCACTGACCCCCAACATGCGCGGCTTCGAGGATGCGCAGGCCGCAGGCGCGGACGAGATCGCGGTCTTTGCCTCGGCCTCCGAAGGTTTCTCCAAGGCCAACATCAACGCGACGATTGCAGAATCGCTGGAACGCTTTGCCCCGGTGATCGAGGCTGCGCGCCACATCGACCTGCCGGTGCGCGGCTATGTCTCCTGCGTGGTGGAATGCCCCTATGACGGGCCCGTGGCCCCAAGTGCCGTGGCCGACGTGGCGGACAAGCTTTTCGGCATGGGCTGCTACGAGATCAGCCTGGGCGACACCACCGGCAAGGGCACGCCCGACGCGGTGGCGCGGATGCTGCTGGCGGTGCGCAACGTGGTGCCGGCGGGCCGCCTGGCAGGGCATTTCCACGACACCAACGGGCGCGCGATGGACAATATCGACGCGGCGCTGGCGATGGGCCTGCGGGTGTTCGACGCGGCTGTGGGGGGCCTCGGCGGCTGCCCCTTCGCACCCGGTGCCGCCGGAAACGTCGCGACCGAGGCGGTGGCGGCACATCTCAAACGGCTGGGCTATCAGACCGGGCTGGACCTCGATGTGATCGCCGAGGCTGCCGCCTTTGCGCGGAGCCTGCGCAGTTAGGTACGAAAAGGACAGGAATATGTACGACACGATTTCCATCGACGTGGACGCGCGCGGCGTGGCCACGCTCACCCTCGATCGCGCCGAAAAACACAACGCGATGTCGGCGCAGATGCTGGCCGATCTGACCCATGCCGCCGCAGCACTGGGCGCGGATGACGCCGTGCGCGTGGTGGTGCTGACCGGGGCGGGCAAATCGTTCTGTGCGGGCGGTGATCTGGACTGGATGCGCGAACAGATGGCCGCCGACCCCGACACCCGCGCGCGCGAGGCGGGCAAGCTTGCGCACATGCTGCAGGCGCTGAACACCATGCCAAAGCCGCTGATCGGCGCGGTGCAGGGCAATGCCTTCGGCGGTGGCGTCGGCATGGCATCGGTCTGCGACGTGGCCATCGGCGCGGACCACCTGAAGATGGGCCTGACCGAAGTGCGGCTGGGCATCATCCCCGCCACCATCGGCCCCTACGTGATCGCCCGCATGGGCGAGGGCCGCGCGCGGCGGGTGTTCTTCTCGGGGCGGCTGTTCGATGCATCCGAAGCCGTGGACCTGGGCCTGCTGGCGCGCATCGTTCCGGCGCAGGATCTGGCGGATGCGGTCGAAGCCGAAGTGTTGCCCTATCTCAGCACCGCCCCCGGTGCCGTGGCATCGGCCAAGGCGCTGGCCCGTTCCTTGGGGCCGCGCATCGACGAAGACACCATCACGATGACGATAGACGCGCTGAAAGACCGCTGGGAGACCGAGGAAGCGGTCGAGGGGATCGGCGCGTTCTTCGACAAGCGCAAGGCAGCTTGGATGCGGTGAGGGGGGGATTGCCCGGTTTCCCACCGTCGATAAGCGTTGCAACCGTTTCCATTAGTTCGGCGGGGCGGCGTGGCCCTTCGCGGATCGGCACCGCGCAATTTTCCGGCGCGCCACCCATGCGCCGCTGCCCTTTGCCGCCTCCCCCATCCCCCACACCAAATTTGACAAACCGACCCTGTCGCTCCATCTCTCTTCGTGAACCCCCCAGCGTTGCCATCCTGCCCGGTCAGACCCGGCGCTGCGGCCGCTTGCCCCTCACACCTGCAAAAGGAGCGTCTTGATGACAGCCCAAGTGATCGCCCTTCTGATCATCCTGCCCTTCGTGGCGGCCTTCATCTACGCGGGTATCCACGAATACCTGCGCTATAAATCCGAAGGCCGTGCCACCTACGGGCTGGTCTATGACGAAGAGACCGGCACCACCCATGTCACCGGCATTGCCGAGGACGAGGACGCCTATGACCCCGAGGAATTCGATCCCAACGACTATAACGTCTATGCGGTTCAGAACCCGACGAATGAGGAGCGGGAGGAGGAGCCTGAGGACCAAGCCCCCGAAAGCGTCCCTGATAACGATTCCGAAACGAAGAAATCCTAGTCTCGGGGCAGGCGTCCGAGGCCCCCGATCCGCCGGTGCATCGGTTGACCTCGCCCTTGCGGGCGCGTAAACGTCGAAAGATACGTTAAGGGCCGCGCGCCGCCGCGTCGGCATAGCTAAAGGAACCACACGTGGACGAGATGCTGCGGGAATATCTTCCCATTCTGGTTTTTCTGGGTGTCGCCATCGCGCTGGGCCTGATTCTGATCCTTGCCGCCCTGGTCATCGCGGTGCGCCGTCCCGACCCCGAAAAGGTCAGCGCCTATGAATGCGGCTTCAACGCCTTCGACGATGCGCGGATGAAATTCGACGTGCGGTTCTACCTGGTGTCGATCCTGTTCATCATCTTTGATCTCGAAATCGCATTCCTGTTTCCCTGGGCCGTCGCATTCAAGGACGTCAGCATGACAGGTTTCTGGTCGATGATGGTCTTCCTGGGCGTTCTGACCGCCGGTTTCGCCTATGAATGGAAAAAGGGCGCGCTTGAGTGGCAATAGGCCACAGGCAGGCTATCTTCGGTGCAGTGGTCAAGCCACAGGCGCGCTGAAGTCGGAAGGCCGCCCCCATGATCCGGGCGGCTTTCTAGCCCCGAAAGGGTTGCGAACAGGACCCGAAGGGCCATTTCATGCGCAGGATCGGACTGGCCATTCATATCGAAGTGTTTCCCTGCGATCGTATGAGCATGTCGCGTTGACGCTCTGGCGGGGCTGGGCTACACCCGAACCCAACATACGGGCCTGCAGAAAACCGCGGCCCGTCTCCCGACAAAACGCTGGAGCAAAGCGCACATGTCAATTGCCACATCACCAAACGCTGCAGGTCCCGACCGCGAGGTCGCGACCCAGAACCTGAACGCCGAGCTGCAGGACAAGGGTTTCCTGCTGACCTCGACCGAGGACCTGATCAACTGGGCCCGCACCGGCAGCTTGCACTGGATGACCTTCGGCCTGGCGTGCTGCGCCGTCGAAATGATGCACACCTCGATGCCGCGCTACGATCTGGAACGCTTCGGCACCGCACCGCGCGCGTCCCCGCGCCAGTCGGACCTGATGATCGTGGCGGGCACGCTGACCAACAAGATGGCGCCGGCCCTGCGCAAGGTCTACGACCAGATGCCCGAGCCGCGCTACGTGATCTCGATGGGCTCCTGCGCCAACGGCGGCGGCTACTACCACTACAGCTATTCCGTGGTGCGCGGCTGCGACCGGATCGTGCCGGTCGACATCTACGTGCCGGGCTGCCCACCCACGGCCGAGGCGCTGCTCTACGGGATCTTGCAGTTGCAGCGCAAGATGCGCCGCACCGGGACGATCGTCCGCTGAACCGGACGCTTAAAACAAACGTCCGCTGAGCCGGACGCCTTAAACAAACGTCCGCTGAACCGGACGCTGTAAACAAAGGCCCGCACCGCGCGGGCAGGGCGCGTGGGTCGCGCCTCAAAGGACAGACTTCGGGGTAAGGATAACCGATGAGCGACGCACTGAAAGAACTGGGAACCTACATCGAGGCCAAGCGCCCCGATTGCGTGCTGGCGTGGGACATCACCCATGACGAGCTGAACCTGGACATCACGCCCAACAACATCGTGGGCCTGGTCGAGTTTCTCAAGAACGACGCGACCTGCCGGTTCTCGACGCTGATCGACATCACCGCGGTCGACTACACGGGCCGGGCCAAGCGGTTCGACGTGGTCTACCACTTCCTCAGCATGTACCAGAACCACCGCATCCGCCTGCGTGTCTCGGTGCGCGAGGATGCTCTGGTGCCCTCGATCACCGGCGTGCACCCCTCGGCCAACTGGTTCGAGCGCGAGGTGTTCGACATGTTCGGCATCCTGTTCTCGGGTCACCCCGACCTGCGCCGCATCCTCACCGACTATGGCTTTCGCGGCTATCCGCTGCGCAAGGATTTTCCGACCACCGGCTACACTGAGGTCCGCTATGACGAGGCGCAAAAGCGCGTGGTCTACGAGCCCGTCAGCCTGGTGCAGGAATACCGCCAGTTCGATTTCATGTCGCCCTGGGAAGGGGCCGAATACATCCTGCCCGGCGATGACAAGGCGGCCCCCGACGGCCACGTCAGCAAGGACAAGAAATAATGGGCGGCTTGTGGTGGCTCATCCTGTCGGCCCTGACCGCCATTCCGATGGTCAAGCTGCTGCCGTTCTTCGGCATCCATAAATACTGGGCTGCGGTCTGTCTGATCCCGCTGGGCACGATCGCCCTGCTGTGGTGGATGGGCATCAAGCTGCAAGAGCTGGAGAAGCGGTGATGGACAGCCAGTTTGCACAGCCCGATTGGTTCGTGTCCACATCCGCCTTGCTGACGATGCTGGTCATGCTTGCTCTGTTTGCGCTGCCTGCCCGTGTCGTTCAAAAGCGGCATGGCTACCCTGCGTGGACATTGGTGTTTACTCTGGTTCCATATTTCGGCCCCTACATACTGCTCTGGGCGTTTGCGACTTCCGAGCCGCGCAAGATTGAAGAGGTTCTATCATGATGGACGGCGATATTCGCACAAACCGCTACGATGACGGATCGACCGACGCCAAGACCGGCGAGCAGAAGATCCGCAACTTCAACATCAACTTCGGCCCGCAACACCCTGCGGCACACGGCGTTTTGCGGCTGGTGCTGGAACTCGACGGCGAGATCGTCGAGCGGTGCGATCCGCACATCGGCCTGCTGCACCGTGGCACCGAAAAGCTGATGGAAAGCCGGACGTACCTGCAGAACCTGCCCTATTTCGACCGGCTGGATTATGTGGCGCCGATGAACCAGGAACACGCATGGTGTCTGGCCATCGAAAAGCTGACCGGCACCCCCGTGCCGCGCCGCGCCTCGCTGATCCGGGTGCTCTATTCCGAAATCGGCCGCATCCTGAGCCACCTGTTGAACGTGACCACGCAGGCGATGGACGTGGGCGCGCTGACGCCGCCGCTCTGGGGCTTTGAAGAGCGTGAAAAGCTGATGATCTTCTATGAGCGGGCCTGCGGCGCGCGCCTGCACGCGGCCTATTTCCGCCCCGGCGGCGTGCATCAGGACCTGCCCGATGCGCTGCTGGACGATATCGAACAGTGGGCCCATGAATTCCCCGCCGTTCTCGCCGACATCGACGGGCTGCTGACCGAAAACCGCATCTTCAAGCAGCGCAACGCCGACATCGGCATCGTGACCGAAGAGGACATCCTCGAATACGGCTTTTCCGGCGTGATGGTGCGCGGCTCCGGCCTCGCATGGGATCTGCGGCGCTCGCAGCCCTATGAATGCTATGACGAGTTCGATTTCCAGATCCCCGTCGGCAAGAACGGCGACTGCTTTGACCGCTACCTCGTCCGCATGGAAGAGATGCGCCAGTCGGTCAGCATCATCAGGCAGGCCATCGGCAAGCTGCGCGAAGCGACCGGCGACATCCTCGCCCGTGGCAAGGTGACCCCGCCCAGCCGCACCGACATGAAAACCTCGATGGAAAGCCTGATCCACCACTTCAAGCTCTACACCGAAGGGTTCCACGTCCCCGAAGGCCAGGTCTATTGCGCCGTCGAAGCGCCCAAGGGCGAGTTCGGCGTCTACCTCGTTGCCGACGGCAGCAACAAACCCTACCGCGCCAAGATCCGCGCGCCGGGCTTCTTGCACCTGCAGGCGATGGATCACGTCAGCCGCGGCCACCAGCTGGCCGACGTCGCCGCGATCATCGGCACGATGGATGTGGTGTTCGGAGAGATCGACCGGTGATCCGCCATCTGGTCCCTTCTGCACTTCATCTTGCCCGTAAAACTCCCGCCGGAGGCTCCCACCTCCGCCACGCGAACCGAAAGTCGAACTGATGCTCCGCCGCTTGCACCCTGACCAACCCGAAAGCTTCGCCTTCACCGCCGCCAACCAGGCGTGGGCCGAAGCCCAGATCACCAAATACCCCGAGGGCCGTCAGGCCAGCGCGATCATCCCGCTGCTGTGGCGCGCGCAGGAGCAAGAGGGCTGGCTGTCCCGCCCCGCGATCGAACACGTCAGCGAAATGCTGGGCATGGCCTATATCCGGGGTCTCGAAGTGGCCTCCTTCTACTTCATGTTCCAGCTGCAACCCGTTGGCTCCGTGGCACATATCCAGGTCTGCGGCACAACGTCCTGCATGATCTGCGGGGCCGAAGACCTGATGGCCGTCTGCAAGGAAAAGATCGCCGCGCGCCCGCACGAATTGTCGGCGGACGGCAAGTTTTCGTGGGAAGAGGTCGAATGCCTCGGCTCCTGCGCCAACGCGCCGATGGCCCAGATCGGCAAGGACTACTACGAGGATCTGACCACCGCGCGGATGGGCGAGATCATCGAGGAACTGGCCGCAGGCGGCGTGCCGACACCGGGTCCGCAGAACGGGCGCTATGCCTCGGAGCCACTGAGCGGCCTCACGTCACTGACCGACTATGACAGCGGCAAGACCCAGTACAACGCCAGCGTGCAACTGGCCAAGGACATCGGCGACACGGTCAAGCGGATCGACGGCACCGAAGTGCCGCTGGTCACGCCCTGGCAGGACAAGGCGGCGAACGCTGCGGAAAAACCGCCAGCCAAACCCAAGACCCGCACCGCCCCCTCGGCCCCCGTGACGAAAGAGGCCAAGGTCGCGCCGACCCCGCCCTCCGAAGACGAGATGAAAGCCAAGCCCAAGCGCGGCAAGACGGCACCTGCGGAACAGACCGACGCGATGAAGGGCGAAACCCGTCCCGCAGGCAGCGCGCCCGCAACCGACATTCCCGCCGAAGCGCCCGAGGACGAGACCGCAACCACGGCCAACACGGTCACGGGGTCCAAACCCTCGACATTGAGCGCGCCGCGCGACGCCCGCCCCGATGACCTCAAGCAGATCAAGGGCATCGGCCCCAAGCTGGAATCGCTTCTGCACGACAACGGCATCTATCACCACGACCAGATCGCCGAATGGACCGAGGCCGAAGTTGCCTGGGCCGACCAGAGCCTCGCAAAATTCAAGGGCCGCGCCAGCCGCGACGGCTGGGTCGAACAGGCCCGCGCACTGGTCGCAGGCGAAACTGCGCATAAGGACGACAACGATATAGAATAAACAGCAATTCAGGAGAGGGACGATGATGAACAATGACAAGGCGATGCAGGACTGCGCACGCAAGAGTTGGATGCTCGCGGCGATAACCGGCGCGGTTCTGGCCGTTTTGCTGATCGCGTTTGGCGGCTGGGGCTTTTTCGCCGCACTGGTCTTGGGCATCCTCGTCTTCGGTGTCTTCGGTTTCCTTCTGAAAAACGTGCGCTGCACCACGCTGGTGGCAAAATCGCAAGGCGCGCAGGAACAGTCGCCGCAGCCCGCGACACAAAAGCCCGAGCCTGCCGCCAAGAGCGCCCCGGTGGCGGATGTCGCCGCCCCTGCGCCGGCAGCGGCAGAGCCTGAAACAGCCCCCAAGCCTGCCAAGGCCGACGCGGCCATGACAGTCAAACCCAGCGCGCGTCTCGAGGGGCAGGAAGAGCTCGCCGCGCGCAAGGGCGACTGGAAATACGAAAAGCCGTCGGCCGCCGCGGACGCAGATCCGTTGCAGACGATCCCGCCCGAGGCGGAGCCTGCAGCACCGGTCGATGATCCGGTCGCCGCCACCGACCCCGAAAAGCCGCAGCCCGACGCGCCGCAAGCGCCCGCCAAACGCGCGGCCGTCGCCGCCGACGGCAAGCCGGAACTGCTGAGCGCCCCGCGCGAGGGTGGCCCGGACGATCTGAAAAAGATCAAGGGCGTCGGTCCCAAGCTCGAGGCGCTGCTGCACGAGATGGGCGTCTTCCACTTTTCGCAGGTGGCGTCCTGGCGCAAGAAGGAAGTCGAATGGGCCGACCAGAACCTTGCCGGGTTCAAGGGGCGGGTCAGCCGCGATGAATGGGTCAAACAGGCCAAGGTGCTGGCAAAGGGTGACAGCACCTAAGTTTCGAACAAGGTCAGGAAAGGCGGCGTTTGCGAAACGCCGACAGGTTTCATGCAGGGTCAGGACAAGGCAAACAGGACAGGGCAGCGGTTGGCGCTGTGGATTGTCTGCGTGGCACTCTTCTGGCTTGGCACGACGATCGCGGGGGGCTACCTCGGCTGGACCAGCCGGACCCACGCGTTTTTTGACCTCGCAGCGCTTGGCGGTTTCGCCTGGGCGTTGTGGATGGGTTTCAACATCTGGCGCGCGCGCCGGCAAGACAAAGGCTGAACGGACATGTTGCAGGACAAGGACCGGATCTTTACCAACCTCTACGGGATGCACGACCGCTCGCTGAAAGGCGCGCAGGCACGTGGCCACTGGGACGGTACGGGCGACATCATCAAGAAGGGCCGCGACTGGATCGTGTCCCAGATGAAGGAAAGCGGCCTGCGCGGTCGCGGCGGTGCGGGCTTTCCCACCGGCCTGAAATGGTCCTTCATGCCCAAGGAAAGCGACGGTCGCCCGGCCTATCTGGTGGTCAACGCCGACGAATCCGAACCCGGCACCTGCAAGGACCGCGAGATCATGCGCCACGATCCGCACACGCTGGTCGAGGGCTGCCTGATCGCCTCCTTCGCGATGAACGCCAACGCCTGCTACATCTACATCCGCGGCGAATACATCCGCGAGCGCGAGGCGCTGCAAGCGGCCATCGACGAATGCTATGACGCAGGGCTGGTCGGCAAGAACGCCGCCAAATCCGGCTGGGATTTCGACATCTACCTGCACCACGGTGCCGGCGCCTATATCTGCGGCGAGGAAACCGCCCTGCTCGAAAGCCTTGAGGGCAAGAAGGGCATGCCCCGGATGAAACCGCCGTTCCCGGCGGGCGCGGGTCTCTATGGCTGCCCCACAACCGTCAACAACGTCGAATCCATCGCCGTGGTGCCCACGATCCTGCGCCGTGGCCCTGAATGGTTCTCGTCCTTTGGCCGACCGAACAACGCGGGCACCAAGCTGTTTGCGATCAGCGGCCATGTGAACAACCCCTGCGTCGTCGAAGAGGCGATGTCGATCACCTTCGAAGAGCTGATCGAAAAGCATTGCGGCGGCATTCGCGGCGGCTGGGACAACCTGAAGGCGGTGATCCCCGGCGGGTCGTCCGTACCTTGTATCCGCGGCGAACACATGCGCGAGGCGATCATGGATTTCGACTATCTGCGCGAGCAGCGGTCGGGTCTGGGTACGGCTGCGGTGATCGTGATGGACAAGGACACCGACATCATCAAGGCGATCTGGCGTCTGGCCAAGTTCTACAAACACGAAAGCTGTGGCCAGTGCACGCCCTGCCGCGAAGGCACCGGCTGGATGATGCGGGTGATGGAACGTCTGGTGCGCGGCGATGCCGAAGTCGAAGAGATCGACATGCTGCTGGACGTGACCAAACAGGTCGAGGGGCACACCATCTGCGCGCTCGGCGACGCCGCCGCCTGGCCAATCCAGGGCCTGATCCGCAACTTCCGCGACGAGATCGAAGACCGTATCAAACACAAGCGCACCGGCCGCGTCAGCGCCGTGGCTGCGGAATAGGACATGACAATGGAACTCTACGCCCACGCGATCGCGTCCTTAGGCGGCTATGCCATCCTGATGTTCGTGCTGACCGCGCTCTCCGCCGCCGGCCGCTCCGACGATGAGCGTGCCCTCTGCGGACAGGTCAAACGCGACTATGCCAACCCGACCTACCGCAAGGCGCGCGCCCACGCCAATGCGGTCGAAAGCGCCGGACCCTTCATCGCGGCCGTGCTCGCGGCGATCCTGATGGGGGCCAACCCGTTCTGGGTGAACCTCTTTGCCTCGGTGTTCCTGGCGGCGCGGGTCGTCATGGCCTTCGTGCACATCGGCACCACGAACCAGCCGATGCGCAGCCTGTTCTGGTCGATCAGCATGCTGTGCGTGCTGGCAATGGCCGTCATGGCGATCTGGGGGGCCTTCTGATGCGTCTGATCCTGTTGATGACGGCAGCGCTGGCAATGACGGCCTGCAACCAGCGCGACGAGGACCTGGCCTTTGACGGTCAATACTACCGCACCAGCACCAAGAAGGTCGGCGACGACCGTTCGGTGTTCCAGACCGAGGTCAAGCCGGTCTCGCAAAGCCTGACCGGCGCGCGCGAGGCGGGGCTTTACGACGCGACGCGCTACTGCATCGAGGATTTCGGCACGTCCAACATCGTCTGGACGCGCGGACCGGATGGCGACGACGGCGCGCTCTTGGTGTCGAACGACACGTTGATCCTGCAGGGAACCTGCAGCGTTCGATGACGGGTCCGGCGACATATCGCCCGGTTTTCACGCCAGACGTGTCCTGCTATTGCATATCAGGGCGCAGGTTTCCCATGTCCGCAGAGGGGCCCGCGCGCGTGCGCGGCCCGTTTCGCAGCACAGGAGACTTGAACATGCGACTGACGACACTTGTGATCGGCACAGCCCTCGCGCTTTCGACGGCGACCACCGCCATGGCCAAACCGCATCTGCGCGACACGCCCATCGACGACGCGCTGCTGGCGGTCGGTCTGGCCGACGAGATCCGCAAAAGCTGCCCCGACATCTCGGCGCGGATGATCAAGGCCTTCGGCTTTTTAAACGGTTTAAACAATCAGGCACAGGCGATGGGCTATACCAGCGCCGAAATCGACGCCTACCGGAAATCCGACGCCGAAAAAGCACGGCTGAAAAAGCGCGGCCAGGCATATTTGGCTGCCAATGGGGTTGTCGCCGGACAGCCAGAGACGTATTGCGCGCTTGGGCGCAACGAAATCGAAAAATCGAGCCGGATCGGTTCGTTACTCAGGGTGAATTGACGCATGAGCGACCTTCGCAAGATCATCATCGACGGCAAGGAAATCGAAGTAGAAGGGGCGATGACCCTGATCCAGGCCTGTGAGTTGGCCGGGGTCGAGATTCCGCGCTTTTGCTACCACGAGCGGCTGACCATCGCGGGCAACTGCCGGATGTGTCTGGTCGAGGTCGTGGGCGGCCCGCCCAAGCCCGCCGCATCCTGCGCGATGCAGGTCCGCGATCTGCGTCCCGGCCCCGAAGGCCAGCCGCCCGTCGTGAAAACCAACAGCCCGATGGTCAAGAAGGCCCGCGAGGGCGTGATGGAATTCCTGCTGATCAACCACCCGCTCGATTGCCCGATCTGCGACCAGGGCGGCGAATGCGACCTGCAGGATCAGGCCATGGCCTACGGCGTCGATTTCAGCCGTTTCCGCGAAGCCAAGCGCGCGACCGAGGATCTGGATCTTGGCCCGCTGGTCGAAACCCACATGACGCGCTGCATCTCGTGCACCCGTTGCGTGCGCTTCACCACCGAGGTCGCAGGCATCACCCAGATGGGCCAGACCGGGCGCGGCGAAGACGCCGAGATCACCTCCTATCTGGGCGAGACGCTTGATTCGAACCTTCAGGGCAACATCATCGACCTCTGCCCAGTGGGCGCGCTGGTCTCGAAACCCTATGCGTTCACCGCGCGGCCCTGGGAACTGAGCAAGACCGAAAGCATCGACGTGATGGATGCGCTCGGCTCGTCGATCCGCGTCGACACCAAGGGCCGCGAAGTCATGCGCTTCCTGCCGCTGAACCATGATGGCGTGAATGAAGAGTGGATTTCGGACAAGACCCGTTTCGTCTGGGACGGTCTGCGCCGGCAACGTCTGGACACGCCCTACATCCGCGAGAACGGCAAGCTGCGCAAAGCCGACTGGGGCGAGGCGCTGCAAGTGACCGCGTCCAGGATCAAGGGTGCCGAAAAGCTGGCCGGTCTGGTCGGTGATCTGGCCCCGGTCGAGGCGATCTTTGCGCTGAAACAGCTGATCGAGGGGCAGGGCGGCGTCGTCGAATGCCGCACCGATGGTGCCAAGCTCGAAGCGGGCAACCGCGCCTCCTATGCAGGCACCGCCCGGATCGAGGACATTGATTCAGCCAAGTTCATCCAGCTGATCGGCACCAACCCCCGCATCGAGGCACCCGTGCTGAACGCGCGCATCCGCAAGGCGTGGATCGCGGGCGCAGACGTCGGTCTGGTGGGCGAAGCCGTCGATCTGACCTATGACTACGCGCACGCAGGCACCGACCGTGCCGCGCTGAACGGCCTCTTGGACAAGGATTATGGCGACGTGCTCGACGCACCGTCGATCGTGATCGTGGGCCAGGGCGCATTGCAAGAAGCCGACGGTGCCGCCGTTCTCGCCGCCGCGATGAAGCTGGCCGAGGATACAAACTCCAAGTTCATGGTCCTGCACACCGCCGCATCGCGCGTGGGTGCGATGGACGTGGGCGCGGTCAACGACCGTGGCATGGACGCCGTGGCCGAGGCCGACGTGATCTATAACCTTGGTGCCGACGAGATCGAAATCGCCGAAGGTGCCTTTGTGATCTATCAGGGCAGCCACGGCGACCGTGGCGCACACCGCGCCGACGTGATCCTGCCCGGTGCCGCCTATACCGAGGAAAGCGGCGTCTTCATCAACACCGAAGGCCGCCCGCAACTGGCCCAACGCGCCAGCTTCGCCCCCGGCATGGCCAAGGAAAACTGGGCCATCCTGCGCGCGCTCTCGGGCGAGATGGACGCGGTTCTGCCCTATGACAACCTGGCCACCCTGCGCTCCGCGCTGGTCGAGGCTGTGCCGCACATCGCCGATCTGGACGAGGTGCCCGAAAACGAATGGCGCCCCGTGGCTTCGGGCAAACTGGGCGACGCGGCCTTCCGCAATGCGCTGTCGGACTTCTGGCTGACCAACCCGATTGCGCGGTCCAGCCAGTTGATGGCCGAACTCAGCGCCAACGCCAAGGCACGTCTGCAAGGGGCGATGGCTGCTGAATGATCCGCGCGGGCCTCATAGCCTTGGCGCCATTGGCCGCCTGTTCCGAGCCGGAGATCACGGCAGAACGTCTGATTCCCGATTACCGGAGCGTTCAGACGTCGCTGCTGGACAATGACCTGGTGCAGTTCAACGTGGAAATGACCAACGCGCTCAGCGGCCAGGACGTGTCTGATTACGCGCAATGCGCCGCAGCCGGCTATACGTTGATCCGCGGATACGGATTTGCGCGCCATGTGCGGACAAAAGTAAACGAAGAGGGTGGCGTGTGGCAGGCAGATGCTGTTTACACCATCTCGCCATCCTTGCCGCGCGGATTGCGCACCATCGACGCCGAAGTCGAGGCTGCCAACTGTGCGGAAAAAGGGATACCGACGGTGTGAGGACCTATGGCTGAATTTTTCATTGTAAATCCCGTGGGCATGGGCCTGTTGATCGTCGCGCAGATCTTTCTGTTGGTGATCCCGCTTCTGGTCGCGCTGGCATTCCTGATGTATGCCGACCGCAAGATCTGGGCCGCCGTCCAGATGCGCCGCGGCCCCAACGTGGTGGGCGTCTTCGGCCTGCTGCAAAGTTTCGCGGACTTTGGCAAATACATCGTCAAAGAGGTCGTGGTGCCCGCCGGTGCCGACAAGGGCGTGTTCTTCATGGCGCCGATGGTCAGCCTGGTCATGGCGCTGATCGCCTGGGCGGTGATCCCGTTCAACGACGGCTGGGTGCTGTCTGACATCAACGTCGCCATCCTCTATGTCTTCGCCATCTCCTCGCTCGAGGTGTACGGCGTGATCATGGGCGGCTGGGCCTCGAACTCGAAATACCCGTTCCTCGGCTCGCTGCGCTCTGCGGCGCAGATGATCTCCTACGAGGTCAGCATCGGTCTGATCATCATCGGCGTGATCATCTCGTCCGGCTCGATGAATTTCGGCAACATCGTGCTGTCGCAAAAGGGCGATTGGGGCATCTTCAACTGGTACTGGCTGCCGCACTTCCCGATGCTGTTCCTGTTCCTGATCTCGGCGCTGGCCGAAACCAACCGCCCGCCCTTCGACCTTCCGGAGGCTGAATCGGAACTGGTCGCGGGCTATCAGGTCGAATATTCCTCTACGCCCTTCCTGCTGTTCATGATCGGTGAACTGGTGGCCGTGGTCCTGATGTGCGCGCTGATCTCGCTGATGTTCTTCGGCGGCTGGCTGTCGCCGGTGCCGTTCCTGCCCGATGGCATCTTCTGGATGATCCTGAAAATGGGCTTTGTGTTCTTCATCATCTCGATGGTGAAGGCGATCACCCCGCGCTACCGCTATGACCAGCTGATGCGTCTGGGCTGGAAGGTGTTCCTGCCGTTCAGCCTGATCTGGGTGATCTTCGTGGCCTTTGCCGCAAAATTCGAATGGTTCTGGGGCGTCTATGCCCGCTGGACCGTGGGGAGCTAAGCATGACACAGATTGATTACGCACGGCACGCCAAATATTTCCTGCTTCAGGATTTCTGGGGCGGCATGAAGCTGGGGCTGAAGTATTTCTTCCGGCCCAAGGCCACGATCAACTACCCGCACGAAAAGGGACCGCTTTCCCCTCGTTTTCGTGGTGAACACGCCCTGCGCCGCTATCCCAACGGCGAAGAGCGGTGCATCGCCTGCAAACTCTGCGAGGCGATCTGCCCTGCGCAGGCCATCACCATCGACGCGGAACCCCGCGAGGACGGCAGCCGCCGCACCACGCGCTATGACATCGACATGACCAAATGCATCTACTGCGGCTTCTGTCAGGAAGCCTGCCCGGTTGATGCCATCGTCGAGGGGCCGAACTTCGAATTCTCGACCGAGACCCGCGAAGAGCTGTTCTACGACAAGGCCAAACTGCTGGAAAACGGCGACCGCTGGGAAGCAGAGATTGCCCGCAACCTCGAACTGGACGCACCCTACCGATGACCGATCCGACCAACCCCTTTGCCGCGATGATGGCCCAGATGCAGGACATGGCCAAGGCCTTTCCGGCCATGGAAGCCTTCGACATCCGCAAGTTCGAGGGCATGTTTCCGACCATGTCCAAGGACATGATGGAAGCGATGTTCGGCAACGCCTTCAACGAGGGCGGGCTGGACGCGCGCACGCGTCTTCTCTTGACGCTGGCAGGGTTGGTGATGCAAGGCGCGCAGAATGAAACGGCCGTGCGCCAGACCGTGCGTCACGCGGTCGAGGCGGGCGCCACAGCGCAGCATATCAGCGAAACGATTGCGATGATGTCGATGTTTGCAGGCATCCCCGCCACGACCAAGGCCATGGACCTGGCCCAGGCCGTCATGAAAGAGGACAAAGAGACATGAGCGTTTTCGCCTTTTACCTTTTCGCGATCTCGGTGATCGCCGGTGGGCTGTTCACGGTCATCAGCCGCAACCCCGTGCACTCGGTGCTCTGGCTGATCCTGTCGTTCCTGTCCGCTGCGGGCCTGTTCGTGCTGCTGGGCGCGGAATTCGTCGCGATGCTGCTGATCATCGTCTATGTCGGCGCGGTCGCGGTTCTGTTCCTCTTCGTGGTGATGATGCTCGACGTCGACTTCGCCGGGCTCAAGGCCGAAATGGCGCGCTACATGCCGCTGGCCCTGCTGATCGGCCTGGTGATCCTGATGCAATTCGTCATGGCCTTCGGTGCCTGGGAAAGCAACGTCGCAGCCGCCGATCTGCGCCTGCAAGCCATCCCGCTGGACCGCCACAACACCGAAGCGCTGGGGATCATTCTTTATGACCAGTATTTCCTGCTGTTCCAGCTTGCCGGCCTGATCCTGCTGGTTGCGATGATCGGTGCCATCGTGCTGACCCTGCGCCACCGCAAGGACGTCAAGCGCCAGGACGTCACGGCGCAGATGATGCGCGACCCCGCCAAGGCGATGGAACTTCGCGACGTGAAATCGGGGCAGGGGCTTTGATGGACCGGACGCACCGCACGACATCGGGCAGCCGCGCGGCTGCCCTCAATACCAAACTACCAAAAGCCGAGGGACGGGCATGATCGGACTTGAACATTACCTGACAGTGGCAGCCACGCTGTTTGTCATCGGCATCTTCGGGCTTTTCCTGAACCGCAAGAACGTGATCATCCTGCTGATGAGCATCGAATTGATGCTGCTCGCGGTGAACATCAACTTCGTGGCCTTCTCCAGCTATCTGGGCGATCTCGTCGGGCAGGTGTTCACCCTGTTCGTGCTGACGGTCGCCGCAGCCGAAGCCGCGATCGGCCTTGCCATCCTGGTCTGTTTCTTCCGCAACCGTGGCACCATCGCGGTTGAAGACGTCAACGTGATGAAGGGCTGAATACATGGAACTGACTATCCTATTTGCCCCTCTGGTCGGCGCGATCCTGTGCGGCTTTGGCTGGCGCGCCTTTGGCGAGACGGCGGCGATGTCCATCGCCACGGGGCTGTTGTTCCTGTCGGCGCTGCTGTCGTGGGTCGTGTTCCTGACGTTTGACGGCGTGACCGAGCAGATCCAGATCCTGCGCTACATCGAAAGCGGCTCGCTCAGCACCGATTGGTCGATCCGCATGGACCGTCTGACCGCGATCATGCTGATCGTGATCACCACCGTCTCCAGCCTGGTGCACCTCTATTCCTTTGGCTACATGGACAAGGACCCGCAGTGGAAAGACGACGAAAGCTATAGGCCACGCTTTTTCGCCTACCTGTCGTTCTTCACCTTCGCGATGCTGATGCTGGTGACCTCGGACAACCTGGTCCAGATGTTCTTTGGCTGGGAAGGCGTGGGCGTCGCGTCCTACCTGCTGATCGGCTTTTACTACCGCAAACCGTCGGCCAACGCCGCCGCGATCAAGGCCTTCGTGGTCAACCGCGTGGGCGACTTCGGCTTTGCGCTGGGGATCTTCGCGCTGTTCTTCCTGACCGACAGCATCCGCTTTGACGACATCTTTGCCGCCGCACCCGGTCTGGCCGAGACGCAACTCAGCTTCCTGTGGCGCGAGTGGAACGCCGCCAACGTCATCGCGATCCTGCTGTTCATCGGCGCGATGGGCAAATCGGCACAGCTGTTCCTGCACACATGGCTGCCCGACGCGATGGAAGGCCCGACGCCCGTGTCGGCGCTGATCCACGCAGCCACGATGGTCACCGCCGGCGTCTTCCTGGTCTGCCGCATGTCGCCGGTCATGGAATTCGCGCCCGAAGCGCAGATGTTCATCGTCTTCCTCGGCGCGACAACGGCCTTTTATGCGGCCACCGTGGGTCTGGTTCAGACCGACATCAAACGCGTGATCGCCTACTCGACCTGTTCACAGCTGGGTTACATGTTCGTGGCCGCAGGCGTCGGCATGTATTCGGCGGCGATGTTCCACCTGTTCACCCACGCCTTCTTCAAGGCGATGCTGTTTCTGGGCGCGGGCTCGGTCATCCATGCGATGCACCACGAACAGGACATGACCAACTATGGCGGCCTGCGCAAAAAGATCCCCTATACCTTCGCGGCGATGCTGATCGGCACGCTGGCGATCACCGGGGTCGGCATTCCGCTGACGCACATCGGCTTCGCGGGCTTCCTCTCCAAGGACGCGATCATCGAAAGCGCCTTTGCGGGTGGTACATCCTATGCCTTCTGGCTGCTGGTGATCGCCGCGACCATGACCAGCTTCTACAGCTGGCGCCTGATCTTCCTCACCTTCTTTGGAGAACCGCGCGGCAACAAGCACACCCATGACCACGCGCACGAAAGCCCGATGGTCATGCTGATCCCGCTGGGCGTCCTGTCGCTGGGCGCGATCTTTGCCGGCATGCTGTGGTACAACAGCTTCTTCGGCCACGTCGATCAGGTCGGCAAGTTCTACGGCATCCCCGTGGCCGAGGTCGGCGCAGAAGACCACGCCGAAGCAGGCGAAGACGACACAGCCGAACTGGTCACCGAAGACCAGGCCGACGTCGTGGCCGAAGCCGAACACCACTATGCATTCGCAGGCCAGCCGGGGCAGGGTGCGCTCTACATGGCGCCGGACAACCACGTCCTCGACGACGCGCATGATGCGCCCGTCTGGGTCAAGGTCTCGCCCTTCGTCGCGATGCTGATCGGCCTGCTGGGTGCGCTGTGGTTCTACATCTGGAACCCGACGCTGCCCGGTCGTCTGGCCGAAAGCCAGCGCCCGATATACCTGTTCCTCAAGAACAAATGGTACTTTGACGAGCTGTACGACGTCATCTTCGTGCGGCCTGCCAAATGGATCGGCCGCCAGCTGTGGAAGAAGGGTGACGGCAACGTCATCGACGGCACACTCAACGGCGTGGCCCTGGGCATCGTGCCCTTCCTGACCCGTCTCTCCGGCCGTGCGCAGTCCGGCTATATCTTTACCTATGCCTTCGCGATGGTGATCGGGATCGCTGTTCTGATCACCTGGGTGACCCTCGGAGGGGCGAACTGATGGACAACCTTCTTTCCATTACCACGTTTATCCCCGCCCTGGCGGCGCTGATCCTGGCCCTGTTCCTGCGCGGCAGCGATGCCGCGGCGCAGCGCAATGCCAAATGGGTGGCGATGTTCGCAACCACCGCCACCTTCCTGGTGTCGCTGTTCATCCTGTTCGAATTCGACCCCGGCAACCCCGGCTTCCAGTTCGTCGAACAGGCCGATTGGCTCTTGGGCCTGCAATACAAGATGGGCGTTGACGGGATCAGCGTTCTGTTCGTGATGCTGACCACCTTCATGATGCCGCTGGTGATCGCCGCCAGCTGGAACGTGGAAAGCCGCGTCAAGGAATACATGATCGCCTTCCTGCTGCTGGAAACGCTGATGCTGGGCGTGTTCATGGCGCTGGACATGGTGCTGTTCTATCTGTTCTTCGAAGCCGGGCTGATCCCGATGTTCCTGATCATCGGCATCTGGGGCGGGGCCAACCGCATCTATGCCTCGTTCAAGTTCTTCCTTTACACCTTCCTCGGCTCGGTGCTGATGCTGGTGGCGATGGTCGCTATGTTCTCGGATGCGGGCACCACCGACATCGTGCTGCTGCTGAACCACGAATTTGCCTACGGCACCTTCGACGTGCTGGGCATCCAGATCGTCGGCGGCATGCAGACGCTGATGTTCCTCGCGTTCTTCGCCAGCTTCGCGGTCAAGATGCCGATGTGGCCGGTGCACACCTGGCTGCCCGACGCACACGTTCAGGCGCCCACCGCAGGGTCGGTGGTTCTGGCCGCGATCCTGCTGAAGATGGGCGGCTACGGCTTCCTGCGCTTTTCGCTGCCGATGTTCCCCGTGGGCTCCGAAGTGCTGGCGCCGCTGGTCTTGTGGATGTCGGCGATCGCCATCGTCTACACCTCGCTGGTGGCTCTCGTGCAGGAAGACATGAAAAAGCTGATCGCCTATTCGTCGGTCGCGCACATGGGCTTTGTCACCATGGGCATCTTCACCGCCAACCAGCAGGGTCTGGACGGCGCGATCTTCCAGATGGTCAGCCACGGCTTCATCTCGGGGGCGCTGTTCCTCTGCGTCGGCGTGATCTATGACCGCATGCACACCCGCGAGATCGACGCCTATGGCGGTCTGGTCAACCGGATGCCCGCCTATGCGCTGGTGTTCCTGTTCTTCACCATGGCCAACGTCGGCCTGCCGGGCACATCGGGCTTTGTGGGCGAATTCCTGACGCTGATGGGCGCGTTCCAGGTCAACACCTGGGTGGCCGCAGTGGCGACGACAGGCGTGATCTTCTCGGCGGCCTATGCGCTCTGGCTTTACCGCCGCGTGGTGCTGGGTGACCTGATCAAGGAAAGCCTGAAGGCGATCACCGACATGACCCGCCGCGAAAAGCTGATCTTTGCACCTCTGGTGGTGATGACGCTGCTGCTGGGGGTTTATCCCGCGCTTGTGCTGGACATCATCGGGCCGTCGGTTTCCGCACTGGTCAACAACTACGACACGGCCACCGCCGCAGCAGCCGCTGCGATGCAAGTGGTCGGAAACTGATAAAGGAACGGGACCCATGTCCGCTGATCTGACGCTTATTCTTCCCGAGATCGTCCTGGCCGTCTTCGCTATCCTGGGCCTTCTGGGGGCTGTCTACACCGGCAAGGACGCACTGGCCCCGGCGCTGACCTGGGCGACGTCGGCCCTGTTCGTGCTGGTGGCCCTGTGGGTCGGATTGGCCGCACCCGAAACCCACCTGGGTTTTGGCGGCATGTTCATCGACGACGGCTTTGCACGCTTCGCCAAGGTTACGCTGCTCTTGTCCGCAGCGGCCGTTCTGGCCATGTCCGAAGGGTACATGTCCAACCGCGGCCTGTTGCGGTTTGAATACCCGGTGCTGGTCACGCTGTCCGTGGTCGGCATGATGATGATGGTCAGCGCGGGCGATCTGATGTCGCTCTACATGGGCCTCGAGCTGCAATCGCTGGCGCTTTACGTCGTGGCGTCGCTGCGCCGCGATTCGATCAAATCGACCGAGGCGGGCCTGAAGTACTTCGTGCTGGGCGCGCTCAGCTCGGGCCTGCTGCTCTACGGGGCGTCGCTGGTCTATGGCTATTCGGGCACCACGCTGTTCTCGGGCATCATCCTCACCACGATCACGGGCGAGGTGTCCATCGGGCTGCTGCTGGGTCTGGTGTTCCTGATCTCGGGCCTCGCGTTCAAGGTCTCGGCGGTGCCCTTCCACATGTGGACGCCCGACGTCTACGAGGGTGCTCCGACGCCGATCACCGCATTCCTGGCCACGGCCCCGAAGGTGGCGGCGATGGCCCTGTTCGCGCGGCTGTTGCACGACGCCTTCGGCAGTGCGGTCAGCGACTGGCAGCAGGTCGTGGCCCTGATCTCGGTGCTGTCGATGTTCCTGGGCGGGATCGCGGCCATCGGCCAGACCAACATCAAGCGGCTGATGGCCTATTCGTCGATCGCGCACATGGGCTATGCCCTGATGGGCCTGGCGGCGGGCACCGTGCTGGGCGTGCAGGCGATGCTGGTCTATCTCGCGATCTACGTGACGATGAACGTCGGCACCTTCGCCTTTATCCTGATGATGGAGCGTGACGGGCAGCCGGTGGTCGATGTCACATCGCTCAACATGTATTCCAAACGCGAACCCGGCAAGGCGCTGGCGATGCTGGTGCTGCTGTTCAGCCTTGCGGGCGTACCGCCGATGCTGGGCTTCTTCGGCAAGCTCTACGTGCTGCGCGCCGCCTATGACGGCGGGCTGGCGTGGCTGGCGATTGCCGGTGTGATCGCATCCGTCATCGGTGCGTTCTACTATCTGCGGATCGTGTTCTACATGTACTTCGGCGACGAGAACGCCCAAGGGCTCGATGGCGGCAAGTCGCCCGTGCTCTGGGGGTTCCTGATGGCCTCGGCCGTGGTGATGGTGCTGGGCATCGTCAACATGTTCGGCGTCGAGAGTGCTGCGGCTGCGGCTGCGGCATCCCTCGTTGTCAACTGAACCGGCGGCGCCGGTGGCCCCTGAGGGAGCCTCCGGCGGGGAATATTTAAGGCCAGAAGAAACATGACGATGTGGCCTGACGGATACGGGCGGCATGTGCTGGAAAGCGTGGATTCCACGCTCTCCGAGGCGGCGCGCATGGCCCCGGATGCCGCAGGCCCTGTCTGGATCATGGCCAACCGGCAAACCGCCGCGCGCGGGCGGCGGGGCCGACCCTGGTCCATGCCAGCGGGCAACTTTGCAGCGACCCTGCTGATGCCCGTGAGCGACGCACCGGGGCAGGCGGCCCTGCGCTCCTTCGTGGCCTCGCTGGCCCTGCGCGAGGCGCTGGTGGCCGCCACGGGCCGCGAACAGGGCTTTGCGCTGAAATGGCCCAACGACGTGCTGCTGCGCGATGGCAAGCTGGCGGGCATCCTCTTGGAAAGCGCAGGCCACGGCCCGCAGCTGCGGCACCTCTCCATCGGCATCGGCGTCAATCTGGCCGCAGCCCCCGCAATGGCCGAGGTCGAGCCGGGGGCCGTGCGGCCCGTTTCGCTCAAGGGCGAGCTGGGCACCGTGATCACGCCCGAGGATTTCCTCGACCTTCTGGCCGCGGCCTATGCCCGTTTCGAGACGCAGTTCACCACCTACGGCTTTGCGCCGATCCGGGCCGCCTGGATCAGCCATGCCGCCCGCCTGGGCGAGGTCATCACCGCCCGCACCACCCGCGACGAGACCACGGGCACCTTTGCCGATGTGGACGCTGCGGGTAATCTTGTTCTGGAGACGTCCAGGGGCCGCGTGGCGATCGCGGCGGCCGACGTCTATTTCTGAGGGGGGGCAGCACATGCTTCTGGCCATCGACTGCGGCAACACCAACACGGTCTTCTCGATCTGGGACGGCACCGAGTTCATCGGCACCTGGCGCACATCGACGGAATGGCAGCGCACGGCGGACCAGTATTACGTCTGGCTCTCGACCCTGATGAAGTTCCAGAAGATCGACGTCGAGATCACCGACATGATCATCAGCTCGACCGTGCCGCGCGTGGTCTTCAACCTGCGGGTGCTGGCCGACCGGTATTTCCACACCCGCCCCATCGTCGTGGGCAAGCCCGACTGCCTGCTGCCCGTCGATGTGCGCGTCGACGGCGGCACCGCCGTCGGCCCCGACCGGCTGGTGAACACCGTGGGCGGCTATGACCTGCATGGCGGCGACCTGATCGTGGTCGACTTCGGCACCGCGACCACCTTCGACGTGGTCAGCGAAGATGGCGCCTATATCGGCGGCGTGATCGCACCCGGCGTGAACCTCAGCCTCGAGGCATTGCACCACGCCGCCGCCGCCCTGCCGCACGTCGATATCGCCAAGCCGCAGAAGGTCATCGGCACCAACACTGTGGCCTGTATGCAATCCGGCGTCTTTTGGGGTTACGTCGGGCTGGTAAAAGAGATATGCGCCCGGATTAAGGGCGAACGGGCGCGCGAGATGAAAATCATCTCGACCGGCGGACTGGCACCACTTTTCCAGCAGACCGAAGACCTGTTTGACGAATTTCATGATGATTTGACGATGCACGGGCTGACCGTGATCCACCGATACAACAAGGAAAATAACTGACTTATGAGCAGTGAAAGATTGATCTACCTGCCCCTCGGAGGGGCGGGCGAAATTGGCATGAATTGCTATGTTTACGGCTACGGCAAACCTGAAAAGGAACGTCTGATCGTCGTGGACATCGGCGTGGCCTTCCCCGACATGGACAGCACGCCGGGTGTGGACCTGATCCTGCCCGACATCGCCTGGCTGGAAGAGCGCCGCGACCGCATCGAGGCCGTGTTCATCACCCACGCCCACGAAGACCACATCGGCGCGATTGCCCACACCTATGGCCGCCTGCAAGCGCCGATCTTTGCGCGGGCCTTCACCGCCAACCATGCCAAACGCAAGATGGCCGAAAACGGCCACCCCGCCGATGCCGTCACCGTGGTCGAGGCCTGGCCCGATCAGGTCGACGCGGGCCCCTTCAAGGTGGGCTTCCTGCCGATCTCGCACTCCATTCCCGAAAGCTCGGGCCTGGTCATCGACAGCCCCGCGGGCCGCGTCCTGCACTCGGGCGACTTCAAGCTGGACCGCACCCCGCTGGTCGGCGAGGCCTGGGACCCCGAGCTTTGGGGCGAGGTGTCCAAGAACGGCGTCAAGGCGCTGATCTGTGACAGCACAAACGTCTTTTCGCCCCACGCGGGCCGGTCCGAAGTGACCGTCGGCCCCGAGATCGAAAAGCTGATGCACGAGGCCAACGGCATGGTCGTGGCGACCACCTTCGCGTCGAACGTCGCACGGGTGAAAACGCTGGCCGAAGCGGGCGAACGGGCAGGGCGCTCGATCGTCCTGCTGGGCCGCGCGATGAAACGCATGGTCGAGGCGTCGGTCGAATCCGGCGTGCTGACCGAATTCCCGCCCACCGTCGCCCCCGAGGATGCCCGCAGCATCCCGCGCGAAAACCTGTTGCTGCTGGTCACCGGCAGCCAGGGCGAACGCCGCGCCGCCAGCGCGCAACTGGCCCGTGGCAAGTACATGGGGCTGGAGATGAAGAAGGGCGACACCTTCCTGTTCTCGTCCAAGACCATCCCCGGCAACGAGCGCGGCGTGATCCAGATCATGAACGCCTTCTCGGAAATGGGCGTCGATGTCGTCGATGACAACAGCGGCCATTACCACGTCAGCGGCCACGCCAACCGCCCCGATCTCGAAGAGATGCACAGCGTGGTGAAACCGCAGATCCTGGTGCCGATGCACGGCGAACACCGCCACTTGCGTGAACACACCAAATTGGCCGAAGCCAAGGGCTTGCAAGGCGTTCTTGCGGTCAACGGCATGATGATCGACCTCAGCGGCAACGCACCGAAAGTCGTGGAATATGTCGAAACGGGCCGCACCTATCTGGACGGTTCGGTGCAGATCGGCGCGCTGGACGGGGTCGTGCGCGACCGGATCCGCATGGCGCTGAACGGTCACGTCGTGGTGACGCTGATCATCGACGAACAGGACGAGCCGCTGGGCGATCCCTGGTGCGAAACCATGGGCCTGCCGGAAACCGGCAGCAGCAACGCCCCGCTGGTCGAGCTGATGGAGGCGGACCTGAGCCAGTTCCTCGGCCGGGCCGACCCCAAGACCATGCGCGACGACGAGGCGCTGGAACAGGCGCTGCGCCGCACCGTGCGCAAGACCGCACAGGACGAAATCGGCAAGAAACCCGAGGTCAGCGTGATCATCAGCCGTCTGACCTGAGGGAACCAAACCGTTCGGTTCAGAGTTGAAATATCAACGGGGGCGCATGCTTTGCGCCCCTTTTTTACTCTGAAAGGACAGTTTCATGATCAAGAAAAGCGGTTCCGCAAAATGGTCTGGCGATCTCAAGACCGGCAAAGGCAAGGTTTCCACTGAAAGCGGTGTGCTGAACGACCAGCCCTATGGCTTCAACACCCGGTTCGAGGATGGCGCAGGCACCAACCCCGAAGAGCTGATCGGTGCCGCCCATGCCAGCTGCTTCTCGATGGCGCTGAGCATGATCCTGGGCGAAAAAGGTGTGGCAGCCGAAAGCATCGAAACCACCGCAACCGTGTCGCTGGACAAAAAGGACGATGGCTTCGCGGTCACGGGCGTGCATCTGGTGGTCAAGGCCAGCATTCCCGGCGTGGACAAATCGACGTTCGACGAATGCGCGAAAGCGGCCAAGCAGAATTGCCCGATTTCCAAGCTGCTGAATGCGGATATCACGATGGACGCAGAGCTGGCCTGAGCATCAGGCAGTTTCTGAAATCCGATACGAAAAATGCGCGCCAGGCATCTCGCCCGGTGCGCATTTTGCATTTCTAAATCTGGTGCTTAGCCGTCGTAGCGTTCGGCAAAGCTCTTCTCGATGAAGGTCGGCGTGTGATCGCCCAGACCGGTCACGCGGCTGCCGCCACGGTCGCTTTGTGAACTGCGCGAACGGCTCGACCCGGTGTCGCGCTTGGTGTTGGACGCGCTGGAACGGCTGTTGCTGCGTGTGCCCTCGGAGGGCTCGGGGCGGGCCTCGGCCTGCTTGGGCGCGGCGGGTGCCTTGGGCTCGGTGCGCGGCTCGTGTACCTCTGCGGGCTGTTCTGCAGGTGTCGGTGTCGCCTCGGGGGCGGCCTCTGTCTTTGCCGCGTCGGGCTTGGACTGTGGCTGCGACTGCGGCGCAGTATCCGTCTTGCGGCTGCGCGAGCGCGACCGCGAGCGGCTTGCGCTTGGTTTTTTCTCGACGGTGTCCTCTGCCGCATCGTCCTGCGCCTCGGTCCCGATATGGCCCAGCGGGTTTTCCAGGCGCGGAATTTCACGCTGGATCAGCCGTTCGATATCCTCGAAATTCTTCTCGTCGCGCGGCACGCAGATCATCATCGCCTTGCCATCGCGCCCGGCACGGCCGGTGCGGCCAATGCGGTGCACATAGTCCTCGGCGTGGCTGGGCACATCGAAGTTGAACACGTGGCTGACGCTCGGCACATCCAACCCACGGGCCGCCACGTCAGAGGCCACGAGGAACCGCAGATCGCCCGCACGGAACCCGTCCAGGGTGCGCGTGCGCTGGCTCTGGTCCAGGTCACCGTGAATGGGGGCCGCGTCATAGCCGTGTTGTTTCAACGACTTCGACACCGTGTCCACGTCCATCTTGCGATTGCAGAAGATGATCGCATTGGTGCACTTGTCGCCCTCGGCGTCGATCAGCATGCGCAGAACCTTGCGCTTTTCGCTCGCTTCGCGGTCCTTGCGCGACGCCTTGAACATCACCACGCCCTGTTCGATCGTCTCGGACGCGCTGGCCTGACGGGCCACTTCGATCCGCGCCGGGTTGCTCAGGAACGTATTGGTGATCCGCTCGATTTCGGGGGCCATCGTCGCCGAAAAGAACAGCGTCTGGCGGGTGAACGGCGTCAGCCCGAAAATGCGTTCGATATCGGGGATGAACCCCATGTCCAGCATCCGGTCGGCTTCGTCCACGACCATCACCTTGACGTCCGACAGGATCAGCTTGCCGCGCTCGAAATGGTCCAGCAGACGGCCCGGCGTCGCGATCAGAACGTCGACACCCTTGTCGATCAGCGTGTCCTGCTCCTTGAACGAAACGCCGCCGATCAGCAGCGCCTTGGTCAGCTTCAGGTGCTTTGTATAGGTGTCGAAGTTTTCGGCAACCTGTGCGGCCAGTTCGCGCGTCGGGCACAGAACCAGACTGCGCGGCATCCGCGCACGGGCACGTCCACGCGCCAGCATGGTGATCATCGGCAGCACGAACCCTGCGGTCTTGCCGGTGCCGGTCTGGGCAATGCCCAGGACATCGCGGCCTTCAAGGGCGGGGGGAATCGCACCGGCCTGAATCGGGGTCGGTGTTTCGTATCCTGTTTCCTCGATGGCTTTCAGCACTTTGGGATTCAGGTTCAGATCTGAGAATTTTATCATGTATGTCCGAAGTTTGCGGACACTGACTTGGCCCGCGGCAGCTTTGAAATGTCGGCCCGCGTGGCCCAAAGGCAGCCCAGAGGCTGCGACATTGATGTCCCATACCAAAGCATGACGCCTTGGTCAAATCATGTCGTGAAATCAGGGAAGTGACGCTGCATTTTTGCGTCCAGATCCAAGCTGTGCGTGCGCAAAAGCCCTTCCGCCTCCAACCGTGCGCGCAATTCGGCGCTGTCTTCGGCGACCTCGCGGTAGAATGCGCGCAGGCCATCGGTGCCCGCGTCAGCCTCGATGAACCGGAACAATTCGTGCAGGCTGAGGCCCCCCGCATCCCGCGGCGTCGCCGGGGCCAGATCGGCGCGGTACGATCCCTTTTCCAGGCGATAGCGGTACGCGGCCAGCCAGTCCTCCCAGGTTTTCGCATGGCAATGGGCCAGATCAATCCCGTCCAATTCAACCTCGCCGGGGTTCATGTCCTTGTCGAGAAACACGTTGTGAATGCGCACGTCCAGGCCGTCCATCCCACTGCGCGCAAAGAGTTTTCCGGCAACATGGGACAGAAACCCGCCCTTGATATGCGCGCCGTAATTCGGATAGAGCCGCTTGACCGTGTCGGCGCGGTCGGGCCCGTTCGGCACGAACGCCTTGAAGCGCGTCCCATCCCCGGCAAGCTGCTCCATTGGCCGCGTGCGCGCGGTGCGCACCGTGGCAGGCAGGGCGCCCAGCACATCGCCAACAGGCTGTTCCGACACCAGAAATTCGTCGGCGTCCATGTGGATCAACCAATCGACGTCAGTGCCGCGCGCGTAAGCATGGGTCGCGTTGCGGCTTTGCCGGACCTGATGTTTCACGGGCCGCTTGCCACCCAGCTTTTGCCAGTGCTGGGCGTCGCACCGGGTCACCCGGATTTTCGGGTGCGCCTTGAGCGGGGCAAAGGCGTCGCTTTCGGGGTCGTCCAGATAGAGGAACAACCGATGCGCGCCCGCGTCGATGTGATAGGCGGCAAAGCGCAATATGTCGCGCGCAGGTGCCAGAATGGTCGCGGAAAGGCCCCATTTGGTCATCTGCTTGCCGCCTCCTGCCCAAAGACCTGCGCGACCTTTCGGTCCAGATCCAGCGTGGCGGTCACCAGCATGTCGTGCCGCCGCAACAGCTCCAGCCGCTCGGGCGTGGCCCGGCACATCTCGTCATAGAAGCGGCGCAATCCGTCCAAGCCCTCTTCCTCAAGCAAGACTTTAAGAACGTCGTTTAGGATCATGTTTCCATTTGTTTTCTTTCGGTATGACCCACGGGTCATCCGAAACTCGAAATGCCGCTGAAAGGTCTCCCAGTCCGGGGCATGCGCATGGCCTACGTGCACCGTCTCCAGCACCTTGCCGTTCGACACCTTGCGCCCTGCGTGCATCATCGCATGAATGCCCAGCCGAACGCGCGGAAACCCGGTGCGCACGATGTTCTTGCCGCCGGTATAGCTGATGAACCCCTCGGGCACATAGGCACCGAAGGTGGGGTAAATCTCGCTCAGCGCCGCCTTTTTCTGCTTCGCCGCCTTGCGCGTGCGTTTGAATTGGGCGGGGCCAGACCACGGATCACGGGCCGGATCATCCGACGCCATCATCTCGACCGGTTGCAACCGGGCAAAGGCCATGTCGGCCGGAACACATGCAAGATGCTCTCCAAGCAGTTGATCGCTCAGAATAAACTCATCGACGTCAATATGCGCAAGCCAGTCCAGATCGGACCCCTGATAGGCAAGCGAGGCATTCGACACCTGCCGCAACTGATGGCTTTCGCGCGCCTTGTCGGGCTTGTCGGCCCAAAACGCATCGTCGCATTGGTGAAACCGCACCTTGGGGTGCGCCAGTTGCCGCGCGATATCGGCGTCGGGCACGTCCAGAAAAATATCCATCCGCGCCGCACCCGCGTCCAGATGATAGGCGATGAACCTCGCAATCTGCTGCACGGGCGCCTTCACCGTCGACACGGTGCCCCAGCGCAGCACGGCGGCGTCGGTCACGACACTCTGGGCGCTCAGCGTGGTCTTGGCGCGCTCGGGCCCCTTGTCCGGCTTGCCCCAGCGCATCGCGTTTCAGACCATCATCTCTTTGGTCGCGGTCAGCCGCACATCGGGATAATCGCGCACCACGCGGTCGATGTCCCATTGCAACCGGGTCAGGTAAACCACGTCGCCATCGTGGTCATATCCGATGTGCTGCTTGTTGGCTTCCACAAATTTATCAACGGCTTGGCGCGCACCGTTCACCCAGCGCGCCGAGGTAAACTGCGACTGCTCAAACCGCACCGGCAGGCTGTATTCCAGCTCGATCCGGCTGGCCAGAACCTCGAACTGCAACTGCCCGACCACGCCCACCACAAAGCCCGACCCGATCGCGGGTTTGAACACCTTGGCGGCGCCTTCCTCGGCAAATTGCATCAGCGCCTTTTCCAGATGCTTGGCCTTCAGCGGATCGCCCGCGCGCACGCCCTGCAACAGTTCGGGCGCAAAGGACGGGATGCCGGTCACCCGGATCGCCTCGCCCTCGGTCAGCGTGTCGCCGATGCGCAACTGCCCGTGGTTGGGGATGCCGATGATATCGCCGGCCCAGGCCTCTTCCGCCAGCTCGCGGTCCGAGGCCAGAAACAGCACCGGGTTCGAAATCGCCATCGGTTTTTTCGACCGCACATGGGTCAGTTTCATGCCCCGGTGAAAGTGCCCCGAGGCGAGCCGCACAAAGGCCACGCGGTCGCGGTGCTTGGGGTCCATATTGGCCTGAACCTTGAAAACAAAGCCGGAAACCGTCTTTTCCTCGGGCAGGATCTGACGCGGCTCGGCCGATTGGATCTGCGGCTCGGGGCCATAGGTGGCGATGCCGTCCATCAGTTCCTTGACCCCGAACGAATTGATCGCAGAGCCGAACCAGATCGGCGTCAGCGACCCCTCCAGCATCGCGGCGTGGTCCATCGGCGGCAGCAGTTCGCGGGCCATCTCGACCTCTTCGCGCAGCTTTTCCAGCAGGTGCGCGGGCACGTGATCGGCCAGCTTGGGGTCGTCCAGCCCGTCGATCTGGATGCTTTCGGCGACACGGTTGCGGTCGGCACGGTCCATCAGTTCCAGCCGGTCGCGCAGCATGTCATAACAGCCGACAAAATCGCGGCCCACACCGATGGGCCAGCTTGCCGGGGTCACGTCAATCGCCAGATTTTCCTGAATCTCGTCAATGATATCAAAGGTATCTCGGCTTTCGCGGTCCATCTTGTTACAAAAGGTCAGGATCGGCAGATCGCGCATCCGGCACACTTCGAACAGCTTTTGCGTCTGGCTTTCAACGCCTTTGGCCCCGTCGATCACCATCACGGCAGCATCCACCGCCGTCAGCGTGCGGTAAGTGTCCTCCGAGAAATCCGAGTGGCCGGGCGTATCGACAAGATTGAACCGGAAGGTCTTGAAATCAAACGACATAGCCGAGGCGGACACCGAAATCCCGCGGTCCTTTTCCATCGCCATGAAGTCCGAGCGCGTGCGCCGCGCCTCGCCCTTGGCGCGGACCTGTCCCGCCATCTGGATCGCCCCGCCAAACAGCAGGAATTTTTCCGTCAGGGTCGTCTTGCCCGCATCCGGGTGCGAGATGATCGCAAAGGTGCGGCGACGCGCAATCTCGGGCGGCAGTTCGGGGCGGTTTGGGGCGTTGTCCAGCATGTCGGCGCGTATATTCTGCGGCGGCACCCGGCGCAAGGATTAGCGCGAGCTCGCCTTGCGCAGCAATTCCGCCGCATCGGGCCGGTTCAGCAGCGTCTCCTGCACGTCCAGCCCGGACAGCCCCGCATTCGCGTGATCGGCACTGCCGTTGCCCAGCAGTTGCGATGTGATGTCTTCGGGCACTGTGGGGCGGGTGCGGGTGTCGACCAGCGTCGATTCCGCAGCGATCCCTTCGGCATAGATGATCTGATGCGCGTCGAACAACAGCTGGAAATAATCGACGAAACCGCCATCCTGCCGGATCACCGTATCGCCGTTCACCAGATGCCGCGCCTTGACCAGCAGCTCGGACCGGCCGGCACCCAACTGGTCAGAGCGTTGATAGATGAACAACCGGTGATCGGGGCTGACCACCAGATCCTGATAGTTGTTCAGCGCGTCCGCGCGAATGCAGATGGGGGCGAAATCGCCCACGGCGCGCACGGTCGATTGCCCGATCCAGCGCACCGGCTGCGGGCCGTCGTCGCGGGTCAGCACCCGGTCACCGACGGCCAGGTTCTCGATCGGCACCTGCGCGCCCGAGGCCATGGTGATATGGGTGCCACGGGTGAAGCGGGCACAGGCGACCTCGGCGAATTTCTCGCCCGCCTTGGTGGTGTCGATGCCGACCAGCGCATAGTCGGTGCGCGGCGTCAGGCTGGCCAGCGGCAGCAGATAGATCTGCGCGACATCGCCCGTTGCATCGGTTTCGACCACCACGATGGCGTCCGTCGTCTGCCCGTCGGGCGACATCAGCGTCAGCGCGCAATCCAGATGCAGTGCTGCACCGGGCGTGCCCGTCGGGCTTTCGGCTGCGATTTCATAGCCGTCCTCCAGCACTTGAATCGCCAGTTGCTGCGGGTCCGCCATCTGGCTGAGCGTATAGACGTCGTCCAGCTCAAGCTCTTCGGCGAACGACAGCGCATCGCCCATGTTTGCACCGTCGATGGCGGTGAACATGCGCGCAGCATAGACGGGCACGGAATGTGCCGGGGACAGGGGTTTGGCAGTGTCGGACATAGGGTTCGGGTCGCATTCAGATCAGGAATTTTGCGGTACGATCAAGGCGCTACCCTAGAATTGTGTCAAAGGCAGGTCAACGGGCCGGTGTTTTTCTGGCATCCCGCCTGCGCGAAGTGCTAGGCAGTGGCAACCGTCCAAAGGAGGATCGCATGGATTTGGGAATATCTGGTAAACGCGCATTGGTCTGTGCATCGTCCAAGGGTCTGGGGCGCGGCTGTGCCGAGGCGCTGGCAGAGGCAGGCGTGAACCTTGTGCTGAACGCGCGCGGGGCCGACGCGCTCGAGGCGACGGCGGCCGAAATCCGCGAGACCTACGGCGTCGAGGTCACGACCGTGGCCGCCGACATCAGCACCGCCGAAGGGCAGGCAAAGGTGCTCGAGGTAGCAGGGCAGATCGACATTCTGGTCAACAACGCGGGCGGCCCGCCCCCCGGCATGTGGACCGACTGGAACCGCGACGATTTCATCGCGGCACTCGATGCCAACATGCTGGCCCCCATCGCGATGATGAAGGCGCTGATGCCCGCGATGATGGACCGCGGCTGGGGCCGGGTGGTCAACATCACCTCGCAGTCGGTCAAGGCGCCGATTGCGCAGCTGGGTCTGTCGAATTCGGCGCGCACCGGCCTCACGGGCTATGTCGCAGGCACCGCGCGTCAGGTGGCGTCCAGGGGTGTGACCATCAACAACCTGCTGCCCGGCATCCACGCCACCGACCGCGCCGAGGCGCTGGACGGCAACGTGGTCAAGGCCAAGGGCATCTCGATGGAAGAGGCGCGCGCCCAACGGGCCGCGACAATCCCGGCGGGGCGCTATGGCACCCGGGCGGAATTCGGTCAGGCCTGCGCGTTCCTGTGTTCGGTCCACGCGGGTTTCATCGTCGGGCAGAACCTGTTGCTGGACGGCGGTGCGACCAACGCCACGATCTGAAGGTACTCGCGCATGGCGCAGGGGTTCTCACTCAAAGACCAGCTGTTCAACGCGCAGTCGTTGGGACAGCTGGGTGCGGAATATGCCGCGGGCCTGCCCGGACTGGACGGGCAGGCCTTTGCGCGGCAGGCGCTTTCGGGCGTGCCCGAGCGCAGCCTGATGGCCTGTCTCGACTGGTTCGCGGACTGCATCACGCCGCACCTGTCACCGGAGTTTGTGGTGATGGCCGACCAGATCGAGGCGATGATGCCGCCGCCGCTGGACCCCGCCTTGCGCGACGACGACTTTGGCCGCTTCATCCACGCCGTGCCGGGGATTCTCGCGGTGCGTCACGGGCTCGAGCATCACCGCGACCGCGCGCTGGACCTGATCCACGCCGCGACACAGCGGTTTTCGATGGAATTCTCGCTCCGGGCCTTTCTGAACCGCTGGCCCGACGCGACGCTGGCGCGTCTGGCGCTCTGGGCCGAGGACGACAATTACCACGTGCGGCGGCTGGTCAGCGAAGGCACGCGGCCCAAACTCCCCTGGGGCCGCGCGATTGCACTGACCCCCGAACAGACGCTGCCGCTGCTCGACCGTTTGCACGGCGATCCCACGCGGTTCGTCACAAGATCGGTCGCCAACCATCTGAACGACATATCGAAAACCGATACGGATGCGGTTCTGGCACATCTGCGGCACTGGCAGGACAGCGCTGTGCAAGACCCGCAGGAACTGGCCTGGATGGCCCGCCACGCCCTGCGCACGCGGATCAAGGCGGGACATGCCGGGGCGATGGCGCATCTGGGCTATGCAGCCGATGCCCACGTGGACGTGACCCTGCAGCTGGAAGGCGATACCGTGGCCATCGGGGATCGGCTGCGCTTCGATGTGGCACTGCAGGCAGACGAAGCACTGCCGGTTCTGGTCGACTACCGCATCCGCTTTGCAGGGCCGGGGCCTGACACGAAAACGGCCCGCGAAAAGGTGTTCAAGCTGAAGACCGCCAAGCTGGCGGCGGCCACGCCGCTGGTGATGTCGAAAGCGCATCCGATGAACGGCGGCGCCAGCACGTTCTCGCTGCACAAAGGCACGCACGAACTGGTGGTACAGGTGAACGGCACCGACCGGGCGCGCGCGACGTTCGAGCTGGTGTGACGGCACGCGGGGGCGCTGCCCCCCTGCGCCTTGCGGCGCATTCCCCCCGGAGTTTGAGGGGCAAGATGAAGCTCACTTTCCCGTGGGGATCGTCGTTTCTGCTGGAAGCAAGGGCGGGGCCTGCGCATAGCTTTGGCTGAGCATCCAAGGGAGTGTCCGAAATGCAGCCTGTTGTTTTGATTGCCATCTTTGCGGGCATCGTCGTTGCCAGCCTGCTCGCCGCCCCGCGCCGCGTGACCATCGACGGGTTCTTTGGCGGTCGCAGCGCAGCGGGTGGCGCACCGGGCCTTTGGGTGCTGGTGCTCAGCCAGGTGACCACATGGATCTTTGCCCGGTCGCTGATGAATGCCGCGATCCTGGGCTATTATTATGGCATCGCGGGCACGCTGGCCTATGCGGCTTATTATGCGTCGTTCCTGACGGGTGGGTTTTTCGTGCAGCGCTTGCGCGAAACCGGGGCGATGTCGGTGCAGGACTGGCTGGCCACGCGCTTTGGCCCTGTTGGCACGGGCTGCTACAATCTGGTGATCGTGCTGCGGCTGCTGTCCGAGGTCTTTGCCAACCTGCTGGTGGTCGGCTTGATCGCGGGTGCCTTGGTGCAGGGCGGTGCGACCCCGGCCATTCTGGCAGTGGCGGTGCTGGGCTTTGCCTATTCGGCCTGGGGTGGTCTCAGCGCCGCGTTGCGCACCGATGTGGTACAGATGCTGGTGTTTCTTGTGGTCTTCGGCGTCGCCTTCGTCGCGCTGGTCACCGGCCCCGGTTTCGATCTGGGCGCGGTGCTGACGGCCCAGGGCACGGCGGGCGCGCTGAACGGCTGGGTGCTGCTGGTGGTGGCGGCGCTGCAGGTGGTGTCTTACCCGCTGCACGATCCGGTGATGATGGACCGCGGCTTTATCAGCGATATGCGCACCACGCGTGCGTCGTTCCTGCATGCGTTCTGGATTTCGACACTGTGCATCCTGGGCTTTGGCTTTTTCGGCATTCAGGCGGGTCTGATCGGGGCCACCTACGAGGGCGAACTGATCGGCACCTGGGGGCTGATGTTCCCGCCCTGGATATTCGTGCTGCTGATGACCGCGCTGGTCGTCTCGGCGCTGAGCACGCTGGATTCGGCGCTGGCCTCGGCTTCGCGGCTGGTGGTCGAGGAGTTGCATCTGGCCCCGCGCACCCTGTCGGGCGGGCGCGGGGTCATGGCGCTGTTCATGCTGGCGGGGGCGCTGCTGACGCTCTGGGGCAATGCGACGCTCTTCGACGCGGTTGCGGTCAGCGGCACGGCCTCGATGTTTCTGGCGCCCGTCATGATCGTCGGGCTGGTGATGGGCCGGCAGGTGGCGCTGTGGTCCTATGTGGTGGCCTTCGGGGCGGCGATGCTGGGCGCGTGGGTCTATTTCGCGCGCGGCTGGACGCTCTGGGCGATGCTGCTGCCGGACGCACATAAATACGTGCAACTGCTGGCGATCTGCGTCGTGGTGCTGGGCGTGGGCTTTGCGGCGGTGCTTGCGGGGGCGCGCCGGGCCTGATAGCCCCAAGCCGACCGATTTTGTCAGACTTGGAGAACGCCCTTGGCCGAGGTGCCCCGACTGGAGATCCGCGACCTGCGGCGCAGCTTTGACGGGCGGGCCGTGGTCGACGGCGTGTCGCTCAAGATCATGCCGGGGCAGGTGACCTGCCTGCTGGGGCCGTCGGGCTGCGGCAAGTCCACCACCCTGCGGATGATCGCGGGCGTCGAGATGCAGGACAGCGGCGAGATCTACGTCGATGGCAGGCTGATCTGCGACACCGTCACCCGCGTGCCGCCCGAGCGGCGCGAAATCGGGCTGATGTTTCAGGACTTTGCACTGTTCCCGCACCTGAGCGTCGAGGGCAACGTCGCCTACGGCCTGCGCGGCAGCCGCGCCGAGAAACGCGCGCGGGTCGAGGAGATGCTGGGCCGCGTCCACATGCAGCGCTTCATCGACATGTATCCGCACCAGCTGTCGGGCGGCGAACAGCAGCGCGTCGCACTGGCGCGCGCGCTGGCGCCGCAGCCGCGCATCATGCTGATGGACGAGCCGTTCTCGGGTCTCGACAACCGGTTGCGCGACGGCATCCGCGACGAGACGCTGGGCATCCTGAAGGAAGAGAACACCGGCGTGCTGCTGGTCACCCACGAGCCGGACGAGGCGATGCGGATGGCCGATGAAATCGCGCTGATGCGCGACGGGCGCATCGTGCAGCAGGGCGCGCCCTACAACGTCTATACGCGCCCGCTGGACCGCGCGTCGGTCGCGTTCTTCTCGGATGCCAACGTGCGCCGCTCCACGGTGCAGGGGGCGCTGGCGATGACACCCTTCGGGCGGTTCCTGGCGCCCGGCATCGCCGACGGCACCGAGGTCGACATCGTGTTCCGCCCGCAGCACGTGCGCATCGACTTTGACCGCGCGGGCGTGGGGCCGGTGCCCACGGCAGTCGAGGGCACGGCGGCGCGCGCCGTGGTCGAACGCGCGCGGTTCATGGGCAACGAAAGCCTGGTGGAATTCCGGCTGGACCATGACGGATCGGTGATGAAATCCACCGTGCCGGGCGTGTTCCTGCCGCAACCGGGCACCGTGATGTGGCTGCGCGTGCGCCGCGACAAATGCTTTGTGTTTCCAGCGGGGATGATGGGATGAGCGGACCTTTGATCATTGAATTCGGCCTCGGCACGTCGCTGCGCCGGGCCGATTACACCGATGCGGCCGCCAAGGCGGTGCGCCATGCGCTGTGGCGCAATTCGATCAACCTGGCGGAACTCTTCGGCTTTCCCAAGGAAGCGATGCAGATCGCCGTGCGGGTGGCAGTGCAGCGCCCCGATCAGGTGGATGTGGACACGCTGCGCGCGATCTTTCCCTATGGCCAGGCGCAGATCGAGGTGGTCCAGGGCGGTCTGGACGTGCCGCGCCCCGAAGGTGCGGGCAATCCGACCGTGATGGCCCATGCGGCGCTGAGCGTGTCGTTCGACATGGAGCGGGCAGATGGCTGAACAACGGGTGATCATCGAGATGGGGCAGGGCAACGACCTGCACGGGCGCGACTATACCAAGGCGGCGCGCCGCGCGATCGAGGATGCGTTTCGCGGATCGTCGCTGCCGCTGTTCGGCACGCTGGGGCTGGATGCGTCGCAGATGCGGGTGCAGGTGACGGTTGGCGTTCAGCAGCCCGACGCGGTGGACGTGGACGCGCTGGTGGCGGTGCTGCCGCGCGGGCGCGCCGAGGTGCGCGCGGTCTTTGGCGGGATGGACGTGCCCTCGGGCGACGAGGTGATCGTTGTGGCAACGGCTGCGGTCGAGGCGTTTTTGCCTGCGCAGACCGGGTGGCGGTTGAAGGGTTAGCTTGGGGGCTTCGCCCCCGACGCCTTGCGTCTCCCCCAGGATATTTTTGGCCAGAAGAATCAGTCGCGGTCTTCGAGGAAAAGCTCGGGCAGCGCTTCGCTGGTTTCGATCAGGTCGAGGCGGAAATCGCGCATCGCCTGGCGCCATTCACACCATGCGGTCAGCGTCCAGACCGGGCCGAGGCTGGCGAGGTGCAACGGGCGGATCGTGCGCGTGGTGATACGGTCGCCGCGCGAATGGTAGGTCAGCCGCAGTTTCTGGCGCGCACGGATCGCGGCGCGGATGCGCGGGATGTGCGAGGCCGCGCGCGCGGCATTGGAAAACGGCGATTTCTGCAGCTTCCATGCGTCGGCGGGGGCAATCGCCGCTTCGGGCAGCAGCGCCTCGATCCGGTCAGCGAGCGTCGTGGCGGCCTTTGACAGATCCGGGTCGGCGGATTGGCCGAGGATGGCAAGCCCCAGGCTCAGCGCTTCAAGCTCCGCAGGGGCCAGCTCGAGCGGCGGCAGGCGGATCTGCTCGGTCAGCCGGTAGCCGCTGCCGCGCGTGCCCGCGACCGGAACGCCGGATGCCTGAAGGGCGCCGATATCCCGGTAAAGCGTGCGCTGCGACACCGACAACTGCCGCGCCAGATCGGCGGCCCGGTGCGTGCCGTCACCGCGCAGGGCGTCAAGCAGGGCATGAAGGCGGGTCTCGCGGCTCATTACTGACAAATAGATGTCAGTTGGGTAAATGGCCAGATTTTTCTCGCAGGTTTGCGAACCCACGCGCAGGCTCTGCGGGCTTTGATCCTTTTGCGCCGGTGCTGCTTTGCGTAGACAAGGCCCGACATAGGCAAGCGCGCCGCGCGGCGTGCAGAGCGGGAGACAAGGTTATGTTGAACAATATCGGACCGATGGGTCTGCTTTTGATTGCGGTTGTGGTGCTGGTGCTGTTCGGGCGCGGCAAGATTTCCAGCCTGATGGGTGAAGTCGGCAAGGGCATCACCAGCTTCAAGAAGGGCATCAACGAAGGTCAGAAATCGCTGGACGAGGACGACGACTACAAAGAGGCCAAGGACGTCACGCCCGAGACCGAAAAAGACAAGGTCTGATCCATGTTCGGCATGGGCTGGAGCGAGCTTTTGGTCGTTGGGGTCGTGGCGTTGATCGTCGTGGGGCCCAAGGATCTGCCGGTGTTGTTCCGGCAGATTGGGCAATTTGTTGGCAAGGCCAAGGGCATGGCGCGTGAATTTTCCAGCGCCATGAACGATGCCGCCAATGAAAGCGGGATGCGCGACATATCGAAAACGCTGAAATCGGCGACCAATCCGCTGGGCACCGCGATGGACGGGGTCAAGGACGCCGCGCGCGATGTCTCATCCTCGCTGCGCGATGTCGATCCCAACAGCGAGACCGGCAAGCTGGCCAGGGAACGCGCGGACAAGGCCAAGAAGATCCAGGCCTCGACCGCCCGCGCCGCCGCCGACCGCAAGACCCGCGAGGCCGAGGAGGCCCGCAAGGCTGCCGATGCCGCCGAGGCGGCCATTGGCAGTGACGCCGCCGATGAGACACCCCCGACACCCAAGAAGACACCCAAGAAGACACCCGACACATCCAAGGGCGACACATGAGCCACGCAGACGATATCGAAGACAGCAGCGCCCCGCTGATCGAGCATCTGGCCGAACTGCGCACCCGGCTGATCCGGTCCGTGCTGGCCTTTGTGCTGGGGATGATCTGCTGCTTTTCCTTCGGCAGTGCGATCCTCGATTTCCTGCTGGTCCCGATCGAACAGACCATGCGCGATCTGGGCAACCCCAATCCGGTGATGCAATACACCGCGCCGCAGGAATACTTCTTCACCCTCGTGCGGATCTCGATGGTGGGGGGGCTTGCGCTGTCGTTCCCGGTCATCGCCTACCAGCTTTGGCGCTTCGTGGCACCGGGGCTCTACCGCAATGAAAAATCCGCCTTCCTTCCGTTCCTGATCGCCTCGCCCGCGCTCTTCATGCTGGGGGCGGCCTTTGCGCATTACGTGGTCGTGCCGATGGCGATGAGCTTTTTCCTCGGCTTTGCCGATGCGGCGTCGATCCTGACGGCGATCGTGCAGGACGGCACGCTCGAGGATGGCATCGACGGTGCCATTCTGGAGGCCTCGGATGGCATCGACATCGTGTTCCAGGGCAAGGTCAACGAAAGCCTTGATATCACTCTTAAAATGATCGTGGCCTTTGGCCTGTGCTTTCAGTTGCCGGTGCTCTTGACCCTGATGGGCAAGGCCGGTCTGGTCACCGCCGAGGGGCTGGCCAACGTGCGCAAATATGCCGTCGTCGGCATTCTGGTGGTCGCGGCCCTCGTCACACCGCCCGACGTGGTGACCCAGCTGATCCTCTTCGTGGTGGTCTTTGGCCTCTACGAGATTTCGATCTGGCTGGTGCGCGGAGTAGAACGCCGCCGGGACAAGCGCCTGCGCGAAGAGGGCTATTTCGACGACGAGGACGATGAAGAAGGTCTCGACGACATTCTCGACGGTGACGACAAGGACCTGAAATAGTGATCGACGACCCGATGGACCGTATCGCGGCGGCGCTGGAGCGTATGGCGCCCGCGCCGCTGCAAGCCCCCGATTTCGACGCCGCCAGCGCCTTTGTCTGGCACACCGGCCCCGACCGGCTGGAACCTGTGCACCAGATCAGCCGGGTGCCGCTGAACCTGCTGGTGGGCAATGACCGCGCGCGCGACACGCTGCTGGCCAACACCACGCAGTTCGCGCGCGGGCTGCCCGCCAACAACGCGCTGCTCTGGGGCGCGCGGGGCATGGGTAAATCCAGCTTGGTCAAGGCGGTCCACGGTGCCGTTCAGGCAGAGCATCCGGGGCTTAAGATCGTCGAGCTGCAACGCGAGGATCTGCCCAGCGTCGGGCGTCTGCTGAACCTGTTGCGCGGGGCCAAGGGCCGCTTCGTGCTCTATTGCGACGACCTCAGCTTTGGCCATGACGACAGCCATTACAAATCGCTCAAGGCGGTTCTGGACGGCGGGATCGAAGGACGGCCCGAGAATGTCGTGCTCTATGCCACGTCGAACCGCCGCCACCTGATGCCCCGCGACATGATCGAAAACGAACGTCAAAGCGGTATCAACCCCGCCGAGGCGGTCGAGGAGAAGGTCTCGCTCTCGGACCGCTTTGGTCTGTGGCTGGGCTTTCATCCCTGCGATCAGGATCAGTACCTGGCGATGATCCGCGGCTATTGCGATGCCTACGGCGTGCAGATCGACGCCGCGACCCTGCGCAGCGAGGCCATCGAATGGCAGGCGACGCGCGGCGCGCGCTCGGGCCGCGTGGCCTGGCAGTATTTCGTCGATCTTGCAGGCCGCACCGGCGTCACGCTCTAGGCCGCCAGCAGCGCCGCCTCATAGGCGCGCAGGCAGGGCGCGACCTTTGGCCCATAGGCGGCAAGATCGGGAAACAGCGTCTCGATTTCGACCTTCGCGGCAGGGTTCACCGATTGCCGGGTCATGTCGCCGGGATAGAGCGTTTCCGACCAGATCCCGCCGGATTGCACCACGTGATGCGCGTCCAGCAGGATGTGGTGATAGGTGACCCGCCCGCCGACCCGGCGATAGACGCCGTCCAGGTGCAGCAGATCGACCGCCCGCACCAGAACCTGTTCCTGCCCGTAAAGCAGCTCGGCACGCCAGTCGGTCAGCAGGACACCGTGCTGCGGCGAGACCACCAGATCGGCGTCGTTGCCCAGCGTGCCTGCGCTGATGACGATGGGGGCCAGCGCGTACCGCGCGGCAACCGTCGTGGCCCCGATCCAGCGGATCGGCTGCGCGCCTGCGGTGCCGGTGATCACCAGATCGCCATGTTGCAGCGTCTCGACGGCGCGCGGACCGCTCGGTGTTTCGATCATCGTGCCCGACGCAAAGCACACGATGGTGCCGCCCAGATCGGCATGGGGCGTGTTGTCGTCGTTTTCGGTGACGGGACCGGTGGTCAGGTTGGTGTTCGCCGGGGGCATCCCATCGGGAAACACCAGGAAATAGCCGTTTTCACCGCCGTCCAACACGTCGTTGTCGTTGTTCAGATCCACGTCGATCACGCCGACGCGCCAGGTGGTCGACCCGTCGGTCACCTGAAACGTATAGTCCCAGATCACCTGCCGGTCGACGCCATCCACGTCGACGCGCTGTTCCCAGGCCCCGCCAAAGCGTTCGGCCGTATCGACATATTCGTTCACGTCGCCGTCGCCGTTGAACACGGTCGCACCGTCGTTTTCCTCGATCACGAAGCTGGTCTTTTCGCCCGAATAGCGCCAGGTGCCCGAAGGCGCATAGCTGTAATCGACAGCATTGCCGTTCAGCGTGCTCTGGGTGCCGCGGATGACGTTGGTATAACTGTAAAAGACGGCCATCTTGCCACCAATCCAAAAGTTGCCTTTGGATTGGGGCTAATTCGGAAACTGGGCGATGTTGGGGCGCTTGCACGGCAACGGTGGGAAATTTGTGGCGGGAACCATGCCCCGCCGCAGTTTCCACGAGGTATTCAATGCCTAAGCCGCTCAGGGCAGATAAGGTGCCGGATCAACGCTTTCGAACCCCTTGCGGACCTCGAAATGCAGATAGGCATCATCGCCCGCGCGCAGCTTGGCCAGGTTCTGCCCCCGCGTGACCGCATCGCCCTTCTTCACCGCCACGTCGGCCACGTTGGCATAGACCGTCAGCAGGTTGTCGGGGTGGCGCACCACGATGATCGGCACGCCCTCGGCACTTTGGGTGATCGCGGCGACACTGCCTGCGGCGGCGGCCTTCACCGGCGTGCCGGCGTTCGCCTTGATGTCGATGCCCTCGTTGCGACCCTTGGAATAGGCGCGGATGATCGAGCCCGTGACCGGATAGGCCATCGCGCTGTTGGTGTCGGGCTTGATCGTCTGTTTGCCGATGTCGGCCACGGGCTCTGCGGGCTTGGTCGCCACCGGCGCGGGCTTGGCGGTGTCGTCGCGGGGCAGGGGCGTCGCGGCACTGGGCGGGGTCGGCGTGGGGGACCCGACGCCCGGCGCGGTCGTGACCGGCACCGTGCGCTTGGGCGGTGCCTGCTGCGCCACGGGGATCAGCAGGAACTGCCCTTCGCGGATCGCGAAATCGCTGTTCAGCCCGTTCCATTCGGCCAGCGAACGCACCGGCACCTGATAGAGCCGCGAGATGGTATAGGCGGTCTCGCCACGCTCGACCTTGTGGCGGATCGGCTCCTGGCCGGTCTGCACTGCCACCGGTTGCGCCACGGGGGCGGGCGGCAGCGGCGTTGTCGCGGCGGAATTGTCGATGGCATTGCCCGCCAGCGTGGTCACGTCGATCGGCGACGCCTGGATCGGCCCGGTGCCGATGGCACCCGTCGCGGGCGACGGCTCGGCCACGCGGCGCGGCAGGGCGATGATCTCACCCGCACGCAGCGGCACATTGACCTCGATACCGTTGTATCGGCCAAGTTCGGCTGCGGTGACGCCCACGCGGCCCGCCACATCGTTCAGCGTATCGCCACGCTGCGCCACCGCCACCTGATAGTTGGGATAAGAGATAACACCGCGATTGTCGGGGCGGGGCCGGTCGGTGGTGGCATTGACCGCCGCGTCTGCCGTGGTGAATGCACCCGTGCCGCCGCGCAGGTCCATGTCCAGCGGCTGGTCGCAGGCCGCCAGCGCAAGCGCGCCACATGTTGCCAGCAGCAGGGGCGCGCGGTGGCGCGAAAGGGGTCGGATCATCTGGCTCGTCCTCTTGGCACGCCCCGTTATACGGGTTCGGGGCCTTCACTTCATGCCCCGCAAGGGGGTCTTGTTGTCGCTTTTGTCGGTCCACGCAACGCGCGGTCAACACCGCGTTGAACAAAGCCGCAAATCGGCATGTTTCCGCGTATTATGTATCTTTTCCCAAGCCCTCGAGCAAGGGGACGAAGCGCACCGGGCGCAATTCGTCGTATTCCAGACCGGTTTCGGTCTTGCGCACCCGGATCAAGCTTTGCACCGCGTCCGATTGGCCCACGGGCACCACCATGATGCCGCCGACCTTCAGCTGCGCCAGCAGGGGCCCCGGCGGGTCCTCGGCGGCGGCGGTGACCAGGATGCGGTCGAACGGTGCCTGATCGGGCAGACCGAAACTGCCGTCGCCGGTGATCGCGGTGATATTGGTCAGGTTCAGCGCATCGAAGATCTCGCGCGCCTGTCGCACCAGCCTGCGGTGACGGTCCACGGTATAGACCCTGCGCGCCAGCTTGCTCAGGATCGCCGCCTGATAGCCCGAGCCTGTGCCCACCTCCAGCACCTTGTCACGCGGGCTCAGCTGCAGCGCCTGCGTCATCAGCCCCACGACCGATGGCTGGCTGATCGTCTGCCCGCAGGCGATGGGCAGCGGCATGTCCTCATAGGCGCGCGCGGCAAAGAGGCCCCGGATGAACGGCCCGCGGTCGATCGCCTCCATCGCTTCCAGCACGGCCTTTTCCGTCACGCCCTTCGAGCGCAGCGCGTAAAGAAACTGCATCTTGCGTTGGGCGACCTCGTCGTCTGTCATGCGTTCAATGCCCCAAGCCGGTCCATCACGTCATGCGCGGTCAGATCGGCGCGCATCGGCGTGATCGAGATATAGCCTTCCAGATTGTCGGCAGCATCCGTGCCCGCAGCGGTCGGCACCTGCTGGTTGCCGCCCTTGATCCAGACGAACTTGCGGCCTGACGGGGCCTCGTGCGGCTCGGTCGAAAAGCGCACGCCGGGGCGCCGCCCTTGGGCGCTGAGACGGCTGCCCTTGACGTCGGCGGCACGCACGGGCGGAAAATTCACGTTGTAGAACAGGCGGTAATCGCCCGTGTCCTCGGGGCTTGCGGCCAATATCCGGCGCACCGTGTCTGCACCGTGGCTCAGCGCCGCCTCGAACGGATCGTCGATGGTGGCGTTCGCGGGTCCGAAATACTGCGACAGCGCAATCGCGGGAATGCCCTGCAACGCCCCCTCCATCGCGCCGCCCAGCGTGCCGGAATAAAGCGCGTTCTCGGCCGAGTTGTTGCCCCGGTTGACGCCCGACAGGATCAGGTCGGGGGCCTTGGCCCCCATCACGTCATGAATGCCCGCCAGAACGCAGTCGGCAGGGCTGCCCTCGGCGGCATAGCGGCGCGGGCCCAGCTTCGAGATCATCATCGGATGGGTGTAGCTGATGCAATGCGCCACCCCCGATTGCTCGAACGCAGGTGCGACGGTCCAGACCTCGCCGCTGTCGCCTGCAACCTCTTTGGCAATGGCGTGCAGGGTCTTCAGACCCGGTGCCGCGATGCCGTCGTCATTGGTGATGAGAATACGCATGTTCCGCCCCTTTTCCCCTTAGTATTCAGGCCGCAGCATTGCGGCAAGGGCAGGCAGGGCCACAGATGCGGTTTTGTGAAAGACAAGGCGCAGACGTTGCGTTCAGGACTCAGGCTTGGGAGTTAGAGCCCCGCCAGAATGCGCGCGGCTTCGGCATGCGGGTCGGCCAGCGCTGCGCGGTCCTCGCCGGGAAAGAAACGCGCGCGGGTGGCGGTGGGCATGGGCGCGGGCGTGTCGATGACCACGCGCGGCCCGGTCCTGGCGGTCTCCACCTGCCAGCTGCGCGCCAGCGCGATCTGTGCGGCCTTGGTCGATCCGTAGCTGCCGAAGAACTTGGTGCCCGCACGCGGATCGTCAAAGAAGATCGCGGTGCCATCGGTGCCCAGCAGCGGCGAGACATAGGTGATCAGCGTCGCCGTGGCGGTCACGTTCGCATTCACGGATTTTGCCATGTCACGCATGTCGATGTGGCTGGCAGGGGTCAGCGGTGCCGCATGGATCGCGGTATGCGCCCAGATGTCCAGTGTGCCCCAGCGGTCGTGAATGCCCCGGCACAGCGTCGCCATCGCCTCGGGCACGGTGATGTCCATCGGCGCCAGCGTGGCGCTGCCACCCAGCGCCTTGATCCGGTCGTCCAGCTCTTCCAGCGCGCCGGTGGTCTTGGCCACGGCAACGATGTGATGCGTCGGCGCCAGCGCCTCGGCAAGTGCAGCCCCCAGACCGCGCGACGCGCCGGTGATCAGGGCCAGTTTGGGGGCGATATCTGCAGCTTGTGTCATGCGCCGCGTGATGGTCCGATTGCGCGCCAAGGTCAAGAGGCGCGCATGTCGCGGCTCTGCTGCGCGAATAAAGGTCGCGGCTGTGCTGCGCCGATAGAAGTCGCGGCTATGCTGCGTTGCTCGCGCCACGCGGACGCAGGCGCGGGCGCAGGGTGCTGGCGATCTGCCCCGGCTGCGGCAGGCGCAAGACATCGGTGCCGCCATTGCGGGCAATGTGCAGCGCATCGTCGTCGATGGCCACGACCCGGCCCAGACGGGAGGTGTCCCCGGTGCCCACGGTGTCGATGCGCCCGTCGGGATAGCGGATCATCGCGCGCGGGGCGCTGTCGGCCCCGAAAATGCCCAGCAAGACGGGCCTGTTCAGGCGCACTGCGTTTTTCTGGGTCGCCAGCTGGCGCGTCTGGGGAGAGGCTTCGGCCATGTCGAAAAAGTCCTTCGGGGGTTTCGCTCAGGGCCGGTGCCTACCACGACCGCGATCGGTCGCAAGCGTGGCCCATTTGCCTATAGGCCGATTGGCGCGCGTCCCTGCGCCAAGCTTTGCCGAAGCCTGCGACACGTTGTGGCGGGGGGATTGCGCGTGCAAAGAATCGCGCGCGGATATCAGCGGCTTTGGCGGTGGTAGGTGAAGGTCATCGCCGCCAGATGGGCGATGGCATCCGTGTCCGCAGCGGCGTCGAGCCCCAGATGCAGCACGCGGCGACCGTCACCCGCGATGTCGGGATAGAGATCACGCATCCGCTGCGCCAGATCGGTCTTGCAATCGACGAAGACGCACAGCCTGTCGGGGGCCTCCGACGACCAGTTCAGCCGCAGGGTCGATCCGGTGCGCGGCCTTGCAGGACGCCACGCAGGCTGCCCCCATTTCAGCGATTCCGTCAGGGGGCCGACCCCGGCATCCCGTGCGGCGGCCAGGATGATGGCGCGCAAGGCATCAAAGCGGGCGCGGGCGGCGTCGGGCCAACGCCCGGTGATCTGGTTGAAGGGGTCCATGCGGAGAAGATTACCACAGGATGCTGACAGATGCTGTCACCAATGATTTATAAAGGGGGCGCTGCCCCCGCGCCTTGCGGCGCGCCCCCGGAGTTTATCTGGCAAGATGAAGGGGGCGCGCTATTCCGCCGCCTTCATCTCAAAGCCCTTTTCCAGCATGTCCGACGGCTTCACCGGATATTCACCCGAAAAGCAGGCGTCGCAATACTGCGGGCAGGCGTTGTTGCGGCCCTTGGCCTCGCCCACGGCGCGGTAAAGACCGTCAAGCGAGATGAACTTGAGCGAATCGACGCCCAGATGCGCGCGCATCTCGTCTTCGGACATGGTGGCGGCCAGCAGCTTTTCGCGCTGCGGCGTGTCAACGCCGTAGAAACAGGGCCATGCGGTCGGGGGCGACGCGATGCGAAAGTGGACTTCGGCAGCACCCGCATCCAGGATCATCTCCTTGATCTTGCGCGAGGTGGTGCCGCGCACCACGCTATCGTCGACCAGGATGACCCGTTTGCCCCTGATCAGCGCGCGGTTCACGTTCAGCTTCAGCCGCACGCCCATGTTGCGGATCTGCTCGGTCGGCTCGATGAAGGTGCGGCCCATGTATTGGTTGCGGATGATCCCCATCGCATAGGGAATGCCCGATTGCAGGCTGAAGCCGATGGCCGCAGGCGTGCCGCTGTCGGGCACGGGGCAGACCAGATCGGCGTCGACCGGGGCTTCCTTGGCCAACTCGCGGCCAATCGCCTCGCGCGTCTCATAGACGCTGCGCCCGCCCAGGATGCTGTCGGGACGCGAGAAATAGACGTGTTCGAAGATGCAAAAGCGCGGGGCGACGCGGCGGAAGGGAAACAGGCTTTCGACGCCCTTGTCGGTGATCACCACCATCTCGCCCGGCTCGATCTCGCGCACGAATTCGGCACCGATGATGTCGAGCGCGCAGGTCTCGGAACTCAGCGCCCAGCCGTCGCCGACGCGGCCCAGAACCAGCGGGCGCACGCCCAAGGGATCGCGCACGCCGATCAGCTTGGTGCGGGTCATGGCGACGATGGAAAACGCCCCCTCGACACGGCGCAGCGCGTCTTCCATCCGCTCGGGAATGTTGCGCTGCAACGACCGTGCCATCAGGTGGATGATGCATTCGCTGTCCGACGACGACTGAAAGATCGACCCGCGCTCGATCAGCTCGCGGCGCAGGGCATTGGCGTTGGTGATGTTGCCGTTGTGGGCAATCGCCGCACCGCCCATCGCGAATTCGCCAAAGAACGGCTGCACGTCGCGGATCGCGGTCTGGCCCTTGTTGCCGGACGTCGAATAGCGCACGTGACCGATGGCCAGCGATCCCGGCAGCGTCTCCATGATCTTCTGGCTGGTGAAGTTGTCGCGCACATAGCCGAAACGGCGGGCGGACTGAAACCCAAGCTCGGCGTCGTAGCTGACGATCCCGCCTGCCTCCTGACCCCGGTGCTGCAGCGCGTGCAGCCCAAGCGCCACAAAGTTCGAAGCGTCCTGGGTGCCGATGACACCGAACACCCCGCACTCTTCTTTCAGCTTGTCGTCGTCAAAAGGATGTGCGGGTGGCATCATGCATTCAGTCACGGGCAGATGGCTCCGAATCTGGGGTTGGACATGCGTCTGATACTGGGGCCCAGGCGTGGTGTCACGCCCTGCAGCCAAAATAGTTAGCATAATGTGCGCACATCACAGGACTGTGTCGAAACCGCCCTGATTGCGCAAACACTGTCACTGCTCGCAGGTGCCCACAAGGCTTTCGTATTGCACGGTGATCCACCCCAGCGCCTGTTCGGGCTTGCGGTCCTGGATGTCGGTGGTGTAGCGGCCAAAGACGGCGGCCGAGCGGCTTTCGTCGACGACGGTGAATTCCTGACCGGTGATGACGGTGTCGTAGACAAAGAAGGCCACGATCACCAGCAGGATGCCCCGCGCCACGCCGAAGAGAAACCCCAGACCCTGATCCACGCCGCCCATCGCCGAGCGTTGCACCAGCGATGAAAACAGCGGTGTGAACAGCGACACCACGATCAGCGCCACCGCAAAGACCAGCGCAAAGGCACCGATCACGCTCAGCTCGCAGCTGTCGGCCAGGAATTCGCCGACCACCGGGATCTCGCGCACCAGCGGCTCGACCTTGGGGGCGAACAGGAACGCCAGGATCGCGGCGGCAATCCAGCCCGCGATCGCCATGATCTCGCGCACGATGCCGCGCCCATAGGCCAGCAGGGCCGACAGGATGATGACGATGGCCACCACGCCATCAATGATTGTGAAACCGTCCATCATCCGTTCCTTGTCTGTGTGGCGTCATCCGGCGCCGAATACTTCACCCACGAAACTGGTCAGATCGTGCATCTGCTGCACCTTGATCCCCGAAGTTTCGATGGCCTTGCCGCCTGACGGGGCAAGTGCGGTGGTAAAACCAAGTTTTTGCGCCTCTTTCAACCTGTTTTCGGTTTGCGGCGCAGGACGCAGCGCGCCCGACAGGCTGATTTCCCCAAAAACCACCGCCCCTTCGGGCAGGGCGGCGTCTTCACGCGCACTCAGCAGGGCGGCGGCCACGGCCAGATCGGCGGCGGGTTCGGAAATCTTCATGCCGCCCGCGACGTTCAGATAGACATCAAGCCCGGCAAAGGGGATGCCGCAGCGCGCCTCGAGCACCGCAAGGATCATCGCCAGCCTGCCGCCATCCCAGCCCACGACCGTGCGCCGTGGCTGGCTGTGGGGCGAGGGCGCGACCAGCGCCTGCAACTCGACCAGCACGGGGCGGGTGCCCTCGATGCCTGCAAAAACCACCGATCCGGCGCTGGGTTTGCCACGTTCCGACAGAAACAGCGCCGAAGGGTTGGTGACCTGCTCCAGCCCGCGCCCGGTCATCTCGAACACGCCGATCTCGTCCGCGGGGCCAAAGCGGTTCTTGACCGCGCGCAGGATGCGGAACTGGTGCCCGCGCTCGCCCTCGAAATAAAGCACGGTGTCGACCATATGCTCGACCACGCGCGGGCCTGCGATCTGCCCGTCCTTGGTGACGTGACCCACCAGAATGACCGAGACGCCCTTGCGCTTGGCAAATGTCGTCAGCTCATGCGCCGCCGAGCGGACCTGACTGACCGAACCGGGGGCGCTGTCGACGGTGTCCGACCACATGGTCTGGATCGAATCGATGATCGCAAGGCCGGGGCGCTCCGCCTCGAGCGTGGTCAGGATGTTGCGCAGGTTGGTTTCCGCCGCCAGCAGCACCGGCGCATCCGACAGCCCCAGACGCTTGGCGCGCATCCGCACCTGTGCCGTGGCCTCTTCGCCGCTGACATAGATCGTCTTGACGCCAGAGCGCGCAAACTGCGCCGCCGCCTGCAGCAACAGCGTCGATTTGCCGATGCCCGGATCGCCCCCCACCAGCAGCGCCGAGGCAGGCACCAGCCCGCCGCCCAGCACGCGGTCCAACTCGTCTATGCCGGAATTGGTGCGCGGCGGCGGCGATTCCTCGGTCTGCAGATCGGTCAGCTGGATCGCCGCACCGCGATTCGCGCCAAGCGATTTCTTGCCGCCCGCAGACAGCCCTGCGTCCTCGACGATGGTGTTCCAGTCGCCACAGGCGTCGCAGCGCCCGGACCATTTGGTATGTGTCGCACCGCAGGCGGTGCAGGTGAAGGAGGGTGATTTGGCCATGCGCCTGATGTGCCCGACCCGGAGGGGGGCGTCAAAGGATAATGCACCGCAACGGGGCGCTGCCCCCGCGCCTTGCGGCGCTCCCCCGGAGTTTGTCCGGCAAGATGAAGTCTATTCCGCCGCTTTCGGCATCATCTTGGTCACGGTGTTGTCGGTCGCCACGATGGTTTCCAGCCCCAGTTCCGGCAGCACCTCGCGCATTTCGTCGCGCAGACGGTCAAGCTGTGCGGCGGCGACGGCCTCTTCCAGCTCCACATTGGTCAGCCAATGCCGGAACTCCGAACTGATCGACTTGGCATGATCAAGACGGCTGTTGAACTGCTCGACCTCATACTGACGCTGCTCAAGAAAGCTGCGGGCGCGGGCGACCTTTTCATCCGAATAGACTTCGGCCAGTTCCTTGGAAATATGCGACATTTGCGCCGCGACCTCCAACAGCGCCGGTTCCAGCGAACTGAGATCGGGATGATCGCGCAGATAGGCCAGCCGCTCGCGCACCGCGTCGAATTCGGTGGAAAAGCGGAACGCATCGCCCCGGTCGGCGGCATGCACGGCGGCATAGGCGCGGGCCACGTCGTCCATGTTCACCGAAAAATCCCGGTGCGCATGTTCCAGTTGCATGGTGCGCCGCGCACTCGGCAGGAAAAAGCACAGGCAGGTGGCAAAGACGGTCAGACCGATCTGCGCATACATTCCCGCCTGCGGCACAGGCGCTCCGTTCCAGGCCAGGGGCAGGTCGATCCATTGCCAATGACCCAAGGCCGACATGCCCGTGGCGACCAGCAATCCCAGTGCCGCGAGGGCAAAAAACGCCAGGGCGACGCGCTGCATCAGGAATCGGACCAAGTACACCAATGCGCCGATAGAATTTGTCAAATGCCGTCCCCCCGGATGAACAATCTTATCGGCAAGTATACGCCGATAGTGGGTGAACACATAAGGGTAAACTTTGTTCCCGACCGTGAATCTGTTGCGTTTGGACTGTGGTTTTCCGGTGTTCCGCCTGCATTGTTGCCGATTTGACGACAATTTATAGCGGGTTTTCCCTTTGTTCCGTGCGCAGCCCCACCCAGACCGGGGTGAGGATGCACGAGGTGAGGATGCACAAGGGAAAGAGGTAGAGGCCCCACGCGACCTCTATCCGGCGCATGACGGTCATCACGCGCTTGGCGTCAGATGCCCATCAAGCTCAATGCGGCGATGCATACCCGCGTCGCGAATGACAGCACGCTTGCTTCGTTCAACAGGACAATGACCACAGTCCCGACCGAGCACAGGACAAGAACCCCCTCGTAAAGCAGTTCGTCATAACGCCAGGGCGGATCATCGGCACCATAGCGCAGGATCTGCAAAACAAGACAAACGGCCAAGCCAAGGATAAGTCCAACCACGGCAGCGATGAAGGCAAGCAGATACATCGCGTTATTCTGTGCGTCGCCTGAGCGCCAAGTCAAGCCAGGTCAAGACTGGTCAAGTCAGGCCAAGCCAGGTCTGAAGTCGGCAGGTCGACACCATCACAAAGCCGCCCGTGCCAAGACAGAAACCGATATCGAGGACGAGGTCGAGGCTCATCCTCTAGCGCACGGCGGCAATCGGTCCCGTGGCGCGCCCGTGAATGAACTGATCGACATAAGGATCGCCCGCCGCGTCCATGTCGGCCACCGGCCCGGTCCACTTGATCACGCCCTCGTGCAGCATCGCCACATTGTCGGCAATCGCGCGCACCGACGACATGTCATGCGTGATCGTCACCGCCGTCGCACCCATCTCGGTCACGATCTCGCGGATCAGGTCGTTGATCACCCCCGCCATGATCGGGTCCAGCCCGGTGGTCGGCTCGTCGAAAAAGATGATCTCGGGATCGGCGGCAATGGCGCGGGCCAGCCCCACGCGCTTTTGCATGCCGCCCGACAGTTCCGCAGGCAGGCGGTCGGCCACATCCTCGGTCAGCCCCACGCGGCGCAGTTTCTCGACGGCAATGGCGCGCGCCTCCTCGCGGGGCCGCTTCAGCGATCCGCGCAGCAGGCGGAACGCGACGTTCTGCCAGACCGGCAGGCTGTCGAACAGCGCCCCGCCCTGAAACAGCATCCCGAACCGCGCCAGGAACGCATCGCGGTCGGCGCGGGTGATGTCGGTGCCATCGACGGTGATCTTGCCGCGGTCCGGCGTGACCAGCCCCAGCACCGCCTTGATCGTGATGGATTTTCCGGTGCCCGACCCGCCGATGATCACCATCGACGTGCCCTTGGGCACATGCAGGTCGACACCGCGCAGCACATGGTTGCTGCCAAAGGATTTGTGGACATCTTCAAGCGTGATCATAGCGAGAAAAACACCCCCGTAAGCACGAAGTTCGCAGCCAGGATCAGGATCGCCGCCGCCTCGACGCTGCCCTTGGTCGCGCGGCCCACACCTTGGGCGCCCCTCCCTGAATTCATCCCGAAATAGCAGCCCATCAGCGCCGCGATAAAGCCGAAGACGCCGCCCTTGGCCAGCGACGACACCACGTCGCGCACCTCAAGAAAGTTCATCGTGTTCTTGAGGTAGGCTGCCGGATTGAACCCCAGCGTGCCCGTGGCCACGGCCCAGCCGCCCGCAATGCCGATCACGTCGCCCACCGCCACCAGCAGCGGCACCACCAGGGTCGCCGCCAGCACGCGCGGCACGGTCAGGTATTTCATCGGATGCGTGGACAGGGTCACCAGCGCGTCGATCTGCTCGGTCACCTTCATCGTCGCGATCTCGGCGGCAATCGACGACGTCACCCGCGCCGCGATCATCAGCCCCACCAGTACGGGGCCCAGTTCGCGCACCATGCCGATGGCCACGATCTGCGGCACCACGGCCTCGGCGTTGAAGCGCGCGCCACCCGCATAGATCTGCAGCGCCAGCGCACCGCCGGTGAACACCGCCGTCAGCCCGACGACGGGCAGCGACAGCCACCCGATGTGCAACAGCGCAATCGCCAGCTCGCGGAAATAGAACGGCGGCCGCACCAGATGGCCGAGGGTCTGCGCCGCATAAAGCGTCACGCGCCCCACAGCGGCCAAAAGGCCCAAGGTCGCGGCCCCGATGGCGGCGAGAAACTTCATTCGGTGTACCTGCGGGCATAGCGGTGCCCCAGCGCGGTCAGGATTTCATAGCCGATGGTTCCGGCGGCATCTGCCAGATCGTCGACGCTCTGGTGCGGCCCCAGCAGTTGCAGATGCGCAGGGTCTTCGCCCAATGCGGTCACGTCCACGGTGATCAGGTCCATCGACACCCGGCCCACCACAGGAAGCGCCACGTCGCCCGCATAGACCTGCGCGCCGCCGCTGCCCATGGCGCGGATCAGCCCGTCGGCATAGCCTGCGGAAACCGTGGCGATCCGCGACGCGTGCGGCGCGGTCCAGCCGTTGCCATAGCCCACGGGCGCGCCCTGCGCCACGTCGCGCACCTGGATCACGGGCGCGTCCAGCGTCACCACGGCTTCGGCCCCTTCAAAGGGCAGCCCGCCATAAATCCCGACACCGGGGCGGCACAGATCGAAATGATACTCCTCGCCCAGCAGCAGACCGCCCGTCGCCGCCAGCGAGCGGGCTGCATCGATCCCGTCGGTCATCTCCTGAAACTGGCGCAACTGGCGCGCGTTCATCTCGTGGTCGGGATCGTCCGAACAGGCCAGATGCGACATGATCAGGGCAGGGCGCTGCGCCACCGCGATATCGCGCAGCGCGGACCATTCCGACGCCTGCATCCCCAGCCGGTTCATGCCGGTGTTCAACTGCAGGCCAAAGGGCGATCCCGGCAGCGCCTCGACATGGCGCAGCATCTGGTCGACCGAGTTCAAGAGCGGCGTCAGACGCCCCTCGCGGATGGCCCCGGTGTCGCCGTCCATATGCCCCGAAAACACGTAGATCACCGGCCCGTGCCCCAGGGCGGCGCGCAAGGTGGCGCCTTCCTCGGCGGTCGCCACGAAAAAGCTGCGGCAGCCCGCACGCGCCAGCACCCGCGCCACCACGGGCGCACCCAGACCATAGCCATTGGCCTTGACCACCGCCCCGGTCTCGACTTCGGTGCGCGCGTCAAGCGATTGCCAGTTCCGCGCAATCGCGCCGGTGTCGATGGTCAAGATAGCCGTTGTCATGCGCGGCGTTGTGGCATGTTTGCGGCCAAGGTCAAGGTGTGACGTCCGCGCGGAGGGCCGGGGGAGGCGGAAAGGGCGGTGGACGCCGGTGAAATGGACGGCCGCGAAGATCGTGACCTCGCCCCAAAGGGCAGCGCCAGACCGCGGGTGGGCGCACTAACCTCCGTCCATGCCACTTTATCCCTCAGCCTTGGCGTGCGGATGAAGACAGGCAATACGGTGAGAAAGCGCCCGCCCATGGGGCGGTCGGGCGCTGCCTCTCACACATTGCAAAGCAATGTGTTGCCGGCAGGTGTTCGCTTGCGAACACCGAGAGGCCGGCGGTGCTACGCACCTTGATTCCGGGCTTTGGTGGGTGGGGCAGGTGTGGCGAACGGCACCTTGACCCCTCAGGCAGGCGAAAGAAGACCACCGCATTGATCGCAATTCATCTGGTCTGTGCTAGACTGAGCGAGGGTGCGAAAAGAGACGCACTGTTCGGGAGGTTTCATTTGGAAACGAAGTCATGCGTAACGATCGGCTCCTGGCGGGGCGCGCTGCGATGACGCGGCCGTCGACGGAATTGCTCGCCGTTTCGCGCCGCTGGATTGATGCAATCCAACACAAGCGCAAAACCGAGATGCGCAACCTGTTGTCGGAACGCCAACACCTGCGGTTTGTCGGCACCGGCGACGGCGAAATATGGGCGGGTGATGCGGTGCGCGAAGGCATAGGAGAGTTCTTCGGCGTCATCCCACAATTTCTCAAACACGAAGAAACTTTCGCCGAAGCCTTTGAAAATGGTGACTCCGGATGGGCGTGCCTGGCGCATGCGATTGTTTTTGCCGATCAGCCCGACCGGACGTTTCACGTGCGCAGCACCCTGATCTTCGCGCTTGAAGACGGCGTTTGGAAAATCGTGCAGCGCCATGGCTCGGTTCCGCTCCCGAATGTCGATTTCACCGGAATCGAACAAAACGCCATCGCCGACCTCGTCGCTGCCGCGCGGACAGGGTTTTCGCTGGATCAGCGGGATGGCTTTGCCTCGATCATGTTCACCGACATCGTCAATTCGTCACGCCTTGCGTCGATGATGGGCGACCGTCTGTGGTCCTCCGAGGTGGCTCGGCACTTTGCCACGCTGCGCAAGATCATCGAAGACGCGGACGGTCAGTTCGTGAAATCGCTGGGCGACGGAACCATGTCAAGCTTTCCCGAACCCGCTCGGGCGTTGCACGCCGCGCAGGCAATCCTGCACGCGACTGACCAATCCGACGGACCTGCCATCGCCCTGCGTATTGGTATCCACACCGGCAATATTGTTCAGACAAATGATGATTTTTTCGGGTCTGTCGTAAACAAGGCGGCACGGATTGCAGCCTATGCGGCTCCGGGCGAGATCCGTGTCTCCGACGCCACGCGCAAAATGATCGGCGATTCGCAGAACTACCGCTTCTCCAAAACGATTTCCGCGCAGTTGCAAGGGTTTGACGGCGAACACCTCGTTCACCTGCTGGTCTAAGGAAAAGCTGGAAAAGGTCTGGACATCCTGCGTGCCTCAAAGGCTTCCAGCAAACATCCCCCCCTCAAAACTCCTGCTCACCACCGCTCTGCTGCCAGGGCTGCACCAGGTTGCCAAAGCGCGTAAACCGACCCTCAAAGCTCAGCTCGACCGTGCCGATCGGCCCGTGACGCTGCTTGCCGATCACCACTTCGGCGCGGCCGTGCAGGCGTTCCATCTCTTCTTGCCACTTGGCCATCGCTTCCAGATCGTGATCGCCGGGCTTTTCGCGCTCCTTGTAGTATTCCTCGCGGAACACGAACATCACCACGTCGGCGTCCTGCTCGATCGAGCCGGATTCGCGCAGGTCCGACAGCTGCGGGCGCTTGTCTTCGCGGCTTTCCACCTGACGCGACAGCTGCGACAGGGCGATCACCGGAATGTCCAGCTCCTTGGCGATGGCTTTCAGACCCATCGTGATCTCGGAAATCTCGTTCACCCGGTTTTCCGATTTGCCGGTGCCGCGCACCAGTTGCAGATAGTCGACGATCAGCACGTCCAGCCCATGCGTCCGCTTCAGACGGCGCGCGCGCGCGGCCAGCTGGCTGATCGGCAGGGCGGGCGTGTCGTCGATATAAAGCGGGCAGGCCTCCAGCGACTTGGCCGCATCCACGAACCGGCGGAACTCGGTCTCGGTCATGTCGCCGCGCCGGATCTGCTCTGACGGCACTTCGGAGGCTTCCGACAGGATCCGCGCGGCCAACTGCTCGGCGCTCATCTCCAGCGAATAGAACCCCACGACACCGCCATCAATCGCGCCTTCCGACCCATCGGGCAAAAGCCCGCGCTTGTACGCCTTGGCCACGTTGAACGCGATGTTCGTCGCCAGCGAGGTTTTCCCCATCGACGGACGCCCCGCCAGGATCAAAAGATCCGAGCGGTGCAGCCCGCCCAGCTTCTTGTCCATGTCGATCAACCCGGTGGACACACCCGAAAGCCCGCCCTCGCGCTGATAGGCGGCGTTGGCCACGTTGACCGCATCGGTCACCGCCTTCAGGAACGACTGAAAGCCGCTCTCGGTCTGGCCCTGCTCGGCCAGTTTATAAAGCTGCTGCTCGGCCTCGACGATCTGCTCGCGCGGTTCCGACGACACATCGACCTTGGCCGCCTTGGCACTGATGTCGCGGCCCAGCAGGATCAGATCGCGGCGCACCGCCAGATCATAGATCATCCGCGCATAGTCGCGCACCGCAAAGGCCGAAATCGCAGCCCCGGCCAGACGCGCCAGATAGGCAGGCCCGCCCAGCTCCTTCAGGCCCTCGTCATCCTCCATGAACGCCTTCAGCGTCACCGGCGACGCCAGGTTGTTCTTGGCGATCCGCGCCGAGGCGATGTCATAGATGCGCGCGTGCACCGGATCATAGAAATGATGCGGCCCGATGATCGACGCGACACGGTCGTAGATGTCGTTGTTGGTCAGGATCGCACCCAGAAGCTGTTGCTCGGCCTCGATGGAATGCGGCATGGTCTCGGCGGCCTGAACCTCCGGCGTGCTGTTTTGGAAACTGCTGATCTCGTTCATGGCTCACCCCGTTTATTGACCCGTCTCGCGCGAGTGTCCCGTCATAGACGGCACCGTGCAGCGCAAGCAATCTGGAAATCCTGTGGATAACCTGGTCTCGGGGACAAGCCTACATCATCTGGTGGGCGAATGCAGTGCCCTAAACCAGATGATGTGAAAACTTATGCCTTTTTATGTGCCTCTTGCCACCCGCGCGGGTCGTTCAAAAAGGCCTCGACCCCCTCAAGCGTGGCGGCATCAAAGGTGCCTTGCGCCTTGGCTTCGGCCAGCACATCCCACCAGGTGCACAGGTGGTGCAGCGCAACCCCATGATCGCCCAAGGTCTTTTCGGTCTCGGGGAAGATGCCATAGTAAAAGATCACCGCCGTGTGCCCGCAGGTGGCCCCGGTCTCGCGAATCGCATCGACAAACGACAGCTTGGAGCCGCCGTCTGTGGTCAGATCCTCGACCAGCAGAACCCGCTGGCCGGGCGTCATCACGCCCTCGATGCGGGCGTTGCGGCCATAGCCCTTGGGCTTCTTGCGCACATAGGTCATCGGCAGCGCCATCCGCTCGGCCACCAGCGCGCCAAAGGGGATGCCCGCCGTCTCGCCGCCCGCCACATTGTCGAACGCCTCGAAGCCTGCGTTGCGCATCACGGTGACGGTCAGGAAATCCATCAGCGTGGAGCGGATGCGCGGATAGGAGATCAGCTTGCGGCAATCGATATAGGTGGGGCTGGGCAGCCCCGAGGCCAGCGTGAACGGGTCCGTGGCATTCAGATGCACCGCCTCGATCTCAAGCAACATGCGGGCGGTCAGGCGCGCCATTTCGGCGGCATCGGGATAGCTGGTGGGGATCATGGCGTGTGTCCTCGGGGGCGGTTGTACGTGTGGAAGCCGTGGAAGCCTCCGGCGGGAGTTTATCTGGCAAGATGAAGCTCAGGTCACCGACCAATCGAGCGGCCAGCCGGGGTCAAAGACGGTCACGGGTCCGTCCTCGGTGTCGATATGCGGCGGATAGGCGGGCGCGCTGCGGGTCAGCGTCAGCGTGGTGTCGTTCGCAGGCAAGCCATAGAACGCCGGGCCATTGAGCGACGCGAAGGCTTCGAGCCGGTCCAGCGCGCCATCCTGCTCGAACACCTGCGCCAGGATCGACATGGTGTTGGGCGCGGTAAAGCAGCCCGCACAGCCGCAAGGCAGCAGCTTGTTGGCATCGGTGTGCGGCGCGCTGTCGGTGCCCAGAAAAAACCGCGCATCGCCCGAAGTGGCGGCGCGGCGCAGGGCCAGACGGTGCTCTTCGCGCTTGGCGACCGGCAGGCAGTAGTAATGCGGTTTGATCCCCCCGGCGAGGATGTGGTTGCGGTTGATCACCAGGTGATGCGTGGTGATCGTGGCGCCCAAGCTGTCGTCCTGCGCGCTGGCATAGTCCACCGCGTCGGACGTGGTGATATGTTCCATCACCACCCGCAGACCGGGCGTGGCGCGGCGGATCGGGTCCAGCACGCGGTCGATGAACACCGCCTCGCGGTCGAAGATGTCGATGTCTGCGTCGGTCACCTCGCCGTGCACGCACAGCGGCAGGCCGATCTCGGCCATCTTCTCCAGCACCGGGCGCACGTGGTCGAAATTGGCCACTCCGGACGCCGAATTGGTGGTCGCCCCCGCAGGGTAAAGCTTGACCGCCGTGATCAGCCCCGCGGCATGGGCCGCAGCCACATCGGCAGCGTCGGTGTCCTCGGTCAGGTACAGCGTCATCAGCGGCGTGAAATCCATGCCCTCGGGCAGGGCGGCCATGATCCGGTCGCGGTAGGCCTGCGCCTGCGCGCCTGTCACCACGGGCGGCACCAGGTTGGGCATGATGATCGCACGGGCGAAATGGGCGGCGGTGTGCGGCAACACGGCCCGCATCATCGCGCCATCGCGCAGGTGCAGGTGCCAGTCGTCGGGGCGGCGGATCGTCAGGGTATCTGTCATGCCCCTGCCGTTAGCACGCGGTGCCCCAGCGCACCAGCGTCAGTTGTCCAGTTCTTTCAGCTTGCGGGCAAAGCGCGGCGCGGTGATCCGGCCCGTCACGTTGACGCACAGCGCCCGGATCAGCAGCGTGCGCTTGTCGATGTCCAGCGCCGACAGCACCGCGCGCAGATAGGGCGGATAGTCGCGCCGCGCGCGCCACAGCATCGCAAAGCTGCGGGTGCCGAGCGTGCCCGCCGCCGTCTGTTCCAGCAGCGGCTGGATCAGGTCCATGTTGATCATGTGGGTCTGTATCGCATCGCCCAGATGGCGCGTGCGCAGCTTTTGCACGTTGCCGCGGGTGAACAGCGCCGCGTGCATCGCATCCAGCGTCTCGCGCGGGTCGTAGACCACATGCGCCTGTGCGGCGGCGTCCAGCATATCGGGCGCAAAGCCATAGCGGCTGCTGAAATCGGTGCGGCGCATGTCGACAAAGCGGTCGTCCCAGTCGGTCACCCGCACGTCCAGCGTCGCCTGCGGCTGGATCGCCAGAACCCGCGCCCCCGGTGACGCCACCGAATAGGCGGCAGCGGCATAGCCACAAGGCCCGGCACCATAGAACACCACCGTCTCGTAGGCGTCAAAGAACCCGTCGTCGATCAGCCGGTCGAAATAGGCATAGACCGCCGGGTCCCGAAACCAGGTGTCGCCGTCCGATCCGATGCACAGATGCGACCAGCCGTGGCGGCGCACCATGTTCCAGCCCATCGGAATGGCGTCTTCGGACAGCGCGCGCATGCCCTGCACCGTCTCGAAGGTGACCAGCAGCGTGTCGCCCTGTTCCACATGAGCCGCGAAATGCCGTTTGCCAAGGTGCTCGAAATGGCCGCGTTCTCCGGCAATCTCGGCCAGCGCGCCTTGCCATTCGTCTTTGCTCAGCCCCGAAAGCGTCGGGTTGAATGTGTCCGCAGCGTTCTGCATTCCGGCTGTCCCTCAATACCTGTGACGCGCGGTTGTCCCGCCCCGCCCTGTCGTGTCCCGTGCTGTCCTGCTCAAGGCTCTAGAGACGCAATACGGCGAAATCACGGCGAAACCATGGGGCAGGCGGGCCATTGTTGCGGTTTTGGCACCGACACGCGCCGACACCCCGCATCGCCTTTCGCGCAGCGGACGCTTGACCTTGCAGACCAGCGGTGCACGATTGTCCCAACAGGGGGAGAGCGCATGATGACCAGACCCATCTCGATCGACGCGGTGCAGCAGATGCTGGGGGCCCAAGGCTACGTCTGCGACCGCGCGCTGGGCACCGTGGTGTTCCTCGCCCTGTCGCTCGGCCGCCCGCTGTTTCTGGAAGGCGAGGCAGGCGTCGGCAAGACCGAGATCGCCAAGGCGCTTGCCGCGGCGCTGGGCCGTCGCCTGATCCGTCTGCAATGCTACGAAGGGCTCGATGCCTCCAGCGCCGTCTACGAATGGAACTTTCCCGCCCAGATGATCGCCATCCGCACCGCCGAGGCCGCAGGCACCGCTGACCGTGCCGCCCTCAAGGCCGAGCTGTTCAGCGAGGAATACCTGATCGAACGCCCGCTGCTCGATGCGATGCGCCCCGACGAAAATGGCCCGCCCGTGCTGCTGATCGACGAGCTGGACCGCACCGACGAGCCCTTCGAGGCCTATCTGCTCGAAGCGCTCAGCGACTTCCAGATCACCATCCCCGAGCTTGGCACGATCAAGGCCCCCGAGCCGCCCATCGTCATCCTGACCTCGAACCGCACCCGCGAAGTGCACGACGCGCTCAAACGCCGCTGTCTCTACCACTGGGTCGACTACCCCGACTTCGACCGCGAGATGCAGATCCTGACCGCCCGCGCGCCGCAAGCCGCCGAGAACCTCAGCCGCGAGGTCGTGGCCTTTGTCCAAGCCTTGCGCACCGAGGATCTGTTCAAGAAACCGGGCATCGCCGAAACCATCGACTGGGCCAAGTGCCTGCTGGCCCTCGACGTGCTGACGCTCTCGCCCGAGGTCATCGCCGACACGCTGGGCGCCGTGCTGAAATACCAGGACGACATCGCCCGGCTGCACGGCTCCGAAGCCAAACGCCTGCTCGATCAGGCCCGCGCCAGCCTGGAACCCACCTGATGCTTCTTCTGGCTAAAAATATCCCGGGGGTCCGGGGGCCGGCCCCCGGCGGCTAGACCATGGTCGAACACATCCCGCTGGAACTGCCCGAAAATCCCCGTCTTGCGGGCAACATCACCCATTTCGCCCGTGCCCTGCGCCGCGCCGGTCTGCCCATCGGTCCGGGCCGGGTGATCGACGCCATCCGCGCGGTCGAGGTGGCAGGCTTCACCGAGCGGCGCGATTTCTACTGGACCCTGCACGCCTGTTTCGTGAACCGCCCCGAACATCGTCTGATCTTTCGCCAGATCTTTCGGCTCTACTGGCGCGATCCGCGCTATCTCGAACACATGATGGCCGCGATGCTGCCCGCGATCCGGGGCGTTCAGGAAGAACGCGCCGGGCAGGCGGGCGAAAAACGCGCCGCCGAGGCCTTGCTCGACGGCGCCGAAGCGCCTGATTTCGATGTCCAGCAAGACGAGGACGAGGGCGAGACCCAGATCGAGATCGACGCCAGCTTCACCACCTCCTCCGAGGAAAAGCTGAAGACGCTGGATTTCGAACAGATGAGCACCGCCGAAATGGCCCAGGCCAAGCGGATGCTGGCGCGGATGCGGCTGCCGGTTGATCCGATGCCCACCCGCCGGATGCAGCCCTCCCTGCGCGGCGGCGTCGATCCTGCAAAAACCCTGCGCGCCGCCATGCGCACCGGTGGCGATATCCGCAGCATCGCCCGCCGCGCGCCGCGCACGCGCTGGCCCAATCTGGTGGTGCTGTGCGACATATCCGGCTCGATGAGCCAGTATTCCCGCGTCGTCCTGCATTTCCTGCACGCGGTCAGCAATGCCAAGGGGGCAGGCTGGGCGAAGGTCCACGCCTTCACCTTCGGCACGCGGCTGACCAACATCACCCGCCATCTGGACCACCGTGACGTTGACGCAGCCCTCGCCGCCGCCGGGGCCGAAGCGCAGGATTGGGAAGGCGGCACCCGCATCGGAGAATGTATCGAGACCTTCAACCGCGACTGGTCGCGCCGCGTGCTGGGGCAGGGGGCTGTGGTCCTGCTGATCACCGACGGTCTCGACCGTGGCGCGCCCGAGGTGCTTGCCAGGCAGATGCAGCGGCTGCACCTGTCAGCCAAGCGGCTGATCTGGCTCAACCCCTTGCTGCGCTGGGATGAATTCGCCCCCAAGGCGCGCGGCATCGCGGCGATGCTGCCCCACGTCGACAGCTTCCGCGCCGGTCACTCGATCGCCTCGCTCGAAGAACTGGCCCAAGTGATCTCGCGCAAGGACGACGTCGGCGAAAAGGCCCGCCTGATGGGGCTGATCGGGAGGTAGCTGTCTGATAGGGCGCTGATAGGGCGCTGATAAGGCGGAGACGAGGCCGAAGCCCCGCCACCAGGATCACGCGACCGCAGCCGCAAAGCTGCTGCGGTAAACCTGTGCCAGATCGGCCAGCGGGGCCGATACAGACCCGAACCGCACCTGATCGCCACCGAACTTGCCGACCGAAATCAGCGGCACGCCCGCCTGACCTGCGGCTGTCATCAGCGCTTCTGCCTGATCAAAGTTGCAGGCGATCAGGTAACGCGCCTGATCCTCGCCAAACAGCGTCGGCGTGTCGGATGCGTCCAGCGTGACGCCCACGCCGGTCTTCTCCGCCAGCTCGAACGCCGCCAGCGCCAGCCCGCCATCGCTCAGATCGGTGCAGGCAGTGACCAGCGCGCGGTTGTCGCGGATGAACTGCCCGTGTTTCGCCTCGGCCTCCAGATCCACATGCGGCGCATCGCCCTCGACGCGGTGGAACACTTCCGCCAGCAGCGCCGATTGCCCCAGATGCCCGGTGGTCTCCCCCAAAAGCAATGCAACATGGCCGTCGCGCACGGTGCAGCCGATGATGTCGTCGGGATGGTCGATGATGCCCACGGCCCCGATGGTCGGCGTCGGCAGGATGCCCTTGCCGTCGGTCTCGTTATAAAGCGACACGTTGCCCGACACGATCGGCATATCCAGCGCCGCAACCGCTTCGCCGATGCCTTTGATCGCGCCCACGAACTGGCCCATGATCTCGGGCTTTTCGGGGTTGCCAAAGTTCAGGTTGTCCGTCGCAGCCAAGGGCTTGGCCCCCACGGCGCAGAGGTTGCGATAGGCTTCCGCCACCGCCTGCCTGCCGCCCATACCCGGGTTCGCCTTGACGTATCGCGGTGTCACGTCGCTGGTGAACGCCAGTGACTTGTCGGTGCCATGCACCCGCACGATGCCCGCGCCCAGTCCCGGCGTGCGGGCACTGTCGGCCATGACCATCGTGTCGTATTGCTCGTAAACCCACTGCTTGCCCGCATAGTTGGGCGATGCCAGCAGCGCGCGCAAACCGTCGATCGGATCGACACCGGGCACATCGGACAGCGGCTCTGCCGCGGGCGTCTCGACCCAGGGGCGGTCGTATTCGGGCGCGGAACTGGCCAGCTTCGACAGCGGCAGATCGGCCATGGTCTCACCGTTGTAGACGATATGGAAACGATCCTCGGGGATTGTTTCGCCAACGATGGCAAAATCCAGGTCCCATTTGTCAAAGACGGCCTTGGCCTCGGCCTCCAGCTCGGGACGCAGCACCATCAGCATCCGCTCCTGCGATTCCGACAGCATCATCTCGTAGGCGGTCATCTGCGCTTCGCGCACCGGCACGTTTTCCAGATGCAGGCGGATGCCCAGCTTGCCCTTGTCGCCCATCTCGACGGCGGAACAGGTCAGCCCCGCGGCTCCCATGTCCTGAATCGAAATCACCGCACCCGTCGCCATCAGCTCAAGCGTCGCTTCCATCAGCCGCTTTTCGGTGAACGGATCGCCCACCTGCACCGTGGGGCGCTTGTCTTCGATGGTGTCGTCGAACTCGGCCGAGGCCATCGTCGCACCGCCCACGCCGTCGCGGCCGGTCTTGGCCCCAAGGTAGACCACAGGCATGCCGACACCAGACGCCGCCGAATAGAAAATCTTGTCCGCATCCGCCAGCCCCGCCGCAAAGGCATTGACCAGGCAGTTGCCGTTATAGGCCGCGTCAAAACGCACCTCGCCCCCCACGCAAGGCACGCCGAAACAGTTGCCATAACCGCCGATGCCCGCAACCACGCCATTGACCAGCGCCCGCGTCTTGTGGTGCGAAGGCAGGCCGAAACTCAGCGAGTTCATCGACGCAATCGGCCGCGCGCCCATGGTGAACACATCGCGCAGAATGCCGCCCACGCCGGTGGCAGCACCCTGATAGGGCTCGATATACGAGGGGTGATTGTGGCTTTCCATCTTGAAGACCACGGCCTGACCGTCACCGATATCGACCACGCCCGCGTTCTCGCCGGGGCCGCAAATCACTTGCGGGCCATCGGTGGGCAGGGTGCGCAGCCATTTCTTCGATGATTTATAGGAACAGTGCTCGTTCCACATGGCGGAAAAGATGCCAAGCTCGGTAAAGCTCGGCTCCCGCCCGATGATCTCCAGCAAACGCTGGTATTCATCCTTGCTCAGCCCATGGCTGGCGATCAGATCAGGTGTGATGGCTGGTTCGGTCATGCGCCCATGTCCCCCGTGACAGATGGTGGCCTGTCTTTATGGCAGGATGCCGCGCGGGGAAAGGGGGGATGAGCCGGATTTGCGCCGACCGCGTCGAACGGGCAGGTGCCGGGCAGGCACTGGGCAGGAACCGGGCAAAAAGAAAGGCCGTGCTGAGAGGTAAGGGGAAGCACGGCCTTTCGACATCAAACCGCCCCCCGAAGGGGACGGCAAGATACTTTGAACTTAGGGAAGTGTGACGGACTTGCGGCCCGATGTCGTGCCACGGCCGCCTTCTTCGACTGCCAGCGTCATGTCATCAAGCGTGGTGCCCAATGCGACCTGACCGTCTTGCAACATCACGTTGCCGGGGGTCACGGCGATCACCAGCACTTCGGACTGGAAACGCGCGGAGGCGTCGTCTGTCAGTGCGACAACCAGTTCGGGGTTGCCCTGGGCCGAAACCATGACGTTTTCAATCACGCCGATCAGCTCGCCGTCGGTTGTCTCCAGACGCTCGCCGCGTGCGTTGCTCAGCGCGCGGAATGCGGCCTGCGACATGGCGATCTGGTTCACGTCATACTCTGCATAACCGTTCGACACACGCTTGTTGGTGGTGTCGTACTGGAACTGGTTCGACGCTACAGGGTTATCCTGGCCGCCATCCATTGCAGGAGAGTTGCTCTTCAGCGCCGGGTTGTCGACGACTTCCTGCGCCAGAGCGGGTGCTGCCATCAGTGCGGCAATCGTCGATGCGGTGGTCAAGAACTTGCGTGTCATAAGTAATTCCTTTCTTATTCCGTTGCTGGTGGGACAACGGCGCAAGTGCGAGATCGGTTCCCGCTAATTTTCAGGAAAAATTCTTCGTGAAGACGGGAACAAAATCCGCAGGCCTCCCTCGCGTGCGCGCGCTTCCTTAATATGGGACGTGCAGGCCCCGCAGCCCCGCGCCGCGCCAAAAAAAAGGCCGAGCTAAAAAGCTCGGCCAAGTCCAACAGGGAGGTATGAAGATGATGCGCTAAGCGATCATCGTCTTCGAGACCGATTTAGGGGCAGCATTGCCGCCAAACAAGGCAGAATGTGAACGCCCGCCGGAATGCCCGCTATGCAGTTTTTGCATGGCTAGGGCTTTTGGTTACTTTTCAGCTGTTTGCGGTACAAAAGGATCTCTTCCTGCACGAAATCCCGAAAGGCCGAGATGCGCTGCGACTGCCGCAATTCCTCGGGGTAGGCCAGAAACACCGGAACATCGGCGGATTGCACCTCCGGCATGACCCGCACAAGGTCGGGAAAGTCATGCGCCAGGTAATCCGGCAGCACACCGATTCCCAGATTGTGCAGAACGCCCTGCAAGACGCCGAAGTAGTTGTTGACCGTCAGCAAGGAGCCGACTTCATGCGTCAGCAGCTCCTGCACCAGGCTCACGCTCGCACCCACCTGGGCGGAATCGGTATTCTGGCAGATCAGCCGGTGATCCTTCAGATCGCCATAGTCCTTCGGCGTGCTGTGCTCTTTCAGATAGGACGACGAGGCGTAAAGACACATCCTCACCGTCATCAGCTTCTTGCGGATCAGATCCGCCTGGCTCGGCTCCTTCATGCGGATGGCGACATCCGCCTCGCGCATCGGCAGGTCCAGCACCCGTTCTTCCAGCATCAGATCGACCCGCAGATCGGGGTGCTTGGCATAAAGCTTGGGCAGGCGCGGGGCCAGCCACAGGGTGCCGAACCCCGTCGTCGTGGTAACCCGCAGATCGCCGAACACCTCTTCCTCGCTGTCGCGGATACGCGCGGCGGCAGCGTCCAGCCGTTTCGTCATCGCACTCGTGGCGTCGAACAGCAGTTCGCCCTGCTCGGTCAGGATCAGCCCGCGCGCATGGCGGTGGAACAGGGTCGCGCCAAGTGATTCTTCCAGCCCGCGAATTTGCCGACTGACCGCGGATTGGCTCAGGTTCAGCCGATCGCCCGCATGGGTCAGGCTCCCCGCGTCCGCCACCGCGTGAAATATTCTTAGCTTGTCCCAGTCCATCACATTGCTTTCTGATCGTTGAGATCACCCTATAGTAAAAGACATGGAAACCTACCACTCGTCATAGGGTGCATCGCGTAAAATAACATTAATATGTATACAGGTCATACTTTATGACCTAATATTGCCTAAACTCTGACATCACATCCAAGCTGGGGAGGCGCAGATATGAGCAAGCAAAAGATTTCACTGAACGACCGTTACGATCTGGAACGCGAAACGGTGCTGTTGAACGGCACGCAGGCGCTGGTCCGGCTGATGATGATGCAAAAATCGCGCGACCGTGCCGCGGGGCTGAACACCGCGGGGCTGGTCACCGGATATCGCGGCTCGCCGCTGGGTGCCGTCGACATGCAGATGATGCGCGCCGCCAAACCGCTTGCCGAACATGATGTCACCTTTCAACCCGGCCTGAACGAAGACCTCGCCGCCACCGCCCTGTGGGGCAGCCAGCAGGCCGAACTGCGCGGCGAAGGCAAATACGATGGCGTCTTCGGCCTGTGGTACGGCAAGGGTCCGGGCGTCGACCGCTCGGGCGACGTCTTCAAACACGCCAACATGGCGGGCAGCTCGAAACACGGCGGTGTTCTGGTCGCGATGGGCGATGACCACACCGGCGAATCCTCGACCGTGCTGCACCAGTCCGAATTCGCCCTGCTCGACGCCTACATGCCCGTGGTCTCGCCCGCAGGCGTGCAGGAAATCATGGACTACGGCCTCTACGGCTGGGCGCTCAGCCGCTTTTCCGGTCTCTGGGTCGGTCTGAAAACCATGAAGGACACCATCGAAGCCACCAGCGTGGTCAACGGCAACCCCAACCGTCTGAATTTCGTGGTTCCCGAATTCAACATGCCCCAGGGCGGTCTGAACATCCGTCTGGTCGACACCCCCGTCGATCAGGAAACCCGCGTCATCGACCACAAACGCAACGCCGCCGAGGCGTTCAGCCGCGCCAACGGCATGGACAAGCGCATGTGGGGCAAACCGGGCGCCAAGATCGGCTTCGTTGCTGCGGGCAAGAACTGGCTCGACCTGATGCACGCGATGGACCTGTTGCACATCGACGCAAACGAGGCCGAGCGTCTGGGCATCACCACCTACAAGGTCGGCCAGACGTGGCCGCTCGACATGGACACCTTCCACGAATGGGCCGCAGGTCTCGACCTGATCGTCGTCGTCGAGGAAAAGCGCAAGCTGATCGAGGTCCAGATCAAGGAAGCCATCTTTGACGACCGCGACGGCCGCCGCGTCTATGGCTGGCACAAGGGCGACACCTGGGAAAACGGCCGCCGTCTGGAACTCTTCCCGACACGCGGCGCGCTCGACCCGATCCTGATCGCCGAGAAACTGGGCGACATCCTGATCGAAGAGGGCCGCAACACCGACGGCATCAAGGCGGGGCTGGCCGCGCTCTCCGAGGCACGGCGCAACGACAACGCACAGGACATCGCCGCGCGTCTGCCCTATTTCTGCTCGGGCTGCCCGCACAACTCCTCCACCAAACTGCCCGAGGGCAGCCGCGCCTACGCAGGCATCGGCTGTCACTATATGGCGCAGTGGATGGACCGCGACACCGTCGGCTACACCCACATGGGCGGCGAGGGGGCCAACTGGATCGGCGAGGCACCGTTTTCCACCACCAACCACGTGTTCCAGAACCTTGGCGACGGCACCTACAACCACTCCGGCATTCAGGCGATCCGCGCCGCCTTGGCCTCCAAGGCGAACATCACCTACAAGATCCTCTACAATGACGCGGTCGCGATGACCGGCGGGCAAACCAACGAGGGGGGCCTCAGCGCCTATAAGATCGTCGAAGAGCTGCGCGCCATCGGCGTGCCCACCATCGAAGTCGTCTATGACGAGAAGGAAGACGTGGACCTCGCCCGCTTCGGCAAGGGCGTCGCCACCCACGAGCGCGCCGAACTGGACGCCGTGCAAAAGCGCCTGCGCGAGGTCAAGGGCGTCAGCGCCATCGTCTACATCCAGACCTGCGCCGCCGAAAAACGCCGCCGCCGCAAGCGGGGCACATTCCCCGACATCGACAAGCGCGTGTTCATCAACACCGACGTCTGCGAAGGCTGCGGCGATTGCGGCGTGCAATCCAACTGCGTGTCGATCGTGCCCAAGGAAACCGAACTGGGCCGCAAACGCGCCATCGACCAATCCTCCTGCAACAAGGATTTCTCCTGCCTCAAGGGGTTCTGCCCCTCCTTCGTCACGCTGGAAGGCGCGCAGGTCCGCAAGGACCCGACCACCCGTCTTGACCTGCCCGACATGCCGCAGCCCGATCTGCCCGCCATCGACGGCACCTTCAACGTGGTCATCACCGGCGTCGGCGGCACCGGCGTCGTGACCGTGGGCGCGGTGATGGCACAGGCCGCGTATATCGACGGCAAGGGCGCTGGCATGATGGAAATGGCCGGTCTCGCGCAAAAGGGCGGTGCCGTGCACATCCACTGCCGTCTTGCGAACAACCCGGCCGACATCACCGCCATCCGCGTGGCAACAGGCGAAGCCGACGCGCTGATCGGCGGCGATCTGGTGGTCAGTGCCGGGGCCAAGACGCTGGGCCTGACCAGCACGGGCCGCACCGGTGCCGTGGTCAACAGCCACGAGATCATCACCGGCGATTTCACCCGCGACACCGAATTCGCACTGCCCGCCGACCGCCTGACACTGGCGCTTCAGGCGCGCCTGCAAGACAAGGTGGCGCTGTTCGACGCCTCGGACCTCGCCAAGGCCACCTTGGGCGATTCGATCTATTCCAACATGATGCTGATGGGTGCCGCATGGCAGCGCGGCCTGCTGCCGCTGACCCATGCCGCCATCGTCGAGGCGGTCACCCTGAACGGTGCGTCGGTCGAACGGAACCTGCGTGCCTTCGAAATCGGGCGCTGGGCGGTGCTCTACCCCGAACAGGCGCAAAACATCCTGACGCCCAAGGTTGTGGCCCTGCCCAAGACGCTGGACGAGAAAATCAGCTACCGCGCCGATCATCTGGTGAAGTACCAGGGCAAACGTCTGGCCAAGCGCTATCGCAAGATGGTCGAAGCCGTCGATGACAAGGCGGTGCGTGCCGCCGTCGCCGAAGGCTATCACAAGGTGCTGGCCTACAAGGACGAATACGAGGTCGCCCGCCTGCTGCAATCCACCCGCGCCAAGGCCGAAGCCGAATTCGACGGGGATTTCAAGATGAAATACCACATGGCCCCGCCGGTCCTGACCAAGATGGGCAGCGACGGTCGCCCCGTCAAACGCACCTTCGGCCCGTGGCTGGAAAAACCGCTGAGCGTCATGGCCCGCTTCAAGGGTCTGCGCGGCACGCCGCTGGATGTCTTCGGCTACACTGCCGAACGCCGCATGGAGCGCGCGCTGATCACCCAGTACGAGGCCGACATGAAGGACGTCCTGCCCAGGCTCACCGACGACACCCGCGACGCCATCGTGGCACTGGCCGAACTGCCCAAGTCGATCCGCGGCTTCGGCCCGGTGAAACAGGCCAACGAGACCAAGGCCGCCAAACGCCGCGAGGAACTGCTGTCGGTGATCCGCGCAGGCGGCAAGGACATGGCGCAGGCGGCAGAGTAGGGGCCACACGCAGGGAGCAACCTCTCGGGGACCACACGTAGAGACCAACCGTCACATTCCTGTCATGGCGCGCATGCGATACTGTGCGCCATGAGCCGACTGCCGCAGGCTCGGAGAGAGCGATGGCCCATATCAAGACGCCGTTCAAAACGCCGTTCAAGACGCCTTTTAAACTCGGGCCCGACCGCGCCATCGCGCGCGACATCACCTATTCGCACTCGGCCACCTCGCGCGGTGGCCGGGCGGTGATCCGCCTGATCGAAAACAGCACCGGGCGGCTGAACCTGATCCGCCGCGCCGACGGCTATCAGGACGAAGTCGCCGCAGGCCGCGATTTCTGGTCGGTGATCGTCGAACGCTACGGGCTGACCCTCGACGTGGTCGGCGGCGCGCTGGAAAACATCCCGCGCACCGGCCCGCTGATCCTGATCGCCAACCACCCCTACGGCATCCTCGACGGACTGATGATGGGCCACATCCTGTCGCGCATGCGCGGCGATTTCCGCATCCTCGCCAATTCGGTGTTCAACCGCGCAACCGAACTCAACCGCGTTCTGCTGCCGATCAGCTTCGACCAGACCCGCGAGGCGCTGGCGCTGAACATCGAAACCCGCCGCACCGCCCTGCAATATCTGTCGGATGGCGGCGCCATCGGCGTCTTTCCCGGCGGCACGGTCAGCACGGCGGCAAAACCGTTTTCACGCCCGATGGACCCGCGCTGGCGCAGCTTTACCGCGCGGATGGTCGCCAAGTCCGGTGCGACCGTGGTGCCGATCTATTTCGACGGCCACACCAGCCGCCTGTTCCAACTGGCCAGCCACATGCACTACACGCTGCGGCTGGGCCTGCTGATCAAGGAATTCCAGAAACGTGTCGACACGCCGGTGCGCGTGGTCGTCGGCGCGCCCCTGGGCCGCGACGTGCTGGACCCGCGCGCAAAGGACAGCAAACAGATGATGGATTTCCTGCGCAAAGCGACGTATGACCTCAATCCAGAGCCGGTCAAATCCTTTGACCTCGGCTATGAATTCGAGGAACGGCACCGCTGACCAACTCTGCGGCGCCCTTAGGGAATGCAGGCGCGGCAGGCTATGGCAATTGGTGTTTTCGACAGTGGTCTGGGCGGTCTGACCGTCCTCAACGCAGTGCAGAAACGTCTGCCCGACGTCGAGTTTATCTATCTCGCCGACACCGCCAACGCGCCTTATGGCGTGCGCACCGCCGATGACATCTACACCCTGACCACCGCCGCCGTGCAGCGCCTGTTCGATGCGGGCTGCGACCTGGTGATTCTGGCCTGCAACACCGCCTCCGCCGCCGCCCTGCGCCGGATGCAGGAGGGCTGGGTGCCCGAGGGCAAGCGCGTGCTCGGCGTCTTCGTGCCGCTGATCGAGGCGATGACCGAACGGCAATGGGGCGACAATTCCCCCCCGCGCGAAGTCGCGGTGAAACACGTGGCCCTCTTTGCCACCCCCGCCACCGTCAGCAGCCGCGCCTTCCAGCGCGAACTGGCCTTCCGCGCCATCGGCGTCGACGTCGAGGCTCAGGCCTGCGGCGGCGTGGTCGATGCCATCGAAGAGGGCGACATGATCCTCGCCGAAGCCTTGGTGCGCAGCCACGTCGACGCGCTGAAACGCAAGATGCCGCATCCGCAGGCCGCAATCCTCGGCTGCACGCACTATCCTTTGGTGCAGGACGTGTTCCAACAGGCGCTGGGCGCGGATGTGCAGGTCTACTCGCAGGCAGCCCTTGTCGGCGAAAGCCTGGCCGACTACCTGACCCGCCACCCCGACAAGATGGGCAGCGGCACGGCGGCCTATCTGACCACGGGCAACCCCAAGCGGGTCAGCGACCGCGCGGTGCAATTCATGCGACGACAAATCACCTTTGTTTCCGCCTGAACATCCTTCCCACATCTCTCATATACGAGGTCTCACATGACCCATTCCGTCGCAATTCTGGGGGCCAGCGGTTACACTGGCGCCGAACTGATCCGGCTGATCGCCGAACATCCTTCGATTGAAATCAAGGCCTTGGGCGCGTTCTCCAAGGCTGGCCAAAAACTGTCCGAGGTGTTCCCCCACCTGCGCCACCTCGACCTGCCCGACATGGTCGCCTTCGACACGATCGACTGGTCGGGCATCGACCTGTGCTTTTGCGCCCTGCCGCACAAGACCAGCCAAGAGGTCATCCGCGACCTGCCCGACACCCTCAAGATCGTCGACCTCAGCGCCGATTTCCGCCTGCGCGATCCTGCCGACTACAAGACATGGTACGGCAACGACCACGCCGCCGTCGAAATGCAGTCCGAAGCCGTCTACGGCCTCACCGAATTCTACCGTGACGACATCACAGCCGCACGGCTGGTCGCGGGCACCGGCTGCAACGCGGCAACGGGCCAGTTCGCCCTGCGCCCGCTGATCGCCGCCGGTGTGATCGGCCTCGACGACATCATCCTCGACCTCAAATGCGCCGTCTCCGGCGCGGGCCGCTCGCTCAAGGAAAACCTGCTGCACGCCGAACTCAGCGAAGGCTATCACGCCTATTCGGTCGGCGGCACGCATCGCCACCTGGGCGAATTCGATCAGGAGTTTTCCAAGATCGCCGGCCGCCCGGTGCAGGTGCAGTTCACCCCGCACCTGATCCCCGCCAACCGCGGCATCCTTGCCACCTGCTACGTCTCGGGCGACGCCGCCACCGTGCACGAAACGCTCAGCTCAGCCTACGAGGCCGAGCCGTTCATCCACGTCCTGCCCAAGGGCGAGGCCCCCAGCACGCGCCACATCCGCGGCAGCAACTTTTGCCACATCGGCGTGGTCGGTGACCGCATCGCGGGCCGCGCAATCGTGATCGCAGCCCTCGACAACCTGACCAAGGGCTCCAGCGGTCAGGCCCTGCAAAACGCCAACCTGATGCTCGGGCTGCCCGAAACCGCAGGGCTGATGATGGCACCGCTCTTCCCCTAAGTGTGGAACGTCACGCATTCCTGACCCGAACCGGCCCTTCGGCGCAGTTCGGGTCAAATGCGGGTGTGCGGGACCAAGTGAGCTTTCAGTGCGGCTTGGCTAACGTCCGGTTTGGTGAAGAACGCATAACACTGGCGGCTAGTTGGCCGCTTTATGAGCGTCGGCAACCCGAAGCCGGTGGCCCTGCATCAGGTGTGGGACCTATCGCAACACGTCCGTAACATCCCGCCACCCGATGTCTAAGGCGAACGGTTCTTCTTCAAAGAACGAACGCCAGATAGGAATCACGTCATCAATCGTGAAAACCTCATCGTCTGTCAGTGTCATCTGACCTGCCCCGAAGATCAGAACATGTTGAACGGCAGAATCCGATGCTGCCATGGTGCGATGGCCACGCCAATGCGTATTGGAGGTGACTTCCCTTTTTTCAATCAAGCATTTCTGTTTTCCGCCAGCCACTTGAACATACGATCCGTCTTGGCGCGTCAAGCTGGCATATGAATGCGGGCCGAAGGGATCCAGCCCTCTTAGAGCGGCTTCGACTTTTGCAAATTCTCTGACTTGCAGGGCGTTTTTCCCCTCAACTTCAAGAAGTAGAACCATGACGCCCTCCATCGAACCAACGACTGCGCTCCTTTGAGAAAGCCGGTCATTATCAACTGTCTCATACGCAGTGACGTACTCTGCATGTGACCTTTGGCGACGACCGTGATTCGACACCTTTGCGGGTGTGATAGCAGACCATAAGGCAACCCGCAGCATCGGTCTCTTTGGCCTCAAACCGGCCCTTCGCTGCGATCTGCGATTAGGTCCGGTTTTCTAAGGACGCCGATGGGTGCGACACTACAGCCGAACGGCGCGCGTTGATCGGCGCGGCGTTTGTGTCTAGATACCTGTGATCCCTGTGAAACCGGGAAAGCAGGCGGAGCCACGATGAAAAGCCTCAAGAAACAACGGCGCATCCAGATCATTATGGTCACGGCAGTGGCGCTGGTCCTCAGCACCGTGCTGATCGGCTACGCCATGCGCGACGGCATCAACTTCTTCCGTGCCCCCAGCCAGGTCATCGCCGAACCACCCATGCCATCGGAAGTCTTCCGCATCGGCGGTCTGGTCGCCACAGGCACGCTGCAACGCGGGCAGGGCGAGGTGATCCGCTTCGAGGTCACGGACGGCGGCGCATCGGTGCCCGTGGTCTTCAGCGGCGTGCTGCCCGACCTCTTTGCCGAGGATCAGGGCATGGTCGGCACCGGCAGCTATATCAACGGCGTCTTCGAAGCCACTGAAATCCTTGCCAAACACGACGAGACCTACATGCCTAAGGAAGTCGTGGACGCCCTCAAGGCCCAGGGCGTCTACCAGGACCCCGAAGGCTGAGAACGGTCCTCTCAACGCCCGTTAACCATTTCCGCCCCACTCTGCGCGCCAATTCCAGCAGCGCAAGGGGCCGGACATGCAGACCGTATATGACATTGCCAACGAGATCGTCGCCCGCGAGGGCGGCTATGTAAACGACCCGGACGATCCGGGCGGGGCCACCAACTTCGGCGTCACGATCCACACCATGCGCCGCTTGGGCCTCGATCTGGACGCCGACGGCGACATCGACGCCGCCGACGTGCGCCAGCTGACCCAGACCCAGGCGGTCGACATCTTCGTGCGCCACTACTTCGACGGCCCCCGCATCGCCCAACTGCCCGAGGGGCTGCACGCGTCGGTCTTCGACATGTACGTGAACGCAGGCGCCAACGCCGTGCGCATCCTGCAACGGCTGCTCTGCGAAATGGGCCATGCGGTCACCGTCGACGGCGCACTCGGGCCTCAATCCATCGCGGCCACGGCCAAGGCCTACACCCAGGCCCCGCAGGCGATGATCGACGCCTACGGCATCGCGCGGCGCAACTACTATTTCCGCATCGCCGACAACCGCCCCGCCAGCCGCAAATACGCCCGCACACGCGCAGGCGGCAAAGGCGGCTGGATCAGACGCGCCGAAGACTTCATCAGCGCGCCCTATCACATGACATCGGCACAATTCACAGCGAGGGTAGCATCATGGGGTTAATCGAAGGTGTATTCGGGCTGCTGTTCGGCAACGGCGGCAACGTGGTGCGCGACACGGTCCAGGTGTTCCGCGAAAACGCCGAAAGCGGCAGCGCGCGCGCGCAAGAGGTGCAGGTGCAGGCGATGCGCCAGTTCGGCGAGGAATACAGCATCGCGCGCCAGGGCTGGTTCGACCGTTTCGTCGACGGCCTCAACCGCCTGCCGCGCCCGCTTCTGGCCCTCGGCACGCTGGCGCTGTTCATCTCCGCGATGATCGAACCGTTGTGGTTCGCCGAAAGGATGCAGGGCATCGCACTGGTGCCCGAACCGCTCTGGTGGCTCCTGGGCGTGATCGTATCCTTCTATTTCGGCGCGCGCCATCAGGTAAAGGCACAGGAGTTCCAGCGCCAGCTGGTCGGCACCATGGCCCACGTCCCGCAAGTGGTGACCAACATCCGCAGCCTGCGCACCTTGCGCGCCGAAAGCGTCGGCATCGCCGACACCGGCCCCGACGCGCACCTGACCGCCGAAGCGACAGCCCCCGACGGCAACCCAGCGCTCGAGGACTGGCGACGGGCCTGACAGTCCGCTCACGGGCAGCGTACAAGCGCTGCCCCTCGGGCGCGGTGTGGGGGGGTAGGTCTGGGGTGCGGGATGGAACGGACTTTGAGAGTTGTCACCTGAATGACCACATCCTGCCCAAAGCCGTCAACCCAATCGTATCACCTATGACCAAGTAACTCGTCCGATTGCAGATAGTCGCGAACAGATTTCTTAAGGTCATTCAGTGCCTGAAATACGTTTTCCCCACGTTCTTCCCGCATATTGTGCGCCCAGGTTAGATCGGCACCTTCCAAGGATTCCCTTGTGGGATAGTGTCTTGGGAACTGGCGGACGGCTTTCTCCAAGTCTTCAGCAGCGCACATTGCGGATTTATGCAGCTCATCGTGAAATTTTTCAATCTCAATAATAATCTTAGAGGGCATAACCGGATCGTTCAGCGCACTTTCAATCCGATTATTTAGCCTCTGAAAGTCTTCACTAATGTCGAATATGTCCCAGTTGAAATCACTCCAAGAAGTCTCAGGCGCGTTGAATGTATCATCTTCGATCGCCTCATCAGCGGGCCCCTGAATTAAACGGAAGCCAGCAGCGTTGGGGGAAACAATTCCACCAACAGAAACTAGTTTCTTATCTATATCTGAGGTAATCTCAGCGTCGTGTTGGTCTTTTGCATATATTTTGAAATTTCGATTGAGGGAAATTTGAGCCGACGAATCAAGGCCAGACTTGCTCCAAGCTTCAAATGAAGATTTCCAGTCAAGTTCTTTCAGCAGAGATTGAAGCTCGGCTATTTGGACTTTGAAAACCTCGTTCTTGGCAGGTTGAAAGATACTCACCTTGGCATGTTGGTACGACTTAACGGCAAGAATTGCACCAATCATCCAGAATAATATTTGCACACCATCTTTTAAGGTCTGTGGACATTCAGGATTCCCATTTTGCCTGATTTCTGATTCAAACTTCCAAAATGGAGGTTTGAATGAACGAGGAGCGGTTTGTGGTGTCGGACATCTTGTGGCAGCGGCTTGAACCGCA
>NZ_JANKJG010000005.1 GCF_024733015.1 Pseudosulfitobacter koreensis
CAACGCCCGCATGGCCGGTCCGGGCTGCGATATGTGAGGTCTCTACCCAGCCCAGCCATGCTCCGACACCACCAAGTGGGACATTTCTACTTTGCGCAACCAGTGACATTTCAACTTGGTTGCAACAAGCTTTGTTTAGCGGTGCGCGCTACCCTCAACTGCGCCTCTTGTTAGAAAACAGTAGTTTATCTAATGAGAGGAATCGGTGTGGGAGCCGTTTACGACCAACTGAGTATCAGAACGCCGCAAGATAGAACGCTGGAGGCACGCAAAGGTCCCTGTCGATGAGATGGCGCGCGTGCTGAAGCGCTGCAGATCAACGATATTCCGCGAACTGAAGCGCAATCATTTTGCGGATGAAAGCATGCCGGGATGCGACGGCTATTACGGTGCCGCCGCCCACCTGATGCAAGCGGAACGTCGTACTCGGGAGCGCAAACTGACTCAAACATCATGAGCTTCGCAAGCGCGTGATCGAGCGCATCAAGACCGGTTGGACACCAGAGCAGATCAGTAACCGCATGATCCACGAGCGTGCTCCACTCAGGGTCTGCCAGGAAACCATCTATCGCTACATCTATTCCAAGGAAGGTCAGCGCGAGGACCTGTGGTGGTATCTACCGACCCACCGTATCGCCCGCCGACCACGTCGCACCAGAAGACGTCGAGAACCCAAATTCCACCGCGATGTCAGTATCCTGTTCCGCCCTGATGATGTGGCTCATCGCCGCCAGTTTGGCCACTGGGAAGCTGATTTGATGCTGTTCAAACAAAAGCTTGGCCAGACCAATGTCACCTCACTGGTTGAGCGCGTGAGTCGCTTCACCGTGAACCTGAAGAACCCAAACAAACGCACCAAGCCGGTCATGCACTGCCCGACAGGGTATCGCGCAGCGATGTCCCGAGAGGGGCAAGATCATGAGTGCCATTAAAGATCTCCCCCTCGTCGCCCGTCGGTCCATCACATTTGACCGCGGAACCGAGTTTGTCAGTTGGCCGCACCTCCAGGCCGAGATCGGAACCCAGACGTGGTTTTGCGACCCTTCCAGCCCTTGGCAGAAAGGCACAGTCGAGAACACAAACCGACGCCTTCGAAGGTGGCTGCCCCGCAAACGCGACATCCGGCAATGCACAGATCACGATATGAAGGTGATCTGTGATCGCCTCAACAACACGCCGCGCAAGTGTCTTGGATGGAAGACCCCAGCCGAGGTCTTCCGCGAAAAGATATTGGAGGAAATGCGATGAGCCCCTACCCTGAGTTCAACAAGAGTCGCGGTTCAGGTATCGCTCACAACACCGTCGACACGATCTGTGCGCCCTTCGGGTTTCGCGCCGATCACAAGTATCACGCCTATCTGACCGGCCGGTCTGGTGCCATCGTCTACGAGGATGCGGACATCGAGATGGCCGCCGACATGATCATCCGCGGCGCGACGGATGACCGTGGCAACCGCTGCAACTCCACCAAGAAGGTCTTTGTGCCACAGGCGCTCAAGCCCGCGCTTGAGGCGGCGCTGACCGCGCGCGCCGATCAGTTGGTGCGCGGTGCGCCGACCGACCCCCAGACCGATCTGGGCGTCAACGACCCGCAGGCCCGCACCATCGCCGAACAGTGGACATCATCCGCGCGCGTGTTCTACGACCGCGACCTGATCCTGATGGAAGTCGATCAATCCGCCGCCGTCCTCAAGGAAGAGCTGCCCTACCCCGCGGTCGCGGTCTGCTATCACGCGCCGGATCAGGACCCCGTCGATCTGATGAACAAGACGGTCGAGGGCACCTATCTGGATGCGGCAATCGCCGTCTCGATCTTCAGCGCCAGCGAAGCCACCTACAAGGAAGCCTCGGCGCGCACCCTTGCGTGCAAGACGATCCACAACCTGCCCTCGACGGCCTTCGATTTCTGGACGTCGCACCAGCGCTGGCACCTCTTCATGGAGCTGACCCGCAAGGTCGAGCTTGTCACGGGCTGACGCCTCTCTTTCTGCCTTCCTCTTCATATCAAGTCAAAACGGATATCTGAAATGACCGCACTTTTCGTAATCGAACTTTCTGTAAAAGACCCCGACGCGCTCAAGGAATACGGCTCGCAGACGCCGCCGCTGCTGGAGAAATTCGGCGGCACCCTGTTGATGAAGGGCAAGCCCGAGCTTGTCTTTGAAACCAACGCCGGTGACGTGAAATACGGCATGCTGGTGATCTTTCAATTCCCGACGAAAGAGCAGGCCGAGGGCTGGTATGCCTGCGATGAATATCAGGCGCTTATTCCGGTGCGTGACAAGGCAATGGATTGCACATTCCGCATTCTGGCCTGATCCCGTCTTATTTAGAAAGTATTCAAATGCCAGATATTTCCAGAACACGTATTGTAGACGTGACATTAAGAGACGGCGGTTATCGAAATAATTTCAATTTCGGGATGACCTACATCTGCAATCATATCCGCCTGATGCAAGGTGCGGGGGTCGATTTCATCGAAGTCGGCTATCGCAACGGGTCGGCGGTCAAGATCGACAAGATCGGCAGGACCGGCTTGTCCGACAACGCCTATATCGAAGCGATCCGCGCGGCCTGCCCCGACGCCAATCTGGGTCTGATCGTCCACGCCCACAACATCACGGAGCAGGACATCTATGACATGGCAGAGCGCGGCATCAAGCTGCTGCGCTTTTGCGCCAACGCCAAGAGCATCGACAGGACGGCGGAATTGGCTGCCCTGGCGAAAAGTCTCGGGATGATCAGCACCATCAACATCGTGCGCATCAGCTCATACACCACCGACACGCTTCAGGCGCTGCTGGATCAGATCAACGCGCGCGATCACCGGTTTGACGTGATCTATGCCGCCGACAGCAACGGCAACCTGACCCCTGAGCACGCCAACCGCATCTTCGGTACCATCAAGGGCGCGGCCCCTCAGGCAGAGCTGGGATTTCACGCCCACGACAACATCGGTCAGGCAATGTCGAACACGATCAGCGTTATGGAGAACTTTGGCGTCACCTATGTCGACGCCAGCCTTCTGGGGATGGGCAAGGGCATCGGCAACCTGCGTCTGGAACAGCTAGTGGCCTATCTGAACCGGGTGGGTGGCACGCGGTACGACCCGCTGCAGATCATCTGCGCCGCACATTTGCTGCGCAACGACGCGGAGTATTTCGAGAACGAGGATTATTCCATCGACATCATCAGCGGCCTAAACGACCTGTCGGTGGTCGAGCGTGACCGCGCGTTCAACATCTGGCAGACCGCCAGACAGCAAGCCCTTGCCTGAGCGCGCCATGTCGGACGCATCGACGCTTGCAGCCCTGTGGCCCAGCGAGACCTATGCGCGCACAGCGGCGGGCCGCGCGACTGCCGTGATTTTGGGCCCGGTCGCGCCGGAATGGCAGGGGGCGGGTTTCTGCCGCCCCCTGCTCGGCACCCTCACCGATGCCGGTTATGATGTGCACGTGGTAGACAGCATTGCGCCGCTGCTTTCGCAGGTCCGTCCCTCCCCGGATGCGATGCTGGGCACCTACCGCGATCTCATTCTGGATACGACGCCCGCGCCCGACCTGATCGCGGGTTATGCCATCGGCGGCACATTGGCGATGGCGCTGGCGTCGAACCTGCCGTCGGTCACGCGGGTGCTCAGCCTGTCGGGGCCGGGCTTTGCCGATGATCTTTTGGCGCACGAGCTGCTCCGGCTGCTGGCCCGACTGTCGCAAGACGATCTGACAGGCAGCCTGCGCCTGCTTGCGGCCTCTGTCGCGCCCAGGGGCACCCAGCCCAACGCCGATCACATGGACCAGGTCGAACATGCGGACCCGAACCTTGCCATCGCGCGCATGACGCTTGGGTTTCGGCTGCTGCTGGGGCTGGACGCCCGCGCGGCCCTGTGCCGGTTTCAGGGTCGCACGCTCGCCCTGACCGGTGCGCTGTCGCAGCTTGCGACGGCGGCCAACCTGGGCGGTGCGCCCGACCAGACGGGGCAGTTCCAGCACATCGAAATCGAAGAGGCAGGCATGCGGATCCTTTTCGACAATCCGGCAGCCTGCATTGAAATCATCAAGAATTGGTTACACGAAAATGAATAAGAAAATCCTGGTTCTTCCCGGCGACGGCATCGGTGTCGAAGTCTGCGATGCCGCCCTACCCGTGTTCGATCTGCTGGACCTGCCGGTCGATCTGGCTTTTGGCGACATCGGATGGGAGTGCTGGAAGACCGGCGGCGATCCCGTTCCGCAAAGGACTTGGGACCAGATCGCACAGAGCGACGCCGTGCTGCTGGGTGCTATCACCAGCAAGCCAAAGGCCGCAGCCGAGGCCGAACTGCCGCCCCACCTGCAAGGGCAGCAACACAAGTTCGTCTCGCCCGTCATCCAGTTGCGTCAAAAGCTGGGGCTTTATGCCAATGTCCGCCCCGCCTCGAACATCAAGGGCGAAGGCGTGCCGTTCCGGCTGGCCGTGATCCGCGAGAACACCGAAGGGCTCTATGCCGGGTACGATTATCGCGGCATCCCTGCGCCCCTGCGGGAACTGGTGTCGCATCCCAACCTCGACGTCTATGGCCCCGACGAGGCATCGTGCACCCTGCGCCTGCAGACGCGTTTCGGGCTTGAACGTCTGTTCCGGTTCGCCTTCGAACACGCGGTCGCACAGGGCTTTGACAAGGTGACATTCGCCGACAAGCCGAACGTGATGCGTGAAAGCGGCGCGTTCGCCAAGGAAATCCTTGAACAGATCTCTGCCGACTATCCCGGCGTGACCCATGAGATTCACAACGTCGACGCCATCGCCCTTTGGCTGGTGCGCCGCCCCGAAAGTTTCGGGGTCATCGTCGCGGAAAACATGTTCGGCGACATCCTGTCGGACCTCGCGGGGGGCGTCATGGGCGGTCTGGGCCTCGCACCCAGCGGCAACTACGGCGATCACGGCGCATACTTCGAGCCGGTGCACGGCAGCGCGCCGAAGATGGCGGGCCTTGGCCGCGGCAGCCCTGCGGCCATGTTCCTCAGCATCGCGATGACACTGGAATACCTGGGCTTTCAGGCCGAGGCCGACCTGATCACGACATCGCTGACCGACTGCGTCCGCCAGCCGGGGGCCAGAACCTATGACCTGGGCGGCACCGCGACCACGCTGGAATTCGCCGCGCGCATCCTGAACCAGATCGAAACCCGCTCTGCGCGCCTTGCGACCGTCTGAGGAAACACCACATGCTCGATGCTCAAAACGACCTTCGCACGCGGTTGCTGGACCTGGACACCGCAGCCGTGTCAGACGCCATGGACAGCCTGGGGATCTGCCGGGGCCTGCACGGCATTCAGCAGCGCGTGCCCGGCACCAAGATCGCGGGGCCCGCGTTCACCGTTCAGTATCAACGGCTTGATACCGACGGCGCAGGCTTCCGGAACGCCGGCACCTACATCGACCAGGTGCCCGAAGGTCACGTGATCGTCGTCAGCAACGACAGCGACATCACCTGCACCAACTGGGGCGATATCCTGACCACGATGGCCAACCTCAAGGGCATCGCAGGCACCGTCATCAACGGCCATGCCCGCGATCTGGAATATGTGCGCAAGCTGGACTACCCGCTGTTCACGCGCGGCGTCTACATGGTTTCGGCCAAGAACCGCACCGGCGTCAGGGCGCTGAATGTTCCCGTTGATTTCGACGGCGTGACAGTGACCCCCGGCGACTGGATCTTTGGCGACGAAAACGGCGTTCTGGTGATAGCCGAGGCGCATCTGGCCGAGGTGATCCGGCGCGCCGAAAACGTGAACAGGACCGAAACGCTGATCATCGACGCGATCCAGTCCGGCATCTCGCTGGAACAGGCGCGCAGGCAGTTCGACTATTCGAAACCCTGGGAGGTGCAGGAGACCCATGCCGACACCCCTGCCGATTTCGTCAGCCACTGGAAGGCCCGCGCCGACTTCATCGACATCCACTACCACGCGAACCCCGACACCTACACACGCCGCTTCAGCGCGCTGGAGGCGGGGCGCGCCTACAAGAAACTGGGCGGCGCGGTCATCCTGAAAAGCCATCTGGGCGATACGTGCAGCGTGGCCGACACCTGCCGCACTTCGGGCCTGCCGGTCTTCGGGTCAACAAGCCTGAACGCCATTTCGGGCGGCGTGCACCTGTCGGTGATCGAACGCGCGCTCAGCATCCACCGCTCGAACGCGCAGTGCGGACGGCTGATCGTCGATCTGCCAACGGTCGTCGAGACGGCCCATAAGTCGACCCTGACCCGGCTATATGCCAACACCAGTGCGGCAGAATATTCCCAACAAATCGCCCCGATTTCGGACGACACCGGCGCACTTTTGCCCCAAGTGCTCGACGTTTTGGCGTTTTGCAGCGCAAACGACATCGTCATCAGCAGCGGCCACGCGCGCAAGCCTGAGATCATGGCGCTGATCGACGCCTGCGCGGCGCTTGGCGGCATCCGGTTGCTGCTCAATCAGCCCGCAAACCCGATTTCCGGGTTCACCGCGCAGGATCTTGTGGCCCTGGGAGCGACCGACTGGCTGTTCATCGAGCAGACGACCCTGACCTATCTGCTGGGCTATCAGGACAAGGCCGATTTCTTCCAGGTGCTGTCAGAGGTGCCGAACCTGATCTACAGTTCCGATCTGGGCCAGACATCCCAGATGACCCCCGACGCATGGCTGCAAAAATCCCGCGACTGGTTCGCGCAGGCGGGGCTGAGCCAGGCACGGATCGACGAGATCACCCTCTGCACACCGCTGCGGATGCTGGCCCCCTGACGCTGCATTCTGGCCGCTGTTGGACATCTCATCAGATGCCGACAGCGGCCAGGGCAATCTTATTTCTTCTGCACCAGTGCCGCGCCAATGGCCGCAAGATAGACCAACACGATCGGCATCCACGCATTCGAGGCCAGAAACTGCGTGGCGGCAAGGCTGAACACCAGTGCTACGCCCCCGGAGGCCGCCAGAAAGACCAGGGCGTTGTCAGCGGGCAGCCCGGCGACCGCGTCATCGTTCAGCCTGCTGGTGGAAAGCGAGGTCGAGATGATGACGCCGTTGCTGGTCGAAATCGCAATTGCGATCAGCAGGATAAGACCGGGAAAGCTCTCCAGCGATACAAGCGCGCCCAGAAGGCCGCCCGCCAGCCCGCACAGTGAAAACACGACTAGCAGAAGCTTGTCGCTCATCAGCCTGCGCACATGGTCCGACAGAAACGCACCCCCCGCAAAGCCGAATGCCGTGATCGCGATGGCCGACCCGACTTGCATTGGCGAAATCTGATCCCCCGACAGCGACACCCCCGCCAGAAACAGAAAGAACGCGGTGTTCGCGCAGACCGCCGGGATCACATCCTTGACGGTCGCGAGGATTCTGAGCCTGGGCGCCGTGTGTGTCGGTACGGGCAAGGTGCCGCGCGAACGCAGGACGATGAACAGCGTGACCAGCGGCACGATGAACAACAGGCCCTGCGCCTTGATCACGGACAGATAGGTGATCAGCGCACCGATCCCAAAAGCAATCGTTTCAAGCGCAAAGGAGGCATAGCCCAGCATGCTGCCGATGGGTTTGTCGCGCATCACCGCGTCCTCGAATGCAAAGCGGATGAAAACCGGCACCGCGATACCGATCATCAAAAAGCCCGCGATAACGACAGCTTGGGTATCCGACCCAATCAGGAACGGTGCCGCAAGCGTGACAAGCAGGCACGACAGCAAGACCCGCAAGCTGAGGACCCATTGCGCGCGCAGCGTGACAACCGCCATCAGCGCAGCAGTCAGATACATCAGCAGATGTGGGGCCAGAGGCAGCTGCGACAACAGCGGGCGCGCGGCGATAAGGGGCGGAACGGCGTGAAAGAAAAGCAGCCCCGAGATGTATAGAAATACGTGTCGCATGGTTCAGGAAAGCTCCAGGTCGTTTGTGCTGGCAATGATGTCAATCGCAATGCGGCGCCTGACCACGTCGCAGGTGTCTGACGGCAGATGGGTGTGTAACTGGTCTTGTGCGTATGAAAACAGGGCCGGGATACGGCTGTGCGCCCTGCCGTCAATGCGTGCGATTTCGGCGCATTTTACGCGCTCGGCGGCGACCAGATCGCGCAGTGCGGCGATGCTGCGCAGAAATTCAGACCCCTGTTCGCGCGCCTGGGCCGCAAGGTGGAAAAAGGTCTGCGGTGCAAATTCATCCATCACGACGCGCATGAGATAGTCCGGCAATGGTGCGTCGTCGTCCAGGCGCACATTGCGCGACCAACTGCAGTCCCGGGCCAGAAAATCATAGGGGCTTTGCCGCCCCAGCGCCCTTAGGTCAAGCGCGTCTCCGACCGCATTTTCGAGATCATCGAAGAAGTCGACCAGCGTGGCCAGGTCACGTTCAAGTGCGGGCTGAAGACGCTGGATCGGCGCTGAACGATACCATGCAAAGGGCGTCACCTCTTCGGGCCAGTCTTCGGTCCCGGCGAACATATAGCGGTGCGACTGCCGCGAGTTTGAAAATTCAGGATCGTAGAGATGCTGGATGATCCGCTCTCCGGCATGGCCATAGGGCGTGTGTCCGATGTCGTGACAGGCCACGCGCAAACACAGGTGCGGCCACAGCGGGCTGTCGGCAGCCTCAAACCGCGCCTGCAAAAGCCGCAGGGTCTGGCACATGTTCCTTGTGTGCTGAAAACGGCTGCGCACCGCGCTGCCGACCTTTGGGTGACTAAGCTGCGGTATGTGCCGCAACCCGGTCAGAAGCCCACGGATGAAGGTGGCGCGGGAGTGCCGCGCCACCAAAAGGGAAGCATCCACTGCCATTATTCAGCAGCGACCGATGCTGTTTTGCGCTGCAACGCGATGGGCATCCTGGTGATCCCGTGGAATGTCGCGTTTTCGGTCCAGGCTGGGGCGTTGACGTCGTAAAGCGGTGTCAGGTCAAATTCGGAGTTCAGCAGCGCATCGAAGATTTCCTGAAGTTCCGCGATCACCAGCGTTGCGCCGATGCACACATGTGCGCCCGACCCGAACGCAAGCGAGTTGCGGCGCTTGAGGTCGGGTGCAAAGCGGTCGGGTTGATCAAAGCACAACGGGTCACGGTTGGCCGCACCCAGCATGAGGAATATCGACTCTCCCTTGGCGATCTTCTTGCCGCCCAGCTCGAAATCGGTGGTCGCGTGACGTGTGATGAACTGGATCGGACCTTCGACGCGCATCGCCTCGTTGATGACACTGCGAATGTCGACAGTTCCGTCCCGCAGCTTATCGGCCACGTCCGGGTTCTGGAAAAGCAGGTTCAACGTGTTGGAAATCACGAACTGCGGGATCTTGTGACCGCCAAAGATCAGGTGGATCAACTGATAGCAAAGCTCGTCCTCGGTCAGACGGTGCTCTGATGTTTCCAGGGCCGTCACCAGCGCCGACAGCAGATCGTTGCGCGGCTTGTGTTTGCGCAGCTGGATCGACGCGCGAAACGCATCGACCATCGCTTGCAGGTCCAGCGCCGTCTGAACCGCGATGTCGTTGTTCGGAACGGGCGACACGACGAAATCCTGCATGAACAATGCGATGGAATCCGACCAGCGCAGAAAGTCCTCCAGGCTGATTTCATCAAGTCCCAACATGTCCTGAAGGATCTGCGCAGGCACGGGATGGGCAAACGTCTCGATGATATCCAGCTCGACCGGCCCGGTTTGGCCTTGGATCGCCTGCGCAAACCGTGTGTCGATGATCTGCTTGATGTTCGGAAGCACCCGGTCGATGTGATGTTTCGCGAAGGCCTGATTCATGAACTTGCGCAGCCGCGTGTGGGTCGCGCCGTCGTTGTAGATCATCCATGTCCGCACGATATCAAGTACCGCGCGCGTGCCATCGCCCAGGGCATCGCCGCTGTTTGCAATCTTGTCCTCGATCAGAAAGTCGGTGGTGCTTTCGTTCGATTTTATGACCTGTTGGATATGGTCAAACCGGCACACCAGCCAGGATTGCATTGGCTCGTACCAAAAGACAGGTTCATCCGTCAGCAGTTTGCCGTATATCTCATATCGGACGGAATTGAATTCCGAACTTGCCAGATCGAACATATGAACCCTTTAATTTGATTTCAAAAAAATTTTAATGACGTCTATTGTCGATATGGCGAATAGGCGAAGGGCGAAATTCTGGCAAGTTAAAATTGTGCGCAGGCGTGTGCTTTCTTTTTGTGTATTTCAAGTAAACCGATTGACCCCTGAATTAATTGCGCCCTATTCAATAAGGTAGCAATTCAATAAGGGCACACTTGTAATATGCAATTGAAGCATTTTCGCACGCCCCTGGGAACCATCCGGCCTGTCACCGGTTGGGCGCGATATCCTACGTTATTGGCAAAATGCAGGCGTTCGGCCCGGCTTCAGGTTTCCACGTCGGGGACTGATCGCCCTGTGGTCTCGGCCAGCGCGCTGATCTCCAGTGCTGCGGTGCGCACGGCCTCCAGCACGTCTGCCACGGGTGCGGCATGGTCGCCCTCCCCGACGAACTGTTCCAGATACAGCCGGATCGTCGCGCCTTCGGTCCCCGTGCCCGACAGACGGAACACCGCGCGCGCGCCTCCCTCGAAGAAGATGCGGATGCCTTGGGCCGCGCTTGTGGCTCCGTCCACCGGATCGGTATAGGCGAAATCGTCGGCCTTGGTCACCGTCAGCCCCGCGTGCACCTGTCCGGGCAGATCGTCCAGCTGCGTGCGCAAATGCGCCATCATCTTGTCGGCGCGGGCGGTCTCGACCGCCTCGTAGTCGTGGCGCGCATAATAGTTGCGGCCAAAGCGCTGCCAATGGTCGGCCTGAACCCCCGCCACGGTCATGTCGCGCGCCGCCAGAATGTTCAGCCACAACAGCACCGCCCACAGCCCGTCCTTTTCGCGCACGTGGTGCGAGCCGGTGCCGGCGCTTTCCTCGCCGCAGATGGTGACGCGACCCGCATCCAGCAGCGTGCCGAAGAATTTCCAGCCCGTCGGTGTCTCGAAACATGGCACGCCGAGGGCTTCTGCCACGCGGTCTGCGGCGGCACTTGTAGGCATCGAGCGGGCGATCCCCGCGATCCCGTCCTTGTACGCAGGCGCGTGATGCGCATTGGCCGCCAGCATCGCCAGGCTGTCCGAGGGGGTGATATACGTCCCCTTGCCCACGATCATGTTGCGGTCGCCGTCGCCATCAGAGGCCGCGCCCATGTCGGGGGCCGTGTCCGACATCATCAGATCCATCAGGTCCTTTGCCCAGATCGGATTGGGATCGGGGTGGCCTTTGCCAAAATCCTCGGACGGGATGCCGTTCACGACCGTCCCTTTGGGCGCGCCCAGGATATCCTCGAGGATGCGGTGCGCATAGGGTCCGGTGACCGCGTGCATCGCGTCGAACCGCATGGTGAACCCGCCCGCGAACAGCGCGCGGATCGCGTCGAAATCGAACAACTCGGCCATCAGATCGCTATAGTCGGCAACGGGGTCCACCACGTCGATCCGCATGCCTGCGATCTGCATCTGGCCGATATTGTCGAGGTTCACGTCGTCCACATCTGCAATGTCATATGACTGAATCGCCAGCGTCGCCTCGTGGATCTTGGCCGTCAGCGCTTCGGAGGCGGGGCCGCCGTTGGCCGCGTTAAACTTCAGTCCGAAATCCGCGTCGATGCCGCCGGGGTTGTGGCTGGCCGACAGGATGAACCCGCCGTCAGCCCCGTGATGGCGGATCAGGTGCGAGGCGGCTGGCGTCGACAAAAGCCCGCCCTGCCCCACGATCACCCGCGCGGCCCCATGGGCAGCGGCGATTTTCAGGATCGTCTGGATCGCCTCGCGGTTGAAGAATCGACCGTCGCCCCCCAGCACAAAGCATTTGCCCGCACCGCCGCCGATGGCGGTAAATGTCGCCGCAACGTAATTTTCCAGGTAATGCGGCACCATGAATGCACGCGTCTTCTTGCGCAGCCCGGATGTGCCGGGTTTCTGGTGATCGAAAGCTGTGGTTGAAATGGTCGTGACAGTCATAACAGGCGGCCTTTTGCGGCGTCATTGAATGTGCCAACTTGTTTCGTGCGCGAGCCCGGTTGTCAACGCGGGGGATGTGCCGATCGGACCCCATGGGCGGATTTTCTAACCTTACGTCGCAGCGAAACGCAATTCCATTCTGCGGTATTGGCAGTGTCCACTTTTGCCCCTAGGGTTGCCGTTAAGGAACCGGGAGGGAGGACGTCCCGGTCCGTAAAAACGGGAGGATTCACATGGCCAATTCCATGTGCGCAGCGCGCGAGGCGGGTCTGCGATGACTGCTATGAGCTATGATCAGGCTGCTGCCCACCTTACGCAGACCGACCCCCGGTTTGCGCTGACGAAGGCCAACATTCGCGGGGTGGATTACACGGTTTACCAGAATTGCCCCGGCGACGTCGTGTCGATGATGCGCGCCAGCCGCGAGGCGCAGCAGAACGGTGCGGCTGAATACCTGGTATTCGAAGGCGAGCGCTGGACCTTCGATGAATTTATCGCCGACATTGACCGGCTTGCCCATGTTCTGAGCACAAAGTTCAACGTGACGCGCGGCACGCGGGTGGCGCTGGCCATGCGCAATTGTCCCGAACTGCTGCTGGGCATGATGGCGATTGCCTCGCTCGGTGGTGTGGTCGTGTTTCTGAACGGTTGGTGGACGACCGAAGAGCTGGACTATGCTCTGCAGGACAGCGATGCCAAGCTGGTGCTGGCCGACGGTGACCGTGCCGCGCGGCTGGCCCCGCTGGAGCAACGCCTTGGCCTGACGGTGATCGGCGTGCGCGACGCGCAACTGCGCCACAGCTTTGCAGATCTGATGCAGGGCGTCGGTGATGTGCCCCCTGCCGATGTGACGATACACACCGATGACGATTTTGCGGTGATGTATTCGTCGGGCACCACAGGCAAGCCCAAGGGCGTGGTGCAGACCCATCGCGGCGTGATCAACGCGGTCTATTCCTGGCTGCTGACCTTCGTCATGGGCCCGCTGATCGAGCCACCCGAAGACCCCGACGCCCCGGCGCAGCGCCCTTGCGTGCTTGTCGTGACTCCCTTGTTCCACGTCACCGCCACGCACCCCAGCTTCATGCTCAGCATGCCCGCGGGCGCCAAGATCGTGGTGATGCCGAAATGGGACGCGCGCAGGGCGGTCGAATTGATCCGCGACGAAGAGGTGACGCGGTTCCTCGGCGTGCCGACTCAATCTGCCGACCTGGTCGTCGCCGCGCGTGAGATGAACGAAGAACTGCCCTTGCTGACCTACATCGGCAGCGGCGGGGCCAAGCGTCCGGCGGCACAGGTGGCCGAGATCGCAGGCACGTTCAAGAACGCCGCCGTGGCGACCGGCTGGGGCATGACAGAGACCAACGCCATCGGCATCGGCCTGCTGGGGGATGATTATCTGAAGCATCCCGGCGCTGCGGGCCGTCTGTATCCGGCGGTGCAGGAGCTGCGCTTTCTTGACGATGCAGGTAAGCCAGTCGGTGTAGGAGAAGTCGGTGAAATCACCGTAAAAAGCCCCTGCAACATGCGGGAATACCTGAACAAACCCGATGCAACTGCCGAAGTGCTGCAAGACGGCTGGCTGCGGTCGGGCGATCTGGGGTTCATCGACGCCGAGGGCATCGTGACCATCGTGGACCGCAAGAAGAACATCATTATCCGGGGCGGCGAAAACATCGCCTGTCTGGACGTCGAGGGCGCATTGCACCGTCATCCGGCGGTCGCCGAGGCCTGCGTGTTCAGCGTGCCGCACGACCGTCTGGGCGAAGTCGTCGGTGCCGGCGTGCAGTTGAAACCCGGCCATTCGGTGGATGAGGAAGAGCTGAAAGCCTTCCTGCGCGATCATATCGCCAAGTTCAAAGTGCCCGAACACTTCTGGTTTCAGACAACGCCCCTGCCCCGTGGCACCACCGACAAGATCGACCGCCGCGCCCTGCAAGCAACCTGCCTTGGAAAGGACAAAGCCCATGCCTGAATTCGTCACCACCGAGGTGCGCGGTCCGATCCTGATCGTGACCATGAACCGCCCCGAGGTCTACAACGCCGTGCACCCGCCGATGCACATGGAGCTCGACGCGATCTGGAACGATTTTCGCGACAATCCCGACCTGTGGGTCGCGGTGCTGACCGGCGCGGGCGACAAGGCGTTCTCGGCTGGCAACGACCTCAAGCACAGCGCGTCCGGCAAGGGCGGCAAGATCCCCGACAGCGGCTTTGCGGGTCTCAGCAAACGCTTTGATCTGGACAAGCCGGTGATCGCCGCCGTGAACGGCTTTGCCATGGGTGGCGGATTTGAAACCGCGCTGTCCTGCGACATCATTATCGGCGCTGACAATTCCACCTATGCCCTTCCTGAAGTCAAAGTAGGCTTTTTCGCGGCAACGGGTGGCGTGCAGCGCCTGTCGCGGTTCATGTCACGGACCAAGGCGAACGAATTGCTGTTCACCGGCCGCCACATGGACGCGGCCGAGGCATTGGGCCACGGCATCCTGAATGCCGTTGTGCCGCAGGCCGAGTTGATGGACGCCGCGATGAAGATGGCCGACGATATCGCCGCGCAATCGCCCTCCTCCGTGCGGGCCACCAAACGCGTGCTGAACGAAATGGCCCGTTCCGAAGGCCTCGATGACAGCCTGGCCTACAGCTACGAGGTGCTGGGCGAGTTGATGAAAACCGAAGATCACCGCGAGGGCGTCACCGCCTTTGTCGAGAAACGCAAACCCAATTGGGTCAACAAGTAAGAATTGAAAGAGAGGGCCGAACCTATGGCTAAATCCACCCCCGATATGAACAATCTCGAGATGTCCGAGGGCAACAAGCCGTTGCTGAACGCGGTCATCCGCCACATCCGCGACAACGTCGATCCGATCACCGAGGAATTCCACCGTCTGGGTGAAGGCCGTGCCGACCGCTGGTCCTATGCGCCCGGTCAGCTGGAACTGCTGGAAGGTGCCAAGAACAAGGCGCGCGAGGCGGGTCTGTGGAACTTCTTCCTGCCCAACGCCGAAACCGGCGAGGGCCTGTCGAACCTCGACTACGCCTATATCGCGGCGGAACTGGGCAAAAGCCCCTTGGCCCCTGAAACGCTGAACTGCTCTGCGCCCGATACCGGCAACATGGAAGTGCTGGAGCGTATCGGCACGCAAGCGCAAAAAGACAAGTGGCTCAAGCCGCTGCTGGCCGGTGAAATCCGTTCGGCCTTTGCGATGACAGAGCCCGATGTCGCGTCCTCTGACGCGAAGAACATCGCGACATCTGCGGTGCTGGAAAACGGCGAATGGGTGATCAATGGCGAGAAATTCTATATCTCGGGCGCCGGCGATCCGCGCTGCAAGATCATGATCGTGATGGTCAAGACCTCGCCCGAGGCCGAAACCTTCCGCCAGCAAAGCCAGATCCTGGTGCCCGTCGACACCCCCGGCGTCGAAATCCTGGGGCCGATGCACGTCTTTGGTCACGACGACGCGCCGCACGGCCACATGCACATCAGGTTCACAAACGTCCGCGTGCCCGAGGAAAACATCCTGTGGGGCGAAGGCCGCGGTTTTGAAATCAGCCAGGTGCGCCTTGGACCTGGCCGTATTCACCACTGCATGCGTTCGATCGGTCAGGCCGAAAAGGCTCTGGATCTGCTGATGGACCGCGCCCTGAGCCGCGAAGCTTTCGGCAAGCGCATCATTGATCTGGGCAAGAACATGGAAACGATCAGCCGTGCGCGCATCGAGATCGAAGCCATGCGTCTGATGGTTCTCAAGGCGGCCAAGGCGATGGATGTTCTGGGCAACAAGGAAGCCCGCATCTGGGTCAGCATGATCAAGGCGATGGTGCCGGAAAAGGTCTGCCAGATCATTGACCAGTCGATGCAGGTGCATGGTGCCACGGGTCTTTCGCAATGGTCGCCGCTGTCGAACATGTACACTGGCCAGCGCACGCTGCGCTTTGCCGACGGCCCCGATGAGGTGCACCACCACGTCGTCGCCCGTGCCGAAGTGGCCGAGTTTCAGGAGAGCAACGAACGCAAGCTCGCCGCCCACGGCAAGACCCAAGGCAAGGTGTTTTCAGGCCCATGAGCAAGATGTTTGATCTGACTGGAAAAGTCGCCCTGCTGACGGGCGCGTCCAAGGGCATGGGGCTGGCGATGGCCACCGCATTGGCCGAACATGGCGCGACCGTCGTGATCTCTGCGCGCAAGCAGGATCAGCTGGACGCCGCCGCGGCCGATATCAACAAGACCGTGGGCGCCGCGCGCGCCCATGGGGTTGCCTGCAACGTCGGCTACAAGGACCAGTTGCAGGCACTTGTGGACCAGACCCACAAGATCGCGGGACCCATCGACATCGTGGTCGGCAACGCGGGCGTGAACCCGTATTATGGGAAAACCTCGGAAATTCCCGATGATGCCTATCAAAAGACGATGAACGCCAACGTGTTGTCGAACCAGTGGCTGGCGACGATGGTGGCCCCCGACATGATCGAAAAGGGCAAGGGGTCGATGATGTTCACCTCGTCCATCGGCGCGTTCAAACCGTCGGAAATGCTGGGCACTTACGGCATGTCGAAACTGGCGCTGATCGGTCTGGTGCGCAACCTGGCGCAGGAATTCGGGCCGCAGGGCATCCGGTTCAACGCGATCTGCCCCGGTTTGGTTAAAACGGACTTTGCGCGCGAGCTTTGGGACAATCCCGAGGTTGAAAAGCGCATCCAAGGCGAGATTCCGCTGCGCCGTCTGGGCGAGCCTGATGATTTTGGCGGTCTGGCCGTCTACCTGGCATCGGATGCCAGCAAATACATGACCGGACAGGCGCTGACCGTCTGTGGCGGCTCGAACATGTGGACGTAAAGCAATGGAACTAAAGGACAAAGTAGTTGTCGTGACCGGTGCCGCCAGCGGTATCGGGCGCGCCATGTGCGAAGCCTATAGCGGCGAAGGGGCCCGCGTGGTCTGCGTCGACCGTGACTTTAAGGGTGCCAATGAAACCGCAAGCAGTATCAGCGGCTTGGCAATCGAGGTTGATGTATCACGAGAGGATCAGATCACGGCGATGATCGACCGTGTCGAGGCCGAAGTCGGCCCTATCGACCTCTTTTGCTCGAACGCGGGCATCTCGATCCCCGGCGGTGTCGAGGTGGATAACGACGGCTGGCAGCGGATCTGGGAAATCAACGTGATGTCCCACGTCTGGGCCGCGCGCAAACTGGTGCCATTGATGTCGGAACGCGGCGGCGGCTATCTGCTGAATACCTCGTCGGCGGCGGGGCTGCTCAACCAGGTCGGAAGCGCGCCGTACGGTGTGACCAAACACGCAGCCGTGGGCCTCGCCGAGTGGCTGGCGATGACCTATGGCGATCAGGGCATCAAGGTCTCTGTGCTTTGCCCGCAAGCGGTACGCACCGAAATGACACGCGGGCACGAGGATCACGTCGCCTCGATCGACGGGATGATGGAGCCGAACGTGGTCGCCCAAGCCTGCGTGGAGACCATCCGCAACGAGACGTTTCTGGTCCTGCCGCATCCCGAAGTCATGGGATACATGCGCAACAAGACCGAAAACTATGACCGCTGGATTGGTGGCATGCGCAAGCTGAACCGCAAATTCGGACAGTTCAACGACGCGTGACAACGCCTTGAAAGGATAGAGTAATGATTGGCTATACCACCCTTGGCGTGTCAGATATGGAGCGCGCCAAACAGTTCTATACCGACCTTTTTGCGTCAAAGAACGCAAAGATCGTGACCGATATGGGCCGCATCGCCTTCATCAGCACGGGACGCGGCCAGCCGATGCTGGCGGTCTGCGAGCCCTATGACAAGCAACCCGCCAGTGCCGGGAACGGCACGATGGTCGCCTTTGTCGCGGACAACAAGGAAGAGGTCGACGCGATCTATGCGCGGGCGATCGAGCTGGGCGCGACAGATGATGGCGCACCGGGTCAGCGTATTCCCGATCGCTTTTATGGGGCATATGTGCGGGACGCCGACAACAACAAGCTGTGCTTTTTCGTTTTTGGATAATGACTTGCGGCGCGTACCTTATGCGCCGCATCACCTATTTGCGCGGTTTGATCTCGCGCATCAGCCCCTCTTGGGCGGTCGAGGCGACCAGCACGCCGTCCTGATTGTAGATGCTGCCCCGGTTGAACCCGCGCGCGCCCCCCGTCCAGGGGCTGTCCATCGTGTAGAGATGCCAGTTCTCGAACTCCACCGGCGCGTGGAACCACATCGCGTGATCCAGGCTGGCGGTCATCACCTTGCCATTCATCCACGTCAGCCCGTGCGGACGCAGCGACGACCCCAGCAGGTTCATATCCGACGCATAGGCCAGCAGGCATTGCTGCATCTGCGGGCTTGATCCCTTGGCCGCAGCCATGCGGAACCACGACTGGTTCTCGTCCGAGACGACCTCGGGCTCGAACAGGTCGCGCGGCTCCACGTCGTGCAATTCAATCGGGCGCGGGCGCATGAAATCGGCGCGGCGGCTTTCGGGCACACGGTCCAGTTCGTCCGCGCGCAGCTTGTTGCGGTCCGGCCAGTTCTCGGGCCCCAAAACCTGCGGCATAGGGTGCTGGTGATGGCGGCCCTCTTCCTCGACGTGAAAGCTGGCGGACATGTTCAGGATCTGCTTGCCGTGCTGGATCGCGACGACGCGGCGGGTGGTGAAGCTTCCGCCGTCGCGGGCGCGGTCCACCTGATAGATCACCGGAATTTCCGGGTCGCCGGGGCGGATGAAATAGGCGTGCAGCGAATGGCACAGCCGATCCGGCACGGTGCCATAGGCGGCCGCCAGCGCCTGACCGATCACCTGACCGCCGAAAATCCGGGTCGAGGTTTCGCCGCCCTGCCCGGTGCCCCGAAACAGATCGACCTCGAGCTGTTCGATTTCCAGCAGTTTCAGCAGGGTCTCGTGGGCGTCGGTCATGTGGCGCGGGCCTTTGCGTAGTCGATGAAAAAGTCGAAGCTGCCGGGGTTCGCCATGGAGTCGCGGTTGACCACACGGGCCGGATCACCGCCCAAGAGCAGCTTTTTCACCGGAACTTCAAGCTTTTTACCCGACAGCGTGCGCGGAATCTCGGACACTTCGACGATTTCGTTGGGCACGAACCGCGCGGACACCCCGGTGCGAATGGCGTTGGCGATCTTGTCCTTCAGCGCATCGTCCAGCTTCTGTCCCTTGGCCGGAACCACGAACAGCGGCATGAAGCTTTCGCGGCCCAGAAACTCCAGATCGACGACAAGGCTGTCCAATATCTCGGGCAGTCCTTCGACCGCCTGATAGATCTCGGCCGACCCCATGCGCAGCCCCTTGCGGTTGATCGTGGCGTCCGAGCGCCCATAGATCACCGATCCGCCGCGCGCGTTGATCTCGATCCAGTCGCCGTGCCGCCAGATGCCGGGATAGGTGTCGAAATAGGCGTCATGCAACCGGCTGCCATCTTCGTCACCCCAGAAATACAGCGGCATCGACGGCAGCGGCTGGGTGCAGACCAGCTCGCCCACGGAGCCGATCAGCTCGGTGCCTTCCTCGTCGAAGGCGCGCACCGCGTTGCCAAGCGCGCGGCACTGCATCTCGCCCGCGCGCACCGGCATCGCCGGATGGCCAAGCACGAAGGCACCGGCAAGGTCGGTGCCGCCGGAAATCGGAGCCAGCCAGACGTCTTCCTTCACCTCGTCGTAGATCCAGGTATAGGCGTCCTCGGACAGTGGCGATCCGGTCGCCCCCAACGCGCGAAGAGCCGACAGGTCGACCTGCGTGCGCGGCGTGATCCCTGCCTTCAGACAGCCTGCAAAGAACGCGGCCCCCGCGCCGAAATATGTCAGCTCCTCGTCCGCGACAAAGCGCCAGATGACGCCCATGTCGGGGTAATGTGGCGCGCCGTCGTACATTGCCAGCGTCGCCCCCTGACCCAAGGCAGAGAACTGCGAATTCCACATGATCCAGCCCGACGAGGTCAACCAAGCATAGCGGTCCGTTGGCCCAAGATCCTGGTGCAGCGACTGTTTTGCCGATTCCAGCACGATGCCGCCATGCCCGTGTACGATGGGCTTGGGGTTGCCGGTGGTGCCGGACGAATAGACAATCCACAGCGGATGCTCGAACTGCACCTGTTTGCTCTCCAGCTTTGCCGTGCGCCCCGTCAGCGTGGCCCAATCGGTCCAGCCCTCGGGCAGCGCGTGGGCCACGGGCACCATGATGCGGGCGCTGACCGACGGCAGACCATCGCTGATCTGCTGGATCACCGCACTGCGGTCCACAGGCTTGCCCGCATGGGTATAGCCGTCCTGCGCGATCAGCACCTTGGGCTCGATCTGTTTGAACCGGTCAAGAATTGCCACATGCCCCATATCGGGTGCACAAAGCGACCAGGTTGCCCCCAGCGACGCGGTTGCCAGAAACGCGATGACGGCGGTCTGCGTGTTGGGCAGGATCGCGACCACACGGTCACCCTGCTCCACGCCCATATCCGCCAGATGCGCCGCGACCGACGCCACCTGCGCGCGCAGTTCGGCCCAGGTCAGGCTGGTCCGCTCGAAGGTTTCCGATTGCACGATCACGGCCACATCGTCGGGCCGCGCGTCGGCATGGCGCAGCAGATGATCGACATAGTTCATGCGCGCACCGGGGCCCCATTCGGCACCGGGCATCTGGTTTTTGGCCAGAAACGTCGTGGGCGGAACCGAGGCAGGCAGATCGAAAAAGGCCCAGATTGCCGACCAGAACCCTTCCAGATCGGTCACCGACCACTCCCACATCGCGCCATAATCGGCAAACGTCAGCCCGCGCTCGGCCTCCAGCCAGCGCTCGAACCGCGCCATCGAGGTGTCGGCTATGCGCTCAGGCGCCGGGGTCCAGAGAATGCGGCGGTCGGTCATGGCAATGCTCCGTGGATCAGCGCCTTGAGTTCCGGGCGCGCAGGATAGCTGCTGGAGGGGCTGAGCTGTGTGAAGAAAACGACGGACAGATCGTGCACCGGATCGATCCAGAAGAATGTCGAGGCCATGCCACCCCAGCTGAAATCGCCGACGGAGGACGGCGTGCGGGTGCGCGCGGGGTTCAGCACGGTCGATCCGCCGATGCCAAAGCCCATGCCGGTCATCGGTTGTTCGGCAAAGCTGGACGGGCCCATGTCGGCGATCTCTCCGGGCAGGTGGTTTGCCATCATGAACCGCAGCGTTGCGGGCGAAACGAGGCTCTGCCCGCCGGTGCGCAGCGCCTCGCAAAAGCGCATGTAGTCGTCGATCGTGCCGACCAGACCACCGCCGCCAGACAGGGTGCGTGGCGCGCGGAACGGCGATTTCTCCGCTACGTCCACGCAGCGCAGCGTGTCCGCGCTTTTGGTCTGGGCGTTGTTCAGCGCCATCGCACCGCTGGCCAGCGGCGTATAGAGCGAGGCGAAGCGGTCAAGCGCGTCCTGCGGCACCGCAAATCCGGTTTCGGTCATGCCAAGCGGGTCAAAGATGCGGGTCTGAAAGAAGGCGTCCAGCGATTGCCCCGACAGCACCTCGACCACGCGGCCGATCACGTCGATGCCGACGGAGTATTCCCACCGCGTGCCGGGCTGAAACGCCAGCGGCATCTGTGCCAGCCGCCGTGTGACCTCTTCCAGTGATCCCTCGGACGGGCCGAAGAGCAGCTTGGCCGCCTCCATCGCCCTCGGCAACACGCCGGGATTGAACGGATAGCTGAAGCCAGCGGTGTGCGTGACGGTCTGGTGCAGTGTGGGCACGGGCGCGCGCTCGACCTGATCCATCGACGTGGCGCCCGGCACCAACGCATGCATGTCCTTGAATTCGGGCAGAACCGCCGACAGCGGCGCATCCAGATGAATGCGCCCCTCTTCCACCAGCATCATCAGCGCCAGCGAGGTCACGGGCTTGGTCATCGAATAGATGCGCGCCACCGTATCGCGGGCAAAGGACGTGCCGCCTGCCACGTCACGAAAGCCGGTGTCGTGATAGAAAACCTCCTGGCCCGCCTGCTGGACCAACACGCTGCTGCCCGCGAATTTCCGTTCATCCACATAGCCTTGCATCCAGGGCTTGATGCGTTCCAGGCGCGTTTCGTCAAGTGTGGGCATCAGGTTTATCCTATCATGCGTGCCATGGCGTCGGCGGTTTCATCTGTGTACCACGGCAGATCCGCCGCAGTCTCAGCCTCGACCGCTGCGGCGATCTTTGCAATGATGTCGGCACGCAACTGCGATTTGACCGCAGCATAGGCCGCAGGCGGAAGCTGCGCAAATTCGCGCGCGGCGTCCAGTGCCGCCTGCATCAACATATCCGGCTCGACAATATCGTCCACCAGCCCGGCGGCCAAAGCTGCATGCGCATCAATGGGTTGGCCGCGCAACATCATGCGGCGCGTCAGGTTCGCGTCCAGCATCGCGCGCGCGATGCCCAAGGGCCCTGCCGGAAATCCGACACCCACGCGCACCTCGGCCAGTCCGAACTGCGCGCGCGGCACCGCGATGCGGTGATCCGACGCCAGCACATAAAACAGACCGCCCGCAATCGCATGTCCGTTTACGGCGCAGATCACCGGCTTGGGGCTGGCAAACAGCGCCATGAACCCCTGGTTCAACCCGTCCACGATAGCGCGCTGGTCATCCAGATCGAAATGCTGCGCCTGTTTCAGGTTCAGCCCCGCCGAAAACACCTTGAGCGGCGATGACAGCACGATCGCGCGCACATCTTCATTGGCCGACAGGTCGTTCATGACGTCCCGAAACCCCATCAGTCTGGCCGCTTCCAATGCATTGACCGGTGCGTGGTCCAGAACCAGTTCGATGATCCCGCAGCCGTGGTCCCTTTGCGTGATCCATGTCTGATCAGCCATCGTTTCTTACCTCCGCTTTGCCGCCAATGTGACGGCTTCGGCGGTGCTGTCAAAGACCAAATTCGGGGTGTGACGTGGCGTTGGGACCAATCCTGCGCCCTTCATCTTGCCGGGTAAACTCCGGGGGTGAAGGCGCGTCAGCGCCGGGGGGGCTGGCCCCCCGGCACCGCCAGAGGATCAGACTTCCAGCCATTCCTTGCGCACGTCTTCGCGCGCTTTCAGCTCTTGCGGCGTGCCCTCGAAGACGACCTGGCCGTGCCCCATGACATAGACGCGGTGCGCGATATCCAGGGCGATGGACAGCTTCTGCTCGACCAGCAGCGTGGACACGCCGCGCTTGGCGATCTCCTGCAGAACCGTCGCGACCTTTTGCACCATTTGCGGGCTCAGGCCCTCGGTCGGCTCGTCGATCATCACCAGATCGGGGTCGCCCATCAGGGTGCGGCACATGGTCAGCATCTGCTGTTCGCCCCCGGACATCACCGAAGCCTCGACGTCCGCGCGTTCGCGCAGGTTCGAGAACATCTCGAACATGTCTTCCATCGCCCAGCGGCCTGCGCCGTCCTTCTGGCCCGGCTTCAGTCCCAGGATCAGGTTCTGCCGCGTGGTCAGCCCCGGAAAGATATCGCGGTTCTCGGGCACATAGCCGATCCCCAGGTTGGCCACCTCGAAGGCCTTCTTGCCCGCGATTTCCTGACCGCGGAACATGACCGACCCATGCGGCGTGACCTCGCCCATGATCGCCTTGCAGGTGGTGGACCGCCCCACCCCGTTGCGCCCCAGAAGGGCGACGATCTCGCCCTCCTGAATATTCAGGTTCACCCCTTGCAGGATGTGTGACTTGCCGTAATAGGCGTGCAGATCGTTGACTTCGAGCATCAGTGTTCTGCCTCCAGTGCAGCGCCAAGATAGGCTTCTTGAACCTTGGGATCGGCGCGCACGTCTTCGGGGCGCCCCGTGGCGATCAACTCGCCGTAGACCAGCACCGAAATCCGGTCGGCCAGGCCAAAGACCACGCCCATGTCGTGTTCGACCATGATCAGCGTCTTGCCTTCGGTCACGGTGCGGATCAGCTCGACGATATAGTCGGTTTCCGAATGGCTCATGCCGGCGGTTGGCTCGTCCAGCATGATCACATCGGCACCGCCCGCGATGGTGATGCCGATTTCCAACGCCCGTTGCTCAGCATAGGACAGCGTGCCCGCAGGCAGATCGCGCCGGTTCAGCAGGTTGATCTGATCCAGGATCTGTTCTGCCCCTTCGGTCAGATCGGGGCTGCGCCCGACCATCGACCAAAAGTTGTACTTGTAGCCCAGCGACCACAGCAGCGAACAGCGGACGTTCTCGAACACCGTCATCTTGGGAAAGATGTTGGTGATCTGGAAACTGCGGCTCAGGCCCATGCGGTTGATCTCGAAGGGGGCCTTGCCCGCCAGATTGTTGCCATGCAGCCGGACCTCGCCCGAGGTCTGGGGGAAACGTCCGGTGATCAGGTTGAACAGGGTGGATTTGCCCGCCCCGTTCGGACCGATGATCGCGTGGCGTTCGGCGTCGCCAACGGCCAGGTTGACGCCGCGAATGATCTCGGTTTTGCCGAAACTCTTGCGCAGGTCGATAAGTTCAAGTGCAGCGGTGGTCATGCAGCACCTCCTTGCGATGAAGAATTGGCTTGCGATGAAGCATTGGCTTTGGGTGCCGCGTTGGCCTCGGCCCATGCGGATTTCAGTGTCGGAAGCATCCGGCGCATGATGGCGAAGGCCACGACCGTGATCCCGATTGCGACAACCCAAGGCATTGCCGTGTGACTGTCGAACGTGGTCCAGAAGACGGTCATTTCCTCATCCCCGAAAGAAGCATGGCGGAAGTGGAATGTCATTTCCACCAGCGCGGCCAGCCCAAGGATACCGATCAGCGCAGGTATCAGCGTGATGATATACGGCACCACCAACTTTGACGCCTTGCCCATGCGGATGGCAGGCACGTGCATCATCAACAGCCCCGCCAATCCGCCCGGAAAGAACATCACCGTCGCAAGGAACAGCGTGCCGGCATAGAACGCCCACAGATCGGTTTGCAGCGACAGAACCGTCTGCAGCAGCGTGAAGGCAATCGCCCCGATGATCGGCCCGAAGAAAAAGCCGACGCCGCCCAGGAATGTGACCAGCAGGATGACGCCCGACGAGGCGGTGTTCAGGTTCTCTTCGGTCACGATTTCATAGTTGATGGCAAAGAGACCACCGGCGATGCCCGCGAAAAACCCGGAAAAGATGAAGCTGTAGTACCGAACCCAGCGCGACGAATATCCCAGGAATTCAGCGCGTTCGGGGTTGTCGCGCACCGCGTTCGCCATGCGCCCGATGGGGGTGCGCGAAAACAGGTACATCAACAGCGCCGACAGCATCAGCCAGAAGGCGATCAGGTAGTAGACTTCGATCTGTTGCAGGAATTCGACGCCAAAGAACGGCATACCATAGGTCCGGTCGCCCGAAACGCCCTCTTCCCCGCCGAAAAACGCCACGATGATGACAGAACATGCGGCGATCAGCTCGCCCACGCCCAGCGAGATCATCGCGAACACGGTGCCCGCACTGCGGGTCGAGAAACTGCCGATGATCATCGCCAGCCCCATGCCGAACAGCCCGCCGAAGATCGGCAGAACCGGCAGCGGCAGCATCGCAAAGAAGTCGGTGTTCGACATCACGTGCATGCAGGCAAAGCCGCCCACACCGGCATAGACCGCGTGGCCAAAGCTGAGCATTCCGCCCTGCCCCAGCAACATGTTGTAGGCCAGCGCAAAGATGATGGTGATCGCCATCTGGTTCATGATCGTGATCGCCGAATTGTCGGTGAACACGAAGGGCATCACCAGCAAGGCGAACGCGGCAATCACCCACGGCATCGCGGCAAAGGTCATCGACCCTGCGCGCATCCGCTGGGCGGGTTTGGCGGGATCGGTGGTGATCTGGTCTTCTCTCATTGGATTGTTCATGCGTCACGGTTCCCAAACAGGCCGTAGGGGCGGAAAATAAGGATCAGCACCATCAGGATATACGGAAGAATGTCGGCGATCTGCGGGCTGGTCACGGCCCAGATGTCGCGGAACATGTTGTCGTCCAGGTTCTCGGGTGTGGCAAAGCCGATGCCGTTCAGGATGTCTTCCATGCGGATGTTGTAGGATTTGGCAAAGGTGGTGATCCAGCCGATCAACAGGGATGCGACCAGCGCCCCCCAAAGCGAGCCGAGGCCGCCGATCACGATTGTGACGAACACGATGGACCCCAGAACGAATGCCATGCCGGGGAACGTGCCCAGCACCGGGCCCGCGATCACGCCTGCGACACCGGCCAGTGACGTGCCCACGCCGAAGACGCCCATGAAGATCAGCGGCACGTTGTGGCCCAATGCCTCGACGGTGCGCGGATAGCTCAGCGCGGCCTGGATGATCATGCCCACGCGCGTCTTGGTCAGCACGTAAAGCAGGCCGATGAAGATGGCGATCGAGATGAAGATCATGAACACCTTGTAGGCCGGGATCGAGTTGCCCGAGATGGCGAAGGCGGTAAAGTTCAGAACGTCCGGGATCTGATAGGGCATCTGGTTTCTGCCCCAGATGAACTGCACCAGTTCCTCGATCAGCAGCGCGAGCCCGAAGGTAAAGATCAGTTCCGGCACGTGGCCGTATTGGTGAACGCGGCGCAGGCCATAGCGTTCAACTCCGGCGCCAATGACACCGACGATCAGGGGCGCAAAGATCAAGCCCATCCAGAACCCCAGCGCAATGCTGATCTGGTAGGCGAAATAGGCACCCAACATGTAAAAGCTGGCATGGGCAAAGTTAAGCACGCCCATCATTGAGAAAATCAGTGTCAGACCGGCAGACAGCATGAACAACAGCAGTCCGGTCACCAGCCCGTCGATGAGATTGACGAGTACGAGGTCCATCCGGGGTCCCTCCGAGATAGGATGTGGAGATGTCAGTGAAACGGCCCGCCCCGCAAGATTGGCGGGACGGGCCGGCAAGACGACCTTACGGGCGCTGCATGTCACATGTGGTTGCGATGTCCGCAGATGCGTTCTCGACCGTGTACTGGATTTTCAGGCCGTAGCCCGAGTTGTCCATGTCGTAGGGCGCTTCCACCGGCTGGTGACCGTAGATGTGGATGTCCTGGATCAGCTGGTGATCTTCGGGACGCATGCGCATCTCGGCAGTGCTCCACAGGCTGTCTGTGAAGGTCATGCCTTCCAGCGCGTTGGCCACCTGCACGACGTCCGTGGCGGTGCCCGCTTCGTTGATCGCCTGCGCCAGCATCTGAATCACGTTGGTGATCCGCGTCTGGGACATGTTGCCATCGGGGTACTTGGCCTTGAACGCTTGCACGTACTCTTGGGTTTCGGCTTTCGGCGGCGGGTTGTCGTCGCCTTCCGCAATCAGATAGAGCGAGTCGACACCGCTTTCGCCAAAGGCGGCGGTGATGCCGTCTGCAGCTGCGTAGTAGGTGTAGATCGGACCTTCAAAGCCGTTTTCGAGGATCGACTTGCCCAGACCCAGCATGTCTGCGCCCCAGTTGCCGGTGATGACCGCATCCGCGCCCGAAGACACGATCTTGCGGGCATAAGGCGTGAAGTCCTTCACCTTGCCGATGGGGTGCAGCTCGTTGCCGACCACTTCGATGTCGGGGCGTTTTTCGGCCAGCATCGACACGGCGGCATCTGCCACGGCCTTACCGAACGAATAGTCCTGGCCGATGACGTAGACCTTCTTGATGTCCTGGTTCTCGGCCAGCATGTCGGTCAGGGCCGCCATCTTCATGTCGGCGTGCGGGTCGAAACGGAAGTGCCAGAAGTTGCATTTCTCGTTGGTCAGGGCGGGGTCCACGGCCGAATAGTTCAGGAACAGGACCTGGCTGTCGGGGTTGCGGCGGTTGTGCTTGTCGATGGCTTCGGTCAATGCGTTCGCCACGCCCGAGCTGTTGCCCTGAACGATATAGCGCGCGCCCTGGTCGATCGCGACCTGCAACTGGATCAGGGACTCTTTGGGGCTGACCTTGTTGTCGAACGGCAGAATTTCGAACATGTCGCCTTCGAGAACGCCGCCCTTGGCGTTGACGAGCGTTTCGGCTGCGAATTCGAATTGGTTAAGGCCGTTGATGCCGGTGGCTGCGAACCCGCCGCTGAGCGGATCAATAAAGGCAATTTTGACATTTTCGGCCATCACAGCAGCCGAGCTGACGGACAGCGCCAGCGCGGCACCGAGGCCGAGCTTGATAGATTTACGCATTGAGGTTCCTCCCTAGAACATATCCCGACATACAGTTGGATGTATTTGCTATGCGTCGGTATGGTAAAAGCCTCGCACACCGGTGGGATAAGTCAAGCGTTCGCCACGCATGTCGGCACAAGTTTGACCAGAGTCCGAACGGCTGTTTTTTGGTCGGTTGGTTGGGGGCGTGATGGCGCGTTGGGTGCCGTGTCTGAGCTGGATTAATTTAGTCTTATAAAGTGCTGTAATATTTGCAAAATATCTTATATCTAGACGCCTGAATTGCCCGTTTGACCTGCCTTGAAGCCAATGAAATCCGAAGGCGATCTGCTGAAAATTTCAGCCGTCAATTCTGGTCGTTTCGGCCAATATACGCACCTTTGCGTGATGGCCCGATCAAACTGACGCTGCGTCGTGAAACGGGCATTTCTTCCGCCCTGCAAAATTCAATTCCACTGAAAAACCTGATTCTTTGACCTATCGACCAAGCGTCGATCAGCCTCCGTTGCTCAGCTTGGTGGCCGCATCCACAAGCAGTCTTCCATAGGCGCGTTCCAGGTGTTTCTTCTTTACGTGGAACGACGGACCGCCGACGTTCAGCCCATAGACACCGCGCCCGCTCAGCGCGAAAACGGGCGCTGCGATGCCGTTCACATCGGGACGCCAATCGCCGTAACTGCAGCAATACCCAAGGCTTTCATACTCCGCCAGGGCCTGATCGAAGGCGGCTTTACGGTCGGCGTGGCCTTCGGGGTCCTTGACGCTGGCGCGCTCGAACATCAGCGCGCGGTCGTCGTCGTCCATGCCGACCAGCATCGCCCGTCCGATGGCCGAATGAAAGATCGGCAGCCGCGCGCCGACCTGCATGGTCAGCGATACGTTTTCCATCGACTTTTCGACCGCGATATAGACCGCGTCTGTCTTGTAGGCTTCGGCCAGCGCCACGGTGATATAGCTGTTCGGCCCATTCGACAGCGCGCGCATGGTGTCGCGCGCACGCTCGACGATGCCCATGGACGCCAGCACCGAGAACCCCAGTTGCAGCACCCCTGCCCCCAGCCGGTATGTCCCGGTGCGCGGGTCCGCCACCAGATACTCCAGCACGCACAAGGTATGGGTCAGCCGTGATACAGTCGGTTTCGGCAGACCCGTGCGCGCGGCAAAGTCCTGATTGGTCAGCGCGGTTTCGCCCTGCCGGAAGCAGCGCAGCAGATCCAGGCCCCGCGCCAGCGCCGTGATGAAATTGCGGTCCTTGTCCTCTGCAACATCACCGACCAAATCGGGATCGTTCATCCCTTCGCCTCCAGCGCCTGCAACCCGTGTTGGGCGAACAGCGGCACGTACTGTCCCATTTGCATCGCCCTTTCGGGGTTGGACGCGTTGCCATCCAGCGCCCGTTTCAGAACGCCCTGAATGATCGCCGTCATGCGGAAAAAGCAAAATCCCACATAAAAGCCGAAGTTGTCTATAGGGCCGATGCCACGCCGTTCGCAATATCTGGCGACAAACTCTTCATCCGTGGGCAATCCCAGCGCCGCGCGGTCGATGCCTGCCATCCCGCGCCCTTCCGGGGTTGCGGGCATCTGCCACTGCATGATGACGGCGGCCAGATCCGCATAGGGGTGCCCGATGGTGCTCAGCTCCCAGTCCAGAATGGCGAGACACTTGGTGCCGTCCTTTTCGAACATCATGTTGTCGATGCGGTAATCGCCGTGCACCAGCGTGCGCTGGCCGTCCTCCTCGGGGATCTGTTTTGACAGTGCGTCCATCAACTGGTCCATCGCAGGCACGGTTTCGGTCTCGGACGCGCGGTACTGTTTGGACCAGCGCCCGATCTGCCGCTCATAGTAGTTGCCGGGAGGGCCGAAATCCGACAGTCCCACCGCGTCGATGTCAACATCGTGCAGGGCGGCAAGGACCCGGTTCATGTCGTCCAGAACGGCGCTGCGGTCGGACTTGTCCAGCTCCTCGAGCGTGGGCTGGTTGAAATTGCGACCGTCGATGTGGTCCATGATGTAGAAATCTGACCCTATGATTGCAGGGTCTTCACACAGCAGATGCATCTTGGCCACGGGCACATCTGTATGTTCCAGCGCCGATTGCACGCGAAACTCGCGGTCGACCGCGTGTGCCGATTTCAGCAACTGGCCCGGCGGCTTGCGGCGCAGCACATAGTTGCGCGCAGGTGTCTTCAGCAGAAAGGTCGGGTTGGACTGCCCGCGCTGAAACTTGTCGGCCTCGATCGGGCCTTCGAAGCCCGGAAGATTGGCGCGCAGATAGGTCTCGACCGCAGCCAGGTCCAGCGTTTGTGTGTCTTTGCTCATCAGTTTGGCCCTTCAGCTATATGTCAGCAGTTCGTGCACGGTGTCGAAATGCGGCGTGGCGTTGAATTGGTGCACGAAATGGCGCGATCCCGAGAAAACGAACTTGGTAACGCCGGTGTTCTTGATCTGCAGGTTCAGCTCCATCATCATGCGTGCGGGCGCTTCCAGCGCTTGCGAAACCAGTTGTCCGATGACCCCGCCGGAGGACACGACCAGCACCCGTCGCGCACCGTCGCGGGTGGCGTGCTGCATCGCCGCCGCAGTGCGCTCGCAAAAGTCGCGGTAGCTTTCTGTGGCATCGGGCAAGCCACCCGCCTGCCATTCCAGCACCGTGTCGCGCAGCGTGCGAAAATGCGTCTTGCGGTCGCCGCGCACAACGTCCGGTATCTTGCCCTGATAGCGGGCCAGCAGCAGGTCGTGAAAGTCGTATTCGTTGAACCCTGCGTGTTCCTCGGGGGCCAGGCCGTAACCCATGGCGCTCAGCGTGTCGCGTTGCCGCTCAAGCGTGCCGGTCATCAGGCGGTCGGGCTCCCAGCCGGTGCTGCGCAGCCAGACGCCCACCGCTGCCGACTGGGCGTGCCCGGTCTCGCTCAGGCAGTCGTAGTTGTCAGCCCCGAACGAGGCCTGCCCGTGGCGGATCAGGTACAGTTCGGCCATCGCTCAGCGCCTCATTCCGAGAACTCTGCGGCCAGTCGTTTGCCTGCGGCGGCATATTCGCGCGCGATGCGGTCCACCACGGCCGCTGCGGGGCCCACGGATGTGACAGCGCCAATGCCCTGCCCCGCGCCCCAGATGGATTTCCACGCCTTTGGCTTGGACGACCCATCGCCAAAGTTCATCGACGAGGCATCGGCAGAGGGCAGATTGTTCGGGTCCATGCCCGCCGCCTCGATCGAGCCGCGCAGATAGTTGCCCGACACGCCGGTAAAGAGCGAGGAATAGACGATATCCTCGGCGCTGCTGTCCGCGATCATCTGCTTGTATTCGGCCTGGGCGTTGGCCTCGTCCGTCGCGATGAAGGCCGAGCCGACATAGCCCAGATCGGCCCCCATTGCGCGCGCGGCCAGCAAAGCCTCGCCCGTGGCAATCGAGCCCGAAAGCAGCAGCGGCCCGTTGAACCATTCGCGAATTTCGCGGATCAGCGCCAGCGGCGACTGCATGCCCGCGTGGCCGCCCGCACCGGCAGCAACGGCCACCAGACCATCGGCGCCCTTGCTGATCGCCTTCTTGGCAAATGTGTTGTTGATCACGTCATGCAGCACGATGCCGCCGCAGGAATGCGCCGCCTCGTTGACCTCTTCGCGTGCCCCCAGCGAGGTGATCCAGATCGGCACCTTGTGACGCGCGCAGATCTCCAGATCGCGCTCAAGCCGCGCGTTCGAGCGGTGCACGATCTGGTTGACCGCAAAGGGGGCTGCCGGGCTGTCGGGATTGGCCTGGTTGTGACGGTCCAGTTCCTCGCTGATCTGGGTCAGCCAGGTGTCCAGCAGCGGATGCTCGCCCTCTGCCTCGCGCGCGTTCAGCGCCGGAAAGCTGCCGATGACACCGGCCTTGCACTGGGCGATGACCAGTTCGGGGACGGAAATGATGAACAAAGGCGATGCCACCATGGGCACGCGCAGCCCTTGCAGGGCCTTTGGAAGATGGCTGTCGTCACGGGGCATCGGGTCATGTCTTTCGGTTTGAGAACCGGGCGGGCTGTGCGCCCACCCGGTCGTTGTGATGGTGTAGCGGCCCGCAGAGCCGCCGCGTTTGTTAGAGAACCTCAAAGAGGCCCGCCGCACCCATGCCGCCGCCGACACACATGGTGCAGACCACGTATTTCGCGCCGCGACGTTTGCCTTCGATCAGCGCGTGGCCGACCATGCGCGCGCCCGACATGCCATAGGGGTGACCGATGGAAATCGCACCGCCATCGACGTTCAAAAGCTCGTCGGGGATGCCCAGCTTATCGCGCGAGGCGATGACTTGGCAGGCGAATGCCTCGTTCAGCTCCCAAAGGCCGATGTCCTCGATCTTCAGGCCGTGCGCTTCCAGCAGTTTCGGCACGGCATAGATCGGGCCGATGCCCATCTCGTCGGGCTCGCAGCCTGCGGCCATCACACCCACGTAGCGGCCCAGGGGCTGCAGGCCGCGACGTTCGGCCTCCTTGGCCTCCATCACCACTGCGGCGGAGGCACCATCGGACAGCTGCGAGGCGTTGCCTGCGGTGATGAACTTGCCCTCGGCCAGGTGGATGCCGTCCTTGAACACGGGCTTGAGGCCCGCGAGGCTTTCGGCGGTGGTGCCGGGGCGGTTGCCCTCGTCTTTTTCCAAAGTGACTTCGTGCTTGGAAATCTCCTTGGTTTCCTTGTCCTGCACCATCATCGTGGTGGTCATCGCGACGATTTCATCGTCAAAGCGACCTGCTTGCTGCGCAAGGTGGGTCAGTTCCTGGCTGCGCGCGGAATACTCGTCCTGCTCTTCGCGGCTCACGTTGTATCGCTCGGCGACGTTCTCGGCCGTCTCGAGCATGGTCATGTAGATCTCGGGCTTGTGTTCTTTCAGCCATGGATCGGCGCTGACGCGCATCTCGGGTGTCTGCACCATCGAGATGCTGTCGACGCCGCCGCCGATGACGATGTCCATGCCGTCGGTGATGACCTGCTTGGCCGCCGTGGCAATCGCCATCATGCCGGAGGCGCACTGGCGGTCCAGCGACATGCCGGCTACGGTGACGGGCAGGCCCGCGCGGATCGCCGCCTGGCGGGCAATGTTGCCGGCCTGGTGGCCCTGCTGCAGCGCCGAGCCAAAGACGCAGTCGGCGATTTCGCCGCCGTCGAGGCCCGCGCGTTTCACGGCGTTCTCGATGGCATGGGCGGCAAGCGCCTGCGGCGTGGTGGCGTTGAACGCGCCGCGATAGGCCTTGCCGATCGGGGTGCGGGCGGTGGATACGATTACTGCGTCACGCATGGGTTGGGTTCCTTGTCTGAGGTAGGGGAATTTCGGGGCTCTGCCCCGGACCCCGGGATACTTGGGGCCAAAAGAAAGCTACCAGTCGAGTTTGATGCTCTTCGCCTTGGCGGCGGAGAGCGCGAATTTGCGGGTTTGCCCGAAAGCGTCGTTCAGTTCTTCCTGGCCCTCGGGGGCCGAGATCTGCGCCCATTGGGCGGCGACCGCTTCGGGGGTGATGTCGCCCTCGATCAGCGCACCGGGGGTCTCGTAGACGCGGGTGAGCGCGAAATGCCCTGCGCCGGCGCCGAGGATCTTGCGGCTGGGGCCGTCCTCGGAGACCAGATAGAGAACACCGGGCGTGATGGTTTCGGGCTTGAGCAATTCCAGCGCCTCGGGCGGCATCAGGTTTTCGGTCATGCGGGTCGCCGCGGTGGGTGCCAGGGTGTTGACGCGGATGTTGTCGCGCGCGCCTTCCAGGTGCAGCACGTTCATCAGGCCCATGACACCGGCCTTGGCCGCGCCATAGTTCGATTGGCCGAAGTTGCCGTAGAGCCCCGAGGCCGAGGTTGTGACCACGATGCGCCCGTATTGCGCGGCGCGCATGTGCGGCCAGACCGCGTGGCAGCAGTTGGCGGTGCCGATCAGGTGCACGTCGACGACCTTGCGAAAATCATCCATCGACATCTTGCCGAAGGTCTTGTCGCGCAGGATGCCCGCGTTGTTGATCAGGATGTCGATGCGGCCCCATTTTTCCATGGTCTTGGCGACCATGTCGTTGACCTGGTCCGCGTTCGACACGTCGGCACCATGCGCGATGGCTTCGCCGCCCATGGCCTCGATCTCGGCCACGACCTTTTGTGCGGCGTCCGAGCCGGTGCTGGCGCCATCGGTGCTGGCCCCCAGATCGTTGACCACGACCTTGGCGCCGCGTTCGGCCAGACCCAGTGCGTGGCAGCGGCCGAGGCCCACGCCCGCGCCTGTCACGATTGCGACGCGATCATCAAAACGGATCATGGCTCAGCCCTCCAGCGCTGCGCGGAAAAGATTTGGGCCGGACATCACCTGGATACCACCCGACACCGGCAGGATCGCACCGGTGATATAGCTGCCGCCGCGACCGCACAGGAACTGTACGCAGCCTGCGATGTCTTCGTCGCGACCGACACGGCCCAGCGGCACATCCTCGCCGACCTTGCCGCGCGTCGTTTTGTCGGCGGTGGCAAAGGCGGTCATGCGGCTGACGAAGGGCCCCGGTGCCAGCGCGTTGACCGTGACGTGGTGCGACGCCAGTTCCTTGGCCATGATGCGGGTGATCTGGTGCACCGCAGCCTTGGACGCGGCATAGCTGTAGGCGCCGTCGCCCAAGGGTGCGTCGCCCATGACCGAGCCGACGTTGACCACACGTGCGGGATCGTTGGCATCCGACGATGCGATCAGCAGCGGCAGCAGCGATTGCGTCAGGCTGAACATGCCCGCGTTGTTGACGTTCATCACCTTCGACCAGGCATCGAAGGGAAACTCGCCCATCTTCGCGCCCCAAGTGATGCCTGCGTTGTTCATCAGGATGTGCAATTTGTCGGTGCGCTCGTGTACCGCCTTGGCCAGAGCCTCGACGCCTTCTGCGGTGCCGACATCGCCCGCAAACCCCTCGACGCTGCCGGGGGCATCCATCTGGTTCAGCTCTTCGGCGACGGCCAGGCACGCGTCAGCCTTGCGTGAGGCGATCAGCACATGCGCGCCCGCCTGCATCAGGCCGGTGGTCGCCATGCGGCCGATGCCGGTGGCCCCGCCAGTGACGAGCGCGATCTTGCCCTTCAACGAAAACAGATCATTCGGTGTCATAGTTCATCCTTTACCTTAAAAGCCACGCGCGGCGGCGACCTTGGCCGCGTGATAGCCATAGTCGCCCAGCCATTCGGTGGCGACGCGGGCGCGTTTCATGAAAAAGCCCATGTCGAAATCATCGGTCATGCCGATACCGCCGTGCATTTGCACGCCTTCGATCACCGCCAGCTTGGCAGTCTGGGTCGCGCGCGCTTTGGCCAGCGATACGGCAAGCGTTGCGTTGGCGGGGTCTTCGTCCAGCATCCGGCCTGCGTGGCGCACCGCCGAAAGCGTGATTTCCGTTTCAGACCATAGATGTGCGGCGCGATGTTGAAGTGCCTGAAAGCGGCCGATCTCGACGCCGAACTGCTTGCGTTCCTTGAGATAGCCCACCGTCATGGCAAAGGCACCTGCGCTGAGGCCCAGCATCTCTGCCGAAAGGGCTGCTTGACCGGCCTCAAGCGCGGGTTTCAGCACCGTCATTGCATCATCGACCGCGCCCAGCACGTCGTCGCCGGTGGCCTGCACGTTGTCGAACTGCACGGTCGCCGCGTCGCGGGCATCGACCATATTCTGCGCCGTGCGGGTGATCCCTTCGCGGTCTGCGGGCAGATCGAAGAGTGTCAGGCCAGCGTCCGTTTTGGCCAGCACCAGCAGGCGGTCGGCATTGCCGCCATCGACCACGAAGCCCTTGGTGCCGGTCAGTCGAAAGCCGTTGCCATCGGCACGCGCCGCAAGCTCTACCCCCTCGGGGTCGTGTTTGCGGCCCTCATCCACCGCCAGCCCATAGATCGCATCACCCGCAGCAATCGCACTCAGCGCATCCCGTGCCCGGTCCGTCGCCACCTGCCGCAGCGCCGTCGCGGCGATCACGGCGGTCGAGATGAACGGCGATGTCACCAGCGTCTTGCCCAGCTCGCCCGCCAGGACGCATGCTGCTGCGTGGCCCATGTCGGAGCCACCTGCCTCTTCGGGAACCAGCACGCCGGTCCATCCCATCTGCGCCATTTCGGCCCAGAGCTTCGCATCATGGGTCTGGCCTGCATCACGCAGCTTGCGCAGATGCGACACCGGGGCCGCCCCGTCCAGAAAGCCGCGCGCGGCGTCCTGCAACATGGTTTCGTCTTCGGTCAACAACAGGGTACTCATGCGGGCAATCCCAATACGCGGCGTGATATGATCGACAGCATCACCTCGGATGTGCCGCCTTCGATCGAGTTGGCCTTGGTCCGCAGCCAGTCCGAGGCCAAGCCCTCATGCTTGCCGTCCCACGTCAGGGCGTCTGCGCCCCCGGCGGACATCATCAGCTCGTGTCGGCGCTTGTTCAACTCGGTGCCTGCGTATTTCAGCATGGCCGAGGCATCGCCGACGCCACCGCCGCTTTCCGCCTGGTCCTTGTACCGTTCCAGCGTCAGGGCCACGGCCAGCGCGTCGATCTCGCAGCCCATCGCTTCGGCGCGCAGCACCGGATCGCTCAGCCCGCCCTCTTGAGCGTTCAGAACCGCCCCGAGGGCACGCCCGCCCAGCAGGCCCTGCCCACCGCCCGAGATCATCTCGCGCTCGTGGGTCAGCAGGTGTTTGGCCACGTCCCAGCCGCGGTTTTCGGTGCCGACCACATTGGCCTTGGGCACGCGCACATCGTCAAAGAAGGTCTCGCAGAACGGTGACTTGCCCGAGATCAGGCGGATCGGCTTGGTGCTCACGCCGGGCGTGTCCATGTCGATCAGCAGAAAGGTTATGCCCAGATGTTTCGGCGCGTCGCGGTCGGTGCGCACCAGTGCAAAGATGCAGTCGGCCTTGTCGGCATATGAGGTCCAGATCTTCTGACCGTTGACGATGTAATCATCGCCGTCGCTCTCCGCCCTGGTCTGGACGCTTGCCAGATCGGACCCCGCGCCCGGCTCGGAATAGCCCTGACACCAGCGCACTTTGCCACGCGCGATCGGCGGCAGATATTGCAGTTTCTGTTCATGCGTGCCGAACGCCAGAAGTGCCGGCCCCAGCATCCAGATGCCGAAGCTTTGCAGCGGAACGCGCGCGCCGATCTTGCGCATCTCGTCCAGCAGAACCTTGTGATGGGCGCGGTCCAGCCCTGCGCCGCCATATTCCACGGGCCACGTGGGCACGGTCCAGCCCTTGGCCGCCATGCGGTCCAGCCACAGTTTCTGTGCGTCGCTGGTGAATGTCCAGTTGCGACCGCCCCAGACGATTGCATCTTCGCCCGACGCGCCGTCGCGCATCTCTTTGGGGCAGTTCTCGTCAAGCCACGTCCTGACTTCCGACCGGAATGTCTCCGTTGCGTCCTCGCTCATGCTCATCCTCCCCGATGCAGCAGTGCCGTTACGTTCCGCAATGCAAAATTGCATTTCGCAATTGCGCTGGCAAGGTGTCGCAGGCAGGATCGCCCATGACAAGACGCCGTGGCCAGTCGTGCCGTTGCGTCACGGATACTGGAGGGGAACCCGTTATGAAAGCAATGTTGAGCACCGCCGTGGGCGGACCAGAGAGCCTGGAATGGACAGAGATCGCCGACCCCAAGCCCGGCAAGGGCGAGGTGCGGATCGCCGTCAAGGCGGCTGGCGTGAACTTTCCCGACACGCTGATCATCCGCGATCTTTACCAGATGAAACCCGAACGCCCCTTTGCCCCCGGCGGCGAAGTGTCGGGCGTGATCGAGGAGTTGGGCGAAGGCGTGACCGACTATGCCGTGGGCGACAAGGTGATCGCGATGACCGGCTTTGGCGGCTTTGCCACGCAGCTGTGCGCGCCTGCGGCGTCCTGCCTGAAGATGCCCGACGACATGCCGTTCGAAGATGCGGCCTGCCTGGTGCTGACCTATGGCACCTCGCACCATGCGCTGAAGGACCGCGCGCATATCCAGGCGGGCGAGACCCTGTTGATTCTGGGCGCTGCCGGCGGTGTCGGTGTCGCCGCGATCGAACTGGGCAAGGCTGCGGGTGCGCGCGTGATCGCTGCCGTGTCGTCCGAGGAAAAGGCGCAGTTCTGCCGCGAGGTCGGTGCCGATGATACGCTGGTCTACACCCGCGACATGGACAAGGACGCGCAGCGTGCCTTTTCGCAACAGATCAAGGATCTGGTCGGTCCCGGCGGTGTGAACGTGGCCTATGATGCCGTCGGCGGCAACTACGCCGAGCCTGTCATTCGCGCGATGGCCTGGGCTGGTCGGTTCCTGGTCGTGGGCTTTCCCGCGGGCATCCCCAAGATCCCGCTGAACCTGACGCTGCTCAAATCCTGCCAGATCGTCGGTGTGTTCTGGGGCGCGTCCACACGGCAAGACCCCAAGGGACACCTTGAGAACATGCAGGAGCTGTTTGCGCTTTACGCCGAGGGCAAGATCAAGCCGCGCATCGACGCCGTGTTTCCGCTGCAGGACGCAGGCAAGGCGCTGGAATACATTCAGGACCGCAAGGTGCAGGGCAAGGTCGTGCTGAAGGTCGAGTGACCTCTGAAATCAGAGGCCCTCAAGATGCGAAATATCGTTGAACCCGCGAATGGTCATGCGGTCGCCCTGGATCACAAGGCGGCTGATCGAGCCATTCGCGGCGCCGAGGAACGCAAATGGCTCGGAGCGCGCGGCCACGGCCAGTGCGGCTCCGATCACGCCGCCGTGCACGAAGACGGCAACCTGTTCATCAATGTGGGCGGCGGCGATCTCCAGCAGACCGCGCTTGACGCGCTCAAAGAACACGTCGCGGCGTTCGGCATTGGGGATCAGGCCCCAGTCCTGCGCCTCCATCGCGCGGCGATAGACTGGATCGCCCGCCGCCGCCTTGATCCGGTAAAGCCCGCCGTCCCAGTCGCCCAAGTGGACCTCGTGCAGGTCGGGATTCTGCTGCGGCGTCAGGCCCAGATGTTTGGCCAATGGCGCTGCCGTCTGCTGGGTGCGCGTCAACTTCGTCACGTAAATATTTGTGATCGCGTTGTTTTTCAAACGCTCCCCCACACGCTCGGCCTGCTTGTGCCCTTGGGGGTGCAGATGCGGATCGCCGTGCCCGTCCACTTGGGCAAAGCTGATGCCCTCGCGCGCAGGTTCGCTTTCGCCGTGCCGGACCAGCAACAAGTCGGTGGCACCCTTGGGCGGCGCATAGACGGGCTGGCGAAATTCCTGGGACATGAGAGACCTTTCCATTTTTACGCTAGATAACAAGGAACGCTGACAATGAACAACCGACAGATCGTCGTCCAGACGCTGCCCGACGGCACGCTGACCGAAGACAACTTTGAGCTGCAACAGGTGGACATGCCAAAAGCAGGCGACGGCGAGGTGCTGTTGAAAACCATCCTGATGTCGATTGATGCCGCCAACCGGTCTTGGATGCAGGGCGCGACCTACCGCGATGCGGTCAAGGCGGGCGATGTCATGGCGACCTATTCGATCTGCGAAGTGGTCGAGAGCAATTCGCCGCGTGTGGCTGTCGGTGACATCGTCGCCGCCGAAGCGGTCTGGGCCGACTACGTGGTGCGGCCCGCGCACAAGGTGCAGAAGCTGCCGAAGGTGGATCAGCTCAGCCACCTGATCAGCGTCTTCGGTATCGCGGGCAAGACGGCCTTTCACGGGCTGGTCAGCGTCGGCAAGCCGATGGCCGGTGAAACCATCGTGGTTTCTGCGGCTGCAGGGTCAGTCGGCGGGTTCGTCGGCCAGATCGGCAAGGCGCTGGGGTGCCGTGTCGTGGGCATCGCGGGGGGGCCTGAGAAATGCAAATGGGTGGTGGACGAGCTGGGCTTTGACGCCTGCGTCGACTACCGCGAGGCGGGCCTGTTCAAGGCGTTGCGCGCCGAATGCCCCGACGGGATCGACGTCTATTTCGACAACGTCGGCGGCACCGTTCTGGAAACCGTGCTGGCGCTGATGAACGAAAAGGGCCGCATTGCCTGCTGCGGCGCGATCAGCCAATACGACACCAAGAACCCCTCGGGCCCGCGCAACCTGCCCGGTCTGGTCGTGGTCAAACGGCTGCGCATGGAAGGGTTCATCGTGATGGATTTCGCCGATGACGACGCCAAGGCGATCCGCGCCCTGCAGACCTGGGTGCGCAGCGGCCAGATCAAGGTGACCGAGGACGTGGTCGAGGGGCTGGAAAATGCCCCCAAGGCGCTGATCGGGCTGCTGGCAGGCGACAACAAGGGCAAACGGATGGTGCGCGTGGCCACCGATCCGTCGTGATGAAACAGCATTAAAGGGAGAGAAGACTATGACACCAATCGAAACAGAAGTGGCCCGCCTGCAGGGGCTGATCGGGCAGGAAGTGGGCGTCGCCAACTGGATCACCGTCGATCAGGCGATGATCGACCAGTTCGCCGACACCACGCAGGACCAGCAGTGGATTCACGTCGACCCGGAACGCGCGGCCCGCGAAACGCCTTTTGGCGGGTCCATCGCGCACGGGTTCCTGACGCTCAGCCTGGCCAGCCGCTTTGCCTATGACTGCTTTGCGATGGCGGACGGTCAGGTGATGGGCATCAACTATGGCTTTAACAAGCTGCGGTTCCTCAACCCGGTCAAGGCGGGCGCGCGCGTGCGTGGGCGGTTCGTGATCAACTCGGTCAAGCAACGCAACGCAACGGACATGCTGCGCGAAACCGGCCTGACCATCGAGATCGAAGGCCAGGAAACCCCTGCCCTGATCGCGGAATGGCTGGGTCTGGCGGTCTTTGGACCCGCCGAGTAACCGCGGACCGATCAACGCAGGCACCGCACCACGCTGGACAGAACGGGTGCGGTGCGGCTAACTATGCGTTGAATTTACAAGAGTATTGATATGACGTCGATTCTTGTCCTTAACGGACCGAACCTGAATTTGCTTGGCCAACGCCAGCCCGAAGTCTACGGGCGCACGACATTGCAAGATGTCGAGGATATGTGCGTGGCCTCGGGCAAGGACGCGGGCCTCGACGTCATCTGCATGCAGTCCAACCACGAGGGCGTTATGATCGACGCCATCCATGCCGCCAAGGGCACCCATGGCGGTATCGTGCTGAATGCCGGTGCCTATACCCACACCTCCATCGCGTTGCGCGATGCCATCGCGTCGGTCGAATTGCCGGTGGTCGAGGTGCATCTGTCGAACATCCACGCCCGCGAGGCATTTCGCCATCACAGCCACATAGCGCCCGTCGCCCTGGGACAGATCGCAGGCTTTGGCCCGCAAGGGTACGATCTGGCGATACAGGTGCTGGCAAAACATCTGGAGCCGAAGACATGAGCCATGACGTGCGCACCTATCTTCACGGACTTTCCAATTGCCAGACGATGGAAGAACTGTGGGACGCACACACGGACAAGATGGCAAGCTATGGCTTTGACCGGCTGATCTATGGCTTTACCCGCTACCGCTATGGCAACAACCTGGGCGACCCCGAGGATTTCATCATCCTGACCAACCACGATCCGTCCTATACCGACGTCTTCATGGGCGAACAGCACTACGTGCACGCGCCGATGGTCAGCTGGGCGCTGAACAACGAAGGCGCCGGCAGTTGGCGCATGCTGAGCCAGATGGTCGAGACCCAGACCCTGACCCCCGCCGAGGCGCGGGTGATGGAGTTCAACAAGAAGATGGGCGTGACGGCGGGCTATACCATCAGCTTCAAATCGGTCTCTGCCCGCTCGAAGGGCGCGATTGCCCTGACCGCACGCGCGGGCATGTCCCAGGACGAGATCGACGCGGTCTGGGAAGAGCACGGGCGCGACATTCACCTGATGAACAACGTGGCCCACCTCAAGATCCTGACCCTGCCCTATTCCGGGCCCAACCGTGGCCTGACCAAACGCCAGCGCGAGGCGCTGGAATGGGTCGGTGACGGCAAGACGATGCAGGACATCGCGGTGCTGATGGGGCTGACATCGGCCACCGTCGAAAAGCACCTGCGACTGGCCCGCGAGGCGCTGGCGGTCGAGACCACGGCGCAGGCGGTGCTCAAGGCGGCCTTCGCAAACCAGATGTTCATTCTGGAAGTCTGACGCAAGCGTTTCCCGTAGAGGGCTGCGCGTAAACTTCGGTTAACGTGGTAATTTACGTAAAACTACTGACCGGTTTCGCGTCAGAAAACGCTTAGTTCCAAGCAGCCATTTGCAATAACCTAACCATAGGTAAGGATTACCTGACTTTAAGACAGGTGCGTTAGTAGACAGTATTCAGGTGTTCCGTGAGTGGTGGCTTAAGGCCATTGGAGCAGCGGAAGGTAACCCCCGCGATATCGGGGCTCTGCCGACCGACCGGACTATCCGGACCCCGGTCCCGGAGGCGTATATTCAGTCTTCGGGATCGGACCTCACCCAAAGGATCGCGTCTCATCCCCGTGATAAGATCCCGAGGGACAGTTGAACGGAGCCACTCATGCCCGTGTGGCTCCGTTCTTTGATCTCAGATCATGATATCAGCTGTACCATTTGCCGTATTTGACGGTGATCGCATCGCCAACGGCCTCGGCAAAGGCTTCCGGGTCCTGGGTGCCATCGTCACGGCCCCGGTAGTGATAGGGATAGACATGCGTCGGCATGAACTCCAGCGCGGCATCGGCTGCGGCCTGGGCGTCCATGGTGAAGGGCAGGTTCATGCAGATGAACGCAAGGTCGATGTCGCTGAGCGCACGCATCTCACGGGTGCCTTCGGTGTCGCCCGAGATATAGGTGCGGAACCCGTCGATGGTCAGCACATAGCCGTTGTCGCGTCCTTCGGGGTGAAAGTTCTTGCGCTCTTCCGTGGTATTGTAGGCTGGGATCGCGCTGATCGCGACCTCGCCTGCCATCGCGTCTTCGCCGTTGGCGAGAACGGTGGCGCGCGCCGCCAGATCCTCTGGCAGCATGGCGGCCACCGCAGGGTTCACGATCAGGATGGTGTTTTCCTGCATCAGGGCGGCAAGCGTTTCGGCATTGTAGTGATCGCCGTGCTCATGCGTGACAAGGATCAGATCGGCGGGCGGGAAATCGGAATACATCGCCGGATCGCCGATGGGATCGTTATAGATCGTGCCCGCGGGCGTGGTCATCACGAAGGTCGCGTGATCGAGGGGGAACACTTCGATCTGGCCGTTGTCGGTGGCGAATGTATCGCCTGCATGGGCGGCGGCACGGGCCGCATAGGGCAGGAATGTAATGGCGGCGGCGCTGGTGGCCAGAAAGGTTCTGCGCGGTATCATGGAAAATGTCCCTTGTTGGTTTGTATGGCAGGTCAACTAGCCCGATCATGCCCGCCGCCCAGACCGCAGGCAGTCAACATTCCCGTGAACGAGATGCGTTTGACCGTCATCACCCCCGTCAGGAGGGAAAAACCCCGCCATCAATGTCAGGCGGGGTTCCGTCACCCGGTCAGTCAATCACGAACTGGTCGCCGTTGATCCTGCAGATATCGACGTCGAACTCCTCGAAGGTGTCACCGTCCGAGAACACGTACATGACATCCCACATGCAGCCGTAACCGTCGGTGTCGAGCGTGACGACCAGTTCCTGCCCGGTTCGGATCTGACCTGTCAGGATGTTCTCGCCCCAATTGCTCTCGTTTGAGGGGCCGGCGTACACTTCGGTGATCGTATAACCGGTCTTGTTGACCAGATCGAAGCCCGCTGCATCTGCCATGAATGGCAGGGTGAAGAGTGCCGCAGTCAGTGCCGCGACGTTCGAATATTTCATAGGTGTCTCTTTTCAAAGATAGGGTTCGGATCGTTTGCAGAGCAAGGCGGCTGATCCCCGGCCGTCTCGTCATCGTATCAGCCGGACATCAGTTTTCAGTCAGCAGACAGCTGAAACGATTGTCAGATTCTGGCTTTCTGGCAAGTGGTCTTGTCGCTTTCATAACCAAATTCTAGGTAGAATTGCAGAGACTTCTAGTGCTCCGGGAATGGCTGACCGCAAGCCTTCGTGTTTTTCAAAAGATCGCATCTTTTCGAAAAGGTACACGCGCGGCATATTGCACGAAGCCGCATCAGACAGGCCAAACGCAAACAGGGCACCCCGGATGGGATGCCCTGCATGTTGTCCTGCCGACCTTGTGAAAGGTCTCGAAATCAGCTTTTGCCGACCTTGGCCACTTCGGCGGCAAAGTCTTCCTTGACCACTTCGATGCCTTCGCCCACTTCCAGGCGCACGAAACCGGTGATCGTCGCACCCGCTTCTTTCGCGGCATCGGCCACGGTCAGGTCGGGGTTCACGACGAACTGCTGGTTCAGCAGCGTCACTTCCGACATGTATTTCTTCATCCGGCCCACGATCATCTTTTCGATGACCGCATCGGGCTTGCCGCTTTCGCGGGCAATGTCGATCTGAACCTGTTTTTCCTTCTCGACCACGGACGGGTCAAGATCATCTTCGCTCAGCGAGGCGGGGTTCACAGCCGCGATGTGCATCGCTACCTGCTTGCCGAATGCGTCGTCGCCGCCGGTCATCGCGACCAGAACGCCGATCTTGCCCATGCCGGGGGCCGCTGCGTTGTGCACATAGGACACGACGGTTTCGCCGCTGATCGACTGCATGCGGCGAACCGACATGTTTTCGCCGATGGTCGCTACCTTGTCGGTCACGATCTCGGCCACTGTCTTGCCACCCATCGGGGCCGCGTTCAGCGCGTCGACGTTGTCCACGGTGACCGCGACATCGGCGATGCCCGAAACCATGTTCTGGAAATCGGAGTTCTTGCCGACAAAGTCGGTTTCCGAGTTCACTTCGACCGCGATGCCCTTGTTGCCGTCAACCTTGACCGCGACCAGACCTTCGGCGGCCGTGCGGCCTGATTTCTTGGCCGCCTTGGCCAGACCTTTGGTGCGCAGCCAATCCTGTGCCGCTTCCATGTCGCCGTCGTTTTCGGTCAGTGCCTTCTTGGCGTCCATCATGCCTGCGCCGGTGCTTTCGCGCAGTTCCTTGACCATAGATGCTGTAATTGCCATCTGCAGGGTCTCCTCAGATATATTGCGGGTCGGCGGGGTTGCCCCCGCCGTTTCATATCAAAGCCGTGTAACAGCCTTAGCTGTCGGCTTTGGCTTTTGTCTCTTTGGTGCTTTCGAGGTCGTAGGGCGCATCTTTCGCCATCGCATCGTTGTGCGCAGTCTCGTCCGAGACGTTGCCGGTTTCAACACCTGTGGATTCAGCCACGGCTTCTTCCTGGGGCGCTTCTTCCATCGCACCGATGTCGACGCCTGCCGCACCCAGCTGGGCGCTCATGCCGTCGAGGGCCGCGCGCGCTGCCAGATCGCAATAGAGCGAGATGGCGCGGGCCGCGTCGTCGTTGCCCGGAATGATATAGTCGATGCCATCGGGCGAGCAGTTGGTGTCGACAATTGCGACAACCGGGATGCCCAGCTTGTTGGCTTCGGCGACGGCCAGCGATTCTTTCTTGACGTCGATCACAAAGATCAGGTCGGGACGGCCGCCCATTTCACGGATACCGCCCAGCGACGCTTCCAGTTTGAACTGGTCGCGTTCCATGCCCAGACGCTCTTTCTTGGTGAAGCCTTCGAAACCCAGTTCCGACTGTTCGTCGATGGATTTCAGGCGCTGGATCGACTTGGACACGGTCTGCCAGTTGGTCAGCGTGCCGCCCAGCCAGCGGTGGTTCATGTAATACTGTGCGCATTTCTCTGCGGCGTCCGCGATCGGCTGTGCTGCCTGACGCTTGGTGCCGACGAACAGAACGCTGCCGCCTTTGGCGACGGTGTCACGGATGACTTGCAGCGCCTGGTCCAGCATTGGAACAGTCTGCGTCAGGTCCATGATGTGGATGCCATTGCGTGCGCCGTAGATATACGGGCCCATGCGGGGGTTCCAGCGCTGTGTCTGGTGACCAAAGTGTACGCCTGCTTCCAGCAGCTGGCGCATGGAGAACTCGGGAAGAGCCATGTCTTATTCCTTTTCCGGTTTTCGCCTTGGCGGGGTATCAGTGCATATGCACCAACCGGCGGACATCCGGGGATTTCTCCCCCGAAGGCCCAATCCCCACCTGCGGATTGAAGTGTCGCGCGTATAGGCCGGTTTCGGTCGCTGCGCAAGAGTGGTTTGGCACAGATGTGCCCTGCCCCCCCTGTCAGCCAGCCACCGCCAGCGCATGCGCGCCACGCACGGTCTCTTCGGCAGCGGCAGCCAGCGCCTTGCGGTCGGCAAAATCGGAGACCTTCAGGGGGGCATGGTAGACCACCTCGACACGACCCTGGCGCGGTGCCGCCAGAGTGCTCAGCAGATGCGAGGCGAATTCCATGTCACCCCACCAGCCGTAAAACCGCGCATCGGCCTTGTCGGGCGCATGGTAGGTCACCGTCACCGGTTGCACCTTTAGCGTACCTCGCAACTCTGGCGCGAAAAAAGCCTGAAACAGGGTGGGCTTGAACGGCAGGACGCGCAGCCCGTCGGTGCTGGTGCCTTCAGGAAAGAACAGCAGCTTGTGACCGGCCAGCAAGCGGTCCTGAAACGTCTGCGTCTGTTCGGCAGCCCGGCGCGGATCGCGCACCACGAAGACGGTGCCGGTCGCGCGCGCCAGCCAACCGATGCCGGGCCAGCTTGCCACTTCGGATTTCGACACGAAATAGATGCGTTTGGAGGCGTTCAGCACGAAGATATCCAGCCATGACGCGTGGTTGGCGACAATCGCTCCCTGCCCGGTCATCGGTGATCCCTTCACATGCAGCGGCAGCCCCAACAACCGCAGCGCGCCCTTGCACACGGCGACCGTGATGAACGGCGTCACCGGACGGTGCAGCCCGCAAAAGGGACGTTCGACCAGCCGCACCAGCAGCAAGAGCGCCAGCCCGCCAAACACCAGCGTGCCGACACAAAGCCCGCGAAGAACCACGCGCAGCCAATCCCCCGGACCAAAACGGCGCGGCGGCGGCACGTCCGCGTCATCCCAGGTGACGCTCATGCGCCTGCCCTTGGGGTATAGATCCGGCTTTGACGGGGGTTCATCTGGGCGGTGTCCATCACCAGGCACACATCCGTGGTGTTGAATGTCCGGTCGATCCAGGCCCCCTCGCCGACCACGCCGCCAAGACGCAGATAGGCCTTGATCAGCGCGGGCACCTGCAACATCGCGGCACGGCGGTCCAGCAGGCTCTCGGGGATCAGGTCCATGGTCTGAAACGACGCGGCACGGGCCCGGACGCGCAGGTCGGGCGGTGCCAGATGGCGCTGATGCAGCAGCGACAGCGGCGGTGCCAGTGCGGCGATATCGGTGCCATGAAAGCTGGCCACACCGAACAGAATGTCGATCCGATGCTCGGCCACATAGGCCGCCAGCGCCGACCACAGGTGATGCATCGCCATACCGCCGCGATAGTCGGGATGCAGGCAGGACCGCCCCAGCTCAAGCAGGTTGCGCCCTGAGCGGTGCAGCACCGAAAGGTCGTATTCGTCCTCGGAATAGAACTGCCCTGCCGCGCGCGCCTGATCGCCGCGCAGCATGCGGTAGACGCCGACGACCTGGCCAGATGTCTCGTCGTGCAGCAGCAGATGGTCGAAAAACGGATCGTAGCGGTCCCGTTCAAGCCCCGCGTCGTGATCGACCAACGTGCCACCGCCACCCAGTTCGCGCACGAAGACATCATAGCGCAACCGCTGCGCCGCCATCAAATCGGAGGCATCACGCGCCATCGACACCCGGAATTGCGGAACGGTCTGGGGAACGGGGCGGGTCATGGGCATTGCGGTCAGTCTATCCCTCGGTGCGGTGCTATGCTTGTGGCGAAACCTATAGCAAAACCGCAAGGACGGATATCTGTTAACGTTTCAGAAAGGATCATGAGCCATCAAAGACCGGAATCAAAGCGACGCGGGCGCTGTCGATGACGACCTTGCCCTGCTCGCGGAAGTTGACAGTGACCCGCCTGGCGATGTTGCTTTGAACCTGACCCACGCCCCAGTCCGGGCAATCGGGGTGGCGCACCAACATACCAGGAGCCAGTATGGCGTTGAGATCTTCCATCTGTCACCCCTTACAGGAGGTCGCCCGTGGGCACCAGTAACGTAAATCTGGCGGCACTTGTCGGCAGCCGCATCTGTCACGACCTGATATCCCCCATCGGTGCGATCAACAATGGGCTAGAGCTGCTTGAGATGACCGGCAGCGACGACGGACCGGAAATGCAGCTGATCACGCAGTCGGTCGGCAGTGCGGCGGCGCGTATCCGGTTCTTTCGCATCGCCTATGGGGCGGCGGGCGATCACAGCATGGGCCGGGCCGAGATTGTCGCGGTGCTGGGGGATATGATGAACGGCGGGCGGCTTGATGTGGTCTGGCAGCCTGCCGATCCGCAGCCACGCAACGCGGTGCGCATGGCGTTTCTGGCGATACAGTGTCTGGAAACCGCGATGCCCTATGGTGGCCTGATCGAGGTGGCCTGCGACCGCAGGCACTGGACCGTGCGCGGACGCGGCGAAAAGCTGAACGTATCTGCGCCCCTGTGGGACACGCTGGAAACCGCGCTGCCGCCGCCCGATATCCAGCCTGCGCATGTGCAGTTCGCACTGCTGCCCGCCATCGTCGCGGACGCAGGGCGCAAGCTGGCGGTCAGGCGTGAAGACCAGACCATGACCATCACCTTCTGACCACCTGACTGCGGGGGTGTGCCTGTAGTGCCTACTTGCGGGTCGTGCCGTCGCCGCGCACCAGGTACTTGAAACTGGTCAGCTGTTCGGCCCCCACGGGCCCCCGCGCGTGCATCTTGCCGGTGGCGATGCCGATCTCGGCGCCCATGCCGAACTCGGCCCCGTCGGCAAACTGGGTCGAGGCGTTGTGCATGATGATCGCACTGTCGAGCCGCGCCATGAACCGGGTGGCTGCGTCCTCGTCCTCGGTGATGATGCACTCGGTGTGCTGTGAGCCGTACTTGCGGATATGCGCAATCGCATCGTCGATGTCGTCAACCACGCGCGCTGCCATGATCATGTCGAGGTACTCGCGGCCCCAGTCGTCGGATTGCGCCTCGACGGTGCCGTCGATCGCCTTGAGCGTCTCGTCCACACGCATCTCGACGCCCGCGTCGATCAGCGCCTTCACCAGCCCCTGCCCGATGGTCGACAGCACCTCGCGGTGGATCAGCAGGCATTCCGCCGACCCGCAGATGCCGGTGCGCCGCGTCTTGGCATTCAGCACCACGCGCAGGGCTTTTTCGGGGTCGGCGTCCTTGTCGATGTAGACATGCACGATGCCTTCGAGGTGGGCAAAGACCGGCACCCGCGCCTCGCGTTGCACCAGACCCACCAGCCCCTTGCCGCCGCGCGGCACGATCACGTCGATGGTGTCGGTCATGGTCAGCATTTCCGTCACGGCAGCACGGTCGCGTGTCGGCACCAGCTGCACCGCGTCCTGCGGCAGGTCCGCAGCGCGCAGACCCTCCATCAGGCAGGCATGGATCGCCTGCGAGGAATGAAAGCTCTCCGAGCCGCCACGCAGGATCACCGCATTGCCGGCCTTGAGGCAGAGTGCGCCCGCATCCGCCGTCACGTTGGGGCGCGATTCGTAGATCACCCCGATCACCCCCAGCGGCGTGCGGACCCGTTTGATGTGCAACCCCGTGGGCCGGTCCCATTCGGCCATGACGGCACCCACGGGATCGTCCTGTTCGGCGACACTGCGCAGGCCATCGACGATGCCCTGAATGCGCTCTTCGTTCAGCGTCAGCCGGTCCATCATCGCGGGCGACAGGCCCTTGTCGCGGCCAAAATCGAGATCCTTGGCGTTGGCATCGAGTATCTGATCGCGCTGCGCCCAGACGGCATCCGCCGCACGGGTCAACGCGGCATGCTTGCGCTCAGTAGAGGCGACGGCCAGTTCGGCAGCAGCGGCCTTGGCGCGGGCGCCGATATCAGCCATCAACGCGGGAATGTCGGCAATATCTTTCATCGGTCAGCTCCTTGAGGTCGGTATTGCAAAGATTCTATGCCTCCGGCGGGGATATTTACAGGCCAAAAGAAGGGCTAAAGCGCCATGTCGTCGCGGTGGACCAATGCGGCGCGACCGGGATAGCCCAGCAGGGTTTCGATCTGGGCGCTGTGATGGCCCTGGATGGTCCGGGTCTCTTCGGCGGTATATCGCGCAAGGCCAAGGCCCAGCACATGCCCAGTCGGATCGGCGATGGCCACCGGGTCGCCGCGTTTGAAGTCGCCCGCAACCGCGGTGACCCCGGCGGGCAGCAGGCTGTTGCCCTTGGCCAGCGCCTGGGTGGCACCTGCGTCCAGCGTCAGCGTGCCGCGCGGCTTCATTGCCGCGATCCAGCGTTTGCGTGCGGTCTGCGGGTCGAGTGTCGCCGAGAACCATGTGACGGGCGCGCCCTGATGCAAGCGTTGCAGCGGGCGCGGATCGAAACCGTGGCAGATCGCCATGGCGCAGCCTGCGGCAGTTGCGGTTTTCGCGGCCATCAGCTTGGTCTTCATGCCGCCCTTGCTGAGACCGGACCCAGCATCACCTGCCTGCGCTTCGATCTGGGGGGTGATATCGTCGATCACGTCGTAGCGGGTGGCGGTTGGGTCTTCGGCGGGGTTGGCGGAATAGAAGCCGTCCACATCCGAGAGCAGCACCAGCTGATCCGCTCCGATGGTGGCGGCGATCTGTGCGGCGAGGCGGTCGTTGTCGCCAAAGCGGATTTCGTCGGTGGCGACGGTGTCGTTTTCGTTGACGATGGGCAGCGCGTCCAGCGCCAGCAGGGTTTCAAGCGTGGCGCGCGAGTTGAGATAGCGGCGGCGGTCGCGGCTGTCTTCCAGTGTCATCAGAACCTGCGCCGTGGTGATGCCATGCACCGCCATCACGTCCTCATAGGCGCGCGCGAGACGGATCTGGCCGACGGCGGCGGCGGCCTGGGACTGTTCCAGCGGCAATTCGGTTCTGGGCAGGCCCAGCACCCCGCGCCCCAGCGCGATGGAACCGGAGGAGACCAGAACCACTTGCGTGCCCTGCCCTTTCAGCCATTGTACGTCGAGCGCCAGAGCGCGCAGCCAGTCCTCGCGCAGCGCACCGGTGGTGCGGTCGACCAGCAGGGCCGATCCGATCTTGACGACCAGCCGTCTGGCGTCGGTCAGGGTCGCCACTGTTCTTCCTCTTGGGGATCCGACTTGCGCAGGCGGTCGTCGTCGATCTGTTTGCGCAGGGCGCGCAGCACCTCGGTCACACCGTCGCGGGCCACGCCCGACATCAGCATCACGGTGCCTCCGCAGGCCTTTTGCAATGCGGTCTTGGCCGCGTTGCGTTCCTCGTCGTCCAGCGCGTCGATCTTGTTCAGCACGGTCACGCGGGGTTTGTCGGCCAGATCGCCGCCATAGGCCTCGAGCTCGGTGATGATGGTCTGGTAATCCTGCGCCACGGTGTCCGAGGTGCCGTCGACCAGATGCAGCAGAACCGCGCAGCGCTCGACGTGCCCCAAGAACAGATCGCCCAGGCCGCGCCCTTCCGAGGCGCCCTCGATCAGGCCGGGGATGTCCGCCACCACGAATTCGACGTTGTCCACGCCGACGACGCCCAGGTTGGGGTGCAATGTGGTGAACGGGTAATCGGCAATTTTCGGGCGCGCGTTCGAAGTCGCCGCCAGGAACGTCGACTTGCCCGCATTGGGCAGACCCAAAAGGCCCACGTCCGCGATCAGTTTCAGACGCAGCCAAAGCGTGCGCTCGACGCCCTCTTGCCCCGGATTGGCACGGCGCGGCGCCTGGTTGGTCGCGGACTTGAAGTGCAGGTTGCCAAATCCGCCGTTGCCGCCGCGCGCCAGTTTGACGCGCTGGCCCACTTCGGTCAGGTCGGCGACGACGGTTTCCTCGTCCTCGTCCAGAATCTCGGTGCCCACGGGCACGCGCAGCACGATGTCGTCTCCGTCCTTGCCGGTGCGCTGGCGGCCCATGCCGGGCTGGCCGTTCTTGGCGAAAAAGTGCTGTTGATAGCGAAAGTCGATCAGCGTGTTCAGACCATCGACCGCCTCGGCCCAGACCGTGCCGCCGGTGCCGCCGTCACCGCCATCGGGACCGCCGAATTCGATGTATTTCTCGCGCCGAAACGATACGCAGCCGCCGCCGCCGGCACCCGAGCGGATATAGACCTTGCAAAGATCCAGAAATTTCATAGCGCGGTCCTAGCCTGTGCGGGCCCCCGAGGGGCAGCCGTTAGAGTGTGCGCGAATACGTCCACGTGGGAACGGTCGCATTGCGGGCAACGGAAAAACTTTCCGCCTCACCCAGATACTTAAAACCGCAGTGCGTCAACACCTTGGCCGAGGCCGCGTTGTCCTGAAACACCACGGCAAAGAGCGCCTGATTGCGCATCGGGTTGCCCTCGACCAGGGCCTGCACCGCTTCGGACGCCAGACCGGTGTTCCAGAACGCCGGGGCCACCCAATACCCCAGTTCGGCCTGGTTGCGGTCGATCTGCTGCATCGAGATCACGCCCATCAGCTCGGACCCGTCCGCCTTGGTCCCGTCGATGGCCCAGACGTCTTCCTCGCGGGTGTCGGACATCGCGCGGGCCACAAACGCCTCGGTGGTGCCGGGCGGCAGCGGATGCGGGATCGACGTGGTCATCGTGGCCACCCGTTTGTCCGAGGCATACATCTCGATCAGGCCCCGGTCGGATTTGCGCAACGGGCGCAGATCGAACCGTTCGGTTTCGATCACCGGTTGTACGGCCACTTTGCTCATTTCCATCGGTTTGTTCCTCCTCGAACAGTCCGAATTCCGCCTGCTGTGCGAACCGCGCAACGGGTGTCGTTCCATTAATATCAAGACATCGAACGGAGCGATGCCCGTTCCGGGGAAAGCTGTCGCATCCAAACAATGCAACGCGGTTAAAAAGCGCCGGTTCCCCGTTGAAATAACAAACAAAAGCAAAAGGGACCGGCGGTTTCGCCGATCCCTTCAAGATTTTCAACCTGTCAGGTCCGGCTTACTCTGCGGCTTCCGCCTGTGGCAGAACCGAAATGAAGGTGCGGTTTTTCAGACCCTTGTGAAAGGTCACGGCACCATCGACAACGGCGAAGATCGTGTGATCCTTGCCCATGCCGACGCCTTCGCCGGGCCAGAACTTGGTCCCGCGCTGACGCACGATGATGTTGCCGGGGATGGCGGCCTGACCGCCATAGAGTTTCACACCAAGACGACGACCCGCTGAGTCGCGGCCGTTGCGGGATGAACCACCTGCTTTTTTATGTGCCATTTGGTCTCTCCTTAGCCTTTGGTCTTGTCTTTGGCCTGTTCGATCCAGCCTTCACGCTCGATCCGGCCTTTGAAAGACAGTTTCTCGTCAATATCAGCCACGTCTGCTTCCGTCCATGCCGCGATCTGGGCAAAGGTGGTCACACCGGCCTCATTCAGTTTCTTCTCAAGTGCGGGACCAACGCCCGACAGTTCCTTGAGATCGTCGGCACCCTCTGAGGCCGTGGCTTTCGACGCCTTGGCTTTCTTGGGGGCTTTGGCGGGCGCGTCTTCACCAGCGGCGGCCTTGCGGGCTTTTTCGCTTTCGGCAGACTTCAGCTTGGCGTTCTGGCCAGTTGCGAACACGGCCTCGTAGCCTGCACCGCCAACGGCTGCCATCACGCCCGACTTGTCCGCGCCCGAGGCGAGAATGTCGGTGATGCGCACCAGTGTCAGTTGCTGACGGTGGCCCTTGGTCCGCTTGCTGGAGTGCTTGCGGCGGCGTTTGACGAAGTTGATGGTCTTGACGCCCTTGATCTGGTCGATGACTTCGGCCTGAACGCCGGCATCCGCCACCAGAGGTGCGCCAACCTGAGGCGTGTCGCCCCCGATCATCATCACTTCGTTGAATTGAACTTTGTCACCTGCTTTTGCGGCCAGTTTTTCAACGCGGAGCGTGTCGCCCGATTGAACTTTGTACTGCTTGCCGCCGGTTTTGAGAACCGCGAACATATCGTTCTTCCTTACTCTACCGCGTCGTTTGGCACCGGAAGTCCCGGATTTCATGCGTTTTTCGCGCCACGGACTGCGCATCCCGTCGGGGATGTTTGTACATGTAAAAGGGCATTTGGCCCCATTCGAAGCCGCGCAATGCACCACGCGCAGGCCAAAGTCAAGCGGTGCGCACCAGTTTTGTCACAGCTCGGACCCGTGATCCCCCTGCGTTTTCATGTTCAGCGCAAGAACCTGCCCCAGCGCAAAGCTGAGGTCGCTGTAGACCCTGCCGAACCCGTCGAACAGGGCCGCGTTCAGCGCACCACCCTCGGGGGTCTTCATGAACGCCAAATAGGTCGCGCGTTCGTCTGCGTCCAGCGGCTGCATCAGCAACAAAAGATAGCCCATCAGCCAGCCTTCGGTGTCCGCGCGCAGCGTCTCCTCCTGCGACCAGACCTCGTCGATGATCTGCGCTTCGGTCATGTCATAGGCCCCGCCGTCGACCAGCGCGCGGTAGAATTGAAAGCTCGCGTTCAGGGCGGTGCTCACGTTGCGCTCGATCAGATCACCGGCTTCGATCACGGCGCGGGCGGTGGTCAGACGCGCATCATCGGTGCCCTCCAACGCGGCAAAGGCGCGGGCTGCGGCCTCTTCGCTCACCTCGTCCATCATCGCGCGGCGGGCTGCCAGTTCCAGTTCGGTGATCCGCTGGCCCAGGTCGCTGTCCAGAAACAGGTTCAACCGCGACAGCGTTTCCGGATCAAGCGCCTCGATCGGCCCGCGCGCGCCCTCAGCCATGCGTGCAACATCGTAAATCGCATCAACCTGCGCCGCCCACAGCGCACCGCCCTGCCCGTCGAGCAGATCGTCGTTCAGCGTCTGCGCGTGTTGCAGTCCCTCCTCGCGGGCGATCTGCATCTGCGCTTCAAGCCGGATCAGGTCGAGCGTCCTGTCTGCCTCGGGCCCGGCCTGCACGGCAGAAGCCAGCGCCATCCAGAGCGCCGCGATCAGCAGTCGCATCTTACAGCTCTTGCGTGGGTTGCAGATCGCGCATGCGTGCGGCCAGAGCCTCGTAGCGGTTCGCCATGATCTCGTATTGCACCGCGTTCATCAGGTCATAGACCTTGCGCATCTTCGGGTCTTCCAGCGCCTTGGCGTATTCCAGCACTTCCGCGTCCGAAAACGCCTGATAGGTATAGGCGGCACCGGTCAGCGCCCCCTCGGAAATCGACAGGCGCAAGGCGTCCTCATCCGCGCGCAATGCTTCGCGCAGGTCGGGTTCCTCCATCTTCAGGTCGATCACACCGGCACCGGCGGCGGCCAGCAGGAACCGCACCTGCACCTCCTGTATCGCGCGCACGGCGGTGCCGGCACTGTCGCTGGCCTGGTTCATCCGCTTGAGCGCGGCCAGCCGTGGCGAGCCGATCCTGACCAGGCCCTCGACAATCGCCTGCCCGGCTTCGGTCTTGGTGTCGCTGTCGTCTTCCATGTGACTGTCGTTTTCCGCGATCACCAGACGGCGGCCCAGATCCGAGGCGTAGAAATCCATCGCATGATCCAGCAGATCGTCCTCCAGCGTCTCGCCCAGGATATCGACTGCCATGTCGTGCATCGTGTCAGTGTCGAACACGTTATCGGCCAGCACCGTCCACTGCGCCCCGAAATCATCAGCCTCCAGCCCCAGCATCTGCGGCGCGGAACTGGCCGACAGCCGGATGCTCTCCAGCGCCACGTCAAAGCCGGTCACCTCCAGAAATTCCTCCAGCCGCGCGCGGTCGGCGGCCTGGGCGGCGGCGCCCGTGATTGCAAGGGCAAGGGCAAGGGTAAGCGAGCGTGCAAGAGCGATCATGGTGGTCCTTTCGCGTTTGGTCCCAACATTAGGGTTTTTGCCGTCACGGGCAATTAAATATCCCGTCATCGGCAATCACATGCAAAACCCCCCTTGCCACCCCTGCCAAACCTTACTATTGGGTCCGGACCAGACCCCCGCGGAGAGGTGCCGGAGTGGTCGAACGGGGCGGTCTCGAAAACCGTTGAGCCTTTACGGGTTCCCAGGGTTCGAATCCCTGTCTCTCCGCCACTATCCTCCATTGCTCGCTTCGGGTCTAAAAGCGCGAAATCGCTTAAACCAAGGCTTTTACGAGCGTCACAACTTCAAGATACAGACCGACAATTGCCGCGACGCAACGATTGCGGACCTGGAAGAACTGCATGAAGAACTTTTTCAGGCTCGGCGCATCGCTTTGGGCTTAACTTAGGCTACGGCAGAAGTTGTGAAGAAGCTTCGACGTGACGGCAGTTTGCCTGAGTTACAACTGGCATGAATGGCTGGTTAAACAGGCATTTCCGAGAAGAGCACCTGCGCTCCACAGCAATCGGCACGTCTCCGTCCAGAGAGTGCGCTTGAAGGATTTCTAGCAGTCCCTCTGCCTAAGGTGATCCGCATTGCCGCGTCACACACCCAAAACCACCGTCTTGCAGCCCCTCCCCCTTGCTGTTAACACTCCCTCGAAATCCGTTGGGGTGCCCTGTAGAGGGCTGAGAGGCGCAAGCTGACCCATCGAACCTGATCCGGCTAATACCGGCGTAGGGAACGGAGCACGCACTGGCACGGCCTCTGGCTGTCGTCCTGTCGTCTCCTTCCGTCGTCGGTGGGGGAAAACGATGACGACAGACGCGCCACCATCACACGCATCAGCTTTGACAATCGCGGGCTCCGACAGTGGCGGGGGCGCGGGCATTCAGGCCGATCTCAAGACGTTTTCGGCGCTCGGCGTCTATGGCACCAGCGCGATAACAGCGATCACCGCGCAGAACACGCGCGGGGTCTTTGCCGTCGAGGCGGTGTCGCCCGCCATGGTTTCGGCGCAGATCGCCGCCGTGCTGGCCGATATTCCGCCCGGTGCCATCAAGATCGGGATGCTGGCCTCGTCAGATATCGTCGTGGCTGTGGCCGACGCGCTTGATGGATACCCCGGTCCGGTCGTGCTGGACCCGGTGATGGTCGCGAAATCCGGCGATGCGCTGCTGGCTGCGGATGCCGAGGCCGCCCTGATCGAACGGCTGCTGCCCCGCGCCGATGTCCTGACCCCAAACCTGCCCGAGGCTGCGCGTTTGCTGGGCCGCGAGATAGCATGCGACCCCGAAGAGACCGAGGCACAGGGCCATGCCCTGCGGCACCTCGGCGCAAAGGCGGTGGTGATGAAGGGTGGCCATGCAGCGGGGCCTACCTGCACCGACCGGCTGGTGAGCGCCGCGGGCGTGATCGCGCTGCAGCAGCCGCGGCTTGCCACCCGCAACACCCATGGCACCGGGTGCAGCCTGTCGTCGGCCATCGCCGCAGAACTGGCCAAGGGCGCGGATGTCGCGGCTGCCGTGCAGTGCGCGCAGGTCTGGCTGCATGGCGCGATCCGCGCGGCGGACAGCCTGGGCATCGGCGAGGGACACGGGCCCGTTCATCATTTCCACGAGGTCTGGCCATGATCCGCGCACGTGTCCTTGGGGCCGGCGTCGCGGGGCTTTGCGTGGCGGCGGAACTGGCCGGGCGGGGCTGCGACGTCACGGTGTTCGACCCTAGCCCCCGGCCCGGACCACACGGTTGTTCGTGGTGGGCCGGCGGGATGCTCGCTCCCTTCTGCGAGGGCGAGACGGCAGATGAACCGGTCGTGCGTCTGGGTCGGCAGGCGGCGGACTGGTGGGCGCGGCAGGGCGTCACTGTCACTCGGCAGGGCACCATCGTGCTGACGCTGAACCGGGATCGGCGCGAGTTGGACCGCTTCGCGCGGCGTGTCCCGCAGCATGCGCGGCTCGATGCCGCCGGTCTTGCGGCGCTCGAGCCGGACTTGGACGGCCGCTTTGACCGCGCGCTGCACGTCGCAGGCGAGGCGCATCTTGATCCGCGTGGGGCCCTTGCCCACCTGCGCGACCGGCTGGAGCAGGACGGCGTGACCTTCGTGACCGAAACCGGGGACGCGCAGGGACTGACCTTTGACTGTCGCGGGCTCGCGGCACGTGATCACCTGCCTGACCTGCGCGGGGTCAAGGGCGAGATGGCGGTTCTGCGCAGCCGCGACATCCATCTGAACCGTCCTGTCCGGCTGCTGCACCCGCGCTTTCCGCTTTACGTGGTGCCCCGCGCGGACGGGCTGTTCATGCTGGGCGCGACCCAGATCGAAAGCGACAACCGCAAGCCCGGCGTCCGCTCCGTCCTTGAACTGCTGTCGGCGGCCTATGCGCTGCACCCCGCCTTTGGCGAGGCTGAGCTGGTCGAGATCGGCGCCGACGCGCGCCCCGCCTTTCCCGACAACCTGCCCCGCATCAGCCGACAGGGCGATACCATCCATGTCAATGGCCTGTTCCGCCACGGTTTTCTGCTTGCGCCTGCCCTGGCGCAGATGGCGGTCGGGATGGCCTGCGACGATATCAAACCGGAGTTCTGGCATGAAGATTGAGATCAACGGCATCCCGACAGAGGTGCGCGCCGACACGCTGGCGGGGGTTCTGGACGAACTCGGGCACGGCGGGGCCAAGGTGGCCACCGCAGTCAACGAAAGCTTCGTGCCCGCATCGGCGCGCGGGGCAACAGCCATCGCCCCCGGTGACCGGATCGAGATCGTCACACCCAGGCAGGGAGGCTGAGATGCAGCTTTACGGCACTGAAATCGCCTCGCGTCTGATGCTTGGCACCGCGCAATACCCCTCGCCCGCGATACTGGCCGAGGCGTTCCGCCGATCGGGTGCGGGCATCGCCACCGTGTCCGTGCGCCGCGAGGCCGGCGGCGACCGCGCCGGTGCGGCCTTCTGGGATCTGGTGCGCGACCTTGGCGTGACGCTGTTGCCCAACACCGCTGGCTGCCATTCGGTGCGCGAGGCGGTCACGACGGCGCAAATGGCACGCGAACTCTTTGACACGCCCTGGATCAAGCTCGAGGTGATCGGCCACGCCGACACGCTGCAACCCGACCCGTTCGGGTTGGTCGAGGCGGCGCGCATCCTGACCGACGAGGGCTTCAACGTTTTTCCCTACACGACCGAGGATGTGGTGCTGGCCGACCGCCTGCTGGACGCGGGCTGCAAGGTTCTGATGCCCTGGGGCGCGCCCATCGGCACCGGTTTGGGACTGACCAACATCTACGGGCTGCGCACCCTGCGCGCGCAGTTTCCCGATGTGCCGATGGTCGTGGACGCGGGCCTTGGCCTGCCCAGCCAGGCGGCGATGGCGCTGGAAATGGGGTTCGACGCGGTGCTGCTGAACACCGCCGTCGCCAAGGCCGGCGATCCGGCGGCAATGGCCGAGGGCTTTGCCCTTGCGGTGCAAGCCGGACGGCTGGCCCATGACGCCGACCCGATGGAGCCGCGCGATATGGCGGCCCCTTCTACGCCATTGATCGGAAAGGCGTTCCTGGGATGAAACTTGACCGGTTCTATCCGATCTTCGACAGCCCCGAATGGCTGGAACGCACCCTGCCTCTTGGTGTGAAGCTGGTGCAGCTGCGCATAAAGGACAGGCCGGAGGACGAGGTGCGGCCCATGGTGGCACAGGCGCAGGCGCTCTGCCGACATCACGGCGCGGTGCTGGTGGTCAACGATCACTGGCGTCTGGCCATCGAGCATGGTTGCGACTGGGTGCATCTGGGTCAGGAGGATCTGGACGAAGCCGACCTGCCCGCGATCCGCCGCGCTGGGATAAACGTTGGGATCAGCACGCACGATCATGCGGAACTGGACCGCGCCCTGTCGCTTGGCCCCGACTACGTGGCCCTTGGGCCGGTTTATCCCACGATCCTCAAGCAGATGAAATGGCAGCAGCAGGGCCTGGCGCGCGTGACCGAATGGAAACGGTTGATCGGTGATCTGCCCCTCGTCGCCATCGGCGGCATGAGCGTCGCGCGCGCGGCGGGTGCGTTTCAGGCCGGCGCCGACATCGTCTCGGCGGTGACCGACATCACCCTGAACACCGATCCCGAAGCCCGTGTGCGCGACTGGATCGAGGTGACGCGATGAGCCGTTATGCCCGCCAGATCGCCCTGCCCGAATTCGGGCCGCAGGGACAAGAGCGGCTGCGACAGGCCAGTGTTCTGGTCGTCGGCGCGGGCGGGCTGGCCGCCCCCGTGCTGCAATACCTTGGTGGTGCGGGCGTCGGAAATATCCGGCTGGTCGACCCCGACCGGGTCGAGGTGACGAACCTGCACCGGCAGACGCTGTTCCGCGAGGCCGACATCGGTCGCCCCAAGGCCGAAGCCGCCGCCGATGCCATTGCTGCGCTGAACGCAGATATCCGCGCCCAGCCGGTCACCGCAGCGCTTGATCCCGCCAATGTCGATGCGCTTTGCGCTGGCGTCGATCTGGTGCTCGACTGCGCCGACAGCTTCGCGGCAAGCTATGTCCTATCGGACACCTGCCACGCCACCGCGCGCCCTCTGGTCAGCGCCTCCGTGGTCGGGCTGGAGGGTTATGCCGGTGTCTTCTGCGGCGGCGGCCCGAGCCTGCGCGCGGTCTTTCCCGACCTGCCGCAACGCATGGGCTCCTGCGCCGAGGATGGTGTGCTGGGGCCGGTCGTGGGCGTGATCGGCGCGCTGCAGGCGCAGATGGCGCTGGCGCTGCTGGCGGGCATCGCGCCCACGCCGCTGGGCCGGCTTGTCACCTTCGACGCCACCAGCTTCCGCTTTGGCGGGTTCCGCTTTGACGGCGCGGCAGAGCCTTTGCATCAACCTCGCTTTCTTGCGGCGTCCGAGATCGCGAACACCGATTTCCTCGTCGATCTGCGCGCGGACGACGAGGCACCGCTGGTGCGCCCGACCGCCCACCGCCTGCCCGTTTCGGCCTTCGGACGCGGGAACCCCGCCGCCCTTCCCGCACCCGGCCAACGCGCCGTGCTCTGCTGTCGCTCGGGCCTGCGCGCCTGGGCCGCGGCAGAGCGGCTGGCCGCGATGTGGCCCGGAGAGATTTACCTTGTCGCGCTTGGCGACCCCAACGGAGACTTCTGATGAAAAGACCACTCACCGCCCTTGCCCTTGCCTTGCTTGTGGCAACGCCTGCTGTCGCACAGGACCGCATGACCATCATGCTTGATTGGTTCGTGAACCCCGATCATGGCCCGATCATCATCGCCGAAGAGCAAGGTTACTTCGCCGACGTCGGGCTGGACGTCGAGGTGATTGCCCCCGCGGACCCTGCCGATCCGCCCAAGATGGCCGCAGCCGGGCGTGCCGATCTGGCGATTTCCTACCAGCCGCGCCTGCACCTTCAGGTGGCCGAGGGCATGCCGCTGATCCGGGTCGGCACGCTGGTCGCCACGCCGCTGAACTGCCTGCTGGTGCTGCAGGACGGCCCGGTTGCGCAGATCGCAGACCTTGCGGGCCGCAAGATCGGGTTTTCGGTGGCCGGCGTCGAAGAGGCGCTGCTGGCGACGATGCTGGGCCGCGCGGGTCTCGGCCTTGACGATATCGAGCTGGTCAACGTCAACTGGTCCCTCTCGCCCGCACTGATGTCCGGGCAGGTCGACGCCGTCCTTGGGGCCTTTCGCAATTTCGAGCTGAACCAGATGGAGATCGAGGGCGTTCCGGGCCGCTGTTTCTATCCCGAGGAAGAAGGCGTTCCGACCTATGACGAGTTGATCTATGTCGCCAACCCCGAGCGGATGGACGCCGACAAGATCAGACGCTTTCTGGCGGCGACCGAAAAGGCGACGCAGTTCATCGTCAACCATCCCCAGGCAAGCTGGGAGATCTTCGCCGCCACCTCGGTCGAATTGCAGGATGCGCTGAACGAACGTGCCTGGGCCGATACCGTGCCGAGGTTTGCCCTGCGTCCCGCCGCTTTGGATCAGGGACGCTATGCCCGGTTCGAGACGTTTCTGCACGCGGCCGGATTGATCGAAGAGGTGCGCCCCGTGTCGGACCTGGCGTTGGAGCTGGGGGCACAATGAGCTACGGGACCACATTTCCGCTTTGGCGCGCCGCCGCGGGCGATGCCTGGAGCGATTACACCCGCCACCCGTTCGTCGAGGGGCTGGGTGACGGCACCCTGCCGCGTGCAGCCTACCTGCATTATCTTGTACAGGATTACCTCTATCTTGTACATTATTCTCGCGCCTGGGCGCTGGCCGTGACCAAGGCCGAAACGCTGGACGAGATGCGCGCCTGTGCCGCCACCGTTCATGCGCTGCTGAACGGCGAAATGCGTCTGCATGTCCAGACCTGCGCCGCCGAGGGCATTTCAGAGGCAGAGCTGTTCGCAGCCGCCGAGGCACCTCAGAACATCGCCTATACGCGCTATGTGCTTGATGCGGGGCATTCCGGTGATTTCCTCGACCTGATGGCGGCGCTTGCCCCATGCGTGCTGGGCTATGGCGAGATCGGGGCGCGGCTGGCAACCTTTGGGGGCAAGACGCCCTATGCGGACTGGATCGCAACCTATGCGGGCGCAGATTATCAGGCGGTCTGCCACAAGGCGGGTGCGCTGATCGACGGCGCCGTTGCCCGCCGCCTTGGCGAAGTGCCCGAGGACAGCCCGCGCTGGCCGCGCCTCTGCGCTCGTTTTCAGACGGCCACCCGGCTTGAAGTTGATTTCTGGGCCATGGGTCTGCGCTCGTGCCCGTGACTATGACCGCGGCCCCGGCGCTGCATCTTTCGGGGTGTGCGACAATCGACGGCGCGCCGATCTTCGGCCCGGTTTCGGTCGAGGTTCCGCGCGGTCGATGGACCTGCCTGCTTGGGCCGTCGGGCGTGGGCAAGTCCACGGTTCTGCGGCTGATGGCCGGTCTGGGCGACGAGGTCACCCTGGAAGGCACGGTTGGCGCAGGCGACGGTGCGCCGCTTGGCGCCCGTGTGGCGCTGATGGCGCAGAGCGATCTGTTGTTGCCCTGGCTGGATGTCACCGGGAATGTCACCCTTGGTGCGCGTCTGCGGGGCCAGCCGCCACAGCTGGACCGGGCGCGCGCGGTGATCGAACAGGTGGGCCTGACCGGCCATGCCGCCAAGCGGCCAGATGCGCTTTCGGGGGGGCAGAGGCAGCGTGTGGCGCTGGCCCGGACCTTGATGGAGGACCGTCCCGTCGTCCTGCTGGACGAGCCGTTTTCGGCGCTGGACGCACGGTCGCGGGCGTTGATGCAGGATCTGGCCGCCACCCTGCTGGCCGGACGCACGGTGCTGCACGTGACCCATGACGCCGCCGAGGCCGCGCGGTTGGGGCACAACGTGCTGCTGATGACGCAAGGGGGTATCACGTCGGTCCCGCCACCGGACGGCCCGACGCCCCGGCAATTCGATGCACCCGAAACGCTGGAGTATCAGGGCCGCCTGATGCGTCTGTTGATGGTCGCGCAATGATGGCGGTTGTACGGATCGCCGGTGTCACGCTTCTGGCGCTGCTGGGGTGGCAGGCGGTCGTCACGCTGGCAGAGTTACCCCGCTTTATCCTGCCGGGGCCTGGGCTGGTTTTCACGACGCTTTGGACCAGTCGGGCGCTGATCACCGAACATGCGCTGGTCACCGCCACCGAGGTCTTGCTGGGTCTCGGGCTGGGGGCGGCCCTGGGCTTTGCCTCGGCAATCCTGCTGGCGGCATCGCCGGCTGCGCGGTCACTGCTGCGCCCGATACTGGTTTTCAGCCAGGCGGTGCCGGTCTTTGCATTGGCGCCGATCCTGACGCTCTGGCTGGGGTACGGGCTGTTGTCCAAGGTCGCCATGGCATTGCTGATCATCTATTTTCCCGTCACCTCTTCGTTTTTCGACGCATTGATGCGCACCCCGCCCGGCTGGCTGGAGCTCGCCCGTGTGATGAACGCCACGCCTGCCCGCATCCTTTGGCGCATCCGGGTGCCCGCCGCGATGCCGGGTTTTGCCTCGGGGCTGCGGCTGGCTGCGGTCTATGCCCCCATCGGCGCGATCATCGGCGAATGGGTCGGTGCGTCGCGCGGGCTTGGCTATTTGATGCTGCTGGCAAATGGCCGAGCAAAGATCGACCTGATGTTTGCGGCGCTGCTTGTTCTGGCGGTCCTGACGCTGCTGCTGCATGCGTCTATAGATGCGGCCTGTCGGCGGTTGTGGAAAAGCTGAGGCGCAGAGGGCGGGCAGTCCCGGCGTAGAGGGATCTGCCGCCTGCACGTTTGCGTGTCTAAAAGAAGGCTTCGGCGTTCAGTCCGAATGTCACTGCACCGATCACGGTGTCGGTCGCGGGATCAATCAGGCTTAGCGATACCTGTGCCTGATAGGTTTGCGTGCTTTCATCCAGCTCGATTTCGCCGATGTGTATCGCACCGGGACCGACACCATATGTCTGCTGGTGTTTTTCCTCGTCGCCCTGCCAGTAATCCGAGGTGACCGAACTGAGCGCGACGTTCAAACCCTGAGCGTCCATCACGATCAGCTCGGTGACCATCCCGCCAGAGGCATCGACGTGCCCGATAAGGGACATGGACAGCTCGGAGTTCACCACGGAGTTGATAAGCGGCGTGTCCAGTTGCCCGACCTGCGCGCGCCATTCCTTGTCCAAGGTGTCGATCGCGCCTGCGGACAGCCCTGCCGTGCGCGCATTCTGGGCCGTGATCGCGGCGATCGCACTGTCCGATTGCAACCACTCTGCCGTTTTTTTGGTGACGAAGTCGACCATCTTGTCCTGCGGTTCGGCGGCAAAAAGCGAACCCGTGGCGACGGCAAGGGCAAGGGTGGCTGTCATGAAGTGTCTGATCATTGGAACTCTCCTGTGGGGAAAAATATCGCCCTCAGACCTAGTCACCGAAAGTAAACCGGGCGTTATTTCCAACGGATGCAGCCAGCAAAATAAGCTTAGGTTTTTAGCGAAATTTCACATCGGCGCCCGCCGTGCGCCTCAGGGGTGCCGCATAATGTGCGCAAGCTTGCGCTGGAAAACACGCCGCCAACCACAAAGGAAATGTCATATGCCCCTGATGACAGGTACAAAAATCCCCCGCCACATGCGGCTGTTCGAACTGATGCGTCAGAAAGAACGCGCAGAGCAGACGGCTGCGCGTGTCGCGTGTCTGCCGCGCCAGATCAGCAGCGGACAGGCCGATGCGTTCAAGGAAATGGCGCAACAGTCGCTCATGCGCCGACTTTGATAGGTTAAGGGCTGTTCAGGACCGCGCCGGGTCGAGTTCAGACACGACCGCGCCGCATTTGACAATCCGTGTGAACGTGCAGCGCTCAGCCGCGAAAGCCGGTGGCGACCACGAATTTTTCCGAACTGTCGGCGCGCGACGATGGCGGCTTGATATTCGCCACCTTGTCGAACCGTTGCTTGAGCAGTTTTTGCAGATCGCCCTCGGCCCCGCCTGCCAGAACCTTGGCGACAAAGGTGCCGCCGGTTTCCAGCACGTCGAAGGCAAAATAGGCCGCCGCCTCGCACAGGGCGATGATGCGCAAGTGGTCGGTCTGCTTGTGCCCGGAGCTTGATGCCGCCATGTCCGACATCACCACGTCGGCCTTGCCGCCCAGCCATTCCTTGACCTGCAGATCCGCGTCGTCTTCCATGAAGTCCAGCACGTGCAGCTCGCAGCCTGCGATCGGGTCCATCTCTTGCAGGTCGACGCCCAGGATGGTGCCGACGGATTTGCCCGACCGCTCGTTCAGGGCATTGACGCGCTTGACCGCGACCTGGCACCAGCCGCCGGGGGCTGCCCCCAGATCGACCACGCGCGCGCCCGGCACCAGAAATCGGTACTTGTCGTCCAGTTCCATGATCTTGAACGCCGCGCGCCCGCGATAGCCTTCGGCCTGTGCGCGCTTGACGTATGGGTCGTTCAACTGGCGCTGCAGCCACCGGGTCGAGCTGGTCGTGCGCCCGCGCGCGGTCTTGACCTTGACGGTCAGCTCGCGCTGGCCGCGCCCGGAGGTGTTCTTGCCATCAGGTGTTTTTGCCACGGAAATCCGCCTTTCGTTGCGGTGCAGATACGCGCTTGGACGCAGTGCTTCAAGCGATGGTAGACGATAGATACGGCAGGCTGCGGAAAAATCCGCTAAAGTACGCCCTCGCCCAGCACGCCATCCGCGCTCATCTGCGCATAAAGCAGCCCCTCGCGCAGGCCGCGATCCGCCACGCTCAGCCGGTCCGTGGGCCAGCACCGCATCAGCGCCTGAAGGATGGCGGCCCCCGACATGATCAGCGCCTGACGGTCCTGCCCGATGCGCGGATCGGCGCGCCGCCCGCCCGGCCCCATGTCCAGATAGCTGCGGATCACCTTGTCGATCTGTTCGGACGTCATCCGCAGGCCATCGACCTGAGTACGGTCATAGCGTTTCAGCCCCAGATGCGAGGCGGCGACGGTGGTGACGGTGCCCGAGGTGCCGACAATCTGGAATTTCTCGTGCACCTTGGTGTCGTGGTAAGGTGCGAAATCCGCAAGGTTTTCCTCGAAAAACCAGCTCATCAGGGCAAAGCGGGCCGCGTCATCCTCGACGTCGCTGAACTGGTCGCGCAAGGTCGCCACACCCAGCGGCACGCTGATCCAATCGACCACGCGTGCCTGCGGCACGTCGTTGACGGCGGCGGTGTTGAAACCGCTGTGCAGGCGCATGATCGCCTGCGGGCGGTCGTTCTTGGGCACCTTCGAGATGTCGATCCACACCAGTTCGGTCGAGCCGCCACCGATGTCCACCACCAGCAGGTTCTGGGTCTTGCGGCTGACCAGCGGCGCGCAGGAGATCACGGCCAGCCGCGCCTCTTCCTCGGGCTGGATGATTTCCAGCCGCAGCCCGGTTTCGCGGTGCACACGCTGGATGAATTCACTGGCGTTGATCGCCCGCCTGCAGGCTTCGGTCGCGACCAGCTTCATCCGACGCACCTTGTGCTGGCGCAGTTTTTGCTGACAGATTCGCAAGGCCTGGATGGTGCGCATCATGGAGCCGCGCGACAAACGCCCGGTGCGTTCCAGACCCGCGCCCAACTGGACGGATTTGGAAAAACTGTCGATCACCTGAAAGCCCGTCCCCTTGGGTTGGGCAATCAGCATGCGACAACTGTTCGTGCCCAGATCGAGCGCGGCATAAAGCTCACGTGATCCGGACTGAGGCACGGGGCTCAGAGCCGGTTGTTCGAGCGCGCCCGCACCTGTGGGACGCTTTGGCGCCATTGTATGCGCCTTTCATAACGAGTTGGGATCACGATAGGCTTTTGCCGCATCTCACGCAAGGACGGCTTTGCGGCAAGGACGGTGACAAAGGCGTGTGGCCGGGGGCGGATCGCCGCGTTTGGGCCAAGACCAGAGGCCTTGACTTGCCCCGTGGGCAGGCGCTGCCGGGCAAAGGTCGCTGACAGAGTGCTTTGGGTCGAAAAACGCCACCGCTGCGCTTCGGGCGTGCCTTAGACAGGGCGAAATCGGCCATCGGGGGGAATCACGAGATGCCAGACGTGACAATCGTATACTGGCGGGACATCCCGGCGCAGGTAATCGTGGGCAAGGGCCGCAGCGGGTCCAAACGCCAATTGCCCGAGCGGTTCGAACAAGCCATCGACCGTGCCGCGATGAAGGTCAACGCCCGCGACGCCGACGCCTATCTCGCCGAATGGCGCAAGGCCGTCGCACATAACATCGACGGCGACGCCGCCGAGATCGCCGAAGCCGAGGCCACACGTCTCGATACCGAATATGACAGTGCGCGGATCAAGGCGCTGATCGACAACGAAGGCTGGGCCTGAACACCCCTGCCGCCTGACCAAAAGGTTTCCTGACATGGCACTTCTGAATTTCAAGAAAACTCCCGAAGGTCCGGTAGCGGGCCGCATCTCGCCTGAAGTCGAAGCCTTTCTGCAAGGCTATTCGATCGAGGTGATGCCGCGCACCGCAGAGAAGGTCGAGAATTTCCGCGATCTTCTGCCCGAAGGCACCCGCGTCTATATCGCCCATATCGAGGGCACGCCGATCGAGGACATGGTCGCCACGGCCAAACGTCTCAACGCCGACGGCTTTCCGGTCATGCCGCATTTTCCCGCGCGCATTATCCATGACCGCGCCATGCTGGAAGACTGGATCGCGCGCTATCAGGGCGAGGCGGACGTGAAACAGGCGCTGTTGCTGGCAGGTGGCGTGACCACGCCGCACGGCGATTTCGACAGTTCGATGCAGCTTCTGGAAACCGGTGCCTTCGACAAGGCGGGCTTTACCCGTCTGCATGTTGCTGGTCACCCCGAGGGCAACAAGGACATCGACCCCGATGGCCGTGGCATCAACGTCGCGGACGCGCTGCGCTGGAAACAGGATTTTGCAAACCGCACCGACGCGCAGATGGCGCTGGCGACACAGTTCGCCTTCGAGGCACAGCCGATCATCGAATGGGCCGACAGCCTGAAGGCCGCCGGGATCGACCTGCCCATCCACATCGGCATCGCGGGCCCCGCCAAGTTGCAGACGATGATCAAATTCGCCGTCGCCTGCGGCGTGGGCGCATCGCTGCGTGTGCTGCAGCGCCGGGCGAAGGACGTGACCAAGCTGCTGCTGCCCTTCGAGCCCAATGACGTCATCGCCGAACTGGCCGCGCACAAGGCCGCCAATCCCGACTTTAACGTGACCAACGTGCATTTCTTCCCGTTGGGCGGTATCAAGACCAACGCCCACTGGGCCATCGAAAACGGCGGCGCTGCTGCCCAACCGGCCAACGCCTGAAGGACCGAACACCATGACACGCACCATTGTTGAATCCAAAACCAAGACCGCGATCATCGGCTTTGACCAACCGTTCTGCGTGATCGGCGAACGCATCAACCCCACGGGCCGCAAGATCCTGGCCGAAGAGCTTGAGCGCGACGATTTCAGCCGCGTCGAGGCGGACGCGCTGGCGCAGGTTGCCGCCGGTGCCACCATTCTCGACGTGAACTCGGGCGCCGTGTTCTCGAACAAGATGGCGCAGGACCCGCGCTATGCCGACAACAACTTTGTCGAGCCGATGCTGATGAAGGCGCTGGTGGAACGCGTGCAGGCCATCGTCGATGTGCCCTTGTGCATCGACAGCTCCGTGCCCGGCGCGCTGGAACAGGGTCTGGCCGCCGCCGAAGGCCGCCCGCTGCTGAACTCGGTCACCGGCGAGGAAGAGCGTCTGGAACTGGTGCTGCCGCTGGTCAAGAAATACAACGTTCCGGTCGTGGCGATTTCCAACGACGACACCGGCATTTCCGAAGACCCCGATGTGCGTTTCGAGGTCGCCAAGAAGATCGTGCAGCGTGCCGCCGACTTTGGCATTCCCGCCCATGATATCGTGGTCGATCCGCTGGTGATGCCGATCGGTGCGATGGCGACTGCGGGCTTGCAGGTCTTTACCCTGGTGCGGCGCCTGCGCGACGAGCTGGGCGTGAACACCACCTGCGGTGCTTCCAACATCAGCTTTGGCCTGCCCAACCGTCACGGGATCAACAACGCGTTCCTGCCGATGGCGATGGCCGCGGGCATGACCAGCGCAATCATGAACCCCATCGCCCTGCCTGTTGGGCCGCTGAAGATCGCCGAGAAACGCGCCGAGGTCGAAGCGGCGGGCATCATCCTGCCCGAGGACATGGACGACGAGACCTTCGTGCAAATGTTTGGCCTGGGTTCGACCATGGCGCGCGCGGGCAAGGAAATGGAAGCGATCCGGGCCGCGAATTTCCTGACCAACAACGATCCGCACGGGTCCGACTGGATCAGATTCAACAAGGTCGCGCCGAAGGCGGGCCAGGAAGGTCGCGGTCGCGAAGGACGCACAGGCGGTCGCCGCCGCCGCGCCTGAGCCTTTGATTTAAATGTTGAATTTTGCCCCGGTGTGCCCCGTACGCCGGGGTTTTTTGATGTGCGGTTCGGGGTTTGACGCGACGCCGCGCGGGGCGGTCGGTGCGTCCTGACGCCGGTTCCTGGTGAAACCCGCAACCGCGTAACCGCTTCTTAACGGTGCGTCCGCTAGACAGTCTTCAACCGCTGACGAAGTTTGCCCGGATCGCGATCTTGCAAAGCTTCCCACCTTTGAAAGGACTGCCCAATGGCTGAACCCATCTTGCTGCCGCCTCGTCTGGATTTGTCCAGCGTGCCCGCAGTGCTGGCCGAGCTTAAGGCGCGGCCAGAGGACGAACCGTTGGTGCTGGACGCCGCGGGGGTCATCCATTTCGGTGCATTGGGCCTGCAGGTGGTGGTGTCCGCCGCGAAATCCGCAGGCGATCGGTTCCAGTTGCTGAATGTCTCGGAAAAGGCGCTGGAGCAGTTGCATTTCATGGGAATGACGCCTGAGAAAATCAGCGGGGGCGCGGCATGACGCTGAGCATCCTTGCCGTCGACGACAGCCGCACGATGCGCGACATGATCCGGCTGGCGCTGGAACCTGCGGGCTTTACCGTCACGACCGCCGACGATGGCATCCACGGGGTCGAGGTGCTGAACGGCATCGCCCCCGATGCCATCATCACCGACATCAACATGCCGCGCATGGATGGCTTTGGCTTCATCGACGCGGTGCGCGGTCAGGTCAAACACCGCGCCACCCCCATTCTGGTACTCACGACAGAGGCGGCACCAGAACTCAAGGCCCGTGCCCGCAATGCCGGTGCAACGGGTTGGATCGTCAAACCCTTTGACCCTGCCAAGCTAATCAAGGCCCTGCAAATGGTCGCGGGATAGGAGAACACAACATGCCCGAACTGGACCCTATGGCCGAAATCAGGGCCTCATTCTTCATCGAATGCGAAGAGCTTCTCGAAGCCTTGCAAGACGGTCTTGAAACCATGGCCGAAGACAGCGGCGACCTTGAGACGATCAACGTCGTCTTCCGCGCTGTCCACTCGATCAAGGGAGGCGCCGGCGCCTTTGGCCTGGAAGCGCTGGTGCGCTTTGCCCACCGCTACGAGACTGTGCTTGATGCCGTGCGCAGTCATGTGATGGTGGCCGATGGCGATGCGATCAAACTGTTTTTTCGGGCTGCCGATCACCTGTCGGACCTGGTCCGCGAATCGCGCGACAACGGCGTTCTGCCCGAGGCCGAAGGGAACGCCATCCTCACCCAGCTTGATGCTCTGCTGGGCGACAACGGAGTCGAGGAGGTGGAGGAAACCGAGATCGACTTTCAGCCGATGGGCCTCGCGCTGGATCTTGGCCTGCCGGACTTGGACGCGCTGCCGCCTGCGGGGCCTGCGGAATTCACCATTCACTTCACCCCGCAGCCAGAACTTTATGAGACCGGCAACGAGCCCTTCATGATCCTGCGCAATCTGGCCGAACTTGGCCCCTGCGAGGTGACGTGCACCACTGAAAACGTGCCGCTGCTGCGGGACTGCGTTAGCAACGGCGGCTATCTGGCCTGGACCGTGAAGCTGTGCGCAGACATCTCGCAGGACGATATCATCGCGGTCTTTGATTTCGTGGAAGGGCTGTGCGACCTGACAATCGAAAGCATGCAAAGCGCGCCCTCTTCCAAAGTCAGTCCGGCCTTGCCCGACTTGCCGCCGTTGCAGGATGAGCCGCCAAGACAAATCGTGCCCGAAGCCCCCGCACCGATGCCTGCGGCCAGATCCGACACACCTGCCACTCCAAAGGCCAAGGCCGCCACACAACCTGCCGCCAAAGCCGTGGTGCGCGTCGATCTGGACCGGATCGAGCGTTTGGTGAACCTCGTGGGCGAGTTGGTGATCAATCAGGCGATGCTGTCGCAAAGCCTGGAATCCTCGGGCCTATCGCCGCACTCGGATTCGATGAACGGCCTTGAGGAATTCCAGCGTTTGACCCGCGACATTCAGGACAGCGTGATGATGATCCGCGCCCAGCCGGTCAAATCCCTGTTCCAACGTATGTCGCGCATCGTCCGCGAATGCAGCGCCGCGGTTCGCAAGGACGTGCGCCTGGTCACCGAAGGCGACACCACCGAAGTCGACAAGACCGTGATCGAGCGTCTGTCGGACCCGCTGACCCACATGATCCGAAACGCAGTCGATCATGGACTGGAAACGACAGAAGACCGCCGCGCGGCGGGCAAACCTGAACAGGGCGTTGTCAAACTGACCGCCGCCCACCGGTCCGGTCGTGTCATTATCGAAGTGTCCGATGACGGCGGCGGGATCAACCGGCCCAAGGTCCAGCAGATCGCCGCGAAAAAGGGGCTGATCGCGGCCGATGCCAATCTGTCCGACGTCGAAATCGACAACCTGCTGTTCCTGCCCGGTTTCTCGACCGCAACCGAGGTGTCCAACCTGTCGGGCCGCGGCGTCGGCATGGATGTCGTGCGCAACGCCATCCAGTCGCTGGGCGGGCGCATCACGATCACCTCTTCGCCGGGAACCGGCACGACATTCTCGATCTCCTTGCCGCTGACGCTCGCGGTGCTGGATGGAATGGTGGTGCATGTCGCGGGTGAAACGATGGTCCTGCCACTGAACCTGGTGATCGAAACCCTGACCATCGACCACGACAACCTCGAACAGACCCGCCCTGGTATGAACGTGGTCCGGGTGCGCGGCGAATTCGTGTCGCTGTTCGATCTGGGCGTGGAACTGGGATACCGCTCTGCACAGGAAAGCTATCTGGACTCGGTTGTTCTGCTGATCGCAGACGAGGCTGGCAGCCGCGCGGCCCTTATCGTGGACGAGATACAGGACCAGCGGCAGGTCGTGATCAAAGGGCTCGACGAAAGCTTTTACCGCGCTCCCGGCATCGCGGCCGCCACCATCCTCGGTGACGGGCAAATCGCCCTGATCCTCGACCCCGCCGACATCATCGCACAGGCCCAAAGCAACGCTTCGGTCCTATCTCCCAAACTGATGGAAATGACGCAATGAGTGTAACCTCTCCCAGCAGCCCCGTCGAACTTCTGACCTTCCGTCTGAGCGATCAGGAATATTCTCTTGATATCATGTGCGTGCGCGAAATCCGTGGTTGGACGCGCACCACACCCCTGCCCCATGCGCCCAGCTACATGAAGGGCGTGATCAACCTGCGCGGCACAGTCCTGCCGGTGATGGATCTGGCCGAACGTCTGGGTTTGCCGCCACGCGAACACACTGATCGCAATGTGATCATTGTGGTCAAGTTCGAAGAGACGATGACCGGCCTTTTGGTCGATGCCGTCTCCGATATCATCGCCCTGACATCAAGTGACTTGCAGCCCCCGCCGGACGCCGCCTCGAACGGCGGTGTCGGGATCATCAAGGCGCTGACATTGCTGGACGACCGCATGATCCGGGTGCTTGAACTCTCAGAAGTGGTCCCGCCCCCGCAAAGGGATGCAGCGTGATCGAGGTTGCGCATGACAACGAGGTCGAACTGTCCTTGGTGACACTTGATGCCCTGCATCAGGTCTCCTATTCCGAGGCCGGTTTGATCCTTGCGCCTGAAAAGGTGCGCATGGTGCAGTCGCGCCTGCGCCACCGCCTGCGCGAGACGAACATCCCCGACTTTGAGGCGTATCTCGCGCTCGTTCGCTCTGATGAGGGCGCGCAAGAGCGGCGGATGATGATTTCGGCATTGACCACCAATGTCTCTCATTTCTTCAGAGAGCCGCATCATTTTGACATTCTTGGCACACGTATTCTGCCGCTTGCTCAGGCAAAGCTGAAGGCCGGGGGGCGCTTTCGCATCTGGTCCGCCGGGTGCTCGAACGGGCAAGAAGCTTTCTCGATCGCGATGTATCTGCTGGACAAGGACCCCACGCTGCAAGACGCGGATTTCCGGATTTTGGCCACCGATGTGGATTCCAAGGTGATCAGCTTTGCCCAGGCGGCGATCTACCCTGACCGGATGACCCAAGGCATCCCGGACCGTCTACGCGCGCAATTCCTGGAGCCTGCAGAAGGTGCAGGCCAGCCGGCACATAAGATCAAGGATACTGTCCGCCAGGTGATCCGGTTCAAGGAGTTGAACCTGCTGAAACCATGGCCGATGCGGCAGGAGTTTGACGTCGTGTTCTGCCGAAATGTGGTGATTTACTTCGACGGCGTGACCCAAGACAGTCTCTGGCCACGTTTCCACGCGGCATTGGCGCCAGAGGGTATCTTGTTTCTGGGTCACTCCGAACGTGTGTCGGCGCCGGAAAGGATGGGCTTCAGCGTCACCGGCCCGACGGCCTATGACAAGGTGCAGGCCCAGGGCACCGGCATTCTCAGCGCGCTCAAGACACAGAGGACACCCTATGGCACTTCGTGATCAAATACGGATCATGGTTGTAGACGATATGTCGACCAGTCGCGGTCTGATCACCCAGGCGCTTGACGGGTTCGGCATTCGAACCGTCTACACCTCTGATGATGGGGCCGCTGCCCTTGTTCAATTGCACCGCACGCCGGTTCATCTGGTGATTTCAGATTACAACATGCCGAACATGGACGGACTGACCTTCCTGCATCATCTGCGCAGCCAGCCTGCGACGCAAAAGATCGGATTTATTCTGATCACCGGGCGCGCCGAACAGCAGATCATGGACCAGGGGCGTAAACTGGGGATGAACAACTACCTCAAGAAACCCTTCGAGCCGATGGACCTGCGTCGCTGCATCGAAACCGTGGTCGGTCCGCTATGAGCAAGGCGTCTGTCCCGCTTCCCACGCGCACGGGCGCGCACCTGGCCGAGCTTGCCGCTCAGGTGCATCAGGTTGAGTTGCTGATAGGCACGCAGTTCAAACACTTGGACATGACCGAGGCGGATTTCCTGACCGGCATGCAGAAACTGGATTATCTGCATCAGTCGTTGATGGATATTTCCGAACTTGTCAGCCAGTTCCGCGAGCCCGATGCGCATCGCAACCGCCTGTGCGAGGCCGTGCGGCTGGAGAGCACGCGTCAGCTGATCCAGGATGACGGGCGAGAGCGTGTTCAGGAAAGGAGCGCCGGCGCGCTGGATTTGTTTTGAAGGACCTTTGACGGGGAAGGATGACATAAATGCGTGCGTCAGATAGGATTTCAATTGTCGATTTTTGAACCCTTGACCGACTGTTTCCTGCCCGTTGGTTGCCATTTGCAGGCAGGTAGGCTGCTGACCAACGCGGCCTTTTCCGGCAGGGTTGCAGGTTTTCGCATGAAGGATCACATACCCTCCGTCGGGTAACACGGGTGTGGTGCGGCTTGCCCAACCTGCTTCGGTATGCTGCGTCGTGGTATGTGAACGTTTCGCGAGATGGTTGCCCGGCGCCTTGCGCGACAGTGCCGCCGGGCGTTGCACGACGGCGCTGTCCTGTTTTTCGAGACGGTGGCGCGACGTATCGCATGACAGTGCTGCGGCGGTGTGCGGGACAATGTCGCAGCGCTTTGGACGAACTTGTTAAAAAGTTCTGCATGATGGTTCAGGGATACCTTGGGAGTCGGTGCCAAGACAGTTCGAGCGATGGTGACGCGACGCTATCGACGACATTGCGATGATGCCTTGCGCGTTGGCTTGATGACGCTTTGCGGCACAATTCTGTGATGCTTTGCGCGACATTTGCATGATGCCTTGCGCGACATTGACGCGATGGCTTCCGCCACTTTGTGATGTGCCGCGTGACAGGGGGCGGAGTGCAAACACTTTTCGGCGGGATCATCCAATTCGCGGGTGTTCACCGCGTTCGCCCGTCTGAACGGGCGCGGGGCGTGCGTGATTGGGCCATGTCCGACCAAAACCTTCCAATACCTTCTAGAATTTGAAGCCTCGCAAAAGCTCCCAAGCTTTGGCTGCGGAAAACTGTTGTGTTCATCTGATCCGATTGTGCGCATCCACCCGCGTCACCTGTTGAACACTAATTTCACATGGCCGCTTCAATTTAGACCGCCTGCCGATGAGGATCGCCGTTTCTCCAAGGTGAAACCGCTTCCGAACCATCCGGCGGCACACATCGGTTTTGCAGCGCAGTTCAAGGTGTCACATTTCGGCTGCTTGGCGAAACTGCGTTCCTTATTCACGCAGTCTCATGTCCCGGACGCCACCAACAGACGTTGACCGCACATTGCCCACGCAGACGCCCGGTCAGAAAAGTTCCAGGTCGTTGCCCTTCGGCGGGGCTTGCAGGACGGCTTTCGGCTCGTCGATATGGTCGGTGGAAATGCGTTGCAGAACGCGCCCGCTGGCGGGCCAGAACCGGATGTTGCGCGCGTTCGATCCGCCAAAGGAATGGCCGTCGCAGGTGATCCCTTCGCTGGCAAGAAAGTCCAGCGTGAACTGCGCGTTCGCGTCGCCGATGTCCGACAGGCCGTTGACCATGCGCGCGCCGCCAAAGGCCTTGGCGCGCAGGGAGGAGCGTCGGGCGCCTGCCTTGATCAGCTCGTTGATCAACACCTCCATGGCGTTGACCCCCATGAAATTGTCGGTCAGGTCCGCATCTCCGCGCACGGTCAGCAGCATGTGGTTCATGCCGCCGACCTTTGCGCCGGGGTCCCACAGGCAACAGGCCACGCAAGACCCCAGAAGCGTGGTGATGACCACATCGGGATTGCCGGAGGTCGCATGCTGCCCTTGGGTGATGTGCAGTCTGGTTTCGGCCATCAGGCACCGCTGAGCCGATTGCGGCTGTACGCGGAGAGCCCGAGATCGAGGTCCCGCGCCGGAGCCGCACATGGGCAATTTATCAAAGGGCGAAAGGTCATCAGCATCCGTGACACGCATCTCCAGACATATATCAGGCACGATCGCCACGGCCTTGTTATGACCCGCTTGCGTAAACACGCGCTTAATGTGCGCGGTGTTTCTGCCGACCTGCATCAGACACCTACACGCACAGGCTGCGAGGGCTCGCATCAGCTTGCATCAAAAACAGGCAGGACAGTGCCCCTGCCCCAAAACTTTCATTTTGGTGCGGACTCTCATTGCAGTATGGAATTTTGCGGTCTAACATTTGATCAAATTGGCGTGAAACGGAGTCAGGGGTTCTGTAAGCTATTGGAATAAATCTGATTTATCTTCGGTGGGTTGCAGCCAAATATGATCTTGGTGCCAATAAAAATGCAAAATTCGGTGAAGTCCCTCTGACTTCTGCCGCAGGGAGAACCCTCACGTGACAGCAGCAATCAGTGTGCGAAATCTGCGCAAAGTCTACCCCGGATCGCCGGAGGTCGTCGCGCTGGCCGACGCCAGCATCGACATCGAGGACAATGAGTTCTTTACCCTTCTGGGGCCTTCGGGGTGCGGAAAGACCACACTTTTGCGAATGATTGCGGGGTTCGAACACCCCACGTCGGGCACCTTGACGATGCATGGCAAGGATCTGGCGAACCTGCCGCCCTACCAGCGTCCGGTGAACACGGTGTTTCAAAGCTATGCGCTATTTCCACATATGACGGTCGCGCAGAACATCGGGTTCGGGCTGGAAATGCTGGGCAAGCCCAAGGCCGAGATCAAGCAGACCGTGGGCGAGATGATGGAACTGGTGAAGATGAGCCAGATGGCGGACCGCCAGACGGGCCAGATTTCCGGCGGTCAGCAGCAGCGGGTGGCGCTGGCACGTGCGCTGGCACCGCGGCCACGGGTTCTGTTGCTGGACGAGCCGCTGAGCGCGCTGGATTTCAAGCTGCGCAAGGACATGCAGCTGGAGCTGAAGCGGTTGCAGATGGAGACGGGCATCACGTTCATCTTCGTGACCCACGACCAGGAAGAGGCGCTGACGATGTCCGACCGGATCGCGGTGATGAGTGCGGGCACCATCCGTCAGATCGGCGGGCCGCGTGACATCTACGACCACCCCGCCGAACGGTTTGTGGCCGATTTCATCGGGGACACGAACTTTGTGCCCGCCGAGGTTGCCGCCAGCAAGGGCACGGACGCCGACGTGACCCTGTCGTCGGGCAAGGTCATCGCCGCGCGCATGCCCGAGGGCGAGGCGATGCAGGGCAAGGTCACCCTCGCCGTGCGCCCCGAACACGCCAGCATCTGTCCGGAGGCAGAGGCGCTGTTGCCCGGCACCCTGTCGGAAATCGTCTATTTCGGCACGGACACGCATTACCACGTGGCGCTGGACGACGGCACCGGATTTGTCGTGCGCCGACAGAACCGGCCAGACGAGATCAGCGGCTTTTCGACCGGCGACCGCATCGGGGTGCAATTCGCGCCCGGTGTCGGCCAGGTTCTGAGAGACTGATCATGGCTGATACCTCCCTTCCCGCCAATGCCACGGAAAAGCGCGCCGCCCGCGTGCGCTGGCTGTTGCTGGCACCTGCGCTGCTGGTGCTGCTTTTTGCTGCATCGGGCCCGCTTTTGATCACGCTGGTCTATTCGATGCTGACGCCGGGCGACTACGGCGGGGTGATCTGGCAGCCGTCTGCCGACGCATGGTTCAACGTGGTCCTGCAACGTGACATCTTCGACGACACGCTCAGCTGGTCTGACGCGCATCTGTCGATCTTCTGGCGGTCGGTCAAGCTGTCGCTGATGACCACGGTGGGCTGCATCATCTTTGGCTTTCCCACCGCATATTTCATCGCCACGCGCCCCAAGAAACAACGCGATCTGTGGATGCTGCTGATCATCATCCCGTTCTGGACCAACATTCTGATCCGTACCTTTGCCGTGGTCGAGCTGATCCGGAACGAAGGCACGATCAACACCGTGTTGATGTGGTCGGGCATCATCGACGCGCCGATCCAGATGCTGTTCACCGAGTTTTCGATCCTCGTGGGCATGATTTATGTCTATCTGCCGCTGATGGTCCTGCCGCTCTATGCGTCGATGGAACGTCTGGATTTCTCACTGGTCGAGGCGGGCTATGATCTTTACGCGACGCGGATGAAGGTGTTGCGCCGGATCATCCTGCCGCTGGTCAAACCCGGCGTCGTTGCGGGGTCCATCCTGGTCTTTGTGCCGTCGCTGGGCGCCTATGTCACCCCGCGGGTGATGGGCGGCGGCAATCAGTTGATGATCGGCAACCTGATCGAGCTGCAATTCGGACAGGGCCGCAACTGGCCACTGGGGGCGGCGCTGTCGATCACCCTGCTGGCCATCGTGATGGTGGCGCTGATGGTCTACGTGCGCACCGCAGGAAGCGAGGAACCCAAACATGGCTAAACGCTTTGACATTCAACGGATGCCGGGGTTCAAGACCGTCGCGGCTGTCACCTTTGTGCTGCTTTACATGCCGATTTTCCTGCTGGTGATCTATTCGTTCAACGCGGGCACCTCGATCGCGATCTGGGAAGGGTTCTCCTGGCGCTGGTACGTGTCCGCATGGGACAACCAGCAGGTGCAGGAGGCCACGGTCCGCAGCCTGATAATCGCCTTCTGGGCCTCGGCGATCTCGACCACGCTGGCGGTTCTGGCGGCCCTTGCCACCACCCGCACGCCCAAGTTCAAGGGGCAGTCGGCGGTGTTTGCGATGATCAACCAGCCGCTGATGGTCCCCGAAATCGTGACCGCCGTGGCGCTGCTGATCTTCTTTGCGATGATCAAGGTGGCGACGGGGTACACCGGCCTGCTCTATCTGATCATCGCGCACACCGCGTTCTGCATTCCCTTTGCCTATCTGCCGATCCGCGCGCGATTGACGGGCATGGATCTGGCGCTTGAGCAGGCAGCCGCCGATCTTTATGCGCCGCCGTTCCGTGTTTTCACCCGCATCACCCTGCCGCAGCTGTGGCCCGGCATCCTGGCCGGGGCGATGCTGGCCTTTGTGATCAGCCTGGACGATGTGGTGATCACGGAGTTTGTAAAATCTGCCGGACAAGATACGCTGCCCACGTACATGCTGGGGCAATTGCGCCGTGTCGTCACGCCCGAGGTCAACGCGATCTCGACCGTCCTGCTGGGGATTTCGGTGACGATGGTTGTCGCCTTTACCGCGCTCAGCAAACTCAAGACCTGAACCACAATAACAACTGGGAGCTCGAAAAATGAAAAAGACACTGACAAGCATCGCCGCCCTTGTGGCGGTCAGCAGCCCGGCCTTTGCCGATGGCGCGCTGAACATCTACAACTGGGGCAACTACACCAGCCCCGAGATGATCGAGAAGTTCGAAGCCGAGACCGGCATCGACGTCACGATCACCGACTACGACAGCAACGACACCGCGCTGGCCAAGATCAAGGCAGGTGGTCATGGGTTTGATATCGTAGTTCCCTCAGGCACTTACGTGCCGATCTTCATCAACGAAGGTCTGCTGATGGAATCCAAGCCCAACGAGATGGAAAACTTCAAGAACATGGACCCGCAGTGGGTCGATGTGGAATTCGACCCCGGCCGCAACTACACCGTGCCGTGGCAATGGGGCACCGTGGGCGTGACCGTGAACACCGCCGTCTATGATGGCGACATCAACACCGCCGCCGTGATCTTTGATCCGCCCGAAGAGCTGAAGGGCAAGATCAACGTCGTGCCCGAGATGAACGACGTGATGGGCATGGCCATCAACTATGTCGGGGGCGAACAGTGCACCGATGACAAGGAAACGCTGATGAAGGTCCGCGACACCCTGCAGGCGGCCAAGCCGTTCTGGCTGTCGATGGATTACGGCAACATCGAGAAATACGCCAAGGGTGACCTTGCCGCCGGTGTGAACTGGAACGGCGCTTCGTTCCGGGCGCGCAACGACAACCCCGACATCGCCTTTGGCTATCCGCAGGAAGGCTTTCCCGTCTGGATGGACAACGCGGCCATCCTCGCCGATGCGCAGAACGTCGAGAACGCCAAGACCTTCCTGAACTTCATCATGGACCCTGAAAACGCCGCCATGCTGTCGTCGTTTGCACGCTATGCCAACGGCATCGCAGGCTCGGAAGAGTTCATGCCCGACGACATGAAGACCGCGCCCGAAGTCGTGGTGCCTGCCGATCTCAAGGGCGCCGCCTATGTTTCGCGCACCTGCCCGCCGTCGGCGACCAAGCTTTATACGGCGATCTGGACCGAACTTCTGAAATAAACAGACCCTGCGCGGCCCCCGAAAAAGGGGGCCGCGTTTTTCTTTTACGAGGCGCACATGACTGCTGACATCATCATCCACAACGGCCACCTGATGACCTTTGACCCCGACAACCCGCAGGCGCAGGCGCTGGCCATTGCAGATGGGCGCATCACCGCCATCGGCGACGATGCGATGGTCAAGGGGCTTGCCCGCGACACCACCCGCATGATCGACGCCAGAGGCTGCACCGTACTGCCCGGTTTCATCGACAGCCATGTGCACCTGTTTGGAGGCTCGGTCGAGTTGGGCCAGCTTAGCCTTTATGGCGTGCATGGGCTGGACGAGATGCGCGACAAGATCGTGCCCTATGCCGACGCCAACCCCGACGATGATCTGGTGTTCTGCGTCATGGCCGACTACGGCATTCTGGGCACCGGACACACGCTGACACGGCACGATCTGGACAGCATCCTGTCCGACCGACCGCTGGCGATGTTCGCGCCAGATCACCACACCGTCTGGGCCAATACCGCAGCGCTGAAGGCCGCAGGGCTGTTGCAGGGCGGCAAGGTCGATGCCGGATCGCAGATCGTGATGGGTGACGACGGGCTGGCCAGCGGCGAGCTGCTGGAGCCCGGCGCCTACAGTCCGATCCTTGCGATGACCCGCCACGCCGGCCGCGAGATGATGGGGCTGACCACCGGCAAGAACCCGGTGCCGCCCCCCACCAAGGACCAGCGCGAAATGGACAAGGACGCGATCGAGGCGGGCCTGAAACATTGCGCCGAACAGGGCATCACCAGCCTGCACCTGATGGATGGCAACATCTATCAGCTGGAACTGCTGAGCGAGCTTGAGACCGAGGGCCGCCTGCTCTGTCGCTGCGAAGTGCCTTTTCACATGAAAGGCACCGATCCGCTGGAGCGTCTGACCGAAGACGCCCCCGAGATGCGCGCGCGGTTTCAGGGCGACAAGGTGCGCTGCAACCACGTCAAGATGTTCATCGACGGCGTGATCGAAAGCGGCACCGCGCTGATGCTGCAACCCTACCCCGGTGATCTGGGTGCGGATGGCAACATGGGCGACGAGGTCTTTACCCAGGATCATTTCGTGGCCTGCGCGGTCGAGGCCGACCGGCTGGGATTTCAGATCGCGGTGCATGCCATCGGCGACGCCGGGGTGCGGCGCACCATCGACGCCTACGAGGCCGCGCAAAAGGCCAACGGCGCGCGTGACAGCCGCCACCGCATCGAACACCTTGAGGTGATGCATGTGGACGACATCCCGCGTCTGGCCGAGTTGGGCATCGTCGCCTCGATCCAGCCGGGGCATGCGCCGCGCGGCCATATCTTTCCGCCCGGTGCCGTGGGGCAATACCTGCACGACGACCAGATCCCCGGTGCCTACGCCTGGCAGGACATCCGCGAGACGGGGGCCGCCGTGGTCTTTTCAACCGACTGGCCGGTGATCCCCATCAGCGTGATGGACAACATCAAGGCCGCGATTGCACCGCTGGACCTTGGCCCCAAATGGCGTGACCAGACCCAAAGCCTGACCGACACGCTGGCCAGCTACACCCGCGACAACGCCTGGGTCGAGTTCAACGAAGAGCGCAAGGGCAAGCTGAAGGCGGGCATGATGGCCGATATCACGGTCCTGAGCCACGACGTGACGGCATTGGCACCTGCCGACATCACGCAGGCCAGCGCCGTGGTCACGATCTGCGACGGCCAGGTGACCTTCACCGCCTGAGCTTCCTGCGCTGATGTGTGTGTTTAAAACATGCACGTCAGCGCGGACACGCGGCGGCCTGGTACCTGCCAAAAACGAAGAAGGCCGCCCGTGGCGACCTGGTCGAAATCAACGACTTAAGGGGGTTATGGCGGAGCGACAGGGATTCGAACCCTGGAGACGGTCTCCCGCCTACACACTTTCCAGGCGTGCGCCTTCGACCACTCGGCCACCGCTCCGTTCGGGCGACATAGCGTGGGACGGACAGCCATTGCAAGAGGCAATCGGGTCGAAACGTCAGTTGTCTAGGTGAATATAGACGCGGCGGTTCATCCGGCCCTTTTTCTCGATCTTTCCAAGGCGTAGCTGGCCGATTTCGCCGGTGCGGGCCACGTGGGTGCCGCCGCAGGGTTGCAGGTCGATAGGGTGTTGCGCCGCGCCGATGCGCACCAGACGGATCTGCCCTGCCCCGCGCGGCGGTTTTACGGCCATCGTCTTGATCAGGCCGGGGTTTGCATCCAACTCATCCGCGCTCATCCACGTGTCCGAGACTTGCGCGTCTTCCATCACATAGTCGTTCAGCGCGTCCTCGATGGCGGCACGGTCTTCGGGCGCGTCGGGCATGTTGAAATCCAGCCGCCCGTGCGTCGCGCTGATGGCGCCGCCGGTGACGCCGAACGGGATCGCGACCGACAAAAGATGCAGCGCAGTGTGCACGCGCATGTGGCGGTGCCGCCGGTCCCAGTCCAGCGACTGTGTGACATAGGTGCCGATGGCGGGCAGCGGCTGCGGCTCGGCTGGCACCAGTGCGATCCGGTCGCCTTCGGCCTTGAGCGTGGTGGCGATGGGCATCCGCTGGTGGTCCCACTCCAGCACGCCGCTGTCGCCGGGTTGTCCGCCGCCCGTGGGATAGAAGACCGTCGCATCCAGCACGACACCGCCCTCTGGCGTGTGGGCGATCACACGGGCGTCAGCGTCGCGCCGGTAGGCATCTTCGCGAAACAGCATCCGTGTCATCAGCCGCGGCCCGGTGCGTCAGGCGTGTCTGGCGTGTCTGCGTCGCTGTCGGTCACGGTGTCCGTCGTGGGGTCGTCGGGCTGGCCCTTGGGCTTGGCCTGGGTTGCGATCTTTTCGGGCTTGGGCGCAGGTTGGCCGCCAGTCAGCACCTCGGGATTGCGCAGCCAGATGTCGCGCTGCGCGAACGGAATCTCGATACACTCTTCCTGGAAGCGCGCGGCAATCGAGTGGTTCATGTCGTTCCGCACGGACAGCACCCAGTTCACGTCGCGCAGGATGGCGCGAATTTCAAAGTCGAGCGCATCGGCGCCGAAACCCATGAACAGCACATTGGGCGCAGGGTTCGCCAGCACCATCGGATGCGCGTTTGCAATCTCGCGCAGGATCGCATCGACGCGCATGGTGTCCGTGCCATAGGCCACGCCCACAGGCAGGATCAGGCGGCCCACGGTGTTGCCACGGGTAAAGTTGGTGACGGTGCCGCTGACCAGATCGGCGTTGGGCACGATCACATCGGTGCGGTCAAAGGTCTCGATCCGGGTCGAGCGCACCGAGATGTCGCGGACATAGCCGTGCTGGCCGCCCACTTCGATCCAGTCGCCTTCCGAGATCGGGCGCTCGATCAGCAGGATGATGCCCGACACGAAGTTGCTGACGATGTTCTGCAGACCGAAACCGATACCGACCGACAGCGCACCGGCGACGATGGCCAGAGACGAAAGATCAATCCCCGCCGAGGTGATCGCGATGAGCGCCGCCAGAAAGATGCCGACGTAGCCCACGCCCGACACCATCGCCACCTGCCCGCCCGGATCAATCTTGGTCTTGGGCAGCAACGAGGTTTTCAGCGTACCTTGCAGGGCGCGCGTCAGGAACAGGCCGATCATGAACACCACGATCAGCGTGATCAGCGACCCCGGCGACAGGGTGGTCTCGCCGATATCAACGCCCGCACGGGCGCGCGCCCAAAGCTCGGTCAGATCGGTGACCCGCGCGCCCCAGATCAGCGCGAACAGCGGCACCGACGCCAGCAGCAGCGCAAAGCCGATCAGGGTCGGCAGCAGGCCGATGGTGCCGCTGGTCGACTTCGAGAAATAGACATAGGCGTCGTTCACCGCCTCTTGCAGCAAGGCCACGGTTGCAAACAGCGCCAGCGACAGGATCGCGGGATAGATCAGCGCCTCGGCTGCGGTGACATAGCCCGCTGCCGCCAGCAACGGGGTGATCATCGCCACCACCTTTGCCGCCTGCCCCAGCAGCACCACCAGACGGTTGCGATAGGCGTTTTCCTCGGTCAGCGAAGAACCGTCGAGCGTCGCATCATGGTGGCGCAGCAACTGCCCCAGCCGGAACGTCAGCACGCTGGCCAGCACGATCAGCGGAAACGACAGGACATTGTTCACCTCGGCCGAGAAGCGGTCGAAATCCGACAGGTTCATCACGATCAGGTTCGCCGCCAGCACAAGGCCCAGCAGCATCGAATAGAAACGCCCCTCGGTGCGGCGCGCATCGGTCAGGCCCAGCGGGCTATAGACTTCATGGGCGGCGGGAAACATGCGGCTGCCGATCCAGCGCGCAAAGAAGATCGAGATGCCGATAGCAGGCAGCACGTTCAGCATCAGCTCGCCGCGCGGACCGTAAAGCTGGGTCGCCCCAAGCGCCTGGATCAGCGCATAGATGCCCATCAGCGGAAAGATGATCTGCCCTAGCGAGACCACGAACCCCACGACGTCGCTGCGGGCCTGCGCGTCACTGCGGGCGATGCGCACGGCGACCTGTTCGCTCCAGGTGCGCGAGCGGGCCAGCAGGACGATGGCCACCACCACCAGCACCAGAACCAGCGGCAGATTGTTCTGCGCCTCGGCGCGGCGGGCGGGGGTCGACCAGGCCTGATAGGTGCCGCTCCAGACGGCGCGCAGGGAATGGCCGAGGTCTCGCAGTGCGACGCCCCACAGGGCGGGGTTGATCGGCATCGGGCCACGGTTCAAAAGCTTGTCGGCCTGACGGGCGCGCAGGATCGAATCGATTTCCGAAATGATCCCGTTGGCGCGGCTGAACGCCTCTTCTGCCGTGCGGCGCGGCGTGGTCAGGCGGGTCAGCTGCTCGTTCAGCTCGGCCCGCCGCTGCGCAATCTCGGGCGCTTCCTCGGCCTCGCCTTCGGCGGGGGGCGGCCCAAGGGCTGCAAGCTGGTCGCGCAGCGTGGTCAGGCGTGGGTCGTTGGCCGACAGCAACGTCTGGAACTGCGCGCGCCAGTCGGCCACCTGCGTGCGCAGGGACGTCAGCGCATTGTCCGACGCTTCGGCAGAGCCTACCGCCTCTTCGGCGCGGTTCGCCAGCAGTTCCCATTGGGAATAGTCCGGTGCATTGGCCGCAGCCTGCTGCGCCATGGCGGGCGGTGTCGCCGCCATGCCCACCAGTGACAGCGACAAGGCCGTCAGAAGGATTGCGAGAAAGCGCATCTTAATCCTCGAAAACGCCGGGGATGCTGGACGGGGCTTCGGTCATCCAGTCCGCCACGGGCAGGCCCTTTTCACGCAGAAAATCGGGGTTGAACAGTTTCGACTGATAGCGCGTGCCGTAGTCGCACAGGATCGTCACGATGGTGTGCCCCGGCCCCATTTCCCGCGCCATCCGGATGGCACCGGCCACGTTGATGCCGGACGAGCCGCCAAGGCACAGGCCCTCGTGCTCGAGCAGGTCAAAGACGATCGGCAGTGCTTCGTCGTCGTGGATGTTCCAGGCGAAATCGGGCGTGAACCCTTCGAGGTTCTTGGTGATGCGCACCTGTCCAATGCCTTCGTTGATCGACGAGCCGTCTGTGGTCGTCAGATCGCCATGATCGTAGAAGTTATAAAGTGCGGCGCCATCCGGATCGGCCAGACCGATCTTGACGCCCTTGGGTTGCAACACTTCGGCGACGCCGGCCAGCGTGCCTCCCGACCCTACGGCCGCCACGAAGCCATCGACCTTGCCGTTCGTCTGTTCCCAGATCTCGGGACCGGTGGTTTCGACGTGCGCCTGGCGGTTGGCGGTGTTGTCGAACTGGTTCGCCCAGATCGCGCCATTAGGTTCGGTTTTGGCAAGCTCAGCCGCCAGGCGGCCCGAATAGCGCACAAAATTGTTCGGATTACGATAGGGTGCGGCAGGCACCTGGATCAGCTCCGCGCCCGCCAGACGCAGCATATCCTTTTTCTCCTGGCTCTGCGTCTCGGGGATCACGATGACGGTGCGAAAGCCCATGGACGAGCCGACCAGCGCCAGACCGATGCCGGTGTTGCCTGCGGTGCCCTCGACAATCGTGCCACCGGGGCGCAGCTCGCCCCGCGCAATCGCGTCGCGGATGATGAACAGCGCAGCGCGGTCCTTGACCGATTGTCCGGGGTTCATGAACTCGGCCTTGCCCAGAATGGTGCATCCGGTTTCTTCACTGGCTTGCCGCAGCTTGATCAGCGGTGTGTTTCCGATGGCTTCGGCCAGATCGTTTGCAATGCGCATGGCTGCGTTCCTCGTGCGATGTCTTTTATCCGATGTAACCTTGCGAGGCGGCGACCTCAAGCGCGGTTGCGCAACCGGTGGCGGTGGCGTGCCAGCCACAGGGCCGCAACCACAAGCGGAGCGTTGGCCGCCTGCAGGTCATCGACCATCTGCATCAGCCGATCAAAGCTGATGATGTGGCTGCGGATGTCTTCGGCCTCGTCCGCCTTGCCCGACACGCCGGTGGCACTGTCTGGCAGATCGGCGATGCCGACATAGATATAATGAAATTCGGTCGCATTGCCGGGCGAGGCATAGGTTTCAGCCACGGGCAGCAGCTGGGTCACGGTCAGGTCGGCCTCTTCCTGCGCTTCGCGCAGGGCGGCCTGCTCGGGCGTTTCGCCCGCATCAATACGTCCGGCGATGGGTTCAAGCTGCCACAGGCTGCGATCCCCGCGCCCCAGCGGCCCCAAGCGGATCTGTTCAACCAGCATCACCCGGTCGCGCACCGGATCATAGGGCAGCACGATGGCGGCGTCCGTTGCGATGAAGACGCCGCGCAAAAGCGGCTCGGACATGGAGCCGGAGAAACGCTCGTGGCGCAACGTCACCTCGTCGAAGGCGAAAAAGTTGGCGTATACCCGCGTGCGGTCCAGAATTTCCACGGTCCCCGGCGTGGTCAACGCCCCATGTTTCGACTGGCCCGCGTTCACCTGCGCCACGGCGCGCGCGCGGATCATCGGGAACATGCGCGCCACGTCTGCGGCATCGCGTTCGCCGAAATACCCCATGACCTCGCGCGCGGCAATCACCGTCATGGTGCCCCAGCGGGCCTGCCAGGACGCCAGCGACCACGCACCATCGGTGGCCAGTTCCGCGTTGGCCGCGAAATAGACCTGCGCGCCCTGCCCGTCCGAAAGCGTGACGTGCCGCAAGTCAAACTCGAAACCACCCTCGTAGAAATCCAGCCGTGCGATCTGCTCTGCGGTCAGTCCGCGCACAACGATACCGCTGGCGACACTGCCCTTTTGCGCGACCAGCGTGGGGTACGGGCCATCGGTCACGGCCATGACAGTGTGATCCGGCAGGGCGGCATCGGTGACATCCAGATCGGCGAAGGGCGCGCCCAGCACCACCTCGAGCAGCGGCACATGCTGCAAGGAGCCGTAGAAAAACAGGTTGGTCATCAGGTCAGCGCCACTTTCGCCATGCGACTTCGGTTGCAAGGCCCGCCAGAACGCCGCCCGCGATCAATGTGCCGATCACCAACGGCACCAGCATGATCAGGCCGTATTCGGCGCCGATCTCGAAAATCGCGACAATCGCCTCGAACGGATCATCATAACGATTGCGCATCGCCAGACGGATCATTTCGTTGCAGCCCTGGATGAACAGACCCCACAGCACGAAGACCAGCATGCCGGTCAATCCGTTGTTGACCGCCGAGGTCACGCCGCGTCCCGCGCGCCGCCCCATCACCAGCCACCCGACAAGGGCGGCCAGCACGATGTTCACAGGGTAGAAATACCCGAAATCCGTACTTTCGGGCATCAGGGGCACGATCTGCGCCGAAACGATGAAGGCCAGCAAGGCCATCGAAAGGGCTGCGACCAGCCGTGCTGCGTCGGGCATAATGTCCCCCGGTCCTGGCCCGCGTCGCCGCGGGTCTGTTGCCACCCGGTGTCAGACGGGCCGTTTGATGGTGATCTGCGTCACGTCGCAGTTGGCACTTTCAAAGGTGGCAGCACAAGAGGTCAGGTAAAAATTCCACATCCGTCGAAACCGCTCGTCAAATCCCATCGCGGCGATCTGGTCCCAGCGTTCGTTGAACGTGTCGTGCCAGCGGCGCAGGCTGATCGAATAGCTGGGGCCAAACTCGATCGAACGCTCGATGCTCAACCCGGCCTTGACCACCTGTTCGCGCAGCGCCTTTGGGCTGGGCAGCATACCGCCGGGAAAGATGTACTTCTGGATGAAATCGACACCGCGCTTGTAGACTTCCCAGCGGCGGTCCTGAACCATGATGATCTGCAAGGTGGCGTTCTTGCCCGGTTTCAGCCGGTCGCGGACGGTGTTGAAATAGGCGGGCCAGTATTGTTCGCCCACGGCCTCGAACATCTCGATGCTGGCGATCCCGTCATAGGTGCCTTTTTCATCACGGTAATCCTGCAGCTTGAAGTCCACCATTTCGGATAGGCCAGCCTTTTCAATGCGGTCACGGGCGTACTTGATCTGTTCTTCGCTGATGGTCAGCCCCGTCACCCGCAGCCCGCGTTCTTTGGCCGCATATTCGGCAAAGCCACCCCAGCCGCAGCCGATTTCCAGGATGTGATCGCCGGGCTGCGCGCCCATCTGGTCGATCATGCTGGCGTATTTGGCGATCTGTGCTGCCTCGTGGCTTTCCTGTCCGGTGGCGAACAGCGCCGAGGAATAGGTCATCGTATCGTCCAGCCACAGGCCGTAGAAATCGTTACCCAGATCATAGTGATAGCTGATGTTCTTGCGCGCCTGCGACTTGTTGTTGCGCTGCAGCCAGAACCGGAACCGCTCGACCAGACGCACCAGACCCATGCCGGGAAAGCCGTCGTAGACGCTGTCGTTGTCGGCGTGGACCAGATCCATGAACGCCTGCAAATCGGGCGTCGACCACCACTCGTCCAGATAGGCATCGCAAAAGCCCAGATCGCCCTCGCGGATCAGGCGGGCGAAGAGATCGTTGTTGTGGATGCGCAGTTCGGCGATCGGACCGGGCTTTTGCCCTTCGGCGCGAAAAACCCTGCCGTCGGGCAGAACGAAATCGACGCGTCCGTTGTTCATGCCTTGGGACATCGCGAAAACGCGGGTGAAATAGCGGGGAAGGTCCGCTTGGCCGTCGGTGGTGGTCAGGATCATTTGGGTGTCCATGTCGTGAAATGGCCGCGTTGGGGCGGCACGTTGTTACTGGTACGTTAAGTCTTGGTCTTTAGTTTCAAAATTCTCGGTTCTCATAGGCGTCCAATGCGCGGTGACGGCCCTGATCGACCGGAACCACCGGATCGGGATAGGGGTCATCCGGCGACAGCCCCCAGTGGCGCGGGGCTGCATCGAAAAACGCAAGCGCATCCTTGTGCGGGTTGGCGCGGCCTTCGGCGATCCAGCGACCGGCATAGTCGCGGTTTTTGTCGAATTTGTCCAATTGGGTCACCGGATTGAACACGCGAAAGTATGGCGTGGCATCGGGGCCCGAGCCTGCGGACCATTGCCAGCCCATCGCGTTGCTGGCGGGGTCCCAGTCGATCAGGCAGTGTTCGAACCAGTCCAGCCCGATGCGCCAATGGGTCATCATGTGCTTGGTCATGTAGCTTGCCACGATCATCCGTCCGCGGTTGTGCATCCGGCCCGTCACGTAAAGCTCACGCATCGCCGCATCGACAAAGGGGATGCCCGTGCGTCCCTTTTTCCACGCCCAGACCTCGGCGCTGCGGGCGTCGTCGTTCCATGGAAAGGCGTCCCAGTCTTCGCGCCAGTTGTCGGTCAGGATGCGCGGCGTGTGGTGCATCAGGTGATAGGCGAACTCGCGCCAGACAACTTCTTTCAGAAAAGTCTCGGCCCCCTGCTTGCCCTCGTGGCGGGCACGTTGTCCGGCGTGCCAGCATTGGTGCGGGGTGATCTCGCCCAGCGACAGGTTTTCGCTCAGGTTCGAAGTTCCGTCGGCACCGGGAATGTCGCGGCTGGCTTTATAGTCCTGAACGATGTGGCCCATGAAATGCCCCAGACGCGCCTGCGCCGATGCCTCGCCCAGTTGGACGAAGGGGCGCACAACATCCGCACCACGGTCCATCGCCGCACCCATCTGCCAGTCGTCGAGCATCTCGCTTTCGGGCCATGACTGCGGTGCTGGGATGTCCGAGGGTGCCGACAGCGGTACTGGCACATCCCGCGATTTCACGTTGTTCCAGAACGGCGTGTAGACCTTGTAAAAGCCGCCCGTGCCGGTCTCGACGGTCCAGGGTTCGAACATCAGGTGCCCGCCAAAGGATTTCGCCTCGATCCCGTCGTCCTTCAGCGCCTCCTTGACGGCAGTGTCGCGCTTGATGCTGTCAGGATCGTAAAGCCGGGACCAATAGACCGCCCCTGCCCCCGTTTCGGCGACCAGTTCGCGCAATACTTCCAGCGCATCGCCGCGCCGCAGGATGAGGCGGCTGCCCTTGTCCTCGAGCGATTTCGCCAGCGCGCCGACACCCAGACCCAAGCGCCATTTTGGTGCTGCCCCCAGGCTGTCGCTCAGCTTGTCGTGGATGAATACCGGGATCACCGGCCCGCCGCGCTTGCAGGCCGCCGTCAGCGCCGCATGATCGCTCATCCGCAAGTCGCGTCGATACCACATGATCGTGGGCAAAGTATTGGTCACGCGCGATTTTCCCCCGTTCGCCATTTTCAGGTGAACTTAGCCCGTTCCGTCGGCGGTCAAGCGCTCAAAGCACCGCATCGAGCGCATTCAGCGCCTGATCGACTTCTGCCTTGGTGGTGTAGTGGGTGAACGACAGTCGCAACACACCCTTGGCCGGGTCAATCCCCATCGCCTCGAGCGCGCGCACGGCATAGAAATCATCGCCTGCGGTCATCACGCCGTGCTCTGCCATCGCCTGTGCCACGGGTTTTGCCGCACGCCCCAGGTCCAGCGCCACGGTCGGTGCGCGCAGGGTGGCATCTGTCGGCCCCACAATCCGCAGATCGTTGCGGCCCCGCAGGCTGTCCAGCATGTATTGCAGCAATTGCGTTTCATGGTCGCGCATCGTGTCGTGCACACCGCGCGTGTCAGTGCCGTGCCGCGCGGCAAAGTCATCGACGTAATCGGCCATGCCGGCGCAGGCCGCCACTTGCGCATGATCCGGCCCTGCGGGGGTAAAGCGTTTATAGAGCGTATCGCCGTTGAAATAGTGCCCCTGGTTCGGCAGCAACTGCCCCAGCGCGCGGCGCATCACCATCAGGCCCTGATGCGGCCCATAGGTCTTGTAGGCCGAGAACAGGTAGATATCGGGCCCCAGATCACCCACATCCGCAAACCCGTGCGGCGCATAGGACACGCCGTCGACGCAGACGAATGCCCCGGCGGCATGGGCGGCGGCGGTGATCTCGACCACGGGATTGATCTCGCCCACCACGTTCGAACAATGGGGAAAGCACACCAGACGCACGTTCTCGTCCAAGAGCTCCTCCAGCTTTTCGATCTCGAGGCTGCCGGTCTCGGGGTTGATCTGCCATTCGCGCACCTCGATGCCACGCTCGGCCAGCCTGCGCCAAGGACCGCTGTTGGCCTCGTGGTCCTGATTGGTCACGATGATCGCCTCGCCGGGTTTCATCATCTGCGCAAAGGCCTGCGCCAGCACATAGGTGTTCTGCGTGGTCGAGGGGCCAAAGCTCAGCTCGTCGGTCTCGACGCCCAGGATCGCCGCCATCCTCCTGCGCGCCTCGTCCATCTCTTCGCCGCCCAGACGGCTGGCCTGATACGTGCCATAGGGCTGGACCTTACGCTCGGTATAGAACCGCGTCAGCCGGTCGATCACCGGCTGGCAGGTATAGCTGCCTCCGGCGTTCTCGAAAAATGCCTGCCCCTGAAGGGACGGCTGCGAAAAGGCGGGGAATTGGGCGCGCACCCAGTCTGTATCCTGTGTCATGCAAGCAGGTTGGTTTCGCGGCGCAAAAAGGTCAAGATGGCAAAAGGGCCGCTCCTGCAAAGGAACGGCCCATCGGTTTTTGCATGTCGTGCGGTGCTATTCGGCCGGTGAGCCTGCAGGTGCGTCTGCGGTCATCGGTGCGGTGGTCGAAATGCCCGCCGCCTCGCGTTTCCCGTCAAGGTAGATCGCCTTGATCAGCGAGATTGCCATCAGCACCATCACCAGGCTGAACGGCAGCGCGCCGATCACCATTGCGGTCTGAATGGCCCCGATGCCGCCGATCAGCAGCAGGGCGGCCACAACGGCCCCCAGCGCCACACCCCAGAAGATGATGTGCGGACGCGCCTTGGGCCCCTCGTCGCCGGCGGCGTTGATCGTGTTGACGATCAGCACCGCAGAGTCAGCCGACGTGACCAGATAGGTCATCAGCAGGATCACGATGATCACCGCCATCAGCCAACTGAGGATGCCGCCACCCAGCAGGATGTCGGTCATCGCAAAGATCTTGCCGCCGTCCGTGGCCTCGAAGATCTTGCCTGCCGCCTGTCCGGTCAGTTCCAGATCAATCGCGGTGCCGCCGGCCCAAGCGAACCAGACAAAGCACATGATCGAGGGGGCGATGACCGCGCCCAGGACGAATTCGCGGATCGTGCGGCCCTTGGAAATCCGTGCAAGGAACAGACCGACGAAGGGCGCGAACGCGACCCACCAGGCCCAGTAGAACACGGTCCATGACCCCTGCCAGCCTGCCAGATCCTGATCGACCGGGTTTTCGCCGCCATAGATCGTAAAGATCATGCCGGGCAGCGCGATGACATATTCCCACATGCCAACGAACAGCGCGCGAAAGCCAAAGAAGGTCGAACCGAAGATGATGAGGAAGCCCAGAAGGAAGATCGACAGCACCATGTTGATGTTCGACAGCCACTTGATGCCCTTGCCGACGCCGGACAGTGCCGACAGGGTCGAGGCGCCCATGATGATCACGATGGCAAAGATGATGCCTGCCGAGGATGGTGTGCCTTCGGACGTCATCAGCCAGTCACCCACGCCGATACGGGCCATGCCGTCGACGAACTGGTTCACACCAAAGCCCAGCGTTTGCGCCACGCCCAGGATGGTCGCGACGACGGCGACGATATCGACCAAATGGCCGATCTTGCCCGACAGCCGCGCACCGAACAGCGGCGAGAGCGACGACCGGATGGTCAGCGGCAGACCCCGGCGGTAGGCGAAGTACCCCAGCCCCAGACCGGCGATTGCATAGGACGACCATGCGGAAAAGCCCCAGTGCAGATAGGACCATTTATAGGCGTTCAGGATGTTGTCCTCTGCCTTGGCAGTGGCAAGACCCTGCATCACGTCGGGGTTGTTGCCGAAGTGATAGATCGGCTCGGCCACGGCCCAGGTCAGCATGCCGACGCCGATCCCTGCGCCGAACATCATCGAGAACCATGAGAAATATCCGAATTCGGGCTCGTCCGTGTCGAGGCCCAGTTTCAGCCTGCCCGCCGTCGGCCAGACCGCCAGCACGATGCACACGATGACGAAGGCCGCCATGACATAGACGTACCATGTGGCAAAGTTGGTCAGGATGAAGCCGTTCAGCCCGGCCAGCACCGAACTGGCCTGATCCGGAAACGCGACGGCCCAGATCACCAGAAGGCCGATGATGATCTTGGCGGTGATCGTGACGTCGATGCTGAAGCCCCGGTAGAAACCGGTCGCTGCCGTCTTGATCGGCAGTTTCATCAGTGGAGGTTTAAGTGCCATTTTCTGTCCCTGTTGGTTTTTTTATAGTGAAGCGAAAGCTAGACGCTGAGGTGTCGGATCAGCATCCGAATCCGACCTGCGAAATTGAAAAAGCGGCAAACCCAGAGGGGCCCACCGCTTTTGCGCGTGTAAGATATAAGGTTTTCGGGCGGAACCGCCTGTCGGGCCATCAGGTTTCCGACAGGCGGTGATTCTTCCCGCTTGCAGCGCGTTACTTCATGTTTTCGCGCTCGCTTTGCAGACCGCGGAAAATGCACCAGCACATCGCGAGCAACACCAGCGTGAACAGCAATCCGGTCGAGATGACCATGGATTGCAACGCCGCAAGCCCACCTCCAACCAGCAGTGCAATGGCCACAGCTCCTTCGAAGACGCACCAGAACACCCGTTGGGGCATCGGCGCGTCGACCTTGCCGCCTGCGGTGATCGTGTCGATCACCAGACTGCCAGAGTCGGAGGACGTCACGAAGAACACCACCACCAGCACGATGCCGATGAACGATGTGATCGAGGCCAGCGGCAATTGATCCAGCATCTTGAACAGTTGCAGCGACAGCTCGGCGTCCTGAGCCCCGGTGTAGCCATCGGTCAGCACCTGATGGATCGCGGTGCCGCCAAAGATCGACATCCACAGCACGCAGACCATCGAGGGGATCAACAGAACGCAGACGATGAATTCGCGCACCGAACGGCCACGGCTGACGCGGGCGATGAACATGCCGACGAAAGGTGACCAGCTGATCCACCACGCCCAGTAGAACGCGGTCCAGCCCTGGCTGAAGTTGACGTCCTCGCGACCAAAGGGATTGGCGAGGGCTGGCAAGAACTCGACGTAGGAGACGAGCGATTCCCAGAAGAACGTCAGCAGGAACACGGTCGGCCCGACGATCAGGGTAAACAGCGCCAGCAGCCCGGCGAGGCCCATGTTGATCTCGCTCAGTACCTTGACGCCGCCATCAAGCCCGCGCAGCACCGACACCAGCGCCACGGCGGTAATGAAGGTAATCAGCACCACCTGCGAAGTGACACCCAAAGGCACACCGAACAGCTCGTTCAGACCGGCGTTGGCCTGTGTCGCCCCCAGACCCAGCGAGGTCGCCAGACCAAAGAGCGTGGCGAAGACCGCGATGATGTCGATGAAGTGACCGGGCCAGCCCCAGACACGCTCGCCCAGGATCGGGTAGAACGCAGACCGGATCGTCAGCGGCAGACCCTTGTTATAGGTGAACAGCGCCAGTGCCAGCGCCACGACCGCGTAGATCGCCCAAGGGTGCAGACCCCAGTGAAAGATCGTCGCGGCCATGCCCAGACGGACAGATCCCGGCTCGTCCCCGGTGGCCGCACCCAGCGGTGCCCAGTCGGTGCGCAGATCGCCCTCCATCGTCGATCCGCCATAGGCGGTTGAGAAGTGCGTCAGCGGCTCGGACACGCCGTAGAACATCAGGCCAATGCCCATGCCGGCGGCAAAGAGCATCGCGAACCATCCGCCATAGGTATAATCGGGCACCGCATCCACACCGCCCAACCGGACCGAGCCGTAGGGCGTGACGATCAGCAGCAGTGCGAATATCACCACGATGTCGGCGGCCCCGATCAGGAACCAGTCGAAGTTCTTGGTGGTAAAGCTGAACATGGCGCTGAACACCGATGCCGCCTGGTCGGGCAGCGCAAGCGTGTAGATCACGAAAAGCACGACAGCCGCGCCGGAAATCACGAAAACGGGGTTGTGAATGTCCAGACCGAACGGGCCGATCTGGGTCTCGATATTGTCCTGGCCGATCTCGTAATCGGTCTCGATGACATCGGCTGTCCCGTCCGGGGACGGAATGCCTTGGGTGTCGGTATCAGACATCTGATGTTCCCTCCTTATGTGACGGGACACGCCGGTCTGACCTGCGCCTGACCTGCGTTACGCCCGTTTCTGCAATTTGGTCGCAGGTCCAAGCATACCGACCCTCCCCCGCGTGGCAACCAATTGCCTAAAATAGTGGCGGTTGACATTTTGCTTGCGGGGGCTGGTCGGGGGGTCAGTGCCGATTCACAAGGCGTCCGAGATGGCCTGTGCATGTGCCTTGATCGCGTCCATGTCGCCCATCTGGCCGGGCGGGCGCGTGGCCACGCCCTCGTGGCGCGGCAGGATGTGGAAGTGCAGGTGAAACACCTCCTGCCCGCCTGCCGCCTCGTTGAACTGCTGCAAGGTGATGCCATCGGCGCCAAAGGCCGTCATCGCGGCATTTGACACCTTGTTCACCGTCCGCATGCAGGCGGCAAGCTGGTCGGGGCTGGCATCCAGCATGTTGCGGCAGGGCGTCTTGGGGATCACCAGGCAGTGCCCGTCCGCGCGCGGCATGATGTCCATGAAGCACAACGTGTCGTCGTCTTCGTAGACCGTGACGTTCGGGATCTCGCCGCGCAGGATCTTGGCGAATATGTTCTGATCATCATAGCTCATGCGTTCACATCCACCACGACGCGGCCCTTGACCTGACCGTTGAGGATATCTGCGCCCAGCTTGGGCAGGTCCGACAGGGTCGCGGGCTGCACCATCGCCTCCAGCTTGTCCATCGGCAGATCCGTGGCGATCCGGCCCCATGCGCGGACGCGATTGTCATAAGGTTGCATGACGGAATCGATGCCCAGCAGGTTTATCCCGCGCAGCAGGAACGGCACGACCGTCGCGGGCAGATTGGCACCGCCCGCCAGGCCGACGGCAGCAACACTGGCGCCGTATTCCATCTGGCCCAGCAACCGCGCGAGCATGTCGCCACCCACGGCATCGACCGCGCCGGCCCAGGTTTCGGCCTCGAGCGGGCGCTTGATCGTCTCGGCCAGATCCGCGCGCGGGACGATGGTCGTTGCGCCAAGGCTGGAAAGGTATTCGGCGTTGTCCATGCGGCCCGTGACGGCGGCCACGGAATAGCCCAGCTTGCCGAAAATGGCCGTTGCGACCGAGCCGACGCCGCCGGATGCGCCGGTGACCAGCACCGGGTTGGGCGTGTCGGGGGTCAGCCCGTGATCTTCCAGCGCCATGACGGCCAGCATCGCGGTAAATCCTGCGGTGCCCACGGCCATTGCCTGCCGCGTGTCGAGACCCTCGGGCAGTGGGACCAGCCAGTCGGCCTTGACCCGTGCCTTTTGCGCATAGCCGCCCCAATGCGCCTCGCCCACGCGCCAACCGGTCAGAACGACCTTGTCGCCGGGCTTGTAACGGTCATCCTCCGAGCTTTCGACAGTGCCTGCGAAGTCGATGCCTGGCACGTGAGGGTAGTTGCGGACCAGACCGCCACCGGGGCCGATGCACAGCCCGTCCTTGTAGTTGATCGTGGAATATTCGACCGCCACCACGACGTCGCCCTGCGGCAGATCCTCCAGACCGATCTGCGTCACTGCCGCAGATGTCTTGCCGTCCTCGTCCTTGTTCACAACCAATGCATCAAACATGCCGCTCTGTCCTTCCCAAGGGCCTCCGCCCTCTCTGTTTAAATCTCACCGATATGCGTGGGGGGTATGCCCCCCGGCGCGCTCGGACTATTTCACAGGAACGCACGCATGGGCCGCGCGTTCCGTTGTCGTGGTCATGCTGCGCCATCCGGGGGCATGAACACAAGATCGCTGACCGGCGCCGCCTGCCCCGCAGCCGTCAGCATCGCGTGCACCTGCCCGCGATGATGCGTCTGGTGGTTGAAGAAATGACTGACGCACAGCCACATGGGCTGCGTCACGTCCCGCGCTTCTCCGCCGGAATACCACGTCAGATCGCCCGCAAGGTCGATGTTGCGCAAGGCACTGGCCCAGATTGTCAAACGCCCGTCCACCTGAAACCGCTCCGCGCTCCAGGCGGCAATCGTGGGGTTTAGTTGCGTGGTATCGCCGCGCGCAGGAACGTCGACGTCGGCACCAAAGCGCGCCAGCCACATCCGGTCGCCCCAAAGCAGATGATTGAGCGTGCCGAGGATCGAGCCGAAGAAGGCACCGCGATTCAGATCCAGCGCATCCTTGTCCATCGCGGTGACGATCGGCGTCAGTTGCCGGTTCTGCCAGGCGTTGTAACGCGCCATGGTGACGACATAGCCCTTGTCGATCATCGGCCTTCCCCTTTGCCGTTCTGCGCCCCGATGCTGGGCCATTCCGCCGGAATCAGCGCCAAAGAGACGCCCTGCAATGCCCCCTCGAGTGTTGTCAGACCTGCGCCGCCAAGACAAAGACATTTGCCGCGATATTGCGGGACGTCTGGAAATGACCCTACGTCCCCAGCCTGATGCAGCACGGCCACAATGCGACAATCGGTTCACACGGCTGTGAAACTAAACCGCTCCCAGTTGCGTTACAATTCTGTCATAAACAATTTTCATCCCGAGAGGCGGCCCAGACGATGACCGATGTGCCGATGGAAATCGCACCATCCCGTGTCCGCATGCTGTTGCTTGCGGCCGCGACGGAGTTTTTCGGATTGATGGCCCTGCTGATCCTGGTGGTGCTGGTCGTGCGGCTGGACGTGGTGGTCTATGGCGATAGCATCAGCGAGGCATCGTTCACCGAGGCGCTGCATGTGCTGCTTACCTTTGCCACCGGGCTGATCTTTGTCTGGGGGGCCACGCGTCATGCGCAGGCGCGGGGCTATCTGGTGCTGGTGGCGACGATGTGCGGGCTGATCGTCATCCGCGAAAACGATTATCTGTTCGACTATGTCTGGCACGGGTTCTGGAAATGGCCAGCGCTGGCGCTGGGTCTGGCGGGCCTCGCGATTGCACTGCGTCACCGCGACACCCTGGCGATCCCGTTTTTGCAACACTTTCAGACGCGTTCGGGCACGTTCATGTACTGCGGGTTTTTGCTGCTGGTGGTGTTCAGTCGGCTGTTTGGCACCGGCAGCCTTTGGGAGCCCGTCATGGGCGACGCCTACGATCCCCGGATCAAGAACATCGTACAGGAAGGGTTGGAGCTTCTGGGCAGCGGCTTGATCGGCTATGGTGCGATCCTTGGCCTGTTGCAAAACTTCGGCTTGCGGTCTTCGCCCACGTTCTACGACAACGATGCGCTTTGAGCGCATCGGGTGTTTGATGAGGATGAACACATCCACTTTATACAATTTGAATCAAGTGGTTGTGGGACGAAGCTCACTTGGAAAAATGTGAAAATCCGTCTCGCCATCCCCCTTGCAACCAAAGAGCACCCATCCTATATTCAGGGTGTCCTTCGGGACTATGGACATAAACGCGCTCGTAATAAGCGGATCGGACCCGGGGGCGGTACCCGGCGTCTCCACCAAACATCCTTCATTTGGGGATCATGGGGACGAAATAGGATCGACGAACGTCTAAAGGGGTTATGCTTTGTCTCGGCTGTCTGCCACCGTTATCGGCGAAAACTGTACAATTGCAAATGACAATCGTGCTCCGATGGCAGTTGCAGCGTAAGCTGTAACTATACATCGAAACTTAAGTCCTTGCGCTTAGCAGTGTAAGGCGGGGTTCGCAGGCACCTGGCAACAGAAGCCTGCACTTACCCCACATTCCCGGCTTAATTTCCATGTCCCGTCTTCCATTCCCGCTCGCGGTTGACACATGCGCGCCGCGTGGTCACTGATTGCGCCAACGGGAACCCGCGCCACCGGTGCGCCCTGAGCAAGGACCGCCGCCGTGTCGACCCTCTCAACACGCCCCGTCAGCCTGGCCGAGATGCTCCGCACCTTCGGGCGTATCGGCCTGCTGAGCTTTGGCGGTCCGGCTGCGCAGATCGCGCTGATGCACAGCGAACTGGTCGATCGCCGCAAATGGCTGAGCGAGCAGGAGTTCCTGCGCGCCCTTTCCCTGTGCATGCTGCTGCCCGGACCCGAGGCGATGCAGCTGGCCACCTATGCAGGCTGGAAATTGCGCGGCGTCGCCGGGGGTCTGCTGGGCGGTCTGCTGTTCGTGGTGCCCGGAGCGGTCGTAATCATGGTACTGGCGCTGGGCTATGTGCAGTTCGGCGCGCTGCCGCTGGTGCAGGCGGCGTTCCTGGGCGTCAAGGCGGCGGTGATCGTGGTCGTGGTGCAGGCGCTGATGCGCGTGAGTTCCAAGGCATTGCAAGGACCCGTCGCATGGATGCTGGCGGGGCTTGCGTTTCTGGGGCTCTTTGCCTTTGGCGTGCCCTATCCGCTGTTGATCCTGGCTGCGGGGCTTTTCGGGGCATGGCGCGCGCGGGCCGAGACGGCACAACCGGTTCTCGCAGCCACCAGTCGCCCGCTGCAAACCATTGCCCTCTGGGGCACGCTTTGGGCTGCACCGCTGCTGCTGGTCTGGGCGCTGGACCAATCGTTCCTGCTGCAACTGGGGCTGTTTTTCTCGAAACTCGCGGTTGTGACCTTTGGCGGGGCCTATGCTGTGCTGGCCTATATGACGCAGACCGTGGTGCAGGATTTCGGCTGGATCACCACCGGCCAGATGATCGACGCGCTGGGGCTGGCTGAAACCACGCCGGGGCCGCTGATTCTGGTGACTGAATTCGTGGCCCTGCTGGCGGGCTTTGCGCAGGGTGGCATCGCCATGGCGATCCTTGCAGGGCTGCTGGCGCTCTGGGTCACATTCACACCTTGTTTTCTGTGGATTTTCCTGGCTGGTCCCTATCTTGACAGCCTGTCTGCCCGCCCGCGCCTTGCCGGTGCACTGCGCGCGATCACCGCCGCGGTGGTGGGCGTGATCCTGAACCTGTCGGTCTGGTTCGCACTGCATGTGCTTTTTGGAACCGTGAACACACTTGGCGTGATGCCCCTGCCCGACCTTGCCACGCTGGATCTGCGGGCGCTGTTGCTGACGGTGCTGGCGGCGGCGCTGCTTCTGGGCGCGCGTGCGGGCTTGCCCCTGACACTGGCGTTGACGGCAACCGCCGGACTGCTTGCCGGGATGATCGTCGGATAATACTGGACACCCCTTTCGCTTGGTCGCAAAACTTATATGATCGACCTCAACGAAATTCAGGGGCTTAGAGACACGCGCATGGGCCGCAACATTGACTATGGCAATTTGATGCATGACGCGATGCGGGGTTTGATCCGTAAGGTCCTGCAGGACGTGGCGGACAACGGTTTGCCCGGAGCGCATCATTTTTTCATCACCTTCGACACCAGCCACCCCGATGCGGAGCTGGCCGATTGGCTCTCTGACCGTTATCCCGGCGAGATGACGGTGGTGATGCAGCATTGGTACGACAAGCTGGAAGTGACCGACGACGGCTTTTCGATCACGCTAAACTTCGGCGATGCGCCAGAGCCGCTGTATATCCCCTATGACGCGATCAAGACCTTTGTAGACCCGTCGGTAGAATTCGGTCTGCGTTTCGAAAGCCAGGATGCACCCGAAGGCGAAGATACGGGCAGTGCGGACAAGGCCAAGGCCGACAAGGACAAGCACGAGGTCGTGCCAGCGCCGGTCGAGCACACGGACCACACCGACGCCAAGAAAAAACCCGGCAAGAAGGACGCCGAGGTGGTCTCGCTGGACAGTTTCCGCAAGCAGTAACTCTTGCGCTGATACCGCCGAAAGTCGCGCCCCATGCCGACCGCCCCCACACTTGCCGCACTGGCCGTCGTGATCCGTGACGATCATGTGCTGCTGGTCCAGCGCCGGAACGAACCCGACGCGGGGCTATGGGGGTTTCCCGGTGGGCATGTGGACCTGGGCGAAACCGCGCTGGACGCAGCGGTGCGCGAATTGGCCGAGGAAACCGGCGTGCGCGCCCGCGCCCTGCGGTATCTGACCAACATCGACGTGATCGTGCACGGGCCGGATGGCACGCTGCGCCACCATTTCCTGCTGGCTGTCGTGCTCTGCGCCTATCCGGAGGGCGATCCGGTCGCGGCTGACGATGCCCTTGCCGCCGAATGGGTGCCGGTGATGGACGTGATGCGCAACCGGCTGGCATGCAGTCGGCATGTGGACGACGTGGTTGCCGCCGCGGTTGAGGCGCTTGCGCGGGCCTGAGAGCTATTGCCGCCGCAACACCGTGCTGACCGACCGCATCGGCACGCCATTGCGCAATCGCTGAAACTCAAGCCGCAGGCCCTCGTCCACCAACGTGCGGTCGAACTGCTGGATTTCATATCCGCCCTCGTCCGTCACGAAGAGCGAATAGATCGACAGCGTGTCTCCCGCCAGCCGCGCCCACACGTAGGGCTCCCCCTCCATCGGGTCCAGTTGCACATCGTGGCCAAAGACGTTCCGGCCCATCGCGGCGGCGAATATCCCGTCGCGCGCACTGGGCACGAAACGGATGGTATAGGCTTTCGACTTTTCCCGACCGTCATCGCGGGTGCGGGTCGACGACCAGCGCACGCTGAACCCCTTTTCCGTCGCGCCGATCTCGACGCTCATGTCGCGCGTCTGCACCGTGCCGTCGGCAGACAGCACATCGGCGGCGCCTTCGTAGGTGCCCACGAAGGGGCGGATGTCGGCATGTCCGGGCAACGTGAAGAGCAGCAGCAACAGGACTGTCAGCGAAAGGCGCAGACAGGGCGCGGCCTGTGACCGGCTGAATGACCTTGTGGCGGCAATGGATCGGATCATGACATATCCCTTCGGCGCTGACTTCGCGATGATGCGACGCCTCTTTATGGCATATAGGGGCCGCTCGGGGCAGTGCCATCCGCAAAAGCGATCTTGCAATACAAAGACCCCGTTTCGCCGAGCGCGAGGGGGCAAGTCACGCGCTAACAGCGCCATTGCCCAATTGCGCCGGCACCGTCATGGCGATACACCCTGCGTGACATTTCACAAGCCCGGAGCCCATTCATGTCCCATACCCGCACCGAAACCGACAGCTTCGGCCCTCTCGAAGTCCCTTCGGACAAGTACTGGGGCGCGCAGACGCAACGCTCGATCATCAACTTCCCCATCGGTTGGGAAAAGCAGCCCATAGCCATCGTGCGCGCATTGGGTGTGATCAAGAAGGCCTGCGCTGCGGTCAATCTGGAATTCGGTGATCTGGATGCAGACCTGGCCCCCGCCATCAAAGAAGCTGCCCAAGAGGTGATCGACGGCAAGTTCGACGACAACTTTCCGCTGGTCGTCTGGCAGACAGGATCGGGCACGCAGTCGAACATGAACGCCAACGAAGTGATTTCGAACCGCGCGATCGAGATCATGGGCGGCGAGATGGGATCGAAAACCCCCGTCCACCCCAACGATCACTGCAACATGGGTCAGTCGTCGAACGACACATTCCCCACCGCGATGCACGTGGCCATCGGCATGGTTGCCCGCGACACGCTGCTGCCCGGTCTGCGCAAGCTGCACGGCGCTCTGGAGGCCAAATCGAACGAGTTCAAGGACATCATCAAGATCGGCCGCACCCACACCCAGGACGCGACGCCGCTGACGCTGGGCCAGGAATTTGGCGGTTATGCCCATCAGGTCGCCAAGGGCATCGCACGGGTCGAGGCCTGCCTGCCCGACATCTACGAGCTGGCGCAGGGCGGCACCGCCGTGGGCACAGGCCTGAACACCCGCAAGGGCTTTGCCGAGAAGGTCGCAGCCGAGATTGCCGAGATCACCGACCTGCCCTTCGTGACCGCGCCCAACAAGTTCGAGGCGCTGGCCGCCCATGACGCGATGGTCATGTTCTCGGGCGCGCTGAAAACCGTGGCGGCGTCGCTGTTCAAGATCGCCAACGACATGCGCCTCTTGGGCTCTGGTCCGCGCTCGGGTCTGGGCGAGTTGATCCTGCCCGAAAACGAGCCGGGATCATCGATCATGCCGGGCAAGGTGAACCCCACCCAGGCCGAGGCGCTGACGATGGTCTGCGCGCACGTGATGGGCAACGACGCCGCCGTGGGCTTTGCCGGATCGCAGGGCCATTTCGAGCTGAACGTCTACAACCCGATGATGAGCTACAACGTGATCCAATCAATGCAACTGCTGGGCGACGCGGCGGGCAGCTTTACCGACAACATGGTCGTCGGTACGCAGGCGAACATCGCGCGGATCGACAAGCTGATGAAGGAATCGCTGATGCTGGTCACGGCACTGGCCCCCACCATCGGCTATGACAACGCCACCAAGGTCGCCAAGACCGCGCACAAGAACGGCACGACCCTGAAGGAAGAGGCGATTGCGCTCGGCTTTGTCGACGCCGAGGAATTCGACCGCGTCGTGCGCCCTGAAAACATGATCGGGCCGAAGTAAGCCCATGGTCACGCCGGTGAACCTGAACAAGGCCCGCAAGGCCAAGGCCCGCGCCGAGAAATCGGCGCAGGCCGACGCGAATGCGGTGAAATTCGGGCGCACCAAGGCTGAAAAAGAAAGCGTGCGCAAAGAAGCCGACAGGGCAATGCGCGCGCTCGACAATCACAAGCGCGACAGATGAGCGGGAGGCCGGTCAAACGGTCGCTGACGCTGCACGGGCACCGCACGTCGGTCTCGCTGGAGGATGCGTTCTGGCGCGCGTTTCGGGATATCGCCGCCGCGCGCGGTCTGCCGATCAATGCGCTGGCAGCCGAGATCGACGATGCGCGCGACCCCGATGTGGGGCTGGCCTCGTCGATCCGGTTGTTTGTGTTTCGCGAATTAACGGGCCGTTAACCGTGATCTGATGATCTGGCGCAATGTCAGAGTTTTCACCCCACGGGCCGTTCAGCCCCGAGCGCTATATGCTTGAGATTTTCAGCGCCAAGGCCGCCCGTCAGGGTGCGGTCGTGCGTCGGAAAATTCGGGACATCGAACGCTATGTGGGACGCGATGCGTTTTTGCGCGAAGTGCAGCGTCGCGGGTATGGCGTGATCGAAAACGCGGGCCAGTTCATTATCTTTTGCAATCAGGAACCGATCCGCGTTCTGCTGTGACTGTTTTTCATTCTGAAAAACCCTGTCGGGAAATGCCGCGGCATTTCCCATTTCTCAGATCGACGCGCGGTAGATCTTGTCGATGTTCGCCCCCAGTGCGGCGTTGAATTCGGCGTCGGTCATCGCCCGCTGCAACCCTTCTGTCAGCGCACGGCTGAAGCTTGCGATCATCTTGCTGTTCTTGGCCAACTTTTCGCAGGCCTCGTCGGTGCTGTAGCCCCCCGACAGCGCCACGACACGAACGACGCGCGCATGATCCGCCAGATCGTCATAGAGACCTGCGACGTTCGGAATGGTCAGTTTCAGCATCACATCGTCGCCATCCGCCAGCGTGTCCAGATGTTTCTGGATCGCCGCTTTCAGCAACTCTTCGGCCTCTGCCTTGGTGTCCGAATGGATGTTCACCTCGGGCTCGATGATCGGCACCAGACCGGCGGCGATGACCTGACGCGCCACCTCGAACTGCTGGGCGACGACCTTTTCAATCCCTTCGGCATCGGCGGTGTTGATGACCGAGCGTTCCTTGGTGCCATAGATCCCGGCCTTGGCTGCCGTTTGCAATGTGGCATCCAGATCGGGCATCGGCTTCATCAGCTGCACGCCGTGTGCTTCGTCCTCCAGACCCTTGTCGATCTTCAGGAACGGCACGACATTGCAGTTTTCCCAAAGATAATCGGGCACTTTCTTGCCGTCTATGCTCTCGTGCATCGTGCGCTCGAACAGGATCGCGCCAATCACCTTCTTGCCGCTGAAGTCGTCCGCCAGAATGATCCGCTCACGCATCTTCTGGATTTCACCGAACATCTCATCTTCGGTGTCATAGTCGTTGGAGTCCACGCCATAGAGCCCCAGCGCCTTGGGCGTCGAGCCGCCCGATTGGTCCAATGCGGCGATAAATCCCGCGCCGCTGTGCATCTGCGCGTGTTGGTCTGAGGTCTTGGACATGGAAATCTCCGAGGTTCATTTGATTCTTTGAACGGTGTTACCGCATCTTGGCGCGGCATAAAAATTGATAGCGCAAACAAGGTGTCAGCGGCGTGACACCATCAGCGGAATGCCCCGATCCGAGCGCACGGTCAGGTGTGCGACGGGTACGGGCGGCGGCGCGTCGGTCAGGGTGACGCGAAAATCGCGCAGGATACGCGACAGGATCAGCGGCCCCTCGACCATCGCGAAACCGGCCCCCGTACAGACACGCGCGCCTGCGGAAAAGGGCATGTAGGCGCTGCGCGCGCAGGCCTTGCCATTCTCTGTGTGCCAGCGGTCTGGATCAAAATCATCGGGCCGGTCCCACAGCCGTTCGTGCCGGTGCAGGTGCCAGGGGCTCAGGACCAGTTGGCTGCCTTTCTTGATGTCACGGTCGCGAAAATGCTCTGGGCACGCGGCCTCGCGCACCATCATCGGCACGGGCGGATAGAGACGCAAGGTTTCGCGGAATACATCGCGCGACAGGCGCAGTTTCGACATGACCGCAAAATCGGGGCCGTCCAGAACCTGCGCCTCTGCCGCCAGCCTGTCCTGCCAGTCAGGGTAGAGCGCCATCAGATAAAGCGCCCAGGCCAGTGCCGACGCGCTGGTCTCATGCCCTGCCAGGAAAAAGATCGCCACCTGGTCGACCATCTCTTCGGTGTCGAAGGTTTCGCCGGTTTGTGGGTCGGCGGTGGTCATGATCTTGGTTGCGAGGTCGTCGGGCGCCGTGCCAGCGTCAATCGCCGCCATACGGTCGCGGGTCAGCCGGGTGATCAGATCGCGGATGCGCGCGGCACTGGCGCGGGTGGATTTGCGGTGCAGGCGCGGCATCCAACGCGGCAGCGGAATGAACGCGGCCAGGTTCAGGATCGGCTGGCCGCGCTGATAGCGGCGGAATTCGTCAAAGACTTCGGTCGCGACCTCATGCTCGATGGGGATCGAAAACAGCGTGCGAAAGATCACGTCGGCGGCGGCATGGCTGGTTTCGGCTTCGATCTCGACGACTTCGCCTGCGCGCTTGTCCAGCCGCTTGGCCGCCGCATCCGCTGCCTGCCACATCGCGGTAAAGGTGTCGCGCAACCGTCCGCCCTCGAACGCCGGGTCGATGATGCGACGCTGGCGTTTCCACGTCTCGCCATTGGTCAGAAACAACGAATTGCCCAAAAGCGGGCGCAACCCTTCGCCGATGCGATCCGATTTGGGGAAATCGTCAGGGCGCTCCTTCAGCACCAGATCGACCAGATCGGGTTGGTTCAGAAGGTAAGACCGAAAGAACGGCGTGCGGAACTCGGCCATCCACGCACGGTAAAGCCGCGCGGGCTGTGCCGACAGAAGATCACGACGGAACAGCCGCACATAGCGCCAGAGCGACACCTTGTCGGGACGGCTGGGGGGCTTGGGTGGCAGCGTCATGCGGCCACGGAGGTGTATTTCGACACCGCCACCACGATGCGCGATTTCGACGGTTGGCGCGTGGCGTAGCGGTCGGACAGCAGCTGAGGGCCAGCGGTGATCTGGAAATAGTCATAGTCGCCCGGGCGGTCGAATGCACAGAGGTATTGAAAATGCAGCCGGAAAAACCGCCAGCGCAGTTCCTTCCAGCGCGCGGGGCTTAGGGTCTGGGTAAAGGCCGCCGAGAGCACCAGCGGCCAGCGCTGCCCCTCGGGGGCCACGCCAGAGACCGCCACCGGATCGCAGAGTGCAAAGGCGCAGCCGTCGCCGGGGGCCGTCACGTCGACCCAGGCCAGCGCATCCGTGGTGCTGAGAAACCGCAGATCGGCGCGCAGACGGTGGGCGTCGGGCAGGAACGACACCATCGGCACCACTTGCCCCAGCGACAGAAACGCAAGCTTGGGACCATGCGCAGGCACCCTGCCCGCGCGGATCAGATCCGACAGGATCGACACCGCCAAGTGTGCGCCTGACGAATGGCCGACGACCAGCACCTCGTCCACGTCCGAGCCAAGCGCGATTGCGATACTGTCAGCAAAGACCGCCATCCGCGCCTCGAGCGCGGGCGGGTTGGCCCCGCGCGAGGCTGCGGAAAACGCGTAGTCGTGCATCAGGTAATAGGCGAAAAACTTGCCATCCTGCATTTTGAACCAGCGCAACAGCCAGACCGCAGCGACCAGTGCCAAAGCACTCCAGAGGACCAGAGTCGCCGCAAAAAGCGGCCCCCGAACATCCGTTCCAACCACCCATTCCGTTGCTGCAACACCCGTGCGAAACACGCCCCAAGCCACCAGCACAGCCAGCAGCAGTTGCACCAGCAACATGCCGACCGGATAAAGTGCCGCAATGATCGGCCCCTTGCGCAGCTTCATCAGCCGCCACAATGCGCCGGTCGAGATATAGACCCAGGCGGTGCGGATCAGCTGCAGGTAAGTCGCGGGGATCGAGGTCGCCATGCTGTCGCGCACGATGTCGGACCAGACCAGAACCTCGACATCCGCATCGACATCGACGCCGTCAATGACCGCATCCACATGCCAGCCGTAGTTGCCGTTGAACTTGCGCGGTTTCAGGCCAATCTCATAGCCGCTGATCACCGCCTGCGCGCCACCTTCCTTGCGGTACAGCTCGCGGTAGCGGCGCGGATGGATCGGGTCATAGCCGGGAATATAGAACACCCGGCGTCTGCGCACTGTCTGTTGTGGGTCCTGCATCGGCCTGCGTCCTGCTTTGCGCAGCAGTCTAGACAGGTTTTCGGTGCAAAGTAAGCCGTCAGATCAGCCTAAAGTGCTGAGAACAGGAAAGGTTTCCAACAGCCAGAAGCTGAACCAGGTGAACGCTCCGGTGACGAGCGCCAGTCCGACGATGACCAGCAATGCACCCATGACACGCTCGATCAGCTTCATGTGGCGTTTGATCCGGTTCATCAGGCCCATCGCGCGGGTGATGAACATCGCCGCCAGCAGGAACGGAATGCCCAGACCCGCCGCATAGACGCCCAGCAGGACCGTGCCGCGCGTCACCGATGCCTCGGACGCGGCCAGCGACAGGATCGCGCCCAGTTGCGGGCCAATGCAGGGCGTCCAGCCGAAGGCGAAGGCCAGCCCCAGAACGTAGGCCCCGAAGGACGAGCCGCCCCGGTCGCCGACATCCAGCCGCGCCTCCTGATCCAGGAACGGGATGCGGAACAGCCCCAGGAAATGCAGACCGAACACGATCACCACAACGCCCGAAATCTTGGAAAACACGGCCTGATTTTGCAGGAAGAACGCGCCGAAGGCTGACGCGGTAAAGCCCAGCAGCAGGAACACCGTGCTTAGCCCCATCACGAAGAAGAGTGCGGCCACCACCGCGCGTCTGCGCCCGGACGCCACGCTGTCCATGTCGTTCAGCGTCACGCCGCTCATATACGCAAGGTACGGCGGCACGATCGGCAGCACGCAGGGGCTGAGGAAACTGAAGACGCCAGCCACCAGCGCGATCAGCATGGCGGGTAACAGGGCGGCGTCGATGATTTCCATTCCGTACATGACCTTGGTCTTAGGCCATCGTTGCTGCGCCGTCACGGGGCCTTTTGGTCACATCCTTGTGGACAGGTTGAAACAAGCCGCTTAGATCAACGGCATGACCGATGATCCTCATAAGCTGGACGCCACCGGGCTTTTGTGCCCCCTGCCCGTTCTCAAGGCGCGCAAGCGATTGCAGCCTCTGGCCGTGGGCGACACGCTGACGGTGCAGGCAGACGACCCCGCCGCCGTGATCGACATGCCGCATTTCTGCGCCGAGGCGGGACACGATCTGGTGTCCGCGGACGTAGAGGGCGCGGTGCAGGTCTATGTCATCCGCAAGGGGCGCTGAGCCCGTCAGTGATGGCACAGGACATGAAAAAAGGGGCCCCGTAAGAGCCCCCTTTCCCGTTAGTCTTTCAGACGTCAGTCCGAAATGTGAGGACTTAGTCCCACCAGCCTTCATCGACGCCTTCCATGGCTTCCAGCTCTTCCTCGGTCTTGCGTGTCACCAGAACATAGCTCTGGTCATCCACGGCGCTGAGGCGCACGTCTTCCATGGGGATCATCACGTGCTTGTCACCGATGTCGAGAAAACCGCCGACTTCCGCGACCACGCCGACCAGTTGGCCGGACCGGTTGAGAATGATGTCTTCAATCTCACCGATATCGTTCCAGTCGGAGCCGACTTCGTTCATGCTCCAGCTGTCCCAGCTTGCGTCATCCATGGGCGTGCTCATCGTGTAGATGTCACCGCCGGTGATGTCGCGCGACCGGATCAGATCGGCTGTGTCCATGTGGGTTTCTGCCAGTGCGGGACCGGCTGCCATTGTCACTGCAAGTGCGATTGAACCAAAACGTGTCATAGAGTTTCCTTTCTCTTCGTTGCTGATAAAGAAACGGAGAGACGCCCCAAACTGTTCCACAATATTGTGAGAAACCGTTTCGAAATCCGGCCTTACCGTGGCGTAACCCCGGCGCCCAGCCGCACCGCCTGAACGGCGTCGGGACAGGCCTGGTGCATCAGGTACTGGGTTTCGCGCGCGGTCAGCCCCATGTGGCTGGTGACCTGCGACAGGTGCCGCAGATCGGGAAAAATCTCGTCCAGCTCCGCCATCGCGTCGTGTCCCAGCGCGTGTGCGGCGACGTGCCCTGCAAACAGGCTTTCGCTGGCGATCCCTTCCGAGAACACCAGATCATGCGTGTCCAGCATCAGGTGCAGATAATCGGCGCGCCGCATCGGCACGCGCAGAACCGAAACGCCGTTCACCAGCGCCTTGGCAGGCACCAGAACCTCGCCCTGGCCAAAGTTCAACTCGGCAAAGCTTGAGCGCAGCAGGATGCGGTGGTTGGGCGAGACGTAAAGATCGCGCGCATTGTCGAGCGCGCCCGCCCTGATGCAGATCGGAGCCAGCCGGCCTAGCCCACAAACCACGTTCCTGCCGGTCCAGCGGATCGTCTGCGTGCCGTTTTCCAGCGTCAGAACCCGCATGCCCGCCTTCAACGTCTCGATCGCGCGCGCGCCATCGGGGGTTTCGATCAACGTGCCCGCCAAAAAGCAGACCGGATCGGATGGAATTGCCAGCGTCTGCCCGGTGCCGTTATAGGTCGAGACGCCCTGGATGTAATGCAAGCTGGTGCCGGGCGGTGGAAACGGCCCGTCAAAGGTGACGCCCACGACCGAAGTGCTGTACCCCTCGGTGATCGACACGCCGACCATGCGGTATTCGTTGCCGGCATCGTCAAAAAGCGTGACTTCGTATTCATTCTCGACGTTGACCTGCCCCTTGCCACTCCAGCGCACGGTCTCGTCGGTTGGCTTGTAGGTCTTGCCGTCGATCTTGACCTGTTCGGTCAGTCGCTGATCTTGCAAACGTTCATTCGCAAACGGATCGTCGCTCAGCACGCCATCCGCATCCTCGAAGGTCAAGGCCGTGCGGTCGCCCGAAAAGGTCAGCGTCAGGTCGTGCGGGTTTTCCCACGAAAACGCATCGCCGTTCTTGGCGTCGTCGATGATCTTGCTGTTCACGCGTTGGTTGACGTAATCACGCATGACCGTGACGTCGTTTTTCGAGACAATATAAATTGTGCGCTCAGCCATCTCGGGCGACCTGCAATTCTCTGACGTTTTTAACCTTGCCGCAGGTCACGAAGGGTCTGGATGCCCTTGTTTTTTGTGTGTGAAACGCGGCGTGCTGCTCTCAAGGTTAAGCTACTCAGGATTGCTTTTGTCGGCAACCGCTAAACCCAGAAACCGCGCAGGATTTGCATGACTGTGGCCAGACGGCACGCGGTCAGCGGTGCTGGGTCGCGGGCCAAAGATCTGTTGTTCCCCTGCCCAGACGCAAAAAGGGCGCAGCCGGATGGCCACGCCCTTTTCTGTCAGGTGTTCGTAGGCTTAGCCCAGAGACCACCAACCCTTGCGCTTGGGTTTGGCGGGTTTGTCCTCGTTCGCGGCCTTTTCCTCAACCGGTGCAGGGGCCGGCGCTTCGGTCTTGACCTCTGCCACTTCTGCGGGTGCCTCCGGCGCTTCGGCAGGCTGTTCAGACGGCGTATCGGACACGGGCGCATCCGACACGGGTGCTTCAGAGACAGGCGCTTCGGCGGCAGAGGTTTCTGCCGGGGCGTCCGTTGGCGTAGCAACCTCGGGCGCTTCCGCTGCTGCTGCTTCCGCTTCGGCGGCGGCTTTCGCCTCGGCCTTGGCTTTGGCAGAGGTCCGCGTGCGCTTGGGCTTGGGCTTTGGCGCGGGCGCTTCGGCCTGGGTGGTCGCATCCGCCTCTGTCGCACCTTCAGCTACAGCGGCGGGTGCCGCCTTGGCCGGTTTGGCACGTGTCGAACGGGTGCGCGTCACCTTGGGCTTGGCGGGTGCATCGGCATCGCCATCCTCGGCAGCCGGTGTATCCGCGTCCTCGGCGGCAGGTTCCGCTTTCTTGGCAGGGCTGCGCGACCGGCGCTTGGCCGGAGCCTTCTTGGGTGCGGCTGCGCCCTCGGGCTTGGCTTCAGCGGCGTCTGAACCGCTTTCGGCCTTGGATGCGTCACCGGACAGGTCCTGATCGGCAGGGTCAGCCGCATTGGCGTTGGCGTCGCTGTTGTTCTCGCCGTTCTCGCCGTTCTGATCCTCGCCCGTCGAGGATTTGCTCCGCCGACGCCGACGCCGACGGCGCCGTTTCGGTTTGGCCTCTCCGTCATCGCCCTCTTCCGCAGCGGGATGCGCGGGTGCGGACTGTTCCGGTTGCTGATGCTGCGAGGCTTTGGCCTCTTGCGCGGCTTCGGCTGCGATATCAGCGGCTTCGGCGGCATCAGCGGCGCGCGCATCGGCCTCGTCGATCTGGTCCATGATCGAAGTGTCAACCGAAACCACCTGTGTCGCAGCAGTGATCGCGCGCGTGGCGGTCTTGAACTTTTCGATGTTGAAATCGGGGCTGACGAGCGAAGGGTCCCCTTCGATCCGCACCGACAGGCCATAGCGCACTTCGATCTGTGCGATGTGCTCGCGTTTCTGGTTCATCAGGAAGTTCGAGATGCCGACCGGGCATTTCACCAGCACTTCGCGCGACCGTCCGCGGGTGCCCTCTTCCTCGATCTGGCGCAGGATCGACAGCGCAAGGTTGTCGTCCGACCGGATCAGACCGGTGCCGTGGCACGCCTGACAGGGCTGTGTCGTCGCCTCGATCATACCGGGGCGCAGACGCTGACGCGACATTTCCATCAGGCCAAAGCCTGAAATGCGGCCCACCTGAATGCGTGCGCGGTCGGTCTTCAGCTTGTCCTTCATCATCTTTTCGACGGCCGCGTTGTTCTTGCGCTCGTCCATGTCGATAAAGTCGATGACTATCAGGCCCGCAAGGTCACGCAGACGCAACTGGCGTGCCACTTCGGCGGCAGCCTCAAGGTTGGTCTTGGTCGCGGTCTGCTCGATCGAGCCTTCCTTGGTGGCACGGCCAGAGTTCACGTCGATGGCCACCAGCGCTTCGGTCACGCCGATCACGATGTAGCCGCCCGAGGGCAGTTGAACAGTGGGGTTGAACATGCCCGCGAGATAGCTTTCGACCTGATAGCGGGCGAACAGCGGCAGGCTGTCTTCGTAGCGCTTCACGTTCTTGGCGTGGGACGGCATGATCATCTTCATGAAGTCCTTGGCGATGCGGTAGCCGCGCTCGCCCTCGACGAAAACCTCGTCGATATCGCGGTTGTAAAGATCGCGGATCGACCGTTTGATCAGGTCGCCCTCTTCATAGATCTTTGCTGGCGCGATGGATTTCAGCGTCAGCTCGCGGATCTGTTCCCACATCCGTTGCAGATACTCGTAGTCGCGCTTGATCTCGGCCTTCGTGCGTTTGGCACCGGCGGTGCGCACGATCAGGCCGGCACCACGGGGCACTTCGATCTCGTTGGCGATTTCTTTCAGCTTCTTGCGGTCTATGGCATTGGTGATCTTGCGGCTGATGCCACCGCCACGGGCCGTGTTGGGCATCAAAACGCAATAGCGGCCGGCCAGCGAAAGGTATGTGGTCAGCGCAGCACCCTTGTTGCCGCGCTCTTCCTTTACAACCTGCACCAGAAGGATCTGGCGCACCTTGATGACTTCCTGGATCTTGTAGCGTTTCGGGCGCGGTTTGCGCGCCGGGCGGATATCATCGCTGTCGTCTTCGTCCGCGACGGATTCGATGCTGTCATCCTTGTCGGCGGCATCGGCTGCGGTGTCTTCATCCGCATCGTCATTGTGATCGTGGTCGTGATCGTCGTCCGACGCAGGGGTTTCCACCGGCGTATCGCGCACGGTTTCCATCGGCGAAGAGCCTTCGTCGACAATGTCGTCTTCGTCCGACAGATCGATGGTTTCCATGCCGCCCACCTCGTCCGAGGATGTCACGGCATCGTCACTGTTGGTGTCTTCGGCTTGCGATCTGGACCGGCTGCGCGAACGCGACCGCGAAACCCGCTTGGGCTTCTCGTCCTCGTCGTCCTTGGCGCGCTGCGCCTCTGCGAACGCGCGCTCTTCCTCCATCAGCGCCTCTCGGTCGGCGACGGGGATCTGGTAGTAATCGGGGTGAATTTCCGAGAACGCCAGAAAGCCGTGGCGATTGCCGCCGTAATCCACGAACGCCGCCTGAAGCGACGGTTCGACCCGCGTTACCTTGGCGAGATAGATGTTACCGGCAAGCTGGCGTTTGTTTTCAGATTCAAAATCGAATTCCTCAACCTTGTTTCCGTCGACCACCACAACGCGCGTTTCCTCGGCGTGGGTGGCATCGATAAGCATTTTCTTAGGCATATTGTCCGTTTGCACGTGCGCAGCGCCACATCACCCGGGGGTGCGGCGGCTCTGGAGACGTGTCTATTTAAGGCGAATAGCGACGCGCGGCAGCACCGGCCCCTGGGGCCTGCTGCAATACTGCTCTTGGCAAGTGCGCGCGTCATCGCGGTTCTTCTCCGACACGCAAAAGCGTTTCGCCCTGCGCATCCATTCAAAAGCTGCGCATATGAACACTCATACCGCCGGCATCTCACAGCCGTTTCCGGCCCAATCGGTCTGTTCCGGGTCGGGGAGGTCTCTCCGCCAAACGCCGTTACAGCGAAACTCTCATCAGGCTCGACGTGTGGATAACGTCAAAAGCCTGCCCCTTAGTTAATGCTTTTCACTGGGCTATTACAATCGCTAACTGCCGCAGGTGCACTGCAATCGCGGTTTCAGGGGCGGAATGCAAAGGTGCAGCGGCCTGCGGGGCCACTGCACCATATGGTTGAAACGGGGTCATGCCCGAAATTGCGGCACAGCACGCCCGCACAAAGCTTAGTTCTGCAGGTAGTCTGACCGCTGCAGTGCGTATTTGGCCATCTTCTCGTTCAGGGTCCGGCGCGGCAGGCACAATTCGTCCATCACCGACGCGATCGACCCCTTGTGGCGGCGCATGGTGTTGTCGATCAGCATCCGCTCGAACGCCTCGACGTATTCTTTCAGCGGCTTGCCTTCGGTGGTCATCACTGGCTGCATTTCCTCGTGATCGGACATCAGCAGCGACGCGATGGTGCCCGTGCCGCGACGCGACTGCAGCACCGCGCGTTCCGCGATGTTGATCAGCTGGCGCACGTTTCCCGGCCAGGGCGCTTGCAGCAGCTGTGCCGCCTCCTGCGCGCTGACGTTCGGCGCTTCGCAGCCGTATTCATCTGCGAACTGTTCGCTCAGCCGGGTGAACAGCGTCAGGATATCCTCGCCGCGCTGGCGCAACGGTGGCACGGTGATGCGCAACGCCGCTAAGCGATAGAACAGATCGGGGCGCAGCGCGTCCTCGCAGGTGCGACCGGCCTCTTGCATGTTGCAGATGCCCACGATGCGGGTCTCGGCCGGGGTGCCCTGATCGTTGATGGCGCTTAGCAGACGTGCCTGCTGCGGCTCGCTCAGCGCTTCGATGTCTTCCAGAACCAGCGTGCCGCCGCGCGCCTCTTCGATGGCGGGCAGTTGCGCGTCCTCGGGCTGCATCGGGCCGAACAGGCGTTTGGCCAGCGCTTCCTCTTCCAACGCGGAGCAGCTGACCAACACAAACTTCTTGCCAGCGCGGCTGCCGACCGCGTGCAATGCGTGGGCCACCAGCGTCTTGCCGGTGCCGGTCTCGCCGTCGATCAGCACGTGGCCATCGGCCTGCCCCAGATCGAGGATGTCCTCGCGCAGACGATCCATCACCGGGCTCTGCCCGATCAGCTTTTTCATCAGCTGGCTGCCGTCCGACAGCTCGCGGCGCAAGGCGCGGTTGTCCATCACCAGACGGCGCGCGCCGGTGGCTTTCTTGGCAAGCTCGCTCATCCGGTCTGGGTTGAACGGCTTCTCAAGGAAATCGAACGCGCCCACGCGCATCGCCTCGACCGCCATCGGCACATCGCCGTGGCCGGTGATCATGATGACGGGAAGCGCGCTGTCGTTGCCCATCAGCTTCTTGAGAAACTGCATCCCGTCCATGCCCGGCATCTTGATGTCCGAGATGACGATACCGGGATAATCCGGCCCCAGAACCTTCAGCGCATCCTCGGCGCAGGCAAAGGTTTCGGTGTCATAACCCGACAGCGCCAGCCACTGGCTGATGGACTGCCGCATATCTTGTTCGTCGTCGACAATCGCTATCTTCATGGCTTGGGTCATTCTTTACTCCGCCGCTTGGCTGTTATTGCTTTCGTCATCAACGCGCGAAAGGACAGGAAGTTGCATTTCGAACACGGCACCGCCCCCCTGGCCGTTGCGTGCCGTCAGTCTTCCGCCCAGGTCGTTGACGATCCCCGAGGAAATGGCAAGGCCGAGCCCTACCCCGTCTCCGGGCTGTTTGGTCGTGTAGAAAGGTTCGAACAAGGCGTCCAGATCCTCGATGCCGGGGCCGTTGTCGCGTACCGTCAATGTCGCAGTCTGACCCGCGGACAGGATAATATCCACCTGCGGGTTCCGTTCCGATCTGGTGGCGTCGATGGCATTGCGCAAGAGGTTGACCATAACTTGTTCGATCCGCATCCGGTCGCCCATCACGAAAACCGGCTCATCAGGCAGGATGCGGGTGATCTGAACTTGCCGCTGGCGCAGCTGCGGCTCCATCATCGAGAGGCTTGATGCCAGTGCTGCGCCCATATCCACAGGCGAAAGCGCGTCGGCGCCCTTGCGCGCATAGGATTTCAACTGCCGGGTGATCGCGCCCATTCGTTCGATCAGATCGTCAATGCGGCCAAAGGACGACAGCGCTTCGTCCTTGCGGTTGCGGGTCAGCAGCAGACGCGCGCCGGCCAGATAGGTCTTCATCGCGGCTAGCGGCTGGTTCAGCTCGTGGCTGACGGCAGCCGACATTTCGCCCAAGGCGGCCAGCTTGCTGGATTGTTCCAGCGTCTGTTCGGCCACTGCAAGGGTTTCCTGAACACGCTCGCGTTCGGCGATTTCCCGCTGCAAGCGTGCGTTCAATGCGCGAAGCTCTGCCGACTCGCGTTGGAACAAGGCCATGCGAAACGCCGTGCGCCGCGACAGGAAATAGAACGCCACGGCCAGCAGAATCGCAAATCCCATGATCTCCAGCGCCAGAACACCATTCACGCGCTCGCGCACCGAGGCATAGGTGGTGAACGACGCCATGCGCCAGCCGCGGAACGGAATACGGGTTTCCAGACGCATTACGCCCTCGCCCTGGATGTAGGCATCCGGCGGCAGCGCGGTCCAGTCGGCGGTGGCCTGAATGGCGCGCTCGATGGCGCTTTGCGGGGTCTGGCGGGCCAGGGCTTCTGCCTCGGTCCGGCCCCGCCAGCGCGGTTCGGTCGCAAGGATGATCGCGCCGGTGCTGTCGGTGACCAGAACCGCGTCGGAAATCCCGGCCCAGGCCCGTTCAAACTTTTGCAGATCAACCTCGACCGCGATCACGCCCAGCACGTCACCGCCCGATTGGACGCGCCGCGAATAGGTAAAGGAATACCCGCCGCTTTCGCGCGGAATCACCGCAAAGATCGTGCCCGCCGCGCGCATTGCATCAACGAAATACTGCGCGTTGCGGTGCGACGATCCCAACCGGTTACGGTCAGTCGCGGCCACGGTGCGCCCGTCGCTGTCCAGCAGCATCAGGGAGGCAGCCCCAATTTCCTCGACAAAGGAAATCAACCGTTGCGTCGACTGCGAATAATCCTGTGAATTCAACGCGCCGATCAGCGACGGGTCGCGCGCCAGCAGTTGCGGCACGATGGCGTTCTGGCGCAGTTCCGACAGAAGGTTGCCGGAATAGAGCGCCAGCCGCAGCTCGGCCCGGTTGCGCGTGGTCTGGGTAAACCGGTCGGTCAGCAGGTTGTTGGTGAACCATACGGTGCACAGCGCCAGCACGAACAACAGCCCCAAGGCAACGCGGACGCGCCAGCTGATCGCCTTGTTGTTGCTGAAAACGCCCTGACCCTGCATAGCGCGCACCTTAAGCGCATCGGCGCCCCGCGCTCAAGTCACGCCGGTGTCAGCGCGCCCATCAACGCGCGGAAAAGCGCCGCCCCGTCGGTGCCGCCATGCCCCGCATCTGCCGCCCGTTCGGGGTGGGGCATCATGCCCAGCACACGCCGGTTTTCCGACAGGATGCCCGCGATGTCCTTGGCCGCCCCGTTGGGGTTCTCGGTATAGGTAAAGGCAATCCGGTCCTGATCGTGCAGGGCTGCGATGGTGGCGTCATCGGCGTAGTAATTGCCATCATGGTGGGCAATCGGAATTCTGATCTCGTCGCCCGCGTTATACCCTTGTGTAAACGCGCTGTCGGAGGTCACGACCTTCAGGCCGATAGTCTTGCAGATGTATTTCAGCCCCGCATTGCGCAGCAGCGCGCCGGGCAGGATGCCGGTCTCGGCCAGCACCTGAAAGCCGTTGCAGATCCCGATGGCATAGCCGCCGCGATCCGTATGTGCCTTGAGCGAATTGCAGATCGGCGAGTTGGCAGCGATAGCGCCGCAGCGCAGGTAGTCGCCGAACGAAAACCCGCCCGGCACACCGACGATGTCGATGTCGCGGGGCAATTCGGTGTCCTTGTGCCAGACCATTTGCACATCCGCGCCCGCCGCCTCGAAGGCGACAGCCAGATCGCGGTCGCAGTTCGATCCGGGGAAAACGATGACAGCAGCTTTCATGGAGGTATTCCTTGTCGCGGGCGCAGAAGCGCCTTAGCCGATTTCGACCGAATAGGATTCGATCACCGTGTTCGCCAGCAGCTTTTCGCACATGGCCGTCACGTCTGCCTCGGTGGCACCCTCGGCCAGGTCCAGCTCGATTACCTTGCCCTGACGCACGCCGTTCACGCCCGCAAAGCCAAGCGCGCCCAATGCGTGGCGCACGGCCTCGCCCTGCGGGTCCAGAACCCCGTTTTTCAACATCACATGTACCCGAGCTTTCATCGCGCCGTGGTCCTTTTCGCTATCGTGTCGTTCGCTGTCTTCGTGGTCGGTCACCGCCGCCGATCTCAGTTGATCAGCGTCGGCTTGGTGATGGGCGATGCGTTCTTGGGCAGAACGCCCAGACGCCGCGCCACTTCTGTATATGCATCGGCCAGGTTGCCCAGATCGCGGCGGAACACGTCCTTGTCCAGCTTCTGACCGGTTTCCATGTCCCACAGACGGCACGAGTCCGGGCTGATCTCATCGGCGACAATCAGACGCTGGAAATCGCCGTCGTAGACGCGCCCGACCTCGATCTTGAAGTCGACCAGCTTGATGCCGACGGCAAACATCACGCCGGACAGGTAATCATTGACCCGCAGCGCGAGGCTGAGGATATCGTCCATGTCCTGCTGGCTGGCCCAGCCGAAGGCCGCGATATATTCCTCGGTGACAAGCGGATCACCCAGGGCGTCGTCCTTGTAGCAATATTCGACGATGGGACGCGGCAGCTGCGTGCCCTCTTCGATGCCCAGACGGGTGCTCATCGAGCCCGCCGCATAGTTGCGCACGATGATTTCCAGCGGAATGATCTCGCAGGAGCGGCACAGCTGTTCGCGCATGTTGATCCGCTTGATGAAATGCGTCGGCACGCCGATCTGCGCGAGGCCGGTCATGAAATATTCGCTCAGACGGTTGTTCAACACGCCCTTGCCTTCGATCACGTCCTTTTTCTGCGCGTTGAACGCGGTGGCGTCGTCCTTGAAATACTGCACGATCGTGCCCGGCTCGGGGCCTTCATACAGGATCTTGGCTTTGCCTTCGTAAATCTTTTTGCGCCGCGCCATTCACGTTCCCCTTGGTGCTGACGGGGCCGAGTCCCTGTCAGGTTAGCGTTCTCTTAGTGCAAGGGGCGCAGTGCCGCAAGGAACAGAGGCAATCCGGGGCGCATCAGGGGACTTGTATGCCCATCCGACACACCGCATATTCCCTATCAAGACGATCAACCTGGCGCTAAATTCCAAAGGAAACACCATGAGCTCATTCGACGACCGCGAAAACGCCTTTGAATCCAGATACGCGCATGACGCGGAAATGCAGTTCAAGGCCGAAGCTCGCCGGAACAAACTTCTGGGCCTCTGGGCGGCGGACCTGATGGGCAAGACCGGCGACGACGCCAAGGCCTACGCCGTTGAAGTGGTTAAATCCGACTTTGAAGAAGCAGGCGACGAGGACGTCTATCGCAAGGTTTCGGGCGATCTTGGCGACAAGGCAGACGAGGTCACGATCCGCACCAAGATGATCCAGCTGATGGCCGAGGCCAAGGCGCAGCTTCTGGTCGAGGTCAAGAAAGACAGCTGATCCGCAAATCCGGTTTGTTTCAAACCTGTTGGATTAATCCGGCGCGCATCCCGCTTTGCGCGCCGTTTTCTTGTCTGCTGTTAACGCGCTTCTCAGTCCCTGCACTTTAGGCCTTCGGTCGGGTGTAGTCGGGGGAGCAGGCGTCATGGCGCAATTATTGAATACGAACGCGCTTTTGCGGTGCGCGCTGCGGGCACCGGTGCCGACGCTTGTGCTGGTCATCTGCCTTTGGGCGCTGGCAGCGCGGCTTGAACCTGGAACAAGCAGTGCGGTCTGGGCCTATGTGGTGCAGGTGACGCCGCTGGTCTGGCTGCAGGCGCTGGGTCTGAGCATTGCCAGCCTCTGGGCTGTCGGGCGTTATGACGGCGTGGGGCACCGCCATCTGCAAACCGGCGTGCGTGACCGGCCCGCGCGCCTCGCGGGCACCGTGTCAATTGCGCTTGCGCAGACCCTTGGCATGGGCGTGTTGACCGGTGCATTGGCCCGCTGGCGCCTTCTGCCGGATTTGACACTTGCCCAGGCGTTTCGGCTCAGTGCCTTCGTTTCGGTCTCGTTTCTGGGTGGTTGGGCGGTGGTGACGGCGATGGCCTGCCTTCTGCTGCCGTCTCCGGGCTGGACCCTGTGGCCTGCAATCGCGGTTCTGACATTGGCTGCGGTTGCGTCGGTGCTGCAATTCCTGTTTCCGGTTCTGCGGCTTTGGGGCAAAACCGTGCATCTGCCCACCCTGCCCGCCTCTGCCGCGATCATGCTCTGGACGCTGATCGACACGCTTTGTGCTGCGGGCGCGCTTTACGTGGTGCTGCCCGCCGATGCCGGCGTTACCGTCGCGCAATTCCTGCCGCTGTTCCTGCTGGCGCTCGGCTCTGCGCTGATCTCGAACACGCCGGGCGGTGTTGGCCCTTTCGAGCTTATGATGCTGGGGCTGTTGCCGCATCTGCCTGCATCCGACGTGCTGGGAAGTATCGTGGCCTTTCGCATCGTCTACTACGCCCTACCCGCGCTGCTGGCCGCAGCCGCGATGATGCGCCCCTTGCGGAACACGCAAGCGAATTTGCCCGCGCCCGCCGCCTTCGATCCGCGCACCGCCTATCGCGCCGAAGTGGGCGTGATGCGTCAGAACGGGGCGCAGGCATTCGTCTGCGGGGCATCGACACTTGTCGCATGGAAGACCGGACAGACCCTGACGGGCCTTTGCGATCCTCAGGCAGGCTGCACACCGCACACACTGAGCGCGTTGCAACACCTCGCCCGAAGCCAAAGCCGCATTCCGCTGTGGTACAAATGCAGCGCGCGCACGGCGGCACAGGCACGCAAGGCGGGTTGGGCTGTGATGCACATCGCCGATGATGCCGTCATATCCACGGCAGACTTCGACACCGACCGCCCGCTCTATCGCCGGTTGCGCCGCAAGCTGCGCACAGCACAAAAGGCGGGTGTTGTGGTTACCCAGACCTCGCTCCTGCCGATTGCGGAAATGACCCGTATCGACGCTGAATGGCAAAGCAGCCACGGGCGCGCCCGCGGCGGCACCATGGGGCAGTTCGAAGTGCGCTATGTCACCGACCAGCGTTGCATGCTTGCGCACCTGAACGGTCGGCTTGTGGCCTTCGCCACCTTTCATGCAGGCGCACATGAATGGTGTCTGGATCTGGTGCGCCACGGCGATGATCTGCCGGATGGCTCGATGTTCGCGCTGGTCGATGCGGCGATCAGTACCGCCAGAGCCGAGGGCGTGGGCAGGGTCAACCTGGCCGCGATCCCCGCCTGCGCCGATCCCGGCAACAGGTTCTGGCGCTGGTTGGGCGCGCAAATGGTCACCTTTGGCGGCGGCGCGGGGTTGAGACAGTTCAAATCGGGTTTCGCCCCGCAGTGGCAGCCGCGCTATGCCGCCGCTCCGAACTGGACTGCGCTGACGCTGGCGCTGGCCGACATCGCCCGCGCCGTGCACCATCCCGCGCCTCTGACTTCGTACCCATCTGCGCGTCCGCTTCATGAGCAAGATGAAAATTATGAGCTAGCCTCGCGCCGTGCTTCGTGAGAGATACAACGATCACGCCCGCGCGAGGAAGGCCCTGCGACATGACCAATATGCTCAGCAAACTGCTGGAAACACACGACACCCTTCTGGCCGATGGGGCCACGGGCACCAACCTGTTCAACATGGGGCTGATGTCCGGTGACGCACCCGAGATGTGGAACGAGGAGCACCCCGACCGCATCACCAAGCTCTATCGCGGCGCGGTCGATGCAGGCTCGGATATTTTCCTGACCAACTCCTTCGGAGCAAATGCCTCGCGCCTGAAATTGCACGGGGCCGCCAAACGCGCGCACGCGCTGTCGCGCATCTCGGCCGAGATTGCCCGCGAAGTGGCTGACACCGCAGGCCGCCCCGTCGTGGTCGCAGGCTCGGTCGGCCCCACGGGCGAGATCATGCAGCCCGTGGGCACGCTGAGCCACGCCGCCGCCGTCGAGATGTTTCACGAAACCGCCGACGGGCTGAAGGCAGGTGGTGCCGATGTCGGTTGGCTGGAAACCATCTCGGCCCCCGAGGAATACCGCGCCGCCGCAGAAGGGTTCGCGCTGGCGGGGCTCGACTGGTGCGGCACCATGAGCTTTGACACCGCCGGGCGCACCATGATGGGCCTGACCAGCGAAGGCATGGTCGAACTGGTGCAGGAGCTGGAAAACGCACCGATGGCATTCGGTGCCAACTGCGGCACCGGATCGTCCGACCTGTTGCGCACGATCCTGGGCTTTGTCGCTGCAGGGCCGAACCGTCCGATCATCGCCAAGGGCAATGCGGGCATCCCGAAATACCACGACGGCCACATCCACTATGACGGCACGCCGGAACTCATGGCCGATTATGCCGTGATGGCGCGCAACTGCGGCGCGCGTATCATCGGCGGTTGTTGCGGCACCATGCCCGAGCACCTGACCGCCATGCGCGAGGCACTGGACACGCGCCCCAAGGGCGACGCGCCCCTGCTGGAAGAGATCGTCGCCAAACTGGGCGCGTTCTCGTCCGAGAACGACGGCACCGGCGACCAGTCCGACGCGCCGCAACGGCGCAGCCGGAACCGCCGCAACCGAACGTAATTATAGCGTCCCGCCTTTACCCTGAAACACGATGATCGCTTTTCGCGTTGGAGGTGCCGCCGACAGGCAGCAAACAAGCGATTCAAGTTTAAGGTGGGGCGCTCTAGAACAACGACATCTGCGCGCCCGGCAACACCGGGGGCCGGAACAGATCGCAGCGCATCGGTGTTCCGGCAGTCTGCAAGCCCAGCCGTTTCACCGCCACATTGAACCGCTGCGCGACCATCTCTGCATAAGGCCCGGTGCCCCGCATCCGCCGCCCCCAGGCCGCGTCATATTCCGCGCCGCCATGCATTTCGCGCAACCGCGCCATGATCCGCGCTGCCCGGTCCGGGTAATTTTGCGCCAGCCACTCCTGCACCAGCGGCGAGACCTCACGCGGCAGGCGCAGCATGATCCAGCTGGCACTGCGCGCGCCCGCATCCTTGCCTGCCGCCAATATGGCCTCAAGCTCGGGATCGGTCAGCGCCGGGATCATCGGCGACGCCATCACCCGCACCGGAATGCCCGCCTGCGCCAGACGCCGGATCATCGCAATCCGTCGCTTGGGCGCTGGCACCCGCGGCTCCATCAGACGTGACAGACGCGCGTCCAGCGTGGTCACCGAAATACCGACCCGCACCAACCCGCGCCGTGCCATATCTGACAGGATGTCGATATCACGCTCGATCAGCGTGCCCTTTGTGACGATGGCGACAGGGTGATCCGCATCCGACAGCACCTGCAGACAGGCCCGCGTGATGCCGTGTTCCCGCTCGATCGGTTGATAGGGATCGGTGTTGGTCCCCATCGCAATCGGCGCCACCTTGTACCGCCGCGCTACCAACTCGCGCTGCAACACCTGCGGCGCATCGGGGCGTGCGATCAGCCGTGTCTCGAAATCCAGCCCTGGTGACATCCCCAGATAAGCGTGGCTGGGCCGCGCGAAACAATAGACGCAGCCGTGTTCGCAGCCGCGATAGACGTTGATCGACCGATCGAACGGCAGATCGGGCGATTTGTTGTAGGTGATGATGCTGCGCGGCACTTCGATACTGACCTCGGTGCGCAGCGGGGGCAGCGGCTCACCTGCATCCCAACCGTCGTCTTCCTCGGTCCGGTCCAACCGTTCGAACCGGCTGACCTGATTGCTGGACGATCCACGCCCGAGGGCGCGCATGGCATAGGTTTGACGTGACATGGCAAGACTATAGAACATAAGGCGAACATTCTGCCAGCGCAAAAGCCTCCGCGCGCCCACGCCCCTGATCTCCAAGTCGTTTTCGCGCACCCAAAGTCGCACTTCGCGCTGCGCATGTCGTAATTTTGACAGTCGCCCTGCGACTTTCTGTCAAAAGACAGGGAAACGCGGTTTTCGCGCACTGTCATAAAGGATCTACCATGTCAGACGAAGGCGATATCATCCTGTCGGAACTGGACGACGAAGAACTGGTTCAGCAGATGTTCGACGACCTTTATGACGGTCTCAAGGAAGAGATCGAAGAGGCCGTGCACCTGCTGCTCGAACGTGGCTGGGAACCATATGACATCCTGACCAAGGCGCTGGTCGGCGGCATGACAATCGTCGGTGCCGACTTCCGCGATGGCATTCTCTTCGTGCCCGAGGTGCTGCTGGCCGCCAACGCGATGAAGGGCGGGATGTTCATTCTCAAGCCGCTTCTGGCCGAAACCGGCGCACCGCGCGTCGGCAAGATGGTCATCGGTACGGTCAAGGGCGACATCCACGACATCGGCAAAAACCTCGTCGGCATGATGATGGAAGGTGCCGGCTTCGAGGTCGTCGATCTGGGCATCAACAACCCGGTCGAGGCCTATCTGGAAGCGCTGGAAACCGAAGGTCCCGATATCCTGGGCATGTCGGCACTGCTTACGACCACGATGCCTTACATGAAGGTGGTGATCGACACGCTGATCGAACAGGGCAAGCGCGAGGATTACATCGTTCTGGTCGGCGGTGCGCCCCTGAACGAGGAATTCGGCAAGGCCATCGGTGCGGACGCCTATTGCCGCGATGCGGCAGTCGCTGTGGAAACGGCCAAGGACTTCATGGGCCGCAAGCACAACCGCGCCAACGCCTGATCGAATTTACGTCGGCAAAAGCCCCGCCCTGATCCGGCGGGGCTTTTATTTCGGACCAGGGCACCCCAGATTAAGCTCAAAGGAGTGCCCATGCCGCTTGACCGTCTCGTTCTGATCATAGTCTGCGTGATCGCCGCCGCAGGTGCGACCATCTGGCTGGCGCTTCTGGTGCTGGCCACCTTCACTGTGCCACAAGTCGGAGTTGCCCTGCTTCCGGTCGCCCTGATCGCCTACGTGCTCATCCGCCTGATCCGCGAGCGTGTCGGCAACCCGACCGAGGATCACTATGACAACATGGACCACTGAATGCTGATCGCGACCTCGGACACCGTAGCCCCCCACCAGATTGCCGAGACGCTTGGCATCGTGCGTGGATCGACCGTGCGGTCAAAGCACGTGGGCACCGACATCGTCGCCTCGCTCAAGCAGGTGATCGGCGGCGAGCTCAAGGGCTATTCTTCGTTGCTGGCAGGCGCGCGCGAACAGGCGCTGGACCGGATGATCGAAGACGCCCGCGCACTTGGCGCGGACGCTGTGGTCGCGGTGCGGATACAAACCTCTACCATCACCCAAGGCGCGTCGGAGATCCTTGCCTATGGCACGGCGGTCAAGCTGAAGCCTTAGATCTGGTTAGCCAGACCATCACGGCAACCATCACGATCCCGTAAAGAACATGCCCCACCAGTGCGACCCAGGTGATGCCGGTAAAATTCAGGAAAAACGGCAACCCCGCAATGCTGGTGATCCCGCCGATGGCAAAGACCCAGAGGCCAAAGCCGTAGATTGCCGCCGGCACGATCCAAGCCACATCGGCACCCACAACACGGGTCCAGAGCGGCTTGAAGATGAACAACCAGCCCACCGGATAACCGATCAGCCCGACCAGATAGAAATGCATGAAATAGCCCGCAAAATCTCCGTTAGGCAGCCCCAGCGCGCCAAACAGGCTTTTGGCCAGCCCATGCGGCGACAGGTTGGCGAACCCCAGCGCAGGGCTGATCACCTGCCCCCACAGATCGAAGGCCATCGTCGCAAAACACCCCGATATGAACATCAGCCCCAAGGTGGCGGCGTCCACACCCGCTTTGGTGGTATAAGTCGTCATTTCGTCTGATCCTTATGTGAAATGTCGTATCTGTCCGATCCACCTAAGCGGCTTCCGTGCCAGACTGGCAATGATCCCCGCAGACGCCACACGCATTGGTTAGAATTGTGACAGACCGCCGCCAGACTTTCCCCGACCTTGACCAGCTGACCGAGACCGGATTGCGGGCGAAGGGTACGGGGTCTATTCTGCTGATCGCCTGCGGTGCACTGGCACGCGAAATCCTCGACCTCAAGGCGGCCAATGGCTGGACTCATCTGGACCTGACCTGCCTGCCTGCGAAATACCACCTCTACCCCGAAAAGATCACCGCCGCCGTACGCGAAGCCGTCGCGAAGCACCGCGACAGCTACGACAGCATCTTCGTGGTCTATGCAGACTGCGGCACCGGAGGGCTCTTGCAAGCCGCCTGCGCCGAGATGGGCGTCGAGATGGTGGCAGGCCCGCACTGCTACAGTTTCTTCGAAGGAAACCAAAGCTTTGCGCGCCAAAGTGAAAGCGAAATCACGACCTTCTACCTCACCGATTTCCTCGTTCGACAGTTCGAGGCGTTCATTATAAAACCGATGGGCCTCGACCGTCACCCGCAACTGCGCGACATGTATTTCGGAAATTACGAAAAACTGGTCTACCAAGCCCAGACCGACGACCCGGCCCTGACCGAAAAGGCCCGCGTAGCCGCTGCCCGCCTCGGGCTTGCGTTCGAGCGTCGCTACACCGGTTACGGCGACCTCGCGACGCATCTCGCAAAACTCTGAACTTCTTCTGGCCTAAAATATCCCAGGGGGCCCGGGGGCTGGCCCCCGGCATTCTCACGGTATGCTGGCCCCCGACATCCTCACTCCCAGACTACGCTGAGGCCGCCACTTCGCGAATACGCTCGATCATCGCGCGCAACCCGTTCGAACGTTGTGCCGACAGATGATCGTTCAGCCCCAGACGCTCCAATTCGGCGCGTGCATCGACCGACAGCACCTGCGTCACCGGCACGCCGTTATAAAGCTTGCGCAGAACCGCAATCAGCCCGCGCACGATCATCGCGTCGCTTTCGCCCTCGAAATGGAACACCCCGTCGTCGATCTGCGGATGCAGCCAGACCTGGCTTGCGCAGCCTTCGACCTTAGTTGCGGGCACCTTCAGCGCGTCGTCCAGCGGGTCCATCGCCTTGCCCTGTTCGATCACATAGCGATAGCGATCCTCCCAGTCCTCAAGGAACTCGAAATCTTCAACAATCTCTTCAAATGCGGCCTGCGCCATGAAAAACACCTCTCTGATGACATCTCGGAGGTATGTCGCCCCCGGCAAAAGGTCCACCCCCCCGCGCATGATGCTTTTCAACCAGACCCCGATGGGTTACCAAAAGCCAAACAACAGGCAGTCCGACATGCGTCTTACACTTTCCGCCCTTCTGATCTCGTCCCTCGCCCTCGGGGGCTGTGCCGCCGTGCGCGACAGCCGCGTCAATCCGTTCAACTGGTTCGGCAGTTCGCGATCCGAGCCGGTCGTGGCCGAGCCCGCCGCCAGCACCAACCCGCTGATTCCCGTGGGCGGTGTGGGCCTGTTCCAGCGCGGCCGCGCCGAGCGTAACCTGTATCAGGGCGCGCCCATCGACACAGTCTCCGATCTTGTGGTCGAGCGTGTGCCGGGCGGTGCGATCATCCGCGCCTCGGGCATCTCGCCCACGCAAGGTCTCTACGAGGTCCAGCTGACCCCCGAAAACGAAGATGACGAAGCCGTCGACGGCGTGCTGAGCTATCGTCTTGAGGGTCGCCTGCCCGAAAACGCACCTGCGGGCGGGTCCGTGGCGACACGCACCGTCACGGCAGCCCATGCGGTGACGGAACAGCAGTTGCGCGGCGTGACCACGATCCGCGTGGTGGGTGCCACCAACGCACGGACGACGCGCCGCTGACCGCGGATTAGAGGCGACCTTTAACGCATTGAAAAAGAACAATAAGATCGGCCTGCGCTGCCCGCGCAGGTTTCAGTCCAGCTCGACGACCCTGACGGTCTGACCCTTTGCCGCAAGGGCGATCTTGCCCTCGCACAGACGCAGCGCGTCCTTGCCGAACACCTCCTTGCGCCAGCCGTTCAGGGCCTGCACATCGCGCATGCCGGCAGCGATGGCATCCAGATCGGCGGCGGGCGCGATCAGCTTGGCCGCGACCCCTGCGCTTTCGGTCTTTGCCTTCAGCAAGACCCGCAGCAGATCCGCCAGCGCCGGGTTCACCTGCAGCTTTTCGCGGCTGGTGTCCGGCTTTGGCAGATTGGACGCGTCCATGTTCACGCCGCGCTTGACCGCCTCCAGGATGCCATCCGCAATCTCGCCCCGCCGCGCTTCGCGCAACAGAAGGCGCGCGCGGTTCAGCTCTTCGAGGGTCTGCGGCTTGTTGCTGGCCAGCTCGACCAGCGCATCGTCCTTGTAGACGCGGTTGCGCGGGATGTTGCGTTCCTGCGCATAGACCTCGCGGAACGCGGCCAGTTCGCGCACAATCCCCAGGAACCGCGCGCTGTTGGTGCGGGTCTTGACCCGTTTCCATGCTTGGTCCGGGGCCACGGTATAGGTGTCGGGTGACAGCAGGATCTTCAGCTCTTCCTCGACCCAGGCACTGCGCCCGGTCTCTTCCAGCCGCGCGGCGAGAAACTCATAGATCTGGCGCAGGTGCGTCACATCGGCCAGCGCATAGGTCTTTTGCGCATCGGTCAGCGGGCGGCGCGACCAGTCGGTAAAGCGTGAAGTCTTGTCCAGCGGGGCCTTGGCGATCTTGCGCACAAGGGTCTCGTAGCCGACCTGCTCGCCGAAGCCGCAGACCATCGCCGCCACCTGTGTGTCAAACAGCGGCACGGGAAACACGCCCGCATCGACAAAGAAGATCTCCAGATCCTGACGCGCCGCATGGAACACCTTGACCACGGACGGGTCGCGAAACAGCTCGTAAAGCGGCTCCATCGACAGCCCCTCGACCAGCGGGTCCAGCAGGACCGCACCGCTGTCGTCGGTGCCGGGCATCGCCAGCTGCACCAGGCAGAGTTTGGAATAATACGTGCGTTCGCGCAGGAATTCAGTGTCGACAGTCACATAAGGGTGTTTAGCAGCTTCTTCGCAATAGGCTGCCAGTTCTTCGGTCGTCGTCAGTGTTCTCATTGTCGGGTCTTAACCTTATGTCCGTTCCGCGCGGGTTTCAGATGCCTACACCAAAGGACAGGGCAAGGCCAGAGAGCACGGTGGAGCACTTACAGATCGAGACGCTGCGTATTCCCGGCGGCAAAGCGGCGCAATACGGCAGGGTACAGTCGGTGTTCCTGTTCCAGCACCCGCGCCGACAATGTGTCGGCGGTGTCTTCGGGCAGGATCGGCACCGTTGCCTGTCCCAGAACCGGGCCATCGTCCAGTTCCGGCGTGACCAGATGCACCGTGCAGCCGTGGGTCGCATCGCCCGCTTCGATGGCGCGGCGGTGCGTGTGCAGGCCGCGATATTGCGGCAGCAACGAGGGGTGTATGTTCAGCATCCGACCCGCCCAGGGGCTGACGAACCCCGCCGTCAGCACCCGCATGAAACCCGCAAGGCAGATAATGTCAGGCGCGTGTCGGGCCAGTGCCGCGTCCAGCGCGGCTTCGAAGGCAGCGCGGTCTTCACCGTATGGGCGGTGATCGACGACTTCGGTGGCAATGCCCTGCGCCTCGGCCCAGGCGATGCCGCCGGCACCTGCGTTGTTCGACACCACGACGACGGGCCGCGCCGCATGGTCACCGACCATGTCCGCGACCAGCGCGCGCATGTTCGACCCGCCCCCCGAGACGAAAATCGCGACGCGTTTGGTCACACCAGCGTCCCGGAATATGCCACGGCACCGTCGCCTGCCACGACATGACCCAATGTAAAGACTGTCTCGCCCGCCGCCTCGAGCAGCGGCACGATGCTGTCGACCGCGTCTGCATCCACGACCATGACCATGCCGATCCCGGCGTTGAACGTTTTCAGCAATTCGCCCTGATCCATCCCACCATTGTCCACCAGCCAGCGGAACACGGGCGGCAGCGTCCAGGTGTCTAGGTTGACCGTGCACGCCAGCCCCTCTGGCAGCACGCGCGGCAGGTTTTCGGTCAGACCGCCGCCGGTGATATGCGCAAGACCCCGCACGCCGCCCGCACGGATCGCTTCCAGCACCGATGTCACGTACAGCCGCGTGGGCGTCAGCAGCGCGGCACCCAATGTCGTGTCCCCCCACGGGCAGGCATCGTCCCAGCCCAGCCCCGAAAGCTCGACAATCTTGCGCACCAGCGAGAACCCGTTGGAATGCACACCGTCCGAGGCCAGGCCCAGCAGAACCTGCCCCTCTGCGATGCCCGCAGGCAGTTCCTGCCCCCGCTCCATCGCACCGACAGAGAACCCGGCCAGATCGAAATCGCCCGCCGGATACATCCCCGGCATCTCTGCCGTCTCGCCGCCGATCAGCGCACAGCCCGACGCCTTGCAGCCTGCTGCAATCCCTTCGATGATGCGCGCGGCCTGATCCAGTTCCAGCTTGCCGGTCGCGAAATAATCCAGGAAAAACAGCGGCTCCGCGCCCTGGCAAACCAGATCGTTGACGCACATGGCGACCAGATCAATGCCCACGCCATCGACGTTTCCTGTGTCGATGGCGATGCGCAGCTTGGTGCCCACGCCGTCGGTCGCGGCCACCAGCACCGGATCGGCAAAGCCTGCGGCCTTGAGGTCAAAGAGACCGCCAAAGCCACCCAGTCCCGACATTACACCGGACCGCTGCGTGCTCTTGGCCGCGGGTTTTATCCGCTCGACCAGCGCATTGCCTGCGTCGATGTCCACGCCGGCTTCGGCATAGGTGATTCCGTTTTTCGGCTCGGTCATGGCGCTGTCCTTGGGAAAATGTGACGGTTTTGACGTGCTTTTGACGGGGGGTTAGAACATCCCGCGCGCGCGCGCAACGCTCTCTCTTGACGAACCGGCTGCGGCGACATACCCAAACGCGCAAGGGGGCCTGTAGCTCAACTGGTTAGAGCAGAGCGCTCATAACGCTTTGGTTGCGGGTTCAAGTCCTGCCGGGCCTACCAAATTCCCTATATTTCGGCGCGTTGTGAGCGGACTTTAACGCAAGTTGCGCCACTCGCCAACGCGTCGCGATGCTGGGCAGTCCAGCACAACGACTCGTATCTTCCGCCGAGACGCCCCCAGAAACCTCAGCGCGCGATCACGATGTCGGCCTGCAAACCACCCAGCCGTTCGCTCTTGCCCAGACGCAGCACCCCGCCGTGGGCGCGTGCGATGTCGGTGGCGATGGCAAGTCCCAGACCGACGCCGCCGCCCTTGTCCTGATTGCGCGCAGGGTCCAGCCGCGTGAACGGGCGCTGCGCGTCGGCGCGGCGGTCCTCGGGGATGCCGGGGCCGTCGTCCTCGACCCGGAAACGCAGCGACTTTTCGGTCAAGACCACGCTGACCTCGGCCTTGGCCCCGTAGCGCACGGCATTGCTGATCAGGTTTTCGATGGCGCGGCGCATCGCGATGGGGCGCAGGTTGATGGTGCCCTCGCCCGTGGCCGTCACCAATGTCACGGGGCGCCCTGCCCGCTGCTGGTCGTCCACGATGTCGCGGATCAGGGCCAGCGGGTCGATCCTTTCCGGCTCGCCCTCCTGCGCGCCCTTGGCGAAGTTCAGGAACTCGTCGATCATGCTTTGCATCTGGTCCACGTCCTGTTCCAGCGCCTCGCGGTCGTCGTCGTCCAGCATCGACAGCGACAGGCGCATGCGCGTCAGCGGCGTGCGCAAATCGTGGCTGACGCCAGACAGCATCAGCGTGCGCGTCTCGATCTGCCGCTCGATCCGGTTGCGCATATCGACGAATGCGGCCCCGGCGGCGCGCACTTCGGTGGCCCCGGCGGGCGTATAGGGCACGTGCCGCCCCCGCCCGAACGCCTCCGAGGCGCGCGCCAGCCGTTTGATCGGGCGCAATTGGTTGCGCAGGTAGATCAGCGAAATGATGGTGATCAGAACGCTAAAAAAGATCATGTTCACAAACAGCTGGTGCGGGTTTGACGCCGACACCCGGCGCCGGTCAAAGTCCAGCTTCACCAGACCACTGGGCATCTCGACATAGACATGCACGCGCTTGTTTCTGGACAGATCAACAGTGACGGCACGTGGCACCCGTTCGTGCAGGCGTGCCACGACGTAGCTGCCCGACAGATCGTACCAGTCCCAATCATCCACCAGCGGAGCCTCCTCCACCGCGCTGGCATAGATTTCAAGCTGCGGAACGCGGGTCTGCACCGTCTGCCCGATCAGCGTACGGTCAGGGGCTTCGGCCACGGTGTCCAGCACCAGTTCGATCTCGCGCCCGACGGCGTTGGTCATCTGCGCGGTCACGCCTTCGAAATGGCGCTGGGTGAACAGTACCGATACCACGATCTGCACGAAAACCACCGGCAGCAGCAGGATCAGTGCAGCACGGCCATAAAGGCTTCGGGGCATATAGTGTTTGAGCCATTCAAAGGACATCTCTAAACCCTAACGGTGAACCGAAGCGGATAGAAGAGCCCCTGCCATGCTGCCACCCGATGATTTTGACCCCACGATCGGCGTGGCCGACACGCTGGAGCCCGGACTGCGCCGTATCGTGGCCCCGAACCCGTCGCCGATGACCTATCGCGGCACCAATACCTATATTCTGGGCACGCGCGGTCTGGCGGTGATCGACCCCGGCCCTGCGGACGATGCGCACTTGCAGGCGATCCTGTCCGCAGTGGAGCCCGGTCAGCGCATCACCCACATCATTGTCACCCACACGCATTTGGACCATTCGCCGCTGGCCCGCCCGCTGGCAGACCGCACCGGCGCGCCGGTGCTGGCCTTTGGCGATGCTCATGCGGGTCGCAGTGCGGTGATGCAGATCCTGGCCGAGGACGACACCGTCGGCGGCGGCGAAGGCATCGACGAAGGTTTTGTGCCGGACACGACGCTGCCCGATGGCACCGTGATCGACGGCGACGGCTGGTCGCTCGAGGCGATCCACACGCCCGGCCATATCGGCAACCACCTCTGCCTGGGCTGGGGCGATGCGTGCCTGACCGCCGATCACGTGATGGGCTGGGCGTCCTCGCTGGTGTCGCCGCCCGACGGCGACCTGACCGATTTCATGGCGTCCTGCGCCCGGTTGCAGGCGCGCGAGTGGCGCCTGTTCTACCCCGGCCACGGCGCGCCCGTCACCGACACCGCCGCGCGTCTCGACTGGCTGATCAGCCACCGTCTGAGCCGCGAGGCCTCGATCCTGTCGCACTTGGCCCAAGGCCCCGCAACCGCCGCCGAACTGGCTGCCGCGATCTACACCGAAACCCCGCCCGCCCTGCTGGGCGCCGCCACCCGCAACGTGCTGGCACACCTGGTGGATCTGACCGGAAAAGGCCGCGCGGAACCCCTGGGCGCCATGTCCGCAAACACCGCGTTCAGGGCGCTGTAAAAATCATCCGGGAAAAGTTGATTTTTTCCGCAAAACCCTCTGGACGGCTGAAAACACTGTTGCTATACGGCCCAGACCGTTCCGACGTAGCTCAGCGGTAGAGCAGTTGACTGTTAATCAATTGGTCGTAGGTTCGATCCCTACCGTCGGAGCCAACAAATACAAAGCCTTAGCAGTAAAATGCTAAGGCTTTTGCTTTTGGTAGTTACGTTTTAGTTACGTGTTGTATGCAAGCTTCGTTACCCTTCTGTCTCTCTCAAGACGGGTATGCGCGTCACCCCACTTCCCTCGTATACTTTCCAACCGATCTGCTCATTTAAGGAAAGGCAAACTCCGGTGTAAATCTTAAACGGAAATCGGGTGTGAACTAACGTTAATCTCCAGTATCTTACTGATGCATCCTGCATCAGTCTGGCAAACAGCGCAAGAAACCCGTAAAATACGACAAGCGCCGCTACAAAAGCCGCACGTGACAGCAAATTCCTGAGTTTCATACTTGGGCACAAGCCTGAAGAGATCAGCCTGAAGCTTGATCCGGCGGGCTGGGTTCCACTTTTGGCCAATCGTGTTGATGCGCAGGGAAACATGACGCATGTTGTCTCAAATGGTTCATGCGACTTCGTTGTGAAACAAATTAGCCTACCGAAGGAGCGCTCTCATGGCATATCTGAACCGGATAACGGCTCAGAAATTGATGCAGGCCAAAGGACTGGACGCATTGATCCTTTTCTCGCCTGAAGCCTTCGCGCACGCAACTGGCACGTCACCTGGTGTTGCAACGATGTGGCGGCGCGAGGGGGCCGTCGCGGTACTTATTCCGGCCGACCCGGACATGCCGGAAACGGTTGTCGTCAGCGATCTTTTCGCAGCAGGCGTTCGTCGCGAAAGTCATATCCAGGATGTTCGCGATACGCCTATCTGGGTCGAGGCGATGACGCTTGCGGATCCTGATCTCGACGGTTCCGTCGCCGTCGAATTCGCGCCTGTCTGGGGTTCGGCACACCGGCCGGTTAACAACGATAGACCCGAGACCTTTGACCCGGACGCATGCTTCCGCCATCTTCGCGATGCCTTGAGTGAAAAGCACATGCAGGCATCTCGTGTCGGGGTGGAGCTTGATGCCGTCTCGGCACAGGGCTGTCCGGCGCTGTCAGATGCACTTGCCCCTGCGCAAATAGTTGATGCGACCGCGATTGCACGCAGTTTGCGAGCCATGAAATCCCCAGAAGAAATAGCGCTGTTGCGCAGCGCGGTGCGTATTGCCGAAACTGGCATCGCGGCAGTTCGGGACGCCGTGACGGTCGGTGTCGCACGAAGCGATCTTGCGGAGATATGGAAGGAAACGGTTGCGGCGCATGGCGCAAATTCTCCCATGACAGGTGCATGGGAATACATTTCTGTCGGCCCCGACCCGTGGGGCGGCGATGCAATTGCAAAGTCCGGGGACCTGATCAAGGTGGATGTGGGCTGCGTGATGAAAGGATATACGTCCGACACTGGTCGCACCTTTGTCGTCGGACCGCCGCGCCGCTTGCATACAGAACTGCACGAGGCGTTGATGACCGGTTTCCGGGCGGGGTTCGCGCTGCTGCATCCAGGAGTGGCCTTGGCTGAAGTGCACCGCGCCACGCAATCCGCGATCCGCAGCCAAGGTTTAGCCGGCTACTGCAGGGGGCATTTCGGTCATGGCCTTGGAACTGGACCCGGAACCGAGGAGTGGCCATTCATCTCGGCGCAGGCCGAGACGCGAATAGAAAGTGGTATGGTGCTTGCCTTCGAATGTCCGATCTATGTGACCGGCGTAGGCGGCATGATCATCGAGGACCAGATCGAGATTACCGATGCCGGACCCGTTTCCATGAACAGCTTGTCCCGCGACCTCGTTTCCTGCTGACATCGAGGTGATCGCGAACTTAGGGCACTCGAAACCCAAGTCGAAGCTCGGCAGACATGATGCGCAACGGCTTGACCCGCCTGTGACAAACTAAAATAAGAGATGAGAACAAGACACCAAGCATAGCTGCAAGCCAAGTGACCCAACGGGAGACAAGATAATGAAAACCTCATTGCAAACCACCGCATTTGCCTTCGCGACAAGCGCCGTACTGGCCGCGCCTGCGCTGGCCGATGAATGGCGCCTCAACAATTTCCTGCCTGAAACGCGGCCGGAATCGGCACAAATCGAAAAGTTCGCCGAAGACGTGAATACGGCGCTTGCAGAAAAGGATTTTTCAATTGAAGTCTATCATGGCGGATCGCTGGGCCTGCCCAACACCGACCTTCTGCGTGTCGTGCCTACCGGGGCTGTAGAGATGAGCCTGATGTGGGCGAACTACCTTGGCCGTGATGCGCCGGCGCTCGGCTCCGTTTTCGTGCAAGGCGCAATCAGTACCGTCGATGAACTCACTGATGTGCTGCCTGTCGCACAGGAGATCTACGAGGAGGAATACAGCGAGTGGGACGTGACCACCGTCGGATTTGTAGCCATTCCGACGCTTTCGGTTTCGGTGTTCTGCCGCGATGAGCCGGTCAACACGCTGGAAGACCTTCGCAACGTCAAACTGCGTGTCTGGGCTCGCGAGCAGGTCGAAACCTTCGAGCGGCTCGGCGTCGCGGCTCAGATCATCCCACAGGAGGAAACCTACGTGGCGCTGCGTACCGGGGTCGTAGATTGTGCACTTTACCCAGCGCTCTACGCCAAAACGATTTCCTTGCAGGAAGTCACTGGATACGCATCGTTTCTATATCCCATGGCCTCGGCGCCTTACGCTCTCGGGGTGTCGGATGCTCTTTGGGAGTCCACCGATCCTGAAATCCGCGACGCGATAACGCAGGCGGCAGATGACCTGTGGGATCGCACCAACCAATATGACGCTGATATCGAGAACGAGATGGCCGCGCGCGAGAGCCTGGCAGAAGAAGGTATCGTCTGGAGTGAGGATTTCCCGGAATCCGACCGCGCCCTTTTTGTCGAAGCCGTGTCGGAGACGTGGAAAATGCTGGCCGAGGAAGCGGGTGGAAACGCGCTCGACTACCGTGAGCGCATGCTGACGGCCCTGGGACGCTGAGCCGCGGGTGGCGCGTGTTCGACGTCTCTTTACGCAAGGGCTCGATCGCCTGGCCCTTGCCTTGGCGTTGGCCGCGTCGCTGTGCATGATCGTAATTGTCGGACTGGTCACGACCAGTGTGATCATGCGTCGTGTTGCGGGCTCTCCGCTGCACATCACCGAGGATGTCGTCGGTCTTCTGTTGAGCGCGATGCTGTTTCTCGGTCTGCCGCTGGTAACGCTCAGGGCGCAGCATGTGCGCGTGTCGATTGTCTCGAACGCTCTGGAACCCCGGTTCGGGGGCGCGGTACATGTGGCGGCGGTTCTGGTCGGAATGACATTTTTTGGATGGATTTTCATCAAGGCGATGCCATGGCTTGAATTCGCATGGCAGAGGAACCTCAAGACCGAAACGGCACGCTTGCTGCTGTACCCGTGGATGACGGCCCTGCCGCTTTCAGTAGGGCTGACATGGGTGATATTTGCCGCGCGACTGACCGGCCTGCTTGAGCGTGAGCGGAATGTATCGCTGGAGGCGCTGCCCAAGGTTTCGACCGCAGAAACTGACATTGTAAAGACGGACTCCTGAGCGATGTTCTGGACGACCCTATTAGGAGTTTTGGTGGCCAGTGCAGCCACCGGGGTGGCACTCGGGGCTGCTCTTGGACTGACCGGGCTGATCTTGCTGCAGGTCTATTCCAACGGGGCTACCGCGCTCGCCGTGGACGCAATCTGGAACGTGTTCAATTCCTTTACCCTCAGTGCCGTACCGCTGTTCATCCTGCTTGGGGAAATCCTTTTGCGCAGCGGAGTCAGCAATCGAGCGTACGCTGCCTTCGCTCCGGTCTTCAGCAAGGTGCCTGGAGGCTTGCTGCATACGAACATCGCGGTTTGCACCATGTTCGGCGCCGTCAGCGGGTCCAGCCTTTCGACCGCGGCGGCGGTAGGATCGGTCGCCTATCCGGAAATGACGCGCCGCGGATATGACAAGGATGTCATCGTCGGAAGTCTCGCCGGCGGCGGCACCCTCGGTCTGCTGATCCCGCCAAGTCTCTCGTTTCTGATTTTCGGCGCTCTTACCGAAACATCCATCGGACGGTTGTTCATGGCTGGTATCGTGCCGGGCTTGCTGATCGGCGCGGCCTTCATGGCCTATATCTTCGTCAAGGCGCTACGCCATCCTCATGTCGCACCGCGCGAACAGGTTCACCTGCCCTTCATCGCTGTGGTGCGCGGGCTGGGACAGGTCTGGCCGCTGCTGTTGTTGATACTCGCGGTGATCGGCAGCATCATAGGCGGCTTGGCGACCCCGACCGAAGCTGCGGCCCTCGGTGTCGTGTTGGCGACAATCATTTCCTTTCTCTGGGGTGATCTGACGATCAAGAAATTGGGTGAGGCGATCTTTCACGCGACTCTCCTTTTTTCCGCAATCGGTTTTGTCGTGTTGGGCGCCACTGTCCTGGCGCAGTCAGTCAGCATTTTGGGAGTACCCCAGCAGATCCTGAACGGAGTAGCCGACAGCGGACTGGACCGTTACACGATCCTGTTGCTTGTTGTACTCATCTACCTCGTGCTCGGATGCTTCTTCGACGGCCTGTCTCTGATGATCATGACTTTGCCGGTGGTGTTCCCACTGCTGGTTGGGTTGGACTATGATCCCATCTGGATCGGCGTCATGATAACAATCGTGATCGAGATCGGCCAGGTCACCCCGCCGGTTGGCTTGAACCTTTCGGTTCTGGCCAGCCTGACCAACAACGAAGTCAGCCTTGGCCGCGTTGCACGTGCAACTGTGCCTTACTGGGTCATTCATCTGTTGGCCATCGGCGTGTTGAAGCTGTTTCCCGCCATCGCTCTGTTTCTTCCGGATCTCTTGTTCTGATTTCTGCCGCCAATATCCTGGCCTGGGCATTGACTTTGAACGGTCCCCTCCGAACGGTCACCATCATTTAGTTTCAGTGAACATCTCTGCGCCACAAGTTAGTGGGCCACAGTAATTGGGCAGGAACAGGCTCCGGGTCGAAACTGAGAAGCTCATCCTGATTGGGGATGACCAACCTGACCAACCGCGTTCGCTCAGCCCACCGTCAACAGATCTTCTTCCAACAGGATTGATCTAAGCCCCCGATTTCGTAGATAACCTTCACGCCATCCACAGTTCAGCAGTTCCATCTGGATTTCGGGATGGCAATATTCAGGGCGGTCAGGTCGGTTGAGACAGCAAAAGAACCTCGAAGGTAACACAGACCCGATTTGAACCCGGCGCCAGATCACCGGTGACAGCCGGTCCGTCGAACCCCACGGCGATCACACCCTGCCCCTTATCGCCTGTCAGCAGGACCTCCGTTGCATGATCGACGAGCGCTGGCTGGCGGTTCAACCGGGTGCCGATCAGGCTGCCCAGTCCCTTGAAAGCCTTGATCGGCAGACCGGAGGCTTCAGAGCACCTCGCAAGACCTTCATCAATCAAAATGTTGGGCCGGATCGTCGCGAGCACCGCGTTCGGGCTGACGACCGGCCCGGTGGAAATCGGACGAAACAGGGTGAACCCCGTCTCCGCGTCTGGCGCACTTTCCAGAAGCGCGCCGTCCAGCACCCAGACATCGACCACATGATCGACGGACAACACCGTTGCCTCAGCCAACAGATGTCCCGCATGGTGAGGCCCAAACTTCTCGGACCAAAGGCCATGAACATGGGCAAATGCCGCCCCGTCCCGCCGCCCCAGGTGCGCTCCGGCCTGCAGGACGATGGCATCTGTCAGCACTGTCTCGGCGCTGTACCAAGCCACGTGGCGATCGTCTGGGGCGCGAGCGGGGCGGACGAATGTCAGCGTCTCGACCGGCATATCGGTCAAGTCAAACCAGGCACCTGCCCCACCCGCGGCATCGGTCATCGCCTGCAAAAGCGTCGCGCCCGCCTTCAGCGTCACCCGCCGGTGCGTCGCAATGCACGGCACCGCAGTGATCCGTTCCACCGCGACCGGACCGGGGTGGATCAATGTCCGCGCCTCAGACACCGGCAAGGTCTCCGCGCGCCAGCAGTTCGGCACGGATCAGTTTCTTGGTGATCTTGCCGTAACCCGATTTCGGCAATTCGTCCCAGAACACGACAGTCTTCGGCATCTTGTACCGCGGCACCTTCGCCCCCAGCCATTCCAGCAAGGCGGCGTCATCGGGAGCAGCGCCCCGCGCGACGCAGACGGCGATGCCGACCTCGCCCCATGTCGGGTCAGGCATCCCCAGCACCGCGCATTCATTGATGTCGGGGTGTTGCAAGATCTTTTCCTCGATTTCGCGTGGGTAGATGTTGGACCCGCCCGAGATATACATGTCCGACGCCCGGTCGGTCAGGTAGAGAAACCCCTCCGCGTCCATATGACCGAGGTCACCGGTCAGGAACCAGCCGTCACGGAACGCCTTGGCGTTGGCCTCCGGGTTGTCATGATAGCCCGCGAAAACGGCAGGTCCGATGACGGCAACCTCGCCTGTCTCTCCTGCCGCGACCTCGTCCCCCGCAGCGTCCTGAACCTGAACCTGCATCCCCGTGCGCGCAAAGCCGCACGTACCGATGCGCATGGCGGCATCGTCGGTGGAGTGGTGGATCGGTGGCAGCACGGTGATGTTTCCCGTGACTTCGCCCAGCCCGAAGTACTGCACCAGGACAGGCCCCAGAACGTCCAGCGCGCGCACCTGGTCGGCGCGATACATGGGTGCGCCGGCGTAGATCACATAGCGCAGGCTGGAATGGTCGTGATCATTGACAGAAGGATGCTCGACCAGCAGCTTCACGATGGTGGGCACGGTGAAGGCATTGGTGACGCGCCACTGTTCAACAAGCTGCCAGACTTCGGCCGCGTTGAACTTCGTCCCGCCGGGAAGGATCGTCTTAACCCCGTGCGCGACCTGCGCGAGTTGGTGAATGCCTGCGCCGTGCGACAGAGGTGCGACGACGATCGAGGCATCCTCAGGTCCCGTCCCCGGCATAAGATCGCACAGGTGATTGGTCACGACGAAGGCCATCTGGCCATGGGTCAGCACCGCCGCCTTCGGCTTGCCAGTCGTGCCTGAGGTAAAGAAGAACCATGCCGGATCGTCGCGGTCCACGGCGGTGGCCGAAACTGTTTCATCCGCGTGGGCTGCGACGAGTGCGTCGTAATCGTCTTCTCCTTCACCGCCGATGGTCACGGTAAAGGCGACCCCATCGCAGGCGGCGATGTGGTCCGCGAACTCTGCCCCTGCCAGCAACCCCTTGGCCCCGGAAGAGGCGGCGAGCCAGGCAACATCTTCCGGAGATTGGCGGAAGTTGGCAGGCACCCAGACGCAGCCGAGCTTCCAGCAGGCAAAGGCGGCCTCGAACATCTGGTTGCAGTTGGCGGATTGTACCAGCAGGCGGTCGCCCTTTCGCATCCCGTAGCGGTCGCGCAGGGCGGCGGCAAAGGCGGTTGATCGCGCCTCCAATTCGGCCCAGGTCCAGGTCACGTCACCCCAGACAAGGCCGATGTCGCCTGGGTGCCGTTGGGCGGAGCCCGTCAGGAACTGCGACAGGTTCATCACGCGGGTCGAAACCGGCTGCATCATGCGACCCGTTCTAGAATGGAGGCATAGGACGCCACCGCTGCCCCGCCCATGTTGAACACACCGGCCAACCGTGCATCGGGTATCTGCATTCCCCCCGCCTCGCCCATCAGTTGCATTGCGGCCATGACGTGCATCGACACGCCGGTCGCCCCGATGGGATGCCCCTTGGACTTCAATCCGCCCGAAGGGTTCACCGGCAGCCGACCGTCCTTGGTCGTCCAGCCCTCGCGGATTGCGCGGCCGCCCTGCCCAGGTTCCGCAAGTCCCATCGCCTCGTATTCCAGCAATTCGGCAACGGTGAAGCAGTCGTGGGTTTCCACGAAACTCAGGTCGTCAATGTTCACGCCGGCGGTGGCATAGGCCTCGCTCCACGCCCGCCGTGCGCCTTCGAAACGTGTAATGTCCCGGCGTGAAAGGGCCATCGGCTCGTTGGTGTGGGCACGCGCCCGGAAACGGATCGCGCGCTGCAGTTCTGCTGCGACCTCGGGTGCCGCCAGCACCAGCGCGGCCGCCCCGTCGGACACCAGCGAACAATCCGTGCGCCGCAAGGGGCCCGCGACAAAGGGGTTCTTGTCGGACACGGTGTTGCAGAAGGCCACATCGAAATCGCGGCGCATGTGCGCGAAAGGGTTCTGCATCCCGTTGTGATGGTTCTTGGCGGCGATCATCGCCAGCTCTTCGGACCGGTCGCCATAGCGCTGGAAGTAATTTCCTGCGATTTGCCCGAACAGCCCTGCAAAGCCGCCGCGCACGTCGGATTCCTCGCGCCGGTAAGACGCGCCGAGAAGGATGTCTCCGACCTCCACGCCCGGCGTGGCGGTCATCTTTTCAGCCCCCACGACAAGCGCGATCTTGCCGCGCCCGCTGGCGATGAAATCCATCGCTCCGTGCAGCGCAGCGGATCCGGTGGCGCAGGCGTTTTCATAACGGGTGGCCGGAACACGGGCCAGAGCGTCGTTGCCCATGCCCACCAGTGCGCCCTGAAAATCCTGATCCGAAAAGCCGTTGTTGAAGACACCGACAAAGATGCCGTCGACGTCTTCCACCGCGACACCCGCATGGTCGAGCGCCGGGCCCGTGACCTCGGCCATCAGCGCCTCGGTGTCCGGGGCTTCGCTGCGGCCGAATGCAGTGTGCGCCCAGCCCACGATATAAGGGTCTGTCATCTTGGTTCCTCCTGTTCAGCGATCTGCGGCATCCGCCGCGCCAACCGCAGTTCGATATCTCGTGCCTCGCGCGTCAGCAGCGCCGCCAGTTCCGCATCGCGGGGCGGTTGCAACCGGCTGTCGATCGCCGCGATGGACAGAGCCCCGGCAACGGAACCGTCAGGGCGTCGCAAGGCCACGCCTACCCCCCAGCTGCCCGCCACAATCCGTCCAGGGTTCAATGCAAAGCCGCGTCTGCGTGTCGCCTCCACGTCGCTACGCAACAGGTCCGCGTCATAGTTCGGATAATCCGCCGCCAGCCTACCGGCGTTGTCTGCCAGCAGCACGTCGACCTCTGCGTCCGGCAGCGCGCTCAACATGGCAAGCGAACCTGCGCCGATCCCGAGGGGATGCTGCGCACCTGTCTCCAAAGCATGGGTGCGGATCGGGAATGCCCCTTCTTCACGGTGCAGGCAGACGGCGGTGGACCCGCGCCGCATATTGACGAAGGCCGTGTCGCCGCTTGCCTTCGCCAGCCGTACAACCGCATCCGCTGCTATTTCCAGCAGGCCGTGACGCGGCGTCGCCAGCGTGCCGAGAAGGTAACTTTCCTCACCCAGATGATAGAGCCGCGTGGTACCGTCCTGTTCCACCAGTCCGCGTCGGATCAGCGCCAGCATCAGCCGCCGCACCGTGGGCTTGCCCAGCCCGGAAACCGCGATCAACTCCGAGAGCGCCACACCGTGTCCGGCGTGTCGCCCGGTGATCTGCAACAACGCCAGCGCACGGTCTACCGCCTGGCTGCCGCTGGCCGGGGTCACATCGCCATGATCTTTCACAATATGGACCACACTCTCTTTGTTCACCCTTGCTTCCCTGACTTTCCCTCAAGGATCTGCGCATCTCATCTTCTAATGCAAGAAATATCTTGCCCAAGCCGTCGATCTCTGTTCCACATTGTGACTTAATGAGGGAGGAACTACCATGAAAAGTTTTGCAAAGGCCGCTTTGGCCGCCATGCTTGCCACCACCGTCCTGTCCGGCGCGGTCCATGCCGAGACCCTGCGCTTGTCGCACAACACCGGCGACACCACGACCTGGCACAAGGGAGCCGAGAAATTCGGTGAACTTCTGGCCGAGAAATCCGACGGCGCCTATGACGTCCGCGTCTTTCCGAACGCCCAGCTTTCTGGCGGCGACCAGATGAAACAGGCCGAGATGGTGGGCCGCGGTGCGCTCGACATCGTGGTGACGTCCGCGATCAACGTGACACCACTGGTGCCCGAGATGGCCGTCTTCTCGCTGCCCTACCTCTATGCCAACTACGCGCAGGTTGATGCGACGACGCAGGGCGAGCCCGTAGAGCAGCTGGAAGATATCCTGCGTGAGAAGGGCATCGAAGTGCTGGCCTGGGGTGAAAACGGCTTTCGTGAAGTCACCAACAACGTCCGTCCGATCATGTCTCCGGACGACATGAAAGGCCTGAACATGCGCGTTGCGGGTCCGATGTATATCGACGTGATGAACGCACTTGGTGCCAATCCCCAGCAGATGCAGTGGGGCGAGACGATGACAGCGCTTCAACAGGGCGTTGTCGACGGTCAGGAAAACCCGATCGGCGCGGTCATCATTCCACAGCAGGTCTTTGAGGTGCAGAAATATCTGACGACCTGGCATTATTCCTACGATCCGATCTTCCTCGGCGTTTCCACCCAAGTCTGGGATGGACTGGATGCGGACACGCAGGAGCAGATGCGCGCTGCCGCGACAGAAGCGATGGAATACCAGCGCCAGATCACCCGTGAAGGCACGGCTGAGGGTGTCGCCTTCCTGCGCGACAAGGGGATGGAAGTCTATGAGCCGTCCGAGGACGAACTCGCCGCCTTCCGCACTGCAACCCAGCCTGCATTCGATACATGGGCGGCCAAGGTTGGCGAGGACATCGTCGGCAGCTTCCAGGACGCCATCGCCGCGACCCCAACCAACTGAGGCAACGGCTCGGCCCTCTCACGGGGCCGAGCCGATCCGGGGAGGACCACTGCCATGCGCTTTGTGCTGCGTGAATTCGAAAAGATCGTCTGCGCCGTGCTGTTCCTTGGCATGACGCTTATCGGCTTCATCAACGTCGTGGTCCGCTATGCCACCCACTATTCATTCGCCGCGTCAGAGGAAGTGCTGACCAATGGCTTCCTGCTGCTGACCGTCTTTGGCGCCGCGATCGCTGCGCGGCGGGGCGAGCATCTGGCGGTGACGCTGGTGCAGGAAGCCCTTCCCCGGCGCGCGGCACAGGCGGTCTTTGTCCTCTCGGTGATCCTATCGGTCCTGTTGCTCGCGGCATCGGCCTGGTTTTCATGGGTCACGCTGATGAATCAGATCGACAGCGGCATCCGCAGCTACGCCCTCGGCCTGCCCGCGTGGTGGTATCAGATTGGCCTGCCTTTCGGCTTTGCGCTGATCATCATCCGCTACCTGCAACACGCATCAGAGACATGGCAAGCACCGCCCCAAGAACCGCAGGCGACCCCAAGTGTCTGACATCCTTGGCATGGGTGCCGGCACCCAGATGATCGTCGCCTTCTTCTTGCTGATGGCACTGCGCGTGCCCGTGGCCTTCGCGCTTGGCCTGTCGGCCATGTATGCGATGTGGAAAATCGGTTTCGGCTTTGAACTTGCCGGTGACCTGATCGCCACAGGCATCGCAAAATACGCGCTATTGGCGATCCCCTTCTTCATCCTCGCTGGGACCCTGATGGGTACATTGGGCATCGCGGAGCGGATGATCCGTTTCTTCCGCATCCTGATCGGCAACCTGCCCGGCGGCATGGGCGTCGTCGGCACGGTGGTCTGCCTGTTCTGGGGCGCAGTCTCAGGGTCCGGCCCCGCCTCGGTCGCGGCCATCGGACCCATGATCATCAAGGGCATGCAGGAGGATGGGTATCCCCGCGCCGCCGCCGCAGCCCTCGTTTGCACCGGGGCCGCGTTCTCCATCGTCATTCCGCCGTCCATCGGTCTTGTGATCTACGGCGTGATCGCGGAGACCTCGATCTCCAGCCTCTTCATCGCCGCGATCGTGCCCGGCCTCTTCATGGGGCTGCTGATGCTGGTCGTTCTGCCCTTCATCAAGCCGCGCGGCCGTGAGGGACTGGACAAGCTTTCCCCAGCGCCCGTCAGCAACGGCTACCTGCGCGACCTCGGCCGCAGCTTTCGCTCTTCGTTCTGGGGACTGATGACGCCCGTGGTGATCCTCGGCGGAATCTACTCCGGCATCTTCACGCCAACTGAGGCGGCTCTTGTCGCCACGGTCTATGCGATAGCCGTCGGTGCGTTCGCCTACCGCACGCTGACAGTCCGCGCGCTCTACGATGCGCTGACCGATGCCGCGTCGTCCTCTGCGGTTGTCATGCTGGTCGTCGCATACGCGAGCCTTTTCGGCTGGGTCGTCACCGTCGAAGACCTCGTCGGTCAGTATTCCGGCCAGTTGCTTGGCTTGTCGGACAACGGCGCGGTGATCCTGATGGTGATCATGCTGATCCTGCTGATCGCGGGCATGTTCATGGATCCTGTGACGGTCATGTTCATTTCGTTGCCGATCTTCATGCCGGTCGTGCGTGAACTGGGCTGGGACCCGGTATGGTTCGGCGTACTGGTGATGGTGAACCTCGCCATCGGCCTCATCACCCCGCCTGTCGGCATCAACCTCTACGTCGCCGCAAACATAACCCGGCTGCCGCTGGAAAGCATCGCCCGCGCGGCACTGCCGTTCCTGGCGATCAGCGTCATCGGCCTGGCGATCGTGGCGGCGGTCCCTGCCTTGTCCCTCTTCCTGCCTGAGATGCTGAAATGAATGATATCGGCGGGTTGAAGACCCGTGACACCCGCAGCATTGGACTTGCCGAGCGCCCTTGCTCCATGCCGAGGGCCACCGCGTCATCCTACCTACCTAAAACTTGGAAAACGCAAAAGATGCAGTGACTTGGCTCCCGGCAAGGAAAGCTTCGTCCATCGCTGCAAACTGTCATCGCATCACCGGCTACGGTCTGCTCCCGTCTGACCGTATCCTGATGGAGTGGGGCAGAGTTAACTTGATTAAAGCTGTAAGCCTTCGGATCTGTTCAAAACGAACCATCAGGACGGGTCACAGGCATACCTAGCCATCTTCGCCCTGCGCCATACAGTCGAGGTCATCCATGCTGTTTTCGTTGCTGAGGAACAGCGCGAAGGGCCGTAGCGGCTCGAAATGGGCGAAACCGATGATGGCCGCAATGGTGATCGGCACCGCCAGGATCGCGCCCATGATGCCCCAGATCCAGCCCCACAGAACCAGAACCACCAGGATTACCAGCGGCGAGATCGAAACCTGACGCCCCTGCACGCGCGGATCGACGAAGTTGCCCATCACCTGCTCGATCACCAAAAGGCCCGAACCGATCAGGAAGGCGGTCGAGAAATCCTTTTGAACAAAGGCATAGATCACCGGCAGCACGCCCGCGATCATCGAGCCAAGGGTGGGTATGAAGTTCAGCAGGAAGGCGAGCAGCCCCCAGACGATCAGCAGGTCCAGATCAAAGATCCACATCCAGCCCACGTAAAGCAGGGCCGTGATCAGCCCCAGGATGGTGCGGGTGATCAGATAGCGCATCAGCCGGTGGGCAAAGACGCCAAGGCCCGCACGCAGCTCTTGCGCGGTGCTCTGCGATGCGGCGCTTTGCATTTTTGCGCCCCACTTCGGCGCTTCGATCAGCATCAGCAGCGTCAGGAACAGCACCAGGATCAGCCCGCCCAGCGTGGTGCCGGCGGTGTTGACCACGCCGTTTGCAAAACCCGAAACGCGCTCCCAGATCGCCCCCTGAAGCGAGTCCACCGCACTTGCATAGGCCTGTTCCAGCTGGGTGGTCTTGCCGTCGTTGCCGTCATCTGCGGTGCCAAGATCCAGTCCCGACAGCATCGACATGTCGCCCGCGTTCTCGAACCGGGCCACGATCTGTTCTGCGGCAACCCAAAGGCAGCCGATGAAAATACCCACCCCCAGCAGCACGGCCAGCAAGGCCACCACATGCCCCAGCCAAGAGACCCTGGAGGGCAGCCGCTCCGCCGTCTTGCGGTCCAGCGGGTGCACGATCAGTGTCAGGAAGAAGGCCAGCACCAGCGGCACGAACACCGTGGCCGTCGCCCTGAGCGCCCAGCCGGACAAGATGACCACGATCACCGTCAGCAGCCACATCATCGCGGTGCGCTGAACGCGCGGGTTCTGATCCGGGTGGGTGCTGTCCATGATGTGTCCTTTCTCTCAGGTCGTTTCGATGTTCAGGGCGGTTACCGGGCCTGACCCAGCAGCAGAACGGCGATCTTGCGCCCCTGCCCGTCGGAACGAACGGTCATGCCGATCTGCGTGATGTTGCTGTCCAGCAGCGTCGCGCGGTTGGCGTTGCCCGCGTCAAGCCAGCGCGAGACAAAATCCGAGACGTCGCCCGCCACCACCTGCCCACCGCAGCCGCCGCAGGCCCCGGCAACCGAATAGAGACGCCGCCAATTGCCCTGCACGCCGGACAGGCCGCCAATGTTTTGCAATGCAAACCCGGTAAGGTCCTGTGGCAAGAGGTTTGCGGCTGACGCGGTCAGCGCGGCACTGGCAGAGAGTAGCGGCACGCCCGCCGCGCGACGGGCGGGGTTCAGGGCTTCCAGCGCGCGGGCTGTTGTTTCCAATGGGTCGATCTGACCTGTCGCATTTGTCGCGCCCGTTTCAGCGCCCTGCGACGTGCCCGGTCCGGCAAAGGTCTGGACGGCATAGATGGTGTCGTCGCCCGCCACGACCGCAAAGCCGAAACGCGTGAGCCCCGGTCGCAGGATGTTGGCGCGGTGTCCGGGGCTGTTCATCCAGCCGGTGTGAAAGGCCTCGATCCGGTCCAACGTGGGCGGGATCGGGCAGCCGGTGCACTTGGCGATGTTCTCGGCGACAAGCTCCCATTTGCTGCCGCCTTCGGCGAGGTAGCGATCACGGGGCCCTGCGCCCTCTGGCGAGACATGCGCGTAAAATCCGCGTTGCAGCATGTCCCGCGCATGGGCGCTGGCCGCACTGTTCAGCGCGGGCCCTGCGGTGAGTGTCGCCAGCCCCTGCGCGGCGCGGGCCGCGTTGACCAGTTCCAGCGCACGCGCGCGCATCTGATCGGGGCTGGCACCTTGCTGTGCTGCGGCAGCGGTGCCTGCAAGGATCAATGCGAGCAGAAACCTTTTCAGCATGCGGTGTCCTCGTTTTGGATGCGGTCCGAATGCATTCGCCACCGGGTGCGCTTGGGGCGGATCGGCCCTCCGGGGGGGAGTTTATCGGGCAAGATGAAGCGCTGGCCCGATGTTTGTCAGAGTTTGTCGCGTTATTCGTCCCAGGGGCGCAGGTTGGCCAGCTGTTCCTCGGTCATCTTGGAGACATAGGCGGTGCCGTTGTACTCCAGGGCCTCAAGTGGCACGGCGACGTCGTCATCCTCGAAGAGATGGAAGCCGTCGAATTCGATCAGCACGCCCGCCGGAACGCCTTCGGCGTTGATCAGGATTTCCTCGACCTCGCCGATCTTCTCACCGGTGGCGGAGACCACGTCGATGTCATCGGCGCTTTGCAGGAAGGCGTCGTCACGGGTGTTCACCGGCAGGTTGGAGCCCACTTCGGCGTCCTGCGCGACTGCGGGTGCGGCAAGTGTGGCACAGAGAAAGCTGAGAATTACGGGTTTCATGGGTCTGCTCCTTATTTCGGTAAATAAAAACGCGAGGGAGCTTGGGGTGGTTCCCCTTTAACTTGCGCGGGCCCGCGGAAAGCGTCAGCGCGCGCCTGTGCTTACAGAGGAAACTGCATTTTCAGAACCAAGCCGTCCCTGGCAAATTCGGCGTCCAGCTTGCCGCCCAGTTGCTGTTCGATCTGACCCTCGACCAGCACATAGCCAAAGCCGTTCTGATCCGGCGCGTCGATCTGGGGACCGTCGCGTTCTTTCCAGTCGAGTTCCAGCACGCCCTTGGCGACGGTCCACCTGATTTCGAGCGTGCCGTCGTGGTTTGAAAGTGCGCCGTATTTGACCGCATTGGTGACCAGTTCGTGAATGACCATGCTGATCGACAGCGACTGCGAGGGGTCGAGGTTCACGTTCGGGCCGGACACGTGGAACCGGTCGGCCTCGAATATCGACAGTTCCCCATTCACGATGTCGCGCATGCCCACGGTGGTCCACGATCTTTCCGACAAAAGCCCATAGGCGCGCGCCATGCCCTGCAACCTGTTGATCAGCGTCTCGAGGACGTCCGCTTCGACCCCCTTGCCGCGCAGGGATGTCTTTACGATGGTCACGATCACCGCCAGCATGTTCTTCACGCGGTGGTTCAGCTCGGCGATCAGTATCCTTTGCTGCTCTTCGGATTCGACCAGCGACGTCACATCGACCAGCGTGACGATCGCTCCCTCGACCTCTTGGTTCTCGCCCAGATAGGGGGTGATCCGCACCAGGTAGTGCGACTTGTGCTCCGAGCGCGACAGGCGGTGCTCATAGACCTCGCCGGAACTGAACACTTCGCGGATGTGTTCGCGCAGTTCGGGGTAATCGCTGACACTGGCCAGTTCGGGCAACGGCCTACCCACATCAGCGTTGCGCAGGTTGAACAGCTCGGCCGCGGCCGGGGTGAAGGTGCGGATCACCAGCTCGCCATCCAGGAACACCGTCGCGATCTGGGTCGCGTCGAACAGGTTGCGCAAATCGGCGTTGGCGCGGTCGAGATCCTCGATGTTGGTCTTGAGCTCGGCGTTGATCGTGTTCAGCTCTTCGTTGAGAGACTGCATTTCCTCTTTGGTGGCTTCAAGCTCCTCGTTCGACGACTGCGCCTCTTCGTTGACCGAGACCAGTTCCTCGTTCGAGGACTTCAGTTCCTCCAGCGCGGTCTCGTATTCTTCCACGGTGGATTGCAGACGCTCGCGCATCTCGCGCAATTCGTGCTCCACCGCTTCACTGGCCCGCTTTCCTTCTGCCGAGGCGGGCGACGCCGTTGCAGCGGGTTCTTCTCCCAGCTGGAAGAACACGATGAACAGCGCACTGCGTTCGGTCGACCAGCGCAGGGGTTCCACCGTGATGTTCATGATCTGACCGTCACCGGTCGCGGTCGTCATCGGCAGGTTCCTGCGCGTCACCGCCCGGTGGGTTTCGGCCACTTCGCGCAGTGCGTTGCGCAGCTCGATCCTCAACTCGCGGCGCACCATGTCCAGCAAATTGCGCGAGGGCGCACCGCGCGGCAGCTCCAGTACCGAACTGGTCCCCCCGGACACAAAGACGATTTCACCGTCCTGGCCTACCACGGCGTGCGGAGGCGTGTGGTTTTCCAGGATATGGCGCTCGATCCTGTGGCGCATCTGAATGTCCGTCAACCGATCCTGCATGTCGGTGCCCACGCTTCTGTCGGTCACCCGCTGGTTCAGGCTCATCGGGCTCCAGCGCCGGTTGCCGTGATCGCGCGCCTGAAAGATGCGGTGTTTCTTGTCGACGATGCTGAACAGGTCGTGAAACTGGCTGATGCTTTCCGAGGTGCCCAGAAACAGATAGCCATCCACCTTCAGCGCATAGTGAAAGGTGGGAATGACCTGGCGTTGCAGTTCGGGGCCGAAATAGATCAGCAGGTTGCGGCACGATACCATGTCCATACGCGAAAACGGCGGATCGCTTATGACGTTGTGGGGGGAAAAGATGCACATCTCGCGCACCTTCTTGCACACCACATAGCTTACGCCGTCCTGATGAAAGAACCGCTCGAGACGCTCGGGGCTGACGTCGCGGACCAGTTGCTCGGGGTATCGCCCCTGTCGGGCGATCGCCAATGCGGATTCGTCGATGTCGGTGGCAAAGATCTGCACCGGCGAGGTGATCGAATTGGCCTCGAGATGTTCGGTGATCAGGATGGCCAGCGAATAGACCTCTTCGCCCGTGGTGCACGCAGGCACCCAGATCCGAACCGGGTTCTTGGCATCGCGGTTCTCGCAGAGTTTCGGAATGACCTGCTCTGCGAGTGCTGCGAAGGCCTCGGTGTCGCGAAAAAAGTTGGTGACGCTGATCAACAGGTCGCGAAACAGCGATGTCACCTCCTCGCTTTCCTGTTTCAACAGCGCGCAGTAGCCTTCCAGATCGCTGATCTGGCGCACCTGCATCCGTCGGGCGACACGGCGAAAGAACGTCTTGCTCTTGTAGCCCGAAAAATCATGCCCGGTTTCATTTTGCAGGATATCGCAGATGGATTTCTGAACCTGGGGCGGATTGTCGTTCGGGTCCATGTCCTTGGCGATCACCAGCGCGTCCAGCTTGGCGCGGCTGTCGCGGATCTCGGCCAGCTTTTCGGGCATCTCTCCGGCAGGGATCGCAAAGTCGACGAACCCTGCGGCGATGGCGCTTTCCGGCATCTCGGAATTGAGCGGGCCGCCGCCATCCGCTGTCTGGGCAAAGGTCACGCCGCCGTGTTCCTTGATCACCTTGACGCCCAGCGTGCCGTCGCCGTCGCCACCCGACAGCACGATGGCGGCGGCGTTGTCGGTCTGGTCCTCAGCCAGTGCGCTGAAGAACGTGTCGATCGGTTTGTGTTCGCGCACGCCCGGTGCCGACTTGACCAGTTTGAGCGCGCCGTTCCTGATCGTAAGGTAGCAGCGTTCGGGCATGACATAGACCGTGTCCGCCTCGACCTTGTCACCGTCGCGCGCGACCTTGACCGTCATCTCGGTCTTTTGTGACAGCACCGAATGCAGCAGGCTTTCGCGGTCGGGATTAAGGTGGGTCACGATGACGAACCCCATCCCGCAGCGCGGCGGAATGGCCTCCAGCAACTCGGTGATTGCGTTGATGCCGCCGGCAGAGGCACCAATTCCTACGATAAGGGGCTGATCATCGTTCATGGGCGGTTATTGATCTTCCGTAGTTTGCAAGGGCCACGGACCGATGAAACGGTTTGCCGGATGAATCGCAAGCCCAAGACGTCGAATATCAGGCGAAAAGCCCCGACCCGTTAATCCATTTTAACACGCATGGGGCTTGGTCAGTTGCTCAATGCGCGGTTGCGCGCGGACTTGCCCGTGTGCGCCTGTACCGGTGCGAACATCGCCTCGGGGCGGTAGGGCACATTTTGATAGCCGATCATCTTTTGCATGTCTGCCAGACGGCGCACCAGTATCTTGCGGCCCTTGCGCTCGATGTACCCCTCTTCTGCCAGACGGCTGAACATCTTGCTGACCGATACATTCGTCAGCCCCAGGAAATCGCCGATTTCCGACTGGTTCAGGGGAATTTCGAACATCTGGTCCCCGCTGTCGCCCACCACCCGGTCGTGCAGCATCAGGATCAGCCAGACGACACGGTGGCGCGCCTCCATCCGGCCTACGGTCGCCAGCGTGCGCATCAGGATGCATTGCATCTGGGCATATTTCTGAAACAGCGCCGTGATCGTCGCCACGGACAGAAACTCCGGCGATTGCAGTTTCGAGATCGGGATCGGAAACAGCACGCAATCGCGCTGCGAGCGCAGCGAACAGCTGGCGGTTTTCGACCCCAGATCGGCAAAGCCCGCGATATCGCCCGCCTGATGCAGATAGAGGATCTGCCGCTGTCCCTGGTTGAGATCGGTGTAGGAGGCCACCCAACCGGATTCGACCAGATAGACGGTTTCCGCCTCGTCCCCTTCGTGCTGAAAATCGGTGCCCGCGGCCACGGACAGCGGAGCGACATTCAGACGGCTCAGCCCTGCGCTGATCGCGGCAGGCACCTGTGCATTGCTTGTTTTCCGATCCGCCGGGTGCGACATGTTTCGTCTCCTCCATCGACTTAAAGATGTCGACACACGCACCGCGAGTGTTTTTTGATCCCGTGCAATTGTCAAGTTTTCGTGATCACCGGCTGGCATAAACACGCTCAAACGGGGCCCATCGCAGAGCTTCGATTTGCGCAACCCGTGGGTCATACGAAGGGAACCGAAGGCCCGCTGCTCTGTTGAGACCCCAAGGCAGGGTGCGATGTGGAACATGGGCAACCCTTGCGATCCGACACCATCAAGGGGGGTTAACAAATGGAGCATTTATTTTTCGACGGGTTTGGCGATCTTGGCCGAACCTTGCTTTCGGCGTTGATCCTTTACGTCGCCGTGATCTTGTTCATTCGGATCAGCGGCAAGCGTTCGACGTCGCAGATGAACAACTTTGACTGGGTCGTGACGGTCGCCATGGGGTCGCTGATGGCCTCGGGCATCCTGCTCAAGGACATCACGATCCTGGAATCGGCCAGCGCAATCGCTGTCCTGCTGTTGATGCAATGGCTGCTGACCTTCACGATGGTCCGCTCTGCCATGGTGGCCAAGGTCGTGCGGGCAGAGCCCACATTGCTCTATCACGACGACAGGTTCCTGACCAACGCGATGCGCCGCGAGCGGGTCAGCGAATACGAGGTGCTCTCCGCCGTGCGTGAAAACGGTGTCGTCGATCTGGCCAATGTGGAAAGCGTTATTCTCGAAGCGAACGCGGCGCTGAGCGTGCTGGAAAAGACCGACAAGAAGGTCCAAAAGCCGGCGCTGCAGGACGTGCACAGTCTGGACCCCGGCGCACTGTCATAGGCAAGGATCGGTCCGCTCAGCAGGCTTCTGCCGAAGGGCAAGCGCCGTGCGCGCCGCATCGGAACAGATCGTCAGGCCGGACGTTTTTCTCACAGTTGAAACAGACGAAAAGGAGACGTGAAAATGGATCATTCCACGCATACCCCCCTGCCCCCGGAAGAGCTGAACGCTTCCAATCTGGAAGGCGCCAATGTCTATGGCCCGCAGGACCACGATATCGGCAATGTCTCGCATTTCCACGGCACCGGGCCGAATGCTCAGGTCGTCGTGGATGTGGGCGGCTTCCTTGGGATCGGCGCAAAGCCTGTTGCCCTCGATGTGTCCAGCCTGACCTTCATGCGTGACCCCAACGGCAATGTGCATGCGACGACCATGATGACCAAGGACCAGCTGAAAGAGCTGCCCGAACATCATCACTGATCGGGCGCACCAGCGCTGACGCCATCCCCCCCCGGCATCCATCAGGCGCCGGGGGTTTTTTGTGTCATCAGGTCAGCCGCCGTTCTCGCATTCCCATCGCGCCGCCCTGCGCTGCGGGTGCAGTCGCAGGCAGTTGCGCAGGCTCCGCCCCCGTCCCGGGCTGGCCAAAGTGATCCAGAACATGGCCAAGCCGCGCGATCTGCGCTGGCAGGTCCGAAGGCCGCAGGCACTGTTCCGGCGGCAATTCCGGCGGCCACACGGGCAAGGTGCCGCGCGCGGCATGCTCCAGCAGCCAGCGCACGGGCGGCAAGGTGTCATCAATGCGGAAATCCGGGTTGGAGAGACGGCCTTTGATGGTCTGGGCCATCCCGCCCTCGGCGCGCCCCGTCAACCGGCACGACGCGGCCACGCGCACATCCGCCACATGCCCGACCTTCATCCCGTTGTGCCGCATCCGGCGCACCAGATCGCGGTCTTCGCCCGTGCGGCGGTCGGAAAAGCCACCGACAGCGCAATAGGCCCCCAGCCCGAAGGCCAGACTTGCCCCCGGCGTCTCGCCGTGATGCGGCAGCGGATTGTGCGGCTCGGGGTGGATTGCATCGTAGAACCGCAGGACCAGCGCGCGGTAGGTCGCTTCCTTCCAGCCGTCCTGAGCGGGAATATGCCTCAGGATGTCACGCTCTTCGGGCATCGGATCGACGGCACCGCAGACCGCATCGAAGGCATTCAGATGCTGCCGGTTGCGCGCGACCCAATCGGGTGCCACGACGCAATCGGCATCGGTGGTCAGAAGCGACCGCAGCGCGGGGGCCGCCCGGATGGCCATCTCGCAGCCCATGCGCCGCGCCGTCCCCACGCCCTGATCAGCGCGCAACTCAAGGTTGGCCACCAGCAGGCCCGGTCCGGGCAATGCCGCGCGCGCCGCGGCTTCGGTCTGATCGGTGCAGTTGTTGGCAACCACCACGACCAGCGTGTCGCAGCCCAGTTGCGGCGCAAGGGACCGCAGGCAGGTGCCGATGCGGCGCTCTTCGTTACGGGCGGGAATGATGATCGCACTGTCGATCCTGCGCATCACGCGTCCCCCCGCCCAAGGCGACGGTCGATCCGGTAATCGGCGGTGCGCATGACCGGCGACAGCGGCACATCGAACGCCGCGTTGAACGCCTCCAGCGCCTGCGCACCCGTCAGGCTGTGCCCGGTGTCGCCCAGCCACGTCACGCAGAGCACCTCGGCCCGAGGCCACCTTGCGTCGATCTGGCCAGCCAGCCGTGCCAGCGCGGACCGGTCGAGAAAATAGAGGATCTCGGACAGCACGATCAGATCGAACGTCTCCCCCGTGACCTCGCCGGGCAAATCATCAGGCACCCAGCCCTGAACAAACCGCGCCGCCGGAACGGCCTCTTGCGCCGCGCGCACCGCACGCGCAACCGCATCTACGCCGGTATAGGCCGCGCAAAGCGGCGCAAGATGTCTTGCCAATGCCCCGTTGCCGCAGCCCAATTCAAGCGCGTGGGCATAATCCGCGCGACCCAACGCTTCCCGCGTCGCAGCGAATTTATCCTGCTCATAGCGGCTGGTGCGGAAATTCCACGGATCGTCCGTGTCCGCATAAAGCTGATCCAGGTGGCTGGGCTCGACGGTCATGGCGTGCCCTCAAAGTAGATTTCCGGCTCGATGATGAAAAAGCGGACAAAATCGCGGTCTAGGGTGAAACCTGTCGGATCATCCTTGACGATTCCGCCCAACTGGCTGGCATGGGCGTTCACCGCGCGGTGCTTTGCGTCGGACCAGGCCTGCGTATCGAACACCCGTGCTGCGGCAGGCTGATGGGCCGTGCGGTACTGCGGGTCGTGCCAGCGCGACCAGACCGGATAATACCAAAGCCGCGTGTCGGGGCGCATGGCGACCAGCGCGGCGGCGACGGCGGCGGTCGCCTCGTGGTCGCAATGCGGGTCCTGGGCCGAGGCCGCAAAGATCGTCCGTGCCCCCACCCTGTCACACAGCGCCGAAATCTGATCGCGGAGCAGATCCTGATCGACCGACGCCAGCTGCGTGTCAGGATGGCCCAGAAACGTTACATCGCCCGGCGCGCACCCCAGCCGCTTCAGCGCCTCCAGCATTTCCGAGCGGCGCTGCGCTGCCAGCCGGCCATCGGCCCATTGCACCGAGTTGGGATGCGAGCCCGCGCCGTCGGTCATCGAGACCACATGCACCGCAATCCCGTTCGCACGGCACGCGGCGATCAGCCCGCCGCACCCAAGGCTTTCGTCGTCGGGATGAGGCGCCAGTATGATGATGGGGTCGCCCCCCGTCAGATCGTTCAGCGTGGCCGAAGTGGCGTCTGTCATTGCAGCATCTCCCAGACCGAAGCATCGGCATTGAACGCGTGTTGGCCGACCCGCAACAGCAGCGCATCGCGGGCGGCCTGACGCAGGTAGACCGACAGATCGGCAGCGATCCGTCCGGTCTCGGATTGATCGTCGAAATGCACCAGACCCACGCTTTGCTCGACCGCGACGATGGCAGCTTGCGCGATTTCCTCGGTCAGCAGCCGCGCCGACGCCGACAGGGCCACGCCCCTGTCCTTATGCTCATGTATCTCGCGGCCCTCCGCAAAGCGCGCGGCCCGGATCACCAGGCCTTCGGCTCCAAGCGCGCGCATCAGCGGCGGGGTCAGGCGGATCAGCTGCGCTTCGGCCTCCATACGGTCCCGCGCGCGCAGGTGACGCGCCGCCGCATCCAGAAGCCCCAGCGTCGCCCCCAATTGCAGCGCCGCGATCCGCCAGACGCCTGACACGAACCCCGGTTCGGAGAAATAGCAGCCGGGCGGGCCGACCCATTCGACCTCTGCCAGACTGATGCCGGAAAAGTCATAGCCCCCCGAACATGTCGCGCGCATCCCCGACATCCGCCAGTCGCCGGGGCTTTGACGGGCGGCGTCCTGCACCTGAACCAGCGCGATGCGCGGGGCAGCGTCGCCACTGATCGACACGATCGCATGGGTGACCGTCCCCAGCCCGGAGGCATAGACCTTGGCCCCCTGCAAATGCGTGCCGTCCACGCGCAGCGGATCGGTGCCGTCAGCCCCCCAGACACCCAGAAACGCGCCCGCTTTCACCGCATCCGCAAGCTGTGCGCATTGCTCTTTCGTGCCGTGCATCTCAACGATCCGAAGCGCGTTGACGTGCCCCTCGTAAAGCCGCGCCGCCGACAGGTTGGCCCCCCCAATCCGCATGAGGCGCCGCGCGGTCTGCGCAGGATCGACCACGCCGCTGTCTTCCAGCATCCCGGCGGACCGCATGGCGACGACAGAGCGCCCAAGCCCCGCGCCGCTGCGATGCTGCTGCGGGGCCTGCTGCGCCAAGGCACCCAAGAGGTCACAAAACGCCGGACTGTCTGGCGTGCAATTGGGTTCGATCATCCGGCGTCTCGCGGTCTTGCAGGACGCAGGTGAACGGCGATACCGTCATTCTGCGCCGGGTCATGTTTCAACGATGCTAAGCGACACGCCACCGCATCGGCTTAAGCCAAGTTAAAATGCGCGAAACTAATATGTGTTCCATATTTTTCATGCGTTTAGCGAATTTTGTAAGGCTACGTGCCGGAACCCCTGGCGCGCGCAGGGAAATGCCCCACGAACTGTGGGGCATCGAAGGGATCAAGACACCGGCCTGCGACACCGGATTCACTGTCAGACGCTCAGAGCCCGGCCAGAACTTTGTCCAGCGTCGCGGGATAATCGCGCACGCGCACGCCGGTCGCGTTAAAGATCGCGTTGGTGATCGCCGCCGCCGCACCGCAAATGCCCAGCTCGCCTATACCCTTGGATTGCAGCGGATTGGCATAGGCGTCGCGCTCGTCCAGCAGCACCACGTCCAGTTGCGGCACGTCCAGGTTTACCGGCAGATGATATTCGGCCAGATCGCGGTTGACGATATGGCCGTCGCGCGGATCGTGCATCAATTCTTCAGTCAGCGCCATGCCAAGGCCAAAGGTCATGCCCCCCAGGCATTGCGAGCGCGCTGTCTTGTGATTCAGGATCCGTCCGGCGGCAAAGACACCCAGCATCCGCTGCACCCGCGTCTCGCCGGTCACCGCGTTAACAGCAACTTCGGCGAAATGTGCGCCATAGGTCGATTGCGTGACGTCGTCCGAAGTGTCGCCCGGCTCCACGTGCCCCTCGATCTCGATCTCTTCGTCGATCATGTCGGCCAGCCGCACCTGGCGGTTGGCATAAGACACCATCCCGTCCTTCAGCGTCAAATCGGCCTCGTCCGCATCGACTTTCTTCGCCAGCTCGCGCCGGATCTTTTCGCAGGCCAGAAACGCCGCAGTCCCGACCGATGACGCGCCCCATGACCCGCCCGACCCCGGCCCCGGCGGATGATCGGTGTCGCCCAGCGAGACCGAAACGTCAGTCTCGGGCAGGCCCAGCATCTCGGCACAGATCTGCGTCAGGATGGCATAGGTGCCGGTGCCGATGTCGGTCATGTCGGTCTGCACGCGGGCGGTGCCGTCGGGCATCAGCGTGACACGCACCCGCGCCTCGCTCAGGATGTTGACCCGCACGGCAGAGGCCATGCCCATGCCGATCAGCCAGTCGCCCTTGCGCGTCGATCCGGGCTGGGGGTTGCGCTGGTCCCAGCCAAAGCGGTCGCGCCCGGTGGTCAGCGCCTCGGCCAGCGTGTGCGACGAGAACGGCAGGCCCGAGGTCGGGTTCTTGTCCGGAATGTTCATCAGGCGCAACTCCACCGGGTCAATGCCCGTCTGATGCGCCAGTTCGTCCATCGCATTTTCCAGCACGGTCACGCCGATGGATTCGCCCGGCGCGCGCACGGATCCTGCACAAGTCCGGTTCACCCGCGCGATGTGGTGGCCGATCACGCGGTTCTCCCCGGCATAGATGAATGGCGTGGCCTGCGTGACGGGCTCGGAAAACACCTCGTCGGTCAGGTTCGAGATATAGGCGTCGTGCCCGATGCCCTGCAACTTGCCGCTCGCATCCGCAGCCAGACGCACCCGCTGGCGGCTTTCCGACCGACGCATCGTGCCCTCGAACACCTGTTGGCGCGTGAGCGCCACGCCAACCGGGCGGTTCAACTCGTGCGCGGCAAGCGCTGCTGCCACGGCCTCGGGTGCGATGCCCAGTTTCGACCCGAAACCGCCACCCACATAGGGCGCCAGGATGCGCACGCACTTGGGGTCAATGCCCAAGGCGTCCGCCAGTTCGTTGCGGTTGTATTTCAGCATCTGGTAGCTGCCGCGCAGCGTCAGCATATCCTGGTCCCACTCGGCAATCGCCGCATGCGGCTCCATCGCGGCGCTGTTGTGGCTGGGCGTGGTATAGGTCACGTCGATCGCGGTCGCGGCGTCCTTCATCGCGCGGTCCAGATCACCCTGCTGCGCCTGCTTGGCGTCAGGGCTTTCGTATCCAGCGATGTCGGGGTCGGTCTGCCCCTCCTGCGCGTCGATCTGCAAGGTCAGCATATGTGCGGCATGCCGTGCCTGCTCGAACGTCTCGGCCACGACCAGCGCGACGGGCTGCCCGAGATAGGCGATGCCCTCGCTGCCCTGAACCGGCGCTTCGTTCGCACCACCCTGGGCCGGGTTGCGCAGAAAACGCGGGCCGCACATGGCGGCAAGCACACCGGGCAGACGCAGCACGCTGTCGCGGTCAATGTCGTTCAGCCGCCCCTTCGCGACATTGGCGCGCACCAGAACGCCGTGCGCCATGCCCTCGGGCTGGTCCTCGAACGCATAGGCGGCGGTGCCCGTCACCTTGGCCTTGCCGTCGGGGCGGTCCATTCCGGCACCGATCAGCCCTTGGGCGGTGTGGTCCAGCCGGTTGCGGGTGTCGGGCTTGTCCATCTTCAGATGTGCGGTCATTGGTCGTCTCCTCGCGTGGCTTCGTTCAGCACCGCGGCAAGGGTGCGGCGCGCAAGCGGGATCTTGAAATCGTTGCTGCCCTGCCCGCGCGCGTCCGACAGCAGCAGGTCGGCGGCCTCTTCCCAAAGGTCTTCGGAGGGGGCCTTGCCGATCAGGAAATCCTCGATCTCGGTCATGCGCCAGGGCATCGGGGCGATCCCGCCAAAGGCCAGCTTGGCCTGCGAAATCACACCGCTTTCGACGTCGATCACGGCGGCAACCGAAACCAGCGCAAAGGCATATGACGCACGGTCGCGCACCTTGCGATAGATCTGGCGCCCATGCACCGGCGCGGGCAGCACCACGTGGGTGATCAGCTCGCCGGGTTTCAGGTTGGTCTCGACCTCCGGCGTGTCGCCGGGCAGCCGGTAAAGATCGCCAAGGGGCAGCGTTCGTGTCGATCCGTCCTCGGCCATCAGGTCCACATGGGCACCAAGCGCACGCAAAGCCACGGCCATGTCGCTGGGGTGGGTCGCAATGCACGCGTCACTGGCCCCCAGAATGGCATGCAGCCGGTTCATCCCGCCCATGGCGGCGCACCCGCTGCCCGGCTCGCGTTTGTTGCAGGGCATATCGGGGTCGTAGAAATAATAGCACCGCGTGCGCTGCAGCAGGTTGCCGCCCGTCGTCGCCTTGTTGCGCAACTGACCCGTGGCCCCCGACAACAGCGCCTTGGGCAGCAGCGGCCAGCCCCGGCGCACAGCCATGTCGGCGGCCAGATCGCTGTTGGTCACCAATGCACCGATGCGCAGGCCCCCGGCTTCGGTCTGGGTGATCTCGTTCAGGTCCAGATGGGTGATGTCGACCAGATGATCGGGCGTCATCACCTCAAGCTTCATCAGATCCAGAAGGTTGGTGCCGCCCGCAATGAACGTGGCTCCCTGTCCCGCGATCCGCGCGGCCTCGGCGCTGTCTTGCGCCCGTGTGTAGTCAAAGGGTCTCATGTGGTCTTCTCCGACACCTGCCGGATCGCGTCCACGATGTTGGGATAGGCAGAGCAACGGCAGAGGTTGCCGCTCATCCGCTCGGAAATCTCGGTGTCGGTCAGATCGGGCGCCGATGTCACGTCATCCGTCACATGGCTGGGCCAGCCCATGCGGGCCTCCTCCAGCATCGCGGTGGCCGAACAGATCTGACCCGGCGTGCAATAGCCGCACTGGAACCCGTCATGCTGGACGAAAGCCGCCTGCATCGGGGAGAGGTTGTCAGGTGTGCCGATCCCTTCGATCGTGGTGATCTCGTCGCCATCGTGCATGCACGCCAGCGTCAGGCAGGCATTGATGCGTCGCCCGTTGATCAGGATGGTGCAGGCACCGCACTGGCCGTGATCGCAGCCTTTCTTGGTGCCCGAAAGCCCCAGATGGTTGCGCAAGGCATCCAATAATGTCGTGCGTGTATCATGTTCCAGATCATGTTCGTTGCCGTTGATCGTAAGCTTCGTCTGCATGCCTCGCTCCAGCGTTGTCCGTCGTTGTGGATCGAACGCATCGCGAAACGGTTTTGTTCACAATAAGTCTGAATACGCGGATGACCGACGTATTACCGGGTGCGCCCTAAGTGTCGGATGTATCCGGCGCAAAGGCCGCGCAGTGCAGAAAACAAAGCTTGTTGCCTTCGGGATCGCGCACATAGGCCGCATGGAAATCATCGCTATAGACCGGGCGCTCGCCGGGTGCGCCCGCATCCGTGCCGCCTTGGGCTAGCGCCGCCTTCCATGCCGCGCCCACCGCCGCTTGCGAACGACAGGCAAAGCTGACCATCACCCCGTTGCCCGCCGACGCAGCCTGCCCGTTCTGCGGCGGGCCGATGGCAAACTGCGGCCAGCGTGATCCCGGCACCTGCCAGATGATCCCGGCGGGCCCCAAATCGTCCAGCGACGTGGTCCGGCAAAAATCCGTGTGCTGCAAAACCGCGTCATAGAACGTGACCAGGCGTTCCAGATCATTCGCGCCGACCATGACATGCGTGAACATCTGTTGCTCCTGACTGCGCTAAAGCTCCGCTTCCCAGCGGCGCGACAGGCGCATCGCGCCGTTGATGATGCCGACCATCGAATAGGTCTGCGGAAAGTTGCCCCAACCTTCGCCATTGGCAAAGGACGTGTCTTCGGACATAAGCCCAAGCGCGTTGCGCGCGGCCAGCATCTGCTCGAACAGCGCGCGGGCCTCGTCGATCCTGCCGATCCGCGCCAGCGCGTCGATCCGCCAGAAGGCGCAGACGTTAAAGCCGACCTCAGGCACGCCGAAATCATCCGCCTCTTCATAGCGCAGCATGTAAGGCCCGCGCCCAAGCACGTCTGTCAGGGTCTCGACCGTGGCCACGAACCTCGGGTCGTCAGCGGGCAGAAAGCCAACCTCGCCCATCAGCAGAACGCTGGCGTCCAGCGTCTCGCCGCCAAAGCTTTCGACAAAGGCATTGCGCGCGTCGGACCAGGCGTGTTCCAGGATCTTGTCGCGGATCACCGTTGCACGCTCGGCCCATCGGTCGCCTTTTTCGGTCAGTCCCAGATGGTGCGCGATCTTGCCCAGCCGGTCACAGGCCGCCCAGCACATCAGCGACGACGAGGTGTGGATGCGCGACCGCGTGCGCAGCTCCCAGATGCCCGCATCGGGCTGATCGTGCAGCAACCACGCCTGCTCGCCCAAGGGTTCCAGGCTTTCGAACGCAGACAGCCCTGTATGCAGCGACAGCCTGCGGTCGAAGAACGCAGGCGCAGCCCCAAGGATGATGTTGCCATAGGTGTCGTGCTGGAAATGCTCGTGCGCCTGATTGCCGATGCGCACCGGCCCCATCCCCTTGTAGCCTTGCAAGGAAGGCGAGATGCGTTCGGTCAGTGCCGTCTCCAACCCGACACCCAGGACCGGCTGGATGTGCCCACCGTTGGCATCGGCCACAACATTCATCAGCCATTCAAAATAATGCTCCAGCGTGCGGGTGGCGGCCAGGCTGTTCAAGGCGCGCACGGTAAAGAACGCATCGCGCACCCAGCAATAGCGGTAATCCCAGTTGCGCCCGCTGTCGGGCGCTTCGGGCAGCGATGTGGTCATCGCCGCGATAACGCCGCCCGTCGGCTCGTAGCTGCACAGCTTCAGCGTGATCGCCGCGCGGATCACCGCGTCCTGCCACTCGAAAGGCACCGCCAGTCGCTGCGACCAAAGCTGCCAATAGCGCAGGGTCTTGTTGTAGAACGACGTGCCGATCTCGGCGGCGCTGTCCGACAGCGTCTCGTCGGGGCCCAGAACGAACGTCGCCTCGTTTTCGAGGTTGATCAGACGCGCATCCAACACGTGATCGAGCGGCGCATCGGTGGTCAGGCGCAGCGTCTGCGAGGGGCCGACAAAACGCACGTGGTTGGAGCCGCGCGTGATGACCGGATCGACCTCGCCCCAGTCGAACCGGGGCCTGATGCGAAACCGCACCCTTGGCAGACCTTCCAGGCGGCGCACCTTGCGGATCAAAGTCTGCGGGCGAAAGCTGCGCCCCCGGTCGGCGAAGCGCGGACAGAAATCGGTGATCTCGACCGATCCTTTCGGACTGCGCAGGATGGTTTTCAGAATGGCTGTGTTCGGCTCGTAAAACTGTTCGCTGTCGGACAGTTGGTCCAGCTCGACGGCAAAGGTGCCGTCGCCTTCCGCACCTGCCCCGTGTCCCAGCACCGAATGAAACACCGGATCGCCATCCATCCTCGGCAGGCAGTACCAGCAGATCGACCCGCCCGGATCGACCAGTGCGGCCACCGCGCAATTTCCGACTACGCCAAAGTCCATGAAATCTCTCTTTCGTATTTGAAGTTCCGTCAGCGCAGGATGTCGGCCAGCCACTCCGCAAAGGCGGGGATTGACGGCAGTCGGTGACTGGCATCCGTTGCGCCTTCGCCGATCTTGATCCCGATCCCGCCAAGGCTTTGCGCCATGCGAAAACCATCCTCGTCGGTCACGTCATCGCCCACCATCACCGGCGTCCTGCCTGCAAATGGCGCTGTCTTGGCGAAAGCCGCGATGGCCGTGCCCTTGTCGCAGGCGCGCTGGGCCAGTTCACTGACCATCTTGCCATGCACCGCGCGGTAGCGGTCGTCGCCAGACACCAAACCGTCGATCAGCGCCTTGCATTCCGCCTCGTATTCAGGTGCCGAGCGGTAGTGCAGCGCGACCGATCCCGGCTTTTGCTCGGCCAGCAGGCCACGTTGTGTTGCGAATTCGGCGATAATATGTACCACATCCGGTGCAATCTCGCCGGAAGGTGCAACCGCATCCGCGCCTCCGCCGCGCAGTTCCTGCCCGTGCGATCCGGCTGCAGGCAATTCCAACGGGCTGATCAGCCTGTCGATGTCGTCGAGCGACCGGCCCGAGACGACCGCCACCGCGCCATTGGTCTGCACAGACAGACGCCGGATCAGATCCTTCATGGTATCTGCGATCATCGCCTGTTCGGGGCGTGCCACGATCTCGGCGAGCGTTCCGTCCAGATCCAGAAAGAACGCGTGGTCGCTGCAGGTGATGACGGGGGGAGTAGACCTATCTGGCATGGTACAAATTTCTATTCTGGCATGCGAATTCCGCAGGCATGTGTTACCGAAACCCGCGTTTCCGACCGTCGGGCTTTCCCTGCATTAACTATCGCCACGGCAATGAAATGCAACCAGTCGGCGCGCGCGCAGCCAACGCCGCGTCGCTTTGCGGAACCTTCAACGTCGACGGGGGTTTGGCATGACGTGGCAGATGACATGCGCCGCGAAGCTCAGCAGACAGGCAGCCGACAGATGACCGCGACACCCTCGCTTAGATACTACCCCGACAAGCGCCCCGGCATCACACGCCAGCGCTGCGGACGCGGGTTCACCTATTTCGCGCAGGACGGCACCCGCATCACCGACAAGGCAGAGCGCGCGCGCCTGAACGCACTGGCAGTGCCGCCCGCATACGAAAACGTATGGATATGCCCCTTCGAAAACGGCCACCTGCAGGCCACGGGCTATGATCCGCGCGGTCGCAAGCAATACCGCTATCATCCGGCATGGAGTGCGGCACAATCCCAGACCAAATTCGCGGGCCTTGCGGACTTCGGTGCGGCCCTGCCCCGCTTGCGGCGCGCGATCCTGCGCGATCTGCACAGCGAGGCGGGCGCGCAGCGCTTCGCGCTGGCCGCTGCCGTGGCGATGATCGACAGGCTGTCGCTGCGCGTGGGAAACCCCGAATACACCAAGACCAACGGCTCTTTCGGCACCCTGACGCTGAAAGGCCAGCACGTGCGGCTGCGCGACGACAAGCTGGAGGTATCGTTTCGCGCCAAGGGCGGAAAACGCGTGCGCCGCCAGATCGCCGACAAGACGCTGTTGCGCGTTTTGGGAGAAATTCGCGAATTGCCCGGTGCCGAGCTTTTGGCGTGGCTTGGGACGGACGGCACACCCCACACGCTGACCTCGGCGGCGCTGAACGACTATATCGCCGAGAGGTCCGGCACCGACGGCGTGACGGCCAAGACGTTCCGTACGTGGTCGGGCACCGTGGCCGCGTTCAAGGTGGCGATGCAGACCGACGCGCCGCGTATCAAGGACATGGCCGAGGCCGCCGCCGAACGTCTGAACAACACGCCCACCATCGCGCGCAGCAGCTATATTCACCCCGATGTTCTGGATCTGTGCACCACGCCGCAGCCCCTGCCACAGGCGCGCTCGCAGGACGGTCTGACCCAGCCCGAACAGCGGCTGCTGGCCTTTCTGAACCGGGACCAGGAAGGGCTTCAAGACCCGGTGACGTGACGGGAATGCCCCCGATCCGATCACTTTCAATTGAACTTTTTTTGGGCACGGTTGTTTCCCTTATAGGCGGAATTTGGGTGGATATGCCAAGACGGGCCTCCCACGATCCGATTTTCCGCACCGTGAACATGTGCGACCAAATGGGGAAAAGAGAAGATGTCCGGCAAGCTCATCGTTGTGTCCAACCGCATACCTACAGCGGCCACACCATCAGGCGGGCTTGTTTTTGCACTGCACGAGACGCTGCGCAAAACCGGCGGCATCTGGATCGGATCGGACCCCGAGTTTCAGGCCGACCCCTCTGACACGCTCAAGGAAATCGGCGATCAGTCCACCTATCAGCGGCTGGCATTCGAGATGTCCGAAACGGATTACCAGACTTTTTACCTGGGCTTTGCGAACTCGGTGCTGTGGCCCGTCTGCCACCGGCGCGGAGACCTCGTGCAGATGAGCCGCCGGTTCGAGGAAGGCTACCGCAGGGTCAACAAGCGCCTCGCCCGGCAAATCTTTGAGGTGGCAGGGCCCGAGGACATGATCTGGGTCCACGACTACCACTTTTTCCCGCTGGCCGCCGACCTGCGCGAACTTGGGTTCGAGGGCAAGATCGGTTTCTTCCTGCACATCCCCTTTCCGGCGCTGGGCGACATGGGGGCGCTGCCGCCATCGGCGAACCTGGCGCACTGGCTGGCCGACTATGATCTGGTCGGGCTTCAGACCCGGTCGGACGTGGCGCGCTGCCTCGAGATGTTCCGGTCGGAACTGGGCGCCGAACTGATGCACGACGGCAAGATCAAATACGGCGAACGCCGCGTCGGTGTGCGGTCTTTCCCCATCGGCATCGACGTCGAGGCCTTTGTCGCCACCGCCGAGAAATCCACCAACCGCGAGGAAATCGCCAAGGATCTGTCAGGCGAACTGATCATAGGCGTTGACCGATTGGATTATTCCAAGGGGCTGCCGAACCGTTTCCGCGCCTTTGGCCGCTATCTGGAAACCCGCAAGGACAAGGAACGCCGCCCCAGCCTGCTGCAGATCGCACCGCCCACCCGCGAGGAAGTCAGCGCCTACCGCGACATCCGTTTCGAGCTGGAAGAGCTGGCCGGACGTCTGAACGGCGAGAATGCCGAACTGGACTGGACCCCGCTGCGCTATATCCACCGCAACATAGACCGCGATGTCCTGGCGAAACTGTTCCGCACCGCGCGGGTCGGGTTCGTCACACCCTTTGCCGACGGCATGAACCTTGTGGCCAAGGAATACATCGCGGCCCAGGACCCCGAAGACCCCGGCGTTCTGGTCCTGTCACGCATGGCGGGTGCCGCCGAGGACATGACCGAGGCGCTGTTGGTCAACCCCTACGACATCGAAGAGATGAGCGAGGCACTGGCACAGGCGCTCGATATGCCGCTGGAGGAACGGCAGGCCAGATACACCGCCTGCATGAAACGCGTCCGCGCCACCGACGTGGGCCGCTGGAGCGAGAACTATCTGAACGCGCTGAAAGACAGCCGCCGGGATCTGTCATGGAGCAGTTTCAACGAACGCCACAAGAACAGTGCATGAGTGTGCCCGCGACGGGCGGTGAACCGCCGGTTTTTTCACGCACCGTACAGTGCCGACTGGAACAACCGCAGCCTCCACGTGTTGGGTCTTCACAACTAGTTGACTGAACACGAAAGGAAAAACCTCATGCACGGCATTTTCTACCTGATCGGCCTCATCGTGGTCGTTCTCGCAGTTCTGAACCTCTTATTCTAAGAAAGGAAGTCACCATGACGACCACTGGAAACACACCGAAGTCTCAGGGCGAGACCTTGAAGCAGGACGCGAAAAAAGCCGCTGCTTCGACATCGGAAGACATCAAGTCAGAGGCCCGCAAAGCGGCAGACACCGTGTCGGCCCAAGCCTCGGGCTATGCCGACCAGGCCAAGCAAACCGCTGCCGACGAGGTGAAGGACGTGGCCTCGGCGCTGCGCACGGCGGCTGACGAGTTGCGCAGCGGATCGCCGCAGGAACGCACCTTCAGCCAGATCGCCGATGGGCTGGCCGACGCATCTGACGCCGTGCGCGGCAAGGATCTGTCGGAAATCGTCAACGATGTGAATGGGTTCGCCAAACGCAATCCGCTGATGTTCCTGGGTGGTGCCGCGCTGGTCGGATTTGCCGCCACGCGCTTCGCCAAGGCATCGGGCACATCTGGCCGCGGTTACGACCGTACAGCCACCGGCGCCGCGTCGACCGGACGCAGCACCGGCATGGACCGTCCCGCACCCGCCCCCACACGCAGCCCCGTCGCCGGGTCCACACCCGCCGCACCACGCGTTGAAACCGGAGGAAAATCATGACCACCGATCCCAAACAATCCACAGGCGGCCTGCTGAGCGAAGCATTGTCCCACGTCAGTTCGCTGATGCGCAGCGAGGTCGATCTGGCCCGCGCCGAGATCGACGAGAACCTCAAGGCCGCAGGACTGGCCATCGGCATGATCGTCGGTGCCGTTGTCGTTGCACTGACCGCGCTAAACGTGCTGTCCGCAGCCCTCGTGGCCGCGCTGACCGAGGCTGGCATCGACGCCGGCTGGTCCGCTCTGATCGTCGGCCTGCTCTTGGGCATCATCGCCTATGTGATGGCCAACAAGGGCACCAGCGATCTGAAACTCAAGAGCCTTGCACCCAACCGCACGGCCAAGAACGTCAAGCGCGATGCGCAAACATTGAAGGAGGTCTACGATGACAAATGACTCCAGAAGCTCAGACCAAATCGAACGCGATATCGAGCGTGAACGCGAAGGCCTCGCCCATACCCTGGACGACCTGCAAGACAGGTTCTCCATCGAAGGCATCGCCCGCCAGTTCTCGGACCAGTTCCGCGAGCACGGCGGCGACTTTGGCCGCTCGGTTTCCGAGGCAGTCAAGCAGAACCCGGTGGCCCTGGCGGTCACAGGCGCAGGCCTTGCCTGGCTGATGTTCGGCGGAAGCTCCAAATCGGACGACCGCTACGAACGGCGCGACCGCGGATATGATCGCAATTACGACCGGGTCAATCCCGTCGATCCCTACCGCGACCGCAACCGTGATCGCGACGTGCAGTCGGACCCCTATTCCGAACGCTACCGTCGCACGGCACCGACGCCCGGCACCATGGAAGAGCACTCACGCCCCCGCACCACTACGGTGCCAAGCTGGGCACGCGGCACGACCGAGGATGACCACGACGACCTGTCCGACCGCGCCCGCTCTGCGGCCTCGCGCGCATCGGGCAGCGTGTCTGGTGCGGCATCGTCCGCGTCTCACGGTGCGTCGAGTGCCGCCTCTTCGGTTGCCGGGTCCGCCCGCAGCGCAGGCGCGTCCGTCGCCGGTGGGGCACGGTCGGCACGGGATTCCGCGTCGAACGCCGGTCGCTCCGTCGCCGACGGCGTGCGCAACACCGCAAGCTCTGCCGCAGACCGCGCCGCCGCCATGCGCGCGCGCCTGAGCGAAGGCACCGAAGCGCTGAGCGAACAGGCACGCGAGCGTGTCATTGCAGCACGCGAACGTGCAATGGAGGCATGGCAGGCCACGGGCCGTTACTCGCAATACGGACGCGAGCGTGCAGCCGACATGTTCGAAGAGCATCCACTTGTCGCAGGTGCCTTGGCGCTGGCGTTGGGTGCCGCAGTCGGCGCGTCCCTGCCCCGCAGTCGCACCGAGGACGCCTATATGGGCGAAACCAGCGATGCACTCTTTGACGAGGCGGAACGTATCTACGCCGAGGAAAAGGAAAAGCTGGGCAAGGTCGCCGCTGCCGCGACTGACGAGGCGAAAAACATCGCCCGTGAAACCAAGGATGAGGCGGACAGCAAGGCCGATGCCGACAACGCGGCGCAAGACGTGGCCAACAAGGCCGCCGACAAGGCCAAGGAATCCGGCCAGCGCGTCGCGGACGCTGCCAAAAGCGAAGCCGACAAGCAAAACCTCGGCGACGTGAAGAAGTAGGCCGAACCGAAACAGTGGCCTGCCCCTGATAACCGGGGGCAGGCCGCAGCACGAAAGGTATCCCATGACGCGCGGACGCGATGCACAGACCCCGAAAGAAATTCCCGCAAAAGGCTGGAAAGACATCCTTTACCGGGTGAAGGATGAAATTGCCGCTGACCACCTGTCGCTGATCGCGGCAGGTGTTGCTTTTTATGCGCTGCTGGCGCTGTTTCCGGCGATCACCGCATTGATGGCGCTGGCGGGTCTGCTGGTCGAGCCATCGCAGATCACCGGGCAGATCGAAAGCCTGGCCGCCGTGATGCCGCAAGAGGCCGCGACGATCATTCTGGATCAGGCGGTCGCGGTGACGGGATCAGAGGAAAGTGGCCTCGGATGGGCGTTCGCCCTGGGTCTGGGCCTTGCGCTCTATTCCGCGTCCAAGGGCATGTCGAGCCTGATGGAAGGGCTGAACGTCGTATATGACGAGGAGGAAAAACGCGGTTTCGTCAAACGCACGATGTGGACGCTGGGCCTGACGCTCTTGCTGATCGTGGGCCTGATCTGCGGACTGACGGCCGCCTTGGCCCTGCCAGTGATCATCAGCGTGTTCGGCCTGCCCGTCTGGCTTGAAAATCTGCTGGCTTATGGCCGCTGGGTGTTGCTTGCCGCGCTCTCGATCACGGGCCTCGCCGTGCTCTACCGCTTTGGCCCCTCGCGCGACAACGCCCGGTGGAAATGGCTGACTCCGGGCACGATGATCGCCTGCGCGATGTGGCTGTTGGCCTCGGTCGGATTCTCGATTTACGTCAGCAACTTCGGCAGCTACAACGAAACCTTTGGCAGCATGGCAGGCGCGATCATCCTGCTGATGTGGCTGTGGATTTCCGCATTTATCATCCTGATCGGGGCCGAGTTCAATTCCGAGATGGAGGCGCAGACCAGTGTCGACAGCACCACCGGAGAGCCGCAGCCCGCAGGTGAGCGCGGCGCGCGCAAGGCCGACAAGCTGGGCGAGGCACAGGTCTAGTACCTGCCTACAGGAACCAAGCCCCACCCGACGGGGTTTTCCCGCCAAGCCATAACAAGGAGAGACCTATGGCACCGCGCGCGCTTTGGAAAGGACAGCTTCGCCTGTCACTGGTGTCGATCCCGGTCGAGATATTCTCGGCCACCAAGACAGGCGCACGCGTGTCCTTTCGCCAGATCCACCAGCCCTCGGGCAAGCGCGTCCGCTACGAGAAATCGGTGCCCGGCATCGGCCCGGTCAAGAGCGGCGACATCGTAAAAGGGTACGAAACTGGCGATGATCAGTACATATTACTGGACCCCGAAGAGATCGACGCGATCAAGCTGGAAACCAAGAAGACCTTTGAGCTGGTGCAATTTGTCGACGCCAGCGAGATCGCGCCGCTCTATTACGACAAGCCCTACTACATCTCGGCCTCGGACGACTTGGCGCAGGACGCCTACCGCGTGATCCGCGACGCGCTGCGCAGCGCGAACAAGGTGGGCCTGGGCCAAGTCACGATGCGCGGCAAGGAATATCTGGCCGCCGTCAAACCCTGCGGTGACGGACTGCTGATGGAGACGCTGCACTACGCCGACGAATTGCGCGATGCCGACGATCTGTTCACCGACATCAAGGACGCGAAAACCGACGCCGAACTGCTCGAGGTCGCGACCTCGCTGATCGACCGCAAGACGGCGCCTTTCGATGCCGCTGCCTATACCGACAAATACGCCGAAGCGATGCAGGAACTGCTGAACGCCAAGATGAAGAACAAGAAGACCCCGCGCGTGAACGCCAGCGACGACACGTCAGAGCAGGGCGACAACGTGGTCGACCTGATGAGCGCGCTGAAGGAAAGCCTGAAAGAGGCCAAGACCAAGAAAAAGCCAGCCCGTAAAAAGGCATCGTGATGGCCAAGACCCCTGACAGGCTGGCGGCGTATAATGCCAAACGCGACTTTGCCCTGACCGAAGAGCCCAAAGGCCAGGTGGGTGCGGCGCAGGGGCGCAAGTTCGTGGTGCAAAAGCACGCGGCGACCCGGCTGCACTATGATTTCCGCTTGGAATGGGGCGGCGTGCTGCTGAGTTGGGCCGTGACCAAGGGCCCCTCGCCCGACCCATCCGAAAAACGTCTGGCCGTGCGCACCGAAGATCACCCGCTGGATTACGGCACCTTCGAGGGGACCATCCCCAAGGGGCAGTATGGCGGCGGCACCGTGATGCTGTGGGACAACGGCACTTGGGCCCCCGTCGGCGATGTCGACGACGGGCTGAAAAAGGGCAAGCTGAAATTCACGCTGCAAGGCCAGCGGATGCAGGGCGGATGGGCGCTGGTGCGGATGCGCACCAAGGGCAAGCGCGAGAATTGGCTGCTGATCAAGGAGCGCGACGATTACGTGGATGAGGATCCCGATGCGCTGACCGAAGGGTACGCGGTTTCCGTCACCACAGGGCGCAAGATGGACGAGATTGCCGCCGGAGCGAAGGCCCGCAAGCCGCCGAAACCCGCCCCCGACCGGAGCAGGAAGCGCCCCGCTTTCGTCAAGCCGCAGCTTGCTACGCTCGTCGACAGCGCACCCACCGGCGACGAATGGCAGCACGAGACCAAGTTCGACGGCTACCGCTGCATCGCGTCACTGGGCAAGGGCGGCGTGCGGTTGTTCACGCGGTCCGGCAACGACTGGACCGACAAGTTTCAGCCGCTGGTGTCCGCATTCGACCCGCTGCCCTGCAATTCCGCACTGATCGACGGCGAAGTGATGGCCGCACGCATCAGCGGATCGGCGTTTTCGTCGCTGCAGCGGGCGTTGAAATCCGGCGATCCGCTGGTGTTCTTCGCCTTTGATCTGCTGGAACTCGACGGCGAGAATTTCCGCAAGGAGCCGCAGGACGCCCGCCGCGCACGTCTGGCCAAGCTGCTTTCGGGCGCACCATCCGGCGGGCCTCTGCGCCTGAGCGAACACGTGGTAGGCCACGGCGCCGAAGTCTTCGCGCAGGCCTGCAAGTCCGGGGCCGAGGGGATCATCAGCAAACGCATCGACGCGCCCTATCGCGGCACGCGCAACAAAAGCTGGCTCAAGGTGAAATGCACCCGCAGGCAGGAATTCGTGATCATCGGCACCTCGCCCTCGGACAAGGCGGGGCGCCCCTTTGCCTCGCTGCTGCTGGCCAGCCGCGAGGGGGGCGCGCTGCGCTACAAGGGGCGCGTCGGCACCGGGTTTTCGCAAAGCGACATGGAGAGCCTTGCGGCGGCAATGACCGCGCGTAAGACGCCGCCCGTCAAGGACGCGCCCGATGATATCGCGCGCACCGCAAGCTGGGTGCGCCCCGATCTTGTGGCCGAAGTCGAGTTCACCGAGTTCACCGACGATGGCATCGTGCGCCACGGCAGCTTTCTGGGCCTGCGCGAGGACAAGGACGCCGAAGAGGTGCAGATCGAACTGCCACAGGAGGATGTGATGGAAACCGAAGTCGACGGTATCAGGATCAGCAGTGCCGACAGGCAGGTTTTTCCCGATGCAGGCTGCACCAAGGGCGATGTCGCGCGCCATTACGCCCGTGTAGGCGAGCGGATGATCGCGCTGGCCGGGCACCGCCCGCTGTCGCTGTTTCGCTGCCCCTCCGGCATCGACGGCCAGTGTTTCTTTCAGAAACACGACAGCGGCGGCATGCCCGACGCGCTGTCGCGGGTCCAGATCGCAGAGAGTGACGGCGACGAGGCCGATTATTTATACGCCACCCGCCCGCAAAGCCTGGTGGCCGCCGCACAGATGGGCACGCTGGAATATCACATCTGGGGCGCGCGCACCGACAGGCTGGACCGGCCCGACCGGCTGGTGTTTGATCTGGACCCAGACGAGGGGCTGGACTGGGACCGGGTGAAGGCCGCCGCCTTCGAGACCCGCGATATTCTGGCCGAACTCGGCCTGAAATCGGGTGCCATCGTCACCGGCGGCAAAGGCGTGCATGTCTGGCTGCCGCTGCGCCGCACCCGTGGCTGGGAGACGATCAAACTGTTCTCCAAGACCCTCGCCCACGTCATGGCCGCACAGCATCCCGACCGCTACACCGCGACGATGTCCAAGGCCAAGCGCAAGAACCGCATATTCATCGACTGGCTGCGCAACGAGCGTGGCTCGACAGCCATCGCCCCCTATTCCCTGCGCGCGCGCCCCGGTGCGCCCGTCGCGGTGCCTGTCACCTGGGCCGAGCTGGAAAAGCTGGAGGGCGCCAACCGGTTCACAATGTCCGACATGGCCGCACGGATGAAATCACAATGCCCGGCGATGGCGTTGCAAGGCGATCTGCAAACCCTGTCCGACGGCGTCATCGACGCGTTGCAAGACATGGCGGACCGGTAATCTTGGCGTCACTCCGGGAACTTCGGGCTTTTCACAGGACAGGCCATGTGGTCACGTCAGGCGCGGCTGTCGGGGAGTGCTGTCTGTGAAGAGCCTTTTGGAAAATCTCTACGAAGGCCATTCGCACAGGGCCCGGCTGTTTCGCACCTGTCTGCTGGGCTTCGACATCCTGACCATCGCCTATTTTCTCTTCACCGCCGCCGCCGATCTGGACGTCTCTCTGGTCGCTCTCGATCTGGGTGTCGGCCTCGTCATCCTTGCGGACGTGGCAGCACGCACCTGGATCGCTCAGAACCGGCTTCAGTTTCTCTGGTCGATGACCACGATTTGCGACCTGATCGTGATCGCCTCGCTGTTCGCCCCGTTGATCACCGGCTCGAACCTGGGCTTTCTGCGGGTGCTGCGGATGCTGCGCCTGGTCAGGGGGTTTCGCATACTCGAGCGTCTCGACAGCCTGAGCACCGACGTCGCGCTCAACATTCGTGTCATCCGTGCCGCCGCCAACCTGTTGGTGTTCATCTTCATTGTCACCAGTCTGATCTGGGTGTGGGAGCATGACCGCAACGAGAATATCGCGACCTACCTCGATGCGCTCTATTTCACCATCACCACCCTGACCACGACCGGCTTCGGAGACATTACCCTGACCGATCGCACCGGACGGCTTCTGAGCATCGGCGTGATGATCTTCGGCGTGGGGTTCTTCCTGAACCTGCTGCAGGCGATCTTTCGCCCCTCGAAGGTGGAAATTCCCTGCCCCAGGTGCGGGCTCAGGCTGCACGACCACGACGCGAGCCACTGCAAGCATTGCGGCAGCGTGGTCTACATCGAGACCGAGGGGAACACGTGACCGCCTCTCAGATGGCGGAGCTGTGCGCGACCTGCCCTGCCCGGTAGCGGTCGATATGGCTGGCCATGATCCGCACCAGCGGGGCAAAGCCCGCGCGCAGTTGCATCCCCGCGCCCTGTTGAAAGCAGGCATCGGGATATTCCGCGACCAGTGCCGCGACCGCTTGGGATATCGCGGCGGTCTGGTCGGGAAATTCAGCCGCCAGCACTTCGGCGTCAATGGCAAAGCTGCACATCAACTGCTCGATCATCCGTGCGGTCAGCCGGTCCTGATCCGTCAGCAGATGGCCGCGCGCACCTGCCAGATGGCCCTGCCCGATCGCTGTGGTATAGCCCGCCGTCGCCGACTGGTTCTGCACATAACCTTGGGGGAATTGCGAGATCGCAGATGCCCCGAGCCCGATCAGAACCTCGGCGCGGTCGTCGGTATAGCCCTGAAAATTGCGCCGCAGATTGCCCGTAAGGCACGCCTGCGCCAGACTGTCGCCGGGACGCGCAAAATGGTCGATGCCGATGGGTTTGAACCCGTCCAGACAGAGCATCTGCCGCGCCATTTCCGTCAGGCCAAAGCGCACCTCGGGCGTGGGCAGCGCGTCGCCGTCGATCATCACCTGCCGCTTCGACATCCACGGCACATGCGCGTACCCATAAAGCGCCAGCCGGTCCGGTTGCAGCGCCAGCACCTGCTCCAGCGTGTCGACCAGCGTTGTCTGTGTCTGATGCGGCAACCCGTAGAGCAGGTCCATGTTCAGACTATGGACCTTGGCCGCACGCAATATCTCGATGCACTCATGGGTCTGGGCGTATGTCTGCACCCGCCCGATGGCCTCCTGCACCTTCGGGTCAAAATCCTGCACCCCGATGCTTGCACGGTTCATGCCCTGGGCCGCGAGGGTTTCCAGCAGGTCCGGGGCAGCCTCTGTCGGGTCGATCTCGACCGAGAATTCGAACCCTTCGGCGCGCTGGAATGTGTCGAAAACCCGCGTCAGCAGGCGCGTCATGGTCTGCGACGACAGAATCGTCGGCGTGCCGCCGCCCAGATGCAGCCGCGCCATACGCACGTCCGCTGGCAGATGCCGTGCCACCAGCGCGATCTCTTGCAACAGCACCTCGACATAGGCATCGACGGGGCGCAGCGTCTTGGTGCCCTGGGTCCGGCAGGCGCAGAACCAACACAGCCGCTTGCAAAACGGGATATGGATATAAAGCGAGATGTTCGTTCCGGGCTGGACCGCGCCCAGCCAATCGGCGTGATAAAGCGCGCCAGTGTCCGGCCCGAAGTGGTTGGCGGGCGGATAGCTGGTGTATCGCGGGGCGGTCGCGTCAAAAAGACCATAGCGGCGGAGTTGATCAATCTGTTCCATCACGCTACCGTTACGTGAAAATATCCTCCTCCTCTTTGACACAGATCAAGCTATGAGCATCGACCTTCTGACGCGCCCGAAATGCAGCGAGTGCCCGATCCGGCACCGTGCCGTCTGCTCGCGCTGTGACGAGGACGAATTGCTGCAACTCGAAGTGATCAAGTCCTACAAGAGCTTTGCCGCAGGCGACCAGATCATGTGGCGCGGCGACGAGCTGACCTATGTGGCGTCGGTGGTCAAAGGGGTCGCTACACTCAGCAAGACGATGGAAGATGGGCGCGTGCAGATGGTCGGCCTGTTGCTGCCGTCGGATTTCATCGGCAGGCCTGACAGACGGACGATAGACTTTGACGTGGTCGCAGCCACCGACGTCACCCTGTGCTGTTTCGCGCGCAAGCCATTCGACAAGCTGCTGGACACCGTGCCGCACGTCTCGCAGCGGCTGATGGAAATCGCATTGGACGAGTTGGACGCCGCACGCGACTGGATGGTCCTTCTGGGCCGCAAGACGGCCCGCGAAAAGATTGCGACTTTCGTCGAGATGATGGTGCGCCGTCAGCACGTGGGCGGGCTGGGGCTGGACAAGCATCCACTGGTTCTGCCCCTGACCCGCGACGAAATCTCGAACTACCTGGGGCTGACGCTGGAGACCGTCAGCCGCCAGCTCAACGCGCTGAAAAAAGAGGGCGTGCTGCGCTTCAACGACCGGCGCAGGTTCGAAGTCATTGATATGCAAGCGCTTCATGCCGCAACAGGCGATGATGCCGACGGCGGCGTTCTGTCCTGAAAACCTGATCTGGATCAAAGCAGCGGTTGTCGGGGTGCTGTTTACTCCTTGTGAACTCACAAGGAGCATCGAGCGATGTACACCAACATTCTGATCCCCGTCCTTCTTGGCGAAAGCCGTGACAACCAGACTGCATTCAAGGCCGCCAAGGCGCTTGCAAGCGAAGGCGCGCAGATCACCCTGCTGCACGTGATCGAGACCGTCCCGGTCTATGGGTCCGAATATTTTCCGCCCGATTTCATCACCACCGCACGTGACACCGTGCAGACCGCGCTGGATGACATGGTCGCTACCCTGCCCGGTTCGCGCGCTGCCATCGCCGAAGGCAAGGCCGGCAACCGCATCTGCCGCTGGGCCGAAGAGAACGGCTGCGACTGCATCGTCGTCGCCTCTCACCGGCCCGCACTCTCGGATTTCTTCCTCGGCTCGGTCGCCCATCATGTTGTCGGACACGCCGCCTGCGCGGTGCATGTGGTGCGCTGACCCCACGAACTGATCGCGCAAAGTTGACTCAGATCAAAGTAAGCGCGCCCCGCCAGGGCTATCCAGACCCTGCGAACAGAACCGCAAGCCCGCACAAGGCGCTTGCGTAAAAGAAGGTGCCATATGGAATATATCAAGTTGATCGCACTGGGGCTGGTGGCCCTGGTCTCTGCGATGGGGGCGAATTTTGCCCATGACCTTGCCTATCAGGTGCACGCTGTCATCATCATGGTGGTGGCGGCAGGCATGTTTGTCTGGGTGCTGCGGGGCATCGACGAGCCGCGCGAGGTGCACGACGTCTCTGGCTATTCGGACGGGGTGATCCGCGCGGGCGTCATCGCCACCGCGTTCTGGGGGCTGGCCGGATTTCTGGTGGGCACCTTCATCGCCTTTCAACTGGCATTCCCGGTCCTGAACTTCGACTGGGCGCAACCCTTCACCAACTTCGGACGGCTGCGGCCGCTGCACACCTCGGCGGTGATCTTCGCCTTCGGGGGCAACGCGCTGATCTGCACGTCGTTCTATGTGGTACAGCGCACCAGTGCTGCGCGTCTGTTCGGCGGCAATCTGGCGTGGTTCGTGTTCTGGGGCTATCAGCTCTTCATCGTGCTGGCTGCGACCGGCTACGTGCTGGGCGCGACCCAGTCCAAGGAATACGCCGAACCCGAATGGTACGTCGACATCTGGCTGACCATCGTCTGGGTCGCCTATCTGGTCGTGTTCCTGGGCACCATCTTCATGCGCCGCGAGAAACACATCTACGTGGCGAACTGGTTCTACCTGAGCTTCATCATCACCGTCGCGATGCTGCATATCGTCAACAATCTGTCGATCCCCGTCAGCTTCTGGGGCAGCAAATCGGTGCAGGTGTTCGCAGGCGTACAGGATGCGATGACCCAGTGGTGGTACGGCCACAACGCCGTGGGCTTCTTCCTGACGGCGGGCTTCCTGGGCATGATGTACTACTTCGTGCCGAAACAGGCCGAACGTCCGATCTATTCCTATAAACTCAGCATCATCCACTTCTGGGCGCTGATCTTCCTTTATATCTGGGCGGGTCCACACCACCTGCACTACACCGCCCTGCCCGACTGGGCGGCGACCCTTGGCATGGTGTTCTCGATCGTGCTCTGGATGCCCAGCTGGGGTGGCATGATCAACGGTCTGATGACGCTGCAAGGCGCCTGGGACAAGCTGCGGACCGATCCCATCATGCGGATGTTCGTGATCTCGCTGGGCTTTTACGGCATGTCCACCTTCGAGGGTCCGATGATGTCGATCCGCGCGGTGAACTCGCTGTCGCACTACACCGATTGGACCATCGGTCACGTCCACTCCGGCGCATTGGGCTGGAACGGCATGATCACCTTCGGCGCGCTTTACTTCCTGACACCGCGTCTTTGGGGCCGTGCGCAGATGCATTCGATGTCGGCGATCAACTGGCATTTCTGGTTGGCGACCATCGGCATCGTTCTCTACGCGTCCTCGATGTGGGTGACCGGCATCATGGAAGGTTTGATGTGGCGCGAAGTCGATGACCAGGGGTTCCTCGTCAACACCTTCGCCGACACCGTGGCCGCGAAATTCCCGATGTATGTGGTGCGCGGTCTGGGTGGGGTTCTGTACCTGACCGGCGGGATCATCATGTGCTGGAACATGTGGATGACAGTCCGTGGCGGTGCCAAGCACAGCGCCCCGGTCGGCGTCCCGGCAGAATAAGAGAGACAGGCAAATGGCTGATAATGAAAAAGTAACCGACAGCGAAAAAGACCCGAAGGTCTCGACTGTCTCCGATCTGCCGAACGAGGTTCCCAACGAACTTCCGCATCACACCGCGCTGATCAACCGCCACGCGATCCTCGAGAGAAGCCCGACGCTGCTGCTGATCTTCTCGCTGCTGGTCGTGACCATCGGTGGCATCGTCGAGATCGCGCCGCTGTTCTGGCTGGAAAACACCATCGAGGAAGTCGAAGGCGTGCGCCCCTATTCACCGCTGGAGCTGACCGGGCGCGAGATCTACGTGCGCGAGGGCTGCTATGTCTGTCACAGCCAGATGATCCGTCCGATGCGCGACGAGGTGGAACGCTACGGCCACTATTCGCTGGCGGCGGAATCCATGTACGACCACCCGTTTCAGTGGGGGTCCAAGCGTACGGGGCCGGACCTTGCACGAGTGGGTGGCCGGTATTCCGACACCTGGCACGTCGATCACCTGAGCGATCCGCAATCGGTCGTGCCGGAATCGATCATGCCCAAGTACGCATTTCTTTCCGACACGGACATCCAGCCGACCCATATCGAAGCGCTGGTAAGCACGCACCGCTTCGTCGGCGTCCCCTACACCGACGAGATGATCGAGAATGCGGTGTCCGATTTCCGAGTGCAGGCCAATCCCGATGCCGACTACGACGGCCTGCTGGAGCGCTACCCCGGTGCGGCGGTGTCCAACTTTGACGGCCAGCCGCAGCTGACCGAAATGGATGCGCTGATCGCCTATCTGCAGGTGCTCGGCACCATGGTCGACTTCTCGACCTTCACCCCAGACGCCAGCCGATAGGAGGCTTTGATGGACACCTATTCCTTCCTTCGACAACTTGCCGACAGCTGGGTGCTTCTGGCGATGTTCGGATTTTTCGTGGCCGTGATCCTCTGGGCCTTCCGCCCCGGTGGCGGCGCGACCTACGACAGCATCGCAAACATACCGCTGCGCGACGACGCGACCCTGCGCGACACCCGCAGCCCCACCGAGAAAGGAGCGACCGATGACTGAGCGCAAGACCGACGACGTCACCGGCGTCGAAACCACCGGCCACAGCTGGGACGGCATCGAAGAGTTGAACAACCCGCTGCCACGCTGGTGGCTGTGGACCCTGTACCTGACGATCATCTGGGGCATCGGCTATACCATCGCCTATCCGGCCTGGCCGATGATCTCGGGTGCCACCTCGGGCGTGCTGGGCTGGTCGACGCGGGCCAATGTCGCCGCGGAAATCACCGAGCACGAGGGGCGCAATGCCGAACTGGTGGCGCAACTGGTCGCGGTCGACATGCCCGCCCTGCCCCAGGACCCCGACCTGAACCGCTATGCCATCGCGCGCGGTGGTGCTGTCTTCCGCTCGAACTGCTCGCAGTGCCATGGATCGGGGGCCGCTGGTGCCAAAGGCTATCCCAACCTGCTGGACGACGATTGGCTTTGGGGCGGCGACATCGACACGATCATGTACACCGTGCGCCACGGCATCCGTAACACCATCGACGCCGACGCACATTATTCCGAGATGCCCGCCTTTGGCGACATCCTGGAACCTGCGGACATCGACGCGGTGGTCGAGCATGTGGTGTCGCTGTCGAGCCCGACGTTCGACGCGGCCCTCGCCGAAGCGGGTGCGGTGGTCTTTGCCGACAACTGCGCGGCCTGCCACGGCGAGGCCGCGCAGGGCGACCGCACGATGGGCGCCCCCAACCTCGCCGACGCCATCTGGCTTTATGGTGGCGACCGCGAGACCCTGCACAATACGGTTGAAATGTCGCGCTTCGGCGTCATGCCCCCTTGGGGCCCGCGCCTGAAAGAGGCCGACATCCGCGCCGTTTCCGCCTACGTTCATAGCCTTGGAGGAGGCGAATAAGGCGGAAAAAGACTGCCCCTCGGGGCAGTCCACTCCGAAGCGGCCCTGTTCGCACATTGCGCCGCTTCGGAGATGTTCTTGATGCAGATCAAGGCGACCTGGCCCGACCTGGCCTAGACAGGCGATGCGAACAGGATCAACAGACATGACAACTCAGCCAGACAAACCTCTCTATGCCGCACGCACGCCGATTTTTCCGCGTCGCGTGAACGGGTTCTTCCGCCGTTTCAAATGGTGGATCATGGCCGTCACGCTCGGCATCTACTATCTCACGCCCTGGCTGCGCTGGGACCGTGGCGCCAGCCTGCCCGACCAGGCGGTGCTGATCGACCTTGCCAACCGCCGCTTCTATTTCCTGTGGATCGAGATCTGGCCGCACGAGTTCTACTTCGTCGCCGGATTGCTGATCATGGCGGGACTGGGGCTGTTCCTCTTCACCTCGGCCCTGGGCCGGGTCTGGTGCGGCTATACCTGCCCACAGACCGTCTGGACCGATCTGTTCCTGCTGGTCGAACGCTGGATCGAGGGCGACCGCAACGCGCGCCTGCGCCTGCACAAGGCCAAATGGGACCTGCACAAGTGGCGGCTGCGCGTCACCAAATGGGTGGTCTGGCTGCTGATCGCCGTGGCCACCGGCGGCGCCTGGGTGTTCTATTTTACCGACGCGCCCACCTTGCTGCGCGATCTGCTGACGCTCGACGCGCATCCGGCGGCCTATGTCACCATCGCGATCCTGACCGCGACGACCTTCATCTTCGGCGGCTTCCTGCGCGAACAGGTCTGCATCTACATGTGCCCCTGGCCGCGCATCCAGGCCGCGATGATGGACCCCGACACGATTACCGTCGCCTACCGCGACTGGCGCGGAGAGCCGCGCGGCAAAGGCAACGTGAAGAACCGCAAGGCCGCCGAAGCCGAACGCGCCGCGATCGAGGCACAGGCCGCAGGGGCAGGCTCTGCCTTTTATGCCGGCACGCCCTATCCGGGTCAGAAAACGCCACCCTCCACCCCGCTGACGATGGCGACCACCAACGAGAAGGGCGACTGCATCGACTGCATGGCCTGTGTCAACGTCTGCCCGATGGGCATCGACATCCGCAAGGGTCAACAGATGGAGTGCATCACCTGCGCGCTGTGCATCGACGCCTGCGACGACGTGATGGCAAAGATCGGCAAGCCGCGCGGGTTGATCGACTATCTGGCACTCTCGGACGAACCCGCCGAACGTGCCGGTGCCGCACCGAAACCGCTTTGGCGGCACGTGATGCGCCCGCGCACCATCCTTTACACCGCTTTGTGGCTGCTGGTCGGCTTGGGTCTGCTCTATGCGCTCTTCATCCGCTCCGAGATCGAGCTGACGGTCAGCCCGGTGCGCAATCCGACCTACGTGGTGCTGTCGGACGGCGACGTGCGCAACATCTACGATGTGCGCCTGCGCAACAAATCAGGCGAAGACAGGATTTTCCGCATGAACCTCAGCAGCGAAGACATCCTGCGCATCGACCTCGAGGGCAAGGACACGCTGAACGTGCCCGTGCCCGCCGACACCACCGTGCTGCAAAGGGTCTACGTGACCGCGCGCGCCGGTGATCCGGCGGCCACCGGCGACACGACCGACCTGCGCCTGTGGGTCGAGGATCTCTCGGCGCAAGTGCGCGCCTCCAAGGCCACAACATTCAACGGAAGGGGCGCAGAATGATACGCGAACTCAAGGGCTGGCATGTACTCTCGGGCTTTGTCGGAGCGTTCGGCATCATCATCACGGTGAACCTGACGCTGGCCTACAACGCCGTCGCGACCTTTCCGGGGCTGGAAGTGCGCAATTCCTACGTCGCCTCGCAAAGCTTTGACGTGGACCGCGCCGCACAGGAATCGCTGGGCTGGAACGTCAGCGCCGAAGTCACCGAAGACACCTTGCGCCTGTTTGTCCATCAGGCGGGTCAGGCCATCGCACCGACCGTGGAAGAGGCCACCTTTGGCCGCGCCACCAGCGTCGCCGCCGATCAAAAGCCGGACTTTGTCTTTGATGGCGCAGCCTTCGTCGCTCCTGTGACCGCTGGCCCCGGCAACTGGAACCTGCGCGTGAAACTGCGCGCCCCAGACGGCACGTTGTTCCAGCAGCGCGTGATCGTCACGCACGTGGCATCATGACCACGCTCTCGGCATGTCCTGCCTGTGCCGCGGCACCGCTGGCCGAACGTGTGGCTGCACCGCGGGTCGCGCAGCCCGACATCATCCTGTCGCTGCCCACGATCCACTGCGCGGGCTGCATCGCGGGAGTCGAGCGGTCCTTGCGCACCCTGCCGGGGGTCAAGGCTGCGCGCGTGAACCTGTCGCTGAAGCGGGTCAACGTGCAGACAGAAACGCTCACCGATGCCCAACTGGTGACCCGTCTGCGCGATGCGGGCTTTGAAGCACATCCGCTGGACCGCAGCGTTCTCGACACCGGAAAGGATGCCGAAGGTCAGCGTCTGCTGGTCAAACTCGCGGTCGCCGGTTTCGCGATGATGAACGTGATGCTGTTCTCTGTCGCGATCTGGTCTGGCGCATCCGATTCCACCCGCGAATTGTTCCACATGATTTCAGCGGCGATTTCGCTGCCTGCCGTGCTGTTTTGCGGCCAGCCCTTCTTTGCAAACGCCTGGAGCGCGCTGCGGGTGCGCCGCCTGAACATGGATGTGCCGATTTCGCTCGCCATCCTGCTGGCCGCGGGCATGTCGCTCTACGAGGTGTTGAACCACGGCCACCACGCCTATTTCGACGCGGCGCTCTCGCTGACGTTCTTCCTGCTGGTCGGGCGCTATCTCGACCACCGCAGCCGCCGTGCCGCGCATTCCGCCGCCCGCGATCTGGCTGCATTGGAAGTGCACAGCGCCCTGAGACTGACCAAAGACAGCGCTCAATCCGTCCCGGTCAGCGATCTGCGCGTCGGCGATTTGGTTCTCATCCCCACCGGCGTACGTGTGCCAGTCGACGGCACGCTGATCAGCCTCGAGGCCACGACTGACCGCGCCTTCCTGACCGGGGAGAGCGCCGCAGTGCGCAGCCTGATGGGCGCCGAAGTGCAGGCGGGCGAGATCAACCTGGGCGCACCGTTCAAGGTGCAGGCGACTGCCGTGGGCGCGGACACCACCCTGCGCCGGGTCGCGGCCATGGTCGAGATGGCCGAGAACAGCCGCAACAGCTATACCGCGCTTGCGGACCGCGCGGCGGCGATCTATGCGCCGGCCGTGCACCTGCTGGCGCTTTTTGCCTTCATCGGCTGGGCGGTCATCGGCGGCGACATCCGGCAGGCGCTGAACGTGGCCGTGGCCGTGCTGATCATCACCTGCCCCTGTGCGCTGGGTCTGGCCGTGCCTGCGGTCTCGACCGCCGCCATCGCGCGGCTCTACGGCAAGGGGTTCCTGGTCAAATCCGGCACCGCTCTGGAACGGTTGGCCGAAACCGACACCGTCATGTTCGACAAGACCGGCACGCTGACCGTACCTGCCTCCAAGGCCGTCGCGGACTTGTTGACCCCCCGCCAGCAGGCCGTCGCCCGCGCCTTGGCCCAAAGCTCGACCCATCCGGTGTCGCGCGCCGTTCTGGCGGCCCTGCCTGCGGGCGAACCTGCCACGCTGAGCGGCATCGTCGAGGTCGCGGGGCGCGGCGTCGAGGGACTGGGCACCGAAGGTCTGGTGCAACTGGGCAGCGGCGCCTGGCTGGGGGCGGAATTCGAAGGCCCCGGCCTGCGCATCGGCTGCGCCCCCGCCATCGCCCTGCCCCTGACCGAAACCCTGCGCGCCGGTGCGCAGACCGCCATCGACGGGCTTCGCGCCCAAGGGCTGCACCCCGGCATCATCAGCGGCGACCGCGCGTCTGCCGTAACCCCGCTGGCCGATACGCTGGGTGTTGCAGACCACAGGTCGGGCATCACGGCGACCGAGAAACACACGCAACTTCAGACGCTTGCCAAGCAAGGCCACCGCGTCATGATGGTGGGCGACGGGCTGAACGACGCCGCAGCCCTTGCCGCCGCACATGCATCCGTGGCCCCGTCGTCCGCGCTGGACGCCGCGCGCAATGCCGCCGATATCGTGATCCTGAACGACAGCCTGGCCGATCTGCCGCTTCTGATGTCTGTCGCCCGCGCCGCCACCCGCCTGTCGAAACAGAACTTTGCCATCGCAGCACTTTACAACGTCATTGCGGTGCCTGTAGCCCTTGCCGGGATGGCGACACCGCTGCTGGCAGCAATTGCAATGTCGGTTTCGTCGATCACGGTTCTGGCCAACGCCATGCGCATCCGGAGGGTTAAATGAACATTCTTCTGATCCTGATCCCCGTCTCGATCATTATGGGCGCCCTCGGCCTATGTGCGTTTCTGTGGACGGTGCGCAGCGGACAATACGACGATGACGCGGGCACATCCGCACGGATCCTGATGGACGATGACGACAACCAGCCGGGTCGGAATTAGACTCGTGGCACCTCAATCTGTGTAAACCGACGCGTCTCAGCGCGCGCAATCGCAGATTGCAACCTGCGTCAGGTCCACTAGGCTGCCCCCCTGAGGCGCACACCATCAACAGAACCGGGTCACATGAGCGAAGAAGACGAACGCAGCACCAAACAGGCAATCGTCCGCGGGTTCATGCTGCGGTGCCCCTCCTGCGGCGTCGGAAAAACGCTTCACTCCTACCTGAAGGTGAAGGACAAATGCAGTCACTGCGGCATCGACCTTACTCATGCACGCACTGACGACGGCCCGGCCTATTTCACCCTGATGGCAGTCGTTGCAATCATCTTTCCGATGTTTGCAATAATCTACGCCAATTATGACCCAAGCCCGCTGGTTGTGGCACTGTCCCTGATGGGCGCGGCCACCGGTCTGGCGCTCTGGCTTTTGCCGCGCGTGAAGGGTGTGTTCATCGGCCTGCAATGGGCCGCGCGACTATACGGGTTCTGAATCCGCAAGACACGAGGCCTTGCAGAGCCACCCCCTAGCCCCTGGCCAACGCCACCTGCTCCGCGATCAGATCCTTGTAAAACGCGCGAATGCGGTGAAACACCGGCCCCGCATTGCCGCCACCGATTACCCGTCCGTCAATCTCGAACACCGGTGTCTGCGCGCCGAAAGTGCCGGTCAGAAACGCCTCGTCCGCGCCATAGGTGTCCACCAGCGAAAAGTTCCGCTCGTAGACCGGGATCGCGTTTTCACGGCACAGGTCGATCACCTTTTGCCGGGTGATGCCGTTCATGCAGTAGTCCCCCGTCGAGGTCCAAACCGCCCCCTTGCGCACGATGAAGAAGTTGCAGGCGTTGGTGGTGTTCACAAACCCGAACGGGTCCAGCATCAGCGCCTCGTCGGCCCCGGCCCGGATCGCATGGTTCAGCGCGATGATGCAGTTCAGTTTCGAATGCGAGTTCAGCTTGGCATCCTGCGTCAGCGGCAGCCCGCGATGATGTGGCACCGTGTGCAGGCGGATACCGCGCTGCACCATGCTCTCGTCGGGTTTTGAGTGTTCCGCGATGATCACGATGGTGCTGCCCCAGATGCTCAGGTGTGGATGCTGGAACGGTTTGCGCTTGCGCCCGCGCGTGACCATCACCCGCAGGTGCACGTCGGTGTGCATGTCGTTGGCGCGCAATGTATCGCGGATCGCTGCCGTCAACTGGTCGCGGTCCATCCCGATATCCAGATCCAGATACAACGCCGCCTCATAAAGCCGGTCCAGATGCGCATCCAGAAAGCTGAGCACGCCGTCATAAAGCCGCAGACCCTCCCAGATGCCGTCGCCCAGCATGAAACCACTGTCGTAGACCGACACCTTGGCGTCGTCGCGGTGCACGATATCGCCGTCGACGTAGATCTTGATATGGTCGTTGCGGTCATCTGCGGCGGCGTCGTGGGTCGATACGTGGTCGGGGTCTGTCATCGGGGGCATCCTTTTCGCATTCGGGCCCAAAAGAGCGATGCAAAGGTCTATGGTCAAGCGCTGATCGCTGCGGCAGGATGGCGGCATGACTGAAGATTACATCGAGATTTCAAACGGCACCCTGCGCGCGCGGCTCTTGGCCCACGGGGCGCGGCTTGGCGGGCTTTGGCACGGAACAGACACGCGCAGCGTGGTGCTGGGCTGGGCCGAAGGGTCCGACGGCACCTATATGGGTGCGCTGGTCGGTCCGGTCGCCAACCGGGTCACGGACGCCGCCATCGACATCGACGGCACCCGCTGGCAGATGCAGCGCAACGAAGGGGCCAATTGCCTGCACAGTGGCGATGATGGCCTGCACGCCCGCACATGGGAGGTGACCGAGCACAGCGAAACCGCGGTGACATTTTCGCTGACCCTGCAGCACGGCGATTGCGGCCTGCCCGGCCTGCGGCAGATCTCGGCGCGCTATACGCTGCAGGATACATCGCTGCGGCTGGACATCGACGCCGCCACCGACCGCACGACGGTGATGAACATCGCCCACCACCCCTATTGGAACCTCGCGGGCGACGGTGACATCCGCGACCACGAACTGCTGGTCTTTGCCGACACATACCTGCCGATCATGCCCGACAAACTGCCCATCGGAACGCAAGCGCCGGTCGAGGAACTCGGGCTGACCGCCCGCGCGCCGACACTGTTGCGCGACGCCGCGCCGCTGGATCATAACCTCTGTCTGGCCGGTGCGCGCAGCGATGCACTGCGCACCGCCGCGCGGCTGACCGGCCCGAACGGGATGCAATTGACCATCGCAACCACCGAACCGGGCTTGCAGGTCTATGACGGATCGCTTTTGACCGCTGCCACCGGACGGACCCACCTGGGCGCGCAGACGGGCCCCTTCGCGGCCATGGCGCTGGAGCCGCAGGGGTGGCCGGACGCACCGCACCATGACGGTTTTCTGCCGATTGTGCTGAAACCCGCCGAAGCGTACCGCCAAAGCACAATCTACACGCTGGAGCCGTCACAAATACCTTGATTTTGCCTCAATTTCGGCATCAGAGCTTTCGGGCGGGCGTGCATATTGGTCCGCATCGGTCCCACATCCTGTCGCCCCCCGGCAGGTCCGGCCCCAAGCAAAAAGGTACGACCATGTTTCAGCCCGAGCAGCACCAGCCCAAACCATCCGTATCCGCGCAAGGCAGCCAGCCGCAGGCGGCCAAACCCCAACCCGTCATCACGGATTACGCCAGCCTCTGAGCAGCCTCTGAGCAACCCATGAAGGGAACCGGAACCTTGGGTTCGACGTTGCATCGGTAACGTGAACACAAGAACGGAGCCCTGACATGGACCTGCTACGCATCCTGATCGCCATCCTTCTGCCGCCCCTTGGCGTCTTCCTGCAGGAAGGTTTCGGCAAACATTTCTGGCTGAACATCCTGCTGACCATTCTGGGCTATATCCCCGGCATCGTCCACGCGGTCTATATCATCGCCCGCAGCCCACGCCATGCCTGAACGCAGCCGTGCCGAACAGCTCGATCATCTTGATCGCGTGGCACAGCAGATGGACCGCGCCTTTCGCGTGCCGCTGATCGGCGTGCGCGTCGGCTTTGACAGCATCATGGGCCTCGTGCCCGGTGTCGGGGATTTGCTGGCGCTGGGGCCTGCGGGCTATATCGTGCTGCAGGGGCGGCGCATGGGCGCGCCCAACCGTCTGGTGGCGCGGATGGGGTTCAACATCGGCGTCGACGCGCTGATCGGGTCGATCCCGCTGGTCGGTGACATCTTTGACGTCGGCTGGAAGGCGAACACACGCAACACCAAGCTGCTGCGCGAACACTTCGCCGCACAAGAGGTCGTGCGGCAACTCTGAGCCGGAATGCAATACGGGCCAGTGCTATTCGCGCCGGCCCGTTCAATTTCCCCAGGGCCGAAGCCCCGTGAAGATGGCTTAGCCCACCAGTTCCAGACCCGAGAAGAAATACGCGATTTCCACTGCGGCTGTCTCAGGCGCGTCCGAACCGTGAACCGAGTTTTCGCCAACGCTTTCGGCAAATTCGGCGCGGATGGTGCCCGCGGCTGCGTCTGCGGGGTTGGTCGCACCCATGACTTCGCGGTTTTTCGCGATTGCGCCTTCGCCTTCCAGCACTTGCGCGACGATGGGCGCGGACGCCATGAACTCGCACAACTCGTCATAGAACGGACGCTCGGAGTGCACCGAATAGAACTCGCCCGCTTGCGCCTTGGTCAGGTGAATGCGCTTTTGCGCGACAATGCGCAGGCCCGCTTCTTCGAACTTGGCGTTGATCGCGCCGGTCAGGTTGCGGCGTGTTGCGTCGGGCTTGATGATCGAGAATGTGCGCTCAAGGGCCATGATAGTGCTCCAGATGTTCGGGCACCACACCCTGCGGCCCCCGTGAATTGAAATCGCGGCTCGGATAGCATGGGGTTTCACGCTTGAAAAGCGGCGATTGACGGCGTCGCCGCATTGCGGCACACCGCGTCCATGTTGCGCATATCAGATATATCCTATTCCATCGCCGGTCGCCCCTTGCTTGAAGGGGCCTCTGCAGTCATTCCCGACGGTCACAAGGTGGGCCTGATCGGGGCCAACGGCACGGGCAAGACCACCCTGTTCAAGCTGATCCGCCGCGAGCTGGTTCTTGAGGGCGGCAGCATCACCCTGCCGACCAAGGCGCGTATCGGCGGTGTGGCACAAGAGGTTCCCGCCTCGTCCACATCGCTGCTCGACACGGTTCTGGCCGCCGACACCGAACGTGCCGAGCTGATGGCCGACGACAGCACCGACCCCGCCCGCATCGCCGAAATTCAGACGCGTCTCGCCGACATCGACGCATGGTCCGCCGAAGCACGCGCCGCCACAATCCTCAAGGGGCTGGGCTTCGACGATGCCGAACAGCTCAAACCCTGTTCCGACTTCTCTGGCGGCTGGCGGATGCGCGTGGCGCTTGCCGCCGTGCTGTTCTCGCAGCCCGACCTGTTGCTGCTCGATGAGCCGACCAACTATCTCGACCTTGAAGGGGCGCTGTGGCTCGAGGCCTATCTGGCGAAATACCCTCACACGGTCATCATCATCAGCCACGACCGGGGCCTGTTGAACCGTGCAGTGGGCGCGATCCTGCATCTGGAAGAGCGCCAGCTGACCTATTACTCCGGCCCCTACGACCAGTTCGCGCGCCAGCGTGCCGAACGCCGCGCCGTACAGGCCGCGATGGCTAAGAAGCAACAGGCGCGCCGCGAGCACATGCAAAGCTTTGTGGACCGTTTCAAGGCCAAGGCCTCCAAGGCGAAACAGGCGCAATCGCGTCTGAAGATGATCGAAAAGATGGACATGATCGCGGCCCCCGAAGAGGCAGCCAAACGCGTGTTCACCTTTCCCGAGCCCGAAGAGCTGTCGCCGCCCATCATCAATATCGAAGGTGGTACAACGGGTTACGGCGACACGGTGATCCTGTCCAAGCTGAACCTGCGCATAGATCAGGACGACCGCATCGCCCTGCTGGGCAAGAACGGTCAGGGCAAGTCGACCCTGTCGAAACTGCTGTCCGACCGCCTGCCGCTGATGTCGGGCAAGGCGACACGCTCGACCAAGCTGCGCATCGGTTATTTCGCCCAGCACCAGGTCGACGAGCTGCACATCGACGAGACGCCGCTGCAACACCTGCAGACCATGCGCCCCGGTGTGATGCAGTCGAAACTGCGCGCCAATCTTGCGGGCTTCGGGCTTGGCCCCGATCAGGCCGACACCGCCGTGGGCCGTCTTTCGGGCGGCCAGAAGGCACGTCTGTCACTGCTGTTGGCCACCATCGACGCGCCGCATCTTCTGATCCTCGACGAGCCGACCAACCACCTCGATATCGAATCCCGCGAGGCGCTGGTCGAGGCGCTGACCGCCTATACCGGGGCGGTGATCCTGGTCAGCCACGACATGCACCTGCTGGGTCTGGTCGCCGACCGGCTGTGGCTGGTGTCGGACGGCACCGTGCGCCCCTATGACGACGATCTGGAAAGCTATCGCAAGATGCTGCTGTCGGCGGACAAACCGGCCAAGCCCGCCAAACCGCAGGAACCCAAAGTCAAGCGCGCCAGCCGCGAACAGGTGCTGGAACTGCGCGCCGAGGCCCGCAAATCCGAAGCACGCGTGGACAAATTGAACGAGATGCGCGACAAACTGGCCAAGAAACTGGCCGATCCCGCGCTCTACGAAGACACCAAGACCGGCGAGGCCGAAGTCTGGCAGAAGAAATACGCCGAAGTGATGAATGCGCTCGACCGTGCCGAAGCGATGTGGATGGCGTCACTGGAAAAGCTGGAACGCGCCGAAGCAGTCTGATCGCTGTCAGGGTCGCAAAAGGCCCCCAAAACACGCCCCTTCGGAGACCACGATGATCGACACCGCCTTCCTGATCACCGCATTCGTCACCATGTTCGTGGTGATCGACCCGCTGGGGATGGCACCGCTGTTCGTGGCACTGACCCAAGGCATGACCAACCACCAGCGTCGCAGCATCGCGGTGCGCGCCTGCGTGACGGGGTTTCTGGTGCTGGTGGCCTTTGCCCTGGTCGGCGAGAAACTTCTTGGGTTTATCGGCATTTCCATGCCCGCATTTCGCGTTGCGGGCGGGATACTCCTGTTCATCACCGCCCTCGACATGCTGTTCGAGCGTCGCACGAAACGGCGCGAGGATACGTCCGAAGCCCCCGGCGACGACCCGTCGGTGTTTCCGCTGGCGATCCCGCTGATCGCGGGCCCCGGTGCCATCGCCTCGGTGATCCTGCTGACCGGTCAGCAACCGGGGTTTGCGGGTCTGGGCATCGTGATCGGCATCACGCTGGCGGTTCTGCTGGTGGTCTTCGTGCTGTTTCTTGCCTCCGGCCTGCTTGAGCGTGCCTTGGGCAAGACCGGCATCACCGTGGTCACGCGACTGCTTGGCATGTTGCTTGCCGCGCTGTCGGTGCAGTTCGTGCTGGACGGGTTGCGCGCCTTCAGTTTCTACGAAGGTCTTGGTTAACCCGCGCGGCTGCCTATATTCCTCGCATGGATACATTCGACACGGGCCGCCTGATCTATCTCGTTCTGCTTCTGGTGATGGTCGTCGCCTGGGGCTTTGCCGCGCGGCGCCAATCAATGAACAAGACGTTGCAATATGCCGCCGTCTGGGGGCTGATCATCGTGGGCGCGATCGCCGCCGTTGGCCTTTGGGACGACATCACCCGCGCCTCGATGCCCTACCGCGCCAGCGTGGTGGGTGAAAACGCGGTGTCCGTTCCGCGCAGCCCCGATGGCCACTATTACGTCAGCCTGGATATCAACGACACCAACATCCCCTTCGTTGTGGACACGGGTGCAACCGACATCGTGCTCAGCCAACGTGACGCGCGACGTGCAGGCATCGACCCGGAAACGCTGAACTATATCGGTCGCGCGCGCACCGCCAACGGCGAGGTCGCATTGGCCCCGGTACGGCTGGACCGCGTGGCGCTTGGCCCGATCGAGGACCGCAACGTGCCCGCGGTGGTCAACGCAGGAGAGATGGACGGATCGCTTCTGGGGATGGGATACCTGCAGCACTTCGGCACCATCTCGATCAGCCAGGACACGCTGACCCTTACACGCTAAGCCGTTCAGGTTTCGGCCTTTTTCTCCCAGCGACCGGATTCTTCGGACCAGTATTGCGCTGACACCCCTGCGTTTTTCAGCGCCTTCCACTGGCCCCGCGCGGTGTCCAGCGCCTGCGGGTCCATGCCATCGAACAGGATGCAGACCCGTTCCATCGCCGCGACCTCGTCGGCGCTGACCTGTGCGCCGTCGATGGACATCACGCAGGTCGCTCCGTTTGGACAATCGGCATCGGTGGTCAGCAGGATCGGCTGCGCTGCATCATGCGCCCCACCGGCCACGCCATGCGCCACGAACCCGTCGCCCTGCCACAGCCGGCTGTCCAGCTGCGCCATGCGCGACATCTGAACCCCGCGCACGGCGACACGCCAACCAGCACCTCGGGCCTTGCCCAGCAGCATGGTCAGCGTGTCCTCCATCGACCGCTGCGTCAGATGATAAAAATACGCAGCCCCCATCACCTATTTGCTCTCGAACTTGTCCGCGACCAACCGGTTCAGCGCAGCCACGCCCCATCCGGTCGCGCCCTTGGGTGCCAGCATCGTGTCGGATTTGACCGAAGCGACCCCGGCGATGTCGAGGTGGATCCAAGGCGTGCCGTCCTTCACGAACCGTTTGAGGAACTGCGCCGCGGTGATCGAGCCCGCAGGCCGTCCGCCCACGTTCTTCATGTCGGCGATGCGGCTTTTCAGCTGATCGTCATAGGCCTTGCCCAGCGGCATCCGCCACGCACCTTCGTGCTCGGTCTGTGCGGACTTCAGGAAGGCATTGCACAGATCGTCGTCGTTGGAAAACACGCCCGCGTTCTCGTGCCCCAGACCGACGATGATCGCACCGGTCAGCGTTGCCAGATCAATCATGCCCGCCGGTTTGAACCGCTCCTGCGCGTACCACATCACGTCGCACAGCACGAGCCGCCCCTCGGCGTCGGTGTTGATCACCTCGATGGTGTCGCCCTTCATCGAGGTCACCACGTCGCCGGGACGCACCGCGTTGCCCGATGGCATGTTCTCGACCAGACCGACCAGCCCGACCACGTTCGCCTTCGCCTTGCGCAGCGCAAGTGCGCGCATCACGCCCGAGACGACGCCCGCACCGCCCATGTCCATTGTCATGTCTTCCATGCCGGCACCGGGTTTCAGGCTGATGCCGCCGGTGTCGAACACCACGCCCTTGCCGACCAGGGCCAGCGGCGCATCGCCCTCGGTGCCGCCATTCCAGTGCATGACAACAACCTTGGACGGGCTGTCAGACCCCTGCCCAACGCACAAAAGTGCTCCCATTCTGAGGCTTGCAAGCTGCTCCTCATCCAGAACCTCAACTGTCAGCCCGATGTCTTCCATCGCTTTCAGACGGTCCGCAAATTCGGTGGTGGTCAGCACGTTCGCGGGCTCATTGATCAGGTCGCGGGTAAAGAAAGCACCCTCTGCCACGGCCATCAAGGGTGCTGCTGCGGCTGCGGCCTCTTCGTGCTTGGTGCACATGATCCGCACGGACCCTTTGGCGGGTGTCGCGTCGGTCTTGTGGGCGTTGAACCCATAGTCGCGCATCGCCAGACCAAAGCCCAGTTCGGCCATGTGGTTGATGTTGCCCATGGCGATCAGCATGTCGGCGGTGCCACGAACCTTGGCCAATGCCGCCCCGGCCTTGCGCGCCTCTTCGGTCGATGCGCGGCGCGGCAGGCACACGACGTCGACCGCGTCGGCGGCCATGTTGGCGGGGACGGATATGCTGACCAGCCCACCCGGTTTGAAATCGGCGAAGTCCTTGCTTGCCGCCAGCCGCACCATCCGTTCCAGCGCGCCGCGGGTCAGCTTGTTGATGCGCCGCGCGGCGGCGTCCATCTTGCCGTCTGGGGAAAGCACGATGGCGACGCGCCCCTCGGCGGTGGCCAGGGCGTCGATGTCCAGTGCCTCGAAGGTGATTTTGGTCATCGGTGTCGGTTTGGCGGGCATGGGGCATCCTTTCGCGGGATTGTTTTGAGATTTCGGTTTTCCAACTGTTAGCGTGCAGGTGCCGTCATGGCCAGAGCGACCGATACCCGCCGATGCTCCAAGTGCCTGCGCCGAGCCGCCTGTGCCTGATAGTGGGCGGATTTACCGGTTTCCCACCGCGATGCCATGGGCTAAGTTGCCGCCAGTCTTGCACGTCAATGCGCAACCTTGGGGGGGTATGTGGCCAGATTCGACAGGTACATGCTGTCGCAGTTTCTGCTGTTGTTCGGCTTTTTCTCACTGGTGCTGGTCGCGGTGTTCTGGATCAACCGTGCGGTGGTCCTGTTCGACCGGCTGATCGGCGACGGCCAGACCGCATTGGTGTTTCTCGAATTCACCTCGCTGAGCCTGCCCAAGCTGATCGTGACGGTGCTGCCAATCGCCACATTTGCCGCATCGGTCTACGTGACCAACCGGCTGTCGGGCGAATCCGAACTGGTGGTCATGCAGGCCACCGGCACGGGGCCCTGGCGCATGGCACGGCCTGTGCTCGCCTACGGGTTGATAGTGGCGGCGATGATGACCCTGCTGGCGCATGTGCTGGTGCCTGCGGCCCAGGGCCAGCTGAGCATCCGCGAGGCCGAGATTTCGCGCAACGTCACCTCGCGCCTGCTGACCGAAGGCACGTTCCTGTCGCCCGCAGCGCAGGTCACCTTTTACACCCGCGCGATCGGCGAGGACGGTGTGCTGCGCGATGTGTTCTTGTCGGACCGGCGCAACCCCGAGCAGCGCGTGATCTACACCGCCGCCGAAGCCTATCTGGTGCGCAATGACGCGGGCACCACGCTGATCATGGTCGACGGGCTCGCGCAGCGGCTGAACATTGCAGACAACCGGCTGTCGACCGCAAAGTTCGTTGATTTCTCGTTCGACATCTCCCGGCTGGTCAGCAGCGACACCCAGGTCACGGGCTCGATCCGCAACATGAACACGCTGGCGCTGCTGACAGATTGGGACCGCATCTCGGACGAGACCGGCGCGCGCCACGGCGATATCGCCGAAGAGGTTCACAACCGCTTTGCCCAGCCGCTGTTCTGCATCGTGGCCGCACTGATCGGGTTTTCGACGCTGATGATCGGCGGCTATTCCCGCTTCGGCGTCTGGCGCGAGGCGGTGATCGCCTTTGGCCTGCTGATCGGCATCGACGGGCTGCGCAGCACCTTTGCGCAGATGGTGCTGGAGGATGCGGCCCTGTGGCCGATGATGTACCTGCCCTCGTTGATCGGGCTGGTGCTGGTCATCGGAATGCTGACATGGGCAGCCTACCCCGGCCTGCTGCGCCGACGCAGGCCCCGCATGGCGGAGGCCACATGATCCTGCACTTCTACTTTGCCCGCCGCTTTGCCATGGCGTTCCTGATGCTGACGGGCGTGTTCTTTGCGCTGATCGCACTGGTCGATCTGATCGAGCAGACCCGCCGATTTGCTGACTACGACGTGAGCTTTGCCAACCGCATCGGTCTGACGCTGCTGCACACGCCTGAAACCATCAACGAGATCCTGCCGCTGATCATGATCCTCGCAACCGTGGTGCTGTTCATCGGGCTGGCGCGCAGCTCCGAGCTGGTGGTGACCCGCGCCGCAGGGCGTTCCGCAATAAACGCGCTTTTGGCCCCAGTGGCGGTGGCACTGGTCATCGGCGCGCTGGCGGTGACCATGCTGGGGCCGATCGTGGCCTCGACGACCAAGCGCTATGCGGTGTTGTCGGACAGCTATCGCAACAACGGACAGGCCACGGTTCTGGTCTCGGGCGACGGTGTCTGGCTGCGTCAGGGCGGTGCCGACGGGCAGACGGTGATCCGCGCCGCCCGCTCGAACGCCGACGCCTCGGTTCTATATGACGTGACGTTTCTGGAATATGCGCCGCTTGGCGGCCCGCAGCGCCGGATCGAGGCGGACAGCGCCGCATTGGGCAACGGAGCCTGGGCGCTGCGCGCGGCAAAGGTCTGGCCGCTGGCCGACGCCGTGAACCCCGAAGCCAGCGCCGAGACATATACGATGCTGCAGGTGCCCTCGACCCTGACTTTGGAACGTATCCGTGACAGCCTGGGCACCCTGGGCGGCGTGTCGATCTGGGACATGCCCGACTATATCAGACAGCTGGAACAGGCGGGCTTTTCCGCGCGGCATCAGATCGTCTGGTTCCAGTCCGAACTGGCGCGGCCCGCGTTCCTGATGGCGATGGTTCTTGTTGCCGCTGCCTTCACCATGCGGCATACCCGGTTCGGGGGCACCGGAACGGCGGTGCTGGCAGCAGTGCTTTTGGGGTTCGGTTTGTATTTCATTCGCAGTTTCGCACAGATTCTCGGCGAGAACGGGCAGATCCCGGTGGCCTTGGCCGCCTGGGCACCGCCCGCCGCCGCGATCTTTCTGGCGCTTGGGCTGTTGCTTCATGCCGAGGACGGCTGAGGTGGTGCGCACGCTCTCCCATATCCTGCGGCCCCATATCCTGCTGGCCGCCGCCCTGATGGCCACGCCGCTTGCCGCACAGAACCGCGCAGTGCCACCGCAGCCCGTGGCGGGCCAGCAACAGACCCCTGCGGTGCTGGTGGCCGACGACGTGATCGTGACCCGCGACCGGGTGCTGACCGCGCGCGGCAATGTCGAGGCCTATCACGGCACCACCCGCCTGCGCGCCTCCGCGATCAGCTATGACGAAAAGACCGGCGTGCTGGACATCACCGGCCCGATCACAATCGAGGACGGCGACGACGTGGTGATCGTCGCCGATCAGGCTGAACTCAGCCGCAACCTGCAAGACGGTCTTCTGGTCGGTGCGCGCATGGTCCTGAACCAGCAGTTGCAACTGGCCGCGGTCGAGATGAACCGCGTCGGCGGGCGCTATACCCAACTGTATAAAACTGCCGTAACCTCGTGCCATGTCTGCGACGATGGCCGCCCGCCCCTGTGGCAGATCCGTGCCCGCCGCGTGGTGCACGACAAGCAGGCGCAGCAGCTGTATTTCGACGACGCGCAGTTTCGCATCGGCAATGTGCCCGTGTTCTATATCCCACGCCTGCGCCTGCCCGATCCGACGCTGGAGCGTGCTTCGGGCTTTTTGATCCCGTCCCTGTCCAGCGATACGCAGCTGGGCACTGGCATCAAGGTTCCATACTTCATCAAGCTCGGCGATCACCGCGACCTGACCCTGACGCCCTATCTGACGGGGCGCACCAAGACGCTGGAATTCCGCTATCGTCAGGCGTTCCGCAACGGGCGCATCTCATTTCTGGGGGCGCTGTCCGACGACGAGCTGCAACCGAGCGACACCCGTGGCTATCTGTTCGGGAACGGCCGGTTCGATCTGCGCCGCGACTTTGTGCTGACCTTCAACATCGAAACCACGACCGACACCGCCTATCTCACCGACTACGGCTATTCCGGCAAGGACCGCCTGGAAAGCGCGGTCGAGCTGGCGCGGGTCCGGCGCGATGAATACATCAGCTTTCGGTACACAAATTTCCGCAGCCTGCGCGACAGCGAAGACAACGACACCATCCCGACCAACGTGCTGAACGCGACGTTCGAGCGACGCCATTTCCCGCGCGCCTTCGGCGGCGAGCTGCGTTTCACCGGCAACGCCCACGCGCATTACCGCAATTCCGACGTGGACACCGATGCCAACCTCGATGGCATCGTGGACGGGCGCGATGTGCAACGCATCAATGTCGAAGCCGAATGGCTGCGCAGCTGGACCCTGGTAGGCGGCGTGCGCGCCGAAGCCTCATTGGGCATAGAAGCGGATGCGTTCACAGTGGCGCAGGACGCGTTCTTTCCCGACAGCGACGCAGGGCTGACACCGCAGGCGCAACTGGTTCTGCGCTATCCGCTGGTGCGCCACGGGGCCGATGGATCGACGCAACTGCTGGAACCGCTCTTGCAGGTCGGCTTTATCGGCGGCAGCGATCTGGACGTGCCCAACGACGAAAGCACACGGGTCGAATTCGACGAGGGCAACCTGCTGACGCTCTCGCGCTTTCCGCGCCCCGACCGCCGCGAGCGCGGTGCGGTGGCGGCCTACGGCGTGAACTGGTCACGCTTTGACCCCGCCGGATGGGAGGCCCGCGTGACACTGGGACAGGTGGTGCGCCGTCAGGCAGCGCTGGACTATTCCGACACCTCGGGCCTGTCGGGCACGACGTCGGACATCCTCTTTGCGGGACAGTTGAAAAACCGCAACGGGCTGGCGGTGACGGGGCGGACGGTCTTCAACGACGGGTTCGACGTGGCCAAGGCCGAGCTGCGCGGTGACTGGATCGGCCAGCGCGCGACCGTCGGCGGCAGCTATGTCTGGCTGGGCGAAGACCCCGCCGAAGACCGCGCCATCGCGGTCTCCGAGCTGACGCTGGCCAGCAGCTATGACCTGAACCAGAATTGGACCGCCGCCGCCAACTGGCGCTATGATCTGGCCGACAACCGGTCCGCCTATGCGGGTGCGGGCCTGACGTACAACAACGAATGTGTGTCGGCGAGATTCTCCGTCAGCCGGCGGTATAGTTCCTCGACAAGTATTGAGCCCTCGACCAATCTGGGCTTTACAGTGTCCCTGCGGGGCTTCTCGGTCTCGCAAGGAACCGAAAAATACGTTAGATCATGCGGAAAGCAGGCGAAATGAGCGGGAAAACGATGAAACGATTTGGACTGACCCTCGCGGTAACCCTGACGGCGGCCCTGCCGCTTGCGGCACAAAACCTGTTCGCGCCGGTGGCGCGGGTCGATGACAGCGTGATCACCGAATTCGAAGTGCAGCAGCGTGTGCGGTTCCTGCAGGTGCTGAATGCCTCTGGCGCCACCCGTCAAAGCGCCATCGACGCGCTGATCGACGACCGGCTGCGGCTGGCCGAGACGCTGGATGTCGGGCTGGTGCTGACACCCGAAGGGCTGGCCAACGGGCTGGCCGAGTTCGCGGGCCGCGCCAACCTGAGCACCGAGGAGTTCGTCGAGGGACTGGAATCCGCCGGTGTCGCAGGCGAGACCTTCCGCGATTTCGTGCGTGTCAACCTGGCCTGGCGCGAACTGATCCGGGGCCGCTATGCCAACCGCGTCGAGGTTTCCGAAGCCGACATCGACCGCGCTCTGGCAGCGACGGGCAACGCAGGCGGCATCCGCGTGCTGATCTCGGAAATCATCATTCCCGCCCCGCCCAACCAACAGGCCTCTGCAATGGCGCGCGCCGAGCAGGCGGCAAGCAGCACGACAGAAGCCGAATTTTCCAGCTACGCCCGCCAGTTTTCGGCCACCGCGTCGCGCGACAACGGCGGGCGGTTGAACTGGGTCGATCTGAACACCCTGCCCGAAAGCCTGCGTGGCGTGCTCTTGGGCCTGACACCGGGCGAAGTGACCGACCCGCTGCCGATCCCCAACGCCGTGGCCCTGTTCCAGCTGCGCGGGATCGAGGAAACCGACGCGCCCAGCCCCGACTATGCCGCCGTCGAATATGCTGCCTATTACATGGCCGGCGGGCGCAGTGCCGATACGCTGGCACGCGCACAGCAGCTGAAGGCCGAAGTGGACGTCTGCGACGATCTCTACGGCGTGGCACAGGGCCAGCCCGAGGAAGTTCTGGACCGCACCAGCGCGGCCCCGTCCGAACTGCCGCAGGACATCGCGTTCGAGCTGGCCAAGCTTGACCCCGGCGAGGTGTCCACCGCCCTCACCCGTGCCGACGGCCAGACGCTGATGTTCCTGATGCTCTGTGGCCGCACCGCCGCGCTGAACGAGGATGTGAACCGCGAGGACATCGCCTTGCAACTGCGCCAGCAGATTCTGACCGGCTATTCCGACAGCCTGCTGGAAGAATTGCGCGCCGACGCCCGCATCATCCGCGAATGACCCCCGCGCCTGCGCTGCCGGTTGCGATCAGCTGCGGTGAACCAGCAGGGATCGGACCTGAAATCGCGGCAAAGGCATGGGCGGCACTGCGCGGCGACGTACCGCTGTTCTGGATCGGAGAGCCTGCGCACCTGCCCGCTGATCTGCCCTTTTTGCTGATCGACACGCCCGCACAGGCCGCCGAGGCGCTGCCGCGCGGCCTGCCGGTTCTGCACCACGCATTCGCTGCGCCAAACACCGCAGGCGTCGCCAATCCCGCCAACGCAAGGGGGGTCATCGACGTCATCGCGCGCGGCGTGGATCTGGTGCGAACCGGTCAGGCTGCGGCCCTGTGCACGGCACCGATTCACAAGAAGGCGCTGCAGGACGGTGCGGGCTTTGCCTATCCCGGTCACACCGAATACCTGCAGGCGCTTGCAGGCGCCGACCGTGCGGTGATGATGCTGGCCTCCGAACAGTTGCGCGTCGTGCCGACCACCATTCACACCGCCCTGTCCGATGTGCCCCGCGCGCTGACGCCCGCCCTGCTGCGCGACACCATCCGCATCACGGACGACGGCCTGCGCCGCCAGTTCGGCATCGCACAGCCGCGCATCGCGGTCGCGGGCCTGAACCCTCACGCGGGCGAAGGTGGCGCGATGGGCCGCGAGGAAGTCGACTGGATCGCCGCCCTCGTCACCGAGATGATCGCCGAAGGCTATGACCTGCGCGGCCCCCTGCCCGCAGATACCATGTTTCACGCCAGCGCCCGCATGGCCTATGATTGCGCGGTCTGCATGTACCACGATCAGGCGCTGATCCCGATCAAGACGCTGGATTTCGACCGCGGCGTGAACGTGACGCTGGGGCTGCCGTTCATCCGCACCTCGCCCGACCACGGCACCGCCTTCGACATCGCGGGCACCGGCGTCGCCAACCCGTCGTCGATGATCGAAGCCATTCGCATGGCGCACCGGATGGCACAAGGAACGTACCGCACATGAACACGATCGACAGCCTGCCGCCGCTGCGCGAGGTGATCGACACCCACGACCTGCGCGCGCGCAAGTCATTGGGCCAGAACTTCCTGCTGGACCTCAACCTGACCGCCAAGATCGCGCGGCAGGCAGGCGACCTGACCGGCTGCGACGTGCTGGAAATCGGCCCCGGTCCGGGCGGGCTGACACGCGGATTGCTCTCCGAAGGCGCGCGCCGCGTGCTTGCCATCGAAAAGGACGCGCGCTGCATGCCTGCGCTGGCCGAGATTGCACAGGCCTATCCGGGCCGCTTGCAGGTGATCGAAGGCGACGCGCTTGATATCGACCCGCTGGCCCATCTGACGCCGCCCATTCGCGTGGCGGCCAACCTGCCCTACAACGTCGGCACCGAACTGCTGGTGCGCTGGCTCACGCCAAAGGACTGGCCACCCTACTGGCAATCGCTGACGCTGATGTTCCAGCGCGAGGTCGCACAGCGCATCGTCGCGGCACCGGGGTCCAAGGCCTATGGGCGTCTGGCCCTGCTGGCACAGTGGCGCGCCGATGCGCAAATCGTGCTGAACCTGCCGCCCGAGGCGTTCACGCCGCCGCCAAAGGTGTCCTCAGCCGTGGTCCATCTGACTGCGCTGCCGCAACCGCGCTATCCCGCCGATGCCGCCGTGCTGAACCGCGTGGTCGCCGCCGCGTTCAACCAGCGCCGCAAGATGCTGCGCTCCGCCTTGAAGGGCGTGGCCCCGGATATCGAGGACCGCCTGCAGGCTGCCGGTCTCAAGCCGACGGAACGCGCCGAACAGATCTCGCTGGAAGGGTTCTGCGCATTGGCGCGCGCCGTCGCAGCGCCTTGAGGCACGGTTTTTCCGCTTATCCGAAAACCAAAAAAGGCCCCGCATCATGCGGGGCCTTTTTCGTATTCTGTCAGATCGGTGCGGGGCGACTACTCAGCCGCTTCCGGTGTGCCGCCGCTGTTGCCCTGACCGTCATCCGCATCCGAAGCGGCAGACTTCTTGCTTGGACCTCTTGAAGTGGTCTTTGCGGCAGGCTTGTCTGAGTTCTGGTCGGCGTTTTGGTCAGCGGCCTTGTCAGCCGGGGGCTTGGGCTTGCGCCGGGCGCGTGTCGGCTTGGGCTTGGGCGCGCTTTCGGGCGTGTCCACCAAACCGCTGTCGCTGTCGTTCTCGATGACATCCGGCTGGGATTGCGGCTGCGACTGGGGTTGCGACTGCGGCTGAGATTGGGGCTGCGAATGGGGCTGCGGCTGCGACCCCTGATCGTGCCCGCCGTTGCCGCCGGAATTGTTGTTCTGCGATCCACCGGACTCGCGTTCCTGGCGTTCGGTGCGCTCGCGATCACGCTCGGCCTGACGGTCACGCTCGGCCTGGCGTTCGCGGTTCTGACGCTCCTGATCTTCGCGCTTGGCGTCGATCTCGCGTTGCGCCTCGCTCAGCAGACGCAGGTAATGCTCCGCGTGCTGCTGAAAGTTTTCCAAAGCAACACGGTCACCGGACAGCTGTGCGTCGCGCGCCAGCTGGTTGTACTTGTCGATGATCTGTTGCGGTGTGCCGCGCACCTTGCCTTCGGGGCCAGAGCTGTCGAACACACGGTTGACGACGTTGCTGCCACCCCCGCTGTTGTTCGGGCTGCGGTTGCGCGTGTTCTTGGACCGGGACCGGGATCTCGAAGATTTCATGAAATAGCTTAGCCTTGTTATGCCTATCGCTGCGATTTTCGGATTGCGCGACATGCGCCATCTTTTGTCCGAATATGCGATGTGTTGGGCTTGACGCCGAGCGGGACCACCAACAGGTATCCACCGCTGCAACACCTTTGAATAAACATGCACGGCGGTGCGGGACAAGCATTATTTGCGCCGATGCGTCACTTTTCCACGGTTTGTGCGGGTTTATGCCGTTTGCGGCGGGGTTCTGGCACAGATCACGCGGTCGCGCCCGTCCAGATCGGGCAGGCAGATCACCTGCTCCCATCCCGCGCGATGAAAGATTTCCACAACATCCGCCGCCTGCGTCCAGCCGATTTCGCAGATCAGCCGACCGCCCGGCTCAAGATGCGCAGGCCCCATCGCCGCCAGCACGCGGTAGGCGGTCAGCCCGTCGGCCTCGTCGGTCAGCGCCATGCGCGGCTCGTGATCGCGCAACTCCGGCGCGACGTGATCCATTTCTTCCGAGGCAAGGTAAGGCGGGTTCGACACGATCAGGTCATAGTGGCCCCGCACCGTGCCGAACCAGTCCGACTGGATCACCTCGGCACGCGGCGCGACGCCGTGCAGCACCGCGTTGGCGCTGGCCTGCAGGCAGGCGGCCTCGCTCAGGTCGGTGCCGGTGCCCACCGCCGATGTCCGTTCGGCCAGCAGCGTCACCAGAATGCAGCCCGATCCCGTGCCGATGTCCAGCACGCTGGCGAATGGCTCGGCCAAGGCCGCCTCGATCAGGGTTTCGGTTTCCGGGCGCGGGTCCAGCACGTCGCTGCTGACCTTGAAGCGGCGGCCGTAAAAGCTGCGCTCCCCGACCAGATGGCTGACCGGCACCCGCACAGCGCGCAGGCTGATCAGCGCGTCGTAGCGTTCGGCAATCTCGGGGGCGATGTCCTCGGGCGCGATCAGGGTCACGCGGGCGGCGTCGACCTGTGCGGCATGGGCCAGCAGCAGCCGCGCATCGCGCGCAGGGTCCGGCACACCCGCCGCACGCAGCCGCGCGGTCGCCGCCGCCATCGCTTGTGCGGCGGTCATTGTCCCATCTCGGCCAGCAACCGCGCCTGATCGTCGGCGCGCAAGGCATCTATCACCTCGTCCAGATCGCCCTGCATCACCGCATCCAGCTTGTAGAGCGTCAGGTTGATCCGGTGATCGGTCATGCGCCCCTGCGGAAAGTTGTAGGTGCGGATCCGCTCGGAGCGGTCCCCGCCACCCACTTGCGATGCACGGTCCGCACTGCGCGCCGTGTCGATGCGGCTGCGTTCCATGTCGTAAAGCCGCGCGCGCAGCACCTGCATCGCCTTCTCGCGGTTGCGGTGCTGCGATTTCTCGGAACTGGTGACGACGATGCCCGTCGGAATATGCGTGATGCGCACGGCGGAATCGGTGGTGTTGACGTGCTGTCCGCCTGCCCCTGACGACCGCATGGTGTCGATGCGGATGTCATTGGCGTCGATATGAATGTCGACCTCTTCCGCCTCGGGCAGCACGGCCACGGTGGCCGCCGAAGTGTGGATACGCCCACCGCTTTCGGTCGTGGGCACCCGCTGCACCCGGTGTACGCCGCTCTCGTATTTCATCCGCGCAAAGACGTTGTCGCCCTTGATATGGGCCACGACTTCCTTGATCCCGCCCAGTTCGGTCGCCTGTTCCTCGATGATCTCGAAACCCCAGCCGCGTGCTTCGGCATAACGCATGTACATCCGCAGCAGATCACCCGCAAACAGCGCCGCCTCGTCGCCGCCCGTGCCGGGGCGAATTTCCAGCATCGCAGGCTTGGCATCGGCGGCATCGCGCGGCAACAGCGCCAATTGCAATGCGGCCTCGGCGGCGGGCAAGGCCGCCTTGAGACGCGGTATCTCCTCGCGCGCCAGATCGGCCATTTCGGGGTCGTTCAGCATGTCGCGCGCATCCGTAATGTCGCGGTGCAACTGCCGATACAGGGCAATCTGCTCGACCACAGGGCGCAGATCGGAATATTCCTTGGCCAGGGCCGCAATATCCCCGCCGCCCGCTGACATCGCGGCTTCGAGGTACTCGAACCTTTCGGTGATTTGCTGAAGGCGCTCTGACGGGATCATTCGCGTTCCATCTGATATTGAAGGGCTTTGGTCAAGGGCAAGCGCTGTGGTATGCTATGGGCCATGATACGCAGCATCGCACTTGTTCTGGCACTCACCACACCCGCACTTGGCGACGTCAAGGCGCCGGGTGGCAAGACCATCGACTGCTTTTGCACCGACAAGGCCGGCGCCCGGATCGAACTGGGGGAAACCATCTGCCTGCAGGTCGATGGCCGCATGTTCATGGCGCAATGCCAGATGTCGCTGAACGTGCCGATGTGGCGCGAAGTGCAAAAGGGCTGCCTCAGTTCATCGTTGAACAGTGGCCAGCAACCCCTTCAATCTTTTAGCATTTACCCCCATATCTGACGACCCGAACCGGGACCGCGCCAGCATGCGCACCTGTCCGTCTGCCTGCTCGATGGTGGTGTAATCGGGAAAGCCTACATTGGCGGTGCGCGTCATGTAGGTGATCCGCCCCGCGTCCACCGACCCCGCCAGCACTTCGGTGCGGGGCAGATCGCGCATCGCCGTGTCCAGCCGGGCCATCAGACCGTCGTTGGCGGGCAGCACCCGCACGGCACCGTTGCCAAAATCCTTGTCCTCGGTCGCCGTCACAGGCTGATTCCACCGCGCCGTGTCGGACGGGGCCAGCCGCACATAAGCCACGGCCGCAATGGCAGTGACCCCCAAGAACACCAAAATCCAGATAAACATGCCAATAAATCCCTTACTCTTCTTCATTTCGGTCCCACTGCCTTTCTAGCGATAGGCCACACCCGGCAGGACACACAACAGCTCGAACAGGATATTCGCCCCGGTCAGCGCCGTGTTGCCCGAGGTATCATAGGGCGGGCTGACTTCCACCAGATCGCAGCCGACGATGTTCAGACCACGCAATCCGCGGATCAGCTGCAGCGCCTGCGGCGTGGTCAGCCCGCCGATCTCCGGCGTGCCGGTGCCGGGCGCATAGGCGGGGTCAAGGCTGTCTATATCATAGGTTACATAGACCGGCGCATCACCAATGTCGCGCCGTATTTCGGCGCCCAGCGTGTCCAGCGGACGATGCCACAGTTCAGACGCCTGCCATTGCTGAAAACCCCAGCCTTGCGCCTCGGTAAAGTCGGTGGCGGCATAGCCAGTGCCACGCAGGCCCACCTGATAGACCTTCTGCGGGATCACCAGACCCTCTTCATAAGCGCGGCGGAAAACGGTGCCGTGGGTCTCGCGCTCGCCGAACATCTCGTCGTTCACATCAGCATGGGCATCGACATGCACCAGCGCCACGGGCCCGTGGCGTTTGGCAATCGCACGCAGGATCGGCAGGGTGATCGAATGATCGCCACCAATGGCCACGGGCATCACGTCATACTTGAGGATCGCATCATAACTCTTTGCAATGATGCGTAAACTGTCAGCCAGAGAAAACGTGTTTATCGCCAGATCGCCAATGTCGGCCACCTGCAGACTGTCAAAGGGGGCGGCCCCCGTCTGGATGTTATAGGGCCGGATCATCGCGCTTTCCGAGCGCACCTGTTTGGGCCCGAACCGCGTGCCTGACCGCCACGAGGTGCCGATATCCATCGGCACGCCCAGCACGCAGACGTCCAGCCCCTTGAGGTCATTGACAGACGGCAGGCGCATGAAGGTGTTGGGGCCGGAAAACCGGGCAAGATCGTTGCCGCTGACGGGTTGGTTCTTGCCCGTCATCCCTCAGGCTCCCTTGACTGGCTGTGCGGTCTCGACCAGCCGCACGAAGAACGAGGCGCCAACAGGCGACGTCGCATCGTTGAAGTTGTATTTCGGGTGGTGCAGGCTTGGCCCCTCGCCGATCCCCATGAAGAAATAGGCACCGGGCCGCGCCTCCAGCATATAGGCAAAGTCTTCCGCCCCCATGTTGGCGGGGCTGTCCACATCAACCGCCGCCTCGCCCGACACGTCGCGCGCCGCCCGCGCGGCAATCTCGACGCTGTCTGCGTGGTTGACGGTGGGCGGATAGCCCAGCACAAAATCCACCGTGGCCGTCAGCCCAAAGCTCGCAGCTTGTCCCGCGACGATCTCTCTCATGCGCCGTTCCGCTAATGTACGCATTTCGGGCGTAAATGTACGTACTGTGCCGTTCAGATAGGCTGTTTCGGGGATCACGTTGTCGATGGTGCCGGTGTGGATCTGCGTGACCGAGATCACAAGCTGTTGGCCCGCCTCGATATTCCGGCTGACGATGGTCTGCAGCGCCTGGGTGATCGACGCGGCACAGACCACCGGATCAACCGCATCCTGCGGCTGCGCCCCGTGCCCACCACGCCCCGTAAGGTGGATGTGAAACGTGTCCGCCGCCGCCAGCAGCGGACCGGGGCGTGCATGAAACGTGCCCTCGTCAAAGCCGGGGACGTTGTGAATGCCATAGACCTGCGCGATGTCGAAAGTGTCCATGATCCCCTCCTGCACCATCGCCTCGGCCCCGCCGGTCGCCTCTTCGTCGGGCTGAAAGATCAGCGCCACGCGGCCCGCGAAATTACGCGTCTCAGCCAGGTATTTTGCCGCCCCCAGCAACATCGTGGTGTGCCCGTCATGGCCGCAGGCGTGCATCCGACCTTCGTGGGCGCTGGCATAGGGCAGCCCGGTCATTTCCGTCATCGGCAGCCCATCCATATCGGCGCGCAGGCCTATGGTCGGCCCCGCGCCCTGCCCGTTGATGATCGCGACGATCCCGGTCTCGGCAAAGCCCTCGTGGATCTCGTCGACACCGAATTCGCGCAGACGCTCCGCGACGAAAGCCGCTGTCTTGTGACAGGCACGGCCCAGTTCGGGAATGGTGTGCAGATGTTGTCTCCACTCGGCCATTTGCGGTGCAAAATCTGCGATACGGTTGACGACGGCCATTGGGTGGACTCCTTGGGTAATTTGCGGCTTGGTGCATCTGACACCGAAGTGATCCGGGCTGCAATGGGGGCTGAAATGACGAACGATCTGATCCACGACCAATCCGCGGGGATCGAGCGTCTGCTGGAGATCATGCGCCGCCTGCGCGACCCCGAAACAGGCTGTCCCTGGGACATCGAGCAGACCTTCGACAGCATCGCACCCTACACGATCGAGGAAGCCTATGAAGTGGCCGACGCGATCGAGCGGCGCGACTGGCCAGAGCTTGAGGGCGAATTGGGCGATCTGCTGCTGCAATCGGTCTATCACACCGCCATCGGCGAAGAGGCCGGGCATTTCACGTTTCAGTCGGTTGTGCGCAACATCAGCAACAAGATGGTCGCACGACATCCCCATGTCTTCGGCGACGAAAGCCGCGACAAATCCGCCGAACAGCAGACTGCGGACTGGGAAAAGATCAAGGCCGCCGAGCGCGCGGGCAAGGCGCAGCGCGGCACGCTGGACGGTGTGGCAATCGGCCTGCCTGCCCTGATGCGGGCGGTCAAGCTGCAAAAAAGGGCAGCGCGCGTGGGCTTTGACTGGCCCACGACCGCTCAGGTCATCGACAAGATCACCGAAGAGGCAGCCGAACTGGTCGAGGCACGCGACACGCTGAGCCACGCCGAGGTGACCGAGGAATTCGGCGATCTGCTGTTCGTCATGGCCAATCTCGGGCGGCACCTTGGCGTCGATCCCGAGGAAGCCCTGCGCGCGGCAAACGCCAAGTTCACCCGCCGGTTCGAGGGGGTCGAGCGTCGGCTGGCAGATATGGGCAAGACCCCCAACGACAGCGATCTGGCCGAGATGGACGCGCTGTGGGACACGGAAAAAGCGGTGGAAAAAGCCGCCGAGAAGGCGCTCAAACGCGGCTAGGCGCAACGGTTAGCGAACCCTTGCCGTGACGTGGCACCCCCACTAGACATCGCCGCCGCCAATTGCGAGTGTCGCGCACTGCCCCGAGGGCTGATTTTCTCACGACCAAGGACCCGCCATGACGCCCACAACCGGCCCCGCCTCTACACCGCGCAAGATCATCATCGACACCGATCCCGGTCAGGACGACGCCGTGGCGATCCTGCTCGCCTTCGGCAGTCCCGACGAGATCGAGGTGCTGGGCATCACCGCCGTCGCAGGCAACGTGCCCCTGGCGCTGACCGAAAAGAATGCGCGCATCATCTGCGAACTGGCGGATCGGCGCGACATTCCCGTCTATGCAGGCTGCGACCGGCCGCTGGGCCGCCCGCTGGTCACGGCGGAACATGTGCACGGCAAGACCGGGCTCGACGGCCCGTCGCTGCCTGATCCGACCATGCCCCTGCAAGAGCAGCACGCAGTCGATTACATCATCGAGACCCTGCGCGCCCATGATGCGGGCACCGTCACGCTCTGCCCGTTGGGGCCGCTCACCAACATCGCCACGGCCCTGCAGTGCGCGCCGGAGATCGCCGAGAAAGTCCAGCAGATCGTGCTGATGGGCGGCGCCTACTTCGAGGTCGGAAACATCACCCCCGCTGCCGAGTTCAACATTTACGTCGATCCGCAAGCCGCTGATATCGTGTTCAAATCCGGTATCGACATCGTGGTGATGCCGCTCGATGTCACGCACAAGGCGCTGGTGACCTCTGCCCGCAACGCAGCCTTTCGCGACCTCGGCACGCCGGTGGGCATCGCCGTAGCACAGATGACCGAATTCTTCGAGCGGTTCGACAAGGAGAAATACGGCAGCGCCGGTGCGCCCCTGCACGACCCTTGCGTGACCGCCTATCTGATCCGCCCCGAACTGTTCACGGGCCGCCATGTCAACGTCGAGATTGAAACCACCTCCGAGCTGACGCTGGGCATGACCGTCGCCGACTGGTGGGGTGTCACCGACCGCGCGCCCAATGCGACGTTCATCGGCGATCTGGACGCCGACGTCTTCTTTGCCCTGCTGACGGAACGGATCGCCCGGCTATGAGCGCGGTGCTCACCCTTGCCACGCCCGACCATCTCGATGCCCTGCTGGCGCTGGTCGCGCGGTTCCACGAGGAACAGGGCATCGCCAGCACGCCCGACAGCCGCCGCGCCGGTATCGCGCCGCTGCTCGACGGTATTCCGCACGGGGCCGCCTATCTGATCGGCCCGCCCCGCGCGCCCATCGGCTACATCATCGTGTGCTTTGGCTGGTCGGTCGAATTCGGCGGCATGGAGGGCTTCGTCGACGAACTTTACATCCGCCCCGGCGTGCGCGGACGCGGTGTCGCGACCGAAGTGCTGATGGCCCTGCCGCGCGCACTCGGCGCTGCGGGCATCAAGGCGCTACACCTCGAAGTGGCCGCCGGTAATGACACGGCCCAGCGGCTTTACAAGCGCGCGGCGTTCCAGATGCGCGACGGCTACCACCTGATGACACGGATGCTCTAGAATCCAGAGCCAGAAGGCTTATGTGAACCCCATGACCTTACACATCCCTTTCGACAACACCTACGCCGCCCTGCCGTCCGGCTTTTACAGCGCACAGCCGCCCGTCGCGGTCAAGGCACCGAACCTGCTGGCGTTCAACCAGGCTCTTGCGACCCAGCTTGGCATCGTCGCGGACCCTGCCGAACGCGCCGAGGTCTTTGCCGGCAATAAGGTGCCCGAGGGGGCCGCCCCTCTCGCGCAGCTCTATGCAGGCCACCAGTTCGGCAACTTCAACCCGCAACTCGGCGACGGACGCGCGCTGCTTTTGGGCGAGGTGATCGACCAAAGCGGCCTGCGACGCGACATCCAGCTCAAGGGCTCTGGCCCCACGCCCTACTCCCGCATGGGTGACGGACGTGCCTGGCTCGGGCCGGTCCTGCGCGAATACGTGGTGTCTGAGGCGATGCACGCCTTGGGTATCCCGACCACCCGCGCACTGGCTGCCGTCGCCAGCGGCGAGCCGATCTGGCGCGAACAAGGCGCTCTGCCCGGTGCGGTGCTGACCCGAGTCGCTTCAAGCCACCTGCGCGTGGGCACCTTCCAGGTCTTCGCGCACCGGGGTCAAGTCGAGGAGTTAAAAACCCTCACAGATTACGCCATCGCACGCCATTATCCGCAAGCCGAGGGACCGATGGGCCTGCTCGCGGCGGTCTGCGCCGTGCAGGCCGAACTGATCGCCGCATGGATGTCAGTGGGCTTCATCCACGGGGTAATGAACACCGACAACTGCGCGATCTCGGGCGAAACCATCGACTACGGGCCTTGCGCCTTCATGGACGCCTACGACGAGGCGCGCGTGTTTTCCTCCATCGACCAGCAGGGCCGCTACGCCTTTGGCAACCAGCCGCGCATCGCGGTGTGGAACTGCGCGCAGCTGGCCACAGCACTGATCCAGCAGATGGACGACGCGGACGCCGCAATAGAAGAGGCCACAACGATCGTGCATGCCATGCCCGGCCAACTGCAAGCCGCGTGGCTGAAACGCTTTGGCGCGAAACTGGGGTTGGCAGAGCCCACGTCCGAGGACCAAAAGCTGATCGAAGACCTGCTTGCCCTGATGCAATCGAACGGTGCCGATTTCACCAACAGCTTCGCGGCCCTCGACACGGACCGCGCACAGGATCAGTTCACCGACCGCGCAGCCTTTGACGCGTGGCACAGCCGCTGGCAGGCCCGCATCGCGTCGGAGCCTGAACCCACGGCCCTGATGGCGCGCAGCAATCCGCAGATCATCCCGCGCAATCACCGCATGGAACAGATGATCGAGGCTGCGGTTGCAGGCGACATGGCCCCCTTCCAGCGCGAGATGATAGCACTTGCCACGCCCTTCGATCCCGCGTCCGATCCGGATCTCAAACGCCCGCCGACCCAGCAGGAAATCGTGCCCGCGACCTTCTGCGGCACCTGACCTTCATCTTGCAGGACAAACTCCGGGGGGCGGCCAAAGGCCGGGGGGCTGGCCCCCTTCTTCCCCCTGCAAAATTCACTTGCGGTTGATCAGAAATATCCCCGCCGCAACCAGCCCAAGTGCGGCCCAGATCGTCCAGCCCACATGCTCGCCCAGTATGAACCAGCCCAGAATCACCGCGAACACCGGTGACAGAAAGCTGAACGAAGCGACCGAGGACGCAGGATAGATCGACATCAGCCAGAACCACGCCAGAAAGCCGAAACTCGCCACAGCGATGATCTGGAACCCCAGACCCCACAGGTGGATCGGCTGCACGTCGCGCAACAGGTCTCCGAACAGCGGTGCGACCAGCAACAACAGCGGCGCCGAGATGACCAACTGCCACAGCAGCTGTTGTTCAGGCGGCACACGGGCCAACGGGGTCACCCGCACGCACAGCGCAATCCCGGCCCAGCAGAACGCGGCGAACAGCGCCAGCAGATCGCCCACCAGCGATGCCTGCCCGTTGCTGCGATCCACCAGCGCCAGCACCACGCCCCCCATCGCCAGCACCAGCCCGATCATGCGCACGACGCTCAGCCGCTCGGACGGGAGCAGCACATGCGCAGCCAGCGCCAGCCAGACCGGCATCGAATAGAAAATGATCGACACGCGCCCCACCGTCGTCAGGTCCAGCGCAATGAAAAGACACATGAATTCAACGGCAAACAACAAGCCCGAGACGATGCCGCCCCAGTAGCTGCTGCGCGGCAGCGCAAAGGACACCCCGCTTGCCTTCATCCAGATCATCAACACGACCGCGCCGCCAACCGACCGAAGACCGGCCAGGAACACCGGGCCGAAACCGCCGTTCGTGACCTTGACCACCACCTGATTGAACGCGAGGTTCAGCGCAAACACGATCAGCGCGACCGCGCCCAGCGTGTCCATATGTTTTTTACGTTCCATACCCGCCAACAAGCGGCGCACGCGGGACAAAGTCAATCCTGCCGCTGCGGCTTAAGTTCAGGCATACCAACCGAAACGTCCCCGGTTCGGGTTGAAACCGTCAGCCTGCGTGTGAGAAACGCAAAGGTACCGCGTCGGCAGCACCCGATCCACCGTGCCCCCGCGCATGAAAAAGGCCCGAACCACCTAGGGGTCCGGGCCTCGTATCATCTCACCCTTACAGATCAGGCCGCCTGGCTGCCGCCGCCACCGGGCTTGCCGCCACCGCCGCCGCGACGTCTGCGGCGTGGGCCGCCACCCGCAGGTGCCCCGCCACCACCGCCACCGCCGCCGCCAGGGCGTCCACCGCCACCGCCACCGCCACGACGACGACCGCCACCGGGTTTACCGCCCGGCTTGCCGCCACCAGCGGGCAGATCGACGGATTCCCATGCACGGCCCGTGGCAATCGGTATTTTCACGCCCATGGTCTTCTGGATGTCGCGCAACTGGTCGATCTCGTCAGGCGCGCAGAATGCAACCGCCGCCCCGTCCTTGCCTGCGCGCGCGGTCCGACCGATGCGGTGCACATAGCTGTCCGGCACGTTGGGAAGCTCGTAGTTGTAGACGTGCTTCACGTCCGGAATGTCCAGACCCCGCGCTGCGACGTCCGTCGCCACCAGAACCTTGATCTCGCCCGACTTGAACGCAGCGATGGCGCGGTCGCGCTGTCCCTGGCTCTTGTTGCCGTGGATGGCCCCGGCGGCAAAGCCCGCCTTGTCCAGCATCCGGCTGAGTTTTTCCATGCCGTGCTTGGTGCGGCCAAAAACCAGTGCGCGTTCATCGCGGTGCTTGTCCAGCAGTTCCATCAGGAATTTGGATTTCTCGGCCTTGGCGATAAAGTGCACCTCTTGGGTCACCTTGTCGGCTGCCTTGCCCGGAGGGTTCACTTCGATGCGGATCGGGCTGTTGAGATAGCTGTTGGCAATCTCGTTCATCAGCTTCGGCATGGTCGCCGAAAACAGCATCGTCTGACGCTCCTTTGGCAGCACCGCCGCGATCTTGCGCAGATCGTGGATAAAGCCCATGTCCAGCATCTGGTCGGCCTCGTCCAGCACCAGGAACGTGGTTTCGCGCAGGTCCACCGCACGGCGGTCCATCAGGTCGAGCAGCCGGCCCGGTGTTGCCACCAGCAGGTCGACACCGCGTTCCAGACGCTTGATCTGCGGGTTGATCGACATGCCGCCGACGACCATCTGCGCCTTAAGCGGTGTGCCCGCGCAGAATCCTTTCAGGTTTTCCATGATCTGGTTGGCCAGTTCGCGCGTCGGTGCCAGCACCAGGCCGCGCACTGTGCGCGGGTTCGGGCGGCCCTGCATCTGCAGCATCTGTGCGACCAGCGGCACGCCGAAGGCAGCCGTCTTGCCGGTGCCGGTCTGTGCCAGCCCCATCACGTCGCGCCCGTTCAGGGCGTGCGGAATCGCTTGTTTCTGAATTGGCGTCGGGTCTTTCAGACCCATGTCCGCCAGCTTTTTGACCAGCTCGGCAGGCAGGTCCATCATATCGAAATCGCTCATGTCATATCCTTCGGCCGCACGCAGGTGCGCACGGCATCACATAAGGTGAAGCGGCCGGAAAATCAGCGAGCGCGGGCCACATGCCAACGCCCCGTCCGGTCGCGTTGCCCCATGCGTGATATCGGGAACAGATGGGCATCCGCTGGTCCTGACCTCCCCTTATCCCAAGGGTGCGGTCGGCGGGTGTGATCCCGCTCTTTCCTGTCTCTGCTCACGCGGCAGACGGTAACGCCTGAGTGGCACATGGACTTTTGCTGGGGATAAGTCAACCATTGCCTCTGGCCCCGATGATCAAAGAAAGTTACACCAAGGTCCGAATTACACCCTTTTGACCGCAGCCGACGCCCGCACCGACCCCGGAGACCGCCATGAGCCTACCGATCATTGCCCGCTGCGAGGCCAAGGGCCTGCGCGTGACCGGCCAGCGCCGCGTGATCGCGCAGGTGCTTCAGGACAGCGAAGACCACCCCGATGTTGAACAACTCTATGCGCGCGCATCAGCCATTGATGCGGGCATCTCGATCGCCACCGTCTACCGCACCGTGAAGCTGTTCGAAGAGGCGGGCATTCTCGACAAGCTGGAATTCGGCGACGGGCGCGCCCGCTACGAGGACGCCGAGCGCGACCACCACGACCACCTGATCGACATGAACTCGGGCGAGGTGATCGAATTCGTCGATGACGAAATCGAAGAGCTGCAGGAACGGATCGCCGCCAAGCTGGGATATAAGCTGCGCGGTCATCGGCTTGAACTTTACGGCGTGCCGTTAAAGAAATAGGCGTCACATCTGAACATGCCTGAACAGGTCATGTCTCGTTAATCTACAGGCTGCTAAACCTGTAAAAGCCATCAAGCGAATTGGACCCAATTATGCCCGTTGACCGCGACCGCCCGCTTCTTGCCGTGTTGATCGACGCCGACAACGTCCCCGCCAAACACGCAACCGCCATCCTGCGCGAAGTGACCTCGATCGGCGAGCCCGCGCTGCGCCGCGTCTATGGCGACTGGTCGTCGGGCCGTCTGCGGAACTGGTCCGAGCATGTGTTGTCGCTGGGTCTGGTGGCGCATCAGGAAACCGCGAACACCTCCGGCAAGAACGCCAGCGACATCGGTCTGGTGATCGACGCGATGGACATCCTGCACACCCGCCGGTTCGATGGCTTCGTGCTGGTCTCCTCCGACAGCGATTTCACCTCGCTCGCCAACCGCCTGCGCGAGGATGGCCTGACCGTCATCGGCATCGGCGAGAAAAAAACGCCAGAGGCGCTGCGCAACGTGTGCAACCGGTTCATCTTTATCGAAAACCTCGGGCCCACGGCAGATGGCCCCGCGCCGGCCCTGCGCGAAAAATCCCGCGACGCCCTGCCCCTGATCGAGGCTGCGATGGAAAAGATCGAACGCGAGGACGAATGGTATTCGCTGGGACAGATCGGCCAGACAATCCAATCATCGCACCCCGATTTCGACACCCGCACCTATGGCCACTCCAAGCTGAGCGCGCTGGTCCGCGACATCACCGAGATCGAGACCCGCAAGGACGGCAATCAGCTGATGATCCGCCTGCAGGCCTGACGCCTAGAGCACAAGGTTGTCGTCCTGCTCTTCCGCGCGGCTTTCGTCGTGGGTTGCCAGCGCCATGCCGAAGGTCAGGATGCCGACGCGCCCCGCCGTCATCAGCACGATCACGACCAGCTTGCCCAGATCGGACAGATCGCCGGTGATGCCGGTGCTCAGCCCCACCGTGCCCATCGCTGACACCGCCTCGAACAGCAGCGCCTCGAAGGGCTGCGCCGCATCTGTCAGCAGCAGCAGGAACATCGCCAGCGCACACAGGCCCGCATAATAAGCCAGCGAGGCCGTGGCGGTCTTCAGCTTTTCGTCCGAAACGCGCCGCTTGAAGAACCGCACGGCCTCGCGCCCTTTCAGGGTCGAGCGCACCAGCCCCAGAAGGGCCGCGAACGACGTCGTCTTCAGCCCGCCACCGGTGCCCGCAGGCGACGCGCCCACCACCATCAGCACCATCAGAACCATCAGCACCGCCTGCGAAATCCCCGAGATCGACACCGTGTTGAACCCCACCGTAGTGCTGGCCGACATGGTCTGGAAAAACGCCGCCATCAGCCGCTCGGACGGCGGCAGGATGCGCAGTTCCGGCTCGGTCACGAACAGGATCACCGTGCCAAAGGCCAGAAACGTCAGCGTCATGCGCACGATCACCTTCGAGGTGAAGCCCAGAACCCGCCTGCGCCCCAGCAGCGCACGCCAACCGTCCACCACGATCAGAAACCCCATCGCCCCCAGCAGGCTGAGGATCGAGATCGCGATATTGATCCCTACATGATCGTGGAACGCTTCGAGCGAGCTGTCGAACAGGCTGAAGCCCGCCGTGCAAAACGCTGAAATGCTGTGGAAAATCGCCATCCACAGGGCGTCGGGAACGCCCGCGTGATGGAACATCAGATACAAGGCCAGAGCGCCCACCGCTTCGCACAGGAACGTGAACCACACCACCGAACGCAGGAACACCACGGGCGAGATGCCTTCGGGCAGGTTGAACGCCTGCCGCACCGTGTGGGTGCGCATCCGCCCCAATCGGTGATAGACTGACAGCACCGCGAATGATCCGATGGTCATATAACCAAGCCCGCCCGCCTGGATCAGCAGCAGGATCACGACCTCGCCAAACAGGCTGAAACTGCCGCCGACGCTCAGCGTGGCAAGCCCGGTGGTCGACACCGCCGACACGGCCGTGAACAGCGTATCAAGAGCTGCGACAGGCACGGTCTGCGCCACCGGCAGCGCCAGCAGCGCCCAGCCCAGCAGCATGTAGGACACGTATCCGAACAGCAAGAGCCGCGCAGGGGCTGCATGCATCACACTGACACGGGCCGCCAAGGCGGCCCTGCGAACGAACCTTCTAATCTTCACCACGCGTGCCTTTGTGCGGTTTTCAGCCATAACGCTGCAGCGCGGCAAACGGTTCGGTCGATCTTGCCGATTTTGCGTCTTGCAACTGCGCCCGATTATCCCCATCCCCTCGGCAACACAAGCATGGGGCTGAGAATGGACAATCTACGCGGTGCGCTGATCATGGTGCTGGCGATGCTGGGCTTTGCCATAGAAGACAGCTTTATCAAGCTGTTGTCGACCGATCTTCCGGTCGGTCAGATCCTGGGCCTGCTGGGCATCGGCGGTGCTGCGATTTTTGCCGTGATGGTGCGCGCGCAAGATCAGGTGTTGTTTCCGCGCGCGGCACTTTCCGGCCCCGTACTGCTGCGCAACGCGGGCGAACTGCTGGGCACGCTGGGGTTCATCACCGCGATCGCGCTGATCCCGCTGTCCACCGCGTCGGCCATCCTGCAGGCGACGCCGCTGGTGGTCACACTGGGGGCTGCCCTGTTTCTGGGCGATCCCGTGGGCTGGCGGCGCTGGACCGCGATTCTTGTGGGCTTTGCCGGGGTGATGCTGGTGATCCGTCCGGGTCTCGACGGGTTCGACATCCTGTCGCTTTTTGCCCTGCAGGGCGTGCTGGGTCTGGCGATCCGCGATCTTGCGACACGCCGCGTGCCCGCGACGACCTCGTCGATGCAGCTGAGCTTCCTTGCGTTCCTGATGCTGATCCCTGCGGGGGTCTTCCTGCTGCTGGTAAGCGGCACGCCCCTGGTCCGGCCGGAACCGCTGCACTGGCTGCTGATGGGCGGTGCGGTCGCGTTCGGCGTGGTCTCCTATTACGGGATCGTCGTGGCCATGCGCATCGGCGAGATCAGCTTCGTCACGCCGTTTCGCTATTCGCGGCTGGTCTTCGCGCTGGTCATCAGCATCGTTGCCTTTGCCGAGGACGTCGATCTGCTGACCTATGTGGGGGCGACCATTATTGTGGCATCCGGCATCTACACGGTCTGGCGCGAACGCCGCGTGGGCCGCAAAACCACGGCAGGGCCGATCACACCCCTTCCCCTGCGGATCGACCCAAGTTATGACGCAGCCGAGCCCAGCACAAAGGACATTTCCCAATGAGCACCATTATTGACATCCACGCCCGCGAAATCCTCGACAGCCGGGGCAATCCCACCGTCGAAGTTGACGTGATCCTCGAAGACGGCACCATGGGCCGCGCCGCCGTTCCCTCGGGTGCCTCAACCGGTGCCTACGAGGCGGTTGAAAAGCGCGATGGCGACAAGTCGCGCTATATGGGCAAGGGCGTGCTGGAAGCCTGCGCCGCCGTCAACGGCGAGATCGCCGAGGCGCTGGTGGGCATCGACGCCACCGAACAGGTCGAGATCGACGCGATCATGATCGAACTGGACGGCACCGACAACAAAAGCCGCCTGGGCGCCAACGCCATCCTGGGCGTTTCGCTGGCCGCAGCCAAGGCGGCGGCAGATTACTGTTCGCAGCCGCTCTACCGCTATGTCGGCGGCACCTCGGCGCGGGTTCTGCCTGTGCCGATGATGAACATCATCAACGGCGGCGAACATGCCGACAACCCCATCGACATTCAGGAATTCATGATCATGCCGGTGTCGGCCACCAACATCCGCGAAGCGGTGCGCATGGGTTCCGAAGTGTTCCACACCCTGAAAAAAGAGCTGTCCGCCGTGGGCCTGTCCACCGGCATCGGCGACGAGGGCGGCTTTGCGCCCAACATCAGCTCTTCGCGCGACGCACTTGATTTCATTCTGAAATCCATCGAGAAGGCGGGTTATAAACCCGGCGAGGATATCTATCTGGCGCTCGACTGTGCCGCCACCGAATACTACCGCGGCGGCAAATACGAGCTGTCTGGCGAAGGCAAATCACTGAGCTCCGAGGAAAACGTGGCCTACCTCGCGGCACTGGTGAACGACTATCCGATCATCTCGATCGAGGACGGCATGTCCGAAGACGACTGGGACGGCTGGAAGGCTCTGACCGAGGCGCTGGGGGACAAGGTGCAATTGGTTGGCGATGATCTCTTCGTGACCAACCCTGTGCGTCTGGCAGACGGCATCGCGCGCGGTTGCGCCAATTCGATGCTGGTCAAGGTCAACCAGATCGGCACCCTGACCGAGACGCTGAAAGCCGTCGATATGGCCCACCGTGCAGGCTTTACCAACGTGATGTCGCACCGCTCGGGCGAGACCGAGGACGCGACGATTGCAGACCTTGCTGTCGCGACCAACTGCGGCCAGATCAAGACCGGCTCGCTGGCGCGCTCGGACCGGCTGGCGAAATACAACCAGCTGATCCGCATCGAGGAAGCCCTGGGCGAGACCGCCGAATTCGCGGGCCGCAGCATCCTGCGCTGATACCCTGACAATCCGCCCCGCCCGGTTTCCGGGTGACGCAGAGGCGCCGGCGCGCCTTTGCCGGGGCTAATACGATCTGCTGGCGGCGCGCTGTACCGCGTCGCTGGCCATTGTGGAAACCTATGAAAGTACAAAAGCGCGCCAGCCCCCCTGCGCGCTTTTGCCTTCGGGTGATGCGGGGTCTTAACCCCTCCCCGAACTTCAGCCCTTGATCTGCGACAGCAGCCAGGCTTGCGTATAGCCCAATTGCAGCCTGTCGCTGTCACGCATGGGCCGAGTGGTCCGCAGCCGCACGGTGGGCCGGTTTGCGCCAAAGGCCACGTTCATGCGGATGACCGTGTCGATCGTGCCGTTCGGCCCTTCCGTCACGTTCTCGACCATGCCCACGACCTTGCGGTCCGAGGTCAGGACGGTCGCGCCCAGCATATCGGCCAAGTTGACCCTGCTGACGCTTATCATCGGGCTGCCGTTGGTGGACGACCTGCCCTGGGACGATGTGGCCGTTTGCGTACCGGTGCCCATTCCAGAGCCTGTGCCCGCACCTGTACCTGTGCCCGTACCGGAACCAGTCCCCGAACCTGAACCGGTGGAGCCCACCTCGACGCTGACGTCGGCGTTCACACCATCGGTCCCTCCGACCGAGGCGCCGACATCCGCCCCGATGCCGCCCGATCCGCCAACACTGACGCCGACATCCGCGGACACGCCGCCGATACCGACACCGACATCTGCGGACACACCGCCGCCGTTGCCGATCCCGACATCAAGCGCCTGAGCGCTTGTGTTTGCGAACATCATGGCGGTCGCTGCGCCTGCGAGAGTTGTGGTAAGACCTTTCATCACGAGTTTCCTCCTTCAAGGTTGACATGGAGCATGCCCGTGATGCGCCGGAATGACGCCCCCTTCTCAGGCTGTTCCACATCATAAGACACGCAAAATTCAACCAAAGAGTTTCAATTTAAAAGTGTAAACAAACTGTTTTGCGCAACTCGCAGGCGCAGCATTTTTGCACGAGGCCCCTCTACCCCCGGTAGATCGGCATTGTCACCGTAAACGTCGACCCCTCTGCGGGCGCGCTGACATAGTGGATGCTGCCCCCGTGGCGCACGATCAACTGACGTGAAATATGCATGCCCAGACCGCTGCCATAGACCTTCTTGGTGTCCGACGCATCGACCTGAGTGAACCGGCCAAACACCATTTCCTCGGACCCCGGCGGGATGCCCAAACCGCTGTCCCGGACGTTGACATAGGCCCGGTCGCCCTCGGAATAAAGCTGTACGTCAACACTGGCGCCGGGGTGCGAAAACTTCATCGCATTCGACAGGACGTTGACAATGACCTGCCCCAGCCTGTCCGCATCGGCCCAGACCGGCACTTCCTCAAGCTGGCGTTTGTACAAGATCCGCAGCCCCTTGTCCGGCAGATAGGTCTCCATGCTGTCCACCGCACCCGAAACGATGTCGGCCAGGTTGCACCGCGCGAAGGTCAGCTTGAAGTCCGAGCTGTCCAGCCGCTGCGTCTCGAGCAGATCATTGACCAGCTTGGCCAGCGTGGTCGCGTTCTTGGTGGCCAGTTCCAGCAGGCGCTCGGCCTGTTCCTGGGATGTGTTATCGCGGTTCATCGTCAGCAGCTGCAGCGACCCGTTGATCACCGTCAACGGCGTGCGCAATTCGTGGCTGACCGTGGACAGGAACTGCGATTGCAGACGCTCTGACCGGATGGCCCGTTCGGCGGCGATCTTTTGCATGGTGACGTCGATGAACGACACCGCCCAGCCCAGCCGCCGCTGCCCCTTGCCCACCGAAATCGGATAGGCACGCGGCACGAAATGGCGCCCGCCGTTTTCCACCTCCATGGTCTCGGGCAGCCCCTGATGTTCGATCAGTTGGCCAAAGACCGCGCCCAATCCGCCGATATCCGCCAGCGCATCCCTGGGAACGCTCTGCTCTTGCATCAGCCGCTGCGCGGCCTGGTTGGTCTCCAGCAGTGCGCCCTCGGCATCGACGACAAAGATCAGCTCGCGCGAGTTATAGAACAGCAGATCGCGCGCAATCGCCTTCACATCGACCCAGCGGCTGTCGAGGATGATCCACGACACCAATGAGATCGACAGCGCAAAGGAAAACGGCGTCGGGTCGACGCCAAAGATGCGGAAGCCGAAGAAATTATAGGAAATGCTGAAGACGATCGGGATCGCGGTCACCAGGAATATCCGCAAAAAGAACCCCTTGATCACAGGATTGGCAGCCCAGACCGCACGACCCGAGATCAGGCAGCTGATCAGGATGATCAGGTACAGGTAGATCACCGCGACATAAAACACGGCCCCATGATCATAGCGGACATAGGCGGTGGCCCCCTCGACGACCAGCTGCGTGTCGGGGCCGTACATCAGCCCGTGGAGCGGGTTGGTCAGCGCCACGATCAGGATGAAAATAGGATGGATCACCGCCCCCAGCAGCGCGACAGAGCGCGCCACGGTCCGCGACAAGGCGTATTCATAAAGAAAATACGCCCAGACCGTCGGCATCAGCACGATCCCCGGCCAGGCCAGCTTTGCCCAGAGCACCTTGCAGGCCTCGGTCGGGCCCGACAGTTCCATGCCGATGCACACCAGCCACCACAGCACGCCGAACTTGGCCAGGATGAACCACTTGTGCCCCGGCAATCCGTCATGGGCCCGCGCCCATACGATCACCGCGATGACGACAAGTGCCGTGGCAAACACGAACTGCACGGCGGGCAAGCTTAGGTCAGGGACCAAGCATTGAGAAAATTCACTGAAAATAACAGGTTCCACATTTGAAATTCGCGGTTTCCGCATAGAAATAAAGTCAACGGAACAGGCCCTCCGCGCTTTGCCAAAGCACTAGTTCAGAGACCCGATAATCACAACCTACAACTGATTTTGTTATTAGAATTTCTCGTCTTAGCTGCTTTTTGCGCCATTCGGGAGGCAGCATGAAAATTGCGTGTTCCGTGCGTCTGATATTGCAAACTGCCGCGGCAGCTATCACGACATTTGGTCAAAAATATGACCGCTTCGGTCTTGAAAGCGCTGCGGCGCATAGGGTGCGATAAGATCGTTTTGATGGTTGGTCAGCGGTTGGTCCAGCACCCCCGCCGCCACCAGCTCGCCCGCCAGCGGGGCCAGCGTGATCCCCGAATGCATCACCGCCGTGTGCAGCCCCTGCGGCCCGCACGGCCCCATCACCGGCAGCCCGTCCTGCGGCACCGGGCGCATTGCCTGGGTGACCTGCTCCCAGCGCAGCGCAACCTCGGGCAGCATTGCCTGCAGACGTGCCATCGCGGCATCGGCCAGCAGGTCGGGCCGCTCGGTCACCTCGTCCGCACTGTCAGACTGGTGGTTCGGCGAGGTCGGCGCGATGATCCGGCCCGCGACGTCCTGGCGGAACTCCTGTCCGGGGGCTGCCATCACATGCGACAGCACCGGTGCCACGGGCGCGCTGCGCAGCAGCAGACCGGGCCGCGACAGCATCGGCAAGGCCACGCCGACGCCATCCAGCAGCCCGACACTGCCGGTGCCGCCGCAGATCACCACACGGTCGGCGGGGATGACCCCTTGCGCAATCCGCACGCCGCAAACCGCATCACCCCGCGTCTCGACCCCCAGCGCCTGAACGCCCAGCAGCAGCCGCGCCCCCAGACCCATGGCGGCCTCGATCAGCGCATGCGCCAGCGGCGCGGTTTCTGCCACGCCTTCGGCCTCGAATGCCAGCGCGCGGTCCGGCGGGTTTGCGACATGCGGCTCGCGCGCGGCGAATGCGGCGCGGTCGATGATTTCAACGCCGTAGCCCAAGGCTTGCAGGTCAGCCGCCTGTTGGTCGAGGCCTGCGCCCGCGTCCTCCCAGCACAGGCACCCGGTCCAGCGCACGGGCGCCAGATCCATCTGCCCGGCCAGCCGGTGATAGGCCGCCATGCTCTCCGCCCGCAGCCGAAAATGCGCCGCATCCGCATGAAAACTGGCGTTGATCCAGCCAAACGAGCGCCCCGTCGCACCAGCAGCCACGCCTGCGCCGTCGATCACCGTCACCTGCGCCCCGCCGCGCGCCAGATGATAGGCCACCGAGGCCCCGATCACACCTGCGCCCACCACCACAACTTGCATCACGCACCCCCTTGGCCTTGCTCGCGTTGCACCCTAAGCTTCTGATATGACACCGCAAGAGATCATCGCCCATCTGAACCTCGCGCCCCACCCCGAGGGCGGCCATTACCGTCAGACATGGGTGGCGGATGGCTCGGATGGACCCGACGACAGACCCGTCGGCACCTGCATCTATTTCCTGCTTCAGGCGGGCGAAAAGAGCCACTGGCACCGGGTCGATGCCACCGAGATCTGGCTGTATCACGCAGGCGCACCACTGGAATTGCGCCTGTCGGCCACGGATGCAGGCCCCGCCGTGACGCATCTGCTGACACCCGATCTGACCGCGGGCGCGCCGCAGGTGATCGTGCCGAAAGACCACTGGCAATCGGCACGCAGCACCGGCGGGCACACGCTGGTGTCCTGCACCGTCTCGCCGGGTTTTCAGTTCGAGGGGTTCACCCTCGCCCCGCCCGGCTTTGACATCCCCGATGCCGGTTAGCCCGGAAAGCTGAGCGTCCCGCCCGCCACCGCCGCGCGCACGCCCGTGGTGCCGGGGCACGACGTCGGCAAGCGCCGCGCCACGCGCACCGCAAGATAGGCGAACGCCTGCGCCTCCAGCATGTCGCCGTCCAGCCCCACATCCTCGACCGGGCGCACCGGACAATCCAGCGAAACGGACAGCATCCGCATCAACACCGGGTTCTTGCGCCCGCCACCCGTGACCAGCACTTCGCTGGGCGCTTCGGGGCAATGCTGCATCGCCTCGGCCACACCGGCGGCGGCCATCGCGGTCAGCGTGGCGGCCGCATCGGCATCCGACAATTCGCCCACCAGCGCGATCATCTCGGAGAAATCGTTCCGGTCCAGAGACTTGGGCGGCATCCGCGCAAAATAAGGCTCTGCCAGAAACAACTCGAGCGCGCCATGCGCCACATCGCCCTTGCGCGCGACCTTGCCGCCTTCGTCATGCGACAGCCCCAACCGCGCCTGCATCAGATCGTTCAGCGGCGCGTTGGCGGGGCCGGTGTCGAACGCCAGCAAGGCCCCCGGCGCGTCCGGTTTGTCGCACCGCGGATCGACAAAGCTGATATTGCCAACGCCGCCCAGGTTCAGGAACGCCACGGGCGCGTCGCGCCGCAGGTACTTGGCACAGGCAAAGTGGAAAAACGGCGCCAGAGGCGCCCCCTCGCCGCCCATTTCCACATCGGCGCTGCGGAAATCCCAAACTACCGGCAGCCCCAGAGCCTGCGCCAGCGCGCCCCCGTCGCCAACCTGCAACGTGCCTTGCGTGCGCGGCGCATGGGCCAGCGTCTGGCCATGAAACCCCACCAGATCGACATCGCGAAACTGCGCCAGCGCTTCGACATGCGCGTCCTGCACCACCTTGGTCGCGGCCTCGACCTCGGGCCCCGACCACAGACCGAACCCCGCGGCAATCACCCGCTGTTCGGCGTCCGTATAGGGCCGATAGCCGCTGTCGCCGAATCCGAAAATTTCCACGCCATCGGTCTCGATCACCGCCGCGTCGACCCCGTCCAGAGACGTCCCGCTCATCGCGCCCAGTGCCCTTATCGGCACGCCTGCCTGTCTGACCTTGTTCATCGGTCTTTTCCTTTGCCCTTTAGGCCCCTATAGAGTGCCCCGCACAGATGTCATAGGACAAGTCACATGTCGTACAAACCCCGTTCCGAATTTCTCAACGTCATGCAACAGCGCGGCTTTGTCGCCGATTGCACCGACTATCAGGGCCTCGACGATGCCCTGATGAAGGGAGTGGTGCCTGCCTATGTGGGCTATGACGCAACGGCAAAATCGCTGCATGTCGGGCATCTGGTCAATATCATGATGCTGCGCTGGCTGCAGAAATGCGGCGGCAAGCCGATCACCCTGATGGGCGGTGGCACCACCAAGGTCGGCGATCCTTCGTTTCGGTCAGACGAGCGTCCGCTGCTGGACGCGCAGGCGATTGACGACAACATCGAAGGCATCCGGCAGGTATTTGCGCGCTACCTGTCCTATGGCGACGGTGCTGACGACGCCATCATGCTGAACAATGCCGAATGGCTGGACAATCTGAACTACCTGGAATTTCTGCGCGACATCGGGCGGCATTTCTCGATCAACCGAATGCTGTCGTTCGAAAGCGTCAAGTCGCGGCTGGACCGCGAGCAGTCGTTGTCGTTCCTCGAATTCAACTACATGATCCTCCAAGCCTATGATTTCATGGAGCTTCACCGCCGTTACGGCTGTGTTCTGCAAATGGGCGGCAGCGACCAGTGGGGCAATATCGTCAACGGCATCGACCTGACCCGCCGTGTCATCGACGGCGAGGTTTACGGTCTGACCTCGCCTTTGCTCAGCACCAGCGACGGCAAGAAAATGGGCAAGTCAGCGGGCGGCGCGGTCTGGCTGAACAGCGACATGCTGTCTCCCTATGAGTTCTGGCAATTCTGGCGCAACACCACCGACGCCGACGTGGGCCGGTTCCTCAAGCTTTATACCGAGCTGCCGGTCGAGGAGTGCGACCGCCTGGGCGCGCTCGAAGGGGCCGAGATCAACGCGGCCAAGGCGTTGTTGGCGACCGAGGTGACCACCATGCTGCACGGCGCCGAGGCTGCGCAGGCCGCCGCCGACACCGCGCGCGAGGTGTTCGAGAAGGGCGGCGTTGGCGATGATCTGCCGACCCTGACGCTGACGCAGGCGGAACTGGGAGACGGCATGTCTATCGTGCAACTGATCGTCAAAGCGGGCCTCGCCGGGTCAGGCAAGGAGGCCAAGCGCCTGATTTCCGAAAACGGCGCACGTCTGAACGACGCGCCGCTGACCGATGCGGGGCTGATGATCGATGCGGGTGCGCTGGCCACGCCGATCAAGCTGAGCGCCGGCAAGAAACGACATGCGCTGGTGCAATTGGGCTAGGGCCTGTGGACAATCATCTTGAGGCTATAAGTGCTGCTACGAGGTTCCAACACGCTGCGTAACTGCAATCCGTTTTGTCGTATCTTGTGGCGATCCCTCTGAACTCTTTGATTTTTGCAAAG
>NZ_JANKJG010000006.1 GCF_024733015.1 Pseudosulfitobacter koreensis
CGAGAGCCCCAAGCCCTTCAAATGGACCAAAACCGCCGAGGATATTCTCACCCGGGAACGCCGCGCCTTGGATAAGCTCGATCAAATCCGAGGGAACCGGTAAGATACGTCAGACTCAGAGCACTAGGTTTCTGGCTGAAACTACAAAGCAATTCGTTCGCTTTTCTCCGGGCTCCAACTCGGTTGGTGGTCACATTGATATTGCTACCGTCACCAAGCACGAAAATTTTAAATGGGTCGCGCGGAAGCACTTTTATGGAAGCGAACTCAACCCATTGGAGACCAACCATGGATGATCAAACAAAACGCAATCTCACGTCCGATCCGATTCCAAGAAGGGACGTAAATTTGCCGCCAATTATTCATGCCCCCAAGAACGAAGGTGTGGCATCCGTTGGATCAGAGCCGAAAGAGCAATCTGAAGCCAATAGCGCGCTTACGGGCATTAGCTTCAGTTAGGGAACGTCTGACTCCCCACCTTCAACGTGATATAGAAATCTTGGGCGCCCCCTACAAGGAGCCGACCAGATGCCAAAGCAGACTGCATTTCTTGGCCTTCGTGATGCGATGGACAAGAAGCAGACGCGGCGCGAAGCGTTCCTGTCCGAGATGGAGGCCGTGGTGCCTTAGGCTCCGCTGCTAGGAGTGGTCACACCGCATTATCCAAAAGTAGAATTGAAGGGCGGGCGCCCACCTGCTGTTTGTTGGAAGGAGGCGCTAATCTGATTCTGCTGCCTCAGGGCAGCGGTCTCTACTTGATCCGTCAGGACTCTAGAGAATAATCCAGCGTCGATGTGGCCTTCAAGGGGGGGGGATTGCAGGGTGGATTGAATCCAGATCAATCTCGAATTAACGAGATAATACAATATCTTATGGGAGAATGATGGTGCCCAGAAGAGGACTCGAACCTCCACGTCCTTGCGGACACTAGCACCTGAAGCTAGCGCGTCTACCATTCCGCCATCTGGGCACGGGTTGGTGACGCGTCGTTTAGGCAAGGTGGCGGTGGGTGTCAAACAGATTCTCACATGAAATTCGGGATCGCCGTATAAGTTTTGGCGAAAAACATCCGATGACGGCGAAAGCGTGCCAAATTGCCGTCTTGTCTGGCGCGGGCCTGCCCGTTAGACCCGATTGCAACGAATTGCCCCAAGGAGCTTTTGCGATGTCCAAGCTGGTCACTATCTACGGCGGGTCCGGGTTTGTCGGGCGCTATATCGCGCGTCGCATGGCCAAGGCAGGCTGGCGCGTGCGTGTCGCCGTGCGGCGCCCGCACGAGGCGATTTTTGTGAAACCCTACGGCGTTGTCGGCCAGGTCGAGCCGGTCTTGTGCAACATCCGCGACGAGGCGTCGGTGGCCGAGGTGATGGTGGGGGCCGATGCGGTGATCAACTGTGTCGGTATCCTCGCGCCCAGCGGCAAGAACACTTTTGACAGCATCCAGTCCGAGGGCGCGACCCGCATCGCGCGGATCGCAGCGCAGCAGGGCGTCGCGAAGATGGTGCAGATTTCGGCCATCGGTGCAGATGCGAATGCCGAAAGCGATTATGCCCGGACCAAGGCCGAGGGCGAGGCGGGCGTGTTGGAACACATGCCGAATGCGGTGATCCTGCGTCCGTCCATCGTGTTCGGTCCCGAGGATGAGTTTTTCAACCGCTTCGCCGGGATGACCCGCATGGGTCCGGTCCTGCCTGTTGTCGGCGCGGATACGAAGTTTCAGCCCGTCTACGTCGAGGATGTCGCCCGTGCCGCCGAAGTGGCCGTGACCCGCGATGACGTCTCTGGTGTCTATGAACTGGGCGGTCCGGACGTGGACACGTTCCGCGAGTTGATGCAGCAGATGCTGCTTTTGATCCGCCGCCGCCGCATGGTTCTGAACATGCCGTTCGGCGTTGCGCGCGCCGTCGCGTTCTTTGGCAGTGTGGGTCAAACCCTGTCGCTGGGCATCGTCAAGGCGCCGATCACCGCCGACCAGGTCGCCAACCTGCGTCACGACAACGTTGTCAGCGAAGGGGCGCGCGGCTTTGCCGAATTGGGGATCGAGCCGATTGCGATGGAATCGGTGCTGCCGGATTACCTGTGGCGCTTCCGCCCGTCGGGCCAGTATGACGCGATCAAGGAAAGCGCGAAGAACCTGCGCACTTAACTATACGCCCACCACAGAAGAAACGCGCCAAAGACGAGGCGGTAGATCACGTAGGGCGTGAAACTGACGCTTTGCAACAGGCGCATCATCACCTTCAGAGCCAGCAGCGCCGCGACAAAGGCGAATGCGGCAGCGATGCCACCATCGCGTGCCAGTGCCCAGTCGGCGTGATCGACCACATCGACCCCCAGCAACACGCCAGAGGCGATGATCGTGGGGATCGACATCAGCATCGACAGGGTGGCAGCCGCTTCGCGGTCATAGCCCAGCTTGCGTGCCGCCGTGATGGTGATGCCGGACCGTGACGTGCCGGGGATCAGTGCGATGACCTGCGCCAGACCCATTTTGACCGCGTCGGCCGCGGTCCAGTCGTCCTTAGACCGGGTCGTCGCTCCGGTCATGTCTGCCCAATAGAGCACAATGCCAAAGATGATCATGGTCCAGCCAATCACCGCGACCGACCGCAGCGCCTGATCCAGTCCCGTCAGCTTGATGATCAGGCCAGCGAAGATCACCGGCACCGTGGCGATGGCCAGGTAAAAGGCAAGCTGCGCACCGGGGGTGTCGATCTTGCCACGCATCAGTCGGCCCGTCCCGATTACTGCGCTGCGCACATCGGTCCAGAAGAACACGATTACCGCGAAAAGCGTGCCGACATGAACCGCGACATCAATGGCAAGGCCCTGATCGGCGGCCCCGGTGAGTGCGGGAAGCAAGATCAGGTGGCCGGAACTGCTGATCGGAAGAAATTCGGTGATGCCCTGAATGACGGCCGCGATCAGCAGATAATACAACGGCATACTCGTCCCCATCGGTCTGGATAACGCTGGTATAATCGCTGCGAATCAAATTGAAAGTGGCAATGTGGGTCCGGATCGGAATTAAATCCTAGGTTTAAATTGCGTGCCTAGCGTGGCATTGCAGAAAAAGTCATATATAGGTCAGTAGTGCTGCCTTTTAATGATCTTGAAGGTGAAGTATCAGGCGCGCAGAGGACCCCAAGCAAGGTAGGTAATCCATGGCCAAGCAGCCGATGCTGAAATTCACGACAGTCGAGCGGGACATGCCCCTGAAGCGTGCAGCCCCTGAACGTCGCGAGGATTTTGCCGAAATCTATGCCGAGTTTGCACATGCAAAGGCCCAAGAGCAATCCAGCCGCTGCAGCCAGTGCGGCGTGCCCTATTGCCAGACGCACTGCCCCTTGCACAACAACATCCCCGACTGGCTGCGCCTGACCGCAGAAGGGCGTCTGCAGGAAGCTTATGAGATCAGCCAGGCGACGAATACCTTCCCCGAGATCTGTGGCCGCATCTGCCCGCAGGACCGTCTGTGCGAAGGCAACTGTGTGATCGAGCAATCGGGTCACGGCACCGTCACCATTGGTGCTGTCGAGAAATACATCACCGACACCGCCTGGGATAAGGGCTGGGTCCTGCCGATCAAGCCCAAGCATGAACGCGCCGAAAGCGTCGGCATCATCGGCGCAGGACCCGGTGGTCTGGCCGCAGCCGACGTGCTGCGCCGCGCCGGTGTGCAGGTCACCGTCTATGACCGCTATGACCGTGCGGGCGGTTTGCTGACCTATGGCATTCCCGGCTTCAAGCTTGAAAAGGACGTGGTGATGCGCCGCAACGATCAGCTGGCGCTGGGCGGTGTCACCTTCCAGCAGAACTGCAATGTCGGCACCGACATCAGCTTTGCCGATCTGCGCGCGAAACATGATGCGATCATCATCGCGACAGGCGTCTACAAAAGCCGGGATCTGACCGTGCCCAACAGCACATCCGGCGGCGTGGTGCGCGCGATTGATTTTCTGACCGCAAGCAACCGCAAGAGCTTTGGCGATGCGGTGCCGGAATTCGACAGCGGCGAGCTGAACGCACACGGCAAGCGGATCGTGGTCATCGGCGGTGGCGACACCGCGATGGACTGCGTGCGCACGTCGATCCGCCAGGGGGCCACTTCGGTGAAGTGTCTTTATCGCCGTGACCGGGCCAACATGCCGGGCAGCCAACGCGAAGTGCAGAACGCCGAGGAAGAAGGCGTAGTATTCGAATGGCTGAGCGCGCCGAAAGGCTTTACCGAAAATAACGGTCAGGTCACGGGTGTAATGGTGCAGAAGATGCGCCTTGGTGCTGCCGATACCACGGGCCGTCAGACGCCCGAGATCATCGAGGGCGCGGATTACGTCGAAGACGCCGATATCGTCATCATGGCGCTGGGATTCGAGCCCGAAGCGCTGCCGACACTGTGGGATCAGCCCGATCTGGAGGTGACCCGCTGGGGCACCGTCATGGCGGAATTCACCACCGGCAGAACCGCGATGGAAGGCGTCTATGCCGTCGGCGATATCGTGCGGGGCGCGTCATTGGTGGTCTGGGCCATCCGCGACGGACGCGATTGCGCCAACGCGATACTGGAACAGATGGCAGCGCCGCATCAGGTCGCGGCAGAGTAGGCACGGGGCTGCAGCGCGACGCAGCCCATACCCCAAGCGAGACAGGTTATGAGCGGAACACATGCTGAGCAGACCAAGGGACGCTGCCTTTGCGGCGCGGTGACGGTTACCGTCACGGGCCCCTTGGGTGACATCTCTGCCTGCCACTGCGGTCCATGCACACGCTGGTCGGGGTCTGTCCTGATGGGCCTGGAAATCCCGCGCGACCGCGTGGTCTATGACGGCCCGATCAAGACCTATGCCTCGTCGTCATTCGCGCAGCGTGCATGGTGCGACACCTGTGGCACCGCCGTCTGGTTCACCGATACCGAAGGCGACGGTGCGGCCTGTCTTGAACTGGCACCCGGTCTCTTTGACGGTTTCGGCGGCGCACAGTTGACCCGCGTTGTCTATGCCGATCAAGCGCCCGAGGGCGTGAAGCTGGCCGGTAACCTCGACCGCGTGACCAAGGCCGACTACGAGGCCGCGAACCTGCACGTCGAGGACACACAGTGAGCGCTGAGCAGATCAACGGCCAGTGCCTTTGCGGTGCCGTGACGGTTAGCGCGACCGTGACCGATCCGGTGCTGCGCGCCTGTCACTGCGACATGTGCCGTGCGCTGACCAGCGGCATGTTCGTATCGCTGACCACAGATGCAGGCAGTCTGCGGTTCAGTGGTCCGATCACGACCTACACGTCTTCTGAATGGGCAAATCGCGGCTTTTGCGGCACCTGCGGGTCGACGCTTTTCTACGAAATCCCTGCTGCGGCTGAACGTAATGTCGCGGCAGGGCTGTTCAAAAATGCGGCAAATGCGCCGCTGACTGTGGAATTTTTCGCGGACATGTGTCCGCAGGGCTATACGCTGGCGGGCGATCATCGTCGCCTGAGCACGCCCGAAACAATCGCGATGTTCGCGCCCGTAGAAGGAGACGACCAATGACCAAATATGATGCAGACTGGGTCCGGGCCGAGGAAGCCAAACGCAAATACATGGCCGAAAACGGCATGTACTCCGAGGAAGAAGAGCATTCGTCCTGCGGCGTCGGCCTTGTGGTCAATATCGACGGCTCCAAAAGCCGTGCGGTCGTCGAAAACGGTATCGCCGCGCTCAAGGCGATCTGGCACCGCGGTGCTGTCGATGCCGACGGCAAGACCGGCGACGGCGCGGGCATTCACGTACAGATTCCGGTGCCGTTCTTCTATGACCAGATCGAGCGCACGGGCCACCGTCCGCGCAAGGACCAGCTTATCGCTGTCGGTCAGGTGTTCCTGCCGCGCACCAACTTTGCCGCGCAGGAAACCTGCCGCACGATCGTGGAATCCGAAGTGCTGCGCATGGGCTACAACATCTACGGCTGGCGGCATGTTCCGGTGAACGTCGCCTGCCTGGGTGAAAAGGCCAACGCGACCCGTCCCGAGATCGAGCAGATCCTGATTTCCAACAGCAAGGGCGTGGACGAGGAAACCTTCGAGCGCGAGCTTTACGTGATCCGTCGACGCATCGAAAAAGCGGCGTTGGCTGCACAGGCGCCCCAGCTTTACATCGCGTCGCTGTCGTGCCGCAGCATCATCTACAAGGGCATGATGCTGGCCGAGCAGGTCGCCGATTTCTATCCCGACCTGATGGACGAGCGGTTCGAGAGCGCATTCGCAATCTATCACCAGCGCTATTCGACCAACACGTTCCCACAGTGGTGGCTGGCCCAGCCGTTCCGCATGCTGGCCCACAACGGCGAGATCAACACGCTGAAGGGCAACCTGAACTGGATGCGCAGCCACGAGATTCGCATGGCATCCAGCACCTTTGGTGAAATGGCCGAGGACATCAAACCCATCGTTGCCAGCGGATCGTCGGACTCGGCTGCACTCGATGCGGTGTTCGAAGTGCTGGTGCGCGCGGGCCGCAACGCGCCGATGGCGAAAACCATGCTGGTGCCCGAATCCTGGTCCAAGCAGGCGGTGGAACTGCCGCAGGCATGGCGCGACATGTATTCCTATTGCAACTCGGTGATCGAACCCTGGGATGGCCCCGCCGCCCTTGCGATGACCGATGGCCGTTGGGTCTGCGCCGGTCTCGACCGCAACGGGCTGCGTCCGATGCGCTATGTCGTGACCAGTGACGGAATGGTCATTGCAGGGTCTGAGGCAGGCATGGTGCCGCTGGACGAGACCCGCATCGTGCGCAAGGGCGCGCTTGGCCCCGGTCAGATGCTGGCCGTGGACATGACCGAGGGCAAGCTCTTCGACGACGCACAGATCAAGGACCAGCTTGCCGCCTCGCAGCCGTTTGGCGAGTGGGTCGGCAAGATCAAGGAACTGGGCGACAGCTTTGGGTCCGTCACCGAAAAGGCTCTGTTTTCTGGTGCAGAATTGCGCCGCCGCCAGATCGCTGCCGGTTTCAGTGTCGAGGATCTGGAACAGGTGCTGGCCCCGATGGCCGAGGATGGCAAAGAGGCGCTGGCTTCGATGGGCGATGATACGCCTTCTGCCGTGTTGTCCAAGATGTACCGCCCGCTCAGCCATTTCTTCCGCCAGAACTTTAGCCAGGTGACCAACCCGCCCATCGACAGCTTGCGGGAATTCCGCGTGATGTCGTTGAAAACGCGGTTCGGGAACCTGAAAAACGTGCTGGATGAAGACAGCAGCCAGACCGAGATTCTGACGCTGGACAGCCCTTTTGTCGGCAACGCCCAATGGGACGAGCTGACCACGCATTTCAACGCCAATCTGGTCGAGATCGACTGTTCCTTCGCGCCCGGTGAAAACACCCTGAGCGCAGGTCTAGCGCGTATCCGCGCCGAGGCCGAAGACGCCGTGCGGTCGGGCGCTGGCCACATCGTGCTGACCGATCACTACAGCAACGCCGACAAGGTGGCGATGCCGATGATCCTGGCCACCTCTGCCGTGCATTCGCATCTGACCCGCAAGGGGTTGCGCACCTTCTGTTCGCTGAACGTGCGCTGCGCCGAATGCATGGACGCGCATTATTTCGCGGTGCTCGTCGGCTGCGGGGCCACAATCGTCAACGCCTATTTGGCCGAGGATTCCATCGCCGACCGGATCGAACGCGGCCTGCTGGACGGCAACCTGACCGACGCCATCGCGCGCTACCGCGAGGCAATCGACCAGGGCTTGCTGAAAATCATGGCCAAGATGGGTATCAGCGTCGTGTCGTCCTATCGTGGGGGCCTGAACTTCGAGGCCGTGGGCCTGAGCCGGGCGATGTGTGCCGAGTTCTTCCCCGGCATGACAAGCCGCATCAGCGGCATCGGCGTTACCGGCATTCAGTCGAAAGTCGAAGAGGTCCACGCCCGCGGCTGGTTGAGCGACGCGGTTTTGCCAATCGGCGGCTTCTACAAGGCGCGCCGTTCGGGCGAGACCCACGCCTGGGAAGCGACGTCGATGCACATGCTGCAAATGGCGTGCAACCGCGCGTCGTTCGAGCTGTGGAAGCAATACAGCGCCAAGATGCGCAGCAACCCACCGATCCACCTGCGCGATCTGCTGGACATCAAGCCGATGGGCAAACCGGTGCCCCTGGATGAGGTCGAAAGCATCACGTCGATCCGTCAGCGGTTCGTGACGCCGGGCATGTCGCTGGGCGCGCTGTCGCCCGAGGCGCACAAGACGCTGAACGTCGCGATGAACCGTATTGGTGCGAAATCCGACAGCGGAGAAGGCGGCGAAGACCCCGCGCACTTCGTGCCCGAGGCGAACGGCGACAACCCGTCGGCCAAGATCAAGCAGGTCGCATCGGGGCGCTTTGGCGTCACCGCCGAATATCTCAACCAGTGTGAAGAGCTGGAAATCAAGGTGGCGCAGGGCGCCAAACCCGGCGAAGGCGGCCAATTGCCCGGCATGAAGGTCACCGACCTGATCGCGCGGCTGCGGCATTCGACCAAGGGCGTCACGCTGATTTCGCCCCCGCCACACCACGACATCTATTCGATCGAGGATCTGGCCCAGCTGATCTATGATCTGAAACAGATCAACCCGCGCTGCAAGGTCACCGTGAAACTGGTGGCGTCCAGCGGTGTCGGCACGATTGCGGCGGGCGTGGCCAAGGCAAAGGCCGACGTGATCCTGATTTCGGGCCACAACGGCGGCACGGGCGCATCGCCCGCGACTTCGATCAAATACGCTGGTCTTCCGTGGGAAATGGGCCTGACCGAAGCGCATCAGGTGCTGGCGATGAACAACCTGCGGGGCCGCGTCACGCTGCGGACCGACGGCGGGCTGCGCACGGGCCGTGACATCGTGATGGCCGCGATGATGGGGGCCGAGGAATACGGCATCGGCACAGCCGCGCTGATCGCGATGGGCTGCATCATGGTGCGTCAGTGCCAGTCGAACACCTGCCCCGTGGGCGTGTGTACCCAGGATGAGGCGCTGCGGGGCAAGTTCACCGGCAATGCCGACAAGGTCGTCAACCTGATCACCTTCTACGCACAGGAAGTGCGCGAGCTGCTGGCCTCCATCGGCGCGCGGTCGTTGTCCGAGGTGATTGGGCGCGCGGACCTGCTGGCTCAGGTGTCCCGTGGCTCGGCGCATCTTGACGATCTGGACCTGAACCCGCTGTTGATCACCGTCGATGGCGCGTCTGAAATCGTCTATGACCGGGACAAGCCGCGCAATCCCGTGCTGGACACGCTGGACGCCAAGATCGTGCGCGATGCCGCGCGGTTCCTGGAAGACGGCGAAAAGATGCAGCTGTCCTATGCGGTGCAGAACACGCACCGCACCGTGGGCACCCGCACCTCCAGCCACATCGTGCGCAAGTTCGGGATGCGAAACTCGCTGCAGCCCGATCACCTGACGGTCAAGCTCTCTGGTTCTGCCGGTCAGTCCCTGGGGGCCTTCGCGGCGCCGGGGCTTAAGCTGGAAGTGTCGGGCGATGCCAACGACTACGTGGGCAAGGGCCTGTCGGGCGGCACCATCGTGGTGCGGCCGTCGATGTCCTCGACCTTTGTCGCCTCGGAAAACACCATCATCGGCAACACCGTGCTTTATGGCGCGACGGCGGGATACCTTTTCGCTGCAGGCCGTGCGGGCGAGCGGTTCGCGGTGCGCAACTCGGGCGCGTCGGTGGTGATCGAAGGCTGCGGTAGCAACGGGTGCGAATACATGACCGGCGGCGTTGCGGTGATCTTGGGCGAAATCGGTGCCAACTTTGGTGCCGGTATGACGGGCGGTATGGCCTATCTCTACGATCCCGATGGTCACGCGCCTGCGATGATGAACATGGAAACGCTGGTGACTTGCCCGGTGACGGTAGACCATTGGCGCAACCAGCTGGAAACGCTGCTGGAACGGCATCTCGAAGAGACGGGTAGCCAGAAGACGGCGGATATCCTGCAGCATTGGGACACCGAGCAGAAGCATTTCATGCAGGTCTGCCCCAAGGAGATGCTGGTGCATTTGCCCGCGCCCCTGTCCATCGAGGAAAAGGCGATACCGGCGGAATAGGGACTGACAAGGCCTTTTTGGCCCTATCCTTGCTTCAGCGCCGTGCGGGCATCTCTTATCCGCACGGCGTTTTCGCGCGACCCGACATAGATGTTCTCTGCCAATATGTCGGCCACGCGTCCCACGTTGGTGCCCATCTTTGCGGCGATGACGTGCTGGTCGTTTCCGGTCCAGCTGAGCAGCCAAACCGTTGCGGCATCGGCATAGCTGAACACCGGTGCCGGTGAAGAGGTCGATAATCCGACGCTGCCGGATGTGTTAAGTGCGGTGATCATCCCGGTTTCTCCATGTTGCAATGCGGGAACTTCAGGTGCGGGCCTAATTGACCATGCCCGGAAAATAGCACGGATTTGCGCAGTCTCCGACGCATTAACATTTTGTTATTTCTTAAATTTGTGTGAATTCCAGGCGACGCTGCACCGGGTGCGACCCCTGAGCCGTGATCTGTAAAAGGCTCGGGCTTTCCCGCCAGTCCCGCACCCCTGGCAGTGCCAAAGATTGCGAGGCCGCAACGGGAGGTCTATAGCTGTCGGATGGCGAAGAAAAACAGCGGAAAAACAACCAGGACGGCCCCGCGCCCCAGCTTGCGGCGGCGGCTGTTTCGCTGGTCGTTGCGTGCGGTCAGCATCGTGTTTCTGGTGATGTCCGCGCTGACGGTTCTCTATGCCGCTGTGAACCCGCCCACGACTATCTACATGCTGCAGGAATCGCGCAGGCTGGGCGGGCTTGAACGTCAATGGGTGACGCTGGACAACGTGGCCCCGGTGATGGCGCGGGTTGTCGTGGCCGCCGAGGACGCGAATTTCTGCAACCACTGGGGCTTCGATCTGGTGGCGATTCGCACCGCGATTGAAGAAGGCTCTGGCCGGGGGGCTTCCACCATCAGCCAGCAGGTCGTCAAGAACGTCTATCTCTGGCAGGGGCGCAACTGGACACGCAAAGCGATCGAGGCGGTGATGACCCCCATGATCGAGGCGATCTGGTCGAAACGCCGGATCATCGAGGTTTATCTGAACGTGGTCGAATTCGACGATGGCATATTCGGCATCCATGCCGCCGCGCGCCACTACTTCGGCGTGACCCCCGACGCGCTGAGCGATGTGCAGGCGGCGCGCCTTGCCGCGATCCTTCCGCTGCCCAAGGAACGGTCGGCCAGCAATCCCAGTCAATCCGTCCGGCGGCGCGCCGCCGCAGTCCTTGACGGGGCGGCAACAATTGACGCGGATGGGCGCGCATCCTGTTTCCAGAGTTGAAAAGGCCCGTCAGCCCGTGCAAGGAAGGCGGACGTTTCGATCACCTTATAGCGGATACCCCATGGCCCGTATGTTTCACGTTCCCCTGTCCCCCTTCTGCCGCAAGGTCCGTCTGAGCCTTGCCGAGAAGAAGATCGGGGTGGATCTGGTAGAAGAGAAATACTGGGAGGCAGACGCCGATTTCCTGCGCCGCAACCCCGCCGCCAAGGTGCCGGTGTTGCAGCTGGACGGCATTACCATGTCCGAAAGCGGGCCGATCTGCGAATATCTCGAAGAGACGCGGCCCGAACCGTCGCTGTTGCCCAAGGACCCGGTTGCACGGCTGGAAGTGCGGCGGCTGGTCAACTGGTTCGACGACAAGTTCCACAACGAAGTCACGTCGAAACTGCTCTACGAGCGGGTGAACAAGAAGATGATGGGGCAGGGCTATCCCGACTCCAAGAACGTCAAGGCGGGCGCCAAGGCGATCAAATACCACTTGGATTACATGACCTGGCTGCTGGATCACCGGCGCTGGCTGGCGGGCGACCAGATGACCCTGGCCGATTTCGCGGCTGCCGCGCATCTGTCGTCGCTCGATTATATCTCTGACGTGGATTGGAACCGCTCGGCGGTGGTCAAGGACTGGTACGCCAAGATCAAGAGCCGTCCGGCGTTTCGCAACATCCTGGCCGATCAGGTGCCCGGATTTCCGCCGCCCCGGCACTACAATGACCTGGATTTCTAAGGCGCGCTTCGGCGTGCCGGGTGTCGTCGATCCCGCGCGCCTATGGACCTGAAACAACAGGTCATCGCCCGCGCTCTGGAAGAAGGGTTTGTAATGGCGCGCGTCTGCAGGCCCGATGCCGTGCCGCACGCCGCCCCACGGCTTCAGGCCTTCGTCGAGGCGGGCTATCACGGGCAGATGGCCTGGATGGCCGAACGGATGCACTGGCGTGGCAACCCCGCAGCGCTCTGGCCCGAGGCGCGGTCGGTGATCATGCTGGCCGAAAGCTACGCGCCGGAATATGACCCGCTGCCTTTGCTGCAGGAACGGAATCGCGGTGTGGTCTCTGTCTATGCCCAGGGTCGTGATTACCATGATATCGTCAAGAAACGGCTCAAGCGGTTGGGCCGCTGGCTGATCGACACTGCCGGCGGCGAGATCAAGGTTTTTGTCGACACCGCCCCGGTGCCGGAAAAGGCGCTGGGGCAAGCGGCCGGGTTGGGATGGCAGGGAAAGCACACCAGCCTGCTCAGCCGCGAATGGGGCAACTGGGCCTTTTTAGGCTCTGTTTTTACTACGCTTGAGCTTGAGCCCGACCAACCCGAAACGGGTCATTGCGGCTCTTGCACGGCCTGTCTGGACATCTGCCCGACCAATGCATTTCCCCAGCCCTACCAGCTCGATGCACGCCGCTGCATTTCCTATCTGACGATTGAGCACAAAGGCCCCGTAGCCGAAGAGTTGCGCGCCAAGATGGGCAACCGCATCTATGGCTGCGACGATTGCCTGGCGATCTGTCCGTGGAACAAATTCGCCACTGTGGCCAGCGACATGCGCTATCACGGCGGTGTCGGGGCGCCCCCGCTGGCAGAACTGGCGGCGCTGGACGATGCGGCGTTTCGGGCGCGGTTTTCAGGCTCTCCAGTCAAGCGGATCGGGCGCGACCGGTTTGTACGCAACGTATTGTACGCAATCGGGAATTCAGGTGTCGCGGAATTGCTGCCAGTGGCGCAAGGCTTGTGTGAAGATGCGGATGCGACGGTGGCCGATGCGGCGCGCTGGGCGGTGGCGCGATTGAAGGGAACAGCCTGATGGCGATCTTGTTGGGTGTGGATACGGGCGGAACCTATACCGATGCGGTCCTGATCCGCGATGAAGAGGTGGTGATCGCAAGCGCCAAGGCCCTGACCACGCGGCAGGACCTGGCCATCGGCGTGGGTGAGGCCGTGCGCGCGGTGCTGGCGCAATCTTGCGTGACGGCGGCAGAGATCACGATGGCGTCGCTGTCGACCACGCTGGCCACCAATGCGCTGGTAGAGGGGCAGGGCGGTCGCGTGGCGCTAATATATATCGGTTTTCGCGAGAGGGATCTTGATGGCCATGGCCTGCGCGAGGCGTTGAAGGGCGATCCTTACATCGTGCTTGAGGGCGGTCATGACCATGCAGGAGCGCAGGTCACCCCGCTGGACGAGGCAGCGCTGATTGCCTTTCTAGAGACACATAAGACGGATGTCAGCGGCTTTGCTGTTGCCGCGCAGTTTGGCACGCGCAACCCCGCACACGAGGTCCGCGCGGCTGAACTGGTCACCCAGATCACCGGCCGGGCGGTGTCGGCTTCGCACCAGTTGTCGGCCAAGCTGAATGGGCCCAAGCGGGCGCTGACGGCTGTGCTGAACGCGCGGCTGATCGGGCTGACGCTGCGTCTGATCGGGCGGGCCGAACAGGTGCTGGCCGATCTGGGTGTCACTGCTCCGATGATGGTGGTGCGGGGCGATGGCGCGTTGATCAGTGCTGCCCAGGCCCGTGCCCGGCCGATCGAGACGATCCTGAGCGGCCCTGCTGCGTCGATTGTCGGCGCGCGTTGGATGACCGGGGCCGACATGGCGCTGGTCAGCGACATCGGCGGCACCACGACGGATGTTGCGATGCTGAAAAACGGGCGACCCGCGATTGATCCGGGAGGCGCGCGCGTGGGTCCTTACCGCACGATGGTCGAGGCGGTGGCGATGCGCACCACGGGCCTCGGTGGCGACAGCGAAGTGCACTTCACGGTTGATGGCTTGCAGGGCGGCGTCACGCTGGGGCCGCGCAGGTTGCTGCCTGTGTCGCTTATCGCGCACGAGGCGGAAGACGTCGTTTTGCCCGCCTTAGAGCAACAATTGCGCAGCACTACGCCCGGCGATCACGACGCCCGCTTTGTCCGTGCGGTGCAGGGCATCGAGGCGCACGGGCTTGCCCCGCGCGATGCGGAACTGCTGGACCGGATTGGCGCGAAAGTCTGGCCGCTGGGCAACGTTCTGAAATCCCGGCTGGAGCTGGGTGCGCTCAAGCGGCTGGTGGAACGCGGGCTGGTGCAGATCGCGGGCGCGACCCCGTCGGACGCCGCGCACGTGTTGGGGCGCGTGAACGTCTGGAATGGGGAGGCCGCGCGTATGGCGCTGGAACTGTTCGGCAGACGCCGCACTGGGGCTGGGGTGATGCTGGCGCGTGATCCGCTTGTGATGGCGCAGATCATCGTGGATCAGTTGACACATCAGTCTGGTCTTGCCTTGCTAGAGACTGCCTTTGCCGAAGACGCGCAGGACTTCGGCCTTCCAGAAGAGACCTTGGCCCGTCATGTGTTGATGCAACGGGGCCTTGGTCCGCACAGGGGCGTTATACGTATCGACACAGGATTGAACGTGCCGGTTATCGGCTTGGGCGCGTCGGCAGACAGCTATTATCCTGCGGTGGGCGCATTGATGGGCTGCGAGATGATCCTGCCCGAGCACGCAGGTGTCGCCAACGCCATCGGCGCAGTCGTCGGGCGGGTGACGATGCGGCGTAGTGGGACGATCACCTCGCCCTCCGAAGGGCGGTTCCGTGTGCACTTGCACAGTGGCCCCGAAGACTTCACGGCATCGGATGCGGCTCTGACACGGCTGGAAACGGCCCTGCGTCAAGCTGCGGTGTCGGATGCCGAAGCGGCGGGCGCGGGTGATATCCAGATCAGAGTCGAACGGGACATTCGCACCGCCGAAGCCGAAGCGCGGCAGGTCTTTGTCGAAGCGACGCTGACCGTCGAGGCGTCGGGCCGCCCGCGCATGGCGGACGGCTGATTTTCATCTTTTAGGGTCTATTCCGCAGCACGTTTAGGCAGCACCCAACCGGGGCGCACGAAATGGCAGGTATAGCCGTTGGGGATGCGCTCCAGATAACCCTGATGCTCTGGCTCGGCCTCCCAGAAGTCGCCGACAGGCTCCACTTCGGTCACGACCTTGCCGGGCCAAATCCCCGACGCTTCGACGTCCGCGATTGTGGCCAGCGCCACGGCCTTCTGGTCTTCGTCAACGTAATAGATCGCCGAACGATAGCTTAGCCCGACGTCGTTGCCCTGACGGTTGGGCGTGGTCGGGTCGTGGATCTGGAAAAAGAACTCCAGCAACTCGCGGTAGGTGACCACTTCGGGATCATAGATGATCTCGATGCCTTCGGCGTGGGTCCCGTGATTGCGATAGGTTGCGTTGGGCACGTCGCCGCCGGTATATCCGACGCGGGTCGATTTCACACCGGGCCGCTTGCGGATCAGGTCTTCCATCCCCCAGAAACAGCCGCCTGCCAGTACTGCGCGTGCGTCACTCATGCCACGTCCTCCACTTGATTGATGTAATCACCATAGCCTTCCGCCTCCATGTCATCGCGGTGCACAAACCGAAGCGATGCCGAATTGATGCAGTAGCGCAGGCCGCCACGGTCACGCGGGCCGTCGGGAAAGACGTGGCCCAGGTGGCTGTCGCCGTGGGCGCTGCGCACCTCTGTGCGGATCATGCCCAGGCTGCTGTCGCGCAATTCGTTCACATGCGCAGACTCGATCGGCTTGGTAAAGCTGGGCCAGCCGCAGCCGCTTTCGTATTTGTCGGCGGATGCGAACAATGGCTCGCCCGAGACGATATCGACGTAGATTCCGGGGGCCTTGTTGTCCAGCAGCTTGCCTGTTCCGGGGCGTTCGGTTCCGCTTTCCTGCGTCACGTGGAATTCTTCGGGGGACAGGCGCGCGATGGCGTCGGGGTCTTTGGTATAGGTGGCCATGGTGCCTCCTCTGGTCTGGTTTCTTTGGCTATAAGATGGTGCGCGTGCGCCAAATTCAAAGGGATGTTACAGCGCGGTCACGGAAAGGAAAGATGATCCGGCAGCGGGTGCCTTGCGTATCCTTGGTAAGAACCATGAGGAGCGACGCCATGAAACGTCTTATCTCACTTTTTGCAGGTCTGGCGGCAAGCCTTGCGATTGCCTCTGCCGTCTGGGCCGGTGTCAGCGCCCGCAGCTTTTCGAATATCGACGGTGGCCAGTTGGATCTGAACGATTGGGCCGGACGCCCGATCCTGGTGGTGAACACCGCCTCGCAATGCGCCTATACCTCGCAATATGACCAGCTTCAGACACTGTATGACCGCTACCGTGCCCGTGGTCTGATCGTTCTTGCCGTGCCCTCCGACGATTTCCGCCAGGAACTGGACAGCGCCGCCGAGGTCAAGGAATTCTGCGAGATGAACTTTGGGCTGGACCTTCCGATGACGGCTATCACCCACGTGCGCGGTGCTGCGGCCCACCCGTTTTACGTCCAGGTGCGCGCCGAAACCGGGTTCGAGCCTCGCTGGAACTTCAACAAAATTCTGATCGGGCCGGACGGAAAGGTCGCAGCAACCTGGGGCGCGCCGGTCAAACCATTGTCGTCGCCGGTGACAAAAGCGATCGAGGCGCTGCTGAACTAGCAGTCGTTGATGACAAGGCACTATTTTTTGAGCAGGCGTATGTCGAAATAGCCGTGTTCCGGCCCCGCCCATTGTCGCGATTTCCAAACGGTTATATCGCGACGGTCGATCCAATAGTGGTTTGAAATCTGTCCAGACGCAGCGCTGCAGTCTTCCTGCAGGTGGATGGTCGGAAACTTTTGTCCGACAATCTCGATGGTTTCGGGGCCAAGATTGCGCACCTCGCAGGCGAATGACATCTGGTTAATGCCGTTCACGTCGTTTCGGAAATACATCACCCGCTGGCCGGAACTGTCCGAAAGACCACGCACCGCCGTCAACGCAGGGGTGGCGTCGGCAGAGGCAAGATCGCGCCCCAACCCCTTGGTGCCGATCAGCACGCCATCGCGCAGGATCACCTGACCCATCGCAGCCGTGCGCCAGATCACCACAGTTCCATCGTCCGCGCGCTCTGCCAAGGGGATCAGATACGCAGTCCGGCCGTTTTTTGCGGCGATGATTTCCAGAGATGGCGCGCCCAGGCTGTTCAGCAAGGGCCGGGTCAGGCTTGGCAGTTGCGCGGGCGTGCGTTCGGCTTTGCGCTGGGCAATCGCCACCTTCGCCACTTCGCCCAGGGAGGCCGATTGCGAATCGGTTCCTTCGGTTCCGCCGGTGCAGGCGACACCCAGCAAGATCGCGGCCAATGCCACGCATTTGAAAAAGGTTCTCATTCCCAGACCCTTCCAAAGTCAGCTGCGATACCACTGCGGTGCCCGTGGCGGACCTGTTCGTACAGGCGTCCGGGCACGGCCAGACGGGCGCCGCCATCGCGCTGGATCGGGCGGATCGTGGTGGAAACGGTGCGCTTGGATGGCTGTCCGATGAACCAGCTGACCGGAATACTCAGCAAGATACCCTTGTCGAAGGACCCTTCGCCAAAGTCCGCGGCCGACACATCCGTCAGAGTAAAGAACCCGCCGACCCGCCAGCCATTGGCAAATTCGCGGGTCACGGTTGCCGTGCCACCCACGTCGCCCGCCAGATAGCGGCCCGCTTCCAGTTGCCCGTGATAGCCGCCGCCAAATTCGTAGTAGGCCGACACGTGGCCCGTGGCTGCGGAATAGTCAGCGAAGCCAAGGCGTTGCTCGAAATCACGCTGTCTGACGTAATTCGCTTCGACTCCCAAGGCGAGGCGGCTGTTGACGGGCTTCCACAAAACTTCAGCCGATACGCCGCCGAACATCGCCTCAAGGTAACCTGCGGACACACGGGCATAGGTGTCTGCGCGGGGTTTCCACTGCTTGCTGATGTAGAGATTGCGCAGGGTGGTGTCACCCGCTTGGGCATAGCGCAGCGCATCCGTGCGCACCTTTGGCAGGCGCGAATTGGCAAATCGCCGACTGTCAGAAATATTGCCGACCAGGCGGTGTTGCACCTCGCCCGCGACCAGCCAGCCGGGGGCAAAGCGATAACGGAACTCAGCGCTGAGACCGGCATCGGCGCGGATCGGACTGTCGGGGTCGAAATAGCTGGGTGTGACATAGGGACCGATGGAATAGGCCAGCGATGGATACAGATCGGCGCTGTAAATGGCGCCGGGCAGGTCTGGTGCGGCTTCGCTGAAACCGGCGACCGCCAGAAGCGCGTCGGCGCTGTTTGGCGCGAATTCCAGCGCTTCAAGGTCTGAGCGGCGCAGGATGATGGTGCTGAGCGCCAGGTTGTTCTCGACCACCACGAGGCGGAAGGTTTCGACCGACGCAGGCAACTGCTGCGCCATCACACGCGCGGCCCTGCCGATCGCCGCGGCGTCGGAGGCATAGCGGCGGTTGATGAACCGCAACTCGGCGCTGTTGGTGCTGACGCTCAATTGGTCCAGCGACAGGCCCTCTTTTTCCAATGCGGGGGCAAGGGCGTCGCGGATTGACTGAGGGGCGGATGCGCTGCGGCTCCACTCTTCTGACCAGGCGTCGGGGCTGGTGGTGAGCTCGGGGCGCGGCTGGATGGGGCGCGGACCTGCGACCACCAATGGCGTAACGGCCTGTGCAGGATTGATCTGGAACTGCACGCTGAGCCCGAACTCTGCGCCGTACATCCAGTAGGCCCCCAGTCGCAGTCTTGGCGAATGCTGATATTCCGCGCCAAAGTTGAACCTGCTTTTGCGGGTGAAGACCCCACGCGATGTTTCGGGGGTGTAGGCATCGGTGGAAAGCTCTGCCTTCAGTGCCCAGCGGCCGTCAATCTGCCATTCGATCCCGGCAAAGGGTGCGGCGGGCCCGCGAAACCATTGATCGGTGGCCAGCGTGCCACCCTTGCTGTTGGGATCGAAACTTGGGCGGACATTGCCAAGCGGGGACCCGATGGACCCATCTGTGCCAAGCCGTCCCCAGCCAAGGCCCGCCGTGACACGCAGGGTGCCGGGAAGGCTTAGAGGGCTGTCAAAAGTCCTGGTGGCGACCACATATTCAGCGGCGTTGATGCCGGTGCCTGCAAAATCCTGCAGGCCAACCGTGATTGCGGGCCAGTACAGGGTTTCGCGGCGAAGCAGAAAGCGGATGTCGAAGTTGCGGTCGCGGTAGGTGTCGAAACCGTTCGAATTCCAGTTCTGAATGCCGACATAGCGAAAGGTGGCAGAGATGCGGGGCGAAAACTGGAACGTCATTGCACTGCGGCTTACTCCACCGAAGAACGAATAGCTGACCGCGAGCTGTCCGTCAGGCAGTGCTTCGGCGGTGGGCACATCCATCAGGCCGGGGCTGCCGTAGAGGTTCAGCGAGGGCTGCACCGGCATGCGGAAACGGGGGGTGTCGTCGATACCTTGTGCCGCACCGGCAGTGCCCAGCGTGGCGAGGGCTGCGGCAAATATCGTCTTGCGGAAAATGTCTCGCAGCACGCGGCATCCGTTCTTTGGCAAACTTACTCAGGGTTCGATCGTGCGTACTAAACGCCAGATAATTCTTATGGCGGGGATGGTTATTGACGCAGCGAGGTGTTCAGGTGACGACGGATTTGCAGGGATCATGAAGCTGGCGCGGCCTGTGCTTGGGCGTCGTGCGCCGTTCTGACGGCCTGCGAATAGCCCTCGACCCAGCGCATTGCGACCTCCTTGGCGGCCTGTTCGTCGCCTGCGGCCAATGCGGACCGCAACGCACTCAGGACGCTTGCGATTTCGATCTCGGACAGGGCGGCTTCGTCTGCCGACAGGATCTTGCGGTGGCTGGTGCCTGTCAGATTACCGGTCACGGTCAGCTCTTCGGTCAGTTTCTCGCCGGGACGCAGGCCGATGAATTCGATCTCGATGTCGCCGTCGGGGGTGATGACATCGCGCACGGTGTAGCCCGCGCTTTCGACGATCTGGCGGGCCAGCCGTTCGATGGGCACGGGTTTGCCCATGTCCAGCACGAAGACCTCGCCGCCCTTGGCCATCGCACCGGCGCGCAGGACCAGATGCACGGCCTCCTGGGCGGTCATGAAATAGCGTGACACGTCGCGGTGGGTCACGGTGATCGGCCCGCCGCGGCGCAGTTGTTCCTGAAACAGCGGGACGACCGACCCGGAAGAGCCCAGCACATTGCCAAACCGGACCATCGTGTAGACGGGGCCCTCACCGGCGGGCACGCGCGTGGCCAGATCCTGTATCACCAGTTCCGCCAGACGTTTGGACGCGCCCATGACGTTCGCGGGGCGCACTGCCTTGTCCGAGCTGATCAGAATGAACCGCTCCACCCCGGCTTTCGCCGCTTCGGAGGCGAGGGTCTGGGTGCCCAGCACATTGTTTGCAAGACCGGTCAGCGGATTGCTTTCGACCAGCGGCACATGTTTGTAGGCGGCGGCGTGCAGCACCACCTGGATGTCGTGATCAGACAGGATGCGCCGCACCTGTCGGCCATCGGTCACGGAGCCGAGGATCGGCACGATTTCGGTGTCCGTCTCTTCGGCAAGCTGGCGCAGTTCAAGATCGACCCTATACAAGGCGACCTCGCTTAATTCGAACAGCACCATCTTGGCGGGGCGGCACTGCATGACCTGACGGCAAAGTTCCGAGCCGATGGACCCCCCGGCGCCCGAAATCAAGACGGTCTTGCCCTGATAGCTTTCGACACCGCCATTGCCCGTCACATTCTCCACCTCATCGCGGTTCAGGAACAGCGCCGGCTCCACATCGGTCAACTTGTCGACCAGCGCCTCTTCTCCGATCAGCTGGGCGAAGGAGGGCAGGGTCTGCACCTCTAGCCCGAGCTTCTTTAACCGGCGCGAGATTTGCGCCTGTTTCGGCAGGCTGAGGGACGGCAGGGCCAGCAGAACGCGATCAATCTGCTTTTCTGCCGCGATTTCCGCGATGCGAACGGGCGAATAGACATGCAGACGCGCGACCACCAGCCCGTGCAACGCCTTGTTGTCATCGACGAAGGCGACCGGTTCGATGTGTTCATGGGTGCGCAGCGCAGAGACCAGTTGCGTCCCGGTCGTTCCCGCGCCGTAGATCAACACCCGGCAGCGCACCGACGACCGCCGATAGATCGCCAGCACCACCTGCAACAGCACCGCGCGGCTGCTGATCGAAAAGATGAAGAAGCTGATGCCAAAGACGATATGCGTTGAAATTACCATGGGCAGCTGCACCGCAGTGGCCAGCAGAACGGAAACCATCACAAGCGCTATGGAAAATGCACCCGTCAGGCCGATTGCCGCCGTCTCGTAGGCATTCAGCTGAATGGCAGAGACGCCAAGAAAGATCGACAGCGCGCCCGCGGCAAGCAGCAACAGGGGCAGAACCTGCAGATAGGAGTGCATCATCTCCAAGGCGGAGCCTGCGCCGCTGCTGCCCGCGTGCAGCGAAAACGCCAGCAAAAGCGCAAGCGGTATCAGCACGGAGTCGACGCCGAGCATGATGTTGCGCTTTTGGGGCCGGGACAAGGATTTGACAAAACTCAACATAGGCGTCCCAAGCTGCACTAAAACCGCGTGATCCGTTGCGGTTCAGGTGGCAACAGCCCCGACCGCATTGAAAATGCCGGGATACTGCGAAGCATCATCCGGCCCTGATAGCGTTGGATCGAAAAGGTTAACAAACAGACAACAGGCGCGGTCAGCAGCTAAAGAAAAGTAGCAACCGCTGTCAGCCGTCATCCGCGCGAGTGGCAGAAGACCGACCGCGAAACAGGTTGCCGATGGTCTGAAAAACCAGACCAAAGTCGTAACAGGTGGACTGGTTGCGCTGGTACAGCATATCCAGCCGCGCTTTACGTGGAATGCAGATGCGGGTGTAGATGTCGTCGGTTTCCTGCGCGGTTTTGCACCGCGCCAGCAACCGATCTTCGTGCTTGTGAAACATGATCGTCGCCAGACCCGTCACGCCCGGTCGAGAGTGCAGCACCTGACCATAGATGTCGGGAAACCGTTCGACGTATTCGCGCAGGGGCGGGCGCGGTCCGACAAAGCTGAGATCGCCCCTCAGGATGTTCCACAGTTGCGGAAACTCGTCCAGCCGTCTGGCCCGCAGACTGGCGCCCAAGGGCGTGATCCGCAGGTGCTTGTCCCCGCCCGAGACGCCCGCATCGCCGTCGACCACGGACATGGTGCGGAACTTCCACAGACCGAACGGTTGCGTCGGGGTCTTCATCCGTTCGGCGACATAAAACAGCGGGCGGCCCTGTCGGATCAGGATATAGCAGATCAGCCACAGGATGACCGGCCCCAGGATGATCACCAGCAGGCTTGCAAAAAACAGATCGAATATCCGTTTGCGCCACGTCATGACGGTGCCTTTGCCTGACGCCAATCGGCGATGATACCGCTAGCACTGCCGCATTCTGGGGCAATTGGCACTATTCTGGCAAGTTCTTCGGTGTTCAGTGTCACATCCCAGATCACGCGATCATCCGGCGTGCGGGGCCGCCATGACAAACCGGCGGCGTCCAGCAATGCGCCCATCTGCACCGCGCCGGGGGCCGCGATGTTCAGGATCGGCGGCAGCGCGTCTGCGGTCACCAGATGGCGCAGGACGCGCGCAAAGGTCTGGGGGCCAATATAGCTGCGGCGTGGGGTGGCGCCATCGGGGCGCGCGTCCAGTGTCATGCCGGGATGCCAGCCGCCCAGAATCGCATCCGCCCCTGCCACATTGCCGATGCGCAGGCAGGTGACCTGTGCCCCCGTGGCAAGCGCGGCCTGCTCCATCTCCAGCTTGGACTGCCCGTAGGCTGAGGTGGGCACGCATATGTCCGTTTCGCGCAGGTTCGCACCCCCCGCGCCATAGACCGCCGCGGACGAGGTCAGAACCACCCGCGCGCCCTGCGACGCGTCGATTGCGGCCAGCGCCAGCGCGGTGTTGTGCCTCAGCGCGTGGGGATCGCTGCCGGTCACACCCGCTAGACACAGGATGCTGTGCGCCTCGGCGCAAAGGTCCTTCAGCCCCCGGGGATCGTGCAGGATGTCCACGGTGGCAAAGCCGTTCCTTGCCGTCCGAGATTGCCAGCAGACGCGCTTTGTCTGCCAGAAAGCGCGCAGAACAGCACCCAAGCGCCCCGTGGCCCCCAGAACCACGCAGCGCTTATTCTCGTCTTCCGGGCGTGTTGACGTTGACGGCATGACCCCATTCAGTATCTTGCCAAGATGAAAGTTCCAACAACGCAGCATCATTCTGCCAGCTGAGTTGCTTGGACCATATCCGCCGGGGGCGCAAACGTGATGACAGGACCAATGCGGTTTATCGGGTCGCTTTGCCTTCTCTGGGTGCTGGCCGCCTGTTCGGAACTGCCCCGTGGTGCTGCCGTCGATACGGAAATCCTGAAAACCTCATCTGACGTAGAAGCGGATTTTGCGATCTATCCGGTGACCAAGGCATTCCTGCCTTCGATCCAGAATTGGCCCAGCGTCGGGGACGAACATTACACCTGGATCGGCGCGACCAAAGGGTCCAATTCGCAGGTGATCTCGGCCGGGGATACGCTGAACATCCGCATTTGGGATTCGGGTGAAAATTCACTGCTGACGGCTGCAGGATCGCCGGTGGCCGATCTGACGGCGGTGCGTGTGACCAGCGCAGGGACTGTTTTCATACCCTATGTGGGCAAGGTCAACGTGGCGGGGCGCACTCCAGACAGTGCGCGTTCGGTCATTCAGAACAGCTTGGAAGAGGTGGTGCCTTCGGCGCAGGTTCAGGTGACCATGGCCGAGGGGCGTCTGAACTCGGTCGATCTGGTGGGTGGCGTGCGTGCGCCCGGCGCATTCGCGATGCCGGACCAGAACTTTTCCGTCCTGTCGCTGATCGCGGCGGGTGGCGGTGTTGACGGCAGCCTGAAGAACCCGCAGATCCGGCTGATGCGGGGCGGCGATATCTACGGCACCTCGATGGACCGGCTGTATGAAAATCCCGGCGATGACACCCGGCTGCGCGGCGGCGACAAGGTGATCGTCGAGGCGGACGAGCGCTATTTCGTCTCCATGGGGGCCGCAGGCAACCAATCCCTGCACCCGTTCACCAAGGATCAGATCACCGCGACGGACGCGGTGGCGATTCTGGGCGGTGTGAACCCCGCGCGGGCCAATCCCAAGGGCATCCTGATCCTGCGCGAGTATCCGGCCAGCGCCGTGCGCCCCGGCGTGCGCGGCCCGCGTCAGCCGCGCGTGGTGTTCACGCTGGACCTGACCAATGCCGACGGTCTGTTCTCGGCCCGCAATTTCCTCATCAACTCGGGCGACGTGGTGCTGGTCACCGAAAGCCCGGTCAACGGGGCACGGACCGTACTGGGGTTGGTGGGGTCGGTCTTTGGCGTGGTCAACACGGTCGGCAACGCCCGCAACTGATCACGCAGGCAATGCAATCGCCTTGTACGCCGGGACCAGCGCATTGATTTGGCGCAGATGCTCGGGCAGGCAGACGTTGAGGAAATCATAGGTCTTGACCACATGCGCCCGCGCGTTCGGGCCAAGATGGGCATAGGCGTCGGGACGCGCCAAGACATCGACAACCTGTGCTGCCAGCGCCTTAGGATCGAAGAAATCCACCAGCAATCCGGTTTCGCCATGGGTGATCGCCTCGCGCACCGGATCCACGTCGCTGGCGACGATGGTGGCCTGCATCGACATCGATTCCAGCAGCGACCACGACAGGACGAAGGGCATCGTCAGATAGATGTGGCACCGGCTGATCTGGATCAGGCTCTGGTAGGCGTCGTAAGGCACCTGCCCCAGAAAATGCAGGCGGGACCAGTCGACGCGGTCGCCGACCTCGGCCTCCATCTGACCGCGCAGGCCCTTGGGATGCTTGGACTTGCCGCCATAGGACGCATCATTGCCGCCCACCACCATCACGCGGGCCTCTGGCCGACCTTCAAGGATATCGGGCAAGGCGCGCATGAACTGGTGAAAGCCGCGCGTCGTCTCAAGGTTGCGGGCGACATAGGTGACGATTTCGTCGTCGCGGGTCAGCGGACGATTGAGCCGCCCCACCTGCACTGTCACGTCCGGGTTTGGCAGGAGCGTGTCGGTGCGGATACCATCGTGACAGACATACATCTTGTCATGAAAGGCTTTGGGAAATCGGTTCTTCTGCCACTCGGTCGGGCATTGCGCCAGGTCCACGCGGTCGATGTTGACCAGCGGCACAGTGTTGTGTGCCTGCATCATGAACGACGCGTGGGCATTGGCGGGGTCTTCGGGGTCAAAGCCGACAGGTCCGCCGGTGACGCTGTAGTAGTATTCAAAGAAACCGATGACCGGCACCTTTGGATAGACTTCCTTGATGAACGTCAATTCGCCCCAACCGATGTGTCCGATGATGATGTCGGGTGTCCAGCCTTCCTTGTCTCGCAGGACTTGCGCCGCCAGTGCACAGCCAAAGCCGGACCCGGCGGCGTTTTCCCATGTCTTGACCAACCCATAGGCGTCTTTGGAGGCCTTATGGTGGGATTTATAGATCACCGCGCGCACGCCGGTCATCTGCGGCGGTTGCTTGCGCTGGGTTAGAAAGACGATGTCGTGATCGCCGGTGTCGGCCAGCCACTGCACGAATTCGCGGTACTGTCCGGGCATGTTCTGGTGCACAAAAAGCAGTTTCATCAAAATACCTTGGGGCTGAGTGTGCAAAGCCTGGCGCGGCCTTGCGGTGTTCGCAACGAAACGCGGCAGGAGAGATCAGGCCGCGTTCAGCGCCGCATCGAGCAGTTCGCGGATCTTGTGGGCCTGCGGCTGGTTCACCAGACGGGCAAGTTCGGCGCCGCTTTTCATCACCAGCAGGGACGAACGACGGTCGACCTTCAACCGCGCGGCCATGCGCGAGGGGCCGTAGGTGTCCCAGTTCACGTCGATGAATTGCAGTTCGCGGTAGGCAGGCGTGCGCGACAATGCCTCGGCGATCAATTCCTGCTTGATCTGGCAGGTCAGCGACCAACTGGTGCGAAAGTTCAGGATCACCACCTGATCCGTGGCGCGCACCGCATCCCAGAGTGCGGGACTGAAGGTGCGCACCTGAATCGCGGACGCCGCGTGCGGCAAGACAAGGGTGGCGGCAGTGGCGGTCAGAAAGGCGCGACGGTTCATCACAGGGCGGGCTCCGGGGGTGAATGCTTCCCCTACCTAACGGTCAGGCGTCGCGCGCTTCAACGTTGATGCGCCCCATCGGGGTCAGGTTTTCGCCGCGCGTGACAGTTGTACCGCAAGAATGCCCAATCCGATGACAACGACGCCCAGGATATCATGCGGCCCCAGCTGTTCGCCCAGCAACAGCGCCGCGATAGCCACGCCGAAAAACGGATTGAGAAAGTGGAACGTCGCCGCCTTGACCGCGCCGATGCGCTGGACCAGCGTGAACCAGATGTAGGTGGCCAGCAGACCGGGGGCAAGCACGGTATAGGTGAAGGCCATCGCCAGTTCCGGCGTCGGGTTCACACGAACGGTTTCAGTCAGGGCTGACGCCACGGCCAGAACACCCGCGCCCACAAACATCTGCAGGCCCACGACCATCATCAGGTTGCCGCCCGAAGACGCCCCGCGCATCGACAGGGTGGCCACCGTCAGCGAAGCTGCGGCGACGATACACAGCGCCAGCCCGCGCAGATCCACGCCCGCCTCGATCCGGGCCCACATGATGATGATCACACCGGCGATCCCCATCAGCAGCCCGATCACGCCGACGAACGGCAGCCGGTCGCGAAACACGATCCAGCCCGCCGCCGCGACCATCAGCGGCATGGTCGACGCGATGATCGACGCCAGCGACGCCTGAATGGTCTGCATCGCGACAAAATTCAGACCCAGATAGATCGCGTTCTGGCACAGGCCGAACACGAGCGTCGCGCGCCACTGGTCCCGCGTCAGGTTCCACGTCTGGCCCATCATCCGCGCGATTGCGACGCCGATCAGCCCGGAGATAAAGAACCGCAGCGCCAGCGAAGCCAGCGGCGAGGCGTCCGCGACGATGATCCGCGCCGAGGTGAAAGCCGACGACCAGATCAGGGCGAATATGACGCCCATCAAAATTGCCTTGATATCCATGTGGGGGAAGCGGTCCTGAGGTTGTCTTTTGCCGCGACCCTTTAGCAATTGAGACCCCAAGGCAAGACGCGGGCACAATAATGCCAAATGCCGCGTGGAGGGCCGAAACGACAAAGGGCCGCCCCTGGGGCGACCCTTTGCATGTATCACGTCGCGGTCAGGATCAGCCGTTGACGCTGTCTTTCAGCGCTTTGGCGATTGTCATTTTGACAACCTTGTCGGCTTCTTTCTTGAACTGCTCGCCGGTCGCAGGGTTGCGCACCATACGCTCGGGGCGCTCGCGGCAATAGATCTTGCCGACGCCGGGCAGGGTGACGGCGCCGCCGCCGGACACTTCACGTGTGATCAGCGTGCAAACGGCGTCGAGCGCTGTGCCTGCGGATTTCTTGTCTGTCCCCATTTCCTCGGCCAGTGCGGCGACGAGTTGAGTCTTTGTCATCGGTTTTGCCATTTTATGGTCTCCTTCGTCCGCCCGAATTATAGGGCCTCATGCCCGTAGAGTAACGGAATGTTGTATATGAACACAACGAATAGTGGTCCAAGACAAGCGTTAATCGTGCATTTCCCGCTTATTTTCGTTGATTTACCCCTGATTTGGCCGCTCAGAGGAAGGCTGTCTCGTCGAAAGACCGTAATTTGCGGCTGTGGATACGTTCCAGCGGCATCTTCCGCAACCGCTCCATCGCCCGAATTCCGATCATCAGATGGCGTTGAACCTGCGTGGTATAGAACTCTGATGCCATGCCGGGCAGCTTCAATTCGCCATGAAGCGGCTTGTCAGAGACACACAGCAAGGTGCCATATGGCACGCGGAACCGGTATCCATTGGCAGCGATCGTCGCACTTTCCATATCCAGTGCAACGGCCCGCGATTGCGACAACCGGGCCACCGGGCCCGACTGGTCGCGCAGTTCCCAGTTGCGGTTGTCGATGGTGGCCACGGTGCCGGTGCGCATGATCCGCTTCAGTTCGAACCCTTCCAGTGCCGTCACCTCGCCCACCGCCTGTTCCAGCGCGATCTGGATTTCCGCCAGCGCCGGGATCGGTATCCACACCGGCAGATCGTCGTCCAGCACGTGATCCTCGCGCAGATAGGCGTGCGCCAGGACGAAATCGCCCAAGGCTTGCGAGTTGCGCAGCCCCGCACAGTGCCCGACCATCAGCCAGGCATGCGGACGCAGCACCGCGATGTGGTCGGTCGCCGTCTTGGCGTTGGACGGTCCGACGCCGATGTTGACCAGAGTGATACCGCCGCCATCCTTGCGTTTGAGGTGATAGGTCGGCATCTGCGGCATCTTCACCGGATCGGCCAGCGGCTGATCGCCTGCAGTGATCGTCGCGTTCCCGGTCGAGACGAAGGCGGAATAGCCGCTGTCGGGGTCATCCAGCTGCGCGCGGGCGAATGCCTCGAACTCGGACACGTAGAACTGGTAGTTGGTGAACAGCACGAAGTTCTGGAAATGCTCGGCGTCGGTTGCGGTGTAATGCGCCAGCCGCGCCAGCGAATAGTCGATGCGCTGGGCGGTGAACGGGGCCAGCGGGCCGACACCGTCGCTGGACGCATAGGTGCCGTTCACGATGTCGTCGTTGGTGGTCGAAAGGTCCGGCACGTCAAATACATCGCGCAGGGTAAAGTTGGCGGCCCCCTGTTGCGGCACCTGAATCGCCGCGTCAGAGCCGACGGCAAAGTGCACCGGCATCGGCGTGTTCGACGCGCCGATGTGCACCGGCTGTCCGTGGTTTTCGATCAGCAAGCTGATCTGCTGGATCAGATAGTTGCGAAACAGGTCGGGCCGCGTGATCGTGGCTGCATAGGCACCGGGGTTCGGCACATGGCCAAAGCTGAGGCGGGTGTCGATCTGCGCAAAGCTCAGGGTGGTCACGCGAACCTCTGGGTAAAAGGCGCGCACACGGGCATCGGGGGCACCTTCCGCCATCGCTTGGAGGAACTGGGTCCGCAGGAAATCGGTGGCGGCTGTATAAAGCTCTTGAAGATAGTCCACGGCAGCCGTCGCATCGGTAAAGGTGCGCGGGTGGCCATCGTCCGGTGTCAGGATACGTGTCATGTATGTGTCTCTATCACTGGCTTGAATTCAAAGGTACGCACATCGACAAGGCCAAGGTCCGAGATGCGCAGTTCGGGGATCACCACCAGAGCCAGCAGCGAATGCTGCATGTAGGCGTTGTTCAGCGTGCAGCCGCAGGCGCGCATCGCGTCCATCATCGCATCGGCCTTGGCGGCAACCTCGCGGGCGGGGCTGTCGGACATCAGGCCCGCAATCGGCAGATCGACCAGCGCCAGTTCGGCACCGTCCTTGAACACGGTGATGCCGCCGCCGACCTCGCGCAGACGGTTGGCGGCCAGCGCCATGTTGTCGGCGTCTGTGCCCACCACGATCATGTGGTGACTGTCATGCGCCACGGTCGAGGCCATCGCCATCTGTCCCTGATAGCCAAAGCCCGAGACGAAGGCATTGACCACGCCCCCCGTCGCCTGATGCCGCTCGACCAATGCGATCTGGCACACCTCGCCGGTGGCCTGAACGCGGCCCTCGGTCACGGGCAGCTTGAATTGCAGCGCCTTGGTGGGTGCTTGGTTTTCCACCACGCCGATCACATTGGCGGTAACGGCGTTGGCACCCTTCGGGGCCGCGATGCGGAAATCGTCAGCGCTCAGGTCGCGCGCCATGTTCACGGTCTGCCGTGCGCTTTCGGGCCAGTTGTAATGCGGACAGTCGACGGTGATTTCACCGTTGACAGAGACTGTTTTTCCGCGCGCAATCACATGCTCGATGGGCAGCGTCCGCAGATCCGAGGTCAGGATCACATCGGCCCGCCGTCCGGGCGTCAGCGATCCGATCTCGCGCTCAAGCCCAAAATGCGTCGCGGTGTTGATCGTCGCCATCTGCAAGGCCACCAGCGGATCGCATCCACAGTCGATGGCATGGCGCACCACGCGGTTCATATGCCCGTCGTTCACCAAAGTGCCGGAATGGCAATCGTCGGTGCACAGGATCATGTTGCGCGGGTCCAGACCCTTTTCAGTGATCGCGGTGATCTGGCTCTGGACATCGTACCAGGCACTGCCCAGCCGGATCATCGACCGCATCCCCTGCCGCATCCGCGCGATTGCGTCCGCCACGCAGGTGCCTTCGTGATCGTCCGCAGGGCCGCCCGCCACATAACCTGCGAACGCGGGCCCCAGATCGGGCGAGGCATAGTGCCCGCCCACGGTTTTGCCCGCGCGCTGGGTCGCCGCGATCTCGGCCAGCATCTTGGGATCGGCATTGCTGACACCGGGAAAGTTCATCATCTCGCCCAAGCCGATAATACCGGGCCAGCCCATCGCCTCTGCTACGTCCTCGGGTGATATCTCGAAGCCGGTGGTTTCCATGCCCGGCGCGCTGGGCGCGCAGCTGGGCATCTGGGTGAAGATGTTCACGGGCTGCAACTGCGCCTCGTCGTGCATCATCCGCACGCCTTCCAGTCCCAGCACATTGGCAATCTCGTGCGGGTCGGTGAACATGCTGGTGGTGCCATGCGGGATCACGGCACGGGCGAATTCCGCCGGGGTCAGCATGCCGCTTTCGATGTGCATGTGCGCGTCGCACAAGCCTGGGATCATATAGCGGCCATTGGCCTCGATCACTTCCGTTTCAGGGCCAGTGCAATAGTCGGCATCGGGCATCACACAGGCAATACGACCGTGAGTGATGGCAATGTCGTGGCTGTCCAGCACCTCGCGGGTGTGCACGTTCACCCATTTGCCGCCCTTGATGACGGTCTGCGCAGGGGTGCGGCCCGTGGCCACGGCGATCAGATCGGCGGCCACATCGGGCCACGAGGGAAAGGGGGTGTGTTCCATGCCCCATTTGTTCCAAAGTCACTGGTGGGTGCAAGGGGCTGCGTTCGCATTCTTGAAAACGTCACGAAACCCGCGCATCCTGTGCCATGGACTACGAAACCGTCACTCCCGAAAAGTTTGGCCGCAGCCTGCGCGGTCTTGGGCTGAACCTGTTGGTGCGGGATGTGCGCACGCACGTGGCCTTTCTTGAGACTGTTTTCGAGATGCAGGCACACCGCGTTTCGAGTGATTTCGCGATCCTGACCTATGGCGATCAGGTATTCCAGTTGCACAGCGATGGCACTTATCATGCGAACCCGCTGCTGGGGCTTCTGCCCGAGAACCCGCCGCGCGGCGCTGGGCTGGAAATCAGGCTCTACCAAACCGATCCCGACGCTGCCGCCCTGCGCGCCGAAGCTGCGGGGGCCACGGTGCTGCAAGCGCCCACCGATAAACCCCACGGTCTGCGCGAGGCGTATATCCTGTGCGCCGATGGCTATGCCTGGGTGCCGTCATGCCCCATTTCAGAGCCTGACAAGGGGTAATCTGCGGCCATCTCCGACTTGATCCATGCGGCAAAGGCCTGCGCCTGCGCATTGTCCTCGGCCTGCGGTACGATGCAGAGGTAATAGGCCTCGTGCATCTGCACAGCGCCCTCAAATGGCCGCACCAGCCGGCCCGCATCCAACGCCAGCCGCGCGGCACAATCATGGGCCATGGCCAGACCCGCACCTGCTTCGGCGGCAGCAAGGGCAGTTGCCAGAACCTGCGCGTGGGTGACGCGAGGCCCCTTTTGCGGGCGCAGGTCGGTGCCTTCGGCCCAGGCGTGCCATGTGGTCAGCATCGCGGTGCAATAGAACAGCCGATGGCGGGCGATATCCTCAAGTGTCACCTGATAGTCCGGTGCGCAGACCGGATAGAACCTGTCCCATGTCAGCCGCGTGGCGGGACGATCCCTTGGGGGAGCCATCAGAAATCTGATCTCGATGTCGGCCATGTCGCCCCGCTCCATCGGGTCCCAGATCGCTGTGTTGATCTGCAGATGCAGATCGGGATGGCGGGCATAGAGACGTGGCAGGCGCGGCGCCAGCCAGCAGGTGGCAAAGGTCAGGTTGCACTGCACCTGAAGCGCGTCGCGGGCATCGCCGTCAACCAGCATCCGCGTGCCCCGGCTGAGGGTCTGGAACGCGTCGCGCACCACGGGCAGGTAGTTCAACCCCGTCACTGTCAGTTCCAACGCGCGGGGGCGGCGATAGAACAGCGGCTGACCCAAGTAGCCCTCAAGCGATTTGATCTGTTGGCTGACAGCACTTTGCGTCATGTTCAACTCGCCCGCCGCGGCGGTGAACGACAGATGCCGCGCGGCGGCCTCGAAGGCGCGAAGCTGGTTCAGTGGGGGCAGGGCGCGGGTATTCATAAACCAGCCATTAGCATTGCTTATCCCATAACAACAGTTTTTTCGTTGGCCAACTGACGGCACCCCCGCCACTCTGTGCCAAACCAACAACCGGAGAGCCGCCCCATGTCTGTCAGCCAGCTTCGCCCGAATATGGACCACATGCAGGAGCGCGTGGACCTTGCCGCCGCATTCCGCTGGACCGCGCGCCTGAACCTGCACGAGGGCGTCGCCAACCACTTTTCGCTGGCGGTGAACGAGGCTGGAACCAAGTTCCTGATGAACCCTAACCAGATGCATTTCTCGCGGATCAAGGCGTCGGACCTGATCGAAATGGATGCCAACGACACCGACAGCATGGTGGGGGTCGATGCGGACCCGACGGCCTGGGGTCTGCATGGCGGCATTCACCGTCATTGCCCCCATGCACGCTGCGCGATGCATGTGCATTCGATCCACGCCACGGTCCTGGCATCGCTTGCCGACAGTCGCCTGCCGCCGATCGACCAGAACTGCGCGACTTTCTTCAACCGCTATGTGATCGACGACGGCTATAACGGGCTGGCCTTCGAGGATGAGGGCGAACGCTGCGCGCGGCTGTTCGACGACCCGAAGAAGAAGGTCATGATCATGGGCAACCACGGTGTGATGATCATTGGTGATACGGTCGCGGAAACCTTTAACAGGCTCTACTATTTCGAGCGCGCTGCCGAAACTTACATCCGCGCGCTGCAAACGGGACAGCCGCTGCGGGTGCTGCCGGACGAGGTCGCGGAAAAGACCGCGCAGGAGATCGAGGATTACCCCGAGCAGGACCTGCGCCACTTGGCAGAATTGAAATCCATTCTGGACGAAGAAGGCTCGAACTACGCGAGCTGATAGGGAAACATGCACATGATTTATGGTCTGACGGACGAGCAGACGATGATTGCGGACACGGTGCGCAGTTTCGTCGAGCGCGAGATCTACCCGCACGAACAGCTGGTCGAACGTACCGGTGAAGTGCCGGTCGAGATTGCGCAGGAGATCAAGAAAAAGACACTGGACCTGGGATTCTACGCCTGCAACTTTCCCGAGAGCGTTGGCTGTGCCGGGCTGAACCACGTCGAATTCGCGCTGGTCGAGCGTGAATTGGGGCGCGGGTCGATGGCGCTGAACCACTTTTTCGGGCGGCCCCAGAACATCCTGATGGCCTGCGAGGGCGAACAGATCGACCGCTATTTGATGCCCGCCGTGCGCGGCGAACGCATGGACGCGCTTGCGATGACTGAACCGGGTGCCGGATCGGATGTGCGCGGCATGAAGTGCAACGCCGTGCGCGATGGCGGCGATTGGGTGGTGAACGGGACCAAACATTTCATCTCGGGCGCGGATCATGCCGACTTTATCATCGTGTTCATCGCCACGGGCGAGGATCAGACGCCAAAAGGGCCTAAGAAGCGGATTACAGCATTTCTGGTGGATCGCGGCACGCCGGGTTTCACGATCCGCGACGGCTATAAATCGGTGTCGCACCGGGGCTACAAGAACATGATCCTGGATTTCGACGATTGTCGTTTGCCCGACGCGCAGGTGCTGGGCGAGGTGCACGGCGGTTTCGAAGTGATGAACACCTGGCTTTATGCGACGCGGATCACCGTGGCGACGATGTCGGTGGGCCGTGCCCGCCGGGTGTTCGACTATGCGCTGAATTATGCCGCCGAGCGGGAACAGTTCGGCCAGAAGATCGGCAAGTTTCAAGGCGTGTCGTTCCAGATTGCCGATATGATCACCGAGATCGACGCCGCCGATCTGCTGACGCTGGCCAGTGCCGACCGGCTGGACAAGGGGCTGCCTGCGAACCGCGAGATCGCCTCGGCGAAGCTTTACGCCAGCGAGATGCTGGCGCGGGTGACTGACGCCGCGATCCAGATCCATGGCGGCATGGGGCTGATGGACGATTATCCGCTGGAACGGTTCTGGCGCGATGCGCGGGTCGAGCGGATCTGGGACGGCACCAGCGAAATCCAGCGCCACATCATCAGCCGCGAGCTTTTGCGTGCCCTGGGCGCATAGAGGGGGGCCAGCCCCCCGGCCTGCGGCCTCACCCCGGGATATTTTTGGCCAAAAGAAGCGATTGGACTGCACGTTATGACGCGTGATCTTTCGCGGTTGTTGCGGCCCCGTTCGATTGCTGTGGTCGGCGGCGGGGCGTGGTGTGCGCAGGTGGTGAAACAGACCCTGCTTATGGGGTATCCGGGCGCGGTTCACATCGTGCATCCCAAGGGCATCGTGGTCGAGGGGATCGCGTCCGTGCCGATGGTCGAGGATTTGCCGCAGGTGCCCGATGCCGTGTTTATCGGTGTCAATCGGCATGTCGCGATTGACGTGATCGGTCGGCTTGCGCGCATGGGTGCAGGGGGCGCTGTCTGCTTTGCGTCGGGCTTTGCCGAAGCGGCGGCGGAGGATGCGGACGGACTGAACCTGCAGGCGCAACTGGTTGTGGCAGCGGGCAAAATGCCCTTTTTAGGGCCGAATTGCTATGGCTATGTCAACGCGCTGGATGGGGCACTGTTGTGGCCCGATCAGCATGGATGTGCGCGGGTCGAAAGAGGCGTGGCGATCCTGACGCAAAGCTCGAACATCGCGATCAACCTGACGATGCAGCTGCGCGGGTTGCCGATTGCCTATACCGTTGCCTGCGGAAACATGGCGCAGACATCGCAGGCCGAGATTGCGCTGGGTCTGCTGGATGACCCGCGCGTAACCGCCATCGGGCTGCATGTCGAAGGGTTCGGCGATACGGGTGCCTGGCACCGGCTGGCCCTGCGCGCGGCCGAGCGTGGGGTTCCGCTGATCGCATTGAAGGTTGGCGCGTCGGAACAAGCGCAGCGGGCGACGGTTTCGCATACGGCGTCCCTGGCGGGTGGTGATGCGGGGGCGGCGGCATTGCTGAAGAGGTTGGGTATCGGGCGCGTGCGTGACCTGCCGACCTTTGTCGAGACGCTGAAGCTGTTGCACGTCGTGGGGCCACTGGACGCGCCCACGCTGTCTTCAATCAGCTGTTCGGGAGGCGAGGCCAGTCTGGCGGCGGACACGGCACACGGGCGCGGCGTGTCGTTTCCGGGACTGACGCAGGGACAACACGGTGCACTGGCGGCGGCTCTGGGGCCTATGGTCGCGCTGTCGAACCCGTTGGATTACAACACCTATATCTGGCGCGATGCGGATGCGATGGCGCGCGCCTGGGCGCCCATGGCGGCAGAGCATATCGGGCTGACCCTGCTGATCGTGGACTATCCGCACACGGATGCGACGGATTGGGAATGCGCGACGCTGGCCGCGTTGCAGGTGCGCGCGCAGACCGGGCGACCCGTGGCGATGGTGGCGACCCTGCCCGAACTGATGCCAAAAGACGTTGCACAGAGACTGATTGACGGCCGCGTCGTGCCGATGAACGGGCTGACAGAGGCCATTGCCGCCGCCGATGTAGCGGCGCATTTGCAGCTGCCTGTCGCGCGGCCCCCCCTGCCACCGGGCATGGCGCGGGGGGGCGCCGTGCTTATGGAATACGAGGCCAAGGCGGCGCTGGCGGAACATGGGCTGGATGTTCCCAAATCCGTCACTGTTTTGGGAAAAACTGCGTCTGGCCTCGACGGTTTGACGCCGCCCTTTGCCGTCAAGGGCCTGGGCCTTGCGCATAAGACCGAGGCGGGTGCCGTGCTTTTGAACATAGCTGTGGAAGACGTCCCGCAGGCGCTGGCGGATCTGCCCGGTACGGGTTCAATGATCGAAGAGATGGTTTCGGGCGGCGTCGCCGAATTGCTGGTGGGCGTCACGCGCGACCCTGCACATGGGTTCGTGCTGACAATCGGTGCGGGTGGAGTGCTCACCGAGCTGCTGGAAGACACGGTTTCCCTGCTGGTGCCATCTGACGAGATTGCGGTAATACAGGCTCTGACACAGTTGAAATGCGCCGCTTTGCTGGACGGATACCGCGGCAAACCCGCGGCCGATCGCGACAGCATCGTAGACGCGATCATGGCGGTGCAATCCTATGTGATTGCGCAGGCCGATGCGATCAGCGAGGTTGAAGTCAATCCGCTGATTTGTACCCCGACGCGCGCTGTTGCTGCCGACGCGCTGATCAGAATTGCAAAGGACTGACAGATGGACCCGATCAAGACCCGCCGCGAAGACGGCATTCTGCACGTGACGCTGGACCGCCCCAAGGCCAACGCGATTGATCTGGCGACCAGCCGGATCATGGGCGATGTGTTCGCCGATTTCCGCGATGATCCCGACCTGCGCGTGGCGATCCTTACCGGCGGGGGGGGCAAGTTCTTTTGCCCCGGCTGGGACCTGAAGGCCGCAGCCGACGGCGACGAGGTGGATGCAGATTATGGTGTGGGCGGCTTTGGCGGCTTGCAGGAACTGCGCGGGCTGAACAAGCCGGTGATCGCCGCGGTGAACGGCATCTGCTGCGGCGGCGGGCTGGAACTGGCACTGAGCGCCGATATGATCCTGGCGGCGGACCATGCGCAATTTGCCTTGCCCGAAATCCGGTCGGGCACCGTGGCGGATGCCGCCAGCGTCAAGCTGCCAAAGCGTATTCCCTATCATATCGCGATGGAGCTGCTGCTGACCGGGCGCTGGTTCGACGCGGAGGAGGCGCACCGTTGGGGGATCGTGAACGAGGTGTTGCCGGGGGATGCACTGGCCGACCGAGCATGGGACCTGGCGCGCGTGCTCGCGTCGGGGCCGCCGCTGGTCTATGCCGCAATCAAAGAGATCGTGCGCGATGCCGAGGACGCAAAGTTTCAGGATGCGATGAACCGGATCACCGGGCGGCAACTGCCGACTGTCGATGCGCTTTATGCGTCGGAGGATCAGCTGGAGGGGGCGAAAGCCTTTGCCGAGAAGCGTGATCCGGTCTGGAAGGGGCGCTAACGCTTGATCCAGCTGGCGATGCAGGCGCGGTCCTGGGCGTGGTCGCCTGTGGTGCCGGGGGCGTAGATCGGCACATCGGTCAGCGTCAGACCTTGGATATCAGGCTCTAACGCTGACAGTTTGCCCTTGAACCCCTGCGCGGCAAAGTGCTGTGCATTGATCGACAGCGTGATGCGCCCGCCAGAGCTTGCCACCCGCATCACCTCGTCCAGCGCCTCTGGTCCGACATGGCCGGTGGTGAACGTGCCGCTGCTGACGACGCCCGCATAGGTTTCGTCGGCCACGTCGAGACCCCGCAGGATGTCCCCGGTGAAAAGTGTGCGGTAAATTTTCTTGCCGCGCGCGACCTCCAGCATTTCGGGCGCGATGTCCGTGGCATCGACGGGCGTTATGCCATGGGCCGTCAGTGCCGCACCGCACAGGCCGGTGCCTGCGCCCACGTCCAGAACTGGGCCTGAACCGCCTTGTTCGGCAAAGAGCGACGCGACTTGCAGATGCAGGACATATCCCGTGGCCTCGGCAAATCCGGCGTCGTAGGTTTCGGCCCAGCGGGCGTAAAGCCGTCTGGAATCTTCCGGCGTTTGCAGGGCGTAGGCGGCGGACAGGTTCGGGTCATCGGTCATGGGGCCATGTTCACGTGTTGCGCTGCGCGGTTCAAGGGGCTTGAACGTGGCGTCCGGGCGGGGCACCTATGGCGGATGAACAAGACATTGCTTTCCTTCGGACACGGCTATTCGGCGCGCGCATTGGCTGCGGTGCTGATACCCCAAGGCTGGCGGGTGATCGGCACCACGCGCAGCGCGGACAAGGCGCAAGAGATTTTGCGCACGGGCGTCGAGCCGTTGGTCTGGCCAGATGGGGATGATGTGTTGCCCGTATTGGATGCCGCTTCGCATCTGCTGATCTCGGCGGGGCCCGGGCCAGAAGGTGATCCGGTGCTGAACGCTCTGCATGGTGCGATTGCGGCGCGGGCTGCCGATCTGCGCTGGGTCGGCTATCTGTCGACCACCGGCGTTTACGGCGACCATGACGGCGATTGGGTCGACGAATATACGCCGCTGAACCCCACCACGGAGCGGGGCCAGTTGCGCAAGGATGCCGAAGCGGCGTGGCGTGCGATCCCCGATCTGCCGCTGCATATTTTCCGTCTCGCGGGCATCTATGGCCCCGGACGCGGACCGTTCGAAAAGGTGCGCCAGGGCACGGCGCGGCGGATCATCAAGGAAGGTCAGGTGTTCTCGCGCACCCACGTCGAGGATATCGCACAGGTGCTGGCCGCGTCGATTGCGCAGCCTGCGCCCGGAACCGCCTATAACGTCTGCGATGACGATCCCGCCCCGCCGCAAGAGGTGATTGCCTATGCGGCGACGTTGCTGGGGTTGCCTGTGCCGCCCGCCGTTCCGATTGAAGAGGCCGAGATGTCGCCGATGGCGCGCAGTTTCTATGCCGAAAGCAAGCGGGTGCGGAACGATCGGATAAAGGATGCGTTGGGTGTCAGGCTGCGTTACCCTACCTACCGCGAAGGACTTGCCGCCCTTTTGAACAAGGGCTGAACCCGCACCATGTCGATACATAATGACAAGACGCTGACGCATCTGCTGGATGCGATTGACGAGGCTGCGGCGGGCGATGTGGTGTCGGTGCGCGATGTCCTGCGGGCAATTGGCGACCGATCAATCATGCCGCTGGTTCTGGCGGTGTCGATCCTGATCGTTTCGCCCCTGTCGGGCATTCCGACGGTGCCGACGCTGTCTTCGCTGATCTTGCTGGTGCTGATGGGGCAGGCGATGGGGCGGCACCGGCGGCTGTGGTTGCCCGACATTCTTTTGCGGCGCGAAATGCCGACGCATCGGGTGCAGACGGCGACGGGCTGGCTGCGCAGGCCCTGCGCATGGCTGGATGCTCATGCGCGGCCCCGGCTTCGGGTGCTGACCTCGGGCGTGCTGCGGCCCCTGACCCTGCTGGTGTGCATGGCCGTGGCTGCGACCATGCCGTTTCTGGAAATCCTGCCTTTCGTGTCGTCGTTCAGCGCCGGTGCCATCGCGATGATCGCCTTTGGCGTGCTGACGCGCGACGGGCTCTGGGTGCTTGCAGGCTATGTGCAGGTCGCGGTGCTGGTCTGCATCGCGGTGTGGATCTGGCCCAGCTAGACCCTGTTCAGGCCCGTTCCGCGTCGATCCGAGACACGCCAAGCACGTCCAGAACCTTGGCCTCGATGTCCTTGGCGCTCAGCCGGGCGGTCGCGTACATGTCAGCGGGGCTCGACTGGTCGATGAACGTGTCGGGCAGCACCATCGAGCGGTATTTCAGACCCTCGTCGAAAACGCCCTCTTCAGCCAGCAGCTGCGCCACGTGGCTGCCGAAACCGCCGACTGCACCCTCCTCTATGGTGATCAGCGCCTCGTGATCGGCCGCCAGTTGCAGGATCAGAGCGCGGTCCAGCGGCTTGGCAAACCGGGCGTCGGCCACGGTCGGGGTGATCCCCTTGGCCTGCAGGCTCTCGCAGGCGGCTTCGACCTCGCTTAGCCGGGTGCCGAACGACAGGATCGCGACACGCCCGCCTTCGCGGATCATGCGGCCCTTGCCGATTTCCAGCGGGGTGCCGCGCTCGGGCATCTCGACGCCGGTGCCTTCACCGCGCGGGAAACGAAACGCGATGGGCCCGTCGTCATGCGCGGCGGCGGTGGCGACCATATGCGCAAGCTCTGCCTCGTCTGCGGCGGCCATCACCACGAAACCGGGCAGGTTGGCCAGAAAGGCCACGTCAAATGCACCTGCATGCGTCGCACCATCGGCCCCGACCAGCCCCGCACGGTCGATGGCAAAGCGCACCGGCAGACGCTGGATCGCCACGTCGTGCACGACCTGATCGTAACCGCGTTGCAGAAAGGTGGAATACATCGTGCAGAACGGTTTCATCCCGCCCGCAGCCAACGCCGCCGAGAAGGTCACGCCATGCTGTTCGGCAATGCCCACGTCGAAACAGCGGCTGGGATAGCGTTCGGCAAAGAGGTTCAGGCCGGTCCCATCGGGCATCGCCGCCGTGATCGCGCAAATCTTGTCGTCGTCGGCTGCCTCTTTCATCAGATGCTGGGCAAAGACGTTGGTGTAGCTGGGCGCGTTGCTGGGGGCTTTTTTCTGCTCGCCGGTGATCACATCGAATTTGGCGCGGGCATGGCCGCGGTCGGCAGATTCCTCGGCAGGGGCATAGCCCTTGCCCTTCTTGGTCAGCACGTGGATCAGGATCGGGCCGGTTGCCCGCGCCTTGACCGTGCGCAGGACGGGCAGCAACTGGTCCATGTCGTGCCCATCAATGGGGCCCAGATAGGAAAAGCCGAGTTGTTCAAACAATGTGCCGCCGACGGCCATCCCCTTGAGGATATCCTTGGCGCGCCGCGCACCTTCGCGGAAGGGATGCGGCAGCAGGCTTACGGCGCCTTTGGCCGCGGCCTTGAACTCTTGAAACGGTTCTTCTGCGTACAGGCGAGACAGATAGGACGACATCGCGCCCACCGGCGGGGCAATGGACATTTCATTGTCGTTCAGGATCACGATCAGCCGTTTGCCCAGATCGCCCGCGTTGTTCATCGCCTCATAGGCCATGCCGGCGCTCATGCTGCCGTCGCCGATCACCGCGATGGCGTCGCCCAGCCCCTCGGGCGTCACGCCGCCCAGATCGCGCGCCACGGCAAAACCGAGGGCAGCACTGATCGAAGTGCTGGAATGCGCCGCGCCGAACGGGTCATAGGGGGATTCGCTGCGCTTGGTGAACCCTGACAGCCCGTCCTTTTGGCGCAGGGTGCGGATGCGGTCGCGGCGTTCTGTCAGGATCTTGTGCGGATAGCACTGGTGCCCCACGTCCCACACGATCTTGTCGCGGGGTGTGTCGAAAACGGCGTGCAGGGCGACGGTCAGTTCGACCACGCCCAAACCCGCGCCCAGATGCCCGCCGGTGACCGACACCGCCGAGACGGTCTCGTGGCGCACCTCGTCGGCCAACTGCCATAGCTGCTCGTCGCTGAGACGCTTCATGTCAGCGGGGCGCTGGATGGTGTCCAGCAGGGGGGTCTTGGGGCGGTCCGTCATATCGCGGCCTTCTGTCATTTCTCGCGGCGGATGACAAATGCGGCGGCGTCGCGCAGCACTTGGGCTTCCGGTCCATATGTATCTAGGGCATCGCAGGCGGATTGCACCAATTCGGAGGCGCGTCTTTGCGCACCGTCGAGGCCCAGCAGCGACACGAAGGTGGCTTTCCCGGCGTCGGCATCCTTGCGCGTCGCCTTGCCCACGGTGGTGGCGTCGCCGGTCACGTCCAGCACATCATCGGCGATCTGAAACGCCAGCCCCAGCGCTCGCGCATAGGTGCGCAGCGGTGTCGGATCGGCCTGCGCCATGCGGGCTCCGGCGCAGGCCGACCATTCGATCAGCGCGCCGGTCTTGCCGTGTTGCAGGTATTCGATCTGCTCCAGTGTCAGCGGCACCTGCGCGGTTTCGGCGGCAATGTCCAAGGCCTGACCCAGAACCATGCCCCGTTGCCCGGCGGCCAGTGCCAGCGTGTGCGCCAGATCTGCGCGGGCGGGGCCAACGTCGGTGTGGGTGACCAGCTCGAAGCTGAGCGCATGCAGCGCGTCGCCTGCCAGAATGGCGGTGGCCTCGTCCCATTTCACATGCACGGTTAGCTGACCGCGCCGCAGATCGTCATCGTCCATCGACGGCAGATCGTCATGCACCAGCGAATAGGCGTGCATCGCCTCGATCCCGGTGGCGGGCCAGAGCGCAGCGGCAGGGTCCACCCCGTGCAACCGCGCCGACTCCAGCACCAGAAAGCCGCGCAGCCGCTTGCCGCCCCTGGTGGCATGGGCCATTGCGTCGGTTACGGGCACATCGTCCAGACTGCCCAAAACCGTGTCGAACTGCGATTGGATCTGCGTTGCGGCCTGTGCCAGCCGGGCGGAAAACATCCGTCTTACTGGATGTCGACGGGCGCGGTGCCGGTGGGATTGCCGTCGCTGTCCAGCGTGATGGCGGCGACTTTTTCCTCGGCTTCCTTCAGCTTGGCCTCGCAGCGGGCTTTCAGCGCAGCCCCACGTTCATAGAGCGTGATCGACTGGTCAAGTGCCACGTCGCCGCGTTCCAGCTGGCCCAGAACCTGCTCAAGCTCGGCCATGGCCTGTTCAAAGCTCATTTCGTTCACGGGGGTATCAGTCATTGCGCCGGGCCTCATATCATTTCAACGCGCAGCATAGCGGCCTTCGCCAGCCGATGCCAGACGGGCGGCTGGCAGTTTTTGCGCAGTTTCGCCTGTCTAATCCGGGGCCAGCATGTAACCCGCACCTCGCACGGTCTGCAGGTAACGCGGCTGTTTTGGATCACTTTCCAGCTTGCGACGAAGGCGGGTGATCTGCACGTCGACGGCGCGTTCTTGTGCCTGCCCGCGGTCACGCCCCAGTTCCTCGACCAGTTTGGCACGACTGATCGGGTTGCCAGGCTGGGCCGAAAAGATCTTCATCAACAACATCTCGGTGCCGGTCAGACGCACGATGTCCTGGCCCTGCCACATCTCGCCGCGTTCCAGATCATAGCGGATGTCGCCCAGATGCAGGATCTTGGGAATACTATCGGCAGCGGGTGTTTCCGGCATACGCCGCAGCACCGCGTTGATGCGCAGCAGCAGCTCCTTGGGCTCGAAAGGTTTGGGCAGGTAGTCGTCCGCGCCAGCCTCGAACCCTTCGATGCGCGCATCGGTCTCGCCCCGCGCGGTCAGCAGCAGGATCGGCGTCGTCTTGGTCTCGCGCAGCGAGCGGCACAGGCTGAGGCCGTCTTCGCCGGGCATCATCACGTCCAGCACGATCAAGTCAAAGTCGAGACCCGTCAGGATGCGCCGTGCGTGTTGTGCGTCACGCGCGGCTGTCACCAGGAACCCGTTGCGGATCAGAAACTTCTGCAAAAGTGTGCGGATGCGTTCATCATCGTCAACGACCAGCAGGTGCGCGTCAAAATCGCTCATGCGCCCTGTTCCTTGAGCCGGGCATAGGCGCGGCGCATTTCGGGGTCCATCATCGCTTCGAGCACGCGGCGAAAGCCGCCCACGGCATCCGGGCCTGCCTCGCGGAAGGCGGTGCGCATGCGGGCGCGCTGGGCATCGGAAAGCTTCTGTTCCAGCGCGCGTCCCTCGTCGGTCAGATAGAGATGGCGTTCGCGCTTGTCGCTGTGCCCAATGCGGCTTTCGACCAGCCCGTCAGCGATCAGGGTGCGCAGCACGCGGTTCAGCGATTGCTTGGTCACGCCCAGGATGTTCAGCAGATTGTTCACCGTGGTCCCCGGCGCGCGGTTGATGAAGTGCACTGCCCGGTGGTGCGCGCGTCCATACTCCAGATCCGTCAGAATACGGTCGGGATCTGCCGTAAACCCGCGATAGGCAAAGAACATCGCTTCGATACCCTGCCGCAATTGTTCGTCCGTCAGGAACAGCAGGCTTTCGCCCCCCAGACCCGCGCCCATGCCGGTGTCGCGCATATTTTGTGCCTCATTCGTCTTTTGGTAGCAATCAGCTTACGTCAGTGTTGTTGACATTCCAATAGTCAAGGGCTATCGAATCTCAGGTTTTGCGCAATAAAGTGTCCGTACCGGTCATAGCTGCGCAATATTAGGAAAACAAATTAAAAGGATATGGCGATGTCTGGCGCATATGATGATCGTGACGGCAAGATCTGGATGGATGGTAAACTGATCGAATGGCGCGATGCAAATGTCCATATTCTGACGCACGCGCTGCATTATGCGTCCTCGGTCTTTGAAGGCGAGCGGTGCTATGATGGCAAGGTGTTCAAGAGCCGCGAACATTCGGAGCGTCTGCTGAAATCGGGCGAGCTGATGGACATGGCGATCCCCTATACTGTGGACGAGATCGAGGCGGCCAAGCGCGCGACGCTGGATGCCAACGGTCTGACCAATGCCTATCTGCGCGTCGTGGCGTTTCGCGGTGCAGGCCCGGACATGGGTGTCGCCGCATCGCGCAACCCGATCCGCATGGCGGTAACCGCCTGGGAGTGGGGCAACTATTACGGCGACGCCAAGATGAAGGGCGCCAAGCTGGACATCGCCAAATGGAAACGCCCCAGCCCCGAAACCATCCCCGTCGCGGCCAAGGCTGCGGGGCTCTACATGATCTGCACGATGTCCAAGCACGCCGCCGAAGCGAAGGGCTGCTCGGATGCCATGTTCCTGGATTATCGCGGCTACGTTGCCGAGGCGACAGGCGCCAACATCTTCTTCGTCAAGGACGGAGAAGTGCACACGCCGCTGGCGGATTCGATCCTGAACGGGCTGACACGCCAGACCGTCATCGGCATGCTGAAAGACCGCCAGATCAAGGTACATGAACGCCACATCATGCCCGAAGAGCTGGAAGGGTTCGAGCAGTGCTTTTTGACCGGATCGGCGGCGGAAGTGACGCCCGTGGGGCAGATCGGCGACTATAACTTCGAGGTCGGCGCGCTGACGCGGGACGTCTCGGAAGGGTACGAGAAGCTGGTGCGCAGCTGATTGCCAAGGGGGCTGCGCCACGCTTTTGATTATGGGGGCGCTGCCCCCGGCACTTCGTGCCTCCCCCGGAGTTTAAGGGGCAAGATGAAGATGCGGGCGCGGGGGCAACATATCCCCGCGCCCGATTGGTTCAGTAGAGGGCGACGGGGTTGATCATCGCCTGAACGGTGCCGCGGATGCGGGCCTGCCCCAGAACGAACATGAATTCGTTCACGCCATCATCCAGGATCGGCCCGGTGTTCATCGTCTCAAGGATGTAGATGCCGTTCTGTTTCAGCAAGATGACGTGGCCGTAGAAGGTGCCGTCGCCTTCGATGGCGGGCACCGCTTCAAGGCCCCAGGTGTCAGCGCCCACGGCCATCGGGTCCAGCGAGGCGACATAGTCCGCGCCTTCATTGGTCAAGCCCGGTTCGCCCGAAACCCAGGCGGTGGGGTCCTGTTCGAACATGCCTTGGGTCCAGCCTGTGTGAAACAGCATGATGTCACCAGCATTAAAGCTGAGGTTCTGCGCTTCCATAGCGGCCTTGATGTCCTCAGAGCCAAAGCCCTGACCTGCTTCCATCACATCGGTGCCAAAATGCTTGGCCATGTCCACGATTACCGCGCGCGCGACCATTGGCGGCACATCGTGGGTACCCAGCTTGGTCAGGCCGGTCAGAACGCTGATCTCTTTTTCGTCGAGACAGTTGTAGTACAGCCCTTCCTCGCCCAGATGGCCGAGGCCATCCAGCTGCGAGCCGATCCCGACCCAAGTGTGCAGGATGTCGTCATTGTAGTTACCGGGATAGCCGAATGCCTCCAGCTTGACCCCGCCCTGCTGGTTCGGTTGTACCACCTGCAAACTCAGAGTTCGCGGCGCAAAGGCCGGAGTCTGGGCGTCGATGGTGATGCCCAAAGGCACCGATTTGCCCTGTTTGATAAGCTTGGCCGCGTCCAGGGTGCGTTCGGTGCTGACGTGGTTGGCAGATCCGATGGTGTCTTCCGCGCCCCATTTGGACGGGGCACAGTCGGAATGGGTTTCCGCAATTGCGGTCGTTGCTGAAAAGGCAAGCGCGACAATCGCGCAGGTGATTTTTGTGGTCATTGTAATTCCTCCCTTGAACGTCACCGGAATCGCGTGACGCAAGGGAAGCTTACCACAGGTAGCAGATTGCAGCGGGTAACGCGGCGTCAGAAATCCAAGCCGCGCTGCGCCTTGATGCCCGACTTGAAGGGGTGTTTCACTTCGGTCATGTCGCTGACCAGATCGGCATAGTCCATAAGCTCGGGTTTGGCATCGCGTCCGGTCAGGATCACGCTGGTGCGGTCGCTGCGCGCCTTCAGCCCGTCGATCACTTCGGAGACGTCCAGGTAATCGTAGCGCAGCGCAATGTTGATTTCATCCAGCAGGACCAGATCATAGTCGCCCGACTGCATCATGTCGCAGGCCTTGGCGTAAGCGGCGGTGGCGGCGGCGATGTCACGGTCGCGGTCCTGGGTGTCCCAGGTAAAACCCTCGCCCATTGTGTGCCATGTCACCTCGGGCAGTTTCTTGAAGAACTGGCGTTCGCCGGTGATCCACTTGCCCTTGATGAACTGGACCACGCCCACGGTCTTGCCCCAGCCCAATGCGCGGATGGCGACACCGAAGGCCGAGGACGATTTGCCCTTGCCGTTGCCGGTGTGCACCAGGATCAGCCCGCGACCGGGATCTTCGGCCCGGGCGATCTTTTCGCGGTGCTTGGTCTGGACATCCTGCATCTTGGATTTGTGGTCGTCTGTCATGTTCTAGCCTTTCGGATCGGTCACGGCGCGCGCGCGGCCACGCTCGAGACCCAGTTGACGTTCGCGCCAGATGATCAGCACACCGCCGGTAACGACCAGCGCGGCACCGGCCACCGTGGACCATGTGGGAATTTCACCGAAGATCGCAAAGCCGATCGCGGTTGCAAAGATAAGCGAAGCATAGTCGAAGGGCGCCAGCATTGACGCAGCCCCGAAGCGAAAGGCGCTGGTCATCAGGATCTGGGCGACGCCGCCGATGAACCCGGCCCCGATCAGCAGCCCAAGGTTCAGGGGCGAAGGCATCACCCAGCCAAAGGGAATTGTCAGCAGCGACAGCGCCGTGGCGGTGATCGAGAAATAGAACACGATGGCGGCGGTGTGTTCGGTCATCACCAGCCGGCGGATGTGGATCTGCACCAGACCGCGCACCAGTGACGCCCCGAGAATGGCAAGCACGCCCATCGTCGCCGCCTGGCTGAGGTTGCCCGGTCCCAGCGTCAGGTTCGGCCAGATCACGATCAAAACGCCCACCAGACCAAGGCCCACCGCCGTCATGCGGATCGCGCGGACTTTTTCGCCCAGCATGAAGATTGCAAGTACCACGGTGAACATCGGGGTCGCATAGCCGATTGCGGTCACTTCGGGCAGGGGCAGCAGGCCCAGACCCATGAACGTCAGCGTCATCGCGGCGGTGCCGAACAATCCGCGCCAGACATGGCCCATGGGGTTCTTGGTCGACAGGCCATGGCGCAATTCGCCCGTTTGCCACAGCCACAGAAGGATGACAGGGATGCAAAAGAACGACCGGAAAAAGACCGCCTCGCCCGAGGGGACCTCTTGTACCGCGACCTTGATCATCGCGGACATGACCATAAAGAGGAACACTGCCAGCAGCTTGAGCGTGACAGCAGTTCCGGGACGGTTTTCGGTCAAGGGCAACGGCATGCGCCACCCTTGATCCGTCAGCCGTCAACTTGCAAGTGTCAGTTTATCTTTGCGATTGCCAGTGCGGTGCCGTCCGCGGGGTTCCAGATCCAGACTTCGTTATAGTCCGAGACGTTGAAGGTGCTGCCTGCGGAATAGTCTTGCGACCCTTCCGCGGATTGCAATGCGCCCATGTCCGTTCCGGCGTCAAAATTGCCGTTCCGGCCCAGACCCACATGGGCCGCTTCGGCGCCTTCCAGTTTGAAATCACGCATCAGCGATACGCCTGCGCTGGTCACAACGACCACGCCGCTGGCGCTTGCGCCGTTCTGGCCTTGAAACGTGCCTTCACGTCCCTTGTCCTGTGCCATCGCAGGCAATGCGGGCAGCAGCAGGGAAATCAGACACGCGGTGATAATAAAACGTCGGTTCATGATGCATCCTTTCGACACACCACAGATGTAATACGCGCCGGGCAGAATCCAAAGGGGCGCGCAGAGTTCCTTGGGTATGTGACATTTCAGCCGATCTGCTCAGCCGATCTGGCCACGGTTCTCGCCGATCTGCCCACCGACCTGACCACGATGCAGCAGCATGTGGTCCAGTATCACGCAGGCCATCATCGCCTCGCCTACGGGAACGGCGCGGATGCCGACGCAGGGATCGTGGCGGCCCTTGGTGATGATCTCGGTCTCGGCGCCGGCCTTGGTGATCGTCTTGCGGGTCTTGAGGATCGAAGACGTCGGTTTCACCGCGAAACGCACCACAATGTCCTGTCCGGTACTGATGCCCCCCAGAATGCCGCCCGCGTGATTGCTGGAGTAGGAGGGCTTGCCGTCATTGCCCATGAAAATCTCGTCGGCGTTCAGCTCTCCGGTCAGCATCGCGGCGGACATGCCTTCGCCGATCTCGACGCCCTTGACGGCGTTGATCGACATCATCGCTGCGGCCAGATCCGTATCCAGCTTGCCATAGACCGGCGCGCCGAGGCCCGCAGGCACGCCGCGCGCGACCACTTCGATCACGGCACCCACGCTGCTGCCGGACTTGCGCAGATCGTCCAGATATTCGGCCCAGTCGCTGGCCGCCTGTGCGTCTGGGGCCCAGAACGGGTTCTGCTCGATCTGATCCCAGTCGAACCGGCTACGGTCAATCTCGTGGGCGCCCATGCGGGTCATGTATCCGTTGATCTGCACGTCGGGCGCCAGTGCCCGGATCGCTTCGCGCGCCAGACCGCCCGCCGCGACGCGTGATGCGGTTTCGCGGGCAGACGACCGGCCACCGCCACGATAGTCGCGGATGCCGTATTTCTGCCAATAGGTGATGTCGGCATGACCGGGGCGGAACTTGTCCATGATGTCGCCATAGTCTTTCGACCGCTGGTCGGTGTTCTCGATCATCAGCTGGACGGGCGTGCCAGTGGTCTGGCCTTCGAACACGCCGGACAGGATACGCACCTCGTCAGCCTCGCGACGCTGTGTCGTGTATTTGTTCTGGCCCGGTTTGCGGCGGTCCAGCCAATGCTGGATCATCGCGGCATCCACCGGCACGCCGGGGGGGCAGCCATCGACAGTCGCACCCAGGGCGGGCCCGTGGCTTTCGCCCCAGGTGGTGACACGGAAGAGGTGGCCAAAGCTGTTGATCGACATCGCGGTCTCCTTTGGCCCAAGGCCATAGCGGGCCGGGCGCATCGGCTCAAGGGTGATTGGAAGCCGCACGGCCCGCGCCAATCTGATTTCGCCTTGCCTCTGCACGCCGCACGCCCTAGCTGTTGTGACACCTCGGGGGGCCATAGCGGCTGAGATGCGAATGATCGCGGACCCGTTGAACCTGAACCGGTTAACACCGGCGGAGGGAAGGTCTGGATACATCTCCACGCTTTGCCCTTTCGCCAGCAAATTGGAGACTGCCATGAAGCCGATCCACCTTGCAGCGGGAGTTCTTGCAGCAACCGTTGCCACCACAGCGCAGGCCCAGATGCCTGTTCTGACCGTCTATACCTACGACAGCTTTGTGTCCGACTGGGGCCCCGGCCCGGTGATCGAGAAGGCCTTTGAGGAAGTCTGCGCTTGCGATCTCCAATTCGTGGGCACAGGCGATGGTGCGGCACTGCTGGCCCGGATCAAGCTGGAAGGTGCCCGCTCGGACGCCGATGTGGTGCTGGGGCTGGACACCAATCTAACCGCTGCGGCGGCCGAGACCGGCCTGTTCGCGCCGCATTCCGTCGATGTCGCCTATGACGTGCCGATGGAATGGAGCGATCCAAACTTCGTGCCTTTCGACTGGGGGTATTTCGCCTTTGTTCACGGGGAAGGCATCACGCCGCCGGCGAACTTTCGCGAACTGGCCGACAGCGATCTGAAGATCGTCATTCAGGACCCGCGTTCGTCCACGCCGGGTCTGGGCCTGCTGATGTGGGTCAAGACCGCCTATGGCGACGAGGCCCCTGCGATCTGGGAAGGCCTTGCCGACAATATCGTCACGGTGACCAAAGGCTGGTCGGAATCCTATGGCCTGTTCCTTGAGGGCGAGGCCGACATGGCGCTGTCGTACACAACCTCGCCCGCCTATCACCTGATCGCGGAAGAGGACGGCTCCAAGCAGGCCGCCGCCTTCGACGAGGGGCACTATCTGCAGGTCGAAGTTGCGGGCAAGCTCGCGGCGAGCGATCAGCCAGAACTGGCGGACAGGTTCCTGGAATTCATGGTGACCGATGCGTTCCAGTCGGCCATTCCCACGACCAACTGGATGTATCCTGCAGTGACACCCAAGGACGGTCTGCCTGAAGGGTTCGAGACGTTGATCACGCCCGAAACGGCGCTGCTGGTTCCGTCCGAAGATGCGCCCGCCCTGCGGGATGAGGCCTTGCAGGAATGGCTGCAAGCCCTCTCCAGATAAGCCGCGCAGGCGGTATCGGTGCCGCGACGCTGGTCGTGGCACTGATCGCGTCGGCGCTGGGTGCTGTGGCATGGCGGGCCGAGGGGGCGTTTTCTCTTGGGCCCGCCGATTGGGCCGCGGTGCGCTTTACCCTTTGGCAGGCGTTGTGGTCGGCGGTGATCTCGGTCGCGCTGGCGGTTCCGGTGGCGCGCGCACTGGCGCGACGTCGTTTTGTGGGGCGCGGCGTGCTGATCGCGCTGCTGGGCGCGCCATTCATCCTGCCGGTGATCGTCGCGGTCTTGGGGCTTCTCGCGGTCTTCGGACGTGGCGGCTGGGTCAACCAGCTTTTCGGGTTTTTGGGGATCGCGCCGCTGTCGATCTACGGTCTGGGCGGCGTGCTGCTGGCCCATGTGTTTTTCAACCTGCCGCTGGCGACGCGCCTGATCCTGCAAGGCTGGCAAAGCATTCCGGCAGAGCGGTTCCGGCTGGCCGCACAGCTTGGCCTTGGACCGCGCACCGTGTTTCGGGTGCTGGAATGGCCTGTGCTGTTGCGTGTGGTGCCGGGCGCGCTGGCGCTGATCTTTGTGATCTGTCTGGCCAGTTTTGCCGTCGCGCTGACGCTGGGCGGGGGGCCAAGGGCCACCACGATTGAACTCGCGATCTACCAAGCGTTTCTGTTCGATTTCGACCTGGGGCGCGCGGCGGTCCTGTCGCTGATGCAATTGGGTCTTGCGGGCGGGGCTGCGGCGCTGGCGCTTTGGCTGGTGCCGCAGGTGTCGTTAACGGGCGGTATGGGCCGGACGGTGCGCCGCTGGGATGCGCCGCAGGGCGCACTTCGCTGGCTGGACGCAGTGCTGATCGGGCTGGCGGCGGGGTTCCTGCTGGTGCCTTTGGTCTCTGTCGTGCTGTCCGGCCTACCGGGACTCGCGGCGCTGCCCAAAGAGGTGTTTCGCGCCGCATGGTCGTCGGTCTGGGTATCGTCGCTCAGCGTTTGTGTCCTGCTGGCACTGGCCCTGCCCATGGCGGGATGGATCGGCACCAGCCGAAGCGGCGGGATCGAGGCGGCGGGCCTCCTGGGATTTGCCGCGTCACCGCTGATGATCGGCACGGGATGGTTCATCCTGATCTATCCCTTTGCCGCGCCCGCCTCGCTGGCGCTGCCGGTGACGGCGCTGGTCAACGCTCTGATGGCGCTGCCCTTTGCGCTGCGCGTGCTGGTGCCGGGGGTCCGCGACGTGGTTGCGTCCCAAGGGCGCTTGAGCGCTGCACTGGGTCTGCGCGGTTGGCGGCTGTGGGCCTGGGTGATCCTGCCGGGGCTGCGCCCGCAGATCGGGTTTGCCGCAGGGCTGGCGGCGGCGCTGTCGATGGGCGATCTGGGGGTCATCGCGCTCTTTGCCGATCAGGACCGTGCCACACTGCCCTTGCAGATGTACCGCCTGATGGGTGCCTATCAGATGGAGGCGGCGGCAGGCGCTGCGCTGTTGTTGATTATCCTCGCCTTTGGGGCGTTCTGGATCTGTGATGCCTGGGGGCGACGTGGTGCTGTATCTGAATGATGTGCTGATTGCGCTGGGCGATTTCACCCTGCGCGCCGATCTGTCGGTGCCAGCGGGGCGCAAGGTGGCGATCATCGGGCCGTCGGGTGCAGGGAAATCGACGCTGGTGGGCGCTGTTGCGGGGTTCGTGCCGCTGGCGCAGGGGACGGTGACGATGCAGGGGCGCGACATCACCCATGCAGCACCGGATCAGCGCGGCATGGCGATGCTGTTCCAGGATGGCAACCTGTTCCCGCATCTGACGACGGCACAGAACGTCGGGCTGGGCCTGCGCCCGGCGCTGCGGCTGACGGCGGATGAACAGAGCCAGGTGCGCGACGCCTTGGCGCGTGTCGGTCTGGCCGGGTTCGAGGATCGCAAACCCGCCAACCTGTCGGGCGGTCAGCAAAGCCGCGCGGCATTGGCGCGGATGCTGGTGCAGGGCAAGCCACTGATGTTGCTGGACGAACCCTTTGCGGCCCTTGGCCCCGCGCTACGGGATGAAATGCTGGATCTGGTCGCCAAGGTCGCGGCAGATACGGGCGCTGCGGTGCTGATGGTCACCCACGCGCCGCAGGACGTGCGCCGCTTTGCCGACGATGTGATCTTTGTCGATGCAGGCACAGCCCATGCGCCACAGGCGGCAGGGGCCCTGATGGACAACCCGCCGCCTGCGTTGAAATCCTATCTGGGCTAGGCCGCCGCCACCGCGCGCAGACTGCCGCGTGCCTTGAGGATGCCCAAGGCGGCATGTGCAGCCTCGCGCCCCTTGGTCACGAAGTGATCGCCATAGATCGTCATATGGTGATCGGTTTCTTGAAAATGGTGCGGTGTCAGCGAGACCGACAGCACCGGAACCCCAGTGTCCAGCCCTGCGCGCATCAACCCGTCGACCACGGCGCTGGCAACGAAATCGTGGCGATATATACCGCCATCCACCACCAAGGCCGCGCAAACAACTGCGTCGTAGCGCCCCGTCGCCGCCAGGTCGCGCGCCATCAGCGGCATCTCGAACGCGCCCGGCACGTCGATCACGTCGATCTGGGCGCGCGGAATGATCTCCGAAAATCCGTCCAGCGCACGGTCGACGATATCGGCGTGCCAACGGGCCTGAACATAAGCAATGCGGGTGTGTGTCATGGTGTAATCTCCTATCGTAACAGACACGTCACCCAAGGCGATTACATGCCACAGCCCTCGCCGAAATGGCGCGGGTATGGCACGTTCTCTTTCATCCGGACTATGACCGTCGGCCCCGGCATCTCACCGGATCTGCTGACACGCCTGCTGCGCAGACGCCGCTCGCGGGCTCGCGGGTCATGCCCGCATACCGCCGGTGGGGAATTGCGCCCCGCCCTGAGAACAGCAATAGATTGGCAAAAGCGGGCCAGGCCTGCAATAGAAACTGTCGCAGTTGAACGGGACGTTACACATGCACCCCAATCCGATCTTTCACGATGCAGATGCCGCCCGCAATCTGGCCTTTGCCCGCGATCGCGGGTTCGGTGTGCTGGCAATCAATGCGCCCGACGGGCCGCTGATCAGCCATGTGCCGTTCCTTTTGTCCGAGGACGGCGGCAGCGTCGCGCTGCATCTGGTGCGTTCGAACCCCATCGCGCGGCTGCTGAGCGAACCCAGGGCCGTGCGACTGGCCGTCAGCGGTGGCGACAGCTATGTCTCGCCCGACTGGTACGAGGTGCCCGATCAGGTGCCCACCTGGAACTATGTCGCCGTGCATCTGACCGGCACGCTTGAGCAGCGCCCGCAGGACGAGATGCGCGCGCTGCTGGACGCGCAATCGGCGCATTTCGAAGAGCAGTTGCAGCCCAAGACGCCCTGGACCGCGGCCAAGATGAGTGCGGACGTGTTGGACCGGATGATGCGCCAGATCGTACCTTGCCGGATGACGGTCACCGGTGTCGATGGCACGTGGAAGCTGAGCCAGAACAAGTCTGACGATGTGCGCGAGCGTGCGGCGGATGGTGTCGAGGCCTATGGTCTCGGCAGTGATCTCGCGGTTCTGGCGGCCTTGATGCGGGGAGCGGGTGCATAAGGCGCGTTGCGCGTTTGACTGTGCGCGGGGCGGCGTTAGTGTGACGGCGAACCCAAGGGAGAGACCGAAGATGAAGCTGATGATGTCCGGGGCCTCGCCCTTTGTGCGCAAAGTTCTGGTGGTGCTGCGCGAAACGCAGCAATTGGACGATGTCGAGATTTTCGAGCTGACCACGGCACCCGGTGCCACACCGGCTGATCTGGCGGCGGCGAACCCCATCGGCAAGATCCCCGCGCTGGTGCGCAATGATGGCGCGACACTTTATGACAGTCGGGTGATCACGCGTTTTCTGGACGACCGGGCCAAGGCAGGGCTTTATCCCGCGACGAACCCCTGGGAGGCGCTGACACTGGAAGCGACAGGCGATGCGATCATGGAGGCCGGGGTCGCGATGGTCTACGAGCGCCGCTTTCGCGAGGAAGCGCAGCAATCCGACAGCTGGGTCGAAAACCAGTGGGAAAAGATTTCGCGTGCGCTTGCGACCCTCGACAGCCGCTGGATGGGGCATCTGAACGGGCCGCTGGATATCGGACAGATCTCGGTTGCCTGCGCGCTGGGATATCTTGATTTCCGGCACGACGGGCGCAACTGGCGCCAGGGTCACGATGCGCTGGCAGCCTGGGCCGAGAAGTTCGCCGCGCGCGAATCAATGCAGGCGACTGTGCCCTGAAAGAAGGCGCTTGATTCCCGCTGTTCGATGCATGCCGGGCTGATAAAGTTCCCAAATGCGACGACATGCGACATCAATGCTGCTGGACTGAACAGGTTCACCCCGTTAGATACGCCCAAAGAAAGGCCGCGCTTTGCTGTGCGGCCCCATTGGCGAATGACCCCCGAGGGTCAAGAGAGTTGGAGAAAACCCCGTGTCCCACACAGATGAACACGACGGCAACCGGCGCGATTTCCTGTACTACGCAACGGCGGGTGCAGGGGCTGTGGCAGTAGGTGCAGCCGTCTGGCCGCTGGTCAATCAAATGAATCCCTCGGCTGACGTCACGGCGCTGTCGTCGATCCGCGTTGACGTGTCCGGTGTCGAACCGGGGACGCAGCTGACCGTGAAATGGCTGGGCAAGCCCGTGTTTATCCGCCGCCGCACCGAGGCCGAAGTAACCGCTGCGGAAGAGGTCGATCTGGCATTGCTGCCCGATCCCATCGCCCGCAACGCCAACATCGCAGGCGATGCGCCCGCGATCGACCCGAACCGCGCCTTGCTGCCGCCCGGTGCCGAAGAAGGCACCAGCGACTGGCTGGTGATGATGGGCGTTTGCACGCACCTTGGCTGCGTGCCTTTGGGCGACGCGGGCGATTTTGGTGGGTGGTTTTGCCCCTGCCACGGGTCGCACTACGACACGTCGGGCCGGATCCGCAAAGGGCCTGCCCCCACGAACCTGCCGGTTCCTGTGGCTGAATTCGTGGACGCAACCACGATCAAACTGGGTTAAGGGAAGGGAACGCTATGTCTGGAATTCCTCACGACCATTACGAGCCGAAATCCAACGGAGAGAAGTGGCTGCACAGCCGCCTTCCGATCGTCGGCTTGCTCTACGACACATTGATGATCCCCACGCCCAAGAACCTGAACTGGATGTGGATCTGGGGCATCGTTCTGGTGTTCTGCCTCGTGTTGCAGATCGTCACCGGCGTCGTTCTGGCGATGCACTACACGCCGCAGGTCGATCTGGCGTTTGCCAGCGTCGAGCACATCATGCGCAACGTGAATGGCGGCTATATGCTGCGCTATATGCACATGAACGGCGCCTCGCTGTTCTTTGTCGCGGTCTATGCGCACATCTTCCGCGGCCTTTACTACGGGTCCTACAAGGCGCCCCGCGAAGTCACGTGGATCATCGGCATGCTGATCTATCTGCTGATGATGGCGACCGGTTTCATGGGCTATGTTCTTCCTTGGGGTCAGATGTCCTTCTGGGGCGCCACGGTCATTACCGGTCTGTTCGGGGCGATCCCGTTCATCGGTGAAGGCCTGCAGACCTTCCTGCTGGGCGGGCCTGCGGTCGACAATGCCACCCTGAACCGTTTCTTCAGCCTGCACTATCTTCTGCCGTTCCTGATCGCGGGTCTGGTCATCGTGCACGTCTGGGCCTTCCACTCGACCGGCAACAACAACCCCACGGGCGTTGATGTGCGCAAAGGATCGAAGGAAGAAGCCGAGAAAGACACGCTGCCCTTCTGGCCCTACTTCGTGATCAAGGACCTGTTCGCGCTGGCCGTGATCCTGGTGGTGTTCTTTGCCGTCGTCGGCTTCATGCCCAACTACCTGGGTCACCCCGACAACTACATCGAGGCGAATGCGCTTTCGACACCTGCGCACATCGTGCCCGAATGGTACTTCCTGCCGTTCTACGCGATCCTGCGGGCGTTCACGTCCGAAGTCTGGGTCGTTCAGATCGCGTCCTTCGTGACCGGCGGCATCATCGACGCCAAGTTCTTCGGCGTGCTGGCGATGTTCGGTGCGATTGCGGTGATGGCACTGGTGCCGTGGCTGGACACATCGTCCGTGCGTTCGGGCCGGTATCGCCCGATGTTCAAGATGTGGTTCGCGCTTCTGGTCATCGACTTTTTCGCGCTGATGTGGCTGGGTGCCATGCCTGCGGAAGAGCCATACGCGACCTTCTCGTTGATCGCTTCGGCCTATTGGTTCGGCTATTTCCTCGTCATCCTGCCGCTGCTGGGTGTGATTGAAAAACCCGATGCACAGCCCGCGACAATCGAAGACGACTTTGCCGCAAACGTGGCCAGGACCGGTTCGGCCAAATCAGCCGCCGCGTCGCAGCCTGCGGAATAAGAGGATGAGCACCATGTTCAAGAAAATCGCACTTGGCGCTGCCGTGGCCTTTGGTCTGGCAGGCGGCGCTTATGCCGCGGGCGGAGAAGCGCATGTCGAAAACTTCGACTTTCCCTTCGATGGTCCGTTCGGCACCTACGACACCAACCAGCTGCAACGCGGTCTGAAGATCTACACCGAGGTTTGCTCGGCCTGTCATGGCCTGCAATATATCGCGTTGCGCACCCTCTCGGACGAAGGCGGGCCTAGCCTGCCCCAAGACCAGATGCGTGCCTATGCCGAACAGTTCGAAGTGTTCGACCCCGAACTGGACGACTTCCGCCCGGCCACTCCGGTCGATCACTTTGCCGGATCAGCACTGGAAAACGCGCCCGACCTCAGCCTGATGGCCAAGGCGCGTGCCGGATTTCACGGCCCATACGGGTTGGGGATCAACCAGTTCCTGAAAGGCATGGGCGGCGCGGAATACATCGCCACCCTGCTGCTGGCCTACGAAGATCCGCCCAGCTGCGCCCCCGAGGACTTCGAGGGCTATTATAACACCGCATTCACCGCGGGCGGCTATCCCGAAGCGTGCAAGGATGAAGAAGGCCACCATATGTATCCGGGCAGCTGGATCGCGATGGCGCCTCCGCTCTATGGTGAAGACGTCGATTATGCTGATGGTACGTCAAACGATATCCGCCAGGAAGCACAGGATGTCGCCGCGTTCCTGATGTGGACAGCAGAACCCAAGCTGTCGCAGCGCAAGCAGGCAGGTTTTGTCGGCGTGATGTTCCTGACGATCCTGTCGGTATTGCTCTACCTGACGAACAAACGTCTCTGGGCACCGATCAAGAAAAAGTACAAGCGCAAGGATTGATCCCTGCAGCTTGACGACAGAATGACAAACCCCCGCACTGGCAACAGGGCGGGGGTTTTTCGTTGTCAGTGAAGGGGGGCTGGATTCAGACCAGAAGCTGGCTGTCCGACCGCCCGGTGATCGTGGCGGTCACGATGTCGCCCTCAGTCTGAGCGCTGTCGAAATGCACTTCGGTAAACTGCGCGGTGCGGCCCATATGCGGGCTTTCCATCAGGATCTGATGGGTGCGCCCCACCTGTGCGCCAAGGTGGCGCTGAACCTGCGCTGCACCCGCTGCGCGCAGCCGCGCCGCCCGCGCCTTGATCGCGCGCCCGTCAACCTGCGGCATCCTTGCAGCCGGTGTGCCGGAGCGGGGCGAATAGGGAAAGACATGCAGCCAGGTCAGATCACATTCCTCGACCAGCGCCAGCGCGTTTTCGAAATGCGCCTCGGTCTCGGTCGGGAAGCCCGCGATGATGTCCGCACCGAATGTCATGTCGGGCCGCAGTGCGCGCGCCTCCTGGGCAAAGCGGATCGCATCGCCGCGCAGGTGTCGCCGCTTCATCCGCTTCAGGATCATGTCGTCGCCATGCTGCAACGACAGGTGCAGATGTGGCATCAGCCGCTGTTCGGTGGCGATGGCCTGCATCAGCGCCTCGTCCACTTCGATGGAATCGATCGAACTGATCCGCAGGCGCGGCAGATCAGGCACCAACCGCAGGATGCGCATCACCAGATCGCCCAGTCTTGGGGTGGCGGGCAGATCGGCCCCCCACGACGTCAGATCTACGCCGGTCAGCACGACCTCGTTATACCCGCGATCCACCAGACGCTTGATCTGGTCCACCACGACACCCGCAGGCACCGAGCGCGAATTGCCGCGCCCGAAGGGGATGATGCAGAACGTACAGCGGTGGTCACAGCCGTTCTGCACCTGCACATAGGCGCGGCTGCGGGTGCCGAAACCGTCGATCAGATGGCCTGCGGTTTCGGTCACCGACATGATATCATCGACCTGCACGGGCTCTGTCCCGAAATTACCGGCCAAGCCCGACCACGTGGTCTGCTGCATCTTTTCGGTGTTGCCGATCACCGCATCTACTTCGGCCATGTTTGCGAACGTCTCGGGCTCGGTCTGTGCCGCGCATCCGGTTACGATCAGCCGCGCGTTCGGGTTGGCCTTGCGCAGCTTGCGGATGTCCTGCCGCGCCTTGCGCACGGCCTCGGCCGTGACGGCGCAGGTGTTCACCACCACGGCGTCCTGCAGCCCGGCACCGGCGGCCAGTTCCTTCATCGCCTCAAGCTCGTAGGCGTTCAAGCGGCAGCCGTGATTCGAGAATATCGGAGCGCTCATGTCAGGCTGTCCAGAAAGGCTTGGCTCAGCTGGCCGGAAAATACATGCATCGTGGCCCCGGTCATCCAGACGCCATCCTCGCGCCATTCAACGCGCAACTGTCCCCCGTCGAGGTCAATCACCACATCGCGCCCCGTCAACCCGCGCCGCGCGGCGGCCACGGCGGTGGCGCAGGACGACGAGCCAGAGGCCAGCGTCAGCCCCACGCCACGCTCCCACACGCGCATGCGGATGCGGCCGGGGCCGGTGATCTGTGCCACCTGCACGTTGGTGCGCTGCGGGAAAAGCGGATGGTGTTCGATGCGGGGGCCAAGTTCGGACAGGTCCACCGCCTCGGCGTCCTCTACAAAGAATGTGCAATGCGGATTGCCCATGCCGTTCGCCGTGGGGGCACCGTCTATCGGCAATTCCAGCGTGTCCATCGCCTCGGCCAGCGGAATTTCGTCCCAGTTAAGCTGCGGATGGCCCATGTTCACCGCCGTGATCCCGGCGCCCATATCTCGGGCCGCCAGATCACCGCGATCGGTTGTCAGGTGCAGATGATCCGCCCCGTTTTCGTCCATCAGATAGCGTGCGATGCAGCGGGTCGCATTGCCGCAGGCGGCAGACAGCGTTCCGTCGGAATTATAAAACGTCAGATGCGCGTCGCCCTTTCCGTTCTCGATCACCGCCAGCTGGTCGAACCCCACGCCCCGGTGCCGGTCGCCCAAGGCCTGCGCCAGTGCAGGCGTAATCGCAACCGGGCGTGCGCGCGCATCGACCACGACAAAGTCGTTGCCCAGCCCATGCATCTTCATGAACGGAAAATTTGTTTTATATTCCTGTGTCATTGCGCGCATATAACGCCGCCATCGGGGCGAATCCAGTGCCCCGCCAATAAAGTTGAGGAATAGGGCTTGACCGTCCCTCCAACTCTTTCTAGTTACCCGCCCAGTGGGCCGTTAGCTCAGTTGGTAGAGCAACTGACTTTTAATCAGTAGGTCGTTGGTTCGAACCCAACACGGCTCACCACTTCACCCCCTTACAGCGTGATATCCTGCAGTTCCCACACGGCGGTCAGCGATCCCTCGCCCGTGCGCATCAGACGGGTCAATGTGGCCGCCAGCGCCACGGTGTCGTTGCGGTCGATGCAATAGGTCACATCGGCGGCTACACGGGCCAGAACGTCCATGCCGATCTGTTCGGCGATGGCGATCAGCGACCGCGCGCTTTTGCGCAGCCCGTCGAAGTCATCGGTGCGAAACAGACGCTCGCAATGCGACATGCGCAGGGCCAGTTCCTCCATCGCGCGGCACAGCACATCCTCGGCGCTGGCATCGCCCAATTCGGCATAAAGCGCGCTGAGACGCGCGTCATTGACCGCCACGGTTTCGCGCGGATTGATCTTGGTTATATGGCACATGCTCTTGCTCACCCCAATAAAAGGCCCCCACGGCCCTGAGCGCACGTTAGGCCTGTGGATCTTTGTATTTGATTGATGCTTGTGGGATCATGGGGCAATTATCGCTCGAAATTGGGTCGAATTCGCTATATCGCGGGCAAGACCTCGACCAGAGGCCCCAAATAACAGGACCGCAAGATGCACAACATCAAGCCACTGCCCGGCTATTTGCTGCAACGCTATCACGGCTGGAAAGCCACCGGATATGCCGACAACCAGGCATGGTACAGGCGTCTGGCCAACGAGGGACAGCGCCCGCGCGCGATGATGATCTCGTGCTGCGACAGCCGTGTGCACGTGACGTCGATCTTCGGGGCGGACCAGGGCGAGTTCTTCATTCACCGCAACATTGCCAATCTGGTTCCGCCCTACGAGCCCGATGGCGACCACCACGGCACGTCCGCTGCGGTCGAATATGCGGTGACGGTGCTGAAGGTGGCGCATCTGATCGTCATGGGCCATTCCAATTGCGGCGGCGTCCAGGGCTGCCTCGACATGTGCCAGGGCAAGGCTCCGGAACTGGAGGAAAAGACCAGCTTTGTTGGTCGCTGGATGGATATTCTGCGCCCGAAATACGATCTGGTCGCGGACGAGACCGACCCAAAGGTTCAGATCCGGCAGCTGGAGAAACACGCGGTCGTCGCGTCGCTGGAAAACCTGCTGACCTTCCCGTTCGTGTCGGATCGGCTGGCCACGGGCGAACTGACGATGCACGGTCTGTGGATGGATATCGGCGAGGGCGGGTTGGAGTATTACAACAACGCGGATGAGAAATTCCTGCCGGTCTCGACCACCTGAGCGCCCTTTGAAACGAAAAGGCGGCGATCCTCCCACCCGGAGCATCGCCGCCTTGGTATTCTGGTTCCACGCGCGCCGGACCGTGTCGAGGCCTGCCTCTCGCGGAGCGAAGAGCAACCGCCGCAGCACTCTGGGTCCAGCCTTGAACAGTTGCCTCGGTTCACCCCTGAACCGCTGTGGCACTGACAATCATCGTTTTTGATTGAAGGCATGTGAACTATTGTTCGAAAGCAACCTGATATGCGGCGGCTTTCGCCAAGCGCGCTTTTGCGGCACTGGCTGCACGGTTCCCCCCGGAGCCGCGTAATGCGTAACCTTTGCGCCCGGACGGGCAATCATGTCTTGATGGTGAAAGCGCTTCCCAAGAAGCGCGGCAATCGCTGACCTGACTTCTATAGCCCGATATTTGTTAACAATTGCTTTGCGCAAACCCGGTCAGCGCAAAACCTTTCCCTCGGACCAGTTCATTTCGACGTTCAGCGTCACGCTTGCATCCTCACCTGCGGCGAGCGCCATGTCCCACATCAGAATGCCCCTGCGATCATTGTGCCCGGTGACAGTGGGGGCAGGCTGTGCTGTCCAGTCGATCTCAAGGTCTGCCTGCTCGGTGATGGGCACACGGTCGATGAGCTCGACGCGCCAGGCTCTGTCGCCAGTATTCTCGATGTCGATCCGCGTCGCCTCGACGATCTCGCTGGACCGCGAAAGTATACCGCGATCGGCTTCGTTGCGGTTCAGGCGGACGCGGTTCAGCCGCAGTGTTTGAATGGGACCAAAGGCAAGGTCGACCTTCTCGCCCGCAGCGACGGGCGCGAAATCGAACTGCCCCACCATCTGCCCATCAACAAAGGCCGTGGCAAACCCGCTGCCCAGAAGCTGTTCGCCGGTCGTGTTGGTCAGACGCGCCATGCGATAGGCAACATCGTCCTGCAGAGGCACGGCGCGGGCAAAGACGTCCGGGGTGAAATCGACGCTGTCCAGTGCGATGCGCACATCGTCCGCGCCATTGGCGACACTGACAGGCCGGGGAAAGGCATATTGCACGCTGGGGCCGTCCAGCATGGTCATCGCGACGGTCGGCGCCTCCATCACGGGCGCGGGCAGGGCCATGTCTGCTGTGGCGCCCAGTGCGGCCTCTGACCTCATGCGGGGCTGCGGATCTTCGCGGTCTTCGACGCGGCGCAGTTCGGGATAGATCTCGCTGGGGCGGGTCTGGCCGCTGGGTTGGACCGTGGCAAGGGTCAGGGCGACGTCGCGCCAGTCCTCGCCGCTGTTCTGGGCCACTTCTGCACCTCGCTCCATCTTCAGCGTGGGGGTGTCGCCTGTCGTCAGGCGCAGGTCATAGACTGGATACCACAGGGCGCTGTCCACCTGATAGCTGACCTCGAGCGTGGCCGCGCCTGCCTGTGCGGCGGTGGCCGTCAGCGTCAGGCGGGTGCGGTCCTGATCTGCTGTCAACAGGGCGTCCAGCGCGGCTTGCGCGTCGTTAAGGTCTTTCACTCGGTCCTCGCGCTCTGCATTCAACAGGCGCATCGACGTGCGGGCGGTTTGCGCGGATTGCCCTGCGGCCAGTGTCTGATCGCCGATCATCTGGGACAGGTCGCGCAATGTGTCCACATCGGCGGGCAGGGTTTCCGAGGTGCCTAAGGCAGTCAGGAAATCGGCCTGCGCCTTGGCGGCCTGCACCGCGATCTGGGCCAGCGCTATGCGGTCGTCCAATGCATCCAGCGTCACCTGCGCGGCCTTTACGGCATCGCGCGCAGCCGTGATCCGGGCGGACACCTGATCCGGGGCCGGGGGCTGGTTGCGGTCGCGAAACGACACCGATTGCAGTTGCGCGCCCGCCAACCTGACCGAGATGCGGGCCGGATCGACATATTGCGGCAGGTCGGCCAGCACCAGATCATGCGTGCTCTGCGGCAGTGTCACGGTGGTGGTCCGCGTGACCAGCGCGCCGCGCGGATAGACGGTGATGGCGGATGGGGCGCTGTCGATGGCCAGCGTGTCGGCCCATGCGGTCAGCGGACAAAGCAACGCACTGATCGCAACGGCGGGGGCGAGAATGGCAAAGCGCATATCGGGGGACCTTGTGAAATTCAATGTGCCCCAGCCTGCGAAAGCAGCGCCCAAAAGAAAAGGGGCGCCAGCAAGCGCCCCTTGAATTCTGTACATATTTCGGCGGAATTCAGCCCTTTTTCAGGATCCGCTGGCCCAGCACTTCGGCGATCTGCACCGCGTTCAGGGCCGCGCCCTTGCGCAGGTTGTCGCTGACGCACCACAGGTTCAGCCCGTTGTCGATGGTGCTGTCCTGACGGATGCGGCTGATGAACGTGGCAAAGTCGCCGACGCATTCGACCGGCGTGACATAGCCACCGTCTTCGCGCTTGTCGATCACCATGACACCGGGCGCTTCGCGCAGGATGTCGCGGGCTTCGTCCTCGTCCAGGAACTCTTCGAACTCGATGTTGATCGCCTCGGAGTGCCCGACAAAGACCGGAACCCGCACGCAGGTCGCGGTGACCTTGATCGACGGGTCGATGATCTTTTTGGTCTCGGCGACCATCTTCCATTCTTCCTTGGTCTCGCCCGAGTCCATGAAGACGTCGATGTGCGGGATCACGTTGAATGCGATTTGCTTGGTGAACTTGCGCGCAGGCTTGTCATCGGTGGGGTTGTAGATCGACTTGGTCTGGTCCCACAGCTCGTCGATGCCTTCCTTGCCCGCGCCAGACACCGACTGGTAGGTGCTGACGACGACCCGCTTGATCCGCGCGCGGTCGTGCAGGGGCTTCAGCGCCACGACCATCTGCGCGGTCGAGCAGTTGGGGTTGGCGATGATCTTGCGCTTCACCGCCAGTTCGATGGCGTCTGGGTTCACCTCGGGAACGATCAGCGGAATGTCGTGGTCGTAGCGATAGAGCGACGAGTTATCAATGACATAGCAGCCCGCCTTGGCGGCGATGGGCGCGTATTTCTTTGTCGCGTCCGACCCTACGGCGAACAGCGCGATGTCCCAGCCGGTGAAATCGAACGTGTCGAGATCCTTCGTCTTGAGTGTCTTGTCGCCAAAGCTGACCTCCGTGCCCATTGACTTGCGGCTGGCCAGGGCGGTGATTTCATCAATCGGAAACTGACGCTCGGCCAGGATGTTCAGCATTTCGTGGCCCACGTTTCCGGTGGCACCAACGACGACGACGCGATAACCCATTGCGATTCTCCATTTTTGGGTGCTTGGCGTCCATATACCGCTTGTCCCCGCGTTGAAAGGGGCGCGGATGGCTGTTTCAGTCGGTGTTGTCTCGGGAAAACCCATAGACCGCTAGCCCGGCAATCAGGGCAATCCCGAAGAACCCGAAGATCGCCGCATAGGGGGCTGCCGCATCGCCGCCTTGTGCACCCGCGTGCAGCCGCCCGCTGACGAATTGCATCAGCCCGACACCGCCGATGCCAAAGAGGTTCAGCAGGGTCACTCCGCGCCCCGTCAGATGCGGCGGCACAAAGCTGCGGCCATGGGCGATCATCATCGGGAACGACGCACCGAAAAGGCCCACGGCGCACATCAGCGCAATCGCGGTCCACATGCCGGGCTGCGGGAACGCCCACAGCGCCAGCACCGACAGGGCGGTCAGCGTGCTGCCGACAAAATTCACCCATTTGCGGCTGCCCACCAGACGGTCGAGCGGGCCGTAGATCACCACGCCCAGAATCATCGCCAGGCCCATCAGCAGCGTCGCCATCCCGATCTGCGACTGGCTGGCGTCAAAGACGTCGCGCAGATAGGGGCCAATCCACAGGCCACGGATCGCACCGGCGGGGGCGTAATGCACGAACACCAGCGGCAGGATCAGCCAGAGCACCGGCATCTTCAGCAGGTCGAACACCGATCCGCGCAGATCGCTTTGCGGCTTTTCGGGGTCCTTCACGGTCACGAACACGCCAGCCGCCACCACCGCCGACAGCACCGCCAGCCCACCCATCGACGCGCGCCAGCCGATCAGCTCGGCCGAGATCGCCATCGGATAAGACGCGATCAGGTTGCCCGTGGTGCCCGCGCCCACCATCAGCGCGGCCAGCGTGGCGAACTGAACCGGGGGGAATTCGCGCGCAAAGATGTAGTAGGACGCCATCAGCACCGGGGCGCAGCCGATCCCGATCAGCACCATCGCCATGTGGATGTGCAGGGCACCGGTCGCCAGCGCAAAGAGTGCTGCACCGCCGCCGCCGCCCAGCAGCAACAGCGAGGCCGCAGTGCGCCGTGGCCCCAATGTGTCAAGCGCCCAGCCCACGGGAAGCTGCATCAGCGCGAATGAGATGAACCAAAGCCCGGACGCAAAAGCCAGGTCTTCAGCGCCCACGCCGATATCGGCCTCAAGCGGGCCCGCAAGTACCGCCAGAAAGGCGCGAAAAAACTGGCTGAGCACATAGGCCAGCGCCAGCAGAAACAGTCCGGTCCGCATGAGGAAGGCCTTTCAAGCTTTGGTGAAGCTTGGTTACACGGGCAGTCAGGCCGTGCAAGAGTGCGTAGTATTACGGATCAGACCGCAGTGGCGAAAGGGACAGCGATCATGGACGACTTTTATGACCGCCTGCCGCTGCAGGACGCCTTTGGCACGCTGTCGGATGCCGAATGCTACGCGCCCTTGCCCGACGATTGGGTGGTGGGGGCTGCGGATATCGTGGGCTCGACGCAGGCGATTGCCGAAGGGCGCTATAAGACCGTGAACATGATCGGGGCCGCCGTGATCTCGGCGCAGATCAATGCCGCCGAGGGGCGTGCCTTTCCCTTCGTGTTCGGGGGCGATGGTGCGGCCTTTGCCTGTCCGCAGGAACAGGCCGAGGCGGCGAAACGCGCGCTGAGCGCCGTGCGCCGCTGGGCAGAGGAGGAGTTTGGGCTGAGCCTGCGCGTGGCGCTGGTGCCGGTGGCCGCGATCCGCAAGGCGGGCCGCGAGGTGGCGGTTGCACGCTATCAGGCGTCGCAGGGTGTGGATTACGCCATGTTCATCGGCGGCGGCATCAGCTGGGCAGAGGCGCAGATGAAGCGCGGGCAGTATGATCTGCCGCATGCGCCTGCGGGCACCCAGCCCGATCTGACCGGGTTGTCGTGCCGCTGGAGCCAGATGAAGGCGCGCAACGGGCAGATCCTTTCGGTGCTGATCCAGCCCGAAGATGGCGCGGAGGCGGCGGCGTTCGCAGCGCTGGTGGACAAGGTTCTGGGTGTTGTCGGCGATCTTGAACGCAACGGCCACCCCGCCCCGGTGGACGGCCCCGGCACCGACTGGCCACCCGCGGGGGCCGAAATGGAGGCCCGCGCAACACGTGGCAGGCTGACGGTGGCCAAGCGCAAGCGGCAGATCCTGTTCGAGACATTTATGGCGTGGGTGCTGGTCAAGACCGGGTTGAAGGTCGGCGGTTTCGATGCGCGCCGCTACGCGCGTGTCGTGGGCGAGAACGCTGATTTTCGCAAGTTCGACGACGGGCTGAAGATGACACTGGATTGCGACGACGTCACCGCTGCGCGTCTGACCGAGGTTCTGGAAACCGCACGGCAGGCGGGCTTGATCCGCTACGGCACGCACAGCCAGAGCGAGGCGATGATGACCTGCATCGTGCCGTCGATCATGCGCGACGATCATGTGCATTTCATCGACGGCGCGACAGGGGGCTATACGCAGGCGGCCACGCAGATCAGGGGCGCGGGCCCCTGAGGCATATGCCGGATTTGGATATTTAAGGCCAAAAGAAACAGGTTATTTGATCCATTTCGACGCGACCGCGCGGGCGGTGTTTGCCAACATGGCTGCATCGACACCGACCGCGACAAAGCGGGCGCCCGCGTCTATTGCGGCGTTCAGCACGGCTTCGTCGCTGCTGAGGATACCCGGAGCCTTGCCCGAGGCCGCGATGCGGCGGGTTGCGTCCAGTATCGCCTCCATCACAACCGGATGCGAAAGCTGCCCCATGTGCCCCAGATCGGCAGAGAGGTCGGCGGGGCCGATGAACACACCGTCGACGCCGTCGATCGTCAGGATCTCGTCGAGGGCGGCAAGGCCCGCGCGGTTTTCGACCTGTACCAGCAGGCAGGTCTGGTCGTCCGCCGTCTGGCCGTAGTCTGCGATCTTGCCGAAGCCCGCCGCACGGGTGCTGGAGTAGCCCACGCCGCGAATGCCGAAGGGCGGGTATTTCATCGCGCGCACCAGCTGGCGCGCCTGATCGGCGCTTTCGACCATCGGCACCAGAACGGTTTGCGCGCCCGCGTCCAGCACCTGTTTGATCATCCAGGTCTCGCCCACGGGCACGCGCACGGCAGCCTGCGACGGCGACGCCTCGAGCGCCATCAGCTGATCGCGGATGACCGTGATGTCGTAGGGCGTATGTTCGCCGTCGATCAGCAGCCAGTCAAAGCCCATCGCGCCCATCAGTTCGGTCGTGTTGACCGTGCCAAGGCTGAGCCATGCCCCAAAAACGGTTTCGCCGTTGGCGAGGGATTGTTTGAACGTGTTGATCAGGGCTGGCATCGGTCTCTCCTGCGGGGGGCGGTCATTGGAGCGCAGCTTATGCCGCTCTCGCAGGATTTGACCAGAGGCAGCAGGCAGCGGGGGATCAGATGACCTTGATCACGTGCTTGCCCACGGCCAGCATATAGCCGCGCCGCGCGATGTTCTTGACCAGAAGCTCGCTGACGATCTGGTTGCCCAGCGTGTCGCGCAGGCGTTTGATCCGCGTGGCACCAGCGGCTTCTTCGCAATCCGACGCGTCGCGGCCCGAGATGATCGCCTCAATCTCGACACCCGACAGCACGTCGTCGTCCATCCGCGCCTCGGCCAGGATCGACATGGTTTCCATAGCGGCATCCGTCAGCTTGAAACCCAGGTTGTTGAGGTAGACGGTGTTTTCCTCGCGGCTGATCAGCAGCGAGTTCACCTCGATGCCTGCACGCTCGATCTGGGCCAGGCGGCGGCCCATGCCGACCAGCATCACCAGAAAGATCAGTGCAGCCACCAGCAGGGCGGTGGCGAAGGTCAGCAGCACGAAGATGACGAAGCGGTAGCTGTTCAGCGTCGCCGAAAAGGCGGTGCCCGATTGCGCCAGGATCTCAAGCAGCTTGATCTCGGACTGGCTGGTCAGATCGGCGTTCTCGACAAAGATCTGCTCGACCTGCGCGTTGAAGGCACCGGCGTCGGGCAGAGTCAGGAACAGCACGATGGCGGCGGCCAGCAGGATTGCCACGATCGCCGCGATGCCGCCCAGCACCAGTCGTTCACCGGTCTGGCGCATCTCAGAAGCGGAGGAAGTATTGTCCGGCACTGTCTTTCCTTTGATCGAGGCCATCGGGGCCGAACACAGACATGATCTGTAGCAACGTCCAGCCGCTTGCGGCAAGCCGGTTCCTCAGTTCGGCCTGCGCCGTGCCCTGATCACAGGCCGAAACCTGCGCCACACCGTAGTGCAGGCGCAGGGGGTCGTCTTTCTTTGCCTTGTAATCGGCAAAGCAATCTGCGGCCTGGGCCGCTGCCGGAGCGGCCAGCAGGGCGGCACAGGCAAGGGAAAGAAGGATGTGTTTCATGTGACTGACTGTGCGCCTTGTCGCCGCGATATTCAATAACCGCAAGGGTTTCGCGGGGCTGATATCGGATAACAGCCGACTGATATTGTGTGACTTCGGCCAAACCGCCCATCGTCGGTCCAAGGTTCGGCCAATCAGGCAGGGCCACCCAACAACGCATCACCCGATTGAAAGGAACACACCATGCCGGTTTTCACGCCACGGTCCCTGCACCGCAAGTTCATCGCCCTTGTCGCAGGCCTGTCCATTGCCATCACGGGGCTGTCCGTCACGCCCGCCGCCGCTGATCAGGATGACACGGCGCGTGCCCTTGCGGCGATCCTTGGTCTCGCGATCATCGGGGCTGCGATCAACGATTCCCGCAAGGACAACGACCGGGTCACGCGGCATGACAGCTATCGCCCGGACTATCGGCCCGATCACCGCCCTGTGCGCCCGCGTCCGCTGCCACCGCGTGCCGACAATCGCAAGCTGCTGCCGCAGGCCTGCCTGCGCACGTTCCAGACCCGCCAGGGCAAGATCAACGGCTTTGGCGACAAGTGCCTGAGCAAGAACTACCGCTATTCCAACAGCCTGCCACGCGCCTGCGAAGTGCGGTTCCGCAATCGGAACGGCGTTGGCGTGGGGTATGACGCGCGATGCCTGCGTCACCAGGGCTACCAATTGGCCCGCCGTTAAAAAGGCGGTGTCATGACCGGGGATGGGTCCCTGTTGCCGGTCGAACTGGGGGGAGGGTGTTCGGGCACCTTCCCCCTTTTTTGTTGTGCAGGCCCGCGTATCGGTTTCATGGATATCCGTGTTTTCGTCGCGGGCAAGCGCGTGTATAACCCCAAGTCAGCATATGGGGATGTGACAGGGTGCCGGATTATTCATTCGAGCTTGAGATCGGTGGTTGCGTGGCGGGCGTCGACGAAGTGGGTCGGGGACCGCTTGCGGGGCCGGTCATGGCGGCTGCCGTGGTGCTGGACCCGGCCGACATTCTGGAAGGGCTGAACGATTCCAAGGTGCTGACCGCCAAGCGCCGCGCCGCTCTCTATGCCGAGTTGATGTCGCGCGCGCATGTGTCGCTGGGCATCGCGACGGTGGAAGAGATCGACGAACACAACATTCTGCGCGCCTCGCATCTGGCGATGGTGCGCGCGATTGCGGGGCTGCCGATGTGCCCCGATCACGTGCTGATCGACGGCAACATGGTGCCCCGTGGGCTCAACCTTCCCGCGACCACGGTGATCAAGGGCGACGGGCGGTCGGTGTCGATTGCGGCGGCCTCAATTGTGGCAAAAATCAGGCGCGATGCGGTGATGGTGGATTTGGCGCAACAGCATCCCGGTTATGGCTGGGAGACCAACATGGGCTATCCGTCGAAAAGCCACAAAGAGGCGCTGTTGCGAATTGGTGTGACCCCACACCATAGACGTTCGTTCAAACCTGTACACAATATCTTGTATCAAGATAAATAGTTAACCAATTGATTCAATAAAGAAATTGACCACGAATCAGCTTTGACTCATCTTTGTCCACAACCAACGAGCTCAAAATGGGCCGCGGATAGAGGCAGATATGATGACAAAGACCAAGAGCGCCAAGGCGCTTCCCTTGAACGAAATCATTGCGGGCGATTGCATCGAGGTGATGAACAGTCTTCCGGCAGAATCGGTGGACCTGATATTTGCCGATCCGCCCTATAACCTGCAGTTGCGCGGCGACCTGCACCGGCCCGACAATTCCAAGGTGGATGCGGTCGACGACGCCTGGGACCAGTTCGACAGCTTCAAGGTCTATGACAAGTTCACCCGCGCCTGGCTGAAAGCCGCGCGCCGCCTGCTGAAACCCAACGGTGCGATCTGGGTCATCGGCAGCTATCACAACATCTTCCGCGTCGGCACCGCCTTGCAGGACGCGGGCTTCTGGATTCTTAACGACGTGGTCTGGCGCAAGTCGAACCCGATGCCGAACTTTCGCGGCAAACGCTTCACCAACGCACACGAGACGATGATCTGGGCGGGCAAGGACGAGGCCAGCAAATACACCTTCAACTACGAGGCGCTGAAGGCGCTGAACGATGGCATCCAGATGCGCAGCGATTGGGTTCTGCCGATCTGCACCGGCCACGAGCGTCTGAAGAATGACGAGGGCGACAAGGCACATCCGACGCAGAAACCCGAAAGCCTGCTGCACCGTCTGCTGGTCGGTTCGACCAATCCCGGCGATGTGGTTCTCGACCCGTTCTTTGGCACGGGCACCACAGGTGCGGTGGCCAAGATGCTGGGCCGCGAATTCATCGGGATCGAGCGCGAGGAAGAATACCGCAAGGTTGCCGCGAAACGCATCGCGTCGGTGCGCAAGTTCGACCGCGACGCATTGGCGGTCAGCACCTCAAAACGCGCCGAGCCGCGCGTGCCCTTCGGCCAGCTGGTCGAGCGTGGCATGCTGCGTCCGGGCGAACAGCTTTATTCGATGAACAACCGTCACAAGGCCAAGGTCCGCGCCGACGGCACCCTGATCGGCGATGACGTCAAGGGGTCGATCCATCAGGTCGGCGCCCACCTTGAAGGCGCACCCAGCTGCAACGGCTGGACCTACTGGTGCTTCAAGCGCGAGGGCAAGACCGTGCCGATCGACGTGCTGCGCCAGCAGATCCGGTCGGAAATGCACGACTGATCCCTTTCGGGACCGATACACCACAGTTTTACGAACACCGCCGGTGCCCCCGCGACTTTCACCCATTGTCGCACTCACATGGGGCACCTACCTATGCCCCGCCGTCATGGCGGGGCCTTTTTCGTTTTGCGGCAGCGGTCAGCGCGGGCGCGGATTGGTCGCCTTGTTATAGGCGCTCCAGTCGGTGATCTCGGGGTAATACATGTCCCGCCAGGCCCGCACGCGCGGGTGCATCACCCGTTTCCACACGCGCGGCACCATCGCCGCCATCGTCATCACCGGATAGCCGTAGGGCAGTTGCGGCGCGTCCGCTTCGGTGTGGTTTTGCAGCACGGGAAAGCGGCGGTCTGGTTTGTAATGATGGTCCGAATGCCGTTGCAGGTTGATCAGCAGCCAGTTCGACGCGCGGTGGGTCGCGTTCCACGAATGGCGCGGGTGGACGTGTTCGTATTTGCCCTCGCCCAGATGTTTGCGCGTCAGGCCGTAGTGTTCGATGTAGTTGACCAGCTCAAGCTGCCAGACCGCGACGCCCGCCTGCAACAGGAACAGGCCCAGTCCGGCCCAGCCGCCAAGCGCAAAGGCAAGCACCAGGAAGGTGCCTTGCAATGCCCAATACTTGAAGAACGGGTTCGATAGATCACTCCATGGCAGATCCTTGCGGGCCAGCATGTCCTTTTCCGCGCGCCATGCGCTGATCAGCGATTCCTTCAGCACACGCGGGTAAAAGCGATAGAAACTTTCACCCATGCGCGCGGTTACTGTGTCGCGCGGGGTGCCGACATAGCGGTGATGCACCAGCATGTGTTCGGATCGGAAATGCGAATAGAGCACCATTGCCAGCAGGGCATCGGCGCACCAGCGCTCCAGCTTCGAGCGTTGGTGCATCAACTCGTGCGCATAGTTGATGCCCACGGTGCCGGTGATCGCGCCGACACCAAAGAACAGCACCAGTTTTTCCAGCGTGCCCAGATGCTCGGCCGGGGCCACATACCAGATCATGCCGAACAGGGTGATGAACTGCAGCGGTGCCCAGGCGATCGTGATGGCGCGATACCAGAACAGATCGTCGTCATCGGTCTCGGGGTCGGCGTTGTCGGGGTCAAGGCCCACGGCAAAGTCCAGCGCGACAAACAGATACCACGTGAACACCGGCAGCAGAATCACCGTCCAGCCCCCCATGACGGCGCAGGCCCACGCCAGCGGCAGCAGCAGGATCGACATGGCATAGGGTGCCGCGCGCGTCAGCTTCGTCATATCGGTGGCGGGGATGTAGTGGGACGTGGTCATGGTGCGCACTCGGCTGGTCAGTTGATCAATGGCAGTATAGCGCAGCCCGCAGATGAACCAAGCGCGCTTAATGCCGCGTCAGATCGAAGGCCTTGCGCATGACCGTTGGCAGGTCCGAGGGGCCGAATTCCGTTTTGGTCATGTACCCTGCCGTATTCGGGCCCGCGTCAGGCTTCTGATCGGTGTCCGACAACATCACGGTCAGGATCAGGTGAAAATGCGTGAAGGTGTGGCGCACTTCGCCTTGCACTTTGCTCCACTGGGCATTGACGGGCGGCGTTCCTTCGGGGCGATCAAGGCTGACATCGACCCAATCCGATCCGGGCCAGCCCAGCATCCCCCCCAGCAGGCCACGGTCGGGGCGGCGCTCCAGCAGATAGGCACCATCGGACCGGCGCGCGATATAGACTGTGCCATGACGCACCGGCTTGGCCTTTTTCGGCGTCTTGCGGGGAAGCTCCGGTGCGGTGCCACGCTGCCGGGCGAGGCAAGGATCACTCCAGGGGCAGATGCCGCAGGCAGGGGATTTGGGCGTGCAGATCGTGGCCCCCAGATCCATCACCGCTTGCGCGTAATCGCCGGGGCGCGCGTCTGGCGTCAGCGCCTCGGCGTGGGTCATCAGTATCGGTTTCGCCGCAGGCAGGGGCGTGTGTTCGTCGTAGATCCGCGCCATCACCCGCTCGACGTTGCCGTCCAGCACCGCATGAGGCAGATCGAACGCGATCGAGGATAGGGCCGCAGCGGTATAGGGCCCGATCCCCGGCAGCATCAGCAGTGCAGCATGATCCGCCGGAAACGCGCCACCGTGCTCAGCTACCACCGCACGCGCGCATTTCAGCAGGTTGCGGGCGCGGGCATAGTAGCCAAGGCCCGCCCATTCGGCCATCACATCGCCATCCTCCGCCGCGGCCAGATCGGCCACCGTGGGCCAGCGCATGGTGAAGCGGTTGAAATACGCGGTGACAGCGGCGACAGTCGTTTGCTGCAGCATCACCTCTGACAGCCAAACGGCATAGGGGTCGGGCCGCACACCTGCGCGCTTGTCGGCGGGCGGGGTCCGCCACGGCATCGCGCGGGCATGAACATCATACCAGTCCAGCAACTCTTTAGACAGATCACGCAAGATTTATGCCTTTCCTAGACGGCTATGTCTGGCAGCGGGCGCGCAAATCCTTATGATCCCGGCCAACCTCTGGGGGAACATAGTCATGGCTCGGCGTCACGCCACCACAAAAGGGTTCAAACGAACCGCAAGCTTGCTGACAGGGCGCATCCGCACCGCCAGCGAGAGCCGTGGCTTTGCGCAATCGCGTCTGTTGACCCATTGGGCCGAAGTGGTGGGCGACGATATCGCCGCCATCGCCCATCCTGTCGAGGTCAGCTATGCCCGTGGTGGTATGGGCGCGACGCTGACCTTGCTGACCACCGGCGCGCAGGCTCCGATGCTGGAAATGCAAAAGGAACAGCTGCGCACCAAGGTCAACAGCGTCTATGGCTACAACGCCATCGCCCGTATCCGGGTGACGCAGACCGCGCCCACAGGCTTTGCCGAAGGGCAGGTGGCATTCGGCCATCGCAAGCCCGACGTGCCCAAGGAGATCGACCCGAGCCTGCGCGCTCGCGCCGAAGAAACAACCGCCCCCGTCGCCGATGAAGGCCTGCGCGCCGCATTGGAACGGCTGGGCACCAACGTACTCACAAAAGCAAAACGCTAAGAGGTAAGTCTCATGAAAAGAGTGATCGCAATTCTGACAGCCATCGCGGTTGTCGCCGTCGCAGGCTGGTTCCTGACAAGCGGCAACAGCTCGACCGAACTGTCCGGCACACCGCTGGGTTCCGCCAATGCGCAGGAAACCGGCGCGGACAGCGATATCGACATTTCGGACGTTCAGGAAATGACATTGGGCAACCCCGATGCGCCTGTCACGATGATCGAATACGCCAGCTACACCTGCCCGCACTGCGGTGCCTTTCACACCGGGCCGTTCAAGCAGTTGAAGGCCGACTATATCGACACCGGCAAGATCAACTTTGTCTACCGCGAGGTCTATTTCGACGGGCCCGGCGTCTGGGCATCGCTGATGGCGCGCTGTGCGGGTCCGGAAAAGTTCTTTGGCATCACCGATCTGCTTTATGCAGGCCAGTCCACTTGGGCGAATGCCGGTGGACGTGATCCGGTCGCCATTGCCGCCGAGCTGAAAAAGATCGGGCGTCTGGCCGGGCTGGATGGCGACACGGTCGAAGCCTGCATGCAGGACGAAGAGCAGGCCAAGAAGATGGTCGAGTGGTTCCAGGCCAACGCCACCGAACATGGGATCGAGGGCACGCCCAGCTTCGTGATCAATGGCGAGACATATAGCAACATGGCCTACTCCGAGCTGAAAACAGTCCTCGACGAAGCAGGTGCCGAATAATGACTGCACCGCTTGCCGGTCTGAAGGTTATCGAACTGGCACGTGTACTGGCCGGCCCCTGGGCCGGTCAGACGCTGTCGGATCTGGGGGCCGAGGTCATCAAGGTCGAGGCCGCAGCAGGTGACGACACGCGCCAATGGGGTCCACCCTTCGTGACCCGCGACGACGACGTGTCTGCCTCGTATTTCCATTCGACCAATCGCGGCAAGGCGTCGATCATCGTCGATCTGCGCACCCCCGAAGGTCAGGCCCGCCTCAAGGCGCTTCTGGCCGATGCGGACGTGATGATCGAGAATTTCAAGGTGGGTGGGCTGGCCAAGTACGGGCTGGATTACGCCTCGCTCAAGGATGAATTTCCCAAGCTGATCTATTGCTCGGTCACGGGCTTTGGTCAGACCGGCCCCTATGCCCACCGTGCGGGTTATGACTTCATCATCCAGGGCATGTCGGGCCTGATGTCGATTACGGGCGAGCCCGATGGCCAGCCGCAGAAATCCGGCGTAGCGATCACTGATATCTTCACCGGCGTCTACGCGACCACTGCCATCCTCGCCGCTGTGCACCAGCGCAGCCAGACGGGCCGAGGCCAACAGATCGACATGGCGCTGCTGGACGTGGCCGTGGCGATCACCGCCAACCAGGCGATGAACTATCTGACCAGCGGCAAGGCTCCGGGCCGCATGGGCAATGCGCATGTGAACCTGACGCCCTATCAGGTGTTTGATTGCGCCGACGGGCACATCATCATCGCCACCGGCAACGATGGCCAGTATCAGCGGCTTTGTCGCCTGCTAGGGCTGGACGAGATGGCTGTGGCACCGGAGTTCCTGAAAAACTCCGACCGGATCGCCAATCGCGACGAGATGACCCGCAAGCTGACGGCGGCGACAGCGCTGCGCGCGCGCGATGATCTGCTCGCCGCCTGCGAGGCCGAAGGGGTGCCCGCCGGGCCGATCAACGACATGGCCGATGTGATGGCAGACCCGCAGGTCGTCGCACGCGGCATGCAGATCGAGCTGGACGGCGTACCGGGTGTGCGCACGCCCATCGTGTTTTCTGGATCAGAGCTGTCGTTGCACCGCCCCGCGCCGAAGCTGGGCGAAGACGACACGCTTTTGTAAGCCTTACGGTTGCGGCAGCGCCTTCAGCCTTTCATCAAGCGCCGAAGCGTCGTCAAAGTGCAGGCGGACGGGCAGGGTGATAACCTTGCTCCGATAGGCAGGTGGCAGGCGCGCTGCGTCTTTCTCGGTCGTCACCAGCTGCGCGCCACGCGCACGGGCGTCGGCCTCAAGCCGGGACAGCAGCGCTGTCGACAGCGTCTGGTGGTCGCCCAAGGGTTCGGCGTGCACGATCGTGGCCCCGAGCCCCCGCAGTGTGTCAAAGAACTTTTGCGGTCGGCCAATGCCTGCGAAGGCGAAGACCGGCGTGTCGGTCCAGTCCATTCCGGTTTGCAGCGGCTTTAGCTCGGCGCGCACGTGGGGCAAGGTCGTATCGGGCCGGAACGCTGCCTGATCTTCGGCGCTCCCGATGCTCAGAAGAAGATCCGCGCGCGCCAGACCCGTGGCCACGGGTTCGCGCAGCGGCCCCGCGGGCAGGCAGCGACCATTGCCGAAACCTGTTGCGGCGTCCACCACAACGATGCTGACATCCTTGGCCAGATCAGGGTTCTGCAGACCGTCGTCCATGATCACCACCGTGGCCCCCGCCGCTTGAGCGGCTTGGCCCCCGGCAGCGCGGTCGCGGGCGACCCAGACCTCGGCGAAGGCGGCCAGCAACAGCGGCTCGTCGCCCACCTGTTTGGCACTGTGGCGTGCGGGATCGACACGCACCGGGCCCGCCAGCGATCCGCCATAGCCGCGCGTGACGATGTGCGGTGTGTGATAAAGATCGCGCAATTTCTCGGCGACCGCGATCACAGTCGGCGTCTTGCCTGTGCCGCCCGCGTTGATGTTGCCGACGCAGACCACCGGAATATCCAGCCGCAAGGGGCTGCCCTTTTCCAGCCTGCGCGCGCTTGCACGGGCATAGAGATGGCCCAAGGGAGCCAGCAGCCGCGCCTGCCACGCGGGGCGCTCGGGGGTAGTGTTCCAAAAATCGGGCGCGCGCATCAATTCGGGCCGTCCTGTCGGGCGTCCAGCCCATCCTGCACCAGGGCGATGATACGTTCCATCGTGTCTGCTCCTTCGGTCACCACGTCCCAGCCCGCCATCGCCATTTTCGCCGCCTGATCGGGTGCGATCAACCAGGTGACGGCCGCGCCCAGGCTCTCGGCGTCGTTGACGATGCGCGCGGCCCCGGCATTGGCCAGCCTGCGGTAGGCATCCAGATGCTTGCCGACGCTGGGCCCGTACAGAACCGCCGACCCCAACGCTGCAGCGGCAAAGGGGTCCTGTCCGCCCTGTCCCGTTACCAGCGACCCGCCGAGGAATGACACAGGGGCTACGCGAAACCACAGGCCGATCTCATCAGGCAGATCGGCCAGCAGCACGGCGGTGTTCTCGTCAGGATAAGCGCCATCGGACCAGCGCACCATGCGCAGGGCATCCAGCGTGCACAGGTTGGTGGCCATCGCATCGGCGGCGGCATCCTGCGGGTTCAGGATCAGCAGCAGCCGGTGCGACAGGCGCTGGGCGCGGCGGTGGGCCGTCAGAACGGCAGAGACTTCGGGGGCGGTCACCCCGGCGGCGAACCAGACCGGGCGCCCCGAAAGCGATTGCGACAGTTCGTCCACATCCTGTTGCGCGGCAGGCAGTGCCTGACCGCCGGGCACCAGGGGCGCTGTGCGGTCGATCTTGGCCAGCGGCACGCCCAGCTGCTTCATCCGCGCCTCGGCGGCATCGCTGCGGGCCAGCACATTGTCGAAATGCGCCAGCAACTGTTTGGGCACTTCGGTCAGCCAGCGGTCGCGGCGGGTGTCGAACCCTTCGGCACCGGCATCCACCAGGTACATCGGACAGCCCGACGCCGCCGCCGCCTCGACCAGATTGGGCTGAAGCGCGCCCCAGACCCAGATCACCGCGTCGGGCTTCCAATGCGCGATGAAACCTGCGGTGGCCACGGGATGTTCCGGCGGCAGTTCGGCAGTCAGCAGGTTCGGATCGTCGCTTGCGAACGGCTCTGCCGGGCCGGTCACCAGCACGCGCAGCCCATAGCGCGCGGCGATCAGGCGACGTGCCAGATCGCGCACATGCGTGGCCTTTCCCGGCTCTGCGGCATGCAGCCAGACCAGTTCGCCCTCGGGACGGGGGGCGTATTCGGGCAGTTTGGGCGCGGGCCCGCGACGGGTCAGCGCCCTATAGGCTGCAAATCCCAGCGAACGTGCCATGGCTGCGGATCAACCCAGCTCTTCGGTTGCGGCGGCGGCGTTCTTTTCATCGCGCAGACGGTGCAGGTGGGCGATGAAATAACGCATGTGCGCGTTGTCGACCGTGCGCTGGGCTTCGGTCTTCCAGGCGTCATAGGCGGCGGCATAGTTGGGGAAAATGCCGACGATGTGCAGGTCATCGACGTTCTTGAACACGTTCTCGGAGGGGGTGACAAGCTCGCCTCCGAAGACGAGATGCAGGCGCTGGGTCATGGTTTTGGTCCTTTGGTCGGCAAAATATCTGGATCACGTGCAGTGTGCGCAAGGCCCGGTGGCAGGGTCAAGCCGATGGTGGGCGCAATGCGGCATGCAAGCCGCTGTGCACCACTGGTGTCGCTGCGATGACCCCGTTCAGCGTGGGGTGCGGATTGTTGAAGCGCAGCGGCAGGCCTGCACGGTCGGTGATGGTGCCGCCTGCCTCGCTGACGATCAGGGCCCCGGCGGCAATGTCCCATTCCCAACTGTCACGCAAGGTCAGCATACCGTCGAAACGCCCCTCGCCGACCAGCGCCAACCGGTAGGCCAGCGACGGACGGTGCCCGCGTTTCAAGGCAGGCGGCACGCCTGCGCGCCAGTGATGCGGCTGCATTGCGGGCTTGGTGACCAGAACCGAGCAATCCTGCATCCGGTCGTTGGCCGAGACGGTCAGCGGGCTGTCGTTCAGCGCCGCACCTTGCCCCAGCGCCGCGGTATAGAGCTTGTCCAGCATCGGCAGATAGACGGCAGCGGCGGTGATCGTGCCGCCTTCGGCCACGGCGATGCTGTGCGCCCATGTCTTGCTGCCCTCGACAAAGCTGCGGGTGCCGTCGATGGGGTCGATGATGAAGACGGTGTCGGCATCCAGCCGCGCGGTGGTGTCCTCGGTCTCCTCGGACAGCCAGCCATAATCGGGGCGGGCGCTGCGCAACACGTCGGTCAGCATGTCATTGACGGCCAGGTCGGCCTCGGTCACCGGACCCGCGTCGCCGGGTTTGTCCCAGCGTTGCGCGTCGGGCCCGGTAAAGCTGCATGCGATCCGGCCGGCCCGGCGCGCCGCGTCGATCAGCAGGGGAAGATCAGCTGCCGGCAAGGGTCATTCCCGGCACCAGCAAGGACGGCACGACACGGCTGAGATGGGTGCGCGCGTCGTTGGCGGGCACGATGGCGCGCAGCATGTCGCGCAGATTGCCCGCGATGGTGCACTCGTTCACCGCATGGACGACTTCGCCGTTTTCGACCCACAGCCCCGACGCCCCGCGCGAATAATCCCCGGTGTTGGGGTTGATCGTCGAGCCGATCATGGAGGTGACCAGCAGGCCCGTGCCCATGTCGCGGATCAGGTCGGCGCGGCTGGCGGTGCCTTGGGTCAGGGCCACGTTCCAGATGCTGGGTGACGGCCCGGACGAGGTGCCGCGCGCGGCATTGCCGGTGGACGGCATCCCCAGCTTGCGCCCCGTCGCCAGATCCAGTGTCCAGCCGGTCAGCACGCCGGCATCAACGATGGCACGGCGCGTGGTCGGCAGCCCCTCGGCGTCGAAGGGACGCGAGCCCGAGCAACGCGCGCGGTGCGGGTCTTCGATCAGCGAAAGGTCATCGGGCAGGACGCTTTCGCCCAGGGCACCCAGCAACCACGACGACCCTCGCGCGATGGCGGCCCCGTTTGCCGCCGACAGCAGGTGGCCGATCAGGGTCGAGGAAACGCGCTCGTCGAACAACACCGGATAGGTTCCGGTGCGCGGTTTGCGCGGGTTCAGGCGTGCAACGGCACGCTCTGCGGCCTCGCGGCCAATCTCTTCGGGGCTGCGCAGATCGGCCTGAAAGATGCGCCCGTCGCCCGAATAATCCCGCTCCATCCCGTTGCCGGTGCCCGCGATTGCGACGCAGCTGATGCCGCGATCTGTGCGGGCATATCCCCCGGCAAAGCCGTTGCTGGCCGCAATGTGCACCTGGCTCGCGCCATAGGCCGCCGAGGTTTGCGACACCTGGCTCACACCGTCCTGCTCCAATGCCGCCGCTTCGGCGCGGGCCGCGTCATGTTCCAGCGTGGCCGCATCGGGTTCGGGGGTCGGGTCACTCAATTCCAGTACACAAACATCCCAGTCTTGTACCAACTGTTCCGGATCAGCGAGACCCGCGTAGGGGTCCTTGGGTGCCTCGCGGGCCATCGCCACGGCGCGTTCAGACATCTGGGCAATCGTGCGCTCGGAAATATCCGAGGCCGACACGTTCGCCACACGGTTGCCGACGAAGACGCGCAGGCCGATTTCCACACCCTCGGAGCGTTCCGCATGTTCCAGCGCGCCCCCGCGCACATCGACCGATACCGATGTGCTCTGCACGGCCATCGCATCCGCGGCATCAGCGCCCGCCGTTCGGGCGGCATCAAGCAATTGATCGGTCAGGGCTTCAAGGGAACGGGTCATCAAATTCTCCGGCTGAACTGGGCATGAGGTAGCCCTCGCACCCGCCGCGCACAAGGGGGCGGGGCTTTGCCTGCACCAAAAAGGGGCCGTACCTGCGCACGACCCCTTCCGACATTTCATCTGAAAGACGTTTACCTGATGCGCTGACCGTTCGCCAGAACCTGTCCCGCTTCGTTGACTTCGATCGTGGAATTCAGCGTGTCGGGCGCATCGCCCGGCACTGCGAACAGGCCCATCATCATCCGCGCACCCTGTGCCTGCTGTTCAGGCAAAAGACCCATGGCGACCAGTTTGTCGAGCAGGCCGTTGCCGCCGACCAGCGTCAGGTCAAGGCTGCCAACGGGCTTGGGCATTCCGTCAAAGGTGGTCATGTCGCTGTTGTCGAAGGTAAACGAGCCCGTACCGTTAAGTTCCGCGCCTGCGGCCTCGACGGTCAGGGTGCGGATATCCAGCGCGTTCAGCTCGCCCGGGGCCGCGTCCGAGGTTTCCATCGCGGCGGCAGCTTGCGGATCAAGCAGATCGACATCCAGGGTGGTCTTGCCCGCCAGATCCACGGCAATGGTGGCCGGATCGCGCGGCAACTGCGCCTGCGGGTCGAACATACCCCAAAGCACTTCGGACATGGTGAAACCTTCCAGCGCCAGCGTCAGGCCGAAGTCCTGCGGCTCTTCGGATTTCTGCACCGGGATCACCATCCCGAACCCAAGTGTTTCCATGTTTAGGTCGATGGGAATCGGCATCTGCGATGCCATCGCCTTGAGCACCAGACCGGACTGCGAACCGGAATAGGACAAACCGTCTTCGGACATCGACACCGACAATGCGCCCCCGATCGACGAGGTGTTCATGGTGCCGCCGCCGTCCGGTCCGTCGAACTCGATGTTCGAGTTGCCCTGTTCAAAGGTGAATTCACCCAGAAAGTTGAAACCGGCCTCGATCATCGCGTTCATGTCCGAGGGGTCGTCGATGGTGGGAATGTTGCCGCCGCCGGTAAAGGCCAGGGTTTCCATGCCGCCGGTGATCGTGGCCGCGCCGTCATCGTCGGGGCTGGTGAATGCGATGTCATAGGTGACTGGGCCGGTGGTCAGGGTCTGGCTGACATTGCGCAACTCTTCCTGCATGACCCGCGACACGCCGCTTAAGTCTGCGATGGTCACGCTGGCGCGCGCAGTGTCGCGGTCCATGGCCTCGTCGTCGACCATCAGCTCAGCCAATGCGATGCCCATAGTGTCTGCGGAATAGGTATAGGTCATGTCCTCGCGGTCGCCGGTGACGACCATGACAAAGCCGCTCTGCGTATAGTCCAGCGTCATGTCGAAGGTCTCGCCGCTGGCGGGGTCTGCATCCACGGTGATCTTGCTGACCGCCGGGATTTCCACCGACACGCTGCCATCGCCGACATCGGTAAAGGTCAGCGTGTCCATCGTGATCGAGGTGTCGGCGGTGTCGCCTTCGCCCTCGATCTCCATACGCATGCGCACGTCGGATATGGTCAATGTGTCGCCCGACTGGGATTCGGCGCCGGTGACTTCATAGCCTACGTCGCTCATGTAATCGCGCCAGTTGTTCCAGACTTCGGCGGCGGTCAGGTCGGCGTATGCGGCGGTGCTTCCAAGACAAATGGCAAGGGCTGTGCTGCTGGAATAGCGTGCGAAACGGGTCATGAAATCGATCCTCTGAGGGCGGTTGAATGTCGTGTTGCCACTATGGTGTTGCAGGGGCCCCTGCACGTCAAGGGGGAGGAAGGGTCAGGATTCTCCCCACTGGACGTATGCGCGCATGCACACTACCCCTTGGACGGAATCGAACTGGGGGATGCTGCGATATGGATATGACAGGACAAGTGGTGATGATCACCGGCGCAAGCCGCGGGATCGGGGCCGAGACCGCGCGGATTTTCGCCGCCGCAGGGGCAAAGGTGGCGCTGCTGGCCCGCAGCGACAACGAGATTGCCGAACTGGCGGGTGAAATCGGTCAGGGGGCCATCGCAATTCCCTGCGATGTCAGCCGCTATTGGGAGGTCGAGGCAGCAGTCAACGCGACGGTGAAAACCTTTGGCGGGCTGAACGTGCTGATCAACAACGCAGGCGTGATCGAGCCGATCGCGCACCTGATTGATGCGGACCCCGCCGAATGGTCCAAGGTGATCGACATCAACCTCGGCGGCGTGTTCAACGGCATGCGCGCGGCGGTGCCCGAAATGATCAAGGGCGGCGGCGGTTCGGTGCTGACCATCAGTTCGGGCGCGGCCCACGGCCCTGTCGAGGCATGGAGCCATTATTGCGCCTCCAAGGCCGCGGTGCACATGCTGACCGCCTGTCTGGACAAGGAAAACGCCACCGACGGCATCCGCGCGATGGGCCTGTCGCCCGGTACGGTCGCCACTCAGATGCAGCGCGAGATCAAGCAGAGCGGCGTGAACCCGATCAGCAAGCTGGATTGGTCCGACCACATCCCCGCCGACTGGCCCGCGAAGGCGCTGCTGTGGATGTGTTCCAAGGAGGCCGACAGCTACTGCGGTCAGGAAATCTCGCTGCGCGACGAGGGTATCCGCGCCAAGGTCGGCCTTTCATGATCGAAACGACCCGCGAGGGCGGCGTCTGGACGGTCACGATCAACCGTCCGGACAAGGCGAACTCGTTGACGCCCGATATGCTGTCGGAACTGGCCGATATTGCCGAGGGTGCACATGAAGCGCGCGCGCTGATCCTGACGGGTCGGGGAAAGGTGTTCAGCGCCGGTGCCGATCTGGACGCCGCGCGCGCAGGGATGGCCACCTCGCCCGATTGGGAACGTCTGTCCGCTGCCATCGCGCGGCTGCCGGGGCTGACCATCGCCGCGCTGAACGGCACGCTTGCGGGCGGTGCGACCGGCTTGGCTCTGGCCTGTGATCTGCGCATCGCCGTGGCCGGTGCCAGGTTCTTCTATCCGGTGATGAAGCTGGGTTTTCTGCCGCAGCCTTCCGACCCTGTGCGCATGGCGGCCCTGATCGGCCCGGCGCGGACCAAGCTGATCCTGATGGGCGGCCAGAAGATCGACGCCGAAACAGCGCTTGCCTACGGATTGATCGACCGCATCGTAGATGCCGATACGCTGGTGCAGACCGCCCGCGACATCGCCGCCGACACGTTGGCCGCAGACCCTGAAATCGCACGGCAGATCAAGGAGATGTGCGGGCCGGTCTGACAGTTCATCTTGCCGGATAAACTTCGGGGGAGGCGCGAAGGCGCCGGGGGCAGAGCCCCCTTTCTAAAACAATGGCGAAGCCCTCCCCCCTCACCGCCCCCGCCGCTTGCCCGGCACCCTCGACGCAAAGCCCGGCGGGCGTTTGGACACCCAGTCCAGAAACCGCGCCATTCGAGGTTCGGCACGGATCATCTCGGGCGTGTTGTATTGCCGCGCCAGCTCGACCTCCGAAAACGTGCGATGCACCTCGCGGTGGCAGATGTGGTGCAGCAGAACCACGGGGCCGCCCTTGCCGCCTTTCAGCTTCGGGATCAGATGATGCAGGCTTTGCGGCACGTCCGGCGGGATCGACCGCAGGCAGAGCGGACAGATCGGCGTTTGGCTGTCATCGGGCATCGTCGGGCTTGATCCTTGGCTGGCGGGCGGGCAAGACGGGGTGTTCGCGAAAGGAAATGACCTTGCAACAGGATCTGTCCACAAAAACCGCTGCCGTGATCGGCGCAGGCCCCGCCGGGCTGATGGCCGCCGAGGTGCTGGCGCAGGCCGGGGTGCAGGTCACCCTCTACGATCACAAACCGTCGATTGGTCGCAAGTTCCTGATGGCGGGCAAGTCGGGTCTGAACCTCACGATGGATGCGCCTTTTGACGGGTTCCTGCCGCATTACGCCGAAACCGCCGATGTCCTGCGCCCTATCTTGCAGGCATTCGATCCCGCAGCCGTGCAGGACTGGGCGCGCAGTCTTGGACAGGATGTGTTCACCGGATCGTCAGGCCGTGTGTTCCCGCATGCGATGAAGGCGTCGCCGTTACTGCGCGCCTGGCTGGTGCGGCTAGCGGATATGGGGGTGCAGCTGCAGACACGCTGGCGCTGGACCGGATGGGATGGCGATGCGCTGATCTTTGATCAGGGGCGCATCACGGCGGATGTGACCGTTCTGGCGCTGGGCGGGGCGAGTTGGGCGCGGCTGGGATCTGACGGGGCTTGGTCTGAAACACTCCAGGGTCAGGACATCGCAGTCGCACCCTTTGGTCCGGCCAACGTGGGCCTGCGCGTGGACTGGTCGGCGCATATGGCGCCGCACTTCGGCCAGCCGGTCAAGGCCGTCGCCTGGCGGGCAGGTGACACGATCTCGCGCGGCGAGGCGATCCTGTCGGCCAAAGGCCTCGAAGGTAGCGGCATCTATTCCATCGCCCGCGCCGTGCGCGAAGGGGCCGCGCTGACGGTCGATCTGATGCCGGACCAGACCGTGCAACAGGTTGCCCAACGTCTGGCAAGAAAACGCGGCAAGGAAAGCCACGCCAACCACATCCGGAAGGCGCTGAAGCTGGAGCCGTTGAAGCTGGCGCTGGCACAGGAATGTGCGCGGCCCCTGCCGCAGGATCCGCAGGCGCTGGCGCGCGTGCTCAAGGCGTTGCCGGTGGCGCACGCGGGCCTGCGCCCGATGGACGAGGCGATCTCGACCAGCGGCGGGCTGCCCTTCGCCGCGCTTGATCCGCATCTGATGCTGACATCCCGTCCGGGCACCTTTGCGGCGGGCGAGATGCTGGACTGGGAGGCCCCGACCGGCGGCTATCTGATCACCGCCTGTCTTGCGACGGGCCGCTGGGCGGCGCAGGGGGCAATCGCCCACCTGCAAGCCGCCGCCTAGTGGTCGAGCGCCGCGCGGAACGCAGGGCGTGCGCGCAACTTCTTGAGGTAGCCCGAGAGTTTCTCGTCCAGTGGCGGAAACCCCACGCCTGCCGCCCAGCCCATGCAGTGCGCCGCAAGTATGTCGGGCACCGTCATCTCGTCGCCCATCAGAAACTCTGACTGCAGCCTGTTCGACAGGACCTTCATGGCCTGCGCGTATTGCTCGTGCATCCGCGCTTCCAGATCAGGCAGGGCATCCTTGTGGCGGGTGTTGGTCCAAAGGGTCGCGTCGACCTCGTCGATCAGCCACAGGGTCATCGCATCCTGATGCGCACGCTGCGGCGTGCCTGCGGGGGCGGTGAACTTGCCGTGCTTGTCCGCCAGATAGGTCATGATCGCCACGCTGTCGGTCAGGCTGTGGCCCTCGTCGATCAGCGCGGGGATCTTGCCCAGCACGTTGTGCTTCAGCACGGTATCCGACCGTGGGCCCGCGGGGTCCTGGTCATAGGCCTCGCCCAGTTCCTCAAGCAGCCACATCACGCGCAGTGCGCGGGACTTGGTGGCACCGATGACAGTGTACATGTGAAATCCTCCTGATTTTTCAGTCCACAGATGGCGTGATGGCCACCCGAAAGGCAAGGCGTGTGCTGACAATATCTGTCACGTGCTTCGGATAGCCTGCCTGCATCACATAGACCGGAACAGGGAGAAGACACATGGCACGAACAGGGTCCTGCATCTGCGGTGGCGTGCGCTACAGCATCGCGGCGGATCTTCGACATACGGGGGCCTGCCACTGTGGCATGTGCCGCAAATGGTCGGGGGGCGTCTATCTGGGCATCGAAGTGGCGGCCAAGGATTTCGAGCTGCAGGCAAAGGACAGCCTGAGCATCTATGCCTCTTCGCCGTGGGCCGAACGCGGATTTTGCAACACCTGCGGGTCGAGCATATTCTATAGGGTAACGGCAGAAGGGCCGCATCAGGGCACCTTTCATGTCGGGCTCGGCACCTTGGACGATCCGGGTGGCATCACCCTGACCGAAGAGATCTTCATCGACATCAAACCGCAGGGCTATGCCTTTGCCGGGGACACGGCCAAGATGACCGAAGCGGAGGTTATGGCGATGTTTGCGCCGGGTTAGGCCCTAGCGCGCGGCCAGCATCGCAAGCCGGATAAAGGCGCGTTCCACCAGCGCCATCGCGGGCGCGTGTTGCCCGGCAGAGCGCAGGGCAAGGTCGGTGTCGGTCAGCACGGTCAGCGCGGTTTCCAGCTTCGCAGGTCCCCAGCTGCGGGCCTGCGCCATCATCTTGTCGCGGTGAGGCCCCCAGATCTGCGGACGGCCCGACGTATCGACGGCGGCGCGGTGCAGGGTGCGGAAATGACGCATCGCACCGATGCACAGGGTCACGGCGGTGACGCCCTGAGCCTGCAGCTTGCGCATCACCGGCCCGATGTCGGCGGCGCGCCCGTCACCCACGACCAGAAGCACATCGTCCACATCCGCCTCGGTCGAGGTGGGGGCGTTGGCCACGATGTCGGCGGCGGTTAGCGGCGTGCTGTCGCCGTGTTTATAGAGGCTGATCTTTTCCAGCGTCTGCCGGAAATCGCCGGGGTCCAGATCGCGGGCCAGATCGTTCAGCATGTCCATCACCGCACGGTCGGGAGCGGTGACGTTTGCTGTGCGCAGGGCTGCCTCGATCTCGTCGCGTGTGGGTAGGTTGTCGTAGATGCCCACCGCCAACGCGGATTTGTGGCCCTCGAAGGCCTTGCGCAGTTTCGACGTGGGTTTCAGCGCCCCTGCGGACACGATGAGCTGCGCATCGCCTGCCTGCCAGTCGGCGAGGGCCGCGATGATGGTCGAAGCGGTATTTTCGTTGGCATCCTCGACAAAGGCGGCGCGGGGACCGGGAAAGAACCCGATGGCCTTGATCGCGTCCAAGAGCATCGCGGGGTCCTTGCGCAGGTCGGCGGCGGGGATGCGGGTCAGGCGCATTTCCTCTTCGCCCTTTTCCCCGATCAGCGCCTTCAGCAGTTGCTGGCGTTTCAGGGCCACACGCATCGCATCGGCCCCGTAGATCAGGATGCCGGTGCTGTTCGGGTCAGGTTTGGCGAAATAGCCGTTCGCCTGCGCGCCCGCCAGTTTCATAGCTTGGTGGCGATCAGCCGATCGACGATCATGTCACCCAATATGGTCATCAACCGCTTGCGGGCGTCACGCTCGGCGGCCAGCGTGGCCACGGTGGTGCCGGTCGCGGAGTAGCCGGTAAAATTGGTCACGGTGCCGGTGCCTATGACCGCGCCGTTCTCGGAACTGGTCAGGACATAGGTGGCAGTGCCCAAGAGGTTATAGCGGTCGATGTCGCCGTCGGCGTCGATGGCCAGACCTTCCTGAGTCACGATCAGGTCGATGCCCAGATCGAATGTCGGCGTGGCCGCACGGCCCAGACGGCGTTCGATCTGTTGCAGCAAAAGCTGGTCGTCGCGGGTGTCAGGCGCTTCGACCAGCACCCGGCCTTGCAATGCCGTGCCTGCGCCCTGCGGCCCATAAACGGGCGCGAACCCGCATGCGGCCAGCAAGGGCAGGGCAAGCAGCGTTCTATACAACGACATTGACGATCCGTCCCGGCACCACGATCACCTTTTTCGGCTGGCCCCCGTCGAGAGCCTTTTGAACAGGTTGGCTGGCCAGCGCCAGCTTTTCAACATCTTCCTTCGTCATGTCGGCGGGCACGGTGATTTCCCCGCGCCGCTTGCCGTTGATCTGGATCGGCAGGGTCACGGTGTCGTCGACCATCATCGCTTCGTCCGCCTGCGGCCAGTCGGCCAGCGTGATCAGGCCCGCACCGCCCTGATGCGACCAGATCGCCTCGGCCAGGTGGGGCGTCATCGGTGCCATCAGCTGCGCCAGCGTCATGATCGCCGTGCGCTGCGCCGGGTGGCCCGCCTTGGATTTCTGCAAGGTCGCGGTAAAGGCGTAGAGCTTGGCAATCGCGGCGTTGAAGCCGAAGGATTCGATGGAAACGGTCACGTCATGGATGCATTTGTGCATCGCGCGCAGCAACTCGTCGTCGCCTTCGCCCGCCGTTTCCTTGTCCATGTCGGTGATCCGATGCGAGATGTTCCAGACCCGGCTGAGATGCTTGTACGCAGCCTCGGCGCCCGATGCGGTCCATTCCACGTCGCGTTCGGGCGGGCTGTCGGACAGCACGAACCAGCGCGCGGTGTCCGCGCCATAGGCCGAGATGATGTTCAACGGATCGACCACGTTTTTCTTGGACTTCGACATTTTGACGCTTGCTTCGACAGTGATCGGAACAAGACTGCCGATCGGCTCAAAATATGCCGTCAAACCTTCAGCCGTTTCCTCTATTTCCTCGGGATAGAAATATCGTTTCACTATTCGGTGTGTTTTGTCGCCTTCAACGGCACTATCAGATTTGCCATTTAATATCTCTACAGGTTGTTCCCACGCATAGCAGGCGTGGGTCACCATGCCTTGCGTAAAGAGCGCATCGAATGGCTCGATGGCGCTGGCAGGCAGGTGCCCGGTGATGTGCATCGCGCGGGCAAAGAAGCGCGAATACAGCAGGTGCAGAATCGCGTGCTCGACCCCGCCGATGTACTGATCGACGTTCATCCAGTACGCCGCGTCTTCGGGGTCGGTCGGTGTGGTGGCGTTCGGCGCGGTGAAGCGGGCGAAATACCATGACGAATCGACAAAGGTATCCATCGTATCGGTTTCGCGCTGCGCCGGTTCCCCGCATTTCGGGCAGGCACAGTCCCGCCATGTCGGGTGACGGTCCAGCGGGTTGCCGGGGGTGTCAAAGCTGACGTCGTAGGGCAGTTTGACCGGCAGGTTCTCTTTCTTTTCTGGCACCACTCCGCAGCTCGGGCAATGCACCACGGGAATCGGGCAGCCCCAATAGCGTTGCCGCGACAGGCCCCAGTCGCGCAGGCGGTACTTGGTCACGCCCTGGCCCACGCCGTTGGTCTCGCAGGTCTCGATGGCTTCGATGATCGCGGCGTCGCCGGTCATGTCGCGCGGCTCGCCGCCCAATGGGCGGTTGAAATGTACGGTCACGTCCTTGCCCGGCACGAATGCGTCGCCGCCGTCTTCGGGGGCGGTGAACCCTTCGGTACTGGTGGGCACGAAGGTCGATGTCACCGGCAGATCGTACTTGCGGGCAAATTCCAGATCGCGCTCGTCGTGGGCAGGACAGCCAAAGATCGCGCCGGTGCCATAGTCCATCAGGATGAAGTTGGCGATGTAGACGGGCAATTCCCACGCCGTGTCGAAGGGATGGCGCACGCGCAGGCCGGTGTCGAAGCCCATCTTCTCGGCGGTCTCGATCTCGGCGGCTGTGGTGCCGCCCTTGCGGCATTCGGCGTTGAAGGCGGCAATTTCGGCATTGTCACGCTCAAGCGTCTTGGCCAGCGGGTGATCGGGTGAGATACCGACAAAGGACGCACCGGCCAGCGTGTCGGGGCGGGTGGTGTAAACCTCGACACGGTCGAACCCTTCCGGCGCGGGGGCACCTTCGTCGGGCTGGCCGATCAGCGAGAACGCAAATTGCAGACCGCGCGATTCGCCGATCCAGTTTTCCTGCATCAGCCGCACCTTGGCGGGCCAGTTGTCCAGCCCGTCCAGCGCGTCCTTCAGCTCGCCCGCCATGTCGGAAATCTTGAAGAACCACTGCGTCAGCTCGCGCCGCTCGACCTCGGCGCCCGAACGCCAGCCCTTGCCGTCGATCACCTGTTCGTTGGCCAGAACGGTCATGTCGACGGGGTCCCAGTTCACTTGTGCGTTCTTGCGGTGCACCAGCCCTGCGTCGAGGAAATCGAGAAACAGCGCCTGCTGCTGGCCATAGTATTCCGGGTCGCAGGTGGCGAATTCGCGTGACCAGTCGATGGACAAGCCCAGCGGCTTCATCTGGCCGCGCATGTCCTTGATGTTGGCATAGGTCCAGTCGCTGGGGTGGCCGCCGATGGCCATCGCGGCGTTTTCCGCGGGCATCCCAAAGGCGTCCCAGCCCATCGGGTGCAGCACGTTGTGACCCGTCGCCATCTTGTAGCGCGCCACGACGTCGCCCAGTGTATAGTTGCGCACATGGCCCATGTGGATGCGCCCCGACGGATATGGGAACATTTCCAGCACGTAATACTTGGGGCGGCTCTCGTCGCGCTTGGCCTGGAATATTCCGGCCTTGTCCCAGGCATCCTGCCAACGGGCTTCGATATCTGAGGGGGTATAGCTGGCCATGTGAAATTGTCCTGTCTGACACGAAAACGCCGGGCGATTGGCCCGGCGCAACTGTTAAAGCGAAATGTCGGGGGCTTAAAGCCTGTTGTCGGCAATCCGCAACTGGCGCGCGCGGGTCAGGATCGCATCCTCGATCGCGCGCGTGGTTGCCGCATCCACCGGACCGCCGCGCGTTTGCAGCGCCACGTTCAGCGAACGCGCATCCAGGGCAGGGTCCTTGATCAACACGGTCGCGCGGTAGGTGTTGCCACCGTTCGGAGGGGTGCCGAACCCGGTCACGATCACACCCGTAAACGGATCGACGGATTGCACCGGCAGGAAATCCAGCACCTCAAGCGAGGCCTGCCAGATGTATCGGTTGACCGACACCTCGGTCTCGTTCGATCTGCGGTTGAACGCGTTCCAGATCGTGTTGGTGGTGTCGATGTTACGCGGGTGCGTCGGGTCGGAATATTGTTCCGGCCGTTCGGTCGCGGGACTGCCGAACTGGCCCAGAGAGCCGCATGCCGTCAAAGCACCCAAGGCCACAACCGCCGCCGTGAATTTGAAAAAGGATTTCCGCCCCATGCCTGCACACCTATGCCTGTTTGGCACTTGGTCTACCCAAGCGAGGGTGTCGGGGCAAGGTCTATGTCGGAAACTGCCGCGTTTGGCGCAAATTCCCCGGTTTATACATTATAAGGAGCCAAGAAGGAAAACGCGCCACGCCGTGCTGGTGCCGGACAGCCTGCGGAAATGCGTCGGAATTGTGGTGTGGCAAAGCTGCATCAATAATCGAACACATTGTGTCACTGCCGTGTACTTTGCTTGCCAACTTGGGGGCAAAAGAGGGAAACACCTTTCATACCCTCATCGGATTCCCCGACGTGGGCATGTGAAATTTGAAACTCGAGGGACAACTCATGAAAAAAGTTCTCTTCGCCACGACTGCCCTGGTCGCCACCGCTGGTGTCGCAGCTGCAGACGTAACTTTCGGCGGTTACGGCCGTTTTGGTATCATCCACGTTGAAGGTGCTGCCAACGAAACCACCATCACCAGCCGTTTCCGTCTGCAGATCGACGCGACTGCTGAGTCCGACTCCGGTATCGTTTTCGGTGCCCGCGCACGTATCCAACAGGACAACGACGGTTCTTCGAACGGCGCTCTGCTGGGTTCTGACGCTGCTTCGGCATCGGGTACATTCCGCAACGACCGTCTCGAAGGCGGCATCAACGGCGTTCGCTTCTTCGCTCGTTCGGGCGGTCTGGAAGTCGGCGTTGGCAACATCTTCGGCGCGATCGACTCCATGCCTGGCATGTACCCCACAGAGCTGGGTCTGACAGGTCTGTCGTATGACTACATCATCAACGGCGCTGGCGCATACTCGGCGACATATGACTCCGATGGTAACGGCGCAGCAGGTTTCAACGGCGTTGAAGTCATGTACGCAATGGGCGACCTGAGCGCGCACATGTCGTACTCCGAGCTGGACCTGGTTGCAGGTAACGGCAACCTGGAAGGCGACCGTCTGGAAGCACACGTTGCTTACGCATTCAGCGGCTGGACCGTTGCTCTGGGTCTCGCAGACTCCGACATCGTGACAGACACCGAAGTTGCCCTGACCGTTGCTGGTTCGGTTGGCATTGCTGACCTGACATTCGGTTACGCAAACAACGGCACACAAGGCGACGCATTCGCAATCAACGCCGGCTTCGACGTTGGCGCCGCGACACGTGTGAACGTGGTTGTGCTCGACCAAGAAAACTATGCAGACACCGTTTACGGTGTTGGCGTGAACCACGACCTGGGCGGCGGTACTTCGGTCCGCGGTGGTATCCAGAACAACAACGCCGGCAACACCGTTGCCGACCTGGGTGTTCGCTTCAACTTCTAAGTTGAACGACATCTGACGATTTGGGGCAGTCCTTTTGGGCTGCCCCTTTTCTTTTGTGGCCCCTTTCCTTTCTGCCGCCCGGCTTGGTATCTGAAGACAACCAAAGGGGGACGTATGGGACTTCAGGATATTCAGGACCGGATCGCCAAGGCCTGCGCCGACGCAGGGCGTGCGGCGGATGCGGTTCAACTGATCGCGGTCAGCAAGGTACAGCCGAACGAACGTATCCGCGACGTGCTGGAGCAGGGTCACCGCTGTTTCGGCGAGAATCGCGTGCAAGAGGCGCAGGGCAAGTGGCCGGAGTTTCGCGAAACCTTTGAGGGAATCGACCTGCACCTGATCGGCCCGCTGCAAAGCAACAAGGCGCGCGCTGCCTTTGGTCTGTTTCAATTCATACATTCTCTGGACCGTCCCAAACTGGCGACCGCCTTGGCGCGGATCGCGCAGGAAGAGGGGCATTGCCCCGAGCTGTTCGTGCAGGTGAACACCGGCGAAGAGGATCAGAAAGCGGGCGTGATGCCCGCGCAGGCCGATGATTTCATTGCGGAATGTCGCGGAATGGATCTGCCCGTGCGGGGGCTGATGTGCATCCCCCCGGTGGACGAAGAACCCGCGCTGCATTTCGCACTGCTGGCCAAGATCGCCGAGCGCAACGGTTTGGGCGGTCTCAGCATGGGCATGAGCAGCGATTTCGAGCGTGCGATTGCCTTGGGGGCCACGCATATCCGCGTGGGATCGGCCATTTTCGGGGAACGCGTTCCGACCTAGCGGGCGGGTACGATCAGGCGCGTGCCGATGCGGATGCGCGCCGCGATCCGTGCCAGATGATCAGGGCGCAGGGCCACGCAGCCCTCGGTCGGGTATCCCGGTCTGCGCCAGCGGTGCATGAAGATGGCAGAACCGCGCCCCGCCACGGCATCGGGCCAGTTCCAATCAAGTATGATCACCAGATCATAAAGCGGATCGGCGCGGCGCAGGCTTTCGTGGCTGTGGTCATAGGGCGCGCAAACTTGCTGGTTGTAATCCGGCTGACCGGAAGCATCCGACCACAGATCACGCGGCCCGATGGGAATTGCCCATGGCGCAGGCGCAGGGATGCGGTCGGGACGGTAGAGCATACCAACAACCCGGTGCACGCCCACCGGCGTCGCGCCATCGCCCTCGCGTTTGTCTTGGTAAATCCCGCCCTTGCCGATGGTGCAGGGATAGACCAGCCCGCCAAAGCGCAGACCGCGCGGAGTCAGGACCATATCGGAAGGGGTCACAGCAGATGGCCCGACTTGCGCGCCTTGGTCGCCAGATAGGCGGTGTTGTGGCGATTCTCGCCGACTTTCAGCGGCACGCGTTCGGCCACGGTGATGCCGCAGGTGGTCATCATGTCGACCTTCTTGGGGTTATTGGTCAGCAGGCGCACCGACGAAAACCCCATGGATTTCAGAATATCGGCCCCCAGACGAAAATCGCGCTCGTCATCCTCAAAGCCCAGGCGGTGATTGGCCTCGACGGTGTCAAACCCCTGATCCTGCAGGGAATAGGCGCGCATCTTGTTGATAAGCCCGATGCCGCGCCCTTCCTGATTGAGGTAGAGCAGAACGCCCGCGCCTTGTGCGCCCATCTGGTGCAGCGCCCCGCGCAGCTGCGGGCCGCAGTCGCATTTCAACGATCCCAGAATGTCGCCAGTAAAACACGCGGAATGCAGCCGTGCCAGAACCGGCTTGCTGCGGTCGGGGCGGCCGATTTCGATGGCGTAATGCTCCTCTGCACCGTCCTCGGGGCGGAAGATGTGCAGCCGCCCTGCCTCGGATGCTTCCATTGGCAGGCGCGCCGCCACGATCGGGTGCAGCGGGCTGGACGACGCGATGTGATCGGCCAGCCGTTCCAGTGGCAGCGTGGTCAGCGCGTGTTGCGCGGCAAAACTGCGCGCGTCGGTCAGCGGCAACACCACGGCGGCGGGCAGCAAACGCGCGGATTTGCACAAGGCAAGTGCTGCGCGATGCGCCAGTGCAGTGCCGTCCCGGTCGGAGCGCAGTGGTCCCTTCATCGGGCTGCGCAGGTCGTCGGCGGGGTCTGCGATGGCCTGCACCCAGCCCGGCGTCGCATCATCGGGCAGGACCAGCCGCGCCAGATCGCCGTCATAGGCGCGCGCCTTCAACGTCGCGGCGCGCCGTGCGGTGATCGCAAGGACGGGCGCACTGCCCAGTGCCAGCACATCGGCCAGCCGCTGCGGCGTCAGTGTTTCAGCCGCCAGGATCAGCGCGGCATCGTCTCCGGTCAGCACCACGGGCACGCCCATGCGCAGATCGGCCCGCGCGCGCGCAAGCTGTTCGATGATGTCGGGGGTAAAGGCCATGTGCCGCGTCCTGATCTGTCTCGCTTTGTCATGTAAGCCATGCGAAGAGAAAATGAAACATTTGCCCGGTTTGGCACACGTCCGCGTGAAAGCCTTGCAGCAAAACTTGTCAGGTTCGTGATGCACGCTCATTTGGTCTTGCAGAACACAGGAGGCCCACAATGGCACAACTGAAAAAAATTCTGCTGGTCGACGACGACGAGGACCTGCGCGAGGCACTGAGCGAGCAATTGGTGATGACCGAGGACTTTGACGTCTTCGAGGCCGCCAACGGGGCCGAAGCGATGACCAAGGCCAAGGAAGCGCTCTATGATCTGGTGATCCTGGACGTTGGCCTGCCCGACACCGATGGCCGCGAGTTGTGCCGCCTGATGCGCAAGCAGGGGGTGAAGGCCCCGGTGCTGATGCTGACCGGACATGACAGCGACGCCGACACCATCCTGGGTCTGGACGCCGGTGCGAACGATTACGTGACCAAACCGTTCAAATTCCCGGTCCTGCTGGCCCGTATCCGCGCGCAACTGCGGCAGCACGAACAGTCAGAAGACGCGGTGTTCCAGTTGGGGCCGTACACGTTCAAGCCATCAATGAAGATGCTGGTGACCGAGGACGACAAGAAGGTGCGTCTGACCGAAAAGGAAACCAACATCCTCAAGTTTCTCTATCGCAGCACCGATGGGGTGGTGGCGCGCGATGTGCTTCTGCACGAGGTCTGGGGCTATAACGCCGGTGTCACCACGCACACGCTGGAAACCCACATCTACCGGCTGCGTCAAAAAATTGAACCCGATCCCTCCAACGCGCGTTTGTTGGTTACGGAATCCGGGGGCTATCGTTTGATGTCCTAGTGATTTATTCTAGTATCACGGGAACTCAGGCAGGCGCTACCACGTTTCCATTCTATCCCGCTGCATGTCCGGGTTATACATGCACCTCCCTGTTGGACTTGGCCGGGCCTTTGTGCCCGGTCTTTTTTTTGTTCAGTCGCAGCCCCTTGCGCCTTTGGGTACTGCGTTACCCTGCACGGAATCACCAAACCACCCAATGTGGCGGGGTTTTTCGGTGGCGGCGCGCCCGTGAGGGGCATAGGGTCCAGCCACTGCAAATATGGGGCATCTAAATGGCATTTTCTCTCGCAACCTGGAACATCAACTCGGTCCGTCTGCGCGAGCCGATTGTGCTGAAGCTGTTGGCCGAACACGGGCCGGATGTGCTGTGCCTGCAGGAATGCAAGAGCCCGGTGGACAAGATCCCGCGCGAGGCGTTCACCGCTGCGGGCTATACCCACATGGTCGCGCGCGGTGACAAGGGCTATAACGGTGTCGCGATCCTCAGCCGTATGCCCATCGAGGAAGTCGGCGCCGAGGACTTTGCAGAGCTTGGCCATGCGCGCCACGTGTCGGCGCAGTTGGAGAACGGCGTGACAGTCCACAACTTCTATGTGCCCGCAGGCGGCGACGAGCCGAACCGCGAGCGCAACGTGAAGTTCGGGCAAAAGCTGGATTACCTGACCGGCATGCGTGACTGGTTCCACGCAAAGAAACCTGAAAAGTCGATTCTGGTTGGTGATCTGAACATCGCCCCGCGCGAAGATGACGTCTGGGACCACAAGAAGCTTCTGAAGATCGTCAGCCATACACCCATCGAGGTCGAACATCTGGCACAGGTTCAGGATGCAGGTGACTGGGTGGATGTGACCCGCAAGGACATCCCCGAGGGTCTGCTGTATTCGTGGTGGTCCTACCGCGCAAAGGATTGGGATGCCGCTGACAAGGGCCGCCGCCTCGATCATATATGGGCCACGGGCGATATCGCGCAGGCGGGCCATTCCAGCCATGTGCTGCGCGAAGCGCGCGGTTGGGAAAAACCCAGCGATCATGCGCCGGTCTTTGCGACCTTCGACCTTTGAATTTGGCGCAATCGCGCACATATAGACGACAAACACTGATGCAAGGACGGATGAAATGGAATTGAACCTGAGTGCTGCAGCGCCCGAAGCGGCGGATCTGATCAAGGACGTGTCCGAGGCGACGTTCATGGCCGACGTGGTCGAAGCCAGCCAGACGGTGCCGGTGATCGTGGACTTCTGGGCGCCGTGGTGCGGCCCGTGCAAGACGCTGGGTCCGCTGTTGGAAGACGCCGTGCGCGCGGCCAAGGGTGCCGTGAAGATGGCCAAGGTCAACGTGGACGAGGCGCAAGGCATTGCCGGACAGTTGCAGATCCAGTCGATCCCGACGGTCTATGCATTCTACAAGGGTCAGCCGGTCGATGGATTTCAGGGGGCCGTGCCGCCCTCCGAAGTGACCGCCTTTGTCGAGCGTGTGATCAAGGCGGGCGGCGGCGAGTCCCCCAGCGACACGCTGAACGATGCGGTCGAGGCGGCGGACGAGATGCTGACCGATGGCGCGTTCGAGGATGCATCGCAGACATTCCAGGCGATTCTGGAAGAAGAGCCTGCGCATGCCGGTGCCTATGGCGGCTGGGTCCGCGCGCACATCGCGATGGGCGATCTGGACCAGGCCGAGGCGATCCTGAACGGTGCACCGGTCGAAATCTCCAAAGCGCCCGAGCTGGAGGCTGCTCATGCGCAACTGGAACTGGCGCGACAGGCGGCAAACGCAGGTCCGGTCGATGAATACCGCGCGGCGGTCGAGGCCAATGCCGACGACCATCAGGCGCGGTTCGACCTGGCCAAGGCGCTGCATGCGCACGGTGACGCCGAAGGTGCCGTGGCCGAGTTGCTGGAGCTGTTCAAGCGTGACCGCGAGTGGAACGACGCCGCTGCAAAGACCCAATTGTTCACCATTTTCGACGCGCTGAAACCGAACGATCCGGTGGTTCTGAACGGTCGCCGAAAACTTAGCTCAATGATATTTGTCTGAGCCGTTTGGCGGGCTAGGTAAGGGTTATGCGCAAGGCAGTTGATCTTCCCGACACGATACCCGTTTTCCCCCTTCCGGGGGCGTTGCTGTTGCCGCGGTCACATTTGCCGCTGCACATCTTCGAGCCGCGTTATCTGCAGATGCTGACAGACGCGCTGAAAACCGACAGCCGGATCATCGGGATGGTGCAGCCCAACCCGGTCCCCGGACGGTCGGAGAAGGGGTTGCAGACCATTGGCTGCGCCGGGCGCGTCACCCAGTTTTCCGAGACGGAAGACGGTCGTTACATGGTAACGCTGACCGGCATGTCGCGGTTCCGTGTGGTCGAGGAGATTGAAGGGTTCACGCCCTATCGGCGCTGCCGGGCGTCATGGGTCGGGTTCGACCGCGATCTGGGCGACAGCGAAAGCGACGATACACTGGACCGTGGTCCGTTTCTGTCTCTGCTGGGCCGCTATTTCGAGGCGCGGGATCTGTCCGCAGATTGGGACACGCTAAAAGAGGCGGACGATGAACTGCTGGTCAACTCGCTGTCGATGATGCTGGACTTTCAGCCTGAGGACAAACAGGCGCTGCTGGAAGCGCCATCGCTGGACACGCGCCGCGAGACGCTGGTGACACTGATCGAATATGCGCTGCGCGGCGGCGGCGAAGGGGATTTGTTGCAATGACCGGTCAGACCATCGAAACCGACCGCAAGATGCTGGAGGCGCTGGTCTGTCCGCGCACCCACCGCACCCTGCGCTATGATGCCGAACGGCAGGAACTGATCTCGGAAGGCACGAAACTGGCCTATCCGATCCGCAACGGCATTCCGATCATGCTGGACAGCGAAGCGCGCGTGATCGACTGACCTTTTCAGGTAGGGCAGGGGGGTCGCCTAGAGCGGTTTGCCCTGCATCAAACGCGGCAGATCTCCGGTCAGTCCAGCGGCTTCACGGATGGCACCGCGCCGCAATCCGGGCAGTGCGCCGATGACGCCCATGCCGATGTCCCGACCCATGCGGAGGATCGGACTATCGTTGGAAAACAGTCGGTTGAATGCATCCGTTGCCATCGCCAACGCGGTGTTGTCGAAGCGGCGCCATTCCTGATAGCGGGCCAGTGTCGCGATGCTGCCGATGTCTTCGCCACGCCGGGTCGCGTCGGTCAGCACTTCGGCCAGCGCGGCGATATCGCGCATCCCGGCATTCAGGCCCTGACCCGCGATGGGGTGCACCCCATGCGCCGCATCCCCGATCAGCGCCACACGGTTCGCGACCATTTCCGTCGCCAGCGACAGGCCGAGTGGATAGGTCCAGCGTTTGCCGGTCAGGCGAATGTCTCCGAGAAAGTCACCAAAGCGCGGGCGCAACATGTCGATGTATTGCGCATCCGTCAGTGCGTCGAAGGCGCGCGCGTTCGCATCGGTTTCCGACCAGACGATCGAGCAGACATTGCCGGGCAGCGGCAGGATTGCCAGCGGGCCCTGCGGCATGAAGAACTGGTGCGCGATCCCGTGGTGCGGCAGGTCGTGTTCGATGGCGCAGACCAGCGCTGTCTGGTTGTAGGACCACGCCACCCGCTTGATCCCGGCACGCTGGGCGGTGCCGCTGCTTCGGCCATCCGCGCCGACGGCCAGCCTTGCCGTGATCCTCTTGCCGTCGGCCAGCGTCAAGGTGACGCCAGCGGCGTGGGGGCTTTGGTCAGTGACCGTCTGGCCGGAGACCTGCGTGATGTGATCGCAGGCGTCCATCGCGTCGATCAATGCACGGCGCAGGTGCCGGTCCTGAACCATGTAACCCATTGGTCCTTCTTCGATTTCCGCGTGATCGAAGTGCATGAAGAACGGCGATGGCCCTTCGCCCGCGCGCCCGTCGGTCACTTTGATCTCCAGCATGGGCTGGGCGTTGTCAGCCAGCTGATCCCAAAGACCAAGCCCCGCAAGCAATCGCTGCGACGTCAGCGCGACGGCATAGGAGCGCCCGTCGAAGGCCGCATTCTTGCGCACGGACTGTGCCGTGGCGTCGATGACGGTGACGCGGTGGCCCTGGGCCGCCATGGCCAGTGCCAGAAGGGGGCCGTTCAGCCCGCCGCCGATGACGGCGATATCGGTATCTGTGTCCATGCCGCTCAATATGGACGCGCGGCGGGGATTGTCCATGCGACAAGGCGCAGATACCGTCTGGAAAACGCAAGGGAGTGGCGCGATGCAGGACTGGTTGTGGATGACGGCAAGCGATTTGGGTCGTGGGATCGGCGCGGGGGAGATTGACCCCGTCGCACTGACGCAGACCTATCTGGACGCCATAGAAAGCCACGATTTGCGCGACCGTATCTATGCCCGCGTGACCCGCGAGCGCGCCTTGGCCGAAGCGGGTGCTGCCGCCGAACGTGCGGCGTCGGGGCAGAGGCGGTCCTTGCTGGACGGGGTGCCGATCAGTTGGAAAGACCTGTTCGATACGGCAGGCATCGGGACCGAGGCAGGGTCGAAGCTGCTGGAAGGCCGCGTTCCAGACCGCGACGCGGTGGTCTTGCAGGCGGCGACGGCGGCGGGGCTGGTGTGCCTGGGCAAGACGCATATGAGCGAACTGGCGTTCTCGGGGCTGGGCTATAACCCGTCAACCGCCACGCCGCCTTGCGTGAACGATGCGGATGCGGTGCCGGGTGGGTCGTCTTCGGGGGCGGCCACATCGGTCGCCTTTGGCCTTGCGGCGGCGGCGATCGGGTCGGACACCGGTGGATCAGTGCGCATCCCGGCGGCCTGGAACGATCTGGTAGGGCTGAAGCTGACCTCGGGGCGGGTATCGCTGGAGGGGGTGGTGCCGCTGGCGCTGAAATTCGACACGCTGGGTCCGCTGGCCCGCAGCGTCGAGGATTGCGCGCAGCTGCTGGCTGTCATGGAGGGCGGCAAGCCCGCCGATCTGGCAGGTGCCTCGCTGAAGGGGCGGCGTCTGGCGGTGGTCGAGACGGTGTTCATGCAGGACGTGCGGGAACAACCGCTTGCTGCGTTCGAAGACGCTGTCGCGCGGATGCAGGCCGCGGGGGCCATCGTCGAGCGGATCGAGGTGGACGCGGTGCAGGAAGCACTGGATTGCGCCGGGCCCCTGATCCCGACAGAGGCGTATGGTCTGTGGCGGGATGTGATCGAAGCAAACCCCGATGCGATGTTTTCCGGGGTGCTGAACCGGTTCCGGCTGGGTGCGGACGTCAGCGGCGCGGACTACGTTGCCGCCTGGGCCGCACTCGATGCTGCGCGGTCGCACTATGACGCGGCGGTGGCGGGCTATGACGCGGTGATCGTGCCGACGGGGGCCAACATGCCGCCCAATCTGGAACGGTTGAAGACCGATGATGACTATTACCGCACCGAGAACCTGATGACCCTGCGCAACACGCGCATCGGCAACCTGCTGGGCCTGAGCGCGTTGAGCCTGCCCACGGGCGTGCCGAGCTGTGGCGTGATGCTGATGATGCCGCCCAATTGCGAAGAGGCGCTGTTGCGGCTGGGCGCTGCGGCAGAGGCTACTCTGGCCTGAGAGGTCGATTTTTTTGGGGCTCTGCCCCCGCCCTGCGGGCGTCCCCGGGATATTTGCGGCCAAAAGAAACGCCCGCAGTGCGCGAATGACACAAGTTGCCGTTTTGACGTGGTTTTGGTGGACGCGTCGGGGGCCCTTGCGCTATCCTGCGGGGAAACGGGGCGATAACGATCCCGATCCGAGGCAGTTACATGAATTTTCCCGAGCGGTTCTCGAACCTTCCGGCCTATGCGTTTCCGCGTCTGCGGGCGCTTTTGGACCATCACGCGCCCGGCGGGGACGTGGTGCATATGACCATTGGCGAGCCGAAACACGTGTTTCCGGCCTGGGTTACGGATGTGATTTCGCAGAACGCTGCCGGGTTCAACGCCTATCCGCCGAATGAGGGCAGGCCGGAATTGCGCGCGGCGTTCTGTGCCTGGGCGGCGCGGCGCTATGGTCTGACGCTGGACCCCGAGACCAATGTGCTGCCGCTGAATGGCACCCGCGAGGGGTTGTATAACGTTGCGATGGCGCTTTGCCCCGAGCAGAAGAACGGGCAGCGGCCTGCGGTGCTGATGCCGAACCCATTCTATCAGGTCTATATGCTGGCGGCGACATCCGTCGGGGCCGAGCCTGTGTTCGTGAACGCGACCGAGGCCACGGGACATCTGCCTGACTATGCGTCCCTGGCTGCGGATGTGCTGGACCGGACGGTTGCCTGCTACATCTGTTCGCCTGCGAACCCGCAGGGGGCGGTTGCTGGCCATGCCTATTGGGCGGATCTGATCGCGCTGGCGGAAAAGCACGATTTCCAGATCTTCGCCGATGAATGCTATTCCGAGATTTACCGCGACGTGCCGCCCGTGGGCGTCTTGCAGGTTGCGCGGGATGTGGGTGCCGACCCTGAGCGGGTCGTGGCGTTTCATTCCCTGTCGAAACGGTCGAACCTGCCGGGGCTGCGGTCGGGTTTCGTCACCGGCGGGCCGGACAGCATCGCGCGGATGCGGCAGTTGCGCATGTATACGGGCGCGCCCCTTCCCTTGCCGTTGCAGGCGGCGGCAGCGTCGGTCTGGGCCGACGAGGCGCATGTCGACGAAAACCGCGCGCTTTACCGCGAAAAATACGATCTGGCGGACCGTATTCTGGGCAATGTCGCAGGCTATGTTTCCCCGCAGGCCGGGTTCTTCCTGTGGTTGCCGGTCGACGACGGCGAGGCCGCAGCGCTGAGCCTGTGGCAGGCGACGGGTGTCCGCGTGTTGCCGGGGGCCTATCTCAGCCAGAAGGACGCCGAGGGGGTCAACCCCGGACAAGGATATATTCGGGTCGCCATGGTGGCCCCAAAGCCGGATGTGGAGCGGGGCCTTACGGCGATCCGCGACCATCTTTACGGCGTGCAATAACGAGGGACCCAAAGCAATGGCATATCAGACACGCGGGCGCGATCCACTGTTGGACACCAACATGGCCGAGGCTATCGAGAAACGGGGCAAGGAGCTGATCGGCATTGCCCTGCTGATTGCCGGACTGATGGCTGCGGCGATGATCGGATCGTATACGCCGGATGATCCCAACTGGATGGTCTCGACCGATGCGCCGGTGCAGAACTGGCTGGGGCGCACGGGTGCGTCGATTGCCGCACCGCTGTTCATGATTGCGGGCTGGGGTGCCTGGGGTATTGCCGCCGTGCTTTTGGTCTGGGGCGCGCGCTTTGCGCTGCACGCGGGCGACGAGCGGGCCGTGGGCCGGTTGATCTTTGCCCCGATCGTGGTGGCCTGTGGCGCGATCTATGCCGCGACGCTGGAGCCCGATGCAGAATGGTTGCGCACGCATTCCTTCGGGCTGGGCGGGCTGTTCGGCGACACGGTGATGGGGGCGATCCTGACCATCCTGCCGCTGGGCTCTGCCTTTGCGGTCAAGACGATGTCGTTCCTGATGGGTGTCGGCATCGTGGTGCTGTCGGCCTTCGTGCTGGGGTTCACGGGCCCCGAGCTGAAGCGGATCGGGCGTTTCATGATGATCGGGCTGATCATGGTCTATGCGTGGATGATGACGCTGCTGGGCCGCGGGGCCACGGGGGCCGTGCACGGTGCGCGCACGCTCCAGGCGAAGACGGCCGAGCGCCGGGCGATGAGGCGCGCGCAAGCCGAGGAATATGCGGCCTATGACGCCCATGCCTATGCCCCGCCAGCCGAGCCGCAACTGACGCGCGGCATGTTCCAGGCCGAAGCGCCGCCCAAAAGCGGCTTGTTGGCACGGATGCCAGGGCTGGTGAAGCGCCCGGACGTGCAGCATGAGACAGAGATGCCCGAGCCCGAACTGGTGGAACACTACAGCATGGTCGATGTGGGCGAAGGCCCCGGAGACGATCGCATCAGGGCCAAGATCGCGGATGTGATCAAGAGCCGTGTGCGCCAGGTGCCCGTGTTGCAGGCCGATGCGACCAAGCCGCTGACCGGGGGGCGTGGCCGTGGGCCGCAGCCGCTGATCCTGAACACCACGCGCACGGCTGAACTGCCTGCGGAACCCCCGTTGACGGCTGCCGCAGCACCTGCCGCGTCGCTGCGGGCAGAGCCGCGCCTGACTGCATCGCGCACCGCGCCCGACTATTTCTCGCAGCCGGTTGCAGCGCCTGTGCGCAGGCCCGAGCCCGCGCCGCTGTCACGACCAGAGCCTTATGCCGAGCCTTACGCAGAGCCCGAAGCCTATGCCGATCAGCTGATCGAGGATGAGGACGAGGGCATGGACGCGCTGTCGCTGGAACAGCCGCAGTCCCCCGCGCCGACCATCCCCATTGCCGAGCCGCGCAAGGTCGTTCAGCAGCCCGCGCGCAAGGTGGTCCAGCCCAGCAGACAGGCCCGCGCCGAGGCGCAGCCCGCCCTGTCTTTCGAAGACACCCATCCGGGGTTTGAACTGCCGCCGCTGAACCTGCTGGAAAGCCCCGAGACCGTTCAGCGTCTGCACCTGTCGGACGAAGCGCTGGAAGAGAACGCGCGGATGCTGGAAAGCGTGCTGGACGACTATGGCGTCAAAGGCGAGATCGTCAGCGTGCGCCCCGGCCCTGTGGTCACGATGTACGAGTTGGAACCTGCGCCGGGTCTGAAAGCCAGCCGCGTGATCGGTCTGGCGGATGACATCGCGCGTTCGATGGCAGCGCTTTCGGCGCGTGTGTCCACCGTGCCGGGTCGCTCGGTGATCGGGATTGAATTGCCCAACGAGCACCGCGAAAAGGTGGTCCTGCGCGAGATCCTCGCCAGCCGCGATTTCGGCGACAGCAACATGCGCCTGCCGCTGGCGCTGGGCAAGGATATCGGCGGCGACAGTGTTGTCGCGAACCTGGCCAAGATGCCCCACCTGCTGATTGCCGGTACGACCGGTTCGGGCAAGTCGGTGGCGATCAACACGATGATCCTGTCGCTGCTCTACAAGCTGACGCCGCAGGAATGCCGTCTGATCATGATCGACCCCAAGATGCTGGAACTTAGCGTTTATGACGGTATCCCGCACCTTTTGTCCCCCGTCGTGACTGACCCGAAAAAGGCCGTTGTCGCGCTAAAATGGACCGTGGGCGAGATGGAGGAACGCTATCGCAAGATGTCCAAGATGGGCGTGCGCAACATCGAAGGCTACAATGGCCGCGTGCGCGAGGCATTGGCCAAAGGCGAGATGTTCAGTCGCACGGTTCAAACCGGGTTTGATGACGACACCGGCGAGCCGATGTTCGAGACCGAAGAATTCCAGCCCGTCGCACTGCCCTATATCGTGGTCGTCGTCGACGAGATGGCCGATCTGATGATGGTTGCCGGCAAAGAGATCGAGGCCTGCATCCAGCGTTTGGCGCAGATGGCACGTGCCTCCGGCATCCACCTGATCATGGCGACGCAGCGGCCCTCGGTCGACGTGATCACCGGCACGATCAAGGCGAACTTCCCCACGCGGATTTCGTTCCAGGTGACGTCGAAGATCGACAGCCGCACGATCCTGGGTGAGATGGGGGCCGAACAACTTCTGGGCATGGGCGACATGCTCTACATGGCGGGCGGCGCCAAGATCACCCGCTGCCACGGTCCATTCGTCAGCGATGAAGAGGTCGAGGAGATCGTCAACCACCTCAAGGCTTACGGCGCGCCTGACTATGTCAGTGGCGTGGTCGAAGGACCCGACGAGGACAAGGAAAGCAACATCGACGCGGTGCTGGGCTTGGGTGGCAACACCGATGGCGAAGACGCGCTTTATGACACTGCCGTCGCGATCGTGATCAAGGATCGCAAGTGTTCAACCAGCTATATCCAGCGCAAGCTGGCCATCGGCTATAACAAGGCCGCGCGACTGGTCGAGCAGATGGAAGACCAAGGCGTGGTCAGCGCGGCCAACCACGTTGGCAAACGCGAAATTCTGGTGCCCGAGCAATAACGCGCCCTGCCATTCGGCTCCCTTTCAATGTCAACGAAAGGGGGCCAGACCGGCCTATGCGTTTTCACAGAATAGCGGTCTATGAGCCATGCTGCGGCGTGGTTTTGCCCGTTGATAGTGGTTTTGCGCGGCTTGATATCGCATATCACCGCGCGCGCCCCTATATCTGTCAGCAAGAAACACCTGTAAAAACGAGGCAAATCATCATGCTGAGCTTGAAAACCTTTCTGCCCGCCTGCGCCATCGCGCTGAGCGTTGCCAGTTCCGCTGCGGCGGACAAACTGTCGCTGAACGAGATTTCGCAGTACCTGAACACGCTGCGCACGGCGCAGGGCGATTTCACCCAGATCAACGACGACGGGTCGATCAGCACCGGCGAGATCTTCATCAAGCGTCCGGGCCGCGTGCGGTTCGAATACAACGCCCCCGACACCGCGCTGGTGGTGGCAGGTGCCGGTGCCGTGGTCATCTACGATTCGAAATCGAACGCCCCGCCCGAAAGCTATCCACTGTCGAGAACGCCGCTGTCGATCATTCTGGCCAACAACGTCGATCTGGGGCGGGCGCGTATGGTCACCGGCCACACCTATGACGGCACGGCCACGACGGTGACGGCGCAGGACCCCGACAACCCGGATTATGGTAACATTCAACTGAAATTCACCGGCAACCCGGTGCAGTTGCGCCAATGGGTGATCAACGATAGCGGCGGGTCCAGCACGACCGTGGTTCTGGGTGACCTCAAGGTCGGTGGCACGCTGGCCAACAGCATGTTCGACACCGGCAGTCCGGGGCGGGCACCGGGCCGCTAGGCCCGGAGCATCCCGAGGCCGCTCAGCGGCGGCACCGGGCCAGTTGCGTGGCATACATGTTGGAGCGGGCATCGACCTTGCCCGCGACCTGCACCAGCCACGTCTTGCTGTTGTAGCTGCCGCGCGCGTACCCGGTGTGCCCCTCGTGATAGGCAAGATACTGGTTGCGCGCATCAGTCAGCGCGATGCTGTTCCGGCGGTTGGTGGTGGTCATGTACCACCCCATGAAGTCCGTCGCGTCCTTGATCCGGTCGCGGCGCGCGCGGTAGCTGCCGGTTTCACGCTGATACTCTTCCCAGGTCGCATCAAGGGCCTGCGCATAGCCATAGGCGCTGCTTTGACGGCCCATCGGCAGCACCCCCGCCGCATAGCGGAAGGGCGTGCGCGCGTTCGAGACGAATTTGCTTTCCTGGTGAATGGTGGCCATCTGCACATGTACCGGCACGCCCCACCGGCGTTCAGTGGCGCGGAAGGCGCGCAGATATTCAGGACGCTGCTGCACGATGGCACAGGCGTCGTCCAGCTTGCTGGGCGCGGTCGATTGCCCGCCCCCGCACGAAGCCAACACCAGCAGCACGATCATTGCTCGTAAAGTTCTGCTCATTTTGTTACTCTGCCTCAAGATTCCACCACATTTAGCGGGCGGATTGTTTTGCAGCTACACTAGCAAATTTCGTCGCCCGAGGAAATCATCTTTGCGTGCATGGGCGGCGCTTTGCGCCCTGATGCAGTTGCGCCACGTGTGCGCAAACGCCAATGATTGTTTCCGAGCCGTACTAAGCTGTTTCATGGACAAAACCTGCTTGAAAAGGCTACATTCCCCCGATAGGGGCTGGAACTTATGTTGAGATTGCGTGCGAAATATCACCTTGGGCAGGTTGTCCGTCACAAGAAACACCCGTTCCGCGGCGTGGTTTTTGACGTGGACCCACAGTTTTCCAATACCGACGAGTGGTACGAGGCGATCCCCGAAGACAGCCGCCCGCGCAAAGAACAGCCGTTCTATCACCTGCTCGCCGAGAACGACCAAAGCTATTACGTGGCTTATGTGTCCGAGCAGAACCTGGTGGCCGACTATTCGGGCGAGCCGGTGGATCACCCCGACATCCCTGATCTCTTCGGTCCGTTTCAGGACGGCGCCTATCCCCTGCATTTCCAGCTGAACTGAGGCGATAGGGGCGCGCGGACCAAACCGCGCACCCCTTGATTTCAGTACCCTAGCGCGCAGCCGTCCTTGCGCGGGTCGCTTGCGCCTTCCAGCACACCGCTGTCGTGCAGGCGGATGGCCTGCGCCCCGCCCAGAGCACCGTCCGAGATTTCCACCTTGTGCCCCATGTCGGTCAGCTTCTGTCGCACGGCGTCGGAATAGCCGCGTTCGATCTGCAGCACGCCCTTTTCGGCAAAGCAGCGCGGTGCGTCGATGGCCGACTGCGGGTCCATGCCGAAATCGGTCAGGTTGGTCGCAAAGCGCGCATGCCCGGCGGGCTGGTACTGACCGCCCATCACCCCAAACGGCATGATCGGCTTGCCGTTCGACCGGATGATGCCCGGAATGATCGTGTGCATCGGGCGCGTGCCGCCCTTCAACTCGTTCGGGTGCCCTTCGCTCAGCGAGAAACCGGCCCCTCGGTTCTGCAACAGGATGCCGAACTTGTCCGATGCGATGCCCGAGCCGAAGCCGTGAAAGATCGAATAGATCAGTGACACCATCATGCCGTCGCCATCGACAACGGTGATATAGATCGTGTCCTTGTGGACAGCTTCGGAAATGGTCGTGGCACTTGGCATCGCGCGCTTGGGGTCGATCAGGGCGGCCAGTTTGGCGGCGGTGTCGTCCGACAGCAGGTGGTCCAGCCGGGTCATGTGGTCAGGGTCGGCCAGAAACCGGTTGCGTGCATCATAGGCCAGCTTGGTGGCCTCGGCCTCGATATGCGCGCGCTCTGCGCCGAAGGGGTCCATCGACGCGATGTCGAAATGCTTGAGGATGTTCAGCAGCAACAGCGCCACGGCACCCTGTCCGTTCGGCGGATGCTCGACGACCTCGATGTCCTTGTAAGATCCGGCAATGGGCGACGTGTCGGTGCACGCGGCATCCGCGAAATCCTGTGCCGTATGCGCGCCGCCCATGCCGGTCAGCGTGGCGATCATGTCGTCCGCGACCTCGCCCTTGTAGAACGCGTCGCGGCCATCCTTGGCGATGCGGCGCAGCACCTCGGCCTGACCGGGGGCGCGGAAGACATCGCCGACCTTGGGTACGGTGCCGTTGACCATATAGGTCTGGCGCGCCGATCCCTGCAGCACGTCAGCGGAATCATTCCAGTCCGACGCAACGCGGGGGGCCACGGGGACGCCGGTTTCGGCATAGTGGATCGTGGGGGCCAGCAATGCATCAAGGCCCAGTTTGCCCACGCGGTCCGACAGGGTGCAGAACGCATCCACGGCACCCGGAATGGTTACTGCATGCGGGCTGCCCAGCGGAACGGTGTCATGGCCCGCCTCGCGAAGCATTGCGGCGTTCAGCGCGGCGGGGGCGCGGCCCGATCCGTTCAGGGCGTGGACCTTGGTCTCGCCCGGCATCGACCACAGCACAAAGCAATCGCCGCCGATCCCTGTCATCTGCGGCTCGCAGATGCCCAGCAGGACGGCGCCCGCGATGGCCGCGTCCATTGCGTTGCCGCCGCGTTTCAGGATGTCGATGGCGGTGGCGGCTGCCAGAGGGTGCGATGTCGCGCACATTCCGTTTGTGGCCAGAACGGGCGAGCGGCCCGGAAAATGAAAGTCGCGCATGGTTGCTCCCTTGGTTGTCAGACAACTGATACCTAACGGGGCAAAGGCCAAAGGCCAAGTCGCGGTGATGCGGGAGAAATAAGATCCTCGGTGCCGTGCACTGGGTGGGGGCTGTTACACACGACACCGAGGGAAGCTATATGCAGCTACAAGGACAGTATTGCCTGCGGATCAAGGCGGGAATGTGGAGCTATTCAGGCCCTTTTGGGGTTTGGTTCAACAGTCGCCTTTTTCCTGACAGGATGGCGCATGTCCCTCGCTTCGCGTTCAGCGCAGCGCAACCGCCATGCGCAGCGACAGCTTGTTTGTCGCCCCCTCGCGAAGATAGGTGACGTCCCGCGCCAGATCCCGGATCAGGAACCAGCCAAAACCACCCTCTGGCATGTCCGACAAATCGACATTCACGTCCACGGCCAGCCCCGGCGGGGCACGGCCATCGGGCATGGGTGCCCCCTGGTCGGTGATGGTGAAATGCAGGCCGTCGCGATGTTGCCGACAGATGACCTCGATGGGGCCCCGGCGCGCACCGTTGCCATAGGCATGTTCGCTGATGTTGTTGACCGCTTCGGCCAGAACCAGATCCACCGCGCTCAGGTCTTCGGACGCAAGGGGCAGGGGGGACAGCGTCCGTTTCAGTTGCTCAAGCACCTGTCGTGCCGCCTGCGGCCCGCTTTGCACGGTGATCTGGACGGGTGGCAAGGCGTTGTGCACCCTTTGGACCGGGCTGCCTTGCATCATGTCCACGTCAGACCGCGAGTGCGCGGCGCGCGTCGTCGAGCGTGGCGTAAAGGCTGAAGACCGAATCCATCCGTGTCAGCTTGAACACCTTGTCCACAGTGGGGGTCAGCCCGGCCAGCGCCAGCTTGCGCGGCGGGGCAAGGTGTTTCATCGCGGCGACGATCGCGCCCAGTCCGCTGGAATCGATGAATTCCACCGCTGACAGGTCCAGCAGCACCAGATCGGGGCCATCTGCGGTCTCCGTGCGCATCGCGTCCTTGAACTCGATCGCGACGGCGGCATCTATCCGCGCGTCACGCACCGTCACTATGCGCACCCGCTCTTCTGTTTTGCTGGAGAGTTCCATAATATCCCTCACGTCATTCGCTCGCGATCATGCTTAGGTCGCAAAACTTACCAACCCGTGACCACGGGCAGAACATTCAGAAGGTGAACCATGACCGAAGTGATCATTTCCGGTGCATCGCGCACACCTATGGGCAGCTTTCAGGGCGCTCTTTCCGGTTTGACAGCCGCCGAACTGGGCGGTGCCGCGATCCGCGCAGCGCTGGCAGGGGCCGGCACAGACACGGTGGACGAGGTGCTGATGGGCTGCGTGTTGCCCGCAGGCCAGGGGCAGGCTCCGGCGCGTCAGGCCGGTTTCGCTGCGGGACTGGGCAAGGAGGTGCCTGCGACAACGCTGAACAAGATGTGCGGTTCGGGCATGAAGGCGGCGATGATCGCCTTCGACCAGATCGCGCTGGGTCACACCGACCTGATGATCGCGGGCGGCATGGAAAGCATGACACAGGCCCCGTACCTCCTGCCCAAGATGCGCGAGGGTGCGCGCTTGGGGCATGGTCAGGTCATTGACCACATGTTCCTCGACGGGCTTGAAGACGCCTATGACAAGGGGCGCCTGATGGGCACCTTTGCCGAAGACTGCGCCGAGGCGTTCCAGTTCACCCGCGAAAAGCAGGACGATTATGCGTTGGCCTCGCTCAGCCGCGCGCTTGAGGCACAGGAAAGCGGTGCCTTTGCTGATGAAATCGCCTCGGTCGACGTCAAATCCCGCAAGGGCTCGGTCACGGTCAGCGCGGACGAACAGCCCGCCAACGCCCGCCCCGACAAGATCCCGCAGCTTAAGCCCGCGTTCCGCGAGGGCGGCACCGTCACTGCGGCCAATTCCTCGTCGATCTCGGATGGGGCGGCGGCTCTTGTCCTCAGCTCTGCCGAGGCGGCCAAAGCGCGTGGTCTGACCATGCGTGCGCGCATCCTGGGCCACGCCAGCCATGCGCAGGAACCGGGCCTGTTCACCACGGCCCCCGTGCCTGCCGCGCAAAAGCTGCTGGCGCGGATCGGCTGGACCAAGGACGACGTGGATCTGTGGGAGGTCAACGAGGCCTTTGCCGTGGTGCCGCTGGCCTTCATGCACGAAATGGGGCTGAGCCATGACATCGTGAACGTCAACGGCGGTGCCTGTGCGCTGGGCCACCCCATCGGTGCATCGGGCGCGCGGATTATCGTGACGCTGCTGAACGCACTGGAAAAACGCAACCTCAAGCGGGGCGTGGCCGCCATCTGCATCGGCGGCGGCGAAGGCACCGCCATCGCGATCGAACGTATATGATGGTCAACTACCAGACGCTCGCGCAGACGCTGCAATCGCTGACCGAGGGCGAGGATGATGCCGTCGCCCTGATGGCGACGGTTGCCTGCGAGGTGCATCATTCCGACGACAGGTTCGACTGGACCGGGTTCTACCGGGTCACCGCGCCCGAAATGTTGAAGATCGGCCCCTATCAGGGCGGGCACGGCTGTCTGCAGATCCCGTTTTCGCGCGGGGTTTGCGGCGCTGCGGCGCGCACCGGACAGGTGCAGCTGGTGCCTGACGTCGAGGCCTTTGCCGACCACATCGCCTGCGCCAGCAGCACACGGTCGGAACTGGTCTTGCCGGTGCATGACCGTAATGGCGATCTGATCGCGGTCTTCGACATCGACAGCGACCAGCCCGATGCGTTCACCCAAGGCGACGCCGAGGCGTTGGAACGTATTCTGGCGGGCATTTTCAGCCGCTGATCGACGCGCGGTGAAATAATCTCTTGATTTTTCACGGGCGCCGCCGCACCGTGAAATTATCAAGTCATTTTTCACCGCGAGTCGCAGATGCTGCAATCCAATCCCGATACGGCCAAAACGCTGGGCGCGGATCTGCGTGCGCTGCGCAAGGCGCGGGGGATCACCTTGCAGGACATGGCGGACGCGCTGGGCCGCTCCGTCGGTTGGCTCAGCCAGGTCGAGCGTGATCTCTCCGAGCCGTCGATCACCGATCTGCGCCATATCGCGGCGCACCTGGGCGTGTCGGTGTCGATGCTGTTTCGCTATGCCGCCGCACCTGCGGACGAGGCAGGCTATATCGTGCGCAAGAACGCGCGCCGTCCCATCGGGACGCCCATCGCCGGACTGGTCGAGGAACTGCTGTCGCCCGATCTGACTGACGACTTCGAGATGGTGCATTCCACCTTTGCACCGCATTCCCAGATTGCCGACCCGGTCACGCGCCCGACGCAGGAAGTCGGCTATCTGGTCTCGGGCACGCTTGAACTGGAGATTGCAGGCATCCGCTACACTATCCAGCCCGGCGATAGTTTCCGCATTCGCGGCGAGCCTTTCCGCTGGATCAACCCCCATGATACGCCCGCCGTGGCGATCTGGGTCATCGCGCCCCCTGTGTATTGAGGGTGATGTGATGGGCCGCGCATTTCCAGACGGGCAAAACCGTGACGAGGTCAACTTCGGGCGCGCGTCCGGTATGCTTGCGGCCTCTAGACGCCTGACATGCCACCTCTTCACCGAAGCCAGCGGCGATCATTCCCGTATCCCCGCACATGAGGACCGCGACGCATGAGCACCTTTCCCACCACGGCCCGTGTGGTCATCATCGGCGGCGGTGTCGTCGGCACCTCGGCGCTCTACCATCTGGCCAAGGCGGGTTGGACCGATTGCGTCCTGCTGGAAAAGAACGAGTTGACCGCAGGCAGCACCTGGCACGCGGCGGGCAACTGCCCCAGCTTCAGCACCTCCTGGGCGGTGATGAACATGCAGCGCTATTCGCTCGGCCTCTATGCCGGACTTGCCGAGGCGGTGGATTACCCGATGAACTACCACGTCACCGGATCGGTGCGGCTGGGCCATTCCCGCGAACGGATGCAGGAGTTCGAGCGCGCCCGTGCGATGGGCCGCTATCAGGGTCTCGACCTCGAGATGATGGCCGTCAGCGACATCAAGGACCGCTATCCGTTCATCGAGGTTCACGATCTTGCGGGTGCCCTGTGGGACCCTGACGACGGCGACATCGACCCCGCGCAACTGACACAGGCGCTGGCCAAGGGCGCGCGCAGCATGGGCGCCCGCATCGAACGCTTCTGTCCCGCCACCGGTATCAGCCGCGAAGGTGGCGAATGGATCGTCCACACCGACAAGGGCAACATCCGCTGCGAAAAGGTGGTGAACGCCGCCGGATATTATGCGCAGCGCGTTGGCGAATGGTTCAAACCTTTCGGCGGGCGAACCGTGCCGATGACCGTGATGAGCCATCAGTATTTCCTGACCGAGGAAATCCCGGCCCTCGCCGACTGGACCCGCGAAAACGGCCGCAAGGTGCCGCTGCTGCGCGATGTCGACAGCTCGTACTACCTGCGGCAGGACAAGAACGGGCTGAACCTTGGCCCCTACGAGCGGAACTGCCGTGCGCATTGGATAACACCCGACGATCCGATGCCGGAGGACTTCAGCTTTCAGCTCTATCCCGACGATCTGGAACGGCTGGAATGGTATATCGAGGATGCGATGGCCCGCGTACCGATCCTCGGCACCGCCGGTGTCGGCCGCGTGATCAACGGACCCATCCCCTATGCGCCCGACGGTCTGCCGCTGCTGGGTCCGATGCCCGGCGTGCCCAACGCTTTCGAAGCCTGCGTGTTCACCTTTGGCATTACCCAAGGCGGCGGCGCGGGCAAGGTGCTGGCCGAATGGGTCACCGAAGGTCAGACCGAATGGGATATGTGGTCCTGCGATCCGCGCCGCTATACCGACTATACCGATCAGGACTATTGCAATCATAAGGCGACGGAGACCTATGGCCACGAATACGCGATGCACTTCCCGCGTCATTCCTGGCCTGCAGGACGCGATCGCAAACTGTCGCCCGCGCATGATCTGGTGTTGGCAAAGGGCGGCGTCATGGGCGCCTACAACGGCTGGGAACGCGCCAACTGGTTCGCCAAACCCGGCGACGACCTGAGCGAGGCGGCGACCCAGACATGGGAGCGCGCAGGCCCATGGTCTGTGCGCGTGCGCGAAGAAGTCGAGGCGGTGCGCGACGACGTCGGTGTGCTGGACCTGCCGGGGTTCTCGCGCTTCGACCTTTCGGGCGCAGGTGCCGCCGAATACCTGCGCGGCAAGATTGCTGGCGGCCTGCCCAAGGTCGGGCGCATGAACCTCGGCTATTTCCCCGACAGCCGGGGCCGCATCCTGACCGAAATGTCGATCCTGCGGCACGCCCAGGATGCGTTCACCCTGATCACCGCGGCGACCGCCCAGTGGCACGACCGCGACGTGCTGCGCGAGGGGCTTCCCGTAGCGCTGTCACTCACTGACCATACGACAGAGTACGGAACGCTGATCGTCACCGGGCCCAACAGCCGCGCGCTGTTTGAACGTCTGGACACGCAGGCAGACCTAGCCGCCCCTTGGCTCACGCATCAACCAGCCAGGGTGGCGGGCATCGACTGCGCCCTCGCGCGGGTCTCCTTCGCAGGCGAACTCGGCTGGGAAATCCACGCGGCCAACGCGGATATCGCCGCACTCTACGCCGCCGTGACCGGCGCAGGCGCGAGACCTTTCGGAATGTACGCGCTGAACGCGCTGCGCATCGAAAAAGGCTACCGCACGTGGAAGGGCGACCTCAGCACAGACTATACCCTGTTCGAAGGCGGCCTCGACCGCTTCGTCAAACTGGACAAACCGCAGGACTTCCCCGGCAAACAGGCGCTGATGAACGAGCGGCAACGGGGCGTCGCGAAACGCTTCGTCACGCTGATCGTCGACGCAGGCGACGCCGACGCGCCCTATATGTCGACGCTCTGGCATAACGGCGTGGTCGTCGGCGAAACCACCAGCGGCGATTGGGGCTTCCGCGTCAATGCGTCGATCGCGCTGGGCATGGTGCGCGCTGATCTGGCCGTGGCTGGCACCGAACTGCATGTCGAGATCTTCGGCACGAAATGCCGCGCCGTGGTGCAACCGGAACAGCCCCTGTGGGACCCCGACAACATCCGCTTGCGGGCCTGATCCCATGAATGTCAAAGCGCAGGGGATTCTATCAGGGACATGACCGATACGATGACAGAAATAATCCTCCTCGACGGCGGCATGGGTCAGGAACTGATCCACCGCGCGGGCGACACGCCGACACCTTTGTGGTCCACACAAGTGATGATCGACCATCCCGGATTGGTGGCGGAAATTCATCGCGATTTCAGGTCCGCAGGGGCAATGGTCGCAACCACGAACACCTATGCGATCCACCACGACAGGCTCGCAGGCACCGGCATGGAAGATGCCTTCGGCAGCCTGATGGCCCGCGCCCTGACCGAAGCCCGCGACAGCGGCGCGCCGTGTATCGCGGGGGCCATCGGCCCGCTTATCGCCTCGTACCGGCCCGATCTGCACCCCGATGCACAGACCGCCGTTCCCCTCTATGCCGAAGTCGCGGGGCTGCTCGCCCCCACATGCGATCTGCTGATCTGCGAAACCGTCGCCTCGCTCGACCATGCGCGCAGTGTGCTGGCGGGTGCCTGCCCGACTGGCAAACCCGTCTGGCTGGCCCTGACCGTGGACGACCGCGACGGCTCCAGACTGCGCTCGGGCGAGCCGCTGAAAGACATCCTGCCAATCGCCGAAGAGCACGCCACAGCAATCCTCATCAACTGCTCCGCCCCCGAGGCGATCCCGGCCGCCCTCGCGATCCTCTCAAAAGGTACGCTACCGTATGGTGCCTATGCCAACGGCTTCCAGCGCATCACCAGGGAATTCCTGCAAACCCGCCCCACCGTCGCAGACCTGCAATCGCGCCACGACCTTACCCCGCCGCTCTACGCCGACCACGTCATGGCCTGGGTCGATGCAGGTGCCACCATCGTCGGCGGCTGCTGCGAAGTCGGCCCCGCCCATATCGCCGAAATCGCCCGCCGCCTGATCGCGGCAGGTCACAGGCTTGCACGTCCCTGATTTCTTTTGGCCCCAAATATCCCGGGGGTTCGGGGGCTGGCCCCCGTTTAACCGCCCACCCTGAATGGAGACCCAAGATGCCTGACCTTCCAGATAGTGCCCGCACAATCATCATCGGCGGCGGGGTCATCGGCTGCTCGGTCGCCTATCACCTCACGCAACTGGGCTGGACCGACGTCGTCCTGCTGGAGCGCAAGCAGCTTACCTCCGGCACCACCTGGCACGCCGCCGGCCTGATCGCGCAACTGCGCGCCAGTGCCAACATGACCAGGTTGGCCAAATACTCGCAAGAGCTCTATGGCAATCTAGAAGCCGAGACAGGCGTCGCCACGGGGTTCAAACGCGTCGGTTCGATCACCGCCGCCCTGACGGACGAGCGTCTGGAAGAGCTGCAACGTCAGGCCGCAATGGCCCGCGCATTCGGCGTTGCGGTCGAAGAGATCAGCCCCTCCGAGATCAAGGCGAAATACGAACACCTGAACATCGACGGTGTGACGGGGGGCGTCTATCTGCCGCTCGACGGGCAGGGCGATCCGGCCAATATCGCGCTTGCGCTGGCCAAGGGGGCGCGGCAGCGCGGCGCGCGCATTCAGGAACGCGCTGCCGTCACCGCGATCACCCGCGCGGGTCGTCGTGTCACCGGTGTTGACTGGCAGGGCGAGGATGGCACCAGCGGTCACATCGCCTGCGATACGGTGGTGAACTGTGCGGGCATGTGGGGTCATCAGGTCGGGCGGATGATGGGCGTCAACGTGCCGCTGCAAGCCTGCGAGCACTTCTATATCGTCTCGGAAGCGATCCCCGGCCTCACGCCAATGCCAGTGTTGCGGGTGCCGGACGAATGCGCCTATTACAAGGAAGACGCGGGCAAGATCCTGCTCGGCGCGTTCGAACCTGTCAGCAAGCCATGGGCGACGGGCGGCATCCCCCCCGACTTCGAGTTCGACCAGCTGCCCGAGGATTTCGACCACTTCGAGCCGATACTGGAGGCTGCGGTCAACCGGATGCCGATGCTGGCTGAAGCGGGCATCCATACGTTCTTCAACGGCCCCGAAAGCTTCACACCCGATGATGCCTATCACCTCGGCCTCGCGCCAGAGATGGACAACGTCTGGGTCGCGGCGGGCTTCAACTCGATTGGTATCCAGTCGGCGGGCGGGGCAGGCATGGCGCTGGCGCAGTGGATGGACGCAGGCCAGAAACCCTTCGACCTTGGCGATGTCGATATCGCGCGGATGCAGCCTTTTCAGGGCAACAAGACCTACCTCGCCGCCCGCGCGTCCGAGACGCTTGGCCTGCTTTATGCCGATCATTTCCCCTATCGGCAAAAGGCCACCGCACGCGGCATTCGCCGCACGCCGTTTCACCACCACCTGCTGGAACAGGGCGCGGTGATGGGCGAGCTGGCGGGATGGGAACGTGCCAACTGGTTCGCCAACCCGGACCAGACGCCAGCGTATAGTTATAGCTGGAAACGTCAGGCGTTCTTCGAAAACGTAGCCACCGAACACCGCGCCGTGCGCGAGAATGTCGGAATCTACGACATGTCGTCCTTCGGCAAGATCCGCGTCGAAGGGCCGGACGCCTGCGCTTTCCTCAACCACATCGGCGGCGGCCAATACGATGTGCCCGTTGGCCGCATCGTCTATACCCAGTTCCTGAACCCGCAAGGCGGAATCGAGGCGGACGTGACCGTCACCCGCCTGAGCGAGACTGCCTATCTGGTCGTCACCCCCGCCGCCACGCGTCTCGCCGACCAGACATGGATGATGCGCAACAAGGGCGATCACAACGTGATCCTGACCGACGTGACGGCGGGCGAGGCGGTGCTTGCCGTAATGGGGCCGAACGCGCGCAAGCTGCTACAGATGGTCTCGCCCGCAGATTTCGGCAACGAAACCAACCCCTTCGGTACGGCACAAGAGATCGAGATCGGCATGGCTCTGGCCCGCGTGCACCGCGTGACATATGTGGGCGAACTGGGCTGGGAGGTCTATATCAGCGCCGACATGGCAGCTCATGTGTTCGAGGTGCTGCATGCCGCCGGACAGCAGCTCGGGGCCAAACTGTGCGGGATGCACATGATGGACACCTGCCGTATCGAAAAAGGGTTCCGCCATTTCGGTCACGACATCACCGCCGAGGATCACGTGCTGGAGGCGGGTCTGGGCTTTGCCGTCAAGCTGGACAAACCCGCCTTCATCGGGCGCGACGCGGTGCTCCGCAAAAAGGAGACAGGGCTCATGCGTCGTCTGGTGCAGTTTCGCCTGACTGATCCAGAGCCGCTGCTCTACCATAACGAGCCGGTGCTGCGCGACGGCAAGATCGTGGGCTACCTCAGTTCGGGGGGGTACGGTCACCACTTTGGCGCGGCGATGGGCATGGGGTACGTTCCCTGCGAAGGCGAAAGCGTGGCGGATGTGCTGGCCTCGTCCTACCAGATCGACGTCGCCGGACGCCGGTACGCAGCAGAAGCCTCGCTGAAACCTTTCTATGACCCGACCGGGGCGCGCGCTAAAGTCTGATGCTCTGGTGCCCCGCGCACCGCAGTGCTACGCATCGGGCGAACCAGCAGGACAGACCCGATGCGCACACCCCCCGCCCCGAACGTACTGGCCCCGAGTGGCGACACACCGCAGGGACTGGGCTTTGCCCTAGGGGCCTACATCCTCTGGGGCTTTCTGCCGCTCTACCTCAAGATGGTCAGCCATATTCCTGCCGCCGAAGTGGTGGCGCACCGGATCATCTGGGCGGTGCCGATCGCAGCCGCCTTGCTGATCATGCTGGGGCGTACCGCAGACATCCGCACGGCACTGCGCAGCCCGCGCACATTGGCGATGGGCTGCGTCACCGCCGCGCTGATCACGGTCAACTGGGGCATCTATGTCTGGGCCATCGCCGAAAACCGCGCGCTGGATGCGGCGCTGGGGTACTACATCAACCCGTTGTTCAGCGTGGCGCTGGGCGCCTTGCTGCTGGGTGAAAAGCTGGACAGGTTGCAACTGGCCGCGGTCGCTCTGGCGCTTGGCGCGGTCGTGGTGCTGGCCGCCTCGCTTGGCTCCGTGCCCTGGGCCGCAGTCGGGATCACCGTCAGCTGGGGCTTTTACGCGCTGGCCAAGAAACAGCTGCCCATCGGCCCCAATCAGGGTTTCCTGCTCGAAGTGCTTTTGTTGCTGGGCCCGGCGTTAATATATGTGATCTATCTGGGGGCCACGGGGCAAAGCCATTTCATGACCACCGGCAGTTACGACACCTGGCTGCTGCTCGGCTGTGGGGTGGTTACGGCGGTGCCGCTGATTCTCTATGCCAATGGGGCCAAGCGTCTGCGTCTGACCACCATAGGCGTGCTGCAGTATGTGGCGCCCACGATGATCTTTCTGGTGGCGGTCTTTATCTTTGACGAACCTTTCGGGCAGGCGCGGATGATCGCCTTTCCGATGATCTGGGGGGCGCTGGTGATCTACACGATCTCGATGGTCCGCCAGATGCGCGCCCGCCGCGTCCAGCCATTGGCCGCGTCTAGCTGATCGTCTCGCGGAAGGTGGCAAAATCGGGGTCTTTCGCGATGCGCGCCATCATCGCCTCGCGCAGGGCACCGATGGTCTTGTGGGGGCGCATGGCGACTTCGAATTCCTGTATCAGCCCGTCATCGTTCAACGTGATCAGGTCCACGCCGACCGCATCCAGCCCCTCGACCTTGCACTTGAAGGCCAGCATCCAGTCGCGCCCCTCGCCCAGAACACGGCGATAGGTGAAATCGGTGAACACCGCATTCACGTGCCCCAGCACAGCCGACACCGCCGCGCGGCCGGTCCATGTCTTCCAATAGGTCGGCGGCATGAACCGGACGTCTTCGGCAAAAAGCGGCAGGATCGCGTCGTCATCCTTGGCCAGAACCGCGTCGTGAAAGCTTTGAATGGTGGCGTGCATATCAGGGCCTTTCGGTGTCTGTGCTTGAAACCATAGCCTACATCTGGAAAGCAGCGGCATGGAAACTGTTTATACCCCTCCGACCGATCCGCTGGTGTTTTTGCACGATGATCCCGATATTGTGGCGGTGGACAAACCTGCGGGTCTGCTCAGCGTGCCCGGACGGGGCGACCATCTGGCCGATTGCCTGATCACCCGGGTGCAGGCCGTGTTTCCCACCGCGTTGCTGGTGCACCGGCTGGACCGCGACACCAGTGGCGTCATGGTCTTTGCGCTGACGCCCCATGCGCAGCGCACGCTGTCGACACAGTTCGCCGAGCGTCGGACGCAAAAGGCTTATGTCGCGCTGGTGCAGGGCCTGCCCGATCAGGACAAGGGCACCGTCGATCTGCCGGTGATCGTGGACTGGCCGAACCGCCCGCTGCAAAAGGTCTGCCACGAGACGGGCAAACCCGCGGTGACAGACTGGCGCGTGACCAAGCGGCACAGTGACACCGCGCGGGTGCGACTGGTGCCGCACACGGGCCGCACCCATCAATTGCGGGTGCATATGCAAGCGCTGGGCCACCCGATCCTGGGCGATCCGTTCTATGCAACGGGCGCCGCTGCCGATTATCCACGCATGATGCTGCACGCGGAAGAACTGCGCGTGAAACACCCCGAGAACGGCCAGTCCATCCGTTTCCGCGCGAAGGCACCGTTTTAGGGGGGCACGCTCAGGCGGACGTGCCGACGCTGATCCAGCGGGCGGGCAGAATGTCTGGGTTGGACGGGGCGGCGTTCGCAAACCATCGGGCCGGGCCTGCGACGAGGCTGTCTTGGGTTTCGCCCAGCCAAGCGCCCCACCAACTGAACGATGAATTCGCAATGATGTTGTGCTGGCAGAGAGTCATCAGTCGCAGGTCTTCATAGTCTGCATCGGGTCCATTGAAATCCACGACGACCTTTTCAAATGGCAATGGCAGGTTGTCCTTGGCCCACGCCGGATCGTCGGAGAAAACGAACACGGTCGGATCAGTATCCATACGCTTACGAATGGCATCAAGCGCCGCGTCGTAATAGGCCTGATCGCACAGTGCCATCGCGTTCACCGAAACATAATCCCCACGCCGGACATGCAGCGCCACGGACGGGCCGCTGGCAATCTGCGCGGCCATCTCGGCGTTCCGGGTGGACATCGGCGTGCGGAACGCGAAAGCGCGGCGGATATCTTGTGCAATGTCGGCAAAATACCGCTCGGATTGCCAGTAGCCGTGCAGATAACCGTCATCTGTCCAACCCGTGAAGGCCGGATCGAACCCCAGCGTCTTTTCGTGCCGGATGCGCGGGCGCAATCCCATCGCCCGCCACGCGGCATAGGCCAACGGACGCGTGTGCCTGGCAGGCGGCAACGGCGCTTTCGCAAGCTGGGGCAGATCGAACACGCGCAACAGCGTACCATCGCCCTTGTGCAATGCCGTGCGGTCGTCCAATACCACCCGCGTACACAGGCGTTCGGCCAAAGCGCGGGCAGCGGCATATTGGAACATCTGGTTGCCCAGGCGTCCATGCAGTCGGGAAAAGATCATGACCTTGCCTTGGTTAGCGGTTATTTGTCTGTGATGAATACGCGCTTGTGCGCGACCGGACCAGATCAAAGGGGCCTTCCATGTCGATCAAGAGCGAGCTGACCAAGCTTTGGAACATCGCGACCAGCCCGTCATACCGCGCCGCGCGTGCACCGTACCGTGCATTCCGCAAAGAGCACGGATCGCAAACCCCGGCCCAGTTTCCGCATGTCCGACAGGGCGATGTGGTGCTTGATATCGGTGGCTACCTTGGTGATTGGTCCGCTGACATGACCAAGCGCTATGGCGTCGTGTCTCATGTCTTTGAACCCAACCCCGGTTTCGCAGCAGCGATGGGGGAACGCTTTGGTGACTATACGGATGTGCATGTGCACGCCTATGCCGTGGGCAGTGAAGATGGCGCATTGGAACTTTCGGACCAGGCCAACGCATCATCTGCGCTGGTCAACGAGGGACCGACGGTCAAGGGCATGGTGCGCGCACTGGGCGCGGTCAGCGCAGACCTGGCGCTGGGCGATGTTGCCGTGATCAAGATGAACATCGAAGGCGGTGAATACGATCTGTTGCCTGCGATGATCGACAGCGGGTTCATGCAGCGGGTCGACCGGTTGGTCGTCCAGTTTCACAAATACTCCTCCGAAGACGTGGCGCGGCGGGATGCAATCCGCGAGGGGCTTTCGCACACGCATGTCTGCGAATGGGCCTATCCGTTCGTCTGGGAGCAGTGGGCGAGAAAAGACGCCTAACGAGACGCCTAACGAGACGCCTAACGAGACGCCTGACAGTGCGCCGAGAACGACTCAGGGCGAAGGATAACCTTCGCCCCCCCGTGCCTCGGGATCAGCCCCGATTACTCGGCAGCCCAGCCCGAGACGGCTTTGACTTCGAGGAAATCCTCGATGCCCCAGACGCCGCCTTCGCGGCCGTTTCCGGACTGTTTCATGCCGCCGAAGGGCGAGCCGGCCGCGCGGCTGGTGCCGTTCATCTCGACCATGCCCGAGCGCAATTTCTGCGCCAGACGGTTGGCGCGCGCGCCGTCCTGGGTCTGGACGTAGTTGGTCAGACCGTAAACCGTGTCGTTGGCAATCTCGACCGCCTCTTCTTCGGTGTCGAAGGGGATGATCGACAGCACCGGGCCAAAGATTTCCTCGCGCGAGATGGTCATGTCACGGTCGACGTCGGCAAAGACGGTCGGCTTGACGTAGAAACCCCGGTTCAGACCCTCGGGACGGCCCGTGCCACCGGCGACCAGGCGTGCGCCTTCGTCGATGCCCTTCTGGATCAGGTCCTGGATCTTGTTCCACTGCACTTCGTTCACCACGGGCCCGATGTGGTTGCCCTCTTCCGACGCGGGGCCGACAGTGACCTTGCTGGCGACGTCTGCGGCCTCGTCCACGACGCGGTCGTAGATGCCGCGTTGCACCAGCATCCGGCTGGGCGCGTTGCACGACTGGCCGGTGTTGTTCATCATGTGCAGAACGCCGCGTTTCACGGCCTTTTCATCGGCATCTTCAAAGATCAGGTTGGCGCCCTTGCCACCCAGCTCCAGATGCACGCGTTTCAGCGTGTCAGCCGCATTCTTGGAAATCAGCGTGCCTGCGCGGGTCGAGCCGGTGAAGCTGACCATATCTACGTCCTTGTGGCCCGACAGGGTGCTGCCGACGCCGGGGCCGTCGCCGTTGACCAGGTTGAACACGCCTGAGGGGAACCCTGCCTCGTCCATCAGCTCGGCAAAGATCATCGCGTTCAGCGGGCTTTCCTCGGACGGCTTCAGAACCATCGTGCAGCCTGCGATGGCTGCCGCGCCGACCTTCAGCGTGACCTGGTTCATCGGCCAGTTCCAGGGCGTGATCAGGGCCGCGACGCCAACCGCCTCATAGATGATCCGGTCGTTCGGGGCATGGTCCCCCAGCGGGCGGACAAAGTCGAACTTTTTCGCCGCCGCCACAAAGTTGGACAGGTGCCAGATGCCGGCGCCGGCCTGCGACGATTTCGACATGGAAATGGGCGCGCCCATCTCGTTGCTCATGGCCTGTGCCAGATCTTCGGCGCGCGACTTGTAGACCTCGATCAGCTTTTCGACCAGCGCGATCCGCTCGGCGGCGGGGGTCGCCATCCAGCCTGGCAACGCGGCCTTGGCGGCAGCGACGGCAGCATCGGCATCGGCCTGACCACCCAGCGAAATCACGGCACAGGGTTCTTCGGTGGACGGGTCGATGACGTTGTGGTCACGGCCCTCGATCGGCGCAACCCACTGACCGTTGATATAGAACTCGCGTTTCTCGAGCATAGTAAAGCCTCCTTATTAACTGCGGAATTTGGCGTTACTCTTTCACCCCGCACCGCGACACGCAAGACAGGGGATGCAACCGGGCAAAAGCCACACTACATTGTGCAGTAGAATTCAAAATAGGAGGACCATTCATGTCCCTGCGCATCAACGACACCATCCCCGACCTGACCGTCGAAACCGACCAAGGCAGCTTTGGCCTGCACGACTGGATCGGCGACAGCTGGGCCATCCTGTTTTCGCACCCCAAGGATTTCACCCCCGTCTGCACCACCGAATTCGGCGCGGTCGCGCAACTGTCCGACGAATGGGCCAAACGCGGCACCAAGGTGATCGGCGTCAGCGTCGATGGCGTGGAAGAGCACAAGAAATGGAAGGGCGATATCGAATCGTCCTCCGGGGCCAAGGCCGGTTTTCCAATCATCGCCGACAGCGGATTGGAAGTGTCCAAGGCCTTCGACATGCTGCCCGCCGAAGCCTACATGTCCGATGGCCGCACCCCCAACGACAGCGCCACCGTGCGCGCGGTGTTCATCATCGGCCCCGATAAAAAGCTGAAGCTGTCGATGACCTACCCGATGACCGTTGGCCGCAACTTTGCCGAGGTGGTCCGCGCGCTGGACGCGCTGCAAACGTCCTCTGGTCACGGTGTGGCGACGCCCGCCAACTGGAACGTGGGCGATGACGTGATCATCCCGGCGACGGTCTCGGACGAAGACGCCAAGGCCAAGTTCGGCAGTTTCGAAACTGTTCTGCCCTACCTGCGCAAGGCCGCTTTGCCCAAGTAACTAGGCTTGCGGGCGCGCCGCCACGGCGCGCCTGTACCGCCAGCGTTTGATCTCCCGCATCAGCTTGCCGCTGGTGCGGGTTTTCTTTTGGATGGTCGAGCCGCCCAGGTCCGCCGTCAGTTCGCGCACGCCGTTGGGCAGGATCGTCTGAACGGTCTGGCCGTGCACCCAGTGCATTTGCAGAAACGTGTCCACGGGCCTGTCCAGAATCTCGGTCGCGGCCAGAAGCCGCTGTGCCGCAGTGCGCCCGACCACCTGAAGCACGGTTTGCAGGCCGATCACACGGGGCAGCATCAAGGTGCAGGGCCCGTTGCTGGCCAGCTCCCGCAGGGCAAGCTCGTGGGTTTTGGCAGGGATGCGGATAAAGCTGTCGGCAGTGGCATGTGTCTCGATCAGCGCTTGTACATGGGTCCAAAGCACGGGGTCCAGCGCCAGATCATCCTCGGCCACCAGCGCATACTCCCAGCCTTCGGTCACGATCCGCTGCCAGCAGGCCCGATGCGACAGAAAACAGCCCACTTCGCCCGCGCCGATGGAAAACGGATAGGGCGGCTGGTGGACATCGCCCGGCGCAGGCGTCACGCCTGCATCGGCACCGCGCACGGCCTCGATCAAGCTGGCTCCCGGCAGCGTCTGCAACAACACCTCTACGTTCGAGCGGCGCTGCGTGGCGCTGGACATATGAATGATCAGGGAATGCATCGCGCATGGCTAGCGTGAAACGCCGACCCGCACCAGTGGTCAGAGCGGCAGTTCGGTGGTGGACTTCAGTTCCTTCAGCACGAACGAAGACTGTACCTCGCGCACGAATGGGCTGCGCAGCAATGTGTTGGTCATGAAATGCTCGTAGGCTTCGACATCTGCCACGCGCACCTTCATCTGGTAATCGGCGGCACCGGATGTGGCCAGACATTCGACCACTTCCGGGCGCCCCTCAATCAGTGTGGCAAAGCCCGACACGGTCGCTTCGGCGTGGTCGCGCAGGGTGATGGCGGCCAGCACAGTCAGCTTGCATCCCGCATGTGCAGGCGACAGCAGCGCGACCCGGCGCAGGATCGTTCCAGAGGCTTCAAAATCCTGAACCTTGCGCCAGACCGTGCTCTGCGCCATTCCGCAGGCTTCGGCAATTTGTGCCAAGGACTGACTGCAATCGCGCTGTAGTTCCCGAAGCAATGCCTTTTCCGCAGTGGAATATTTCATGCGATACCCGTCTGGTGGTTTTTCATGCTTGTATCAAATTTCGGGTGCGAAATGGAACCCCGCCTTGTGCGCTGGCGAACGCAGCCCCCTCTTGAAAGGGCACGTTGTGCTGCCGAGATATAGAAAAGAGCACTCAAACAAGACGGAGAACCACATGGCTGATGTTCCAGCGCACGCCCCCCTATTCAAAGACGTGAAATTGGGCGGCATCACAGCGCCCAACCGAATCGTCATGGCCCCGCTGACACGCGCGCGCTCGACGCCCGGTGACAACGTCCAGACCGACCTGCACACCCTCTACTATACTCAGCGCGCGGGCGCGGGTCTGATCATCTCGGAAGCGACGCAGATCAGCCAGGAGGGGCAGGGCTATGCCTGGACGCCGGGCATATTCACAGACGCCCAGATCGCGGGCTGGAAACAGGTCACCGACGCTGTCCACACGGCTGGCGGCCACATCTTCTGCCAGCTTTGGCACGTGGGCGCGATCAGCCACAACGTGTTCCACGATGGCGCAGCGCCCGTCTCGTCCAGCGTCTGGACGCCCAAGGGCGACGCTTTCGTCGGCGATCTGCACCCCGACGGCCCGATGGTGCCGCACCCGCAGGCCCGCGCGCTGTCACTGGACGAAATCCCCCGCGTTATCGAAGATTTCCGTCACGCTGCCAGATGCGCGGATCAGGCGGGCTTCGACGGTGTCGAGTTTCACGGGGCGAACGGCTATCTGATCGACCAGTTCCTGCGGTCGTCGGTGAACAAACGCGATGACCCCTATGGCGGTTCGGTCGAGAACCGCGTGCGTCTGCTGGACGAGGGGGTCGATGCGCTGATCGAGGTTCTGGGTGCCAACCGCGTCGGCGTGCGCCTGTCGCCGATGGGCGGACCCGGCGGATCGCAAGACGATGATCCGATGGAGACATATGTCGCCGCGGCCAAGGCGCTGTCGGGCAAGGGGCTTGCCTATCTGCACGTGGTCCGTTCGGGCGATCCCGAGAACACCAAGATCGTCGATGCCATGCGCAAGGCGTTCGACGGTCCGTTCATCGCCAACGGTGGGTTCCAGCCGCAAGAGGCCGCAGAGTGGATCGAAGAGGGGCGCGCGGATGCCGTCGCCTTTGGTCGGATGTACATTGCCAACCCTGACCTGACCAAGCGCATCGCGATGGATGGCCCCTATAACGATCCGAACCCGGATACGTTCTATGGTGGCGGAGCAGAGGGCTACACCGATTACCCGATCATGGACGGCAGCGCGCAGGCGGCCGAATAGTCCGGCTTAGTACAAGCAAAAAGGCCCCGGTATCACTACCGGGGCCTTTCAACATTTCTAGAAGAACAAAGCGCCTTATTCGGCGTCTTCTTCCTTTTTCACTTCTTCGCCGGTTTCCTGATCGACGACTTTCATCGACAGGCGCACCTTGCCACGGTCGTCAAAGCCCAACAGCTTCACTTTGACCTCCTGGCCTTCCTTCAACACATCCGACGGATGGTTCAGGCGGCGGTTTTCGATCTGGCTGACGTGCACCAGGCCGTCGCGCTTGCCGAAGAAGTTCACGAAGGCGCCGAAATCGACGATCTTCACGACGGTACCGGTATAAACCGCACCCTCTTCGGGCTCGGCCACGATCGACCAGATCATGTCATAGGCTTTCTTGATCGCCTCGCCGTTGGGGGACGCAATCTTGATGATCCCGTCGTCGTTGATGTCGACCTTGGCGCCCGACACTTCGACGATTTCACGGATCACTTTGCCGCCCGAGCCGATGACTTCGCGGATTTTATCCGTCGGAACCTGCATGGTTTCGATGCGCGGTGCGTGCACCGAGAAATCCGACGCGCCGGTCAGCGCCTTGTTCATCTCGCCCAGGATGTGCAGACGACCTGCCTTGGCCTGCTCCAGAGCTTTTTCCATGATCTCGGGCGTGATGCCTGCGATCTTGATGTCCATCTGCAGCGACGTGATACCGTTTTCGGTGCCCGCAACCTTGAAGTCCATGTCGCCCAGGTGGTCTTCGTCACCCAGGATGTCGGACAGGATCGCATAGGAGCCGTCTTCTTCCAGGATCAGACCCATCGCCACACCGGCCACAGCCGATTTCAGCGGAACGCCCGCGTCCATCATCGACAGCGAACCGCCGCAGACCGACGCCATCGAGGACGAGCCGTTGGATTCGGTGATCTCGGACACGACGCGAATGGTATAGGGAAAGTCGGTCGATGCGGGCAGAACCGCCTGCAACGCACGCCAAGCCAGCTTGCCGTGACCGATTTCACGGCGACCGGGAGGGCCCACACGACCCGCTTCACCAACCGAATAGGGAGGGAAGTTGTAGTGCAGCAGGAAGTTCGATTTGAAGTTGCCGTGCAGGGCGTCGATGAACTGTTCGTCGTCGCCGGTGCCCAGCGTGGTCACGACTAGGCCTTGGGTTTCGCCACGGGTGAACAGAGCCGAACCGTGGGTCCGCGGCAAGAAGCCGGTTTCGCACACGATGTCACGAATTTCGTCGGTCTGGCGACCGTCGATCCGCTTGCCGGTTTTCACCACGTCGCCACGCAGGATCGACGCTTCGAGCTTTTTCAGAGCCGAGCCGAGGTTCGGATCTTCTTTCTGCTCGTCCGACAGCGCCGCCAGGATGGTGTCGCGGGCAGCGGAAACAGCCGAAGTACGCTCTTGCTTGTCGCTGATCGCGAAGGCTGCGCGCATTTCGGTCTCGCCTGCGGCTTTGACAGCGGCGGACAGCTCGGAATAATCGGCAGGCTGGAAATCAAACGGCTCTTTCGCGGCACTTTCGGCCAGTTCGATGATCAGGTCGATGACTGGCTGGATCTGCTCGTGCGCGAATTTCACCGCACCCAGCATTTCGGCTTCCGACAGCTCGTAGGCTTCGGATTCAACCATCATCACGGCGTCCTTGGTGCCGGCAACAACCAGGTCCAGACGCTGTTCGGGGTTCAGGCGCAGGTCCTGCATGTCGTCGACTGTCGGGTTCAGGATGTAATCGCCATCCTCGAAGCCAACGCGGCAACCGGCGATTGGGCCCATGAACGGCGCGCCCGAAATGGTCAGCGCTGCACTGGCGGCGATCATCGCGACCATGTCGGGATCATTGACCAGATCGTGCGAGAGAACGGTACACATCACCAGCACTTCGTTCTTGAAGCCGGGGACGAACAGCGGGCGGATCGGACGGTCGATCAAACGCGCGGTCAGGGTTTCTTTCTCGGTGGGGCGTGCCTCACGTTTGAAAAAGCCGCCGGGCACTTTGCCCGCAGCATAGTATTTCTCTTGGTAATGTACGGTCAGCGGGAAAAAATCCTGACCGGGTTTTTGTTTCTTGGCAAACGTCACGTTTGCCATGACCGAAGTCTCGCCCAGCGTGGCGATCACCGACCCGTCCGCCTGACGGGCCACTTTTCCGGTCTCCAGTGTCAGCGTCTCTTCGCCCCACTGCATCGTTTTCGTCGTTACGTTAAACATCTACGTTCCTCAGGTTGGCCACATCGGCCATTTGCTTAGGGGCCGTATTGCCCCTGACTCCGGTATCTTCTTTTCGGGCGCTGGAGTCCGGGCGCCGATCTCAGATTGGCGGGGCATACAGTGTTTTGGCCTATATGGAAAGCCTTTGCTGCTATGGCGAAACGCCGCTCTGGCCGTCCAGAAACGGCACGCGGTTGCGGGGGCAGCGGGGTGCAGGCGGCGGTTGCTCCGCCTGCACCTTGGGCGCGATCAGTTGAACTTGACGATCTCGCCCGATTTCAGACGGCGCGCGTAAGAGTTAAGTTCCTTGCGCACCAGTCGCATGAGGAAATACAGCGCAAAGATGTTGACCACGGCCATCGAGAAAATCGCTGCATCCGAAAAGTCGATGACGGGGCCGAGGCTGGCTGCCGCGCCGATCACGACGAAGATGCAGAAGATCACCTTGAAGGTCAGTTCCGACGCTTTTCCCTCGCCGAACAGGTAGGTCCACGCTTTCAGCCCATAGTACGACCACGAGATCATCGTGGAAAAGGCGAACAGGATCACCGCGACCGCTAGGACATAAGGGAACCAGCTGATGCCCGACGCGAATGCCGCCGATGTCAGGGCGACGCCGCTCACGTCGTTGACGGTGGCGATGGATCCGTTTTCGTTCAGAACGAACAAACCCGTCGCCGGATCGACGATCAACTGTTGCGATATGGTGATGACCAGCGCGGTCATCGTGCAGATCACCACGGTGTCGATCAGCGGCTCAAGCAGGGATACGAAGCCTTCGGTGATCGGCTCCTTGGTACGCACCGCCGAGTGGGCGATCGCCGCAGAGCCCACGCCCGCCTCGTTCGAAAACGCAGCACGCCTGAAGCCCTGAATCAACGCCCCGACCAGACCGCCCGCAACGCCCAGACCGCTGAACGCGCCCTCGAAGATCTGGCCGAAGGCCCAGCCGATCTTGTCATAGTTCACCGCAAGGATGATCAGCGCCGCACCGACATAGAGAATGCCCATCAGCGGCACGATCTTTTCGGTGACGTTGGCGATGGATTTGATCCCGCCGATGATCACGGCAAAGACGACGGCGGCAAAGATCACACCGGTGATCCAGCCCGGATACTCTCCGATAATGCCGGTCAGTTGCGCGTGTGCCTGATTGGCCTGAAACATGTTGCCCCCGCCAAGCGCGCCCAGGATGCAGAAGATCGAGAACAGCACCGCCAGGATCTTGCCGCCGGGCAGACCCAGTTCGTCAAAACCCTTTGACATGTAATACATCGGGCCGCCCGAAACCGTCCCGTCGGGGTATTCATTGCGATACTTCACGCCCAGCGTACATTCGGTGAATTTCGACGCCATGCCCAGCAGACCAGCCAGGATCATCCAGAATGTCGCCCCCGGCCCGCCAATGCCGACAGCCACCGCGACGCCCGCGATGTTGCCCAGACCGACGGTGCCCGAAAGGGCTGTTGCCAGCGCCTGAAAATGGCTGACCTCGCCCGCGTCATCGGGATCGGAATAGTCGCCTTTGACCAGCGCGATGGCATGGCCAAAGAACCTGAACTGCACAAAGCCGAAATAGAGCGTGAAGATCGTGGCCGCGATGACCAGCCACAGGACGATCCAGGGAAAGTCGGTGCCGGGGAAGGGCGCAAAGATCAGATTGACGAAGGGCCCGGTAAACGCGGCAAAGGCGGCGTTGACACGGTCATCCAGGCTCGCCGCCTCTTGCGCCAGTGCCGGTGCGGCCGAAGCTGTGAGAACTGCCAGTGACAGAGATGTTTTTTGCAAGATGTTCATGAGGACCTCCTTAGCTCACGACCGTCACGGGCACGTTGGCACCCATGACAAGGTTGGCGGTTGAGCTTCCGAAGATGCGTTTGCTCAGACTGGATTCGGTGGACCGCCCGACGATGATCTGCGATGCGTTCTGCTTGGCCGCGATCTGGTCCAGCGTGTCGGCGACATTGCCATGGCGCACCATGCCCACCGCCTTGATCCCCGATGCCTCCAGCCGCTCGATCGCGGGGGTCACGACCCGTTCCATCGCCGTCGAGATTTCCTCTTCGCGGCGTTTGTGGCGCTGGGCGTTCTCTTCGGGCGTCTGGAACGAATAGGGCGACCATTCGATCACATAGACGACCAGCAGTTCCGCCTGTCCGATCAATTTTGCGAGGTTTTCAGCAAAGGTCAAAGCGCGGTCACCCGAGCTTTGACCGTCGAGCCCGATCAACAGTTTCGTCGTCATGAGGGCATCCTTCTGTCGGTGTCCCCGGGCGCGGGTGTGGTGCGGAGGGGACCTGCCCACATCGAAGTGGCCGACTTCACGCCAAGGTTGTTTTTTCCTGTCCCTTGGCGAAAAAGCATAGTCCCGCAAGTCCAGTCGAGGGAACCAAAACTTACCCGCTCAACGCAAAATCGGCCTGCGCAACGGCCTTGATGCAAAGAGTTCGGCCTGTTCGACACGCAATGCTTGCATTTCGCCCTTTCGCCGAAATGGCCCCGGCAGAACGCAAAAACGCCCGCCGATAAGGGCGAGCGTTCTGATCCGGTGCAACCGAAACGGCTGCGTCAGGATAAAATCAACAGCTTAGCGGCGGATGCCCAGGCGTTTGATCAGGTCCTGGTAACGCGCTTCTTCCTTGCCCTTCAGGTAGTCCAGCAGCTTGCGGCGCAGGGCAACCATCTTCAACAGACCACGGCGACCGTGGTTGTCTTTCTTGTGGGTCTTGAAGTGCTCGGTCAGGGTCGCGATGCGGTTTGTCAGGATGGCAATCTGCACTTCGGGCGAACCGGTGTCGCCTTCGGCAGTTGCAAATTCCTTCATGACGCGTTGCTTTTCTTCGGCAGTAATCGACATCGGGGTCTCCTTTTCAAAAGGTTAAGGTGATGGCGCAAGCCGGGATGTCGTCCAGCAGGGCCCGTGGAGAGTGTCGCAGCCGTGCAAAAGCGCAGCGGCGATGGGGGCGTATAGGGGGATTCCCGCGCGAAGGCAAAGATTTATTCGCACAGGTAATTTACGGTGGATTTTGGCGGATTTCGCACAGCTTACAGGTTGGCGATGCCGCTGGTCTGCGCCGCGCTCAGCGGGATCACGGAGATGTCGCCAAGGGTCAGGCTCGCGCCGCCGTTGATGTCCGCAATGGTGATACCGCCCATCATCACATGCATGACGTTGGCGTCCAGCGGATCGGGGCGCAGGGCGATCTGAGGCTCGGCTGCGGCTTCAGTGTCGTTCCAGATCAGCACGATGCTGTCGTCTTCGACGTCAAAGTCGATGACCTCGACCGCATGGCCCCCTGCGATCCAGTCGCCCGCGACAATCGTGTCCAGACCGGCCCCTGCGGTCACCACGTCGCCCGCGCCCGCAACGATCACATCGTCACCGCCGCCGCCGTTAAGAAAATCGCGGTCGTCGCTTTCATCGTCGTCGCTTTCCCTGTCGTCGCGTGTGATTTCTTCGGTCAGCGCGCCGGTGTTCGCGTCGTGGGTCACGCCGAACAGCACGTCATTGCCCCAGCCGCCGAACAGCGTGTCGGCACCTGCGCCACCGTGCAGGGTATCGTCGTCCAGCCCGCCATGCAGGGCGTCGTCACCATCGCCGCCAGACAGCAGATCGTTGCCTGCGGACCCGTACAGCGTGTCGTTGCCCTCTCCGCCGTGCAGGATATCGTCGTCGTTGTGCCCGAACAGCGCGTCGTCGCCCGCGCCCCCGTGCACTTCATCATGGCCGTCGCCCCCGTGCAGGGTGTCGTCGCCCGCATCGCCGCTCAGCGTGTCATGGCCGTCCATGCCGTGGATGTCGTCGTCGCCATCGCCGCCGTGAACGGTGTCTTCACCGTCATAGCCGCCAATCTGGTCGTCATCGCCGGTGCCGGTCAATGTTTCGGCGTCGTCGTTCCCGATGATGATCGACGCATCCCGAAAGCCCACGGGATCGTTTGCATTCAGGTTGAAATCGTCGCCAATGCGCGGCGCGTCGTCGGCAAGTTTTTCAGGCTGCGGCGCGTCACCTTCGGCGTCGTCGTCCTGTCCGGACATGTCTACGAAGCTGACCGCACCAACGGTCATCAAGCCCATCAATCCCGCCAACCACAACATTTGCGACCAAACTCTCTAACAATACACCCACTTTATAAGGCCACGTTTGGGATTTGATATCAAAGCAATTCCGACCTCATGGTTAACCCTTGGAAAACGCGGGGTCTGCGGGGTGCCAGGGCTCGGGTGCCTGGGAATAGGGCAGGTACAGCGGATGACGCGGATGTCCCGCCTTGGACAGGCCCAGATGAAACAGCGGCTGTCCGGTCTGCGCCAGCAAACGCGCCACCTGCGGGCCGCGCTCCAGATGCGCGCCGTGCGTGCCCCATGCGGCAATCACCACATCGGCCCATTGGGCCGCCTGCGCGATGGCCGCGTCATTCTCAGGGCCAACAGGATCGGCAGCCGCGCGCATCTTGCGCGGATCGGTATCGCGCCAGGCAAAGATGTTGGTCACACAGAACGCACCATAGCCCAGCGTGCGCGCCCGCCGTTCGCAGCGTTCCACCGTGGGGTCGTTCTGCACCTCGGTCGCGGTCGAAGGGTTCAGCATCACGAACGTCACCCGCGCGGCATTGTCGTCCCAGATCCGCGTCAGGCTGTAACGATAGCGCTCGCAGTCGGAATAGACGGCAGTCGACGGCGCGTCGCCCTTGGTATGCGTGCGGGTGATCATGGTCAGTGGTTGAACACGCGCGCGGGGTGCACTTCGCCGGATTTGTACCGGCCCACGGCCACGGCCTTGCCTTCGAACGACACCCAGACCTCGTCGCCGTATTCCACGTCCGACGGCAGCACCATGCCGGGGTTGCCGTTGCGCAGACGCACGGCACCCTCGGCGGTGGCCTTCAGCTCCGGCAGATCGGCCAGACCTTCCTCGACCGGGCGCAGATGCGCGTCCAGCGCGGGATCATGCGCCATCGCCTCGATCTGCTCCAGCGTCAGCCCGTCCTCGACGTCGAACGGGCCCGACCAGATGCGGCGCAATTCTCGTACATGGGCGAAACATCCCAGCGCCGCACCCAGATCACGCGCGATGGACCGCACATAGCCGCCCTTGCCACAGGTCATTTCCAGCGTCACATGATCGGCATCGGGGCGGCCCGCCATCAGCAGCTCCTCGACCCACAAAGGCCGTGCGGCAATCTCCATCTCTTCGCCGTCGCGGGCACGTTTATAGGCGCGCTGCCCATCGATCTTGACCGCAGAGAACTGCGGCGGCACCTGCATGATGTCACCGACAAAGGCCCCCAGCGCGTCCTTGATCTGATCGTCGGTGGGGCGTGTATCAGACTGTGCGATCACTTCGCCCTCGGCATCGTCAGTGTTGGTGGCCTGACCCAGCCGCACGGTGAACGAATAGGCCTTCAGCGCATCGGTAATATAGGGAACCGTCTTGGTCGCCTCGCCCAATGCAATCGCCAGAACGCCGGTGGCATCGGGGTCCAGCGTGCCCGCGTGGCCCGCCTTCTTGGCGTTCAGCGCCCAGCGCACCTTGTTCACCACGGTGGTGGAGGTCGGGCCTGCGGGCTTGTCGATGACCAGCCAGCCGGAAATATCGCGTCCTTTGGATCTGCGGCCCATGGTGCCCCCTTGGTTTGCCCTGTCGGATCTTCGTGAAATTCAGAGCGTGCGGCCTAGCCGAGCGGCCTCATGCTGTCAATTCGGTGTCGCTCAGGGTGCCTTGCGCGCCACGGTGCCGATGATCGGCCCCAGGCGGCGACCGGGATCGTGCCGCCCCAACCCCGGCGCATAGAGCCGCGAGACGTTGCCGTCGAAATACAAGGCCTGCGGCACGTCCAGCGCGTCGCGGAAAAAGCTGCCAAACTCGTGGAATGTGACCGGATTGTTCGAAATCGCGAAAACCGCCCTATGCCCGTCAGCGCTGGTGCCGACCCCGTTGCGCACATAGCGCGAGGTTGCATCGACCAGAAAACGGGGGTGCAGTTCGCCGTCGATCACCAGCATCGGGCCGGATTGCGTGGCGCTGGTGCAGGCGGGGTTCTCACGCGCGAAACGCAGGGTTTCGATTACGTCGGCGCGCCCGTCACGCAGGCACAGCACACCGTTCGGCAGCAGGCCAAAGTTGCCGGGCCCCTCTTGGGTGACCAACCCCATCTCCTGCTGGCCGTCCTCGACGTACAGACCCACGGGCGCGCGGTCCTCGTGGTACATGCCCGCATTCATCGCAAAACCCAGGGTCTGGCCGTTCGCGCCCAGCGCCTGATTGATCGCGTTGAAGCTGCCATAGATGCCGCCCGCGTCATTGCGCAGGAACAGGCGCAAGTCCTCTGTCGTCAGATCAACCGAACAGATCGTATAGCGATTGCCTGCATGTTCGCGATTCTCGCATTCAGCCGCCCAGACCGGCCCGCAGCCCAGCCAGACCAGCGCGCCGATCAGCAGGGCGCGCATCAGCTTTCGGTGTCCCGGCGTACCGCGTCCTGGTTCAGCATCCGGCGCGTGTCGTCCATCTGGTCGAATGTCATGTCCAACTGAAAGCGCAGATCAGGCGAATGTTTCAGCGCCAGCTTCTTGTTGATGGCGTGCCGCAACTCGCCCTTGTTACGGCCCAGCAGCTTCAGCACCTCGTCCTTGCCGGCACCCCCCAGGGGCAGCACGTAGGCCGTGGCGATTTTCAGATCGGGCGACGTGCGCACTTCGCCCACCGTGATCGACATGCGGTTCAGTTCGGGGTCGTGCACGTCACCGCGTGCCAGCACTTCGGACAAAGCGCGGCGGATCAATTCACCAACCCGAAGTTGACGCTGGGACGGACCGGCTCCGTCATGAGACTTGTTCTTTGCCATACCCCCCATCTAGGACAGGCCGCAGGCTTTGCCAAGCCGCACCGCACAGGCTAGACCTGAGATCAACCGCTTATCCAAGGAATTGACCCATGGCCGATACAACAGGAATTGCCGTCACCGGAGCCTCGGGGCGCATGGGGCAGATGCTGATCCGTACCATTGCCCAAACCGACGGCGTGCATCTGGCCGCTGCCATCGAGCGCGCGGGTCATACTTGGGTCGGACAGGACGTGGGGCAGGCTATGGGCGGGCAGGCCAATGGCGTGATCGTGACCGATGACGCGTCCCGTGCAATTGCCGCCGCGCAGGTGGTGATCGACTTTACCGCGCCCGAGGCGACATTGGCCTTTGCCGATCTCTGCGCGCAGGCGGGCGTGGCCCATGTGATCGGCACCACCGGCATGACCGACGCGCAGATCGCGCAGCTGGAACCGGCAGCGCGAAAATGCGCCATCGTGCGGGCGGGCAACATGAGCCTGGGGGTCAACCTGCTGGTGCAGTTGACCAAACGCGTCGCCGCCGCCCTGGACGAGGATTTCGACATCGAGGTGATCGAGGCGCACCACCACCACAAGGTCGATGCGCCCTCGGGCACTGCCCTGATGCTGGGCGAGGCCGCCGCCGAAGGCCGCGGCGTGGCCCTGAACGATGTGCGCGACAGCGGGCGCGACGGCATCACCGGTGCGCGCAAGCGCGGCGACATCGGCTTTGCGGCGATTCGCGGGGGCGACATCGTGGGCGAACATGACGTTATGTTCGCAGGCCCCGGCGAGCGGATCGTGCTGCGCCACATGGCGACCGACCGTCTGGTCTTTGCCCGCGGCGCGATACGTGCCGCGAAGTGGACGCAAGGGCGCGCACCTGGTGCCTATGACATGCTGGACGTGCTGGGCCTGAACGGCTGAGACACCTGCGATAAAACAAAGCATTTGTGAACCATTTGGCAAGGGTGTCCGTATACCTTGTCAACAGTATCTCAAAGCCGAGTTTTCATCATGTTTGCTAAGCGTATCATGTTCACGGCGCTGGCCGCCATCGCACTCGCCCTTCCCGCCATGCCCGCATGGGCACAGACGGGCGTGGTCAACTCGCAGTCCGATTTCATCAAGCTGGTCAACGGCAAGACCCTGACGCGCCCGCTCGTGCGGCTTGAGGTGCGGCCAGACGGCAGCATCACCGGCAAGGGTGCCGCCTGGGATGTCACCGGCACCTGGAACTGGCAGGGCGGTTATTTCTGCCGCGATCTGTTCTGGGGCGGTGATCCGCTGGGTTACAACTGCCAGCAGGTCAGCATGGTCGATGGCCGCATCCAGTTCACATCCGACGAGGGGCGTGGCGATTCGGCGGCATTCCGTCTGAACTAGAGCTTCGTGGCGACGACAAAGCGGCTGAACCCGTTGCCATGCGTTTCGGCGACCTCGATCCGAAACCCGGCTTCTGTGATAGCCCCTTCCAGATATGCGGCGTCGAAATTTCCGACATAGGGCGCCTTGCCCAGCTTCTGCATCACCCAGATCAACGGCGGCAGGAACATGCTGCCATCGCGCAGGCAGGTCGACTTGCTGATGAACCGCCCGCCGGGGCGCAGCAGCCCGCTCACCGCGCCCAGCGTTTCCGGCAGGTTTGGCACCAGATGCAGCAGGTTGAACGCTAGGACCGCATCGAACGGCGCCAGCTCTTGCAGCGCGGCATCGTCGGGCGCATGCGTGGCAAAGCGCAGATTGTCCGGCGCGGGCTTGGCCTGCGCGATCCCGATCATTCCATGCGCGATGTCCGTCGCCAGCAGCGTCCTCACATCTCCGGCCAGTTTCAGCGCCGTGGTGCCGGTGCCGCAGCCGATTTCCAACGCCTTGGCTTCGGCGGGCAGGAACGCGCGGGTGCGCGCAAGAGTGTGTTCATAAGTCGCCATGTCCTTGATCTTTGACTTGGCGTATTTCGGGGCGGCTTTGCTCCAGAATGTTGCTGCGGTGGGCATGAATTGTCTTTCCGTTAAAATAATGGGGTACGATTAGCGCCGCGCGGCTTAAAAAGAAATTGCGAGAATTCTTACTTAGCCTATGCATTAACGCATGGATAAGCGGATCGACTGGACACAGGCGCGCGGGTTTCTGGCCACGGCGGAACAGGGGTCACTGTCGGCCGGAGCCCGTGCGCTGGGCCTGACGCAGCCCACTTTGGGCCGTCAGGTCGCAGCGCTTGAGGCAGCGCTGGGCGTGGTACTCTTCGAGCGCGTGGGTCGGTCTCTGGTGCTGACCCCCGCAGGGCAGGACATGCTGACCCACGTGCGCAAGATGGGTGCGGCGGCAGATGCGCTGGCGATGGCCGCTGCCGGTCGGGCCGACAGTATCGAGGGGCGCGTCAGCATCACCGCAAGCGATGCGATGTCGGCCTATTGGCTGCCCGCCGTGCTGGTCGAATTGCGCAAGGCCGCGCCCGGCATCATCATCGACGTGATCGCCAGCAACACGGTGCGCGACCTGCAGCGCCGCGAGGCGGACATCGCCATCCGCCACGTCGCCCCGAAAGAGCCCGAGCTGATCGCCCGCAAGCTGCCCGACATGCCCGCTTATCTGTACGCATCTCGGGATTATCTGTACAAGACCGGCACGCCGCACACGCTGGCCGATTTTCAGCAGCTGGATTTCATCGCCTTCGACGCAGACCCGGCGGGAATCGCATTGCTGAACCAGCACGGTCTGCCGGTGACTGCCGCAATGATCCGCGCGACCTCGGCCAACGGTGTCGCGGTCTGGGAAATGGTGCGGCAGGGTCTGGGCGTCAGCGTGATGGTCGAAACCATTGCACTGCACACCCCCGAAGTCGTCCGCATCATGCCGCAGATCGCTCCGGTCATGGTGCCCACATGGCTGACCGTCCACCGCGAGGTGCACACGAATCGCCGGATCAGGCTGGTCTACGATCTGCTGGCAGAGGCGCTTGAAAGGGCCTGAGGCTCAGAAATCTATCGCCAGCCCTTTTTTCTCCCAATCGCCATAGCGGACGGGCTCGAGCCCGTTGATCCGCCCGCCGTGTTCGGTGGGCAGGTCCAAGGGCTTGGCAGCCTTGCGGCGTTCCTCGGCCTCGGCCAGAGCGCGCAGGGCGGCGGGAGGCAGGTCGGTATCGGAGTTATCTGTCATCGTCATGGGTGCTTTCCCTGTCATCCCCCTTGATATACGCCCCTTCGGGAACAGAACAACCCGAGTAGGCGCAAGATGGCAGACCAAGGCACACAATCGGCGGGCAAACCGCAGGCGGGCATCCCGGCGCGGCGCAGTGCGATTGCGATGCTGGACCAGATCCAGGACGAGGGCCGTCTGATGGCCGAGCTGATCGGTTCGGGCATGCTCGACAGGCTGGACGCGCCGGACCGCGCGCGGGCGCAGCGGCTGGCCTCGGACACCCTGCGCGGGCTGGAACGTGCGGACCGCGTGCTGAAGAAACACCTGAACAAGGTGCCGCCGCTGACCGTGCTGAACGCACTGCGACTGGGCACGGCCGAGCTGTGCAACGGCGGTGCCGCGCATGGTGTGGTCAACGATCTGGTGCAGATCATCGGGCGGCACAAACGCTATGGCCACCTAAAGGGGCTGGTGAACGCGGTGCTGCGCAAGGTCGCGGCGACGGGCCCCGAACAGTGGGCAGCCCTGCGGGTGCCGCGCCTGCCGAAATGGCTGCGCAGTCCGTTGGTGGATGCCTGGGGGCCCGAGGCGATGCTGGCGATGGAGGCCGCGCATTTTGCAGGCGCGCCGCTGGACCTGAGCGTGAAGGGCGATGCAGACGCCGTGGCGCAGGCCGTCGGTGGCAAGGTTCTGCCGACCGGATCGGTGCGTGTGGCGGATGCGGGGCAGGTGTCAGCCCTGGCGGGTTTCGAGGCGGGCGACTGGTGGGTGCAGGACGCCGCCGCCGCGATTCCCGCGCGCCTGTTGCAGGTGCAGGCGGGCACCCGCGTCCTCGACCTCTGCGCGGCACCGGGCGGCAAGACATTGCAACTGGCCGCCACCGGCGCCGACGTGACGGCGGTGGACATCTCCGACAGCCGCCTTGGCCGGTTGCGCGAAAACCTGGCGCGCACCGGGCTGAGCGCCACGGTGCAGGCAGGCGACGTGCTGGAACTGCAGGGCAGCTGGCCCGCGATCCTTCTGGATGCGCCATGTTCGGCCACGGGCACGATCCGGCGGCACCCCGATCTGCCCCACGCCAAGGACGGCAGCGAGTTCGGCGCGCTGATCGACCTGCAAACCCAAATGATCGACCACGCATGGGGACTGCTAGAGGCAGGCGGGCGGATGGTTTATTGCACTTGCAGCCTGTTGCCGGACGAGGGCGAGGTGCAGGTCATCGAAGCGCTGCAACGCCACCAGGATATGTCAGTGGACCGCGCAGCGCTGGACGCACCGGGCATCGACGCGGATTGGATCACCGAAGAAGGCGGATTGCGCCTGCGACCCGACTATTGGGCCACGCTGGGCGGCATGGACGGATTTTACATCGCGGTGCTGCGCAAAGAGCGGTGACTTGAGCCCCCGGACGGGTTATCATCCGGCCCAAGCGCCGTCAGAGCGCACCGCAAGAGCGCACGAGGCCGAGCCAGACCCCATGACGGGATACACCCATGTCTGAACCCACAGGGTTCACCGCGCGAAAAGCGCGTTTTCTCAACCGGCTTCATGCCCGGTTGGCAACGCGTGGACGGGTGGCAACGGCGTTTGTGTCCTCTCCCGAACCCAAGACGATCGGCAGCTTTGCGCGGGGGCGGCAACTGTCCGCGGGCAACTATCTGTTCGCGGGGCACCTGATTTCAGCGCCCGATGTCGGGCTGTGGGATCTGGCGGTGCCCGACCAGGCCTTTGCCAACGAACTCCACGGGTTTGCCTGGCTGGACGATCTGGCCGCCGTCGGCGATCTGGCCACGCGCGAGGCCGCGCAGCGGTGGCTGTGGGGCTGGATCGACCGTTTCGGCAGGGGCGCGGGGGCGGGTTGGACGCCTGATCTGACCGGGCGTCGGCTGATCCGCTGGATCAACCACGCGCTGTTCGTGCTGCGCGGACAGGAAAAGGAACAGAGCGATCTGTTCTATCAGTCGCTCGCGCAGCAGACGCGGTTCCTGTCGAAACGCTGGCCTTCCGCCGCGCCCGGGCTGCCCCGGTTCGAGGCGCTGACCGGGCTGATCTATGCAGGTCTGTCGCTGGAGGGAATGGAGGCGCTGGCCGAACCCGCGATCAAGGCGCTGGCCCGCGAATGTCAAAGCCAGATCGACGCGCAGGGCGGTCTGCCCACGCGCAATCCCGAGGAATTGCTGGATGTCTTCACCTTGCTGACCTGGGCCGCCGCAACGCTGAGCGAGGCGGGGCGCGAAGCCCCTGCGGCCCATCTGGACGCCATCGAGCGTATCGCACCGACCCTGCGCACCCTGCGCCATTCCGACGGCGCGCTGGCGCGGTTCCATGGCGGCGGGCGCGGGCAGGAGGGCTGGCTGGATCATGCGCTGGCGGCCAGCGGGATAAAGACGCGGCAGGCCGACGGGCTGTCTATGGGCTATGCGCGGCTGAGTGCGGGGCGCACCAGCGTGATCGTCGATGCGAGCCCGCCTGCCACGGGCAAGGCCAGCCGCAATGCACATGCCTCGACCCTTGCGTTCGAGCTGACTTCGGGGCGGCGACCGCTGATCGTCAGCTGCGGCCCCGGTGGATCGTTCGGGGCGGAATGGCGACGGGCGGGGCGTGCGACGCCGTCGCACAGCACGCTGGTGCTGGACGGCTATTCCAGCGCGCGGCTGGGCGACGCGGACCGTTCGGGGGCCAACGAGATTCTGGTCGATACCCCGAAGGACGTGCCCGTCGAGATGAGCCAGGCCTATGACGGCATCAGGTTCGAGGGCGGGCATGACGGATTTGTCAGCACCCACGGTCTGACCCACGCGCGGATGCTCGAGCTGACCTTTGACGGGCGCGGCATGGCGGGCGAGGACATGTTGCTGGCGCTGGAAGACAACGCCAAGCGCCGCTTTGACCGGGTTCTGGACGCGGGCAAGCTGCAAGGCGTGCCCTTCGCGATCCGCTTTCACCTGCACCCGGAGGTCGATGCGACCCTCGATCTGGGCGGTGCCGCCATCTCGATGGCGCTGAAAAGCGGTGAAATCTGGGTTTTTCGGCATGATGGCAATTGTGAATTGCGTTTGGACCCAAGCGTTTATCTGGAAAAAGGCAGATTAAAGCCGCGTGCGACGCAACAGATCGTTCTCATCGGGCGCGCGATGCAGTATGCCACCCGCATTCGCTGGTCCTTGTCCAAGGCGCAGGAGACTGCAATTGGCATCAGGGACCTGTCCCGAGATGAACTTGATATGGCCGATTAGGCCGCAAAAAGGCTGCTGAATACAATGACCACCGATCTCTATCCCGTGCGCCGCGCGCTGATTTCCGTATCCGACAAGACCGGCCTTGTGCCGTTTGGTCAGGCCCTGGCCGCGCGGGGCGTCGAGTTGCTGAGCACCGGCGGCACGGCGGCGGCATTGCGGGCGGCGGGTCTGACGGTGCGGGACGTGGCAGAGGTGACGGGATACCCCGAGATGATGGACGGGCGGGTCAAGACGCTGCACCCCGCTGTCCACGGCGGCTTGCTGGCGCTGCGCGACAATGCCGACCACCGTGCCGCGATGGACGCGCACGGGATCGGTGCGATCGACCTGGTCGTGGTGAACCTCTACCCGTTCGAGGAAACCGTGGCGAAGGGTGCCGCCTATGACGAGGTGATCGAGAATATCGACATCGGCGGCCCTGCGATGATCCGGTCGGCGGCGAAGAACCACGGGTTCGTCAACATCGTTGTGGACGTGGAAGATTACGACGTGGTGCTGGCCGAGATGGAGGCCAACGATGGCCAGACCAGCTATGCCTTGCGGCAGCGTCTTGCGCAGACGGCCTATGGGCGCACGGCGGCTTACGACACTGCAGTCAGCACCTGGATGGCGGCGCAGGTCGGCGGCACCCCGCGGCGGCGCAGCTTTGCGGGCACATTGGCCCAAGGGTTGCGCTATGGCGAGAACCCGCATCAGGCGGCGGCTTTCTATACCGACGGCAGCGCGCGCGCCGGTGTGGCCACGGCCAAGCAGCATCAGGGCAAGGAGCTGTCGTACAACAACATCAACGACACCGACGCGGCCTTCGAGCTGGTCAGCGAGTTCGACCCGGCGCAGGGGCCTGCCTGTGCGATCATCAAGCACGCCAACCCCTGCGGCGTGTCGCGCGGGGCGACACTGAAAGAAGCCTATGCCCGCGCGTTCGATTGCGACCGCACCAGCGCATTCGGCGGGATTATCGCCCTGAACCAGCCGCTTGACGCAGACACGGCGCGCGAGATCACCGGTATCTTTACCGAAGTTGTGATCGCGCCCGGTGCCAGCGCAGAGGCAATGGATATTTTTAGCCAGAAGAAGAACCTGCGTCTGCTGACCACCGACGGTCTGGCCGCTGCCGGTGCCGCCGCGCTGGCCGTGCGGCAGGTGTCGGGCGGATTTCTGGCGCAGGACAAGGACGTGGGCCGGATCACCCGCGACGATCTGCAGGTCGTGACCAAGCGCGCGCCGTCCGAGCAGGAATTGAACGATCTGCTCTTCGCCTGGACCGTGGCGAAACACGTCAAATCCAACGCGATCATCTACGTCAAGGACGGGGCGACGGTGGGCGTCGGCGCGGGCCAGATGAGCCGCGTGGACAGCACCCGCATCGCCGCGCGCAAGGCGCAGGACATGGCCGAGGCACTTGGCCTGTCGCAGCCGCTGACCCTAGGGTCTGTCGTGGCGTCTGATGCGTTCTTTCCCTTTGCCGACGGTCTGATCACCGCCGCCGAAGCCGGCGCGACCGCGATCATCCAGCCCGGCGGGTCGATGCGCGACGACGAGGTCATCGCGGCAGCGGACGAGGCGGGTCTGGCGATGGTGCTGACCGGCATGCGTCACTTCCGGCACTGACCAGATGCGGTTGATTGCCATATCGGCGCTGATCGCGCTGCTGCTGGATCAGGCCAGCAAATATGTCGTGGTGCACATGATGCAGCTGTGGCGCGTGCGCGAGATCGACGTGCTGCCGCCGCTGCTGAATTTCCGTTACGGCGAAAACCGGGGCATCAACTTTGGCCTGATGGATGGCGAGGGCGATGCCGGTCGGTGGATCCTGATCGTGCTGGCCCTGCTGATCTGCTCAGCCGTGCTGTGGTGGCTGCGTGGGGCGCATCAGCGGCCCGTGGTGTTCGTCAGCGCGGGCCTGCTGATCGGCGGTGCGCTGGGCAATGTCGTGGACCGTGTGCTCTATGGCTATGTGCTGGATTTCCTGAACATGTCGTGCTGCGGCATCCAGAACCCTTTTGTGTTCAATGTTGGCGATATCTTCATATTTGCGGGCGCAATAGGACTGGTGATTTTCGCGCAGGACAAAAAGCGGGCGTGACATTGCCCCGCCTGCTGCGATAGTCAGAGAACAAAGGCCCGTTGGGGCAAGTGGTGGGAGAAGGCAATGCGCCTGGTACGCGGACTGATGGCATTGACGGCAGCGCTGGCTTTGGGAGCTTGCGCCAATACGGGTCTGCGCGATCTGAACGGCACATCCGATGGCCCGGACGAGTTTATCGTGACCCCGTCAAAGCCCCTGCAGGAACCCGACAGCTATACGGCATTGCCTGCGCCGACCCCCGGTCAGGCCAACCTGGTCGATCTGCGCCCGCTTGAGGAAAGCGTCGGCACATTGGGCGGGCGTCGCGGATCGCCCACGGGCGCCGTGCCTGCCAGCGATGGCGCCGTGGTCAACCACGCCAGCCGTTTTGGCCGCACTGCGGACATTCGCGCCACTCTGGCCGCCGAGGACGAAGCCTTTCGCAAGCGTCGTGGGCGCTTTACCCAGTACCGGATCGTGCCCGTGGACCGCTATAATCAGGCCTACAAGCCGCAGGCCATCGACCCGAACAAGGTGGCACGGGCCTATCGCCGTGCCGGTGTGCCGACACCCAGTGCGCCCCCCGTCGATACAAGGTTCCGCGACTAGTCACAAAAACGACAGCGCGCTTGAACATCGCGGCAGGGTGGCCATCTGAAACCTGAAACGCCACCGATATAGGACCGAGGATGACCAGACTGCGCGCCGTTACGGCATTGATCGCAGCCCTGTTGCCACTGGCAGCATGGGCGCAAAGCGAAGCGAACGAAAACGTCACCACATTCGAATTGGACAACGGCATGCAGGTCGTAGTGGTCGAAGACCACCGTGCCCCGGTCGTGACCCATATGTTGTGGTACAAGGCCGGATCGGCGGACGAACCCAAGGGCGCGTCGGGCGTGGCGCATTTCCTGGAACACCTGCTGTTCAAGGCCACAGACAACATGGACGCGGGCGAGTTTTCGGCCACGGTCGCGGCCAACGGCGGGCGCGACAACGCGTTCACCAGCTATGATTACACCGCTTATTACCAGCGCGTTGCCGCAGACCGGCTGGGCCTGATGATGAAGATGGAAGCGGACCGGATGGAGAACTTGCTTCTGACGCCCGAAAACATCGAGACCGAGCGTGACGTCATCATCGAGGAGCGCAACCAGCGCACCGAGAACAATCCGCAAGCGCTGTTCGGAGAACAGATGAACGCGGCGCAGTATCTGAACCACCGCTACGGCGTGCCGATCATCGGCTGGATGCACGAGATGCGGACCCTCGACCTTGAGGATGCGCTGAGCTTCTACGATATTTACTATTCGCCCAACAACGCGGTTCTGGTGGTCGCGGGCGACGTGGACCCCGAGGAAGTGCGTGAACTGGCCGAAACCCATTATGGCGTGATCCCCGCCGAGCCGGACCTGCCCGAACGCCTGCGCACCGAAGAGCCGCCGCAAACCGCCGCACGCCGGGTGATCTTTCGCGATGCGCGGGTGGCGCAACCCTATGTAAGCCGGTCCTATATCGCGCCCGAGCGGGATGCAGGAGCGCAGGAAGAGGCGGCGGCTCTGACCATCCTGGCCGAAATTCTGGGCGGGGGCACAACGTCCTATCTGGCGGAAAAACTGCAGTTCGACACCCGTGTGGCCGTCTATTCGGGCGCGTTCTACCGGGGCAACTCGCTGGACGCCACGACCTTCGATCTGGTGGTGGTGCCCGGTCCCGACGTGAGCCTGCAAGAGGCCGAGGACGCGATGGACGCAGCGCTTGTCAGTTTCATGGAAGAGGGCATCGACGCCGAGCAGCTGGAGCGGATCAAGTTGCAGCTGCGCGCGCAGCAGATCTATGCGCGGGATGACGCGGACGGCGTTGCCAACCGCTATGGAGCGGCGCTGACATCCGGCCTGACGGTCGAGGATGTGCAGGCATGGCCCGACGTGCTGCAGGCGGTGACCGAAGAGGATATCATGGCGGCCGCCGCATCGGTGCTGCGTCCCGAAGGATCGGTGACCGGCTGGCTGACCAAACCCGTGGAGGCAGTTCAATGAGATATATCCTTGCGATGATGATGGCCGTGGTGCTGGCGCTGCCCGCCCGTGCCGATGTCGAGATTACCGAAGTCGTCAGCCCCGGCGGGATCACCGCCTGGCTGGTGGAGGAACCGTCGATCCCCTTCACCGCGATGGAACTGCGGTTTCGCGGCGGTGCGTCGCTGGATGCGCCGGGCAAGCGGGGTGCGACCAACCTGATGACCGGGTTGCTGGAAGAGGGGGCCGCCGACATGGACGCCCGCGCCTTTGCCCGCGCGCTGGAGGGACTTGCTGCCTCGTTCAGCTATGACGTGGGCGACGATGCGCTGGCCGTCTCGGCGCGGTTCCTAACCGAGAACCGCGATGCGGCGGTGGAGCTGCTGCGCGCGTCGCTGCTGGAGCCTGCGTTTGACCCCGAGGCGGTGGAACGCGTGCGCCAGCAGGTGCTGACCGGGCTGCTCTCGGACGAGAAGAACCCCGAGGAGCTGGCAGCCCGTGCCTTTGACAAGCTGGCCTATGGCGATCACCCCTATGGCACGTCGTACACCGGCACCGTGGACAGCGTGAGCGCGCTGACCCGTGATGATCTGGTGGCAGCACATGATGCGGTTCTGGCGAAGGATCGGCTCTATGTGGGTGTCGTCGGCGACATCACCCCCGAAGAGCTGGGTCCGCTGCTGGACGAGTTGCTGGGCGATCTGCCCGAAGTCGGCGCGCCGCTGCCAGAAATGGCAGAGGTGGACATTCCCGGCGGCGTGACCGTGATCGACTTTGAAACGCCGCAGTCGGTGGCGCTGTTCGGTCAGCCCGGCATGGCGCAGAAAGATCCCGATTTCTTTGCAGCGACCGTGCTGAACCAGGTGCTGGGGGGCGGATCGTTTGAAAGCCGCCTGATGAACGAGGTGCGCGAAAAGCGCGGCCTGACCTATGGCGTCTATTCCTATCTGGTGCCGCGTGACTACGCCGCCACCTATATGGGTCGGGTGGCTTCGGCCAACGACCGGATCGAGGAGGCGATTGCGGTGATCCGCGACGAATGGGCCAAGGCCGCCAGCGAAGGCGTGACCGAGGACGAGCTGCGCGATGCCAAGACCTATCTGACCGGCGCGTATCCTTTGCGGTTCGACGGCAATGCGCCGATCGCGCGGATCATGGTGGGGATGCAGATGCTGGGCTTGCCCATCGACTATATCGCCACGCGCAACGAGATGGTCGAGGCCGTGACGATGGACGACGTGAAGCGGGTGGCCGACGAATTGCTGGACCCTGATGGGCTGCATTTCGTGGTGGTTGGTCAGCCCGAGGGGCTGGAGACCGGGCCGCTGCCTGAGTGAGTTCGTTTTGATTTAGATGATGACGCCCGCATTTGGCCGGCGTCATTTATTTTAGGCTCTGCCTCAAACTCCGGGACATTTTGAGCCAAAAGAAATCCGGGTTATTCGCCGTAGGGAATCCAGATGTCCTTGATTTCCGTGGCGGCGGCCAGCGTGTCGCGCATGGCGGGCAGGCTGGTGCCGATCCATGTGCGTTTGAGGTTGCTGGCCGAGCCCTTGCGGATGGTTTCCGACAAGGCAGGGTCCGAGAAGGACCAGACCGCGTCGATGTCCATGTGGCGCGTCATCGTGTCTGCCAGCGCGTCATGCGGGCCTGTCAGAATGTTGACCACGCCCCCAGGCACGTCCGAGGTGTCAAGGATCTGGTAGAAGTCGGTCGCCGCCAGCGGGAACGGCTGCGATGCGCCAAGGATCACGCGGTTGCCCATCGCGATGGCGGGCGCCATCAGCGACACGAGGCCCAGCAGCGGATACGCGTCGGGGCAGAGCGCCGCGATCACGCCGGTCGGTTCCTTCATCGCCAGCGCCACGCCGCGGATCGGGACGCCGTGTGCCTGACCGTCGTACTTGTCGGCCCAGGCGGCGGCGGTGAACAGCGTGTCGATGCTGTCCTGCACCTCTTGCGCGGCGGTCTTGCCGCCCTGGAGGGCGTTCAGCCGTGCCTCGAATTCATCGGCACGTGCGTACAGATTTTCAGCAATGTAGTACAGGATTTGCGCGCGCAGGTGGCCTGTGGACTTGCCCCAGCCTTTTGCAGCTTGGGCCGCTTCGACGGCATTGCGCAGGTCCTTGCGGTTCGATTGAGACGCGTGGCCCAGGAGCGTGCCGTTCTTGGCATAGACCGGAGCCGAGTAGCCGCCATCGGGGCGCGTTTGCTTGCCGCCGATATAAAGCTTTGCAGTGCGGTCGATGCCCTCCGCCGGGCCCTTGTTGCCCTCGAAGGGGGCGATTTGCGGTAGGGTTTTGCCCGTGTCTTTCGGCTTGGTATAGGCGCTTAGCCCTTCCCAGCCGCCTTCGCGGCCAAAGCCGCTTTCGCGGACGCCGCCAAAGCCTGCGGCGGCGTCGAAGAGGTTGGTGGCATTGGTCCAGACCACGCCCGCGGCCAGTTTCGGCGCCACGTCGAGCGCGAGGTTGATGTTCTCGGTCCAGAGCGTCGCGGCCAGCCCGTAGCGGGTGTTGTTGGCCAACTCGACCGCCTCGCTGGGCGTACGGAAGGTGGTCGCGACCAGCACGGGGCCAAAGATTTCCTCCTGCATCAGCGGATGCGCGGTATCGAGGCCGGTGATCAGGGTGGGCGGATAGAAGCAGCCCTGCGCAGGCATGTCGCCAGCCGTCTGGTGCATGTCGCCATCGCTGTTGGCGGCGACCATGTCGGTGATCGTCTTCAGTTGCGTGGCATCGACGATGGCCCCCACGTCGATGCTCTTGTCCAGCGGGTTGCCGATGCGCAGCTTGTCCATGCGGGCGCGCAGCTTGGCGTAGAACCGTTCGGCCACGGGCTCGTGCACCAGCAGGCGCGACCCGGCGCAGCAGACCTGGCCCTGGTTGAACCAGATGGCATCGACCAGCCCCTCGACGGCGGAATCCAGATCGGCGTCGTCGAAGACGATGTAGGGAGATTTGCCGCCCAGCTCCAGCGTCAGTTCCTTGTCGGTGCCTGCGGTCGCTTCGCGGATGCGGCGGCCCACTGCGGTTGATCCGGTAAAGGCGACCTTGTCGACGTCGGCGTTCACGATCATTTCGCCCACGGCCCCGTCGCCGGTGACGAGGTTGACCACGCCCGCAGGCAGGCCCGCCTGACGGCAGATGTCGGCGAACAGCAGTGCGGTCAACGACGTGTATTCCGCCGGTTTCAGCACCACGGTGTTGCCCATCGCCAGCGCTGGCGCGATTTTCCACGCCAGCATCAGCAGCGGAAAGTTCCACGGGATGATCTGGCCGCAGACGCCGATCGCTGTGCGGTCGGGCAGCGCGTCGTGCATCAGTTGGGCCATGCCCGCGTGATAATAGAAATGCCGTTGCGCCAGTGGAATGTCGATATCGCGGCTTTCACGGATCGGTTTGCCGTTGTCGAGCGTTTCGAGCACGGCGAACAGGCGGCTGTGCTTTTGCAGCAGCCGCGCGATGGCATAGAGGTATCGCGCGCGCCCCGGACCGCCGAGCTTTTCCCACTTGGGTTGCGCCTTGCGGGCCGCCGAAACTGCGCTGTCGACGTCCGACTGGCTGGCTTGGCTCAGGCTTGCCAGTACCTCGCCGGTGGCGGGATTGCGGCTGTCGAAGCCACTTGCGGGCTTGGTAAACTGGCCGTCGATGAAGTGGCCGAAGCGGCCCCCTTGATCGACGAGCCACGTCAGCGCTTCGGCGGCCGATTCGGGGGCGGGGCCATAGTCCATCGTCTGAAAAATCTCTTTCACGGTCATGATGTTATCCCATCGGATGGCGGTGAGCGGCAGAGTAGTTGCCGGTGACATGGTGTTCCAGCTGGCGTTCGATATCGCCCAGCAGCGACGACGCGCCGAAGCGGAACAAGTCGGGTTGCAGCCAGCGCGCGCCCAGCTCTTCCTTGATCAGGGCAAGGTAGGTGATCGCGTCCTTCGCCTTGGAAATGCCGCCGGCAGGTTTGTAGCCGACGTGAATGCCCGTCGCCTCGTGATAGTCGCGGATCGCGCGGATCATGGTCAGGCTGACGGGCAGGGTGGCGTTCACGCTTTCCTTGCCGGTCGACGTCTTGATGAAATCTGCGCCGGCCATCATGCACACCAGCGAGGCGCGCGCGACGTTGCGCAAGGTGCCCAGCTCGCCCGTGGCAAGGATCGCCTTGACGTGGGCATCGCCGCAGGCCGCGCGCATTTCGCGCATCTCGTCGTAGAGCGCCTGCCAGTTGCCCTCAAGCACGTGCCGACGCGAGATGACGATGTCGATCTCGGCGGCCCCGGCGGCGACGCTGCGGCGGATCTCCTCGATGCGCAGATCGAAAGGCGACAGGCCCGCTGGAAAGCCGGTCGAGACGGCGGCAACCGGAATGCCCGAACCGTCGAGGGCGGCGACGGCGGTTTCGACCATTTCGTGATAGACGCAGACCGCCCCTGTGGTGATGCCGGTCATGTCCAGGGAAGCCAGAACTTGCGCGTTGACCGGATGGCGTGCCTTGGCGCAGAGGCGGCGGACGCGGGCGGCGGTGTCGTCGCCGGACAGCGTGGTCAGGTCGATGCAGGTGACCGCCTTGAGCAGCCAGGCGGCCTGATGGTCTTTTTTCACCGAGCGGCGGGCGGGCAAGGTCGCCGCGCGCCGTTCGATGGCCGAAGTGTTGGCCTGTACCGAGCGGACCCAGTTCATGTCCAGATCCATGCCCGGATTGCGGGCCAGGGTCAGCTGCGGCAGGTGCGCGTCCTGCGATGTGGTGGCGGGTTGAAGCATGGGGTCACCTTCAAGGGAAACAAGGTCTGAAAACTGGCATGGGCGGGGCCCAAGTGCAAGGTGCGGCGCGGCGTCAGCCAGTGGGCAAACCGCAGGAGAGCGCCGGGGCGCGCATCGGGCTTTGCCGACCACTTTGGCTGAAAAACAGGCACAATGGGCCGCTTATTGCGAGCCATTCGCAAAAGCCTTGACTTGTTGCGAATGATTCTCATATTGAAGGGTATGAAACACAAAACACGCAGCTTTGCCCTGTCCCGCCGCGCCGCATTGGGTGGTCTTGCCGCCCTGACCGCCAGCGCGCTTGCCCTTCCCGCATTTGCCGCCGAACCACTGAACGTGGTGGCCACCACCGGGATGATCGCCGACGTCGCCCGCCAGATCGGGGGCGATGCCGTCACCGTCAAGGCGCTGATGGGGCCGGGGGTCGATCCTCACTCTTACCGCCAGACCCGCAGCGATATCGTGTCGATGACCCGCGCCGACGTGGTCCTGTGGCACGGGTTGTACCTGGAAGCGCAGATGGAGGAGTTCTTTTTCAATCTGGCGCACCAGCGGCCCGTCTTTGCCGTCGCCGAGGCGCTGCCCAAGGATGTCTTGCTGAGCAATGCGGATTACGAAGACCGCTTTGACCCGCACGTCTGGATGGCGCCCGAACTGTTCATCGGCGTGGTCATCGAAGTGGGTCGCGTGCTGGGCGAGGCGCGCCCCGAGATGGCAGAAGCCTTCGCCGCGAATGCGCTGGCCTATGCGGATCGCCTGCGGGCGCTGGATTCCTATGCCCGCGAGACGCTGGAACAAGTGCCGCAGGAGCAGCGTGTGCTGCTGACCGCACATGACGCCTTCAGCTATTTCGGACGGGCTTACGGCTTCGAAGTGATGGGCATTCAGGGCATCTCGACCGAAAGCGAGGCGGGGTTGAACCGGATCAGCGCGCTGGTCGACACCATCGTGACGCGCGGGCTGGGGGCGGTGTTCGTCGAAACCTCGGTCTCGGACCGGAACATGCGCGCGCTGGTCGAAGGGGCCGAGGCGCGTGGCCACCAGGTGCGCATCGGTGGCGAACTTTTCAGCGACGCGATGGGGCAGGACGGAACCTATGAGGGAACCTATATCGGCATGATAGACCACAACGTGACCACCATCGCCCGCGCCTTGGGCGTCGAGGTTCCGGCGGGCGGCATGTCGGGGCAATTGAACCAGGGAAGCTGAGCCATGAACCTCAAACTTGCACGCGACAACGGTGCCGCAACCGACGCCGAACGGCGACTGGCAAGCCCGCTGGCGGTGCGCGGGCTGACGGTATCCTATGGGCAAAAGCCTGCCGTTTTCTCGGTGGACATGACGGTGCGGGCCGGGCACATGACAGCGATCATCGGGCCGAACGGGGCGGGCAAATCGACCTTGCTCAAGGCCGCGCTGGGTATTCTGAAACCGCTTGCGGGCACGGTCACCGTGCTGGGCCAGCCGGTTGCCTGGCGGCGCGATCACATCGCCTATGTGCCGCAGCGCGCCAGTGTCGATTGGGATTTTCCGACCCGCGTGATCGACGTGGTGCTGATGGGCATGTACGGGCAGCTGGGTCTGCTGGGCCGCGTCCGCCCCAGGCACCGCGCGCAGGCGATGGACTGTCTGGAACGTGTCGGCATGGCCGATTTCGCCACCCGCCAGATCGGGCAGTTGTCCGGTGGCCAGCAGCAGCGTGTCTTTCTGGCGCGGGCGCTGGCGCAGGGCGCTGATCTTTACCTTCTGGACGAACCCTTTGCCGGGGTCGATGCCGCGACCGAGCAAGCGATCATCACCGTGCTCAAAGGGTTGCGGGATGCAGGCAAGACTGTGGTGGCCGTGCATCATGACCTGAGTACAGTGCGCGATTATTTCGACGATGTGTTCCTGATCAACACCCAGGCCGTGGCCGAAGGGCCGGTCGAGACGACGTTCACCCAGGAGAACCTGCAGACCGCTTACGGTGGACGGCTGGCGGGCGCGCAGATGGATGCGCTGGCCGAAACGCTGTCTGGGACATCCGCCCGATGATCTGGGAGGCGCTTACCCTCGGGCTGGGCTACAACGCCACGCTGGTGACCTTGGGCGCGGCTATTCTGGGCATCGCCGCTGGGGTAGGCGGGTCATTCCTGTTCCTGCGCAAACGTGCGCTGGTCAGCGACGCGATCAGCCATGCGACCCTGCCCGGTGTCGGGCTGGCCTTTGTGGTGATGGTGGCGCTGGGCGGTGACGGGCGCAATCTGGTCGGCCTGCTGGCGGGTGGAGCCGTCTCGGCGGCCATCGGGCTGCTGTGCGTGAACTGGCTGACCACCCGCACGCGGCTGGCCGAGGATGCGGCGATCGGCGCTGTCCTGTCGGTGTTCTTCGGCTTTGGCGTCGTGGTGCTGACCTATATCCAGACCATGAGCAGCGGACGGCAGGCAGGGCTTGAAGGGTTCCTGCTGGGCTCGACCGCCGGGATGCTGCAAAGCGATGCGCTGGTGCTGGCGCTGGCGGCGGCGCTGACGCTGGCGCTGGTGCTGATCCTGCGGCGTCCGCTGACGCTGGTGGCCTTCGATCCCGATTTTGCCCGCGCGACGGGACGCGACGTGAACCGCATTGACCTTGCGATGATGGGCATCGTCATGGCTGTGACCGTCGTGGGGCTGAAGATCGTGGGGCTGATCCTGATCGTGGCGCTGCTGATCATCCCGCCGGTCACCGCGCGGTTCTGGACCGAACGGGTTGACCGTGTCCTGCTGGGCGCGGGCATCGTTGGCGGGCTGTCGGGCTATATCGGTGCCGCGATCTCGGCGGCGGTGCCGGATGTGCCGACGGGGCCGATCATCGTGCTGGTCGGCGCTGCGCTGTTCCTGATCTCGATGATGTGCGCGCCGGGGCGTGGTGTCCTGTCGTCGGTGCTGCAGCACCGCCAGTATCAGCGCCGGGTGCATCTACGGCAGGGCTTGCTGGCGCTGGCGCAGGGCCAGCCGATTTACGAGCGTCTGACAAGGCGTCTGATGGAGCAGCGCGGACTGATACGCGGCGACGGTGTGGCGACCGAAGAGGGGCGCGCCCACGCGGCGCGCGCGTTGCTGGACGAGGCGCGTTGGCATGTGGTGCGCAACGATCAGGCCTATGCCGCTGCCGCACAACGCTATGATGGGCTGACCGAAATGCAAAAGGTGCTGACCCCTGACCAGATCCGGGACATCGACGCGCGCCTGCCCGCGCCGCAGGTGATGATGCCATGAGCGGTTCCGAATTTGTCCCGCTGTCCCTGGTACCGATGCTGATCGGTGTCTGCGTCGCCGTGGCCTGTGCGCTGCCGGGGAACTTCCTGCTGCTGCGGCGGCAGGCCTTGATCGGCGATGCGATCAGCCACGTGGTTCTGCCGGGGATCGTGGTGGCGTTTCTGCTGACCGGGATCGTGGCCAGCCTGCCCATGCTGCTGGGGGCTGCGGGTGCCGCACTGGTGGCCGTCGCGGCAATCGAGGCGATCCGGCGGCTGGGCAAGATCGAGCCGGGCGCGGCGATGGGTGTCGTCTTTACCACCATGTTCGCGGGCGGTGTGCTGCTGCTGGAAATGTCGGACACATCTGCCGTGCATCTGGACGTGGAACACGCGCTGTACGGCAATCTGGAAAGCCTGATCTGGCTGGACGCGACGGGCTGGTCGTCGCTTTGGGACCCGCAGGCGCTGGCCTATTTGCCGGTCGAACTGCCACGGATGGCGGGCGCGCTGGGTCTGGTCGCGCTGTTCATCGCGGTGTTCTGGCGGCCCCTGAAAATCTCGACCTTCGACGAGGGGTTTGCCCGCACCATGGGTATGCAAACCGGGCCCCTGGGTCTGGCGCTGGTGGTCGTCGCGGCGATTGCGGCGGTGGCGGCGTTTGACGCGGTGGGCAGTATAATCGTGATCGCGATGTTCATCTGTCCGCCTGCCGCCGCGCGGCTGATGACCAACCGGCTGGAGACGCAGGTGGCCTGGTCGGTGGTCTTTGCGACCGTCGCTGCGGTGGCGGGTTACGTGCTGGCAGGCTACGGCCCGCTTTGGCTGGGCGCTGCGGATTCGGTCAGCGCCGCAGGGATGATCGCCACGGTGTCGGGCGTGCTGGTTGCAGGTGCTGCCCTGATGGGGCCGGCGCGCCGTTAACTGGCGCGGTGTCAGCTGCCGCGATAGGTCGAATAGCCGAAGGGCGACAGCAACAGTGGCACGTGGTAATGCGCGTCGACGTCCGAGATGCCGAACCGGATCGGGATACGGTTGAGGAAACGGGGGTGCTCAGCGGGCACGCCAATGCTGTCGAAATAGTCGCCCGCTTCGAATTCCAATTCGTACTGGCCCTCGCGGAAGCCTTCGGCGGGCAGGATGTGGCTGTCGGTGCGGCCATCGGCATTGGTGACCATATGCGACACCTTGACCTTGGCTGTTGCCTCGAAGCGATAGAGCGTGATGGACAGACCGGCGGCGGGTTTGCCGGTGCTGGTGTCCAGAACATGCGTTGTCAGATATCCCGATGCCATTGCGTCTTCTCCTGTCTTTTGCACAGATTGACCACAGCGGCGTCCGAAGCGCAAAAGGATTTCGCCCCCCGTTCGGGCGACAGTCGGCTTGCCCCCTGTGGCGTTTCGTGGCTGACTTGGCGCGAACACGAACCGGAGGGCCACGCCATGAAAGACGACAATTTCCTGCGCGCCAACAATGCGCGCCACATGTTTCATCCGATGGGCCACCCCGGCGACGCGCTGGCCCATGCGCCGACGATCATCACCAAGGCAGAAAATTCGTCGATCACCGACATTGACGGGCACCAGACGGTGGATGCCGTGGGCGGGCTCTGGTGCGTGAATCTCGGCTATTCCAACAACGTGGTGAAAGAGGCGATTGCCAAGCAGCTTTACGATCTGCCCTATTATTCGGCCTTTGCGGGCACGTCGAACCCGGCGGCTATCGAAGCCAGCTATGCCGTGCGCGAATTCTTTGAGGACGACGGCATCGGCCGCGTCTTCTTCACTTCGGGCGGGTCTGACAGCGTGGAAACCTGCCTGCGGCTGGCGCGGCAATACCACCGCATCAAGGGGGAGCCGGGGCGGACCAAGTTCCTGAGCCTGAAAAAAGGCTATCACGGCACCCATTTTGGGGGTGCGTCGGTCAACGGCAATAACCGCTTCCGGGTCAATTACGAGCCGCTGATGCCGGGCTGTTTCCACCTTCCTGCGCCCTATACCTATCGCAACCCCTACGGCGAGACCGATCCGGTGTTTCTGGCGCAGAACATCGCCGCCGCGATGGAGGACGAGATATTGTTTCAGGGCGCGGGCAGCATCGCGGCCTTCATCATGGAGCCGATCCAGGGCGCAGGTGGTGTGATCGTGCCCGACGCCAGCTTCATGAGCCTGATGCGCGAAATCTGCGACCGACATGGCATCCTGCTGATCGCGGATGAGGTGATCACCGGGTTCGGGCGCACCGGCGATTGGTCGGGCAGCCGCCATTGGGGCGTCAAACCGGACATGATGTGCACGGCCAAGGGCATCACTTCGGGTTATTTTCCCGTCGGCGCAGCGCTGCTGAGCGAAGAGGTGGCACAGGTGTTCGAAACGGCGGACGAGACCGGTGCCATCTACCACGGCTATACCTATTCGGCCCATCCGGTGGGGGCTGCAGCCGTCACCGCCTGCCTGTCGGAAACGCTGCGGCTGGACACAAGGACCAATGCGGCGGCGCGGGGCACCCAACTGTACGAGGGGATGCTGAAACTGGCCGAGAAATACGATTTCATCGGTGACGTGCGCGGCGGTCACGGGCTGATGACCGGGGTGGAGCTGGTCAGCGAGACGATCAACAAGACACCGATGGACATGGAGACGATGAAACGCGTCCACAAAACCGCCTATGACAACGGCGCGATGGTGCGTCTGGGGGGCAACAATATCCTGATGTCACCGCCGTTGATCATCACCGAGGCCGAGGTCGATCAGGTGATTTCCGCGCTGGACAAGGGCTTTGCCGAGGCCTGAAGCGCTGGGAATGGCCCGTGGATAACTCGGGCTTCGCGCTTTTAGAATCGGCGCGTGGCGTGCTAGATATGGCGTCATGGCCATACCAGACAACAATATCAGCGATCTGCGCCCCGTGATCCGACAGTTGGACGAGGGCGCGATCAACCGCATTGCCGCGGGCGAGGTGGTCGAGCGCCCCGCCTCTGCGGTCAAGGAGTTGGTCGAGAACGCGCTGGACGCGGGCGCGCGGCGTGTGACCATCGACATCGCCGACGGTGGCAAGACGCTGATCCGCGTCACCGATGACGGGTGCGGGATCGCGGGCCACGATCTGGCGCTGGCGCTGAGCCGCCATGCCACGTCCAAGATCGACGGTTCGGACCTTTTGAACATCCACACCTTCGGCTTTCGCGGCGAGGCCTTGCCCAGCCTGGGCGCCGTGGGACGGCTGAGCATTTCAAGCCGGGTGCCCGGTGCCGATGCGTATCAGATCAAGGTCGAGGGGGGCGCGATGGGCACTGTCCGCCCCGTGGCGCTGAATGCGGGCACGGTCGTCACGTTGGGCGATCTGTTCTATGCCACACCCGCGCGGCTGAAGTTCATGCGCACCGACCGTGCCGAGGCGCAGGCGATCACCGACATCATCAAGCGGCTGGCGATGGCAGAACCTTTCGTGCGATTCGAGTTGCGCGATATCTCCAACGACAGCCCGCGCACGGTGTTCGTCGCCGAGGCGCAGTCGGGCGATATGTTCGACGCGCTGCACGGGCGGCTGGCGACGGTTCTGGGCCGTGAATTTGCCGACAATGCACTGGCGATTGATGCCGAGCGGGACGGGCTGCACCTGACGGGCTATGCAGCGTTGCCGACATATTCACGCGGGTCTGCCGTGGCGCAGTACCTCTTCGTCAACGGGCGTCCCGTGCGTGACAAGCTGTTGGTGGGCGCGCTGCGTGGGGCCTATTTCGATTTCCTGAGCCGTGACAGGCATCCGGCGGCGGCGTTGTTTCTGGACTGCGATCCGACGCTGGTCGATGTGAACGTGCATCCCGCGAAATCCGAGGTGCGGTTTCGTGATCCGGCTTTGGCGCGTGGGCTGATCGTGTCGGCGCTGCGTCATGCGCTGGCGGGGGCGGGGCACCGTGCGTCATCGACCGTGGCGGGCGGCGTGATCGAGGCGATGCAGCCCGAGCGGACCGGTGCGGATGTCAGCGTACCGCGTGTCTACCAGATGGACCGGCCCAGCCTGGGTCTGCGGGCGTCGCCCTATCAAACGCCGCAGCACGGCGGCTTTGCCGAGATGGCGCGCGATTACAGCGGGCAGGTGGCAGCACCTGCGCCCGTGCAGGACGGCGATCCGCACGATTTGCCGCTGGGCACCGCGCGCGGGCAGGTGCACGAGAATTACATCATCGCGCAGACCGCCAGCGGCATGGTCATCGTCGATCAGCACGCCGCACACGAGCGTCTGGTCTACGAAAAGCTGAAACGCCAGATGGCCGACAACGGCGTGGCGGCGCAGGCATTGCTGATCCCCGAGATCGTCGAGCTGAGCGAGGGCGATTGCGCGCGTCTGCTGGAACTGGCGGATGATCTGGCGCGGCTGGGCCTGGGGATCGAGGCCTTTGGCGGCGGGGCCATCGCCGTGCGCGAAACGCCCGCGATCCTGGGCGAGGTCAATGCCGAGGCGATGATCAAGGATATTCTGGACGAGCTGGACGACATGGGCAGCAGCCAGACCGTACAGGCGCGGATCGAGGCTATTCTCAGTCGCGTTGCCTGTCACGGGTCGATCCGGTCGGGGCGCTGGATGCGCGCCGAAGAGATGAACGCGCTCTTGCGCGAGATGGAGGCGACACCGCATTCGGGACAGTGCAACCACGGGCGGCCCACCTACGTCGAGTTGAAGCTGGCCGATATCGAACGGCTTTTCGGGCGCACATGATCGAGATCGCGGGACAATCCTATGCGCTGAGCGATCCGCTGGTGCTGGCCGCTGCGGGGGCCGGGCTGATGCTGTTGCTGATCGTATTCCTGCTGATCGCGACGGTGCGTGCGGCGGGGCGCTCTGCGCGGATGGCGATACCGCTGTCGCAGCAGATGCAGATGCTGGGGCAGAACGTACACCAGCTGGGCATGGGGCAGGCGCAATTGCAGGGCGGGCTGCAGACGGTCAGCGACACGCAGGCCCATGCACAGGCGCAGATGATCCAGACCGTCGAGGCGCGTCTGGCACATGTCCAGCAACAGATGCAGGACCGTCTGGCCGACAACGCCGCGCGCAGCCAGCGCGCCATGACCGAGATGCAGGAACGCATGCGCGAGACCTTGCACGGCTCGTCCAAGCAGACCACGACCAGCCTGACGCAATTGCAGGAACGGCTGGCGTCCATCGACAAGGCGCAGGACAATATCACCAAGCTGTCGGGGGACGTGCTGTCACTGCAGGACATCCTGTCCAACAAGCAGACGCGCGGGGCGTTCGGGGAAATCCAGCTGACCGATATCGTCAGCAAGGCGCTGCCGCGCGACAGCTACCAGATGCAGGCGACGCTTTCGAACGGACGGCGGGCCGATTGCCTGATCCATCTGCCCAACCCGCCCGGCCCCATCGTGATCGACAGCAAATTCCCGCTGGAAGCCTACGAGGCGCTGCGCAAGGCCAAGTCGGATTGGGATCTGAACGAGGCCGCCAAGGCGATGCGTGTCGCGGTCAAGAAACACATCAATGATATTTCGACCAAGTATATCCTTGAGGGCGAAACCGCAGACGGGGCGCTGATGTTCCTGCCGTCCGAGGCGGTCTATGCCGAGTTGCACGCGAATTTCCCCGAACTGGTGCGTGCGGGGTTCGATGCGCGGGTCTGGATCGTGTCCCCGACCACCTGCATGGCCACGCTGAACACCATGCGCGCGATTCTGAAGGATGCGCGGATGCGCGAACAGGCGGGCGCGATCCGCACGACGCTGCGCCAATTGCACCGCGACGTCGAGATCGTGGTGGAGCGCGTGGACAAGCTGAACCTGCATTTCGGTCAGGCGCGCAAGGATCTGGACGGGATCAGCACCGCCGCTGAGCGTGCGGGAAAACGGGCGGCGCGGCTGGACAACTTCGACTTCGAGGAAATCGACGAGGTGCCCAGCAAAGTCGTGCCGCTGGCCACGCCCGAGACATAACGCAGGCTTGTGAAGCGCCTGCATTTGCGGCATAGGCAGCCATCCCCCAGCCACGAAAGGCGACCCCCGTGGATTACAAGAAATCAGGCAATGCCAAAGTCGGTAAAAACGCGCCCCGTCACAGCGAACACAACGCCAAAGGGTCGGACAAGAACCCTTTCGGCAAGGGTTCGGACAAGGCCGCATTGTTGGCCCGCATGAAGGCCGCAGCCGAATCGAAGAAAAGCCATGACTGAACGGTCCAAAGCAGCAGGTCGCGTCCCATGCTCAAGACGGACGCGACCGAAGACCCAGACCACCCGTCAGATACGGATGAACCGCTGGACAATCCGCGGCAACAGCCCCTTGAACTGCAGGGGCGCGTCGGAAACCGCGAGACAGATGCAATCTTCGTGAATGTCGGCGATGGGTGTGTGGTTCACCGCCGTATCCGCTGTTTCCACATCGCCGCGCGCGAAATAACCGTCTTCGTCCTGGAACGCGCCCTGCAAGACCATCGTCATCTCGACGCCGTTGTGGCCGTGGTCGGGCATCGCGGCCCCTGCCGGAATGTGCAGCAGCCGCGCCGTGGCTTGCGACGACGTGGGCAGGATCGCCTGACGCACGCCCATGCCGATATGGCGCCATTTTACGCCGGTCAGATCGTCGCCGATGTAATCGCTGAGCGGTGCGGGCACAGTGCTGCCCGTGCGTTTGGCCGGTGCGCGCTTGGCTGTGACAGCCGCATTCTCGATCCGCTCCATCACGGCGGCCAGGCTGCCGGTGTCCAGCGTCGCCAGCGTTTCGTCGCCAGTGTCCAGCATCGCGCCGCCGATGCTGTCGTAGCTGGCCAGTTGCGCGCGGCACTCGTCACACATTGAAACATGGGTCGCCACCAGGATATTGAACGCCTCGGGCAGGGTGCCTGCCGAGTATCCCATCAGCAACTGGTCCGTGATGTGGTGTTTGATGTTGTTTGTCATTGCTCTTACTTCATTGTGTGACGCAAACGATCCAGCGCCAGACGTATCCTGGATTTGATCGTGCCCAAGGGCAGACCGGTCTGTGCTGCAATTTCGCTGTGGGTCAGATCCCCGAAATATGCCTTTTCGATCAGTGCGCGCTGTTGCGCGGGCAAATCCGCGATGGCGCGCACCAATGTTTCACTTTCCTGCTGCAGGGCGATCACATCCGCCTGCGCCGGTTCTTCTGCGGGTCCCCAAGTCAGGTCTTCCGGCTCGGGGCGGCGCTGCTTGCGCAGCGCGTCGATCTTTCGGTTCCGGGCAATCGTGAAAATCCACGTCGCCACCGACGCACGCGAGGCGTCGAACATGTGCGCCTTGTTCCAGACGGTCACCATGACCTCCTGCGCGCATTCCTCGGCCAGGGACGCATCCGCCCCCGATTTCATCAAGAACCCCTTCACGCGCGGCGCGAAATGGGCATAAAGCTCGGCGAACGCGGCGCGGTCCTTTTCCTTGTGGATACGCACCATCTGTTCCACCCAGAGGGCGCGTTTTTCAACCTTTTCACGCGTCGTCACTATTTTACGTCCTGTCGCAGGGCCAAACCCCTTGTTCTTGTTACTTCGGCCGACCCGAAGGGCAGGCGTTGCGGTGTCGAGACCTGCGAACATATCCAAGTTACGCGGCGCGTCACCAGTTGGATCAATAAATTTATTTTGACAGCATTTACATCCGAAACCGGATCTCGTCCGTAATCAAGACACAAGAACAATGGCTGCCAAGGAAGCAAGACTACATGCCTTTTGAAGAACCCGGTGCCCCTCGCACCCAAGGCCAGAATATGGGCCACAAAAAAATCGCAGTCATCGGAGCAGGTATTTCGGGGATGGGTGCGGCGCACATGCTGCAGGGTCAGCATGCCGTGACGCTGTTCGAGGCCGAACCGCGACTGGGCGGCCACGCGCGGACCCGGATGGCGGGGCGCAATGCCGACACGCCGGTCGACACCGGATTCATCGTGTTCAACTATGCAAACTATCCGCATCTGGCCAAGCTCTTCGCAGAGCTGGAGGTGCCGGTGGTGCCGTCGAACATGAGCTTTGGCGCATCCATCGGCGGCGGGCGTCTGGAATATGGTCTGGCCAGCCTTGGCGCGCTGTTCGCGCAGCGGCGCAATGCGGTTGACCCGCGGTTCCTGGGCATGGTGCGCGATGTCCTGCGGTTCAACAAGCGCGCCCTGCGGCTGGCGCAGGCGGATCAGGACATGACTGTTGGCGGGTTTCTTGACCTGCTGGGAACAGGCAAATGGTTCCGCGACTATTACCTGTTGCCCCTGTCCGGCGCGATCTGGTCGACGCCCACGGAAAAGATCATGGATTTTCCGGCGCACGCGATGATCCAGTTTTTTGAAAACCACGCGCTGCTGAACTATTCGGGTCAGCATCAGTGGTACACGGTCGAGGGCGGCAGCCGTCAGTACGTCAGCCGACTGGAGGCTGCCTTGACCCGCAATGGTGTCGATATTCGCCTGAACGCGCCGGTGCAATCGGTGCGGCGCACCGGGTTTGGTGCCGAGGTCAAGGCGCGGGGCGGTGCGTGGGAGGCCTTCGACGAGGTGGTCTTTGCCACCCATTCCGACGACACGCTTTGGATGCTGGCGGACCCGTCCGCGCAGGAACAATCGGTTCTTGGTGCCATTAAATATCAGCCCAACGACATCGTGCTGCATTCCGACGAAAGCGTGATGCCGCGCAGGCGTCAGACATGGTCGTCCTGGGTCTATACCGAAGCAGCCGATGCCAGTTCCGAACGGATCGACCTGACCTATTGGATGAACTCGCTGCAACCCTGGCTGAAGAACGAGCAGTTCTTTGTCACGCTCAACACCCGCCGCGACATCCGCCCCGATCTGATCTGGGATCAGGCCACGCTGCGCCATCCGGTCTATGATCTGGCGGCACTGGCGGCGCAAAAGCAGGCGGCGCAGATGAACGGCACCAATCACACTTGGCTGTGCGGCGCGTGGATGAAGAACGGCTTTCACGAAGACGGGCTGTCTTCGGCCTTTGACGTGGCGCAGGACCTGTTGACGCCCCAGGGGATGTTGGCGGCGGAATGACGGCGGGCATTGATCATATCGCGGCGCAGACCTTTCACGGGCGCAAGGGGGCGGTCGAAAACGCGTTTCGCTATTCGATAGACTACGTTCTGCTGGATGCCGAGGCCGAAGTGACGGGTCCTTCCCTCTTTACCCGAAACGGGCGCGGGATCGCCGCACTGGACGATGCGGACCACGGCGGCGCGCCAAAGGACGGGCGCGGGGCTGCGTGGGTGCGCGATGTGCTGCGCGACTGGCAGGTGCCGAATGTGGCCCGGATTGAACTGCTGGCCCAGCCCAAGATGCTGGGACATGTGTTCAACCCGGTCAGCTTCTGGCTCTGCCGTCGCGAGGACGGCGCGCTGGTGGCCGTGATCGCCGAGGTGTCGAACACCTTTGGCGACCGCCACAGCTATCTGGTGCACCATCCCGATCACCGGCCCATAGCACCCAGCGACCGGATGCGGGCGACCAAGATCTTTCACGTCTCGCCGTTTCAGCCCATCGAAGGCGGCTATGAATTCCGGTTCGACATCTCGCAGGATCGTATCGGCATCTGGATCGACTACAGCCGGGGCCATGGCGGGCTGATCGCCACGCTGACGGGCCAGCGTGTGCCGCTGAGCAACGCGGGCATATTGCGCGCGCTGCTGCGCCGTCCGTTCGGATCGCGCCGGGTGCAGGCGCTGATCCTGTGGCAAGCGCTTAAGCTGCGGCTGAAGGGCGCGACGTTCCGGTCACGCCCCGCGCCGCCCGCCGAAGACGTGTCGCGGGGATGACCCGCAGCGCTCCGCATTTGCCCGCTTTCGCAGTCTTTGCAGCCCTTCTGGCCGCGGCAGGTCTGCCAATCTACATTCACGCGCCAAAGTTCTATGTGGATGAATACGGCGTGTCGCTGGGCGCATTGGGCGCGGTGCTGTTTGGGCTGCGTTTGCTGGACGTGGTCCAGGACCCGCTGTTCGGGCGTCTGGGCGACCGTCTGCGCGACCGGCGCGGGCTGGCCGTCGGCGTGGCGGCGTCGGTGATGGCGCTGGCGATGGTGGGGCTGTTCGCAGTGCCGCCGTTGGTGTCGCCGCTGGTCTGGTTCGCGGTGATGCTGACGCTGGTGTTCTCGGGGTTCAGCTTTCTGACCATCGTGTTCTATGCCCAAGGGGTGCTGAGCGCGGCTAAACTGCCGGGGCAGGGCCATCTGCGGCTGGCCCGCTGGCGTGAAACGGGTGCGCTGCTGGGCGTCTGCGTGGCGGCGATTGCGCCTGTGGTGCTGGGCCTTTGGATGCAGATGCCCTTTGCGGGCTTTGCCGCAGGGTTCGCGGTGCTGGCGCTGGCGGCTGTGGTGCTGATGCGGGGCGAATGGTCGGGGGCGGGACTGCCTGCCTCGACCGGGCTGCGCGCGGTGCTGCGTGACGGGCTGGCGCTGCGGTTGCTGCTGATCGCGATGCTGAACGCCGCACCTGTCGCGGTTACGACCACGCTGTTTTTGTTTTTCGTCGATGCGCGGCTGGATGCGGGCGGGCTTGAGGGGCCGCTGCTTTTGGCCTTCTTCCTGTCTGCGGCCTGCGCCGCGCCGGTCTGGGGCGTGCTGGCGGAACGTCATGGGCCCAAGCCCGTGTTGCTGGCCGCGATGGCCCTGTCGATTGCAGCGCTGGGCGGTGCCGTGTTTCTGGGCGCGGGCGACTGGGCGTGGTTCGCGGTGATCTGTCTGGCGTCGGGGGCCGCACTTGGCGCGGACCTGACGCTGCTGCCTGCGATATTTGCCGCGCGCATGGCGCAGATCTCTCCGGGTGCGACCGACGGGTTCGGGCTGTGGTCTTTCGTGTCGAAATTCACATTGGCCTTTGCCGCCGTCACCCTGCTGCCCGCCTTGGAGGCCGCAGGCTTCGACAGCAAGGGGGAAAGCCCTGCCGCCGCGCTGACGTTGCTCGCGGTGCTTTATGCGCTGGTGCCTTGCGGGCTGAAACTGCTGGCGATGGCCCTGTTGGCCGCCACCCCGATTGCCACCCGCATTGAAGGAGCGACATGATGACAGCCGCACTGATTGCCGCGATTCTTATTCTGGCGCTGGTCTGGGCACGCAACCGCTGGACGCGTTTTGCCGCGCAACGGCCTGCGGATTACGGCGGGCAAGACGGCCCCGCCTTTGACCTGCGCACCCATCTGGATGGCCCGATGATCTGCGAGGGCGTGATCTATGGCCCGCTTGGCCGTGTGACCAGCCGGTTTCACGGGCAGTTCACGTGCACATGGGATGGCGACACCGGCGTGATGAAGGAGCTTTTCACCTATGCCGACGGCAGCACGCAAGCGCGCGCCTGGGCCCTGAAGTGTCACGCCGAGGGCCGTGTGACCGCCACCGCCGAGGATGTGGTCGGAACCGCCGAGGGCGCGACCAGCGGCCCCGCGTTCCAGTTGCGTTACCGCATCAAGCTGGCGGAGGATGCGGGCGGGCATGTTTTGAGCGCCATCGACTGGATGTATCTGACGCCGAATGGCACGATCACCAACCGCTCGCAATTCTACAAATTCGGGATCTGCGTGGCGGAACTGGTGGCGACCATAAGGCCCGCCGACGGTGCGGGAAAATTCAAGGAATAGGAGACGGAACATGGATTGGCAGGGCAAGCGGTATTGGCTGGTAGGGGCAAGCGACGGTCTGGGGGCGGCATTGGCCCGCAAACTCAGCGCGCGCGGCGTCGAACTGGTCTTGTCCGCCCGGTCCGAGGACAAGTTGCAGGCGCTGGCCGATGATCTGCCCGGCAAGGCGACGGTGCAACCTGTGGACATCGCCGACATGGACAGTGTCAGGGCGGCGGCCAAGGCGGTGGGGCAGGTCGACGGGCTGGTGCTGCTGGCGGGCGTCTACTGGCCCTTCGGCGCCAAGGAATGGGATGCCGATCAGGCCGTCGCGATGGCTGATATCAACTTTACCGGTTTCATGCGGGTGCTGGGGCAGGTGGTGCCGGATTTCGTCGCGCGCGATGCGGGGCACATCGTGATCACGTCCAGCCTGACGGGGTTTCGCGGGCTGCCGGGATCAATCGGCTACACCGCCAGCAAGGCCGCGACCATGTCGCTGGCGGAATGCATGCACGCCGACCTGCGCAAGACCGGCGTGCTGGTTCAGGTCTGCAATCCGGGCTTCATCAGGACGCAGCTGACCGACAAGAACGACTTCAAGATGCCGATGATCATGGAGCCGGATATTGCCGCGCGCCATATGGTCGAGCACATGGAAACCGACCATTTCAAGACCAGCTTCCCCTGGCTGTTCTCGCTGGTGTTCCGCGGCGCGAACTTCCTGCCCGATTGGATTTATTACCGTATCTTCAGCTGAGCCTACGCGTCACAGTTCGGCCATGTGGTCGTCGAACGTCGCCCTGGCACGGCCCCAGACGCCGCTGTCCAGATCGCCCAGCGTCAACAGGCTGGGCAGCAACTGGCCTGCGTAATCCTGCGAGCTTTCCAGCGGCAGCATCGACGGCAGGTTGTCGATGGCAGTGACGTCCAGCGGCGGCGCATCATGCACGCGCAGCGCGGGCGCGTCCCATGTGGTGGTGCGGTCATAGACCTTGACCGGGGAAAAGTCGCTGTCGGGATCGCAGGCGATATCGCCGATCACCCGCAAGGCGCGGTCGTCTGTCTTGGCTGATGCGGGCACGAAGACCGGCGTGCCGGGGCGGGCAAGGATGCAGTTGAAGAACAGCGCGTGTTGCAACACCTGCGGGAACGGCCCACCGGAGCGGGTCTCGTCGATGTCCCATTTGGTGACCGCGACGCCCATCGCTTCGCAGAGGTCCGCAGCGCCGGTGCCGACACGGCCAAGGGCTCCGATCACCAGCGCGTCGGGGCGTTTTGAATCGCCCAGCTCGGATTGCAGATCGTCGCGCAACGCTTGCGCCGAGGGGTAGGTGCCCACGGGGCCGCACAGCGCGTCGCGCTGCTGCGCCGCCCAGCATTTCAGGGCGACGGCGGCACCCGCATAGCCTGCCCAATAGCCGAAAGCGGCGACGCGGCGGCCTTCGGGTGTGACCAGATATTCCAGATCATAGAGCGTCCCGCCGCCTGCCTTGAACCGTTGCAACAGGCGCAGACCTGCGGGCTGTCCCTTGAAGGCGTGGCCGAACATGATGTGGCGGTGCGGCAGCGGCGTGCCGTCCTCGGGCAGTTCCTTTAGCCCGAAGATGATCGCATCCTTCGGGGCATCGGGCCATGAATAGGCGTCGGCAATCTTGGCCCCTGCCTCGGCAAAGCTTTCGACGGGCATGCAGCGCGTCGGGCTGTCCTCGACGGTCACGCGGATGCCTGCCTTGGTCAGTTCGCGGACCCCGTCGGGCGTCAGACCCACACGTTCTTCGTTGTCGCGTTGCTCGGCGCGGACCCACAGATGCGTCATGGCAACATCCCGTTGGCGCGCACCGCCTTGACCGAGGCGCGGGCCTCCATCGCTGCCAGAAACGCCGAAATGCGCGGATAATCGGCGGGATCGACCCCGTCGCCCTTCAGCCAGTTGCAGGTGATGAACAGATACGGATCGGCCAGGCTGAGGCTGTCTCCCATCACATAGGGCCCTTGCAGCGCGTGATCTTCGATATAACGCGCCGATGCGGCCATCGTCTGCGGCACCTTCGCGGTCATGTCGTCATAGCTGGATTGCTGGTCGGCCCAGCGGCTGCCACGCATCTTGTGGGCGTGGTTCACGTGCATGGTCGAGGCGAGATAGTACATGACGCTGCGCATGCGGGCGGCTTCCAGCGGGGTGGCGGGCACCAGACCAGCCTGCGGTGCGGTGGCCGCGACATAGTCCAGCAGCGCGCCGGTTTCGGTCAGGAATTGCCCCTGCACCTCAAGCGCGGGCACGCGGCCCTTGGGGTTCTTGTCCAGATAGGGCTGCTTGGTCTGTTCAGCCTCGGCAAAGTCGACCTTGACGGCGGTGTAATCCAGCCCGGCTTCTTCCAGCGCGATGGCGACCGCAATCGAGATGGTGCCCGGTGTGTAGTAAAGCTGCATTGGATGGCCTTTCTGCGAGACTCAAACGTGGGTTTGCGCGTGGTGACGGTCGGGGTGTTCCAGGTGCGGGACCGCATTGAACAGGACCGGCGACCACGTGCCGCCGACCGGAAAAAGCCGGTGCTGCGAGGTGTTCATGATCGCCAGCGCCAGGTTGGCCATCGCGCTGATGTCCAACCCCATGTGCTGGCGCATCGCCATCGAGATCAGACCGCCCGAGGTGATCACCAGCGCGGGGCCGTCGCCTGCTGCAATCTCGGTCAGGGCGGCGCTGACGCGCGTTTCGAATTGCTGAAACGTCTCGGGTACATTCAGGATTTCGCCGTTCTGCCAGGCGGCGAACACCTTTGGCAGATGTGCGGTGAACTCGACCTGCTCGGTCGGGATCGGAATGCCCTGTTCGTCGCGCAATGCGGCGGCGAGGGTGAAATACTCCAGCTCGTTCAGCCGTCCGTCGCGGGTGGGAATCAGCCCGGTGTCCATCGCGTCGGCGGTTTCGATATGGCGGCGCAATGTGCCGGTATAGAGCCGCACATGATGCTGCTTTGTCGCGCGCATGTGTTCGCCCAGCCAGGCGGATTGCTGGAAGCCCAGAGGCGAGAGGCGATCGTAGGATGCCTCGTCGGTGGCACCGGAATTGGCCTGACCGTGACGGATGAGAGTGATGTGGGACATGGGCAGCCTTTCGCGCTTTGTCGCCGTTGTAGGCGAGGGGCGCAGGCGTGGAAAGTGCAGTGCGCAGCGGAGGAGCGGATTTTTCGCGGTGCAAGCTGATGCCCCCGACCCGATGATTGCCGAAGGTGCTTGCCTGCTGTGACGACCTGCATTCCATCGGCAAGCGGCTATGGCGCAAATTCGGGATCGGGCGTCGGGAATGGGGTCCCGCAGGGCACGGCATCTTGATAGAAGGAAGCATCGTTTTGGGAGGCAAGAGTGATGTCGGACGTCGTTAAGTTTGTGCTGGACGGACAAGAGGTCGAGGCCGCAGCCGGTCTGACCATCTGGGAAGTGGCCAATGGCCGCGGTCTGGTCATCCCGCATCTGTGCCACAAGCCGGCCCCCGGATACCGCCCCGACGGCAACTGCCGCGCCTGCATGGTCGAGATCGAGGGCGAGCGGGTGCTGGCCGCCTCGTGCATCCGCGAACCCAGCGAGGGCATGGTCGTCACCACCAACTCCGCCCGCGCCCAGACCGCGCGCAGGATGGTGGTCGAGATGTTGGTGACCGACCAGCCGCCGCAGAACACAGCCCACGACAAATCCGCCCATATGTGGGATATGGCAGCGCTCAGCGGCGTCACGCACAGCCGCTTTCCCAAGCTGGAAGAGGGCCGCATTCCGCTGCTCGACGACAGCCATGTCGCGATGCGCGTGAACCTTGATGCCTGCATTCAATGCGGGCTGTGCGTGCGCGCCTGCCGCGAAGTGCAGGTGAACGACGTGATCGGCATGGCGGGGCGCGGGCATGATGCCTATCCCGTCTTCGACATGGCCGACCCGATGGGCGACAGCACCTGCGTGGCCTGCGGCGAATGCGTGCAGGCCTGCCCGACGGGTGCTTTGATGCCTGCGACTGTGGTGGACGCCGACCAGGTGGGCGACAGCGCCGATTTCGACAGCGAGGTGGAAAGCATCTGCCCGTTCTGCGGCGTCGGCTGCCAGATCAGCCTGAAGGTCAAGGACGGCAAGGTAAAATACGTCGACGGCATCAACGGCCCCGCGAACGAAGGACGGCTTTGCGTCAAGGGACGGTTCGGCTTTGACTATATCCACCACGAACACCGTCTGACCAAACCGCTGATCCGCCGCGAGGATGCACCCGCCAAGGGGCTGAACGTGGACCCCGCCAACTGGCAGGCCCATTTCCGCGAGGCGTCCTGGGACGAGGCGCTGGATTTTGCCGCAGGCGGCATGAAGGGCCGGGGCCGCGAGGTCGCAGGCTTCGGCAGTGCGAAATGCACCAACGAAGAGGCCTATCTGTTCCAGAAGATGATCCGCCAGGGCTTTGGCCACAACAACGTCGATCACTGCACACGGCTGTGCCATGCGTCATCGGTGGCCGCATTGATGGAAAACGTCGGATCAGCGGCGGTGACGGCCACGTTCAACGAAATCGAAAACGCCGATGTGGCCATCGTGATCGGGGCCAACCCGATTGAAAACCATCCTGTCGCCGCGACCTATTTCAAGCAGTTCACCAAGCGCGGCGGCAAGCTGATCGTGATGGACCCGCGCGGGCAGGCGCTGAAACGGTTTTCCAGCCACATGCTGCAATTCCGCCCCGGTGCGGACGTATCGATGCTGAACGCGATCATGCACACCATCGTCGAGGAAAAGCTTTACGATCAGCAGTATATCGAAGCCTACACCGAGAATTGGGAGGCCGAGAAGGCGCATCTGAAGGATTTCAGCCCCGAAAAGATGGCCCCGATGTGCGGTATCGACGCCGAAGTGCTGCGCGATGTGGCCCGCACCTTTGCAGGCGCCAAGTCGGCGATGATCTTCTGGGGCATGGGCGTGTCGCAGCACATTCACGGCACGGATAACAGCCGTTGCCTGATTTCGCTGGCGCTGATGACCGGGCAGGTGGGCCGCCCCGGCACCGGCCTGCATCCGCTGCGCGGGCAGAACAACGTGCAGGGCGCATCCGATGCGGGGCTGATCCCGATGTTCCTGCCGGACTATCAGGACGTGACCGACGAGGGCGTGCGCCGTGCCTTTACCGAAGTCTGGGGCACCGAGGATTTCTCTGCCCAGAAGGGCCTGACCGTGACCGAAATCATGGACGCGGTTCATGCGGGCGACATCAAGGCGATGTATGTGCTGGGTGAAAACCCCGCCATGTCCGATCCTGATGTGGAACACGCCCGCGATGCGCTGGCCAAGCTGGACCACCTGGTGGTGCAGGACATCTTCATCACCGAAACCGCGAACTATGCAGACGTGATCCTGCCCGCCTCTGCCTTTGCCGAGAAGTCCGGCACGGTGACCAACACCAACCGCCAGGTGCAGATGGGCCGCGCGGCGGTGGCCCCTCCGGGCGAGGCGCGCGAGGATTGGTGGATCGAGGTGGAACTGGCCAAACGGCTGGGACTTGGCTGGACCTATCAGGGGCCTGCGGAGGTCTTTGCCGAGATGAAGCTGAATATGCCGTCGTTCAATAACATCACCTGGGACCGGCTCGAGGCGCAGAATGCGGTGACCTATCCGTCGCTGTCGCCGACCGATCCCGGCCAGGCGATTGTCTTTGGCGACGGTTTCCCGCGCAAGGACGGGCGCGCGAAATTCACCCCGGCGGCGGTGATTGCGCCCGATGATGTGCCTGACGCCGAGTATCCGATGATCCTGACCACCGGCCGCCAGCTTGAGCATTGGCACACAGGGTCGATGACCCGCCGCGCCACAGTTCTGGACGGGCTGGAACCCGAGGCGAACTGTTCGCTGCATCCGTCGACCCTGCGCAAGCTGGGCGTGGCGGCGGGCGGACACGTGCGCCTGACCACCAAACGGGGCAGCATCACGGTGATGGCGCGCGAAGACCGCGCGGTGGCCCCCGACATGGTGTTCCTGCCCTTTGCCTATGTCGAGGCGGCTGCGAATATCCTGACCAATCCGGCGGTTGACCCTTTCGGCAAGATCCCCGAGTTTAAGTTCTCGGCGGTCCGGGTAGAGGCTGCGCAGGATGACACGGTGGCCGCTGAGTAGGCGGCTGCGGTACAGGTGGGATCAGGCGTATTTGTCGATCAGGTAAAGCCCGACCAAAACGACAGCGGTTAATACGAAAGCTCCCAGCCTGCGGAATTCCGGGCTGGTGGCCAGCTTGGCCGTTGTTGCGGGAAAGGCCCAGTGCGCCAGCCGTATCGCGGGGCGGTTCAGTCTGAGGAGGTCGGCCAGTTTGACGATGATCGCCACACTCAGAATGGTCAGCACTCGGACAGCGATGAAAATAAGAGCGAGCGCGACAAAGACAGCAAAGTCGGCATAAGCGCCCTCCGTTTCCTGACCTGAAATGGTCAGCAGGTACAGCACAACGAAGATACCGACTTTGTGCCAGAGGTATGTTTCCTTGTTTCGCGAAGTCTGTCTGGTTGCGGCCTTTTCGTCCTGCGGCAGAGATTGCGCGTGGCCGTACATCAGCAGTTGATAATCGGGCCGCCATCCCAGCCGTTTGCTGGCGCCGACACCGTCCGTTGCCCATTGAAAATGGGTTTCGACCACGCGGGCCATGCCGGTGGGATAGCCGGTTTCGGGATCGCTCAGTCGGGATTGAAGGGAGTCGTAAAGTTGCTCTTCGAGCCTGCGGCGCAGGGTCAGGTCATGGGCCATGTTCAGTGACAACAGGGCATCCAGCGCCTTTGTGTCCCAGTACATGGGACGCAGCGCATCGTTGAACTTTGTCTGGAATATCGAAAGTGCCGCGTCCAAGTCCTTTTGGGCGAGCGCGTCTAGCTGACCGATGCCCAGCCCCCAGGGCCGCGCGGTCGTGGGGTTCAATGTGGCCTTGGGCGGGTCAGGCAGTTGTGCGAACTGCTCTTCGGCAATGGGGCTGTGGCCGGTGTCATCGGTCTGCGGTTTGGTCCGGCACGCTTCCTGATCCGGTGTGGTTTCCTGCGGCGGCGGGTGGCCCGTGTCTGTGGGGCGCACCGGTTCGCGCAGCGTAACAGATGCGGCGTCGTCCTGGCCGGTGCGCCCTTCCATGATATCGGCCATGCTGGGTCGGTTGGGTGCTGCGTCGTCTTCCAGCGCCTGACGTTTGGCGGCGTCGAAAGCATCGCGCAGTGCGCCGAACGCGGCGGGATCGTTGCGGTCGATCTGTTTCAACCGTACGGCATAGGCGCGTTTGACCTCGCGTTCGGTCGTGGGTTTTGCAAGGCCCAGTTCGGACCACGGCCACCTAGGAGACATAATAGTCGTCTATGCGGTCCAGCGTTTCGCCCATATCGCCCCGCATCCGCGCGATTTCGGCAGGGTCCTGCCCTTCCAGCGCGGCTTCGAATGCCATCAGTATGTCTTGCAGCATGTGCCGGTCATCGCCTGCGGCCATTTCGTACAGTCGGCGGATGCGAGCCATGAAGGTCACATTGGCCTCGTCTTCGCGCGGATGCATCTTGAAGGCCTGCATCTGCTTCAGCTTTTTGGCAATGTCTGCCTCGGTCAGGTTCGAGACGTTGTCGCTGATGACGATGCCCGCCTGCTTGCCGGTGCTGATCGACGTCGCCTCGACCTCGATCAGGCCCGACGGGTCATAGGTCACGCGTACGAACATGCTTTCCTGACCGGCCTTGCCCTTGGGCACATTGATGTCGAACCGGCCCAAGTGCACATTGTCGCTGACCTTGGGGGCTTCGCCCTGATAGATGTCGATGCGCAGATTGGTCTGGTTGTCGCTCATCGTGGAAAAGATCTGTTGGCGCGATGCGGGCAGGGGCGTGTTGCGTTCGATGATCGGCTGGAAAAAACCGTGGATGCTGGTGCCGTTCTTCAGTCTGGTCGCGGTCTCGATACCCACGGAAAATGGCGAGACATCTGTCATCACGACGTCATCCAAAGCGCGGTCATGTGCCACCAGCGCGGCCTGTACCGCCGCCCCCAGTGCAACGGCATGATCCGGGTCGATGGTCATTTCGGGCAGCCGCCGGAACTGCCGCGCGACCATCTGGCGGATCATCGGCATACGGGTCGCACCGCCGACCAGTATGACGCGGTCCAGCCCGTCGGTATCAAGGCCGGTGTCATAGAAACAGCGCTCGATCGGGCGGTGCAGACGTTTGATCAGCGCCGCGCAAGCGGTTTCAAAGTCGGTGCGGGTCAGGGTCAGACCGTGGTGCGTGCTGTCGATCTTTATCCTGGCTTCGTACTCATCCTTGCCGCTCAGGTGGCGCTTGGCCACGTCGGCCTGAAGCCGTAGCTGTTGCTGTATGTCAGCGCCCAGCTTGGCCCAGGGCGTGCCGATCTTGTCCGCCATGGTCTTGGCCAGTGCTTCGGAAAAATCCTCGCCGCCCAGAAAGGCGTCGCCGGACGAGGCCTTGACCTCCATCACGCCATCGAAATGTTCCAGCACCGTCACATCGAAGGTGCCGCCGCCCAGATCGAACACGAGAAACTGGCTTTCGCCCTCGCGGTCCTGCAATCCATAGGCCAGCGCCGCCGCCGTGGGTTCGTTGACCAACCGCACCGCGTTCAGGTCGGCCATCGCGCAGGCGGCCATCGTGGCCTGACGCTGGCCCTGGTTGAAATACGCGGGCACCGATACGACCACATCGCGGATGGTCTGACCAAGGGCCGCTTCGGCATCGTCTTTCAGCTTGCGCAGCACCAGGGACGACAGTTCCTCGGCGCGCAGGGACTTGGGCCCCAGGGCAAAGGTGGTTTCGGTGCCCATCGCGCGTTTGAACGCAGCGGCGGTTTGTTTGGGGTGCGTGGTCTGACGGTCGCGCGCGGCCTCGCCCACCAGCACGGCACCATCGTCGAACGACACGACCGAAGGCGTCAATCTGTGCCCGAGCGCATTGGCCAGAAGACGTGGCGCGCCCTCTTCAAATACGGCAATCAGCGAGTTCGTGGTGCCGAGATCAATGCCAATGATGGGCTGGGTCATGGACTTTTTACCTTGTGGCGGGGCATGTTGCGTTCGTTATTTCTTGAGGCAGTGCGGCGGTCAACCGCGAGGGGCGATTATGCAGGTGGACGGACAGAGATTTCTGAGGGATTTGCACAAGCTGCGCAGCTTTGGCGCGCAGGGCATTGGCGTGGTGCGGCCCGCCTATTCGGAGCCGGACGTGGCGGCGCGGGCTTGGCTGGCCGAACAGATGCGCGATGCGGGCCTGCGGGTCGAGATGGACGCGATGGGCAATCTGTTCGGACTGGCCGACGGGCCTTCGCTGCTGCTGGGATCGCACAGCGACAGCCAGCCGACAGGCGGATGGCTGGACGGCGCGCTGGGCGTGATCGCAGCGCTCGAGATCGCGCGGGCAGCGGGCGGCGGCGTCTCGGTGGTCTCGTTCCAGGATGAAGAGGGCCGCTTTGGCGTGACCACGGGCAGTGCTGTCTGGTCGGGCAGCCTGACGCTGGAGACGGCGGACGGGCTGCAAGACCACGCGGGCGTGTCGCTGACCGAAGCGCGGCAGGCGGTGGCGGACATGGTCACCGGCGAGGTGGATCCGGCGCAGTTCACCGGGTTCATCGAGATGCACATCGAGCAGGGGCCCTACCTCGAGGCGAATGGCGAGCAGATCGGTGTGGTCAGCCACATCGTCGGTATCCGCGATATGGCGATCACCCTGATCGGGCAGCAGAACCACGCGGGCACCACGCCGATGCACCTGCGGCAGGATGCTTTCCAGGCGCTGAGCGCGTTCAATACGGGCCTCAATGACCGGCTGCGCAATGTGGTGACGCCCGATACGGTCTGGACCATCGGCCACGTGTCGCTGTCGCCCAATGCTTCGTCGATCGTGCCCGGACGCGTCCGGTTTTCGATGCAGTGGCGCGACGGCGACGCGGACCGGCTGGGGCGGATGGAGACGATCATCCGCGACCTGGCGGGCGAGATCGCGCAGGAGCGCAAGATGAAGCTGGAGTTCGGCCAGATGCTGGGGCTGGAGCCGGTGCAGATGGACGCGGGCCTGCGCGGGGCACTGGAGGCTGCGGCGCTAGCAGAGGCCGCGGGCAAGTGGCGCAAGATGCCCTCGGGGGCGCTGCACGATGCCACCAATGTCTCGAAGCTGATGCCTGTGGCGATGCTGTTCGTGCCGTCCATCGGCGGGATCAGCCACGCGTTCGAGGAAGACACCGCCGAGGATGATCTGGTTGCGGGCCTGCGCGTGATGGCGCGGGCCGTCGATCTGGTGCTGGCGGGGTAAGGGGCGCTGCCCCTCGCCCTTGCGGGCTCACCCCGGAGTTTTTCGGGCAAGATGAAGCGGGGAGGTGTCGCGGATGTATCCCCGATCAAGGGCGCGCTGGCGGTGGCTGTCGGCGGCGCGGGATGCAGCGCGCAGGTCGGTGTGGCAGGAGGTGATCGTGCGCGGTGTGCCGCCCACGGCACCCCATTCGCGGGTGACCGAGGCCTCTTCGAAGAGGTTGCGCGAAATCTCGACGCGGTAGAACAGCGGGCGGGCCTTGCCGGTGCGGTAAAGAAGGGCTTGCAGCATCGTCAGCTCCAGTGGACGTCACCGAGAAAGATATAGCCTGCGCCGTAGATTGTCTTGATCAATTGCGGATTTTTCGGGTCTTCGCGCAGTTTCGTGCGCAGCCGCGAGATGCGCACGTCCATCGCTCGGTCAAAGCTTTCGCCCGCACCGCCGCCCAGCTGTTCCTGCATCTGCGCGCGCGAGATCAGGCGGCGGGGACTGGAGAGGAACAGGCGCAGCACCTCGCCTTCGGCATGGGAGAAGGGGGTTTCCGAGCCTGCGTCGTCGGTCAGCACATAGCGGTCGAAGGAGGCGGTCCAGCCCTGGAAAAGGGCGGTGTTGCCGCTGTGGGCGGGTTGCTGGGTCGAGCGCAGGCGGGCGCGGACGCGGGCCACGACTTCGGCGGGATCGAAGGGCTTGATGATGTAGTCGTCGGCACCCAGTTCCAGCCCCGTCACCTTGTCCTGTACCTGTGCACGTCCCGAGATGATGATGACCGTGGCGCCCTGTTCCAGCGCGAGCCGGTGCACGATGGTCAGCCCGTCGGTGTCGGGCAGGCCCAGATCGACCAGGCAGACATCGGGCTGGTGCGTCTTCAACGCGGCCTCGAAGGCCGAGGCGCGCCCGAAGCTGAGGGTGCGAAACCCCGCCTCTTCCAGCGCGTCGGCCAGCATGGTGCGGATCGCCGGTTCGTCGTCAAGGATGGTCACGAGGGGGCTGTCGGGTCTGTTCATTGTGCGGCCTGTGGCATCAGGAGGGCGGCAAGGTCTTCCGCCGAGAACGGCTTTTGCAGCACGGGCGCGCGGGCGAGGGCCGCGCGGTGCATCGGGTCGCCCACCGGGAGCGAGGTCATCAGGATGATCGGTGTGCCTGCGTCCTGCAAGCGGTCCACCAGATCCAGCCCCGAGGCACCGCCGAGCCGGATATCGCTGAGGATCAGGCCGATGTCGGGCAGATCGGCGGTCAGGGCAGTGGCTTCGTCGACGCTGGTGGCCTCGACCACCGAATGGCCAAGACCCATCAACATGTCGCGGTAGAGCGTGCGCAGGTCGTCGCGGTCTTCGACCAGCAGGACCATGCCGCCGGTCACCGGTGCGGGGCGGTTGAGCGGCAGGCGCAGGCGCACTTCCGCTCCGCCGCGGGTGTTCCTGAGGCTCAGGTGCCCGCCCGCCGTCTTGGTCATGTCATAGACCATCGGCAGGCCCAGGCCCGATCCCTCGCCGCCCTTGGTGGTGAAGAAGGGATCGCAGGCCTTGTGCAGCGCCTCTTCGGAAAAGCCGGGGCCGGTGTCGGTGACGGAAAATTCCACCCAGGTCTCGCCGATGGCAGCGGCGGTCAGGGTGATCGTGCCCTTTACGCCGCAGGCATCGCGGGCGTTCAGGATCAGGTTCAGCAGGCTGTCCTGTACCATCCCGTTGTCCAGAAGCAGGGGGCCGGACGGCAGCGTACAGTCGACACGCAGCGTCTGGCCCGCGGGCAAGGTCGGCGAGGCCAACGTCGCCACATCCGCCAGCAACCCCGCAACCTCGACCGGGCCGGGGCGCAGGGGGCGCGCGGCGGTGGCGTTGGCGATGCCGTTCAACAGATCGCCACCCCGACGTGCGGCGGCACGGGTGCCTTCGATCAGCGGTTTGGCGTCGCCGGGCAGGCCGTCCATCCGCTCAAGCTTGCTTTGCAGGCCGAGGATGATGGTCAGCAGGTTGGAGAAGTCATGCGCGAGGCCGGAGGTCATCTGCGCCGCCAGCGCCCGTTTGCGGTTCTGTTGCAGGGCCACGCGGGCCTGGGTTTCCTCGGTCACGTCCATCGACAGGATATAGGCACCCCGGTCGGTGTCGGGCGTGAACGCCACGCGGATGCGGCGCGCGCTGGGTCCGTCCGTAAACTCGAACACCGAAGCGCGCCCCTCATAAGCGGCTTGCAGGTGCGGCGCGATCAGCGCGTGGTTCACCGGTCCCAAGGCCTCGGAGATATGCAGGCCCATGAGGTCGCTGGGCCGGTCGGGGATGATGCTGGACAGGCGGCGGTTGGTATAGGTGTAGTGGCCCGTTTCGCTGACGTGGGCGATGTGCGCGGGCATCATTTCGGTGACCAGACGGGTGCGTGCCTCCATCTCGGTCAACTCGCGCTTAGCCTCCTTCAGCGCGGCGACGGTGGCCGACAGCTGGCGGTTGGTCGCGGCCAGTTCCTCGGATCGCGACAGCACCATATCCGACAGCGCATCCGAGCGTGCGCGCAGCATATGCTCCTGATCCTTGGTGCGGGTGATGTCGGTATAGACGGTGACCCAGCCACCCTGTGGCAGCGGCGCGCCCTCGACCGAGATCGTGCGTCCGTTGGCGCGGGTGCGTTCCATGTAATGCGGCTCGAACGCGCGGGCGGTGCTGACACGCTCAAACACGAAGGTTTCGATGTCGTCGATGGGGCCATATTCGCCGTGGGTGGCGATGTGGCGGATCGTGTCCTCGAACGTGGCGCCGGGTTTCACCAGCGCATCGGGCAGGTTGAACATCTGCTGAAAGGCCACGTTGCACACCGAAAGCCGCAGGTCGCTATCGTAGATCGACAGGGCCTGCGCGATCAGGTTCAGCCCCGCTGTGGTCAGCGCTCGGTTCTGGTCATCGTTCTTTGGCACGTGGCGATCCTCCGCCGATGGGGGTAGCACCGCGGGTCGTTTTCGCAAAGGGGTGGTTTGCGCGCGCCCGCGAAGGGGATTACAGATTGCGCCATGAGATCCCTCGCCGCAATCGCTTTGATCTGCACCGCCACCGCCCCACAGGCACATCCGCACATCTTTATTGATGCGGGTTTGGTGGCGATTGTCGATGATGCGGGCGCGCTGCAGGCGGTCGAGGTCACTTGGGCCTACGATGCGTTCTATTCGCTGCTGATCACCGAGGATTTCGGGCTGGACCCGGACGGTGATGCGGTTCTGACGCCGCAGGAAGAGGAACAGCTGCGTGGTTTCGACATGCAGTGGATTCCAGGATACGACGGCGATCTGGTCGCGCGGCTGGACGGTGCGCCGCTGAAGCTGTCGCGGCCGCGCGATGTTTCGCTGGTGATGCGCGAGGGGCGGATCGTGACGACGCATGTGCGCGATGTGGTGGGTGCGCCCGTGCTGGCCGGTCACAGCCTGTCGATGAAGCCCTTTGATCCGACATATTACACGGCCTATGACGTCACGCTGAACGTGACCGTCGAGGGGCTGGACGGGTGCATGATCGCGCGCCATCTGCCCGATCTGGATGCAGGGATGAAACAGATGCAAAGCGCGCTGTCGAAACTTGGCCGGGATGAGGATGCGATCGAGGCGGGCTTTCCCGAGGTCGGCGAGGCCTTTGCGACCGAAGTTGAAATGACATGCGCGCCCCGCTGATCGCCTTGCTTGCGGCGCTGGCCGCGCTGGGCTGGTGGCTGTCGCCCGGTGGCGGGCTGGGACAGATCGGCCAGATGGCTGCGGGTTATCAGCGGTCGTTCCAGAACGAGATGGCGCTGACGCTGCGTGCGACGCGTGCGGGCAATCCCGGGGCGTTCTGGACGCTTTTGGGTGCGTGTTTCGCTTACGGCTTTTTTCATGCGGTCGGGCCGGGGCACGGCAAGGTGATTATCGGCGGCTATGGGTTGGGACGTCGGGTGACGGTGCTGCGGTTGGGCGTAATCGCCCTGCTGTCGTCGCTGGGGCAGGCGGTGACGGCGATTGTGCTGGTGCAGGGCGGTCTATGGCTGTTCGCGCTGACCCGCGAGCAGATGGTCGACACCGCAGAGGATGTGATGGCGCCGGTCAGCTACGCCGCGATTGCGCTGATCGGGCTGTGGCTGTTGGGGCGTGGCGCGCGGCGGTTGCTGCGGCGCAGCCCTGCGGGTGGTCATTCGCATGACAACGACCAGAGCCACGACCACAGCCACAACGACGGGCATTGCGCCACCTGCGGGCATCGCCATGCGCCAAGCGTGGAAGAGGTCGCAGGCATCAACTCGGTTCGCGAAGCGGTGGTGCTGATTGCGGGGGTGGCGATCCGGCCCTGCACCGGCGCGCTGTTCGTGCTGGTGATCACCCATGGCATGGGCATCCTGCCCGCTGGCATCGCGGGTGTCTTTGCGATGGCGATCGGCACGGCGGTGGTTACCGTCGCCGTCGGGACCGGTGCCGTGGGGTTGCGCAGCGGCCTGCTGGGCAGCGTCGCGGGCAGCCCGATGGCCGCAAGCCTGCTGCCGGTGATCGAAATCGCGGCAGGTGCTCTGGTGGTGATCGGCGCGGGCGGATTGCTTTTACGCGCCCTGTAACAATTCGTAAGAATTCCGCAAACATCCCGAAAAAGTTGACCGCGAGTGTGCTGACAGCGTGATGCGCGGGGAGGATTCGCGCGTCATGCGGGGAGGGCCTGTTGCGACGACCGCAGCGGGTTTGGGAGGAGAATACATTGACCAAGACGCTGGAAGGCGCCGATGGACTGACGTCCATACCGGCGTTGCTGCATCGCAATGCGACCAAGTTCGCAGATGCCCCTGCCTATCGCGAAAAAGAATTCGGTATCTGGCAAAGCTGGAGCTGGTCGCAGGCACTTGATGAAATCGAGGCGCTGGCGCTGGGGATGATCGACCTTGGTGTGGCCGAGGGCGATTTCGTCGCGGTGATCGGGCGCAACCGGCCTCGGCTCTATTGGGCGATGATGTCGGCGCAGATGTGCGGGGCCATTCCGGTGCCGCTCTACAGTGACGCCGCCGCTGAAGAGATGACCTATACCTTGGGGCACTGCGGCGCGAAATACGTGATCGCGGGCGACCAGGAGCAGGTCGACAAGGTCATGGAAATACAAGGCGACCTGCCGCAGTTCGAGGAGATGATATATCTCGACGCGCGTGGTCTGCGGAAATACGACCATGAAAAGCTGCGGTCCTATGCGCAGGTGCAGGACACCGGGCGCGCCAGGCGAGACGACCTGATCGCCGACATGAAGGCCCGCATCGCCAAGCTGGATTACGACAGCACCGCCGTGATGCTTTATACCTCGGGCACCACCGGCAACCCCAAAGGTGTGGTGCTGAGCAACCGCAATGTGATCGAGACCTCGCGCACCAGCTCCGAATTTGACCACCTGCGCCAGACCGACGACATTCTGGCCTATCTGCCGATGGCATGGGTCGGCGATTTCATCTTTTCCGTCGGCCAGGCGCTGTGGACCGGGTATTGCACCAATTGTCCCGAAAGCCCCGAGACGATGATGACCGACCTGCGCGAAATCGGGCCGACCTATTACTTTGCCCCGCCGCGCGTGTTCGAAACCCAGCTGACCAACGTGATGATCCGGATGGAGGATGCGAGCAAGCTGAAGAAACGCATGTTCGACCACTTCATGGCCCATGCGCGCAAGGTCGGCCCCGATCTGCTGGACGGCAAGCCCGTCAGCTTCATGGACCGGATGAAATACAAGCTGGGCGATCTGCTGGTCTACGGCCCGCTGAAAAACACGCTGGGCTTCACCCGCGTGCGCGTCGGCTATACGGCGGGCGAGGCCATCGGGCCGGAAATCTTCGATTTCTACCGCTCGCTGGGGATCAACCTCAAACAGCTCTACGGTCAGACCGAGGCCACCGTCTACATCACCGCCCAGCCCGATGGCGAAGTGCGCAGCGACACCGTGGGCGTCGTGTGCCCCGGCGTCGAGCTGAAGATCGAGGACAACGGCGAGGTCTACTACCGCTCGCCGGGCGTGTTCGTCGAGTATTACAAGAACCCCGAAAGCACCGCCGACACCAAGGATGCCGAGGGCTGGGTCGCCACCGGCGACGCGGGCTTTATCGAGCCTGACACGGGCCATCTGCGGATCATCGACCGCGCAAAGGACGTGGGCAAGATGGCCGACAGATCGCTGTTCGCGCCCAAATACGTCGAGAACAAGCTGAAGTTCTATCCCAATATCCTGGAGGCCGTGGTCTTTGGCAACGGGCGCGACGAGTGCACGGCGTTCATCAACATCGACCTGACCGCCGTCAGCAACTGGGCCGAGCGCAACAACATCGCCTATGCGTCCTATCAGGAGCTTGCAGGCCACCCGCAGGTGCTGGCCACGATCCAGAGCCACGTCGAGGCGGTGAACCGCTCGGTCGCCGAGGACGAGATGCTGTCGGGCTGCCAAGTCCACCGCTTTGTCGTGCTGCACAAGGAACTGGATGCCGACGACGGCGAACTGACCCGCACCCGCAAGGTGCGCCGCAAGAAGATCGAAGAGAAATTCCACGACATCATCACGGCGCTCTACGACGGGTCCAGACAGATCAGCACGGTGACCGAAGTGACCTATGAAGACGGCCGCAAGGGCGCGATCAAGGCGACGCTGGAGATCCGCGAAGCGGCCGTCGAGAAGGTGACGACGCGGATGGCGGCGGAATGATGGGCCTGGCTTTTCTCGGAGCGCAGATGCAGCGGCCAACAATGCAGGGAGACGTGTGATGCTGGACCAGTCAGAAGGCTACACAACCGCGGACGGTCGCAAGATCGGTCCGGTGGTGATGGAGATGAAGAACATCACCCTGCGTTTTGGCGGCGTCGAGGCGATCAAGGACATCTCGTTCGACATCCGCGAGGGCGAAATCCGCGCGATCATCGGGCCGAACGGTGCCGGTAAATCGTCGATGCTGAACGTGATTTCGGGGTTCTACGTGCCCCAAGAGGGCCAGGTATTCTATCAGGGCCAGCCGCGCCCGCCGATGAAACCCTATCAGGTGGCCCGCCAGGGCATTGCGCGGACGTTCCAGAACATCGCTCTGTTCGAGGGCATGACCGTCTTGGACAACGTGATGACCGGGCGTCTGACCCATATGAAGACCGGCTTGTTCTGGCAGTCGATGTGGAAGGGCCGCGCCGAGACGGAAGAGACCGTGAACCGCGAAGTCGCGGAAAAGATCATCGACTTTCTGGAAATTCAGGCGATCCGCAAGACGCCCGTTGCACGGCTGCCTTACGGGCTGAAAAAGCGGGTCGAACTGGCGCGCGCGCTGGCCGCCGAGCCGTCGCTGCTGCTGCTGGACGAGCCGATGGCGGGCATGAACGTAGAGGAAAAAGAGGACATGAGCCGCTTTATCCTGGATGTGAACGACGAATTCGGCACCACCATCGCGCTGATCGAACACGACATGGGCGTGGTGATGGACCTGAGCGACCGCGTGGTCGTGATGGATTACGGCAAGAAGATCGGTGACGGCACCCCCGACGAGGTGCGCGGCAATCAGGATGTGATCGACGCCTATCTGGGGGTCGCACATGACTGATGCAACGATGTGGAATGTGAAGGAACTGCGCGATGTCTGAGGCTTTTCTCTATACGGTAGAGGTGTTCCTGAACGGTCTGATGGCCGGGGTGCTTTATGCGCTGGTCGCACTGGGCTTTGTGCTGATCTACAAGGCGTCGGGCATCTTCAACTTTGCCCAGGGGGTCATGGCGCTGTTCGCGGCGATGACGCTGGTGGGCTTTCAGAACGGGCAGGTGCCGTTCGCACATCTGATCAACGCGACCTTCGGGCTGCATGTGACGACCTTCGGGTGGAACCTGCATTCGACTGTCGCGGTGTTCCTGACGGTGCTGGTGATGATCGCGCTGGCCTGGGCCGTGCAGCGGTTCGTGTTCCGGCATCTGGTGGGACAAGAGCCGATCATCCTGTTCATGGCGACCATTGGGCTGGCCTATTTCCTCGAAGGGGTCGCGGACCTGATGTGGGGCTCGGAAATCAAGACGCTGGACCTGTGCTGGGCCGTGGGCGCATGCCTGCCGCAAGGCGGAAACCTGTGGATCGAACAGGCGACCGAGGGGCTGGGCGGTGAAGGCTTCTACGGCTTTTTTATCGACAGTCTTGATATCGTGGCCGCGCTGGTGGCGATGGTGCTGGTCGCGGCACTGGTGGCCTTTGCCCAGTATACCAAGCAGGGCCGCGCGATGCGGGCCGTGGCGGATGACCACCAGGCGGCGTTGTCCGTGGGCGTGTCGCTGAACTTTATCTGGATACTGGTGTGGTCGCTGGCGGGCTTTGTGGCCTTGGTCGCGGGCATCATGTGGGGCGCGAAATCGGGCGTGCAGTTCTCGTTGTCGCTGATCGCGCTCAAGGCGCTGCCGGTGCTGATGCTGGGCGGATTCACATCCATCCCCGGTGCCATCGTCGGCGGGCTGATCATCGGCGTCGGTGAAAAGCTGTTCGAGTTCCTGATCGGTGCGCCGTTCCTGGGCGGGGCAACCGAGAACTGGTTCGCCTACATGCTGGCGCTGGTGTTCCTGGTGTTCCGTCCGCAGGGTCTGTTCGGGGAGAAGATCATTGAACGTGTGTGATCCGGTCATAGCGGACGCGGGGGCCAGCCCCCGCACCCCCGGGATATTTGCAGCCAAAAGAAACAAAGGCCTCCGGGCTGTGGGAGAAGTCTGATGTTTTATCGTGAAGCAGGCGAATTCAGCACGACATACAAGGATGACAGCCAGACCTTTCCGATCAAGTTCGACCGGTGGCGTTACTACTTCGTGCTGTTCGTGGCGGTGTTCGTCATTCCGTTCATGGTCAACGACTATTGGGTCAACTCGATCTTCCTGCCGTTCCTGATCTATGCGATTGCCGCGATCGGGCTGAACATCCTGGTGGGTTATTGCGGGCAGGTGTCGCTGGGCACCGGCGGGTTCATGGCTGTGGGCGCCTATGCGTGCTACAAGCTGATGACTAGCTTTCCCGATGTCAGCATGTTCGTGCATGTCATCATTGCAGGCGCCATCACGGCGGTGGTCGGGGTGCTGTTCGGTCTGCCGTCCTTGCGCATCAAGGGGTTCTACCTGGCGGTGGCGACGCTGGCGGCGCAGTTCTTTCTGGTGTGGCTGTTCAACCGCGTGCCGTGGTTCTACAACTATTCCGCTTCGGGCCAGATCAACGCACCCGAGCGTGACACATTCGGCGTGCTGATCACCGGGCCCAACACCGAAGCCTGGGCTGCCTATCTGTTCTGCGTGGTCTTCACCATCGTCAGCGCCGTGATCGCACGCAACCTGACGCGCGGATCTGTGGGACGCAAATGGATGGCAATCCGCGACATGGACATCGCCGCCGAGATCATTGGGGTGAACCCGCTGACCGCCAAGCTGAGCGCATTTGCCATCTCGTCGTTCTTTGTCGGCGTCTCGGGCGCGCTGTTCTTCAGCGTCTATCTGGGCGCGGTCGAAGTGGGCGAGGTCTTTGGCATCAACAAGTCGTTCCTGGTGCTCTTCATGATCATCATCGGCGGGCTGGGCAGCATCTTTGGCAGCTTTGCCGGGGCGGCCTTTCTGGTCCTGTTGCCCGTGGCACTGAAGGTCGTGGGCGTGGATTGGCTGGGCTGGCCCACCGACATCGTGGCGCATCTGCAGCTGGTGATCGTGGGGGCGCTGATCATCGTGTTCCTGATCGCCGAGCCACATGGCATCGCGCAGCTTTGGCGCGTGGCCAAGGAAAAATTGAGATTGTGGCCATTCCCGCACTGACGGGGCTGGCGACCAAGACTGGCGGGGACGAACCCTGCCCTGCGTAAGGCTCCGGTAAAGGGGCTGCATCGGAAAAACCAAGGGAGGAAACACCGATGAAGATGAAGTTTGCGACAATGGCGGTTGCTGCCGTGATGGCGGCAGGCCCGGTGATGGCGGATCTCGTGTTCCCGTCGCTGAGCTATCGGACCGGGCCCTATGCGGCCAGCGGCATTCCCTTTGCGGATGGATATGCCGATTACTTCACCCTGCTGAACGAGCGGGATGGCGGCATTGGAGGTGCCCCCGTCCGCATGGTGGAATGTGAAACCGGCTATAACACCGAAAAAGGCGTGGAATGCTACGAATCCACCAAGGGTGAAGGCGCGCTGGTCTATCAGCCGCTGTCCACCGGCATAACCTATCAGCTGATCCCCAAGGCGACGGCTGACGGCATCCCGATCCACTCGATGGGCTATGGCCGGACGTCGGCGTCGAACGGCACCGTGTTCAGCCACGTGTTCAACTATCCCGCCAACTACTGGGATGGTGCGTCGGGTGCGATCAACTATCTGCTGGAAGAGAACGGTGGCAATCTGGACGGCAAGAAGATCGCGCTGATCTACCACAACTCGGCCTATGGCAAGGAGCCGATCCGCACGCTGGAAGAGCTGCAGAAACAACATGGTTTTGAGCTGACGCTGCTGCCCGTCGACCACCCAGGTCAGGAGCAGAAATCGCAGTGGCTGCAAATTCGCCGTGACCGTCCCGACTATGTCGTGATGTGGGGTTGGGGCGTGATGAACCAGGTTGCCGTGCAAGAGGCGGTGAACATCCGCTATCCGATGGAAAACTTCATCGGTGTGTGGTGGTCGGGTTCCGAAGCGGACGTGATCCCCGCAGGCGCTGCGGCGAATGGCTACAAGGCGCTGACGTTCCACGGCGTCGGCAAGGACTATCCGGTCTATGACGACATCCAGAAATTCGTTCTGGACGCAGGCAAGGCTGCCGGTGCGGGCGACCAGATCGGTACGGTCCAGTATAACCGTGGCATGTACGCCGCGATGCTGGCAGCCGAGGCGGCGCGGACAGCGCAGGAAATCCACGGCACTGCGGACATCACCCCCGCGATGATGCGCGATGGCATGGAAGCGCTGGAGATCACCGAAGAGAAGATGGCCGCACTGGGCCTGCCGAACTATGGCCCCGCGTTCAAGGTGTCGTGCGAACAGCACGGCGGGCCCGGCCTGGTTGGTGTGACCCAGTGGGATGCAGCCGCACAGCAGTGGAACGTGATCTCTGATTACAAACCCACCGACCGCGAGCTGATCGGGCGTCTGATCGAAGAGGACTCGGCTGCCTATGCCGCCGAGAACAACATCGAGCCACGCTGCAACTAAACCCCCTTTCTCCGGCGGCGGGGTGCCGTCGCCGGAGATCCATCTGAACATTGCCATCGGGACAGGTTGATCATGCTGGACGCCGCAAAAACTGACGAGACCTTGCTTGAGGTCAACAACATCGAGGTGATCTACAATCACGTCATCCTGGTGCTGAAAGGCGTCAGCCTGTCGGTGCCCAAGGGCGGGATCACCGCCCTGCTGGGGGGCAACGGCGCGGGCAAGACCACGACGCTGAAAGCCATCAGCGGCCTGCTGGCCTCGGAGCGGGGCGAGGTCACCAAGGGCTCGATCAAATATCGCGGCGATGCGATCCAGCACACCGACCCGGCCGAAACCGTGAAACGCGGCGTCGTTCAGGTGATGGAAGGCCGTCACTGTTTCGAACACCTGACCATCGAGGAAAACCTGCTGACTGGCGCCTATACGCGCACCGACGGCAAGGGCGCCACGGCAGCGGACCTTGAGATGGTTTACGATTACTTTCCACGGCTGCGCGAGCGCCGCAAGTCGCAGGCAGGCTACACCTCGGGTGGCGAGCAGCAGATGTGCGCGATCGGTCGCGCCCTGATGAGCCGCCCCGAGACGATCCTGCTGGACGAGCCCAGCATGGGCCTGGCGCCGCAACTGGTCGAGCAGATTTTCTCGATCGTGAAATCGGTCAATGAAAAGGAAGGCGTGTCCTTCCTGCTGGCCGAACAGAACACCAACGTGGCGCTGCGGTTTGCGCATTACGGATACATTCTGGAATCGGGTCGCGTGGTCATGGACGGCCCCGCCGCCGAGCTGCGCGAGAACCCCGACGTGAAGGAATTCTATCTTGGCATGTCTGATGAAGGCCGCAAATCGTTCCGCGATGTGCGGTCCTACCGGCGGCGCAAGCGCTGGCTGAGCTAAGCCCGACCGACGACAGGGGCTGCGGCCCACCTCTCATATAGACGAACAGGACACCTTCCGATGCCGGACACAGCGTATTTTGACGATCTGGAAACCCGCAGTGCGGACCAGCGGCAGGCCGAGCAGGCGACCTTGCTGCGCGACCGGCTGGCGTCGATATCCCATGCCTCCGCTGAGTGGCGCGCGGCGGCGGCCGAGGTGCAGGGCCCGGAGGATCTGGTCAAGCTGCCGGTGATGCGCAAATCGGACCTGTCGGCGTTGCAAAAGGAAAACCCGCCCTTCGGGGGCATCGCGGTCAGCAATCTGGCGCATGTGTTCCAGTCGCCGGGCCCGATCTACGAGCCGGGCGGGATCAGCCACGACTGGTGGCGCATGGGGCGATTCCTGCACGCGGCAGGCATCGGCAAGGGCGATATCGTCCAGAACTGCTTTGGCTATCATCTGACGCCTGCGGGCATGATCTTTGAATCCGGTGCGCGGGCGGTCGGCGCTGCCGTTTTGCCTGCGGGCACCGGTCAGACCGAACTGCAGGTGATCGCGGCGCGCGACATCGGCACCACCGCCTATGCCGGCACGCCGGATTACCTGAAGGTGATCCTGGACAAGGCCGACGAGATGGGTGTGACCCTGAAGCTCACGCGCGCGGTCGTGGGTGGCGGGGCGCTGTTCCCCAGCCTGCGTCAGGAATACGCGGACCGCGGCATTGCTTGCCTGCAATCCTATGCCACCGCCGATCTGGGCAACATCGCCTACGAGACCCCGGCAATGGAAGGGATGATCGTGGACGAAGGCGTGATCGTCGAAATCCTGACCCCCGGCACCGGCAACCCCGTCGAGCCGGGCGAGGTGGGCGAGGTCGTCGTGACATCGCTGAACCCCGATTATCCGCTGATCCGCTTTGCCACCGGCGACATGAGCGCCGTGATGGCCGGGCAAAGCCCCTGCGGGCGCACCAACATGCGCATCAAGGGCTGGATGGGACGCGCCGACCAGACCACCAAGATCAAGGGCATGTTCGTGCGCCCCGAGCAGGTTGCCGCGCTGGTTGCCAAACATGGCGATATCGCCCGCGCGCGGGTGATTGCGATGCGCGACGGGCAGCAGGATGCGATGACCGTGCGGATCGAATCGGATGGTGGTGATGCACACAGCTATGCCGCGAGCGTGGTCGATACGCTGAAACTGAAAGGTACGGTCGAGATCGTGCCCGTGGGCAGCCTGCCGCGTGACGGGTTGGTGATCGAGGATCAGCGGACGTACGATTGAGGCTTGAGCGTTTGGCGAGCTCTGCCGACAGTTGTTAGAAGAAAGGGGGCTCTGCCCCGAGCGCCTGGCGGCGCTCCCCCGGAGTTTATTTGGCAAGATGAAGCTCTAGCCTGCGATCATGCGGATCAGCATCCATGTGCCCATGCCCGCCATCGCGAGATTTTCGCTGAGCGAGATGAACCCGAGCGGCACGTTGTCGTTGCCCCCGGTGCAGGCACATTTCAATTCGCGTTTGTCGATATAGACCGCCTTGAACACCGACACCGCGCCGACGGTGCCGACGAAGAGCGCGAGTGGGGCCGCTAACCACAGGGCGACACCGGCCAGCATCAGCACGCCAGCCGTCGCCTCGGCGTAGGGGTAGAAATAGGCATAGGGCACCCAGCGGCGCGCCAGCAGGTCGTAGTTCAGGAACATCGTTGAAAACTGTTCGACGTCCTGCAGCTTTTGCAGGGCGAGAATGGTCATCGCGGTGGCTACGAACCACGGGATCACGCGCCAGTGGAGGAGCGTGCCGTGGACATTGATCGCGATGGCCAGCGCGATCAGGAACGATATGGCAAAGATCACCAACACGGGGCGGTAGGATTTTTCGTCGCCTTCGCTGACCCTGTGGCCGAAAAAGCGGCGCAGATCATCGTGGCCGCCGATACGTTCGCCCCCGATAAAGGTTTGCGGGGTGGTCTCGACATTGTGCGCGTCCTTGAACGCGTCGGTTTCGTCGCGGGTGGTCAGGTGGTGGTCTTCGACGTCGTAACCGTGACGCTCGAGCAGGGATCTGGACTTGAGACCGAAGGGGCAAAGGTGATCGGGCATGACCATACGGTACAGGCGGGCGGTTTTCTCGGTCATTTGCTGTGCTCCTCGTCTTTGGCGATCGGTGTCGGGGTCCGTGGTGGTAAAACGGGCTTGCAGGGCTGGAAGGTTCCGAAGTTTCTGTGCGCGCCCGGATGGCCTGCGCGACATTTTGTGATCGCGGGCGGGCTGGTGGTCACCGCCCCGCGCGGCTAGGACAAGGGCAGGAGACGTCGGATAAATCAGGGGCTGGCCGAGCGCATGTGGATCGTAAGGGTTTTGTTGGTATGCTGCCTGTTGGCAGCCTGTGGCACCCGGCCCGAGCCGTCGCGGGCCCCGGTCACGCCGCTGCTGTTCAACGCCGCCGACATCGAAAGGCAGGACAAGCTGCTGATCCTGGTGCCCGGCTCGATGACGCCGCTGGGCATTTTCGATCCCGTAGTGGAGTGGCATACCAAGGGCTATGCCTTTGCCGCCTATCGGTTTCCGGGCATGGACGGCCGCCCGCTGGACGGGCCGCTGGACATTGCGCGCGCGGCGCAGACCATCGTGACGCTGGCCGAGCGGTATCCCGACAAGGAGATCAAGCTGTTGGGGTTTTCCACCGGTGCCCCGATTGCGATGCTGGCGGCCAAGCAGATCGGTCCGCGCGCGCAGGTGGCGGCCATGTCCAGCGCGGTGGAGTTCGGCGGCGGGGCGCAGACCGGGCTGCGGGGGATCGACGACATTCTGGTGGCCGCCGCGCGGGCCAGATCGGTCAACAGCCGCAAGGTCTGGGAGGACTACTTTCCGGTGCTTCTGTTCGGACGCGAAGGCGCGCGGTCGCCCGAACGCGCGGACGATATCGCGCGCATCGCCGGGCGCGAGAAAAAGATCGTGGTCGAGCCGTCGTTCAACACCTTCAAGGCGCACACGATGGCGCTGGTGGGTTGGCAATTGCCCGAGGATTTCAGCCTGCCGCCCGGACAGGTGCATTTCTATGCGGGCAGTGCCGATACCGTGTTCAGGCCCCGGCAGGTGCGCAGGTTCGCGCAACGGGTCGGAGGCGCACCGATCACCTTCTATCCCGGCCTTGGGCATCTGCTCTATGTTGCAGAGCCGCGTGTGTTCGATGACATCCTTGCGTTCTTCGAGGCGAGCTAGGGCGGCGGCTGTGCTCTGGTCATTCCGACGGAAATGGTCGACATAAGGGCGATGAGCGATCAGGCGATACATTCCGCGGGGCGGCCCGCAAAAACCCGGCTGGCACCGCGCGGGCTGTCGACCGTTGCCCTGATGGCGGCGGCGATCTGTCTGCTGCCGATGGTGGCGGTCCTGCTTGCGTCCTTTGGCGGTGGTTTCGAGACGGTGCAACACCTGATGCAGACGGTGCTGCCGCGCTATGTCGGCAACACGCTGGCGCTGGTGCTGCTGGTGTCGGCGGGCACCTTCATGGTGGGCGTCGGTGCCGCATGGCTGGTGACGATGACGCGGTTTCCCGGTGTTCGGCTGTTCGAGATCGCGCTGGTGCTGCCGCTGGCCTTTCCGGCCTATGTGCTGGCCTATGCTTATACCAGTGTTCTGGATCATCCCGGCGTGGTGCAGTCGACGCTGCGGGCGGTGATGGGCTGGGGGCCGCGCGATTACTGGTTTCCCGAGATCCGCAGCCTGGGTGGGGCCGCGTTGATGCTGGTGCTGGTGCTTTATCCTTATGTCTATCTGCTGGCGCGGGCGTCGTTCCTGCAGCAATCGGGCACGACGTTTCTGGCGGCGCGGGCGCTGGGCAGTTCGGTCTGGGGTGCATTTTTCAAGGTCAGCCTGCCGCTGGCGCGCCCGGCCATCGCGGCGGGTGTGCTGCTGACGGTGATGGAGACGATCGCCGATTTCGGCACCGTGGCCTATTTCGGCGTGCAGACCTTTGCCACGGGAATCTACACCAGCTGGTTCAGCCTGGGCGACCGCACCGGGGCCGCGCAACTGGCGCTGTGCCTGCTGAGCTTTGCGCTGCTGCTGGCGATGCTGGAACGCGCGCAGCGCGGACGGGCGAAATATCATGATCCGTCGCGTGGCAGCAAAGGCGGCAATCCCCCTGTCGAGCTGCGGGGTCTTCGGGCAGCCCTGGCGATGGTGCTGTGCGGTGTGCCGGTGCTGCTGGGGGCGTTGCTGCCGATCCTGATTCTGGTGACCATGGGGCTCGCGTCCGAGCAGGATCTGACCAGTGCGCGCTATCTGGGCTTTGCGCGAAATTCACTGACGCTGGCGGCGATTGCGGCGATGCTGACGCTGGGAGCGGCGATTGCTGTGGGGTTCTACAATCGCATCCAGCCTGGGCCGCTGGCGCGCGGCGCCGCCTATGTCGCGCGGCTGGGATATGCCGTGCCGGGCGGGGTGATCGCGGTGGGGCTTCTGGTGCCATTTGCCGCCTTCGACAACCGGCTGGACGCGTGGATGCGCACCACGTTCGACATCTCTACCGGGCTGCTGATCACCGGGTCGATATGGTTGCTGGTGCTGGCCTATATGGTGCGGTTCCTGGCGGCGGCGCTGGGGGCCTACGAGGGCGGGCAGGCGCTGGTGCATGTGAACATGGACGCGGCCAGCCGGTCGCTGGGCAAGGGGCCGCTGGCGACGCTGCGCCGGGTGCATCTGCCGATCCTGACGCCCAGCCTGCTGACGGCGGCGCTGATCGTCTTTGTGGACGTGATGAAGGAACTGCCCGCGACGCTGATCATGCGCCCCTTCAACTATGACACGCTGGCGGTGCAGGCGTACCGGCTGGCCAGTGACGAACGGCTGGACGGGGCGGCGGTGCCATCGCTGGTGATCGTGGCGGTGGGGGTGCTGCCGGTGATCCTGATCTGCCGTCAGGTCGGGCGCAGCCGGTAACCGCAGAAGCGTCGCGGGCAGCCCCTTCGGGCCGCCCGCACCGGCGTTGCTCAGCTGTCGTCGCCGATCTTGTCCCAAGTCTGGGTTTCGAAATCCGACGCATCGTGGCGTTCGCGCAATTGGGTTTCGGGTGCGCCGAAGGCACGGTTGACCATGCGGCCCCGTTTCACGGCGGGCCGTGCGTCGATCTTTTTCGCCCAGGCCATCACGTTGGTGTAGCTTTCGACATCGAGGAAGGTCGCCGCCTCGTAGAGACGCCCCAGGACCAGTTGACCATACCAGGGCCAGATCGCGATGTCGGCGATGGTATAGTCGTCGCCCGCAACATAGGGATGATCGGCAAGCTGGCGTTCCAGCACGTCAAGCTGGCGTTTGACTTCCATCGTGAAGCGGTTGATCGGGTATTCCCACTTTTCCGGCGCATAGGCGTAAAAGTGACCGAAACCGCCGCCCAGATAGGGCGCGCTGCCCATCTGCCACATCACCCAGTTCATCACTTCGGTGCGCGCAGGGCCGGAGGCGGGCAGGAATTCACCGAACTTTTCGGCCAGGTGAAACAGGATCGACGCGCTTTCAAAGACGCGGACGGGCGTGTCGCCCGAGCGGTCCATCAGCGCGGGGATCTTCGAGTTGGGGTTGATCTCGACGAAGCCGGACGAAAACTGGTCGCCCTCACCGATGTTGATCAGATAGGCATCGTATTCCGCGCCCGCGTGGCCTTTTTCCAGCAGTTCTTCCAGCATCACGGTCGCCTTGACGCCGTTGGGCGTGGCCAGCGAATGCAATTGCATCGGGTGCTTGCCGACCGGCAACTCCTTGTCGTGGGTCGGACCTGCGACGGGGCGGTTGATGTTGGCAAACTTGCCGCCGCTTTGGGCGTCGTTGGTCCAGACGTCGGGTGGCGTGTAGGTGTCGGTCATCGTGAGTGCCTTTCGGTCAGGGGTTCTGGGGTAACCTATGGTCTTATGCCAAAGGCGCAAGGCCGCAGGATGACACTGGGGGCGCTGCCCCCGGCGCTGACGCGCCTCCCCCGGGATATTTGAAGGCCAAAAGAAGGGAAGGTGGGCAGAGCGCGATGGTTCGGGACATAAAAAAAGCCGCCCACTGTGGGACGGCTCTTTAAAACGTGATGTGTTGAATGCTCAACCTTGGCGGGCTTTGAACCGGCGCTGCGTCTTGTTGATGACGTACACACGGCCTTTGCGACGCACAACGCGGCAGTCACGGTGCCGGTTTTTGAGCGAGCGGAGCGAGTTGCGAACCTTCATGGCGCTTCTTCCTCATGTTTCATGGCGCGAAGCAGCGCCGGGGTTGCGGGCGTCCGGGCGGGTGCCCGAACAGTGAATAGAATGGTGGGCGATACAAGGATCGAACTTGTGACCCCTTCGATGTCAACGAAGTGCTCTACCGCTGAGCTAATCGCCCACTCTGGCCTTCACGAAACTTTGCCCCAAACAAGAATGGGGCGCGAGATTTCGCGCCGGTAGGGGGGCGTATAAAAGGAGTCGGAAGCGGGATCAAGGGCTTTTGATAAGCGTATTTCATGCGCTATGTTCTTTTCACGAGGAGACCTCATGCCAAAGCTTGCCTACGAAGTCCTGCACCCGGATGTTAACGCATCCTGTGTCGTGTTCGCCTCGCCCCATTCCGGGCGCGATTATTCCTGGCGATTCCTGCGCAGCACGGTGCTGAACGAACACCAGGTGCGGTCGTCGGAAGATGCCTTTGTCGACATGCTGTTCGACTGCGCGCCGCGTTTTGGTGCCAGCTTTCTCAAGGCAGGCGCGCCGCGTGCCTTTGTCGATCTGAACCGGGCGGCAGACGAGCTGGACCCCGCGCTGATCGAGGGGGTGCGTCCGCGCGGTCACAATCCGCGTGTCGCGTCCGGTCTGGGTGTGGTGCCGCGCGTGGTGGCCAACGGGCGCGCGATCTATCGCGGCAAGCTGACGTTGGAAGAGGCGCAGCGACGGATCGAGCTTTATTGGCGTCCCTATCACGCGATGTTGCAGCAGTTGCTGGACAGCGCACATCGGCGGCACGGGCAGGCGGTGCTGATCGATTGCCATTCGATGCCGCACGAGGCGATAGACAGCGTGGTGCGCGGCGGGATGAAGCGGCCCGATGTGGTGCTGGGTGATCGCTTTGGCGCCGCTGCGGGGGGCGAGGTCGTGGACCGGATCGAGGCGGCTTTTGCCGCCGCCGGGTTTGTGGTCACGCGCAATGCGCCCTTTGCCGGAGCCTATATCACGCAGGCTTACGGACGTCCCGCGCGCGGGCAACATGCGGTTCAGGTTGAAATCGACCGCTCGCTTTACATGAACGAGGCGCTGGTGCGGCCCAATGGCGGGTTCGAGGATGTGCGCGCAAGGCTGGAAACCGTCGTGGCCGAGATCGCGCAGATCGGTCAGGAGCGGATGCCGCTGGCTGCCGAGTGATCTGACGCGTCGTTACGCTGGTCCTTGTGCGATTTGCAGGTAGCTTGGCCCTTGAGACATGTCAGGGGAGAGACGACGATGGAACTGGATCAGGCAATTTCCGAACGGCGCAGCATCAGGGGGTTCAAACCCGACCCGGTGCCGCGCGACCTGCTGGAAGAGATCATCGCCCTGGCCAACCGCGCGCCGTCGTCGATGAACACCCAGCCCTGGCATTTTCACGTGCTGACCGGTGCCCCGCTGGAAGCCGTGCGCAGCGGCAATTCCGAACGGATGCTGTCAGGCGTGCCGCCGCAGCGCGAGATTGTGGACCACGGGGCCTATCAGGGTGTGCACCGCGACCGGCAGGTCGAAATCGCGGTCCAGCTGTTCGAGGCAATGGGCATCGAGCGTGACAACAAGGAAAAGCGGCAGGATTGGGTCATGCGCGGCTTTCGCCAGTTTGACGCGCCGGTGTCGGTCGTCGTGACCTTCGACAAGGATCTTGAGGGCGGCACCATCGCGCATTTCGATCTGGGGGCGGTGACCTACGGGCTGGTTCTGGCGGCGTGGAGCCGGGGACTGGGTGCCGTGATCAACGGACAAGGCATCATGCAATCGCCGGTGGTGCGCGAACATGCGGGCATTCCCGATGATCAGGTGATCATGACCTGCGTGGCGCTGGGTTGGCCGGACGAGGAATTTTCGGCCAACGCGGTTGTCTCGCGCCGCCGGGACGTCAGCGAAACCGCACGCTTCGTCGGCTTCGACCAAGCCTGAACGTCAGCGCAGGGCGCGGCCCTTGACGATGGCGTCGGGGCCGAAACGACTGCGGATCTTGTCGGTTGCGCGCTCCGCCTGGCTGCGCTTGGCCTTGCCGGGGTCCAGCAGGTCGCCCTCCACGTCGGCGCGGTCGGCGTTTGTCAGATCGGAGATGCCGCAGCCCAGAAGGCGGTAGGGCCCCTCGCTTCCGACCTGATCGAACAGGGCGCGGGCGGTGCGGTAGATGGTGTCGGCCATCTGCGTCGGGCTGTGCAGCGACAGGCGCCGCGTCAGCGTGGTGTGATTCGCGCGTTTCAGCTTCAGCGTGACGACGCGGCCCGCCAGATCCTTGGCCTTGGCACGGTCCGAGACCTTTTCGGCCATGCGCCACAGGTGCCCGTCCAGAATGTCGGGATCGGCAGTGTCGTCGTTGAACGTGGTCTCGTTCGAGATCGACTTCATCGGCTCATGCGCCGTCACCCGCCGGGCGTCGATGCCACGCGCCAGATGCCACAGCCGGTCGCCCATCGCGCCGAAGCGGGCGATCAGATCCTGCTGGTCCCAGCGTTTCAGATCGGCAAAGCTGCGAATCCCCGCCTTGTCCAGCGCTGCCTGTGCCGCGTTGCCCACGCCCCAGATCAGACGCACAGGTTTGTCGTGCAGGAAGCTTTCGGTTTCGGCCTTGCCGATCACCGAGAATCCGTGCGGCTTGTCGAGGTCCGAGGCGATCTTGGCCAGAAACTTGTTGTGCGACAGCCCGATGGATCCGGTCAGCCCCAACTCGCTGCGCATCCGCTTGATCAGTCGCGCCAGCATGACGGCGGGCGGGGCGCCGTGCAGACGCTGGGTGCCCGAAAGATCCATGAACGCTTCGTCCAGCGACAGCGGCTGAATCGCGGGCGTCAGATCCTCCATCATCGCGCGGATCGCGCGCGAGGCGTCGACATAGGCGGCCATGCGGGGTTTGACGATGATCGCGTCGGGGCAGAGTTTCAGCGCCTGGAACATTGGCATCGCAGAGCGTACGCCACGGATGCGCGCGACATAGCAGGCGGTCGACACCACGCCGCGTCTGCCGCCGCCGATGATCACCGGTTTGCCCTCAAGCTCGGGATTGTCGCGTTTCTCGACCGAGGCATAGAAGGCATCGCAATCCATGTGCGCGATGCTCAGGCTGTGCAGTTCGGGATGGTTGACCACACGCGGACTGGCGCAGGCCGGACAGCGGCGCGCGGTATCGAATTGGTGCAGGCAGTCTCGGCAGAGGGCAGGCATGGGTTTGCATCTGTGCTAGAGTGAGTGAGATATTAACGCGGGGTTGCGGAAATGAACATGCCATTTGACGGTGCCAAACTGGCGCTTTTCATTGGCGCGCGACTGGCGGTGATCCGGCGCGACGACGATCCAAGGATCCCCTGGCCCGATTATTTCGACCTGCCCGGTGGCGGGCGTGAAGGCGACGAAAGCCCGCTGGCCTGCGCGCTGCGCGAAACCCATGAGGAGCTGGGACTGCGCGTGCCGCCGGAGGCCGTGGCCTGGGGCAAACGCTTTGACGAAGACACTGGCGACAAATGGTTTTTCGCAGCCCATCTGCCGGAGGAGGCTGGCGCGCAGATCGTGCTGGGGGACGAGGGGCAAAGCTGGCACCTGATGACGCCGCAGGCGTTCATTGCCCATCCGCGGGCCGTGCCGCGGTTTCAGGACCGGCTGGCGCTGTACCTGTCGGGTGCCAAGGGCGGTGCGTTCGGCTGACAGAGACGGAAAAGCCCCCCGCTGTCAGAGCGGGGGGAGGTGACGAACTTCAGGAAGAACCAGTTCGTCGGGGAGTATCACCTGTCATTTAACATAGCCAGCTTTCGCGTTTTGCGCGAGTAGGGAAATCCAGACCATCCCCATATGAGGTGGCCTGTGCCAATTTTCCCACATTCTATGCCCTCAGGCCGCGTTCAGGACAGGCTGGCGAGTATGTCTTTTGCTGCAGTGCGCGGGCTGGCTGCGGCCCAGATCGGGCGTCCGACGACGATGTGATCGGCCCCGTCGGCAATCGCCTGCGCCGGTGTTGCCACACGTTTCTGGTCACCCAGATCGGCGCCTGCAGGCCGCACGCCGGGGGTCACGATCAGGCGGCCCGATGCCTCTGGCAGGGCGCGGATCATCGCGGCCTCTTGCGGCGATGCGATGATGCCATCTGCTCCTGCGTCGAATGCGCGACCCGCCCGTTCCACCACCAGATCGGCGGTATCGCCTGCCTTGATCAGGCAGTCATCCAGATCGCCGCGATCCAGCGAGGTCAGGATCGTGACGCCGAGGATCTTCATGTTCGACCCCGAAGCGCCCTCTTTCGCGGCGCGGACCACGTGGGGGTCGCCGTGCACGGTCAGGAAATCCAGATCGAACTGTGCCAGACCGCGCACCGCAGCCTCGACCGTGGCGCCGATGTCGAAAAGCTTCATGTCCAGAAAGATGCGCTTGCCCTGTTCCTGCTTCAACTCATTGGCCAGCCCCAGCCCGCCCCCGGTCAGCATCCCCAGCCCGATCTTGTAAAAGGTCACGGCGTCCCCCAGATCGTGCGCCAGTTTCAGCCCGGCAACGGCGTTGGGAACATCGAGGGCGACAATAAGGCGGTCATTGGGTGATTGGGGGTTGGGCGATTGGGTCATGTGCGGGCTCCTTTGCGCTGCGATGCGCTTAGCCCGAATGGGGCCTTTGCGGCAAGGCTGCGCAGCTTAGGGGGCCACAGGCCAAAAAAATGCCCGGATGGCTTTTGCACATCCGGGCAGTGAAACAGAGACCTAGCAGGCAGGCACATGTCTCTGGCAGTGCGGCGTCATAAGGTGCGGGGACAGAATTACACCTCAGAGCGGGCCGCGATGCTATGCTGCGAGGCGACGCAACATAGCAATGGGGTCAATATTCAGCGTGCGCCGCGCCTTGGGCTTGCCCGCGCGGGCACGGGCCTGGGCGTCGGCCAGATTGAGAGAAGACGACAGGCCGGGCTCGCCTGCGTGACGGCGCAGGGCTTGCGTCGCAAGGCCAGATGCGGCGTCGGAATATGCCATCGTGATGGGCGCATCTATCGCACAAGCATAACGATGGGTGCCCTGGGGGGTGTGGACCGCTACCAGCGCTTCAAAGCTTTGCGTGGTCGCGTTGTAGTTAACGTTATTCAGTTCGACTGGATACTGTTGCATCTTAACACCTGTACGTTTGTACGTCGTCGTCTGATCAATAAACGCTTGACCTTGGCTTACGGTTGCACATCCGGTTAACATTTTTTTGACACATTGATTAATAAGGGTTTTTCGCGCCTGTCTGGCAAAGGCTTTGGCCCGTGTTGCGCGAATCGTCTGCGGGGGGCGGCATGCGCATGCCAATGATGGATTGCCTCGCATTGCGCCGGGGGGGCCGCCGCATCGACGTCGAATTAAACCCGCCGAAATCTTGAACCCGGCTGCTGATGTGCCCAAATTAAGCTCAAGGTTCCAACCCGTCATGTGTGCTGCCAAGTCAGGCGCGTGACATCATCCGGGGCGCTTTTAAAAAGGAGAATATCTATGGACTTGTCCAAGTTCACAGAGCGGTCGCGCGGTTTCGTGCAAGCAGCGCAGACGATCGCCACACGGGAAAGCCATCAGCGGTTGGCGCCCGAGCACATACTCAAGGCATTGCTGGACGACGAACAGGGGCTTGCGAGCAACCTGATCGGGCGCGCGGGCGGCAACCCGGCGCGCGTGACCGAGGCGCTGACCCTGTCGCTGGACAAGATGCCCCGCGTCACCGGCGAGGCGGCGCAGGTCTATCTGGACAACAACACGACCAAGGTTCTGGCCGAGGCCGAAGCGCTGGCCAAGAAGGCGGGCGACAGCTTCGTGCCCGTGGAGCGTATTCTGATGGCGCTGTGCATGGTCAAATCCAACGCGAAGGCCGCGCTGGATGCGGGCGGCGTGTCGGCGCAGACGCTGAATTCCGCGATCAACGACATCCGCAAGGGTCGCACGGCAGATTCCGCCAGCGCCGAGGACAGTTACGAGGCCCTGAAGAAATACAGCACTGACCTGACCGAACGTGCCGAGCAGGGCAAGATCGACCCGATCATCGGCCGCGACGAGGAAATTCGCCGCACGATGCAGGTGCTGAGCCGCCGGACCAAGAACAATCCCGTTCTGATCGGCGAGCCGGGCGTGGGTAAAACTGCGATTGCCGAAGGTCTGGCCTTGCGGATCATCAACCGCGATGTGCCCGAAAGCCTGCGTAACAAACGTCTGTTGGCGCTGGACATGGGCGCGCTGATCGCCGGTGCAAAATACCGCGGCGAGTTCGAGGAGCGGCTGAAGGCCGTTCTGAACGAAGTCACCGATGCTGCGGGCGAGATCATCCTGTTCATCGACGAGATGCACACGCTGGTCGGCGCGGGCAAGGCCGATGGCGCGATGGATGCGGCCAACCTGATCAAGCCGGCGCTTGCGCGGGGTGAATTGCACTGTATCGGCGCGACCACCTTGGATGAATACCGCAAGTATGTGGAGAAAGACGCGGCCTTGGCCCGTCGGTTCCAGCCCGTGATGGTGCAGGAACCCACGGTCGAGGATACGATCAGTATCCTGCGCGGCATCAAGGAAAAATACGAGATGCACCACGGTGTGCGTGTCAGTGACAGCGCGCTGGTCGCGGCGGCCACGCTGAGCCACCGCTATATCACCGACCGGTTCCTGCCGGACAAGGCCATCGACCTTGTGGACGAGGCCGCCAGCCGTCTGCGGATGGAAGTCGACAGCAAGCCCGAAGAGCTGGATGCGCTCGACCGTCAGATCCTGCAATTGCAGATCGAGGCCGAGGCCCTGCGCGCCGAGGATGATGCGGCCAGCAAGGACCGTCTGGGCACGCTTGAGAAAGATCTGGCCGACCTGCAGGAGCAAAGTGCCGAAATGACGGCGCAGTGGCAGACCAACCGTGATGCCATCGCTTCGGCCCAGGGTCTCAAGGAACAGCTGGACCGCGCCCGCGCCGATCTGGACATCGCCAAGCGCGAGGGCAATCTGGCCAAGGCGGGCGAGCTGTCCTACGGGGTGATCCCGCAACTAGAGCGCCAGCTCGAGACGCTGGACGCGACCGAGGCGGATGCCAAGAGCGCCGACACCGTGCGCCCCGAGCAGATCGCCAGCGTGGTCGAGCGCTGGACCGGTATCCCGACCTCGCGGATGCTGGAAGGCGAGCGTGACAAGCTGCTGCGCATGGAAGACCAGTTGCACAGCCGCGTGGTCGGTCAGGACAGCGCCGTGCATGCGGTGGCCAATGCGGTGCGCCGTGCGCGGGCCGGTCTGAACGACGAAAACCGCCCCTTGGGCAGCTTTCTGTTCCTCGGGCCAACCGGCGTCGGCAAGACCGAACTGACCAAGGCCGTGGCGAACTTCATGTTCGACGACGACAACGCGATGGTGCGTCTGGATATGTCCGAGTTCATGGAGAAACACAGCGTCGCGCGTCTGATCGGTGCCCCTCCGGGCTATGTCGGCTATGACGAGGGCGGCGTGCTGACCGAAGCGGTGCGGCGCAGACCCTATCAGGTCGTGCTGTTCGACGAGGTCGAAAAGGCGCACCCCGATGTGTTCAACGTGCTGTTGCAGGTGCTGGACGACGGGGTGCTGACCGATGGTCAGGGCCGCAAGGTCGACTTCAAGCAGACGCTGATCATCCTGACCAGCAACCTTGGCGCGCAGGCACTGAGCCAACTGCCCGAGGGCGGCGACATGGCGGGTGCCAAACGCGATGTGATGGATGCGGTGCGGGCGCACTTCCGCCCCGAGTTCCTGAACCGTCTGGACGAGACGATCATCTTCGACCGGCTGAGCCGCGACAATATGGATGGTATCGTCGATATCCAGATGGCACGTTTGCTGAAACGTCTGTCGGCGCGCAAGATCACGCTGGATCTGGACGACGCAGCCCGCAAATGGCTGGCGGACGAAGGTTATGACCCGGTGTTCGGGGCGCGCCCGCTGAAACGGGTGATCCAGAACACGCTGCAAAACCCGCTGGCCGAGATGCTGCTGGCCGGGGATGTCATGGACGGCGACACGGTGCCTGTGACAGCGGGCAGCGATGGGCTGATCATCGGCGACCGCGTGGGCGGGACCAACCGGCCCAGACCGGACGATGCCGTGGTGCACTGAGCGGTATTATAGAGAGAAACGAAAGGGCGTCCGATCCGGGCGCCCTTTTGCATATGCCTGCATCGGCTTGCGCTGGCTCCGTTCTGGCCACAGTGTGCGCGTGATCGGGCAAGCAAGGAGACGGGCGACATGGACACGACACTGACGGTGCTGGAAATCTTGGCCTTCGTGTTCATCGGGCTGATCGGCGTTGGGTTGTTGCTGGCGCTGGTCCTGTTTATCGCCGACCGGGTGCAGACCGAAGACGCGATCCGCCGGAACTATCCGGTGATCGGGCGCTTTCGACATATCTTCTCGACGCTGGGCGAGTTCTTCCGTCAGTATTTCTTCGCGATGGACCGCGAAGAGCTGCCGTTCAACCGCGCGCAACGCGACTGGATCAAGCGCACGGGCGAGCCGCACAGCAACACGGTGGCCTTCGGGTCCACGCGCAACTTGTCGATCGTCGGCACGCCGATTTTCGTCAACGCCGCCTTTCCGCCGCTCGATGACCAGTTTGCCAGCTCCGCCCCGATGGTGATCGGACCGGACGCGCGGATGCCCTATACATCGCAGTCGTTCTTCAACATTTCGGGCATGAGCTATGGTGCGCTGTCGCGGCCCGCAGTGCGCGCACTCAGCCGGGGTGCGGCACGGGCGGGCATCTGGATGAACACCGGCGAGGGCGGGCTCAGCCCCTATCACCTCGAAGGCGGCTGCGACATCGTCTTTCAGATCGGCACCGCCAAGTTTGGCGTGCGCGATGCCGATGGCAATCTGGACGAGGACCGGCTGCGCAAGATTGCGGCCCATGCGTCGGTCAAGATGTTCGAGCTGAAGCTGGCGCAGGGGGCAAAGCCCGGCAAGGGCGGCATCCTGCCGGGAGAGAAGGTCACCCCCGAGATCGCCGAGATTCGCGGGCTGCAGGTCGGGGTCGCAGCGATTTCGCCCAACCGCCACACCGAGATCGACGATTGGGACGATCTGCTGGATATGATCGTGCGCCTGCGCGACATCACCGGCAAGCCCGTTGGCATCAAGACCGTGGTGGGCGACAGGGCGTCGTTCCGCGATTTCATGCAGACGATCAGGAAACGCGGACAGGATTGCGCGCCCGATTTCATCACCATCGACGGCGGCGAGGGCGGCACCGGGGCCGCACCCATGCCGTTGATTGACCTGGTGGGGATGTCTGTGCGGGAATCGCTGCCTCTCGCGGCTGATCTGCGCAACGAGGCAGGGTTGAAGGATCGCATCCGTCTGGTCGCCAGCGGCAAGCTGGTCAATCCCAGCGACGTGGCCTGGGCATTGGCGGCGGGTGCCGATTTCGTCACCTCGGGGCGTGGGTTCATGTTTGCGCTGGGCTGCATCCAGTCGCTGAAGTGCAACAAGAACACCTGCCCCACCGGCATCACCACCCACGATCCGCGCCTGCAAAAAGGGCTGGTGGTCGAAGACAAGGACGCCCGCGTGGCGCTTTACGCCCAACAGATCATCCACGAGGTCGAGGTGATTTCGCATTCCGTCGGGGTGGCAGAGCCGCGTCTGTTGCGGCGCAGGCACGTGCGGATCATGCAGGACAATGGCCGCTCCGTGCCGATGAACGAGATCTATCCAAGCGTGCCCGCCGAAGCCTAGCTGCCGTGATCGCGGCGCACCGGCAATTGTTACACTTTGGCCAACTTCGCGTGAGGGGGCTGGTGTTTGTACATATTTACCCCACTTTCTGTACAACATTCGGAAAACCCACGGGGAGACGATCCAAATGGCCAATCGCTGGACAAACACACTGACCGACCGGGACGTAACGCCCGAGGCTGCATTCCTGAACCGTCGGCAGTTGATGGCCGGGGCGGCGGGCCTGGGCCTGATCGGCATGGCCTCCGGTGCCAAGGCGCAGGACGCGTTGGAGCCGAACCCCTGGGAAGACATCACCCAGTACAACAACTATTACGAGTTCGGCACCGGCAAGGAAGATCCCGCCCGCTATGCCGACGCGCTGACAACCCAGCCGTGGAGCGTGAAGATCGACGGCATGGTCGACAAGCCCGCCGATTATGCGTTGGAAGACATCCTGCAAGCGATGACCACCGAAGAGCGCATCTACCGGTTCCGCTGTGTCGAGGGGTGGTCGATGGTCATTCCGTGGAACGGCTTCGAACTGGCCGACCTCTTGAACATGGCCGGGGTGCAATCGGGCGCGAAATATGTGGCCTTCGAAACCGCGCTGCGTCCTGACGAGATGCCGGGTGTCCGCTACCCCGTGCTCGACTGGCCCTATGTCGAGGGGCTGCGTCTGGACGAGGCGATGCACCCGCTGACGATCATGGCGACGGGCATCTACGGCAGGGACATTCCCAACCAGAACGGCGCGCCGATGCGTCTGGTGGTGCCGTGGAAATACGGCTTCAAGTCGATCAAGTCGATCGTGCGCATCACGCTGACGGATGAAGAGCCGCCGACCAGCTGGAACAAGGCCAACCCGAACGAATACGGCTTTTACAGCAACGTGAACCCGGAGGTCAGCCACCCGCGCTGGTCACAGGCCACCGAACGGCCCATCGGCGGCGGGGTCTTTGCATCCCGTGTGCCCACGCAGATGTTCAACGGCTACGAAAAGGAAGTTGCCAGCCTGTACGAGGGCATGGACCTCAAGGCGAACTTCTAAGCCGACAGCAGGGATTTCCGATGATCGACCGTCTGAATGCGCTGGCGCGCCGTGTTCCAGCATGGACGTTGTATATAGTGTTGCTGCTGCCGGTGCCGTGGCTGTTGTATCTGGCCCTCAACGGTGGCCTTGGCCGTGATCCGCTCAAGGGGCTTGAACATGAACTGGGGCAGTGGGCCTTGCAGCTGATGATTGCGGGGCTTGCGATCACACCGCTCCGCCGGTTTGCGGGGCTGAACCTGATCGGGTTTCGTCGCGCCATCGGGGTGGTGACGTTTATATACGTGGCTTTGCACTTTGCCGTCTGGCTGTTTCTGGACGTGCAGATCTGGAGCCAGATCTGGGCAGACATCCTCAAGCGCCCCTTTATCACCATCGGTTTTGCTGCCTTCGTGCTGTTGATCCCGCTGGCGGTGACGTCGAACAATTGGTCCATCCGCAAGCTGGGTCCTGTCACCTGGCGCAGGCTGCACAAGCTGGTCTATGTGGCAGCTCTCCTGGGGGGCGTGCATTATGTCTGGCTGGTGAAAGGCATTCAGGTCGAGCCGCTGGTCTATATGGCGATCATTCTGGCGCTGCTTGCCCTGCGTCTTCCCTGGCCGAAACGCGCCAAACGGTAGCGTGTTGCCGATTTGAGGGGGCTTGCAGGCGAAGCGTTTTCAATTTGCGGCCCATGCAGGCAGTCGAGCGCGCGACTTGCCGCAAAGAATCGCAACATGCAAACCAGCGAGTCGCCGCAATATCCGAAAGATTCGAGAAATCAGGGGTGAATCGCAGTCAGAATCGAAAGCGATTCACCCCGATGTGCGAGTCGGATGTGAAAAATCACCCGTTCGGACCGACTCGAAACGCTGAATTTGCGATTCACCGACCCCGATTTTGCCCGATCCTGTGGCTAAGCCTGTGGATAAGTCGGGCGATGCACTGTCCTGCGCTAACGGATCGGTGGGCTCCGGGTAATAATCATCCGATCTGACCTTGGGTCCGCGAAATTTCTGCAACCCAACACCATGATTTATATGGAGAAACGGGGTTTTTTCAGAAAACCGTCATAATGTTGAAAAAAGGGGTTGCGGGTTTTGGGTGTTAGACTTAGAACCCCCTTCACCGGCGGCGCAGTGATGCAGCGGCGGGGCGCCAGACGGGCCGGAGCGGAGACGCAAGGGTGACGAGGCGGAACGAAAAACAGAGATAGAGCAGGCGGGGCGCGCCAAGAAGTTAGGGCGCATCACGGTTTGCTTTTGTCTCTACGCTCTTTGAAATTGATAATATCTGAAGAGATATGTGGGCGGTTTGGTTCATTCGATGGATCAACGTCTGTATATCGCGCTCTTAGGAAATGGGATTTTTCTCGCTACCGATTATA
>NZ_JANKJG010000007.1 GCF_024733015.1 Pseudosulfitobacter koreensis
AGAAGCTGCAAAGAAAACACGAAAGGAGACGCAGCCATTGACCAAATCATGACCGCTGATAAACAATAAAGGGTGGGTCAAATCTCGGTGAAAATACCGGGTCAGTTCTCAATGAAAACCAACACTCCGAGAACGCGATCCTCGGTCTCGTCGGGGAACTGCTCCTACTTGACGCTCTTTGCCGCCGCGCGGCCGATCCTCACGTCGGACCAATCGTTCAGGCTTGGGATGGCTGGCGCCGCTCGGCAAGGGACTTCACATGGGAAGGCACGGGCGTAGAGATAAAAACCACCACTCGCGCCACCTCAAGTCACGCCATCCATGGCGTCCACCAAATCGAGCCTACCCCTGTCAGTGATGACGACACAGGGGAAGCGCGCCTGCTCCTCGTAAGCATCGGCCTGTGCCATGCAGATCTCAATGCGCCTGCTTTGTCGATCCCTTCCTTGGTGGAGAGCATACTTGAGCGTCTTAACGCCGCCGGGGCGAGCGGCTTGGTCGACGAGTTCCTAAAGCGCGTGTCTTTGTACGGCGCGGAGTCGGGCATTGGATACGAGCATGCCACGATGGTTAACGAAGCTCCGTTCACGACTAAATTTAGCGTGACCTTCGTCCGTGGGTACGACATGGCAGACTCGGCTGTCGAGGTTCTGCGGCGCGATGACGTCCTCACCCATCAACATGTGGATGCGCAGTCGGTCACCTTCCGGGTGGATCTTCCCGCGACGATCAGCTTGGACAACCCCATTATTGGTGCCCGACGCGTCGCGGAGGCGATACTTAGCCTCGACAGTTAATGACAGTTGATTTCCACGCGGAACTGCCCCCTAGGGAAACGCTGAATACTTTGAGCAATTCGGCGATGGGGAGCCTCAGAACGGTAGCTATACACGCGTTGCCGACCTTAGCTTACTCAACGATGCTGCACGACGCCACGAAGGACAGTTTTAGGAATGCTTTGGCGCAGCGATAACCAATCTGGCGAATGTCTGGTCAGGGCCGATGATACTCCAAGCAGGGGCGATTCATCCAATCCCTTGCCCTCTGAAATGATCTAAAATTGACCGATAGGGCCGCAAATGAAAGCCAAATTTTTAGACGCAAGTCAATTATCTAAGCGCCTTAAGAAATTGATTAATAAGCACGAAAGTATCTCAATAGCCGTCGCTTGGGGGCATTTGACCCCGGTTGCGAAAACACTACTGAGAAATAAATCAAAATTTGAAAGCGTGCTTTTTGGTTTAGATTTTTCTGCTAGCGACCCTGATTTAATTGACCTGTTGGTGGACGTCCCCAACGCTTTTGTCGCGAAAAACAGACTTGGATGCTTTCATCCGAAGATATACTATTTTCAAACAGGCAAGCTGGCTGAGGCGATTATCGGAAGCGCCAACTTCACGCGTGGCGGCTTGGGTGAAAATTTTGAAGCGAACATTTACATTCGCGGAAATACTGACTCGACTGTCTTCGAGGAAATCCGAAACCAGCTTGCCGCATACAAGCGGCTTCGCAGTAGCATCACGAAAGAATTGGCTGCGAGTTACCGACTCCAGGCTAAGGCCGCAAGTAAAAAACCGAGACCGAAAAACCCAGTTTTTCCCAATGAGAGGGATCAATGGAACCGGTTGAATTCGAAGCTCGCAACTATGTCGTGGAGCGATTTTTCTGAGCGCGCTCGTAAAGACAAACACCATGACTACGCAAAGCGTATCGAGTTGGTACGGGCCATCCAATCGATGTTTGCGAAGAGTGGCTCCTTCATGGATCTATCGGTTGCCGAGCGGAAAGGCGTTGCTGGTCTTCTACGTGGCCCGGAAGCTACAGAAGCCAAACTTGAAGGCTACGACTGGGGGTGGTTTGGCTCCATGAATCGAGCGACCGTGTTTTTAAGAGCCATTGAGCGGCAAGAGTTGGGAATTGCGAAGGCCTTGGATCAAATTCCAAAACGAGGTGACATCACTCGACATCAATTCGAGAAGTATGTTGACACCTTCCGAGCAGCTCTTGCCGCTGGGGATCCAATTGGCACCGCGACGCGCTTAATAGCGATGAAACGACCAGATTTGTTTGTTTGCGTAGATGGTCCTAACAAGAAAGGCCTCGCGAAGGCGCTCAACTTTTCACCATCGACACTATCACTCGATAACTATTGGGACAGGATCATCGAACCTGTCCGACAGGCACCTTGGTACAATTCTGAACGCCCTTCAGGTCCTGACATGGAACTTTGGGATGCGCGCGTAGCCATGTTGGATGCAATTTTCTACAGTCCTTAACGATAGCAATGGGCTTGCCCGGCGCGATGTAGTACCATTCGATCCGGTGCTCGGAACACCACCGCAGGATCGCGTTACTGGTCAGTTCCGTCCCATTATCGCTGACAATCATGCCGGGCTTTCCGCGGCGCTCGATCAGGGCCGTCAGTTCACGCGCCACGCGGCGTCCCGAGATTGAAGTATCCGGGATCGCAGCCAGGCATTCGCGCGTGACGTCGTCGACCACGTTGAGGACACGGAAGCGCTGCCCGTTTGCGAACTGGTCATGGACGAAATCCAGAGACCAGCGCGCATTGGGCCGCGCCTCGACCAGGATCGGCGCCCGTGTTCCGACGGCCTTGCGCCGGGCCTTCCGTTTGCGCACCGTCAGACCTTCCTCGCGATAGAGCCGATAGATCCGGTTGATCCCGGACGGCTCGCCCTCGCGGCGCAACAAGACGAAGAGCCGCCGATAGCCAAACCGGCGACGTTCATTCGCCAAGTCCCGCAGCCGACCGCGCAGCTCCGTGTCCGGAGCACGCTGCGCCTGGTAGCGGACCATTTTGCGATCCGCCCCGGCAATCCGGCACGCCCGCCGTTCCGAGAGCCCGAGCAGAGACCTCAGATGCGCGACCGCCTCGCGCTTCACGGCAGGCGTCACCACTTTTTTGAAACCAGTTCCTTCATCGCCGCCAAGTCCAGCATCTGCTCGGCCAGCAGCTTCTTCAATCTCGCGTTCTCATCCTCGAGCGTCTTCAGCCGCTTTGCTTCCGACACCGTCATGCCGCCGAACTTGGCCTTCCAGTTGTAGAAGGTGCCTTCCGACATGCCATGCTTGCGGCACAGGTCCGCGCACTTCGCGCCAGCCTCATGCTCGCCCAGGATGCCGATGATCTGCTCGTCCGTGAATCTCGTTCGCTTCATTGTCCGTCCTCAAGTTGGGTCGGACTCTAATCAACGGTGGAGGAAAAATCCCGTGGCAGGTCAGCAGTCGTGCTTGTTGGCAGTGATCTCAGGTGTTGGCCGCATCAGAGGTGGAATTTTCTTTTGGTCTGATAGGTTCGACTCGCGGCATTAAGTGTTGGAGAGGAAGAACCTGAAGCCAGGTCGGGCGGCGTTTGCCAAGCGAGACGGGACCTCGGCCTCCTCGACAAAGTTATCCCAGCGCGCAGCCACGGCCTCCACCTCGCGCAGGATTTCGTCTGTCTGTCGAGGCTTCAGGTCGGCCATCTTGCCCAGTTGGCGCAGATCCTCGAGAGCGAAACCGTCTGCCTTGCCGTTGACGGTCATTTGGTGGGCGTTCGTCCACGAGCCAGCTGGGTTGTGCGACCAGACGACATCGTAGGCCGGCGCCAGCCGCCATGTGCCCGCCTTGTCCATCAGGAAGGCGATGTTCTTGACGTGATCATCCTGGTTGCGGATCACCACATTGACGATCGCGCGGCGGACCATCTCTTCAAGTGTCGCGCGGCCGAGGCCCAGTCTGCGAATTGTCTCCAGTGCCTGCTCATAGGAGTATCCCCGGGGCATGTTGAAGTCGAAGTGGCGCAGCGCGCCGAGTGAAAGCATATGGAGCTTCTCGCTTTGCCCGTTCTCTACATCGCCCACTCGATCAAACCTTTGGGTCATGAAATGCGCGCGCCCACCTTCGTGATGGAGTCGTGAACGCATCATTTCGACCCCTGCTTCAGTAGCCAGCCTGTAGCAGGCAAACTCGAGGCGGCCGAACCCCTGAGGGTCGGCCAGCCCATGATCGCCACTCTTGGAGACACCGTCGAACTTGAAGAGCCATTGGGTGTAGCCGGGCCCCGCCTTGAGCTGGCCCGAGTGGAACTCACCGGTCTCCTCATTCCAGGCGAGGACCGCTTTGGCCCGCGCGCCGCCTGCCGAGGTACCGACGCGCAGGATCTCGGCTAGAGCCTCCTGTTGGTTTTTCCCGGCCATGACACCGACGAGCTCTTTGCGGTCGTTTAGAACTCGGTTTGCGAGTTCGACCAGTGGGGCGATGTCTACCGGCGCGCCATCCTCTCGGCGTAAGCCCGTTGCGGGCTCGAACTCCAGCGCGCCCATCCCCCGACGCCCAGTGTAGAGCAGGCGTTCAACTGGATCCATATTGTCTTCGGGTCGGCCCTGTTCTGCAAGCCAACGATTGATCAGTGCGTTGCCAAAGCGGTCTGGAAGGCTGTCGGAAAGCAACCCGGGCAGGCCGTGGAATGTACCGGACGGAAGCGAGGGGAAGTCGATCGGACCTGGGCGCAGGGGAATTGTCAGCGGTGCGATCTCGATCTTCGAAGAGATGAAGGCCTTTTCATATTCGAAAGTGCCGATTGAACGGCGATCATCCCAAAGTACGGCACCAATCCTGCGCCCCCAAAGGTGTACGTCTGCGCGTGTTGCCATCATTCACCCCAATTCCAAGGCTTCGCTGAGGGCTGATCGGCAGAGGTTGCTCGTGCGCGCTGCCGTGGCCCAACTTCACTGCGTGGATCAAGCGGGCTGAGGCTCGCATCCGGCAAAAGCATCTCCACGCGATCCTCAAGCCCCAGCGCTTGCATAATTCGTAGTAGACTGTCGACCGTGCCGCCTTCGCCGGCCTCGATCCGGGCAATCGCTCCGCGTGAGATACCACTCTGTTCTGCCAAGTCTACTTGGCGAAGGTTTCGAGACAGACGGAAGCGGGCAAGGCGCTCGCCCAAGTCCTTGGCCAAGATATCAACTGGTTTGCTGCCTAGCATATAGCGCTCCGTTATCGAGACCTTAAATGAATATTATGCACTAAGGTATCACTTTCGATGCACTGAGTAAAGTTAGCTTAAAGATCCATTAGCGGTACACTAAAATCTGATTACCACTTATCGTACCGTTTTTAGGACATAATGGTCATTCGCAGGCGCTTATTATGCTAAGTGTTTGCTTCGCGACTTGACGGTGTGATCCTTTCACGGAAGTGTATGAAAGCACTAGGATGCAGCGTTTTGAGGGCGCCCCTACCACTCGGTCTGACCGTTTTAGGGCCTCAAAGTTGCGCGCGCTTTTCTCGCTCATCTTCGGCGATCTTGCGTACATCGCTTCGCGCGTCACCAAGCGCAGCGGTTAGCGCGTCGTCATCTAGTTCGCCCAAAGCGATCCGTAGCTTCAGCAGGGTCTCGAGCGGGCTTGGCCGTTGGATGTGCTTGTCTTTCTGCTTCGCCTCATGGGCCTGCCACTTGGTGTAGGACCGCGCGACCGGCACTGCATCGATCACCTCCCCCGCCTCGACCATAGCCAATCCGAGCTCCGCAGCACCGGTTACCGTCGAGATGTACCGGTCACCCAGACCAAGTGCGATCGCCGCACCGAGTTCCTTTGTCATCGGCGGCGTGAGGCGCGCCAGGACGCCAAAGATATACTCCGAGCCCCGTGGGAGCGGAGGCGAAAGGCGTTCGACAAGCACTTCGGTCGCGCTTTCGGCCGGAAGCTTCGCGTGCGCGATCTCCGCTCCGGCCCACAGCGATGCACCCCGCGCACCGGCCAATATCCGGCGTGCATCGACCTGTGTGATCTCGACGGACTCCAAAAGATTGCCCGCGACATAGGCGAGCCATGCCGACCCATGTCGAACGGCTGTTTCGAGTTGTCCCTTGTCCATGGGCAGCGCGCTGGCTTTCTCCCACTCAAGGCTTGGCATATCGATTGTGGGGAAATGCAGGGTGTATGGCTTTGCGGTCGGCTCGCGATCCAGAAAGCGAACTACTTCTCGGGCTTCCGCCGCCAGCATCGCGCCATCAAGGGTGGAGATTGCCACCATGGCGCGCATCGCTCCTTGCACCGCAGGCTCGTCATATGGGGTGGACCACTGTCCTAGGTCGCGTCGTGGGGCCTGGTCGAATCCGGACAATGAGTAATAACCGGCGAACTGGAGAAAGCGCTCGAAGGGATAGTCGGGCTTAGGCTGAGCGTCGTCTTCTTTAAGGGCCACGGCGACGGCCAGGGCGCGTAGCGCTTGGTTATGCGCTCGGCACTCGTCCTCAGGCGGATTAAGGAACCGGTCCATGAGGTTTTTTTCTTTCGTCTCCATCGCGCGCAGGAGGCTGAAACTCAGCCCTTGAGCACCAAGGATGCGCGCAATGCGCGACTGGGTGTTGGTTCCCTGAAATGCCCTATGCCGCAGATACCGCTCGGCAAAGCCTTCCATGGCTGCGGGAGGCTGGACCTCGAGCGCTGCAATTCCTACGGAACTGAGCAAATTGAAATCGTCCATAGGGCCGAAGACGAACCTGCCTGCCGTAGTATGATGCGACTCTGTATTGGAGAGCAGCTCCGCAAGAGCAGCCTCCAGACGATCCGCGTCCAAACCAGCCATGTCGGCAGAGGTGATACAGGCCCAGGCGGTCAGCCTGGTTGGGAAGTCCTTTGCGTTCAGGCGGTTAGCTACCAGCGGAAAGATCACGGCGGGTCGACGCTCCGCCAGATTCATCAAAGCAACGCCAATGGCAAACTTTTTCTTTGCCCCAACTGCGATCGCATCAAACGCGACGATCGCGAGCTCGCTGGCGACCGTGTCGTCGGTCCGCGCGTCCGGATTGATCGCTACGGCAAGTGCCCGTTCGACTTGTCCATCATGTCCGGCAGTGCCGCGCGCCATAAACTGCCTTGCAATGTCGTTCCCATAGCCCAGCCCGCTCGCAAACGTTGTCACCTCAGTCCAGTCTGGCAGTTGGATAATACGCGCCAACTCGCCTGCGCGCGCTTCCGGATCCAAATCAGCGATATAGCGGGCGGCGGCGAACTCGGCGAATGTCTTATGCACGAAGGTCAACATCTCGACGCCGTCATGATGAACGGACTCAATAAGCCCCGCCCGCTCCCAATAGCGAAGTGCAGACTCGACAATGCCCGTCGTGGCGAGTCGGGTCTTACCCATTTCTGTCGCCAGCGCCTCTGCGCAGCGGTCCATCAAGGTGGCCCTAGCAACGAGAGGGTCTCCGACGACCGTCCAGCCCAACACATTCAAGATATAGCCTGCGATTTGCGCCGACACGTCTTCTGGGCGTTCGATCCCGTCGTCGCGGTCGAATAGCGCGATCAGTTGTTCATAAAGTTTCGGTCGAGTTTCCGGGAGACGGTTTTGCCGATGGAGAAGGGATGCCGCCATTCCAAGAGTCAGCGGGCTCACTGCGATTGCATCCGGATTGGATGTACCGCTCAGTTCCTTGTGTGCGAGTTCGAACGCGTCCGCACCAGACGAATCATCAGACAAAGCGGCCAGCAAACTACCAAGATTGTAGGAACCGGAGCTGCTGCTCGGCGAAATAAGACGATAATGCTGCCACTGCGAAAGCTGCGTCGATGTGTATCCGATCGGCCTGGTCGTGACGATGATGCGCGCCCGGGGATGGCCAGCCGCATAGGATTGGATCCCAGCCGCTACTGCTTCGTGCCGAACGCCGCAATCATCGAGACCATCCGCAATCACAACGATGTCCGAGAGGCGAGCCCGATCAAATACTTCGACCGAGATCGGCGATCCATCCAAGCCGTGCGCCTTGAGCGCAGCCTCGAACCCTTCGCCACGCAGCATCGCCGCAGCGACTTGCTTCAGCGACACTAATAGGACGGGAAAGCCGTCCGACGCGTACTCATATGCCAGCTTGGTTGCGAGGGTCGATTTTCCGAGCCCCGGCCCAGCCTGGATGACAGCCCGGCGACAGAAACGTCCAGTCCACTCAGCGTCATATTCGAGGTCAGAACGCGAACTGCCTAGCGACCCGTCGTGATAACGCGCCAAAGCCTTATGGGCACTTTCGGCGGGCGGCAGCTCGAACGGTATCTTAACTGTCCGCATGTCGAGCAGCGCTGAAAGTGGCAGCCGCTTGCGCGTTGCCGAAAGAGTGAACCCATCGCGTGTCTCCACGACCCAGCGTGCGAGGCGCGAGGCAATTCCCGCCCCGTATTCATTATCGCTCAGCACGATGCCATTCGATGTCAGTAGACGGATCAGACGCGGCATGTCGGCGCGGCCGCGCTGCTCCATCATTGTCACGGCATCTTCGTAAAGCAAACTCCAGCCGTGATCCGCCTCTACAGCGTTGTCACAAATCGTCGCGAGCAGGACCTTGGTCAGCCGCCGATCTGCATCATCGGCTGCCAACGCATGCACGACTTGGATCCGCAGGCTTGAGCAAACCTCCTGAGGGTTGAGAGCGTCTTTCACAAGCCGTGCGAGCCAGTCCTTGCCAATCTCGGATAGCATGTCGGTGCGACCCTGACCGATCCGTTCGATATCATTGGCGAGATTCTCGCGTACCGTGCCGCTACTGTCAGGCGCCACGGCCAAAACCCCGAAATCGAGCCTGCCCCTCGACACGGCCGCTGCCAGCGCGTCTAGCGCTTCCCAAAGCGCTGCGCCCCTCTGCAGGCCTTTCTTGGCTTGAACCTCTGCCACGCGGCCATCCACAAGTTCGAGCCGAAGATCATCACCGGGACCTTCAGATTCAGCCCAAATCCCGACAGGGATATCATCCACTAAACCGGTCAGCCAACCGAGCGGCTTGCCCGCCAGGAGGTGTACTGCCGCGATTGCTGTGATGGCTGCCTGAAAGTTAGTACCGCCCGCAGCGGCAGTTCCGCCGCCGGGCTTCTTCCCCTTCGGTACTGGTCTCTTGTTCGCTGGGATGGATGTCCCAGATTTCTTTGATGGCCCCATAATCAATTCTCGATTGCAACTCGAACATTCGATCTCACCTCAAACCAGCCTATCCTGGCAGCTGATGAAAGTCCCGGTAGCTAGGTGATCTACGCCATCCCCATCTATCGCCTCGGAGGTCGAAACGGACCAGCGAAAGCCGAAACCCTCAATGGCCTTTTTGAATTGACTATCGATTTCAGTCTGCATCTCTCCATCCCCCCGCTGCCCTGACTATTTAGCGTGGAAACCAGATGGATGCATCACTCCAGGTAGTCGCAGCACCCGCGAATATCAACTTCCGCCCGCATCGCAGCCGTTCGGTAGCTCGAAATGCTGCACCCCCTGTCCAATGGCCGGTTCGGGGAGTGCCGCCGTGCAGCGACGGCGAGGCTCGACCGTCCGCAAAGGGCCGTCAACTGCAGATGGCAATTACTACTCCTAAACCCCCAAGAGGCGTAAAAGCGCATAAAATGTGGCGCGAACGCTTATGCATACTGGAGTGGGCCAAAAAGGGTTGTGAGCTTCGCCAAGGCGTGCAGGCTGTTGGAAGTGACAAAGGAGAGCACCGCTGCTAATGTTAGACAAATTGTGACACATTGATTGCGGGGGACAGAAATATGCTCAATATGAAACATCTGATACCAGCATTTGTTTTACTAGTTGCGGCCTGCAACGGTAGTGAAGATAGAATTAGCAACGATGATATTTCGCGCGACGTCGCGACTTCTATTGCGCTTTGCTCAAGCGGAATAGAAATCGAGGACAGTGTTCGGGCAGAACTGAACGCCGATCTGCGTTCAATCCTCGAGGAAGGCGGCGGATCTCTAGATGCGGAAGCTGCCATCGCAAGTAGCATCCGAGGCCTTGTATTCACGCCCGAGGTCCTAAGCGACACAGAGGGGCAAAAATCGTTCGAGATTTACACAAAGTGCGTGACAGACAATCTCGCCACCTATCTGCCTGACCAAGGATGACCGATTACCTTACATTCGCGTTTCTAAGGACAGGCGCTGTAATCTTAGTGATCGGCGGCTGCGATATGTCCGCGCCGGTCGATCTTGTAGATGCGGACACACGCAACCGGATCGCTGTTTGCAGTGCCGGTATCGGTCTCGAGCTTTCTGCGGACTTGCAGGCTGAACTTTCGGAATTCGCACTGAGCGGATCACTTTCCGCTGCTGCGCGGAGCGAGATCCGTGGCACGATGTTTGGCGGCGCTGACCTCAGTGATGCTGCGACTGCCCAAGCTTTTGAGAGTTATATCGGCTGTATTCGTCAGGAAACTCGGCTATTCGAATACATTGCCGTCTTAGAAAACCGCCGGGCTGTGCTGCTGCGAGAACTTGAGTCCTTGGGCGTGGACGACGCACGACTCGACTCCCTTGCGCGCTCGACCAGCCAGCACATCGAAGCTACAAGGACGGGCAATCTCGTCCTCGCCAACGACCTCTACCGCGAGATCACGATGGCACTGATCGAATTACGGCGGGAGACGACGTTTGCCGGAGAGTTGCTCTACATCCCTTCTTAACCGGACAATTGGGCAAGGCATTGTGAGACGGCTGCATTGATGTTGGATCGGTCGCTGCCCGAGCCGAAAAGCGAAACCATCGTATCGGCGTTTTTTGCTGTCGCTATGCAAGCTCCTGCCGACACGCCCCACCGACGCGTGTTTTGCACCCGGAAAGTGGGGTTGGGCATTTGCCCTAACGAACTGGAAAAAGTCCACGATAACAATTGGGGGTTCGACTTGAGGCAGGTGTCGAGCGCTATCGCCGAGCCAGGAACCGCGCGGATCTCCGCACCGGTGGCTGCTGCCGGACAATTCGGCTCGAAATTCTCCAGAGGCGGATCGCTGCAAGCGGACAACAAAACCACCAGTAAGCAGAATGATTTTCTTACCCTCATGGCGCAAACTTTCCGTAATTTGTGAGCGATAATCCACGATCCGCCGCTGATAGTCGGCTGTTGTTCCTCATCTCACAGTTCTTACCATTGGAGGAAAACGACTCTGCCGAGATAGGATAGCTCATAATTGACGCATCGTCTTTGAACGTCGTGAGCTCTATGCCACCGAGATTAATTACAACAACCTGGATATTCTTTCTCGCAATCCTGATTTGCTCGTCGCGAGGAATATCGTTGCCGAACGGCATGCGGCCGCCGCTTTTCGACAAAAAATCTTCCAACCAAAGCTCGGCATCGAACTGTTGCATACAGGCTTCACGATGCCGATGCATCATTTCGTGCCCGAGCCCGAGTGCGTGACCAAATTCATGAAGGACAGTGCTACGCTGAACTCGACGGTTCGTACCCACACTGAGATTCATCGAAGGGTTTTTCGTCGCGCTATTCGACCCGATATAGGAGTTGTTCGTTCCTTTAGAATTGAACGTAATCTTAATGTGGTAGTCGCGCGCGTTCGATGTGCATTCGTGGAACGCACCCGCGCCGTCACGAAGTTGAAATACCAGGCGGCTTTGGGTATTGTTTTCTGGCGAGTTCACTACCCATTCCTGTGCCGCATTCTCAATAATTGCCATGTTGTCTCTGAATTGGGCCGGTGCAGCGCGGAAATCGATCGTATCGATATTTGAGTCCGCAGGCGGGGCCACAAAACCACAGACACGCAGCCTAACATCGGATTCTTCCCTGAACTCCTTGAAGAACGTCCAAAGCTCTGTCCGACGGAGGACACCCTTGTCGTCTGCCCCGGTTGCCGATGCAGCTCTGCGGGTTTCGCCTGTCTGGCAGACGCCCGCGATAACCTGCGTGAAGCTGCATGCCAACACAGGTGCCGGGAGTATGAGGAGCGCAGCGGCGATGATGCGTAGATGAAAACGGTTCATTGTTGCCTCTCGATGACTGCAAGGATTGCTGCTGCGTTGGGGTCGGAATCTCGGTGATTCCGCAAATAGGACACGACGCTTGAGACCGGTACAAATACCTCGTGACGCCCAATGGCGGGAGAGATGTTGCGCCCGGTCTCGCCTTTCGACACAATACCAACAACGATAATCTCGGAGCCTTGACCCAATGCCACGTCAGGTCGCATGAAAACGGGAGCGCCAGATGCGCCACGCGGTACATCAAGCTCACCACCTAATGCTTTCATAAAATCGCCGTGTTCGCAGAGACCGACGCGCCGCCCAAGATCCGAGCATTCTGCGCTGAATCGAAATGTTCTCGGACCCCCGCTGTTCACGGGACGGTAAGCGTTGGCGAGCGCGGCCATTCGATTTTCGATGTGAGTCCTGCCGACTTTGTCTTCTAGACGGGCATCGACGCAGACATCGAGGACGCGCTCCGGTAGCGCTTCGAGCGAAATTTCGGAGTGGTAGCGGATCATCCCACCATCGTAGACAAATGGTACACCTTCTTTGATATGCGGGGCATGGAGCTTTCTTTGTCCCAAAGTCGAAATCAAAGTAGAGAAGACAAAACTCACGCGCGTCGGGTCAACTTGATCGCCACGCTGGATATCCAAGGCCTCAAAGATCTCATCAGCAGCGCTGCCCAAGGCCTCCGTTTCTGATGATGACTCGCCCGCAATGCGGAAGATTGCAAAATCAGCAAACTCCCTGGTTTCAGGTTCGCGGATACCCTTGATCAGGATTTCAGCGTGCGAATACGTTTCAATGAACGTATCGAAAGCCGCGCCGATTGCTGTACAGTCCGGGTCTCCTGAAGCACCGCAGATGCGCAGCTTTGCTTCCTTAATCTCTACTAGATCGGCCGAGATCGTGAACCGCTCTTCGGTGACGCCTGCCGGCATACAATGTGCTGCGGTCATGAAAAGACCACCGCCTAGATAGCCGGCGGAACATTCACGTCGCTCGGCGAGCTGCGACTCGAATTGGACGGTAGAATTTACCAGCTCAATCTGACGCTTGTAATGATGTGCGAAGAATTCGCGTGGGATGGGGCTTCTGTAGGCACCCTTCTCATCGGCCCTCAACCCGTATTCAGCATTGCACGCGCCGGGCACATCTCGCTCAAACTCGAACCAATTTCGTGCTCCGTTGGCAAGATTGGCATATTCAGACAGAACATGAACGCAAATATCGAAATACTCCTTGGACAACGTAAGTGGTCCAAGATTGTTATTCTCGTCGAGGATTGCCAGGCGTGACCTGATGATCTTAAGCGCTGTATTCTGAAGGTTGCGTGCGCTCTCTCGGACGACGCCACGAAATTCGCATTGGCCGCCGGCTTCGATTTCTCTGCAACCTCCAACATCGTCGGGAAGGGTTTCTCCCCCTAAAGACGCCAGTCGCGTGAACTGACAGTAAACCTCTCGGACGCCAGCCATGAAATCGTTGTTCATAGCAAGTAGCTCGTCAGGAATTTCAATTGGCATTGCCGCGGGCGCAGAATTCAGGAACGTTTCTGTCCCGCTAAGGTCGAGGCTGGCTACTTCCACGCCGAGCGCAGATTGGTTCGTTTTCAGCTCAATGCCAAGTTCTAGGATCGCTTCTCTGTTGTTCTCGAACATTTCGGGAAGGTTGCGGTCAATAAACTCAGCTCGGCCACCACGATTTGTAATTTGGACTGCTCCGGTTCCGGTATCGGATAGAAAGACACGCTCTGAGAGAGAGGTAAAATCCGTTGCCGTGGGGAGGACGGGTGCGAAGGTCGCGCGCAATGTGGCGTCATCTTCTAGGCGCTCAATGACCGGGCGGACTTCGTAGCTGCCAGGGGCTGCCGCGGGTGTTTCAGCATAGAGTGACCGGACAAGCTCGTTAGCGATCTCGCGATTGTCGTCGGATATCCACGTTTCCGGACGGTCGCTCGTGGAGAGATATTGCAAATAGGGGTTCTCGACCCCCTGTGTAAAGGACGCTGGTGGCGACAATACTATATCGCTGTCGCGCTGAAACTGAGGTTGGACGAATTCATAATTATCGAGAAAACCTTGCACGCGGATGATGTCGTCTGTCTGAAACATATCCCACGCGAGGCTTTTCTGCCATGTCGGTCGCGTATTTCTCTCTCCAAAGGCGTCCAAACTGCCCACCATCGCACCGGTCAAGCCGTCGTAATCGATCCCTGCGGAGCCAAGCCCATTTTCGGCCAACGGAATAACCCAAGTTTGGTTACCTGTTGCCTTCACTGGCGCGTCCTCAGAAATGATTTTTTGTGGGCCAAGGAGGAACCCATTCTCGTATAGCCATTTTGGCTGGGCTAGCACGACGGCGTCCGGAGCTAGTGCTGGAACATCCTCGCGCGACATATTGGATTGCTGAGCACCGACCGGCGTCGCCTCGCAGAGAGCCGCAAAAAGAAATACAAAAATAAGCTGAATAGGTGGAATACGCATGCGGAACCAGATGTTGATCATCCCAAACAATACCGCAATTTCCACTTTTGCGATAGTAAGAATCCCAGCCAAAAAGGTGGTAGCCACTTCCTTGGCTTGAGCCACGCCGACCCCGGGGGCACATCATCGACTGCATGCCGACCTTTAGCAGGTAAAGGAGCGGCCTCATGGCGTGGCGTGGCGCCGGAACCCTTGGTCGATCGAACGCAGTCCTACCTCGGCGCCGGAGCCGACCCAGAAAAGGCACCGTTGGCAAAGCTAGAAGCCGAGGTCACTCGGCTGCAAGGCCTCATCAATATCGATACCGAGACGGCCAGCAAGTCCATGGCGCTGGTGAAGCGGATCGCCGAGGAAAATGCGCAGATCGAGTCGCTACGGACATCGCTCAACGACTGTGAATGCGCTGCGGAAAGGATGCGCGGCCTTAGCGGGGTCGCCAAGACACTTAAAGGCGGGACGCTTTAGAAATGGGAAGATTGCCGACAAAGCATGAGCAAACACCGTCTTCTCGGATGCACTCCTACTTCGCCGCTAAACGTTAAAAGTTCCGAATGAACAACTGGCTATAATCCTGAACCGCGCAGCGGCTGCGAGATCTTCACGGCCCCGTACGCTATCATTGCAAAGATGATCAGCGGCACATAGGTGAAAACAACATTGCGCAAAAATGCCTGCTCTATGACCTTGCGGAGGCGCTCTCCCGAGCTATTCTGACCAAATCGTATCGAAAGCTCCGGAGAAACAAATCGGGACATACGTTCATCTTGGAAGTCTTGCTCGAAACTGTCGGAAGCGAGATAGACTTCGATCTCCTTGGAACGGTCTATGAAGACGCGCTGGAACGTTTTGAACAACGCGTCTATTAGCCAAAGAAAAAGGAGTGGGATAAGGATCAGCATGCATACGCGAGGATCCGGCTTTGTATAGGCATATGCTACGGCAGCGGTCGTCGTCGTTATGGCCCATCCCCTGATGGTGAAGACCACGCTATCGAGCCGCCCAATGTTGGTGTTTGCGACCTTCCACTCTTCCATGACAATTGCATGCTTGAGTGCAAAGAAGTCTCGATTATTGTGGAGAGGGCCGTTGTCGTCAATCATAGATACACCGGTTTTCCTTGTTTGGCTCGACGACTCCTATCGATTGTTTCGCGCACTGATGGTAGCGACAATCCCCGCGCACGGTCAAAGAGGAGTTCTGAGAGCAGGATCAGGTCAGCGGGCTCCAAAGGTGGCTTCTTGAAGGCAGCTGTTGATCGTCGTTTCTTAACTTTCATTTCAAGCGCGTCAATTAGTTTATGTTTGCCCTTCAGGTCCTTGAGGTAGTCGACGACATAGTCCTCGCCTTCTCCAAGGTTCGTTCTGGCTTCCGGCTGATCCGCACCGTTCACTGCGAACTTCAGAAGTGCTGCGGCTCGCATAAGTTCCTTTGGGATCGCGCCAGCGCCCGCAAATGGATTCAGTGCCGGGCTGCCGTCCTCGGAGGTCTTGAGAAGATCATTGCGCAGTTTCTGGCAAAGGCGCATAACGGCGAAGGTTTCGGTGTTGTCGTACTGATATGACTTGTCGATGAAGTCAGAAAGGCCGTCCTTGCGTGCCCTTTTGTTGATCACGTCATAGAAGATGTTTAGCGTGAATATCTTGGGGTCGAACCCTTTATGGATGCAGTGATAAATCTCGTACCATGTCACAGGTAGAACGCTTATCACTGAGCCCTTAATCTCGGGCGGCCGCCCAAGTTTCTCAGCGAGTCTCTGTTCGACCTCGGGAAGGCGAGACTGTAGTTCAACCAGTGCCAGTGTCCGATCTACTGCTCCAGCGAGCGTCGGATTGATACGAACGAGCACATCGATATCACTGTTCTTGACACCTGATGGCCAAAAGAATTCTCCATCGTTGTTGACCAGGCTACCGAATAGATAGACCCGGTCAAAGAACGTTTCGAGATCATGGTCGGCAAACCATCCGGAAATGATCTTGGTGATCTCCTTACGCATCATTGATCCCGTTGACGATCGGGCAGGATGAGTAGATCAGCCCCTCAATCAGAAGCGCAAAATGGTGCGGGCCGAATGTACGATTGCGCATGGAATAGGTGATGTATTTCAGGAAGAACCCTTCGTTGAAGTTGAGATAACCTTTAACATAAGTTGCAAAGCAAGTAGAGCCTTTGCAACGCTGCGGCCTCAACTTCGAACACCGCGATCTGACCATATCGCTCTGCTGGCCCCGAACGTGGGTGATATCTGGCTCGCGTGAGCGGTTTTCCAGAACCAGATGGATGGCAAAGTAGATCGCGACGATCTCGTTCACGAACTCTAACTCGTCTTCGGAAAGGTAATCTGGACCCTCGAGTTTTGCATCTGAAATTGGCTTAAGTTTGCGAACCCAGAACGCCCAGTATCCTGCGTGCTTTGCGAGCGACACTGAACCGCGTTGCTGCTGATCGATGCGGTAGATGTCGCGTAGAAAAAATGCGGTCAGTTGACTAACGATTTTACCGTCAACTTTTGCTTTGACGCCGAGATCTTTCAGTATGGCGTAGCATACAAGTTCAAATTCCGCCGAAAGGAACGCCACCTGTTTTTCTGGAACGTCCGAGCTCACGGCGTCACACGGGCACCGCGATCTATGCCCGCTTCCGCTCTCTCACCGATCGCGCAATTGTACCGTTTGCCATCGCCCGCTCACCCATGCCGTCAACAGCTTCAAAAAATTGCGACAAACGAGGGCCGCCATTTGGAGGCTCACCAACACTTACGGGCGCTTTCTTTAGGCGCCGAAGGTGCTTGATGTAAAGGTTTTCCGATACAGTTTTCTTGGTTGTTTGCTTTGCCATCGTTTGCCCGTCCGCCAATTTTTTTTCCACCTTACACACAGCATGCTGCATCGCCAACCACTTCCTGTGTCTGAGTTCGTCACCACCACGAAATGTTGCGATACTCGATAGCCTACCTTCGTAAATGATAGTCGCGCCACTTGACGTGACGCGACGATTCCGTATGGAGTCATACCACTATCAGCATTCGCCTTGATTTATCAAGGCATTCGTCGCTGCTGCAGCAAGATCAGCGTAGTTTATGGTCATGTCTGGTTAACCGATCATGACTGCAGATACCGCATCCTATCCCTTTAAGATGGGTTCCCTGCGCCAGAAATCAAGCCAACTCCAGCGATCAGGCGCCGATCCAACAGTGGCTGCTAGGCCAGATCAACTGGTTCTGAAGCGCATCTACGGAGCGGTTTTGCGCGGGAGACTCTGCGCAGGTCACGTCAAAACAGGTCCTGACCCGAGGGGTTTCATCGGCCTGATCGTCGGCCACCTAGACCACCTTCACAGGCCGCGAAAACAGCCTTTGGCGAGTGTAGGTCGACTTCGTGCTGATCTTCAACCGCTCGGCCACCGCGTGCATTGGATAGCCCCGATCCTCGACACTAGCGACCGCATCGCGCTTGAACTCGTCTGTCAACTTCGTTCCGGATATATCGTCCTCCGTGTTTCCAAAATTACCTCGCTGGGCATCTACAGATCTAGGGGCGTTTCAATCTTTGCAACAACACCCTGTCAAACCACACATCGAAGAAGCGGTAGGCAACGGCGGTTGCGCACTCCCGCAACCAACCCTTTCCTAAATACGATCAAGACCTTACATCCCGCACACGCGGGGCGTCTTGCGTTCGAGCAACATACGCTCCGTAAGCCCCCGGGCAACCCCCGACGCACCTCCCAGAACGCAGGCCGATACGAACCGCCGCTCGAACCCCGCACCCTTTCTCTGCCAAAACGACCGAGGTCTCCACGGCTAGACCTGAACGATCCGACAGGCCGCACGCGCGCAGGCCCGCCGCAGGTCATCGGGCAGCGTCGCTCCGGTCACGATCAGGTCATAGTCCCAGAGTGCGGCGTGTCGACAGGGCAGGTCCAGGGCGGCCTTTTGAGAATCCACCACCAGAATCGTCTGGTTGGCGCAGGCGGCGATGGCCTTGCGCGCCGACACTTCGTCGGTGTTGTAATCCATCACGTCTCCACAAGTCGACAATCCCCCACAGCTGAACACGGCGTAATCCACCCGGTACCTGGCAAAGAATTCCAGCGCTGCGACCCCGATCATGTCCAGGTCGCGCATGCGCACCGATCCCCCCGCCAGTTCGACGGTGGCTCCCACGGCCGTTTGCAAGGCGCAGACCGCGTGAATGCTGTTGGTTGCAACAAACAGATCCTCGCGCGCTGCCAGCAGACGCGCGCACTGCTCGACCGTGGTGCCGGTGCCAAGCGCCACGCGCGCGCCGTTCGGGATCAGGGCCTTGACCGCCAGCGCGATACGCTGTTTTTCTTGTCGGGCGATGCTTTCGCGGGGCAGGTAGCCGATGTTTTCATGTTGCTGGCGCAGCTGTGCCGTGCCGCTGCGTCTTTGCACCAGCCCCGCGTGGTCGAGATCGCGCAGGTCCGCCCGGATCGTCTGGACCGAAACGGCCAGACCTTCCGACAGTGCCGCTGCGGACAGCCTGCCATGTTCCGACAGAAGGGCGACGATTCGGTCGCGTCGCTCTTCCATGTCCAACCGTGCCATGACTTTCCTTCGAAATAAAAACTGAAATATGAGGCAAGGTTAGGCCGCGCGGATAATAGGCGCAATACCCATAAAAACGTAACATGAATGACGTAAAACTGTTACGATTTGCCGAAATAAGGGCCCTGCGAATTGCTTTCGAACGAAAGTCACATCTCAGGAGAGTCCGATGAAGACCTTTCTCACCACCAGCGTTCTTGCCCTTGTTGCAGGCACGGCCATGGCCGACAAGATCACGCTTTACACCTCGCAGCCCAATGCCGACGCGCAGCAGACCGTGGATGCGTTCATCGCCGCCAATCCGGGCACCGAAGTCGATTGGGTCCGCGACGGGACCACGCAGCTGATGGCGCGTCTGCGCGCCGAGATCGAAGCCGGCAACCCGCAGCCCGACGTTCTGCTGATCGCGGACACGGTCACGCTTGAAGGCATGGCGCAAGAGGGTCTGCTGACCGCGTACCAGTCGCCCGAAGCGGCCGATTACGATGCCGCGCTCTACTCCGCCGACGGCTTCTATCACTCGACCAAACTGATCACGACCGGCATCGTCTACAACACCGGCGTCGAGACCGCACCGACCTCCTGGACCGACCTTGCCGATCCCGCCATCAAGGGCCAGATCGTTATGCCTTCGCCGCTCTATTCCGGTGCAGCGCTGATTCATCTCGCCACCCTCACGGGCGACGACAGCCTCGGCTGGGACTATTACGAAGCGCTGGCCGAAAACGACGTCCGCGCCCAGGGTGGCAACGGCGGCACCTTCAAGGCGGTCGCCTCGGGCGAAAAACCCTATGGCATGGTCGTCGACTTCCTTGCCATCCGCAACAAGGCGGACGGCTCCCCGATCGAGTTCGTCTTCCCCGAAGAGGGCGTGTCCTATGTGACCGAGCCTGTTGCGATCATGTCGTCGGCCAAGAATGTCGAGGGCGCGCAGAGCTTTGTCGATTTCCTGCTGAGCCTAGAGGGTCAGGAACTGGTGCTGGACATGGGCTATATCCCCGCCCGTGACGGCATGGGCGTGCCCGAGGGGTTCCCGGCGCGTGAAGACATCAAGCTGATGGACTTCAACCCGGCGGTCGCCCTGGAAGAGGCCGAGGCCAACAAGGCCAAGTTCGCTGACCTCTTCGGCGCCGAGTAATGGCAAATGCCATGCAAAAAGGGGGCAGCCGGTCTGAGGGTCGGCTGCTCTCCGCCATCCTGATCGTTGCGATCTGTCTGACGCTGGCCCCCGTGCTGCGGCTGTTTGTCGAGGGGATCACGCATCAGGGCAGCCCCAGCCTGTCACTTGCGGCTGATGTTCTGGCGCAGCCCTCCACGTTAAGCGCGCTTAGGCATTCGCTGGTGACGGCAGGTTTCGGCACCCTTCTGTCGGTGCTGATCGGCTCGGCCTTTGCCTTTCTGGTGGCGCTGACCGACCTGCGCGCCAAGGCGGCGCTGGTCTTTTGCCTGATGATCCCGATGATGATCCCGCCGCAGATCACCGCTCTTTCGTGGACGCAAATCATGGGCCCGTCCTCGGTGCTGCTCAAGACCATCGGCCTTGCGCCGCCGCTTGGCGCGCCGCAGCCGCTCTATTCCGCCGAAGGCATCATCCTGCTTTTGGGCATCCAGCATATGTCGATCATCTTTCTGACGCTGCGCGCAGGGCTGCGCGCGATCCCGCAAGAGGTGGTCGAGGCCGCCCGCATCAGCGGCGCGCGCGGGCTGCGCACCTGGTGGCAGGTGGTGATGCCGTTGACACTGCCCAGCCTTGCCGCAGGCACCGCGATCACCTTCGTCACCGCTCTGGGCAATTTCGGCATCCCCGCGATGCTGGGCATTCCGGCAGGCTATGCAACGCTGCCGACGCTTGTGTATCAAAAGCTTGCGGGCATGGGCACCAGCGTTCTGGCCGAGGTTTCGGTCCTGGCGATGCTGATCGGTGCCGTGGCCGTGGTCGGCATCCTGACGCAGCGCTATTTCCAGAAACGCCAGAGGGTCTATCTGGTCGGCTCCACCTCGCGTCCGCTTGCGATCCCGCTGGGCCGTGCGCGCCTGCCGGTCGAGATATTGCTCTGGGCCGTGGTCTTCGTGATCCTGGTTCTGCCGGTTCTGGGGCTGCTTGCCACTTCGCTGGTGCCTGCCTACGGCGTGCCCCTGCGGCTTGATACCATCACGCTGGCCTCGTGGACCGAGGTGCTCTTTCGCCAGCCCGTGACGATGCGCGCCTTTGTAAATTCCTTCGGCCTCGCCCTGGGGGCCGCGGCCGTTCTGATGACGATCTGCCTGCCGCTTGCCTGGCTGATGGCGCGCAATCCGACCCGGCTGGCAAGTCTGTTCGATACGCTGCTGGATCTGCCCTATGCGCTGCCGGGGGTGGTGCTGTCGATCGCGATGATCCTGCTGCTGATCAATCTGCCGTTCACCGAAGCCACGCTCTACGGCACGATCTGGATCATCTTCTTCGCCTATCTCGCCCGTTTTTTCGCGGTGATGTTCCGCCCTGTGCAAGCCAGCCTGCAACAGCTTGACCCGGCGATGGGCGAGGCGGCGCAATCGGTCGGGGCATCGCTTTTCCAGCGCCTGCGCGACGTGATCCTTCCGCTGTCGGCACCCGCGGCGGCCGCGGGCGCGATCCTGGTCTTCCTGACCGCCTTCAACGAGCTGACGGTCTCCGCGCTCTTGTGGTCCTCCGGCACCGAGACGCTGGGCGTGGTAATCTTCAACCTCGACGACAGCGGCGAAACCGCGATGGCCAGTGCGCTCGCCATGACCATCGTCGCCGTGGTCATGGGGCTGATGATCGCGATCCAGCTGCTGTCGCACCGCTTCCCGAAAGGAGTCGTCCCATGGCAGACATAAGCCTGTCTTCCGTCGGCAAGTCATTCGCAGGCGCCCCCGCCCTGCACGACATCACCACCCACTTCCGCGATGGCGAATTCGTCGCCCTGCTGGGGCCCTCGGGCTGCGGCAAGACCACGCTGCTGCGCCTGCTTGCGGGCTTCGAGATGCCCAGCACCGGAACCATCCGCATCGGGGATTCTGACATGGCCGATGCCGCCGCAGGCCGAATGGTCCCGCCCGAGAACCGCAACATCGGCTTCGTGTTCCAATCCTACGCGCTCTGGCCGCACATGAACGTACGCCGCAACGTGTCCTATCCGCTGGAAATCCGCAGGCTGCCCAAGGCGGATATCGCGGCCCGTACCCTTGCCGCCCTCGAGGCCACGGGGCTGGAGCCTTATGCCGACCGGATGCCGTCTGACCTGTCAGGCGGGCAACGTCAGCGCGTGGCGCTGGCGCGGTGCCTGGTGTCGGACCCGGACGCGGTGCTGCTGGACGAGCCGCTGGCGAACCTCGACGTGGCGCTGCGTGCGTCCATGCAGGGCGTGTTCACGGATTTTCACAAACGCACCGGGGCCACGATGGTCTACGTCACCCACGATCAGGCCGAAGCAATGGCGATGGCCGACCGGATCGCGGTGATGGATCACGGCCAGATCCGCCAGTTCGACACGCCCCGGACCCTCTACGAGCGCCCCCGCAGCAAGTTCGTGGCAGAATTCGTCGGGCGCGGCACCGTCGTGCCGCTGCGCGACGTGCAAATGTCCGGCGCGGGGCTGCAAGCCCGCGCGCTGGGTGCACGGATCGCGGTGCAAAGCAGCCCCGATACCGCCACCGTCAGCCACGTCTGCCTGCGTCCCGAGAACCTGACCATCTCCGAGGTCGGCGACCTGCGCGCCAAGGTCGCGCGCGTCACCTATCTGGGCGGGCGCTACCTGCTGGAAACCGTGGCTGCCTGCGGCACCTGCCTGCTGGCCGAAACCCGCGCGAAATTCGAGGTCGGCAGCCAGCTGGGCCTGACCATCGACACCCCTTGGGCATTTGCAGAGGACTGAATGGACACCGTAAGACTACTCTCGGGCATCGGGGACAAGGGCCCCGCTTGCGTGCAACTCAACCACGGCGGCCGTCGCTGGCTGCTCGATTGCGGCTTTGGCCCAGAAGCGCACGCGCAGTTCGATCCCCGCTGGCTTGAGGGTGCCGAGGCCGTGTTCATCACTCATGACCACATCGACCATATCGGCGGTGCGTCCCACGCGGTCGAGGCGGGCTTGCCGATCTATGCCACCGCGCAGACCGCCAAGGCACTGCCACCTGCGGCGCGTGTCCATCTGTTGCCCGAACAGGGCGAGACGATGATCCACGGCGTGCGTCTGACCACCGGGCGCAACGGCCATGCGATGGGCGGCGTCTGGATGCACTTCGCCTTGGGTGACGGGCTGTTCTATTCGGGCGACTGGTCCGAGGAGTCAAACTGGTTTCCCTTCGACGTGCCGCCGCCCGCCGCCACCGCCATTCTCGATTGTTCCTATCACCTCGACGATGTGCCGCAGTCCGACAGGCTGGCCGCGCTGGACGATCTGCTCGACGGGCTCGAGGGGCAGGTGCTGTTGCCGGTGCCCCCGTCGGGACGCGCGGGCGAACTGGCGCTGCATCTGATCCGCCGCTACGGCGCGCAAAGCGTGATGCTCGACCCGGAATGCCAAGCCACGCTGCGCGCCGCCCTGGCCAGCACGATGCTGTCGCCCCAGGTGCAGGAGATCGCGCCGCTGCTGAACCGTGGCCCGATGGACCGCGCGCGGTTCCTGATCTGCGATACGCCCAATGCCGACGGCGGTGCCGCCTGGGGCTATGTGCGCGCCTGGATCGAAAGCGAGCGGCTGGGGCGCGACGCAAGTGTCGTGTTCACCGGGCATATGACCGCGCATGCCCGTGGCATCTGCACCGTGCCGGGCGGCCATTTCCGGCGCTGGAACGTGCATCCGCCGCTGCGCGATCAGGTCGCGATGCTCGACCGCCTCGGGGCCAGGCGGGTGGCGCCGGCCTTCTGCACCCGGCCCGAGGACTATCTGGTCGAGGACATCGGCGCCGAGATATTCCTGCACGATCCGGTGCGCCTGTGACCTTGCAGGACCTGCCTGCCCGCAGCTTCTGCCTGATCCGCCACGGCGAAACCACCGCCAACGCGGACCATATCATCGCCGGACGGACCGACGTGGCACTGACCGCGCAGGGCAGGGCGCAGGCCGCAGCACTGGCGCACCGCATCTGGCCCGATCCGATTGCGCTGTTTTCCAGCCCCATGTCACGCGCGCGCGACACCTGCGCGCTGGCCTTTCCGGGGCGCGACGTGACCCTGCACGAAGGTTTGCGCGAACGCGACTGGGGCATATTCGAGGGCCGCAGCCTGGACGCACCGCCCGCGCGCGACGCCACCCCCGAGGGCGGCGAGGGCTGGGCGGAAATGCTGGCACGGGTGAGCCTAACCATCACCCGGATCTGCGCGGGCAGCGGCGCGGCCCTGCCGGTGCTTGTCTGCCATTCCGGAATCATCCGCGCCGCCCGCGTGCTCTGGACGTCCGGCACCGTCGGGGCGCGCCCCGCCAATGCCGTGCCGATCCTCTTCGAGCGCATCGGCGCAACCTTCAAGGAAAGCACGCTATGACAAACCGCGAATTCACCCCCTGCGTGGTGTTCGACATCGACGGCACTCTGGCCGAATTCGATGCGGCCCGGTTGGGCCATCTGGTCCACGGCGTCGAAAAGCGGTGGGAGGAGTTTCACCTCGCGATGGCCGACGCCCCGCTGATCGTGCCCGTCGCCAGACTGATGCAGCGGCTGAAGCAAAGCGGCGAGACGGTCGTGATCTGCTCGGGCAGGCCCAAGGGCTGGGCCGAACACACGATTGCATGGCTGCGCAAACACGATCTTGCCTTCGACGGCGTCTATCTGCGCAGCGAGGATCAGGACGAGGCCAGTGACCCGGACGTCAAACGCCGCGCCTTGGCGGAAATGAAGGCGGATGGCCTCGCGCCATGGCTGGTCATCGACGATCGCAGTTCGGTCGTGGAGGCCTGGCGCGCCGAAGGGCTTGTCTGCCTGCAATGCGCGCCGGGGGATTTCTGAGGGGGCCGACGATTTTTTTCTCAAGGTACAAACCCCGATTTTCCACGCAGTATTTGCCACCGATCAGGGCCGCCTGAACGCAGCCCCCCAACGCGGTATTGCGCCCCGGGATCAAGGTTCTGAACGACACTTTGAACGTGGCCTGCCTGAGCTGTGACCGCGGCCCTGCTTCTTGCGTCACAGGTCTGACACCGGACCTGTCACCGCCCGCCCGGCCATAAAACGTGGAACCCTGACCGCCTGGCGCTGGTTTCCCTTCCGGGGACGGTTGCGTGCCCAGATATTTTCAGGCGCTGAAGTTGCAGGGGGAAGCTAAATGACAAAATCGTCCAAGCCACCAAAACCGGGCCTTTCGCGCCGCAGTTTTCTGGGATCGTCCGGTGCGGTCGGGGCCGCCATGGGCCTCGCCGGCTCGAAGGCTCAGGCGCAGGATGCGCCCGAACTGGCCGCCCAGGAGCAGCGCCACATCAGCCTGACCGTCAACGGCCAGCGGCGCACCTTGGGGGTCGAGCCGCGCACGACGCTGGTCGAGGCCCTGCGCGATGTGCTCGGCCTGACCGGCACGAAAATCGGCTGCAACCAAGGCCAATGCGGCGCCTGTACCGTGCTGCTGGATGGCCGCCGTATCAACTCGTGTCTCACGCTTGCCGTGACGGCGGACGGCGCCGATGTGGTCACCGTCGAGGGGCTGGCCGATCCGACGGGCAATCTGCACCCGATGCAACAGGCCTTTGCCGAAAACGACGCGTTCCAATGCGGCTACTGCACCCCCGGCCAGATCCTGTCGGCCATTGCCTGTATCGACGAGGGCCACGCCGGTGACGCCGCCGAAATCCGCGAATACATGAGCGGCAATCTTTGCCGCTGCGGTGCCTATCCCAACATTGTCGCCGCGGTCGAAGCCGTCCGCGACGGGCAGGAGGGTTGAGCGATGCGCAATTTTGACTATCACCGCCCGACCGACATCGCCGCCGCCATCGAAGCCGCCCGCGCGGATGGCGCCGAAATCCTTGCCGGGGGCACCACCATGGTCGATCTGATGAAGATCGGGGTGTGGGAGCCGCAGGCGCTTGTCGACATCACCTCGCTCAGCGAACTCGAAGGCTATGACGTGGGTTCCGACCGCATCACCTTCGGAGCACTTGCCCGCATGGCCGAGGTTGGCGACGACGACGCGCTGAAAACCGCGGCACCCGTGTTGACGGAATCCCTGTGGAAAGCAGCCAGCCCGCAACTGCGCCACGCCGCACGACTGGGTGGCAACATCCTGCAACAGACCCGCTGCCCGTATTTTCGCGACACCGCTTACGCCCAGTGCAACAAGCGCAACCCCGGCTCGGGCTGTGCCGCGCTCGACGGGGGCGAGACGAACCTGCACGCCATCCTGGGCGGCTCCGACGCCTGCGTGGCGATGTATCCCGGCGATTTTGCCCAGGCTCTCGTGGCCTTCGATGCCGAAGTCACCACCAAGGGGCCGGGCGGCGCGCGCACCATCCCCTTCGCCGACCTGCACGTCCTGCCCGGCGACACGCCGCACATTGAAACGATCCTGAACCGGGGCGAGATCGTCACCGGCATCACCGTGCCCGTGACAGGGGCGTTGAAAGCCAGCCACTACCTCAAGGCGCGGGACCGCGAAAGCTATGCCTTCGCCAGCGCCTCTGCCGCCGTCGGCCTCGACATGGACGGCGACACGGTGCGTGACGCCCGCATCGCAATCGGCGGGGTTGCCGCGGTGCCATGGCGCGCCCGCGCAGCCGAGGACAGCCTGAAAGGCGGCCCCCTGACCGAAGAGACCGCCCGCGAGGCCGGACGCATCGCATTCGCCGATGCGGTCCCGCTCGAAGGTTCTGAGTACAAGATCAAACTGGGTGCCGACGTCGTTGCCGGTGCCCTGATGACCGCGCACGCACGCGCGACAGGAGGCGAATGATGGCCCAGACAATCAACACCGCAGTCACCCGCACCGATGCCCCCCGCAAGGTCACCGGCACCGCGACCTACGCCGCCGACGTCCTGCCCGCGGGCATGTTGCACGGCGCGCTTGCCACATCCTCGATTGCCGTGGGAACGCTGACCAGCCTCGATACCAGCGCCGCCGAGGCCGAACCCGGCGTCGTCGCGGTGCTGACCCACGAGACCCTGCCCGACTACAAGACGGTCAAGGGATTCTACGCGGGCGGTCCCGGCTCTGCCAGCTTCTGGCCGATGGAAGGCCCCGAGATCAAATACGCAGGCCAGCCTATCGCATATGTCGTGGCCCAGACCGCCGCTGCGGCGCGGCGCGGGGCGCAGCTGATTTCGGCCGAGTACGAAGTCGGCACGCCGAACATCCACATGGACCCCGCCGACAGTTTTGTCATCGGCGCGCAAGGCGACAACAAGGGCATGGTGACGACCAAGGGCGACATAGACGCCGGTCTCGCCGAAGCGGCCCAGACCGTGGACGTCGAATACACCACGCCCTTCCAGCACCACAACCCGATGGAGATGTTCTCGGCCACGGCGGAGTGGCGCGGCGACAGGCTGACGGTCTGGATGCCCTCGCAATCTGTGCGCACCCTGCGCGGCGGGATCGCCGCCGCCTACGATCTTCCCGAAACCTCGGTGCGGGTGATATCGCCATTTGTCGGCGGCGCGTTCGGCTCCAAGGCGGGGATCACCCCCTACACGATGTTGACGATTGCGGCGGCCAAGGCCGTCGGCGCCCCGGTGCGCCTCATCGTGACGCGTCCGCAGATGTACACCGTGGCCACCTTCCGCCCCGAATCCGTGCAAAAGTTTCGTCTGGGTGCGGATGCCAACGGCAAGCTGACCGCCTTCGAGCATATCGAGATCGCCCAGACCTCGCAGTTCGATGCGGTGGTCAATCCCGGCACGCACATCACCCGCGCGATGTATGCCAGCCCGAATATCCATACTGAACAGCGCCTTGCACGCTCCGACACCAACACCGGCGGCTTCATGCGCGCCCCGAACGAGATGCAGACGTTCTTCGGCCTCGAACAGGCGATGGACGAACTGGCGCACAAGGTCGGCGTCGATCCCGTCGAGATGCGCCGCGTCAACGACACCGACCGCCATCCGGTCGAAGACGTGCCGTTCTCGTCGCGCTCGCTGATGGAATGTTACGATTCCGTCTCGGAAGGTTTCGGCTGGCAGAACCGCACGCCCGAGCCGGGCAGCATGACTGACGGCGACTGGCTTGTCGGCTACGGCTGTGCGACCGCGACCTATCCGACGAACATCCTGGCCTCGAATGCGCGGGTCCGGATGCAGGGCACCGGCAACGCCTATATAGAACTGGCCGCGCACGATGTGGGCACCGGCAGCTACACCATCTTCGCCCAGATCGCCGCGGCACGCCTCGGCCTGCCGGTGGGCGCCTGCGACGTGGTCATGGGCGAGGCGGACCTGCCCGTGGCGCCGCTCTCGGGCGGCTCGACCACCGCCGCCTCGGCGGGCTCCGCCGTGCACGACGCCTGTTTGCGCATCGCGCGCATGGTCGCCACCGAAGTCACCGCCCGGTCCGAAGGGCCGCTTGCCGGTCTCGACCCCGCGCAGGTTACCCTGGACGACGGCGTGCTGCGCGGACCGGGCGGTCAAAGCCAGCCTCTGGTCGAAGCGCTTGCCGCCACGGCTGCGGGCGAGGTCGAGGCGGTCGGTGAATTTCGCCACCCGGCCCTGACCGACCAGCTTATCCGCGCCACTTTCGCGGGCGGTTACGGCACCGCCGGGCCGGTCACGCCGGAATTCGCGATGTTCGCCTTCGGCGCGGAAATGGCAGAGGTCCACGTGCACCGCTGGACCCATGAAATCCGGGTGCCGCGCCTGCACGGCTCTTTCGCCGCCGGTACGATCCTAAACCGCAAGACGGCCCATTCGCAACTGATGGGCGGCATGGTCTGGGGCATCGGCTCGGCGCTCCACGAGATCACCGAGGTCGACAAGCCGCGCGCCCGTTTCCTGAACGCGAACATCGCCGAATACCTGATCCCGGTGAACGCCGACGTGCGCGAGGTCCGTGTCGAGATGCTGGACGAGCAGGACGATTATGTGAACCCGCTGGGCGTCAAGGGCATCGGAGAGCTTGGCATCGTCGGCACCGCCGCCGCGATTGCCAATGCGGTCCACCACGCCACCGGCAAACGCCTGCGCAAGCTGCCGATCCGGATGTCCGATCTGGTCTGAGGCTCAGAACGTGTCGAATTCAGGCACGTTGCCCAAGCGAACGATAAACGCAGGCTCGCCCACCTCGCCCGAGGCGGGGTCCTCGATCACCGAATAGGCATCGGCCCCGGCACAGGCATCCGAGCGGCACTCGCGCTCGGCCCGTTCGCGGGCCTGTTCGGCCGAGGTGTATTGAAACTGCTTGTCGATCTGCAGGCTGGGCTGACCCCGACCGGATGATTTTTCCACATAGGTCTGGCAGATGTAACGGACCTTGGGCGCGGTTTCACTGTCGTCGGTCATTCGTGTGGTCCTGATTTGTTCTTGCAACATGCCGGGGGATGCTTGGCAGGGTTGCGGGGCTTTGTCTACCGGCGCGAGTGGGGGGCAGGTGGGCTGCATGCGGCCCCTTCGGTCTTGTGGGTCGAAGGGGCCGGGGCCAGCGGCGGTACTATTTGGCTTTCTTGCCGCCAATCGACAGATCGTTCTTGCCCGCCAGGGAATTTGCCGTCGCCAATACCTTCGGCTTTTCCTGTTTGGGCTTCTTGGTTTCCTTGTTGCCGCGCTTGTTGTTGCCTTTAGACATGGAATGTCCTTCCAAAGTGCAGCGATCCGGTGCCGGGATGGCAGGGGCATGGCTGCGGTCGTGCACCGCACCAATCAGGGGGTCGTGCGGTGGTCTTTCGGTCTGAAAAAAGTGTCGTGCCGCTGCTGGTGGTCTGGCGCGGGACGCCTTTGGCAGCGCCCGGTTTCACCGCCACTGGGGCAGATGTACTACACTGTGATAATGCGCCAAATCCCCGTCTCTTCAAGAGGTATTTCAGGATCGGCCAATCAGGCCCCCCGCCCAATGCGCAACAGATTGCCGACGGCTCAGTCGGGGTCGAAAATCCCGTGCACGAAGGGCGCTGCATAGATCGCCACCGCGTCTTGCCGGGTCGGGCGCGCCGCGGCCCACTGGTGCTGGTCGATGGCACCGTTCAGGACCGCCAGAAGGCACTGGCTGGCGATGAACGGATCGACGTGACGCACTGACCCTTCGGCCATGCCGTCGAACATCATGCCCGCAAACCGCTGCGCCATCCGCTCGGACAGCTGCAGTACGTCGGGCCGCCGCTCGGGGGGCAGGGCCTGCATGGCGATGGTGCGCAGCAACGGAAAGCGCGCGTCGAACTGGATATGCAGCAGCGTGGCCATGCACGACGCGATGCGGTCCCACCAGGTGCCGGGGCTCTCCATCGCCATCGTCTGTGCGCGCGTTGTGCGTTGATAGCTGCGGGTGAAGCAGGCCAGTACCAGCTCGTCCTTGCCGGCGAGATGATGGTAGAAACTGCCCTTCGACACGTTGAGACGTGCCGCGATCCCCTCGACCGACGCACCGCGATAGCCGCGTTCGTTCAGCAGATGCGTCCCCGCCCGCAGATAGGCTTCGCGCCCGATCTCGCCGGTGTCATCCGGCCCTGTGTCCAGCGGCAGCACCTGCGGGGCCCAGGCGACACCCGCCGGGGCCAGCCCGTAGTCCATCAGCGCCATCAGCTGCGCCTGCACCCGCGTGAAATCCGAAACGGAATAGTGCGGCGTCCAGATCCGCGACCAGTGCAGGATGTCCATCAGCACCTGCGCGCGGGCCGTATTGCGGGCCTGCTGATCGGGGTCCACCGAGGCGCCGAAAAAGCCTGCGACCCTGTCCAGCACCGCCCTGTAGCGCACAATCAGCGCGCCGCGCGCGGGGTCGTCCAGCGCACGCAGGTCCGACAGGCGGGTTTCGGGATGCGCCTCGGCGCGGCGGATGCGGGCGACAAGCGCGAAGTGCAGCGCGAACAGTCTGGCGACACGCGCACGCGGATCGGGTTCGGTGGCCGCCTCTGCCGCCATGTCGTCCAGCCGTCGGATCGCGCGTTCCAGGGTGGCTGCGGCCAGCAGGTCGCGGCGTTTGAAATAATGGGTGATCGACGTGGTGTTCAGGCCCACGGCTTCGGCGACACTGACCAGCCTCAGCCCCTTCAACCCGTGGCTGTTGATCTGATCAGATGCCGCATCCAGGATCGTCTCGCGCCGCTTGTGATAGCGCAGCGTGGCTGCGTCGGACATGGCGGGGCCATCCGTCACGAGGGGCAGGCACAGGCGGCGAAAGACACAAGCGCGCTCACAGCGGTATCCTGATCCAGAAATCGCTGCCTTCGCCGACCGCCGAATGCAGACCGACCGTGGCGTTCATCTGCTCGGCCATCGCCTTGGCGATGGACAGGCCCAGCCCGGTGCCCCCGATCGAACTGGAATCCGACGAATCCACCCGAAAGAACTTTTCGAAGATCTGCTCGTGCAGCGCGGGGGGGATACCGCAGCCTTCGTCGATGATGTGAATGGTCACGTCCGTCTCGGTGCCTTTGACATCGACCAGAACCTTGCCGTCCGCATCCGAGAACTTGATCGCGTTCGAGATGAAATTCGACATGATCTGAATGAAGCGGTCCCGGTCGATATCCACATCCACCTCCGGCACGTCAGGCGTCAGCGTCAGCGCGATCCGGTGCGTCTCGGCAAAGCCCTGATTGTCGGAAATCACCTGTTCCAGCAGTGGTTTCAACGCGTTGCGGGTGATGTTGAACCGCATGTTGCCGGAAATGGTGCGGTCGATGTCCAGCAGATCGTCGATCAGCGTGCGCAGCCTGTCGCTGTTGCGCAAGGACACCGCGACCATCTTTTCCACCTTTTCGGGCAGGGGGCCGATCAACCCGCTTTCGATCAGCTTCAGCGAGCCCTGGATCGACGTCAGCGGCGTGCGCAATTCGTGGTTGATGGTCGAGATGAACTCCTTGGTCATCCGCTCGACACGTTTGCGTTCGGTGATATCGCGCGCGATGGCCACGAACAGCCGCTCGTTGTTGCGCTGCACCTCGGCAAAGGCGAATTCGAGGGGGAAATCCACGCCCGACTTGCGCCGTCCCTGAATTTCATGCGCCTCGCGCCGCTGCGCCTCGGTCTGGTGCGAGAACTCAAGGTAAAGCTGCTTGAGCACATCCTTCTGGTCCTCGTGGAACAGAACCCCGAAATGTTTGCCCATCACCTCGGCCTCCGAGTGGCCGAACATGTTCTGCGCCGCCGCGTTGAAGGACCGTATGCGCCCCTTCATGTCCACGGTGATGATCCCGTCGACGATGTGGTTCAGGACCGTCTCGGCGTGCTGGGCCAGCTCCCTGACCTCCTGCTCCTTGCGGCGATCCTCTGTCACGTCAAAGTTCACGCCGGTGATCCGCGCGGGCGCGCCTTCCTTGTCGTAGATGATCTTCGAGACGCTCTTGACGATCCGCTCGCCGCGCGTGCTGTGGTTCACCCGGTATTCGTCGGCCAATATGCCCTTTGCCGGGTCGCGCGCCGCTTCGAACAACTGGTCGTTGCGCGGCACGTCGTCGGGGTGCAGACAACTTTTCCACCGTGCGGCGTTGATCTCGGTGCCGCGCGGGACGCCGTAGATGTCATAGACCGTGTCATCCCAGGTCGTCTCGTCGCTCTTGATGTTCCATTCCCAGACGCCGATGTGCCCGGTTTCCAGCGCCAGCCCCAGCCGTTCCAGCGTGCGTTCCAGAACGTCCGAACTGGTCTTGCGGTCGGTGATGTCCGACACGATCGCCATGAACCCGGTAAAGGCACCATTGTCATTCAGCGGGCTGCAGGTCACCGAAACCCAGATCTCGTCGCCCGCGCGCGTATAGGTCAGGAATTCGGCTTCGAACTTCTCGCGGTTGTTGAACGCCTTGCGGATCTGCGCGACGGTGACCGGGCTGGATTTGGCGCCAAAGAACAGATCGCCGGGGATCTTGCCCTTTACCTCTTCGGGCGCATAGCCCGAAATGCGCGTAAAGCCGTCGTTGACCCAGTCGATCTGTCCGTCGATATCGGTGATCATGATGCCATTGGTCGTCTGGCTTGCCACCTGCGAAAGCCGCGTCAGTTCACCGGCGCGCACCCGCACGCGGTCTTCCAGCGTGTCCTTGAGATGCGAAAGCGCGGCAAAGTCCTTTACGATATGGGTGCTCATTTCCTGCAGCGCATTCGATAGCATATCGTACTCGATGATATTGCTCTTGGGAAACTGCGGCGGTCTTGGATCGCCCGAGGCGACCGCCTGCGTCACCGAATTGCCCAGTTGCGCCAGATTGCGCAGCGACCGGGTGGTCAGTTGGCTGAGCAACTGCGCCAGAACGGTCGACAGCAGCATGATCGCCGCCAGCACCATCATCGCGGTCTTGCTGTAGTGCGTTAGCCTCGCGATCAGCGGCGCAACCGGATATTCCGCTGCGATGATATGCTGCGCCCCCGCCGCCGTTCCAGCCAACGTCACCGGCAGGAAGGTGACGTACCGGCTGTCTTGCGTGCGCTTCATCACGGCCATATCGCCCTGCGGCTCCCACGTCTGCATCTGCGCGCGCGGGTCGGGCGGCACATCGCCAATGCTGTAAAGCGCGCCGGTCGATGCGATCAGATTGCCCCCCGCGTCCAGCAGGCCGAACACCACATCGCCCTGCAATTCCACCAGCGCATTGACCCTGACCGACGCTGCGCGCAGCGCGATCTGGGTGGCTTCGGGCGTGGCCGCACCCTCCGACGCTTCCTCCAGCTCCTCGCGGGTCAGCGCCAGCATCAACTGCAGGCTTTCGGAAATCTTCGCCTCTTCCGAGGCATACAGATTGCGGCTGCCCGGCACGATCAGCGCCACGCCGATCACCGTGACCAGAAACATCAGAACCGCGAACACGATGCCGGTATAGGACACGCGCGTCGGTCTGAACCAATGGCTGAGCGGGCTGAGCGTGATGCCGACCACGATGAAGGTGGCGATGGTCGCATTCATCACGCCATTGGCGGATTGCTTCAACGCGATCATGAACGCCGTATCAAACGGCAGATCCAGCACGAAGCGATACACCAAAAGCACCAGCGGGCCGCCGACCAGCACCCAAAACGCCGCATCCGACAGCGCCATATTTCTCAAACGGCGGGTCGCAAGGCTGACAAAGATCACCTCGCACAGCATCACCGCCAGCACATAGGGGTGGCCCCAGTTCAGCCAGGTAAAGGCTCCGCCAGCAAAGGCCACCGCCAGCGCGGGCACCAAACCCAGAAAGCGCAGGGCCAGCAGGGTTGCCACAGAGCCAAAGATAAAGGCCACCGAGAACGAAATCTGCAAATCGGTGTAATTGCCGACAATCGCGGCAATCATCAGCACAACGGTCGCGGCCACGGTCTGCATGGCGCTCGGCGAATTGATTGGGCTCATCTGGAACTCGGCCTCAAAAGTCTCATTTATTATTCTTCATCAATTCTGTCGGCTGGAAAGCGCCAAGGGTCGTTCAAATCGTGCGGATTCTGAATGTGCCAACGCGGCGGCATGGTCGGCTGTTGACAGAACCTGCTCGGATAAGTGGAAACATTTCCTTGGGATAGCGGCAACTGTTGCTTAAAGCAAGACAGCGCAGGGTTGATTAAAACGGATTAAATACGCGTCACGAAAACGCTCTGGTACAGCATTTCTGCCGGAACCTGGGAATCAAGGAATGCAATGTCATAGGCATCGCGCCCCACGGCGATGATCGCGGTGGAATCGGCGCTGCACATCCCCGTGGCGTCTACCATGTGCCAGTCTCCGTCCAGCCAGACCTCGGCGATGGCATGGAAGTCGGGCGGCATGATGTCGGGGCTATAGGCCGCGACCATCCGCGCCGGGATCTGTGCGGCCCGCACCATCGTGCACATCAGGTGGGCATAGTCGCGGCACACGCCCTGACGCCCCGCAAAGGTTTCCAGCACGTTGGTGTCCGCATCCGAACTGCCGGGCACATAGGTCAGGTTGGCCTCGATCCAGCTGCGCATCGCGGCGACCTTCTGACCGCCCTGCAGATTGCCAAAGCGTTTCTCGACGAACGCCCCGAACTTGTCGGACTGGCAATAGCGCGAGGGCCGCAGGTACGGTGCCACCTCGGCAGGGATCAGATGCACGGGAACCGCGCTCAACCGCTCCAATGCGACGGGCTGGCGGGTCACGTCCACCTGTGCTTTGTAGCTCATGCTCAGCTCGTTCCACGGCACCTGCGCCCAGACCCGCTGACCCACGCCGGAATCGCCCGCAATGCGGTTGATCGGAATATCCCCGACATAAAGGTTTTCATAGGTGACCGTCTGGCCTGCGCATTTCGCGGCTTCGATGGTCAGGAAAATCGTGTTGGGCCGCGTGAAACGGTATTGCATCGCAACGTCGATCTGAATGCGCATCCGGTTGTCCCTCTGGCCATGAGTGCAGCTTGGCCGTGCAGACGGCGCTGGATCCCAACATAAACTGCGGCGCGCGGAATGCGAGCAAACAGGCAAGACTGCGCAACCTGCCGTGTCAGGGTGTTGCATTACGGACGAGGCGCCCGATAGTGATCCCGCACCACAAGGAGACGCCCAGGCAATGAATTGCGATCTGACGACGCACCCGCAGGCCCCGGTCTGCCCCGGCCGGGCCGCGCTGCGATGACGCGCATCCTTGTCACCGGCGGCACCGGGTTTGTCGGACTGCCCGTGGTGCAAAAGCTGGTCGCCGCAGGCCATGACGTCACCTGCGTGATCCGCGAAGGATCGGCAGACAGGCTTGAGGGGGCGGATGTGCGCATCGTCCCCTGCGAGGACGTCTTTGCGCAAAGCCCTGCGTGGTGGGCCGAAACCTTGCAAGGCATCGACACGCTGGTGCATCTGGCATGGTACGCCGAGCCGGGCAAATACCTGACATCCGGGCGGAACCTGGATTGCGTGGCAGGCACGCTGGCCATGGCCAGAGGGGCCGCAGGCCTGCGCCGGTTTGTCGGGGCGGGCACCTGTTTCGAATACGATCTCAGCGTGGGAACCCTGTCCGTTGACACGCCCCTCGCACCGCAAACCCCCTATGCCGCCGCCAAGGTCGCGACCTTCACCATGCTGACCGCGTGGTGCGAAACGGCGGGCATCGCCTTCCTCTGGGCGCGGCTTTTCTATCTGCACGGCCCGCGCGAGGACGCGCGGCGTCTGGTCCCGCAGCTGCACGACAAGCTGGGGCGCGGTGTGCCGGTGGACCTGACCGCCGGCACCGCGCTGCGCGACTATACCGAAGTCGGGCAGGCGGCGGACATGCTGGTGCGCGACATCACCGCAGGCAGGGTGGGTGCCACCAACATCTGCAGCGGCCGGGGCGTGACCATCCGGGCATTGGCCGAAAGCATCGCCGACACCTACGGACGCCGCGATCTTTTGAACTTTGGCGCGTATCCTGACAACCTGACCGACCCGCCGGTGGTCGTTGGGGTCAGAACCGAAGCATGACGTCTGCTCCCGAACGCACCAGCGTCGGGTGTGACACATGTGCGCGCTGCCACGGGCTATTGCGTCGCAGCCCTGCGAAGAGAGTGGCAGAGGGCCGCGTTTCGGCATATTGTGTCCGCTCTGCCCGTTTGCAGGCCGTCCGCTGTGCGGCGGGCGCTCGATTGAGGGATAACCGTATCCTGTTCACAGTGTTCGCGTGCCGCGCCACCGTCGAGGCGGCGGATGATCCTGCGTTCCCATGCTCTGACCTGAAAGTTAACCGATGAATATGCTAAAGATCGTTGCGGTGCCGATGCACAAGGAAGGCCGCAAATTCGTGGCCATCTTCGCCGCCCTGTCCGTGATCCTGGGATTGCTCTGGCAGCCCCTGTTCTGGATCGGCGCGGGCCTGACCGTCTGGTGCTATTACTTTTTTCGCAACCCGGTGCGAATGATCCCGCAACAGCCGGGACTGATCGTGTCGCCCGCCGACGGCATCGTCTCGCTGGTTCAGGACGCCGTCCCCGAAGAGGCGCTGGGCCTCGGCTCCGAGCCGCTGACGCGGGTGTCGGTTTTCATGAACGTGTTCAACTGCCACGTGAACCGCGCCCCGATGGCGGGCAAGATCACCCATATCGTCTATCGTCACGGCAAGTTCGTGAATGCCTCGCTGGACAAGGCGAGCATCCACAACGAACGCAACAGCCTCTCGATCGAGGCCCCCGACGGCACGCGCATCGGCGTGGTGCAGATCGCGGGACTGGTCGCGCGCCGCATCGTCTGCTTTGCCAAGGAAGGTGACAGCACCGAAGTCGGCCACGTCTTTGGCCTGATCCGTTTCGGCAGCCGGTTGGACATCTACCTGCCCAAGGGCGTCTTGCCGCAGGTCTGCGTCGGACAGACGGCCGTGGCCGGTGAAACCATCATCGCCGATCTGACCGACCCCACCCGCACACGCGAAGGCATCGCCGTATGACCGACACACCCCGCCTCAAACTGCGCCACATCGTGCCCAGCATGGTCACCGTCTTCGCGATCTGTGCAGGCATGACCTCGCTTCGGATGAGCCTCGATGGCCGCATCGAGATGTCGCTCTATTTCGTCCTGATCGCGGTGTTCCTCGACGCCGCCGACGGCAAGCTCGCGCGCTTTCTCGACAGCGCCAGCCCCTTCGGCGCCGAACTCGACACGCTGGCTGATTTCTTCAACTTCGGGATCGTGCCGGGCATCCTGCTCTACAACACGCTCTATCTTGGGACCGAACATGCCAGCGTGGGCTTTCTTGCCTGTCTGGTGCTGGCGGTCTGCTGCGCGCTGCGGCTGGCGCGCTTTAACCTGTCGGTCAAGGTCACCGATGTCTCGATGAAGAAAGATGACCATTTTGTCGGTGTTCCGGCCCCCGCACTGGCCTGCCTCGCGCTGATGCCGGTCTTCATCGAGCTTTGGGGCTGGCCCGAAACCGATTTCCCGTTCCTGCGCGCCGCCTATATCATCGGCGTCGGTCTGCTGGCGATCAGCACGATCCCCACGATCTCGATCAAGCACGCCAGCATCAAACGCGCGCACCTGTCGTTTGCACTGGTGGGCGTGGTCGCCCTGATGGTCTGCCTGATGGTCTATCCCTGGCCGACACTGATCGTGGCAAACTGCCTCTATCTGGCGTCACTGCCGTATTCGTACTGGAAGCAGGAGAAGTCTTAGGGGGTAAAGTGGCTCCACTGACAACGGTGAGACGCCGCGCAACATAGGGCGGCGCCCGCCCGTCGTGCTGAAAGCACGCCTTTGGCCGGCGGCACTGCGTGCCTTGATTCCAGGCTTGGAGGTTGGCTGCTAAGCCCCCTCAAGCCACCCGCTGCCCCTCGGACCATACCGCCTGCACCAGCGGCGCGCCTTCCAGCACGCCAAAGCGGATCAGATCCGCCCGCTTGCCCACTGCGATCTCGCCCCGATCCATCAACCCGACCGACCGCGCAGGCGTCGCGGTCACAGTCGCAATCGCACGCGCCATGTCGCCCCACATATCCGCCAGCTGCACCGCCGCCTGCAACAGCGCCGCAGGCACATAGTCCGACGACACGATGTCCAGCAATCCGGCCTCGGCCAATTCCTGCGCCGCCACGTTCCCCGAATGCGACCCGCCGCGCACCAGATTGGGCGCGCCCATGATGGTGGCAATCCCCGACGCACGACACGCCTCAGCCGCCTCGACCGTCGTGGGAAACTCCGCAATCGCCACGCCGTGCGCATGGCTTGCGGCCACCTGATCGGCGGTGGTGTCGTCGTGGCTCGCCAGCGTCGCGCCATAGCGCGTGGCCGCCGCAACCGCCGCCGCCTCGTGCTTGGCCCCCAGCTCGGCCTGCAACCCGTAGAGAAACGCCACGTATTCCGCGAACCCCTCGGCCTCCATGTTGTGCTTGCCGCGCACGTAGGTCTCGAACTTCGACACGTCGCGAAACTGCCGCTGCCCCGGCGTGTGGTCCATCAGCGACACGATCCCCACCTTGTCGTCGGCCCCGAACTCGTCCAGCTCCTCGGCCAGCGTCTCCGAACAGATCTCGGCGCGCAGGTGGATGTGGTGGCTGATCTTCAGCGCCCCCCGATTGCGCATGTCCAATATCTCGTCGGCCATCTGGCGCGCATATTTGCCATAGCGCTTCTGATCCCCCGACAGGATCGACCCCACGCGAATGGCATCGAACACCGTGGTGATGCCGGTGCCCGCCAGTTCGCGGTCATGGGCGATGATGGCGGCACGGTGCGGCCAGTCGACCTTGGGGCGGGGCACCATATGCCGTTCCAGATTGTCGGTGTGCAGCTCGATCAGCCCCGGCGCCACGAAATCGCCGCCGCAGTCCAGCGCGCCGGGCACCGCCGTGCCCCCTGCGGCCACATCCACGATCTTGCCTGCGCGCAACACCACGGTTCCGGTGATCACATCGGCGGGCAGCACCACGCGGGCATTGGTCAATACGGTTTCCTGGGTCATGTCAGTGTCACGTCTTTCTGTGGATACAGGGCGGCAAGCGCCCGCTTTACGGTCTCGGCCAGCGGGCCCGAATTGTCGATATGTATCGCGTCGATGCCGCCTGGCAGGGCAAAGCCCGCCCGCGCCAGCCGCGCGTCGATCTCGCTGCCGTCCTCGCGCCCGCGCGCCATCAGCCGCGCGCGCAGCACTGCGGGGCTGGCGGTCAGCAGCAGCACCGGCATCGGCCCAAAGCGCGCCCGCGCCGCGCCCAGCACGTCGCGCGACAGGTTCACCAGCAGGTCGCGCCCCTGTGCCAGCTCTGCGTCCACCTCGGCGGGAATGCCATAGCGCAGCCCGTGCGCCTGCCAGCTCAGCGCGAATGCGCCTGCCGACTGCATCCCCAGAAACATCGGCACGCTGACCGCGTCGTAATCTTCGCCGCCCGCATCCGCGTCGCGGGTGATGACCCTGCGCACCAGCGACAGCTCAGGTGCCGCATCGACCAGCGCCTGCATCACGGTGTCCTTGCCCACGCCCGATGGACCCACGACGGCGATCATCCGTCCCGTCATGTGTCAGCCTTCGGCGTAAACGCCGCCGCATCAATTACCCGGTCACAGACACGGTCCCGCGCCGCCTCGTCATGGAAGATACCCACGATCGCCGCCCCGCGCGCCTTGGCCTCTTCGATCAGCGACAGCACCACCTCGCGGTTGGTCACGTCCAGACTGGCGGTCGGCTCGTCCAGAAGCAGCGCGGGATAATCATAGGAAAAGCCGCGCGCGATGTTCACCCGCTGCTGCTCGCCGCCCGAAAACGTGGTGGGGCTCAGACCCCACAGTCGCTCGGGGATGTTCAGACGCGCCAGCAGCTCGCGTGCCCGCGCCTCTGCCGTCGCGCGGTCGTGCCCGGTCCGCAACAGCGGCTCGGCCACCACGTCCAGCGTCGACACACGCGGCACCACCCGCAGGAACTGGCTGACATAGCCCAGCGTCTCGCGCCGCAGCGCCAGTATCTCGCGCGGCTGGGCCGTGGCCACATCCACGCCACCGATGCGGATATGTCCCGACGCGGCAAGGTAATTGCCGTAAAGCATCCGCATCAGCGTGGATTTCCCCGCCCCCGACGCCCCGATCAGCCCGACACATTCGCCGCGCGCCACATCGAACGCAGCCCCCTCCATCACTGGAATGACGGTGCCGCCCTGATTGTGCAGGGTAAAGGACTTGGACAGGTTCTCGACTTGGATCATTTTGTTAACCTAATGTTAATAAATAGAAAAGGTTTCGCCACGAAACCTCACACCTGCAACACCGAAGACACCAGCAGCTGCGTATAGGCATGCTGCGGATCGTCCAGTACCTGATCGGTCAGCCCGGTCTCGACCACGTGCCCGTCCTTCATCACCATCAGCCGGTCGGCCAGCAGCCGCACGACGGCCAGATCATGCGTGACGATGATGGCGCTCAACCCCATCTCGCGCACCAGCCCGCGCAAAAGATCCAGCAGACGCGCCTGCACGCTGACATCAAGGCCCCCCGTCGGCTCGTCCATGAACACCAGACGCGGCCCGGTGACCAGATTGCGCGCGATCTGCAACCGCTGCTGCATACCCCCCGAAAAGGCGGTGGGGCGGTCGTCGATCCGGTCGGCGGCAATCTCGACGCGGCCCAGCCAGTCGGTCGCAGTGTCGCGGATCTGCCCGTAATGGCGCGCACCCACGGCCATCAGCCGCTCGCCCACGTTGCCGCCTGCACTCACGTTCATCCGCAGCCCGTCGCGGGCATGCTGGTGAACGAAGGCCCAGTCGGTGCGCCCCAGCATCCGCCGCTCGGGCTCGCGCATGGTGACGGTGTCGCGCAGGCCGTCGGTCTTGGTGTCAAAGCGTACGGCACCGGCGTCGGGGGTCAGATGCCCTGCCAGACAGTTCAGCAGCGTCGACTTGCCCGACCCGCTTTCGCCCACGATCCCCATGACCTCGCCGGGGAACAGGTCAAAGGACACGTCCTTGCATCCCACCCGCGCGCCATAGAATTTGGCGATGTTCTCAACCTGCAAAAGCGGTGTCATGCCGCGTCCTCCCCAAGCGGTACGCCTTGTGCGCCCACATGCCCTGCCTTGCGGCGGGTGCTGCAATAATCGGTGTCCGAACACATGAACAAACGCCCGCCTGCGTCGTCGACGATCAACTCGTCCAGATAGCTGTCCTCGGCCCCGCACAGGTCGCAGGCATGGTCCGCCTTGCTCGCCTCGAAGGGGAAATCCTCGAAATCCAGACTGACCACCTTGGCATAGGGCGGCACCGCATAGATCCGCTGTTCGCGCCCCGCTCCGAAAAGCTGGATTGCCGCCATCTCCAGCTTGGGGTTGTCAAATTTGGGAATGGGCGAGGGGTCCATCACATAGCGCCCCTCGACCTTCACCGGATAGGCATAGGACGTGGCAATCGCGCCGTGCTGGCTGATGTCCTCATAAAGTTTCACGTGCATCAGCCCGTATTCTTCCAGACTGTGCATCTTGCGCGTCTCGACCTCGGAGGGCTCCAGAAACCGCAGCGGTTCGGGGATCGGCACCTGATAGACCAGGATCTGATCCGCGCGCAGCACTTCTTCGGGAATGCGGTGCCGGGTCTGGATCACGCTGGCCTCGGCCGTGGCCTCGGTCACCGCCACCCCGGCGGTCTTCTCGAAAAACCGCCGGATCGACACGGCATTGGTGGTGTCGTCGGCGCCCTGATCAATCACCTTGAACGTATCATCGGGCGTCAGTACCGCCGCCGACACCTGCACCCCGCCCGTGCCCCAGCCGTAAGGCATCGGCATCTCGCGGCTGGCAAAGGGCACCTGATACCCCGGTATCGCCAGCCCCTTGAGGATCGCACGCCGGATCATCCGCTTGGTCTGCTCGTCCAGATAGGCAAAGTTATAATCGCTCATTCTGCTGCCCCTTCTTTCATCTTGCCGGATAAATTCCCGCCGGAGGCTCCCGCACTCTCGGACGGCGCAGCGTTATTGGCCTCGGCCTCACGCCGCAGCTTGCGGATCAACTCCAGTTCCGACTGGAAATCGACGTAATGGGGCAGCTTGATATGCTCCAGAAACCCCGTCGCCTGGATGTTGTCGGCATGATACAACACGAATTCCTCGTCCTGCGCAGGCGCGCCGAGGTTGTCTTCGCCCAGCTCCTTCCAGCGCAGCGCGCGGTCCACCAGGGCCATCGAAATCGCCTTGCGTTCGGACATGCCGAACACCAGCCCATAGCCGCGCGTGAACTGCGGCGGCTGGGTCTTCGAGCCCTGGAACTGGTTCACGGTCTCGCATTCGGTCACGTCGATCTCGCCGATCTCGATGGCAAAGCCCAGTTCGGGGATGTCCATCTCGACCGCCACAGTGCCGATGCGCAATTCGGCCACGAAGGCGTGGTTGCGCGCGTAGCCACGCTGCGTCGAATAGGCCATGCCAAGGATGAACCCCTCGTCGCCCCGCGCCAGCGCCTGCAGGCGCAGATCGCGCGTCGCGGGCAGTTCCAGCGGCGTGCGCGTCAGGTCAGGCGGGGTGGTATCGCTGTCGGTCTCGGGCTGGATCAGCCCCTCGCGGTCGAGAAAGCTCATGATATGCGGCGTCTGCGCGGTGCCGGCTTCGACCTCGGCGGCGGCGGGCACTTCACCTTCGGCGGCCAGTTTGAAATCCAGCAGCCGGTGTGTGTAGTCAAAGGTCGGACCCAGCATCTGCCCGCCGGGCGCGTCCTTGAACGTCGCCGACACGCGGCGGTCGCAGGTCATCGCGCCGGTGTCGATGGGCACCGACCCGCCAAAGCGCGGCAGGGTGGTGCGATAGGCACGGATCAGGAAGATCGCCTCGATCAGATCGCCGCGCGACTGCTTGATCGCCAGCGCCGCCAGATCGGGATCATAAAGCGAGCCCTCGGCCATCACGCGGTTCACGGCCAGCTTCAGCTGTTCGCGGATCTGCGGCACCGACAGTTCCGCGACGGACGCATCGCCGCGCCGCTCTTCGGCGAGCCACGCGTGGGCCGCGTCAATTGCCCGCTCTCCCCCTTTTACGGCTACATACATCAGCTTACCTTCGTGGTTCGGGGCAGGGCGGCCACTTGGTCGCCTGCGGTAAAGATATGGTCGAGGCCAAGGGGGAAGAGTTTGGCATTGGCCTGAAAGGCTGCGCGTTCGGGCAGCGACAGGGTTGCGGTGTCCTTGATGCCGGGGCCGCGCAGGGTCGCGCCATCCTGGCTCAGCCGGTCGCATTCCACGATCAGCGTGGTTGAACGGTCGGGATATTCCGCGGTGCCGATGGGAAAGGGCAGGCCGTTCAGTTCTTCCCATGTGCCCACGGCAAAACTGGCCTCTTCAGGCCCGCAGAACGGCGCGCCGGTGTGGAAGGTGATCCAGTCGCGCACCGCTTTGGTGTCGCGCGAGGGGGCCAGAAACACCGGCGTTTCGGGGTCGCAGAGCGTCAGCAGCACGATGCCCCCCGCCTGTGACAGCGGTGCGGGGGGCGTGCCGCCGGTCACGGTCTCGATCCGGCCCGGCTGTGCCATCACCTGCATGATGCGGCGAAAGGCGTGGGCGGCGTCGATGGGGGCATCGGCAAAGCCGCCGGTCAGTGCGTCGGTCTGCATCAGTCTTCTCCTCTGACCATGGTAAAGAAATCGACCTTGGTCGCGGTAGCCTTGGCGCTGCGGGTGGCGCGGGTCTGCTCCATCCCGGCCTGCAGGGGGGTCAGAACGGCGGCGCGGATGGCATCGGCCTCGGCGGTCTGCATCAGGGCGTCTATCAGCGCCGCGCGCGTCGCCTTGACCTTGTCGCGGCCCTGCACATAGCCGTGGCCGTCCTCGCCCGAGGCCAGCCGCACCGAGGTGCGGGTGACGGTCATTTCGCCAAGGTTGAAGGCGCTGCCGACGGCGCCTGCGCGGCCGCGCACCATGACGCTGCCCACTTCGGGGGTGCGCAGCACGGTGTGGTCGGGGTCGAGTGCGGCATCGGTCCAGAGCGCGTCCAGATCCGCAGCGCTGCAGCGGGCCAGAAGGCTGAGCCAGGCCTTGCGGGCGGCGTTGGGGTCGGTTTTTTCGTTCATGTAGACACCTTGCCGATTTGTCTAGTTTACTATACAACTAGACAAATATATCCGTGATTCTGCCCCGTTCCGCAATCCCCAGCTTTGTGAAGATTTGGTGACACCCCATGGCCCGCACCCCGATCTGGCAGTCGATCGCCACCCATCTGCGCGATGAAATCGCCGCAGGGCAGTTCGCCCAGGGCGACAAGCTGCCGACCGAGGCGGCGCTGTCCGCGCGTTTCGGCGTCAACCGCCACACCGTGCGTCATGCGCTGGGCGCACTGGCGGACGATGGCGTGGTTTATGCGCGGCGCGGGGCCGGTGTGTTCGTAACCCAGGTGCCGACGGATTACCCCATCGGCAAGCGGGTGCGGTTTCACCAGAACCTGACGCTGGCGGGGCGGGTGCCAGCCAAGGAAATTCTGTCGCTGGAAACCCGCAGCGCCACGGCGGTCGAACGCAAGACCCTTGCGCTGGAGGAAGGCGATCTGGTCCACGACTACGAAGGGCTGTCACTGGCCGACGACCAGCCCGTCGCCCTGTTTCGCAGCGTGTTTCCGGCGGCGCGGTTTCCGGGGCTGCCGGGCGATCTGCAGGAGACACGGTCGGTCACGGCTGCATTGCTGCGCGGCGGCGTGGCGGATTACACCCGCGCGTCCACCCGGCTGAAAGCGAAGCTTGCCACGGCGACGCAGGCGCTGCACCTGCGCATCTCGGAGGGCGCTCCGGTGCTGCACACGGCGGGGATCAACGTGGACGCGGAGGGTGTGCCGGTGGAGTTCGGCAACACGTGGTTCGCGGGGGATCGCATCACGCTGACGCTTGAGGGGGAGTGAGGGATCTGCTCTGGGCGGAGAATGGCTGGAGACTGGCTGGAGACTGGCAAAACCGCCTTCACGAAACAGTGGGGGAGCCTTTCCACCCATGCCCATTGCCCCATGTTTTATGGAAACATAGACTATTTGCCCAAGCCATGACGTTCCAACGGAGACTGATATGACACACCCAAAACCTGATCGCCGCAAATTCCTCATGTCCGGTGGTGCCGTGATCGGTGCAGCCGTGGCGACAGGGGCCTCGGGCCTGCTGGTTCCCGCCCGCGCGCAGGGCGTGGCCCCCACGCCAACGATGCGCGGCGGTGCGAACAACTATCGTCCCGGAGCACCGATCGTCGAGCGTATCGGCAACGGCGGGTTCTGGATGGTCGGCACTGTGCGCCGCGCGGGTGATGGCGCGCCCCTTGCAGGACAGCGGATACAGGTCTGGGCGCACACGACCGAAGGGCACGAGCGTGACCCGCAGAGCCACGGCGCAACGCTGACCGACGCGAATGGCGAATTCCGCCTGGAGATGCCGCAGATCGTGCCCGCCTTTGGCCAGCCGCATGGGCATCTGGCCTATGACAGCGCTGATTTCAAAACGGTGTTTCTGCGCCCGATCATGCCGAATGCGGGCGATACCAGCCTGCGCGCCGATTTCGTGCTGGAACCGGTCTGATCGCTGCGCGGCCCATGCGTGCAGTCCTGATCTGGTGCTGTCTGGCGGTCGTGATCGCGGTGCCGCTTGCGGTGGCGGCGACGAGCCCGCTGCTGGCCTGGCGGGACCCCGTTTATATCGCAGCCGGGTTCGCCGGTGCGGCGGCGCTGGCCATAATGCTGCTGCAACCGCTGCTGGCGGGAGGGGTTCTGCCCGGTCTGCCCGCAGTGCGCGGCAGGCGGGTGCACCGCTGGACGGGTATCGCGCTGGTCCTCGCCGTCATCCTCCACGTGGGAGGGCTGTGGCTGACCAGCCCACCGGACGTTGTCGACGCGCTGCTCTTCACCTCGCCGACGCCGTTTTCCGCTTGGGGCGTCGTTGCGATGTGGGCGCTGTTCGGTGCGGCACTGCTGGTCGCGCTGCGGCGGAGGTGGCGCATCCGGCCCCAGGTCTGGCGGCTGGCGCACACGGGCCTTGTGCTGGTGGTTGTGGTCGGCAGCGTGGTGCACGCGATGCTGATCGTGGGCACCATGGGCACGGCGACGAAGACGATGCTGTGTCTTGCGCTGGTTGCGGCCACGCTCAAGGTTGTCATCGACCTGCGCGCCTGGGCCGCGATCAAGCGGCGGCGGTCCTGAGCTTTGGCCTTACGCCTGCTCGTACTTCTCCAGAAACGCTTCGGCCTGTAGCGCACGGAAATCGTCCAGCGTTTCGCGCAGGCGGTCATGCGACCAGTCCCACCATGCCAGCGCCATCATCCGGTCGGCCACACCCTTTGTGTACCGCGCGCGCAGGGGCACGGCGGGGATGCCTGCGACGATCATGTAGGGCGGCACGTCGCGGGTGACGATGGCGCCGCCTGCCACCACGGCGCCGTGGCCGATGGTGACCTGCGGGCGCACCTGTGCGCCATGGCCCAACCATGTGTCGTGGCCGATGGTCGCGCGGCGGGTGCGGCGGTGATCGAACCATGCGGTGTCATGTTCCGCGTCGTCGAAATAGTCGGCAGAGCGGTAGTGAAAGTGGTGCAGGCTGGCCTTGTCCATCGGGTGATCGGTGGCCCCGATGCGCACGCAACTGGCGATGTTGGAGAACTTGCCCACCTCGGCATTGGCGATGTCCGCCATCCGGTCGCAATAGGAATAGTCACCGATCGCACTGTGTGCCACGCGGCTGGCGCGGCCGATTTCGACGTATCGGCCAAAGGTGCTGTCGGTGATCTCGCAGTCGGGGTGCACACATGGCGCATCGGCGGTCAGGCGGGCCATCAGTGGCCGCCCTCGCCGTTGCCCTGGATCAGGCGGCGGCGCAGCCAGCCCGAGAAGCTGTCCATCGCCATCACCATCGCGATGATCAGGATGATGTAATAAGTCACCTCTTCCCAGTCCTTCTGGGTGATGATCGCCTGGGTCAGCAGCAGGCCGATGCCGCCCCCGGTGATCGCGCCGATGATGGTGGCGCTGCGGGTGTTGCTTTCCAGATAGTAGAGCACCTGGCTAAGCAGCACCGGCGTGATTTGCGGGATGACGCCAAATCGGTAGCGTTGCATCGGTTTGGCACCGGTCGAGGCGATGCCTTCGATCTGCTTGTCGTCGACGTTTTCCAGCGCCTCCGAGAAGATCTTGCCGAAGGTGCCGATGTCGGTCAGCATGATCGCCAGCGACCCGGTCAGGGGGCCGGGCCCGAAGGCGCGGCTGAGCACGATGGTCCAGATCAGCCCGTCGACCCCGCGCAGAAAGTCGAACATGCGCCGCGCGGCAAAGCGCAGGCTGCCCAGCGGGGTAAAGTTCTTGGCGGCGATGAAGCCCAGCGGCAGGGCGATCATCGCACCGCCGAAGGTGCCGAGAAAGGCCATCAGGATGGTTTCCGCCAGCGCCCATGCCACATCGGAATGGCGCCACATCTTGTTGGACCAGAAGTCGTTCCAGATCGCGCCGTATTGGCCGCCGGTTGCCAGTTCGGCAAAGCTCTTGCCGTGGAACGGGCTGTCGAGGGTGAAGAAGAACAGCTCCCAGCCGTAGAAATAGCGGAAGACCTCGGTGCGGTTGCGGGTGACGGTCAGGCGGCCTGCGTCGGTGGTGATGGCCACGCGGTTCTTCGAGGCGTTGATCCATTCGGGGATGTCGCCCGCCGGAAAGGTCGCGTTGACGCCGCTGCTGCCGGGGGTGGCGGTGACGGTGCCATAGCCGGGGATGTCGTAGGTTACGGTTTCACCCATCAGGACATACGACCCGTCGGCCAGATCGACGCGGGTGGTGTCGCCCAGATCGACCCAATCGAGGCTGGTGCCTTCGGGGTATTCACCCTTGCGCTCGCCCTCGATCGACACTTCGGTGTCGCCGCTGCGGTTGTCGCGGGCCACGTGGACCTTGTAGCTGTAGGTGTCGGAGACCAGCGTTTGCATGTTGTCGACGCTGACCCGCTCGGACAGGCCGGCCACGTCGAAGGCGAAGAACACATAGGTGAGGTAGGCCATGATCACCGCAGGCGCGGCGAAGGTGGTCAGGCGCTTGCGCGCCAGGGAACGGTCGGCGGTGGCGTAGATGGCAGCGTCGGTCACAGCACGGCCCCTTTGTCTTTATACGCCTTGCCATGGGTCAGGCGGTTGCGGAAATGGCTGGAAATCTGGTCGACGATGATGATCGTGCCGAACAGCAGCAGGAAGATGGCGGCGGCCTCGTCGAACTTGCCCTGGCCCCAGGACATGGTGTTGCGCAGGTCATAGCCGATGCCGCCTGCGCCGACGAAGCCGAGGATGGCCGAGGCGCGGATGTTGATTTCGAACCGCAGCAAGGCATAGCTGAGATAGTTGGGTGCCACTTGCGGGACCACGCCCAGCATCATCTGCTGCATCCACGACCCGCCGGTCGAGGCGAGGCCTTCGACGGGTTTCAGCGATGCGTTTTCATTGACCTCGGAGAAGAGCTTGCCCAATGCGCCGACGGTGTGCAGCGCGATGGCGATCATCGCAGGCACCGGGCCACCGCCCAGCAGGAAGATCAGCACCAGCGCCACGACGATTTCGGGCACGGCGCGCAGCACGTCGAGCAGGCGGCGGACGGGGCCGATCAGCCAGCCCGCAGGCGCAAGACCGCGCGTGGCCAGCATCGAGGCAAAGAGGGCGATCAGCGCGCCGATCAGCGTGGCGGCACCGGCGATGTTGATGGTTTCAAGCAGCGAGGGCAGGTATTTCAACAGGTAGCCGGGCAGCAGGTGGGCGCGCTCGATGGCTTCGCCGACCACATCGGCGGGGAAATCCAGCATCTGCCGCCAGCCGTTCCAGAACCCGCCGGCGTTGCGGGCATCTGCGGTGTAGAACCCCGATACCATCAGTGCGGCGAAGACCAACAGCAGGATCAGGTTCAGCATCCGTTTGTGACGCATCTGGGCAAGATAGTCGGTGCGGATATCGGTGGTGGTCTGCGGGGCGTCTGCTGCGGATGTCATGGCCTGTCCTTCATGAATAGCAGGCCCCGGTGGAAACCGGAGCCTGCGAGAGATTGGCAATCAATTGGGGTTCAATTCGATTTCGCTTTGCGCGCTTCGACGATCGACACATAGGCTTCGTGCGTGATCGGGTCGAAGCCCAGGCTTTCGCCCGCTGCCACGCCGTAGGCGCAGTCGGCGTCAGCTTCGTGCAGGCCGTCGACCAGTGCGGTCATCTTGGCTTTCACGTCCGCAGGCAGAGCCGAGCGCAGAACGACGGGACCTTCTGGGATCGGCTTCGAGCGCCAGATTTCGACCAGATCGTTCATGTCGACCAGACCGGCATCCACGGCCTTGCGCAGTGCGCCCGAGTTATAGCCGTCTTCCCAGTTGCCCTGGCCGTCGGCCCAGGTCACGCCGGCGTCGATGTCGCCTGCGTTCACCGCAACGATGGTCTGCTCGTGGCCACCGGTGAACTTGACTTCACCGAAGTACTTGCCGCTTTCCATGGTGATCTCTTCACCGGCCTGGGGGATCTCGATCGAGGGGATCAGGTAGCCGGAGGTCGAGTTCGGATCGCCGAAACCGAAGACCTTGCCTTGCAGGTCCTGCAGCGAGGTGACGCCGCTGTCGGCGCGGGCGAAACCGATCGAGTGGTAGCCGTAGGAGCCGTCGAGGTTGATCTTGACCAGCACGGGCTCGACCACGTCGGCGTCCTGCAGGTAGACGGCCGCGTAAGCCGATGCGCCCAGCCATGCCATGTCGAGCGTGCCGCCCAGCAGGCCCTGGATCACGCCGTTATAGTCGGCGGGGGCGAAGAGCTTGGTGGGAACGCCCAGCTCTTCGGTCGTGTAGTCGGCCAGACATTGGTAGCTGTTCATGCGGTCCTGGGCGTTTTCGCCACCCAGGATGCCGATGCGGAATTCGGTGATGGGGGTTTCGTCGGCCAGTACGGGTGTGACGAGGGCAGTTGTGGCCAGTGCGGCCGCGAGGATGCGTTTCATAAAATGTCTTCTTTCTTGGTGTGAAACGAAAAGCCCCGACCGTTTGAGGCGGCCGGGGCGGTGATCTGTCAGGCGGGAACCTGTTGCAGGGATTCGATCTGCGTCGAGGTTGCCGCTTCGGAGAAGGACGCGTCGGCCCCGTAGATGTCGCGGGCGGCTCCGACGGTCAGTTGCTCGGGCGTGCCGTCGAATACGACGCGTCCGTCGCGCATGCCGATCACCCGGTCGCAATAGCGGCGCGCGGTGTCCAGCGTGTGCAGGTTGCAGACGACCATGCGGCCGTCTTCTTCGTGGATGCGGCGCAGGGCCTCCATCACGACCTGGGCGTTCATCGGGTCGAGCGAGGCAATCGGCTCGTCCGCGAGAATGATCTTGGGGTCCTGCATCAGGGCTCGGGCGATGGCCACGCGCTGTTGCTGGCCACCCGACAGCGCCTCGGCGCGTTTCTGGGCGTGCTCTACGATGCCCAGACGGTCAAGGATGTCGATGGCGCGGTGTACGTCCGATGTGGGATAGAGGTTGAACATGGTCGCCATGGTCGAGCGGCGGTTGAGCGTGCCGTGCAGCACGTTCGACACCACGTCCATGCGCGGCACCAGGTTGAACTGCTGAAAGATCATCGCGCATTGCGACTGCCAGCGGCGGCGGGCGGCCCCGCGCAGGTGGGTCATGTCGTGACCCTCGACGGTGAAGCTGCCCGAGGAGCTGTCGGTCAGCCGGTTCAGCATCCGCAGCAGGGTCGATTTGCCGGCCCCCGACCGTCCGATGATCCCGATCATGCAAGAGCGCGTGACCGACAGCGTGACATTGTCCACGGCGGTATTCGCGCCGAAGGTTTTGGTCAGGTTCGTAATTTCCAGCATCTATGCCCCCAAGGCTTGTTGAGGGCCGACCTACGGTGTGCAGGATTCAGTTATGTTTCACTTTTGCGAAACTTCTGTGACAGGGGGCAGAGTGACAGCGACACAAAGGACGGCGCCTGATCGCCGTGCAAAAAGCACGCCTTCTGCAAAACGGGCCGGCAGGCGCTGCCCGGCGGTCGCATGTATTGAGTTCGGGCTTTGCAGCTTTTATCGGGTTGGTTTCAGACCGTGTGGAATGGAGATCATATGTCTATGTCGTCATAACAGTTCGACAATGCCCACACGTTTTCCAATTTGCCATGCAGATGAAATGTCTGATGAAACGCAGACTTCTTGCCAGCACTCCCACATGTCATCTGAAAATCCCACATCGTCAAAAATAACTAACGCGCCTGATTGGCTTATCTGCTTCACAAGCTCAAATTGAGCTAACACTACAGACTTCGTATGGATAGCATCGATTAGAGTGATCGTTGCTTTTGGGGCAACCAACGACAAGTTGTCCTCAAATTTCCCTGCTGTCAGTATGAATTGATCACTGACTGTCTCAAAGTTCTCGCGCGCGATAGAGCACCATAGTTCATTAGGCTCAAAACTGACCAAACGACCGTCTCCCGCAATGGCGAGACCTGCCAGCCAATACATACCGCTCGCACCGAAAGCTGCACCAAACTCTAATATGGTCTCCGGTCTCTTCTGTGCTGCCAGCCAAGCGTAAAACTGGCAAATTCCGCGGCCTGTTCTGACTTGAGATATGTTACGTTTCGACGCTGGGCCAGTGCTCTGAGCATAGTCTGGTATCTGATCGTAACCATGCCAGAGAGGCATTTTACCTTTCTTATCCGTTCTTGAAATCGCATCTTCGATTTTCAAGAACGTCGCTTTCTCGCTCGCTGCAAACTCCGCTTGATGCTTGTTGTAGCTTAATATCAGATCGTTATTGATACCATGGTCACCGCGCACATTTTTCAGGTTTAGTCTCAAGGCATTACTCCATATGGCGACTGTAATACTAAATAGACCTGTAGGCGGAAGTCGATGTCAAAAACGACCGTCTGTTGAACGGTTCAATCCGAAAGCAGACTTTGGGTCAAAGTCGGGCAAGGACTGCTAAGTCCCGCACAGCCGACCTTAATCCTGCAAGCGGCGAAGGTCGGCTTCATTGCCAGAGAGACTTTGCTACTCTGATGCAATCCGCATTCGTCCTACCCACGCCACGACAGAAGACGCTTTTCGATCAGCCCGATCGCGGTGCTGAGGATCACGCCCAGCACCGACAGGATCAGCACACCTGCGAACAATCGTTCCAGATCGTAAAGCGACCCCGCTTCGAGGATATAGGCGCCGATGCCGTATTCCGCGCCCAGCATCTCGGCGGCGACCAGCAGGATGATCGCGATGGCGAGCGAAATGCGCAGACCCGACAGGATGCCCGGCATGGCCCCCGGCAGCACGATCTTGCGCACGATGGAGAGCCACGACAGCCCGAAGCTTTGGCCCATGCGGATCAGCGTGCGGTCCACGTTGTCGACCGCGCCATAGGTGGCGACGACCGTGGGGGTGAAGGTTCCGAAGGCGATCAGCGCATATTTCGAGGTCTCGTCGATGCCGAACCAGATCACGAAGAGCGGCAGCAGCGCGATCTTGGGGATCGGGAACAGGGCCGCGACCAGCGGCACCAATCCGGCGCGCACGTATGAAAACAGGCCGATCAGGATGCCGACGCCGATGCCAAGGCTGGCGCCGAGGGCCGCGCCGACGGCCAGACGGCTGAGCGAGGGCAGCAGGTGTTTGAACAGCAGACCGCTTTGCCAAAGTTCGACAAATGTCGCGGCCACGTCCGAGGGGCGGGGCAGGGTCAGCGCCGAGATCCAGCCCGCACGCGTGCCCCATTCCATCACCAGCACCAGAACGACAAAGACCATGACGCCGACGCCGCGTCGTGCCGAAGGGGCAAAGCCGCCGCCGCGAAAGCGGACTTCTGTGGCTTGATCGGGTGTGTGGGATGTGTGGGACAGGGTGTCAGACATTCAAAAGCTCCGCATCGGCGGCGCGGGCTTCGTCGCGCATCAGGGTCCACAGGTGTTTCTGGACGGTTTCCAGATCGGGGTCGGCATAGCCGCGCTGGTCCAGCGGCTTGTCGATGTCGACCACTTCGCATATCTGGCCCGGACGGCGCGACAGCACCACGATCTTGTGGCCCAGCCGCACCGCTTCGGCAAGGTTGTGCGTGACGTAGACCGAGGTGAACGGCTGGCGCGTCCATAAGGCGACCAGATCGTCCATCAGCAATTCGCGGGTCTGGCTGTCCAGCGCGGACAGCGGCTCATCCATCAGCATCACGGCGGGGTTCACGGCCAGCGCGCGGGCGATGGCGACGCGCTGTTTCATGCCGCCCGACAGTTGCCGGGGCAGGGCGTCCGCGAAGTCGCTGAGTTTGGTGCGGGCCAGCACGTCGCTGATGATCGCGTCGGCGTCGCGCCCGCGAATGCCGTGGTCTTCCAGCACGAGGGAAATGTTGCCGCGCACCGAACGCCAGGGCAGCAGGGCAAAGTCCTGAAACACGAAGGTCAGCGGGTTCAGGCTGTTGGCGGGCGGCGTGCCCAGTTGCAGCACGCGGCCCGCATCGGGGCGTTCCAGCCCGCCGGTCAGGCGCAGCAGCGTGGACTTGCCGCAGCCCGACGGGCCGACCAGACAGACGATGCGGCCTGCCGGAATGTCCAGAGAGATGTCGCGCAACACTTCGGTGTCGCCATAGCTGTGGCTGATCGCGTCGAGGCGGATGTCCATGTGGGGTGTCCTTCGGTGTCGGCGACGGGCGATGAGGCCCGCCGCCAGTGGCGGGTCAGGCCTCGTAGGTGTCGACGTAGGAGGTGTCGACGAAGGTGTCGAGCGTGATGCCGGCATCGACCAGCCCCTCGGACTGGAACCACTCAAGCTGGTCGCGCAGCGAGGCCACGTTCATCTTGGCCCCTTCGTTCAGGCGCATGGTGCCGTTGATGATCGACGCCGACGCCTTTTCGATGGGCTGGTCGGTGTAGACATATTTGTGGATCAGCTCGACCATCTCCTGCTCGCCCGCGTCGCCGCCATCGCGCGCGATCATCGCGGCGTTGTAATCGGCCACGCCCTTGGAGAAGCCATTCAGGAACGCCTGCGTCTGGTCGCGCTGGTTGTCGGCATTGTCGGTCGAGGTGAAGACCGTGGTGACCTGGTAGTTCGGCAGATAGTCGGAAATGTCTCCGATCACGTGCACCGCACCGGACCCCGCCAGCGGTTTCGCGATGTGGGGCACGATGGACCACGCGTCGATCTGGCCGGATTTCAGCGCGCCGATGATCGCGCCGACCTTTTGCAGTGGCGTGAAGGACATCTCGATGCCTTCGGCCTGCGCGACCTTGGAGCCCATGTAGTGAAACGACGACCCGGCGGTCGAAATGCCGAATTTCTTGCCCGCGAGGCCCGCAGGCGAGGTCAGACCGGCCTGAAAGGCGGCGTCGGAGGCGAGGATCTTCTGCCCGTCGATTCCCGGCTCTTCGCTCAGACCGCCGCCGATCACCTTGACCGCGCCCTTGTCGGCCAGCGAGATCAGGCCGCCGGAAACGGCTGTCACCGCGTAATCGACATCGCCCGAGGCGATGGCCACGGCCATCGGCTGCGCCGCCTGGAAGAACCGCAGTTCGACGTCGAGGCCCGCCTCTTCGAAATAGCCACGCTCGACCGCGATGAAGCTGGCCGCATGCGAGGTGAAGCGCAAAGCGCCCACGACGATTTTCTGGTTCTGCGCGATGGCCGGTGCGGCAAGTCCGGTGGCGGCTGCGGCCCCGATCAGACCCATTGTCTGGCGGCGGTTGAAGTTGATCATCGTATCCTCCCTGATGTGCATGATCCGTTGGTTTGGCATTTCAGTGCGGCAACGGGGCGGATTTTTCAAGGGTGTCGGCTGGAAAAGCGGCTGGCATTGGGACATGGCGGAGGTTTGCAGCCTGTCACAAGTGCCGCTCATGAGCGCCCCCCGCGGTCGGGCGCTGCCCTTTGTTACGCTGGCGCGCGATGTCTGTGCCGGGCTATCAGGTGGCGACGTTCCCTATGAAAGGCTGCCCCCGATATGACCGCGTATCTTCTTCTTTTCGCGTCGGCGCTGGTGGCGGCGACCATCCTGCCGATGCAATCCGAGGCGGTTCTTGTGGGGCTGCTGGTGGCGGGTGACCATCCTGTCGCTTCGCTCATCCTCGTGGCGACGGTGGGCAATGTGCTGGGTTCCGTGATCAACTGGGTTCTGGGGCGCTATCTGCTGCGGTTCCGCGACAGGCGTTGGTTTCCGGCCTCGGACAGGCAGCTTGAGCGCGCGCAGGGCTGGTATCACCGTTATGGCCGTTGGTCTCTGCTGGGCAGTTGGCTGCCGCTGGTCGGTGATCCGCTGACCGTTGTCGCGGGGGTGATGCGCGAGCCGTTCTGGACGTTTTTCGCCTTGGTCACTGTCGCCAAGGCGGGGCGCTATCTGGCACTGGCGGCGCTGACGTTGGCGTGGATCTAGAAGGCAGGCTTGACTCCCACTGATGAATAGATCATCTCATCATACCAGTTGAGGATTTGAACGGGGGAGCGCGGCAAATGGCACAGAAACTGGCGTTGATGGGTGCGGGCGGCAAGATGGGCGTGCGCAGTGCGACGAACCTGCTGCAATCGGATTTCGAGGTGGCCCATGTCGAGATATCGGAGGCAGGCCGCGCGCGGCTGAAAGAGGCCATCGGCGTCGATTGCGTGCCCGTCGAGGAGGCGCTGAAAGGGGCTGATGTGGTGCTGCTGGCGGTGCCCGATACGGCGATCCGCGCGGTGGCGGCGTCGATCATCGACATGGTGCCTGCGGGCGCGATGGTGATCTGTCTGGATGCGGCGGGACCGTTTGCGGGGCATCTGCCCGAGCGTGAAGACGTCACATATTTCGTCACGCACCCCTGCCATCCGCCGATCTACAACGACGAGCAGACCGAAGCAGGCCGCAAGGACTACTTTGGCGGGATCGCCGCGCAACAGGGCATCGTCAACGCGCTGATGCAGGGGCCCGAAGAGCATTATGCCTTGGGCGAAAAGGTGGGCCGCGCGATCTATGCGCCGGTCGCGCGCAGTCACCGCGTGACGGTGGACCAGATGGCGCTGCTGGAGCCGGGGTTGTCCGAGACGGTCTGCGCGTCGCTTCTGGACGTGATGCGCGAGGCGATGGACGAAGTGGTGCGGCGCGGCGTGCCAAAGGAAGCGGCGCGGGATTTCCTGCTGGGACACATGAACATCCTGGGTGCCGTGATCTTCGAGGAGGTCGACGGCGTGTTCTCGGACGCCTGCAACAAGGCGATTACCTTCGGCAAGCCGATGCTGATGCGGGATGACTGGAAACGGGTGTTCGAGCCGGACGAGATCGCCGCCAGCATCCAGCGCATCACCTGATATGTCAGGCGCGGGGCTGCAATCCGGCGGACCGGTCAAGATGCGTGGCCATCTGCGCGACCGCCGCATCGCCGTCCTGTGCGTCGATGGCGGCGACGATCTGGCGGTGTTCGGCCAGCGTGGTGTCCTCGTGCCCGGACCAGCGCAGCAACGCGCCGTGGTTGTGGAAAATCCACTTCAGCATCGCGTCGGCCAGCGCCGTGATCACCGGGTTGCCCGCAATCGCGATGATACGCGCGTGAAAGGCTATGTCGGCGGCGACGAAATCATCTGGCCGGTCGCGCGCGGCGGATTGCATCGCGATCAGGTGGTGCAGGGCGTGCAGGTCGTCGTCCGACCGCCTGAGCGCCGCAACACGCACCAGGCCCAGCTCGAACATGCGCCGCGCGTCCTTGAGGTGATCCAGATTTTCGGGCGCGACCGACAGCAGGGTCTGTGCAATGCCGTCCAGCTGCGCCACGGCGCTTTGCGGGGTGATCGCGTTGACGCGGGTGCGCTCGCCGTGGCTGACGGTGATCAGCCCCATCTGGTGCAACGATTGCAACGCCTCGCGCACTACGGGGCGGCCGACGCCGAAACGGTCCATCAGCGCGCGCTCCGACGGCAGCGGATCGCCGGGCGCCACGGCACCCTTCACGATCATCGCGTGCAGGCGGTCGAACACCGCGTCCGACAGCTTGCGGCGGGGGATCGGGTCGGTGGGCGTGGACATGGCAGCTTTGGTTCCTTTGGTGCTGCAACTGGTATGATGAGATAAGCGATGGATGGTCAAGCCTTGGATGGTCCGGTGCTGGCGTGGCTGGGCGACGATTTCACGGGCGCTGCCGCGGTGATGGAGGTTCTGGCCTTTGCCGGGCTGCCCGTGGCGCTGTTCCTGCGGGTGCCGGATGCTGCGCGGCTGGCGCAGTTTCCGGGGCTGCGCGGCATCGGGATCGCCAGCATGGCACGCACGCGTGCGCCTGAATGGATGGATGCGGAACTGCCCGCGCTCTACGATGCACTGATTGCGACGGGGGCGGCGCTGGTTCAGTATAAAGTATGCTCGACACTGGATTCCGCGCCGCATGTGGGCAGCATCGGGCGCGCGATGCAGATCGGGCAGGCCCGTTTCGGCGGGGCGGTTCCGGTGGTGGTCGCCGCGCCGCAGATGCGGCGGTACCAATCGTTTGGCCATCTGTTCGCGGGCACCGATGCCGGGGTGTTCCGGCTGGACCGCCATCCGGTCATGGCGCGCCATCCGGTGACCCCGATGCACGAGGCCGACGTGGTGCGGCACCTGTCGGCGCAGACCGATATGGCGCTGAGCTGTCTGGACCTTGAGGCGCTGCACGATCCGGCGCGCGCCGATGCGGCGCTGGTTGCGGGGCAGGGCGTCACGGTGGACATGATGACCCCCGCAGACGAGATCGCGGTGGGGCGGCTGTTGTGGGAAAACCGCAGCGCGCACCGGTTCGTCGCGGGATCGCAAGGCGTTGCCTATGCTTTGGTCGCCTATTTCCGCGCGCAGGGATGGCTGCCTGCGGCGCAGCCGGTCGGGGGGCTGGGCGCGGTGGCGCGGATGGCGGTGGTGTCCGGCTCGGTGTCGCCGACGACGGCGGACCAGATCGCCTGGGCCTGCGGGAATGGGTTCGCAGGCATCGCCTTTGACGTGCTGGCGGCGTGCGGCGGCGGGCTGGCGGACGCCGAGGCTGCGGCGGTGCAGGCAGGCTTGGCCGCACTGGACGCAGGGCAGGTGCCGTTGATCTACACCGCCAGAGGGCCGGACGACCCGGTGGTCGCGGATTTGCGAGCGGCGGCGGGGGCGGATCTGCCTGCGGTGAACGACCGGATGGGTGCCGCTCTGGGTCGTGTGTTGCGCGCGTTGATCGAACGCGGCGGGCTATCCCGTGCGGTGGTGTCGGGTGGCGATACCTCGGGCCACGTCTGCGCCGCCTTGGGCATCGACGCGCTGACGGCACTGGCGCCGACGATCCCCGGTGCCGCGATCTGCCGCGCCCATGGGCCGGGCGCGATGGACGGGCTGCACCTGGCGCTGAAGGGCGGGCAGATGGGCAGCCGCGATTATTTCGGATGGGTCAGAGACGGAGGCGGCGCGCGATGACACGGTTGCAGGCGACATATCAGATTGAAAGTCCGGTGGGCGTGGCGCGCGCGGCGGAGGTGATCGCAGGCGAGCAGTCGACGGGCACGTTCGTGCGACTGGCATCGGAAACCGACGATCTGCGTGCGCGGTCGGCGGCACGGGTCGAGGCGGTCGAAGTTACAGGCGCGTCAGACCATCCAGCGCTGCCCTGCCGGTTGAAGGCCGCGCGCTACGAACAAGGGCGGATCACGCTAAGCTGGCCGGTGGACACCTTTGGGCCGTCGCTGCCGAACATCCTGGCGACGGTGGCGGGCAACCTGTTCGAGCTGGCGGAAGTGTCCGCGATAAGGTTGCTGTCGCTGGATATTCCCGACAGCATCGCCGCCGCCTGTCCGGGGCCGCAGTTCGGTGTTGCAGGCACGCGGGCGCTGGCCGGCGTGGATGCGGGCCCGATGATCGGCACCATCGTCAAGCCCAGCGTGGGGCTGAGCGCAGCACAGACGGCCACCCTGGCGGGCGATCTGGCGCGGGCGGGGATTGATTTCATCAAGGACGACGAATTGCAGGGCAACGGGCCTGCGTGCCCTCTGCCGGATCGGGCGCGGCTGGTGATGCAGGCGCTGGACGCCGCCGCGCAGGCGACGGGGCGCAAGGCGATGTATGCGTCCAACATCACCGACGAGATCACCCAGATGTGGCGGCATCTTGAACTGCTGGAGCGGCTGGGGGCCACCTGCGCGATGGTCTCGCTGAACTCGATCGGGCTGGCGGGGCTCAGGGCTGTGCGCGACCGCTCGCCCCTGCCGATCCATGCGCATCGCAACGGCTGGGGGCTGATGTCACGCTCGCCCCATATCGGGATCGCGTACCCCGCGATGCAAAAGCTGTGGCGGCTGGCAGGGGCGGATCATCTGCATGTGAACGGGCTGGCCAGCAAGTTCACCGAACCCGACGCCGTGGTGATCGAGGCGGCGCGCAGCGTTCAGGCGCCGGTGTCTGGCAGCCACGCGCACGCAGCGCTGCCGGTGTTTTCATCCGGCCAAACGCCCTGGCAGGTGGGTCCGACGCTGGCGGCGCTGGGCAATGACGATGCCCTGATCTGCGCGGGCGGCGGGATCATGAGCCATCCGGGCGGGCCTGCGGCGGGGATCACCGCCTTTCGCCAAGCAGCTGTGGCGCAGGCTGCGGGCGTGGACGTGCGAACCCATGCGGCGGATCATCCCGAGCTTGCGTCGGCGCTGGATGCCTTTCAGGGGGCGGTCAGCCGCAGTTGACACCGGCTGAAATTGCCGCGACACGTTGGTATACCAAATTGCACTTCAGGAGTTGCCCCATGTCTGCCATCCTTGCCGTCGGTCCCTATACCGAAGCCGAACGTGACGCGTTCATTGCGGAACTGCAACCGACGTTCATCGCCACGCGAACTGAGCTTGACGCGCTGGACGGGGCGTCCCGCGCCGCCGTCAAGGCCATCGCCTACAAGGGGCACCGGCCCTTCGGGCCCGAAGAGATGGACCAGTTCGAGAACCTGGGCGTTATCGCGAATTTCGGCGTGGGATACGATGCCATCGACGTGGGTGCGGCAAGCGCACGGGGCATCAAGGTGACCAACACGCCCGACGTGCTGAACGACGACGTGGCGGATCTGGCGATTGCGATGTGGCTGATGCAGGCGCGCGAAATGCGGCAGGCCGAGGCCTGGGTGCGTGACGGGTCGTGGGCCGAGAAGGGCGCGACGCCGCTGAACCGCAAGGTCAGCGGCGGCACCGTCGGGGTCATGGGCATGGGCCGCATCGGGCGTGACATCGCCGACCGTCTGGCCGCGTTCAAATGCGAGGTTCATTACCACGCCCGGTCGCAAAAGGACACGCCGGGCTGGACCTATCACGCCGATCCGGTGGAATTGGCGCGGGCCGTCGATTACCTGTTCGTCGCGCTGGTGGGCGGCCCCGAGACCGAAAACTACGTCTCGAAAGAGGTGATCGCGGCGCTGGGCGAGGCGGGCGTGATCATCAACATCTCGCGCGGCAGCACCATTGACGAAGAGGCGATGCTGGACGCGTTGGAAAGCGGTGCGATTGCGGGCGCCGGTCTGGACGTCTTCGTGGGCGAGCCCAAGGTGAACCCGCGTTTCCTGGCGCTGGACAACGTGGTGCTGCAACCGCACCAGGGCTCGGCCACCCACGCAACCCGCGCCGCGATGGCGAAGCTGCAGCGCGACAACGTGGCGGCGCATCTGGCGGGGCGGGAATTGCTGACGCCGGTGAATTGAGGGTTCTGAAACGGTTTGCCCGGCGGTCAGACGCCGGGCTTGTCATCCTCCAGATAATACCGCACGTTGTCCTCGAAGGATGCATCGGCCTCCAACCCCAGCGCCAGCGCCTTGTCGGCGTGGATGTCCCAGCGCCAGCCGGACACGATGGCTTGCACGTCCGGTTGCGCTTCCCAGCGGATCAGTTTGGCGGGCTCCGGTCCTGCCACGGCGGTCATCGCGGCGATGACCTGATCTATCGACCAGACCTTGCCCGGCATCTGCATCGCGCGGTTCTCGCCGATGGCAGCGGCGTCCAGTTCGGCGGCCTTCACCAGGTTTTCAGCGCATTTGCGCGGGCTGAGGTAATAGTGCAGGAAATCGCCCTCGACTGGGCAGACGGCGTCTTGCCCGTTCAGCGGTTCGCGCAGGATCGACGACATGAACGACGATGCGGCGCGGTTGGGTTTGCCCGGACGCACCGAGATCGTCGGCAGCCGGAACGCGCGCCCGTCGACATAGCCCTTGCGTGAATAATCGTTGATCAGGATTTCGCCGATGGCCTTTTGCCCGCCGTAGGAGGTTTGAGGGTTGGGATAGGTGTGATCGCCCAACGGGTTGCGCGCCTCGCCGCCATAGACCGCGATGGACGAGGTAAAGACCACGACCGGCTTGGTGCCCAAGGCGCGGCAGCGTTCCAGCACGTTGTAGGTGCCAAAGAGGTTGATCTGCATGCCTGCATCAAAGTCTTCCTCGGCGTGGGCCGAGACGATGGCCGCCAGCAGATAGATCACGTCGGTGTCCTCGGTCACGACGGAGGCGACCGAGGCTGCATCGGCGATGTCGCAGCGCGTGGTCTCGACCGCGAAAGGCGCGTCGACGGGGGCGGGGTCGACCACGTCGGCCAGCACGATGCGGCTGATGGCGGTGCCGCGCAGGGTGCCCTTGGTGGCGAGTGCCTTGGCCAGTTTCTGGCCCACGACACCGCCGCCGCCTATGATCAGAATGTTCATCGTTGTCTTCCTTTCGGTCATTTCGCCACTCCGGCGATCAGGGCGAGGGCCACGACGCCCAGCATCGCTGCGGCCATCGCATAGTTGATGCGGCGCTGGGCCGCGTCGGACAGGTTCAGCCGGTGCAGGCTGGCCCCGGCCCAGAGCCAGCCCAGATGGATCGGTATCCAGAAGGCGTTGACGATCAGCAGCTTGGTCACGGTTTCGAACAGCAGGCTGTAGGGCGCATAGGGGAAGCCCGCAAAGAGGGTGGTGTTGACGGCATAGGCCTTGGGGTTGATCGCCTGCAGCAGGATCCCCGCGCCGATGCCCGGTGCCGTGGCTGCGGCGATAAACGCGACCTTGCTGCCCGCGAAGGCGATGCGGGCGGCGAGGTAGAGCAGGTACAGGATCGACGCGCCCATCAGCACCCAGCGGATCACCGGCACGGCCAGGATCACCGCCGCCAGCCCCGAGATCACGCCGAAGGCCACGATGTTGGTGCCGATGAACAGTCCGCCAAGATAGCGCAGCCCCGCGCGAAACCCGTGGCCCGCGCCGATGCCTGCGGTCGACAGCACGCCGGGACCGGGGGTTATCAGCAGAAAGAACACCGCCAGGGTGAAGGCGATCATGCGCCGAACACCAACTGCACCTTCATCGCCTGCGACCGGTCTCCGGCCATGGCGAAGGCGTCGGTGAAGTCGGCCAGTGGATAGCTGTGGGTCAGCAGCGGGGTCACGTCGATCAGCCCCTGCTGCATCATCCGCACGGCGAGGGGGAAAGCTTCGTGAAAGCGGAACGAGCCCTTGATCGCCAGTTCCTTGGCGGTGATCTGCATCATCGGCAGGGACATATCGCCCGACAGGCCGAGCTGGATCACTTGCCCGCGCGGGCGCAGCGCACCGATGCCCGCGACCAGTGCGGCCTGTGCGCCCGAGCACTCGAAGAGCACATCGAGGCTGCCCTTGTAGATGGTGTAGGGCAGCAGCGCTTCTGGCTGGTCAGCGGTGTTCAGCGTGATGTCGGCTCCGGCGGTGCGAGCGATGTCCAGCACCGGGGCCGCGATGTCGGTCGCGATGATCTCGGCGGCCCCGGCGCGGCGCGCGGCGAGGATCACCAGGATACCGATGGGGCCGCAGCCGGTGACCAGCACGCGTTTGCCCAGCATGTCGCCCGCGCGGCCCACGGCGTGCAGGGCGACGGCCAGCGGTTCGGCCATCGCGGCCTGTGCCGCCGTCAGCCCTTTTGCAGGCACGCATTGGCTGGCGTCGGCGATCAGCGTGTCGCGAAAGGCGCCCTGGATGTGGGGGAAGGGCATGGCCGAGCCGTAAAACCGCATGTTCAGGCACTGGTTGTGCAGCCCGCGCTGGCACTGATCGCAGGTTCGGCAGGGGCGCGAGGGCGACACGGCGACCAGATCGCCGATGGCCAGTCCCTCCACACCTTCGCCCACGCCTTCGCCCACGGCGTCGATCACGCCCGACACCTCGTGGCCGAGGATCATCGGTTCGCGCAGGCGCACGGTGCCGAAACCGCCGTGGTTGTAATAATGCAGGTCGGACCCGCAGATGCCGCCGCGCTGCATCGCGATGCGCACCTCGCCTCTGGCGGGTGCGTCGGCGGGCACATCGGCCAACCTCAGGTCATGAGGGCCGTGGGCAAAGAGAGCTTGGGGCATCTTGGGGGGCCTTTCGGTGGTTCTTGCAACCGGGCGGGAATGGTATACCATTTCATCAAATGCGGATTCCGGCGGGGTGTCAATGGCACCGGCATGTCGGCAGGGGGGAAGAGATATGGAACTGTTCGATCTGAGCGGGCGCACGGCGCTGGTCACCGGCGCGTCGATGGGCATCGGGGCGGCGCTGGCGCGCGGGCTGGCCGAGGCGGGGGCCCGGGTGGTGCTGAACGCGCGCAACGCCGAACGGCTGGAGGACGCGGCGCAGGGTTTGCGGGATGCAGGGCACGACGTGGATACGCTGGTGTTCGACGTGACGGACGCGGATGCAGTGCGCGCGGCGGTGGACGGCTATGCGGCCGAGCGCCCGATTGATATTCTGGTGAACAACGCAGGCATGCAGCATCGCGGCCCGCTGGAGGATTTCGAGATCGATGCCTTTGACCGGTTGATGCGCACCAACGTGAACTCGGCATTCTATGTGGGGCAGGCCGTGGCGCGGCACATGATTGCACAAGGGCACGGGCGGATCATCAACATCGCCTCGGTGCAGACCGCTTTGGCCCGCCCCGGCATCGCGCCCTACACCGCGTCGAAGGGGGCGATCGCCAACCTGACCAAGGGCATGGCGACGGACTGGGCGCGCCACGGGCTGAACTGCAACGCCATCGCACCGGGATACTTCGAGACGCCGTTGAACGCGGCACTGGTGGCCGACCCCACCTTTACCGAATGGCTGGAGAAACGCACACCCGCAGGCCGCTGGGGCCGGGTCGAGGAACTGGTGGGGGCGGCGATCTTCCTGTCGTCCAAAGCATCCAGTTTCGTGAACGGACAGACGATTTTTGTGGATGGCGGCATCACCGCCAGCCTTTGATTTGAGAAAAGGACAAGACATGAGCAAGAGCACTATCGGTTTCATCGGCGTCGGCTTCATGGGGCACGGCATGGCCAAGAACCTGCTGCAGAACGGCTATCCTCTGCAGGTGAAGGGCAACCGCAACCGCACGCCGGTGGACAGTCTGGTCGGCATGGGTGCGACCGAGGCCGCCAGCCCGCGCGAGATGGCGCAGGCCTGCGACATCATCCATCTGTGCCTGTCGAACTCGGAGCAGGTCGAGGCGGCGTTTCGCGGCGAGAGCGGTATTCTGGCGGGCGCACGCGCGGGGCTGATCGTGATCGACACGACCACCGCCGATCCGACCTCGACCGCCGCGCTGGCCGAGGAGCTTGCCGCGAAGGGCGGCACATTGGTCGACGCGCCGCTGGGCCGCACGCCGAAGGAGGCCGAGGCCGGAACGCTGGACGCGATGGTGGGCTGCGACGCCGCGACCTTCGACAAGATCAAGCCGGTGCTGGACTGCTGGGCGGGCAACATCACCCACGTGGGCGAAACCGGCGCCGGGCACAAGATGAAGCTGCTGATGAACTTCATCTCGATGGGCTATGCCTCGCTTTATGCCGAGGCGACGGTGCTGGGGGCGGCGGTCGGCATTCCACCCGCAAAAGTGCGCCAGGTGATCGGATCGTCACGGCTGGCGAACGGTTTTTTCGACACGTTCATGACCTATGCCGTGGACCGCGAGGAGTTGCACAAGTTCACCATTTCCAATGCCGCCAAGGATCTGCGGTACGTGCATGCGATGGCCGACAGTGCCGGGGTGATGACGGTGATGGCAGCGGCGGCGAAACAGTATTTCGCCCATGTCGAGGCCAGCGGGAACGGGCAGGATTACGTGCCCAGGATCACCGACCACGTGGCGGCGCTGAACGGGATGGACATGGAGGAAGAGGCGAAGAAGGGGCGGGATTAGGTTTGCGGATTGGCGAAACATAGGGCAGCGCCCGCCCGTCGTGCTGAAAGCACGCCTACGGCGTGACGGGCGGTCGGGCGCTGCCTCTCACACATTGCAAAGCAATGTGTTGCCGGCAGGTGTTCGCTTTGCCAACACCGAGAGGCCGGCGGTGCTTCGCACCTTGATTCCGGGCTTGGTGCGCTGGGCTGGCGTAGTGTGGTGCTGATCGCAATTAGTCTTTCACCGCAGGATGCGTGCGCACGAACAGTCGCACATAGGTCAGTGCATTGGCGCGGGCCAGACAGCGTTCCTTTTGCAACGCGATCTGCGGGCCGCCCAGGTCTGATGTGGCCTTGGCCAGTTCCTCGATCCGGTCGCATTGGACCAGCGCGCTGATCACGTCGTATTTGGCTTCGATCCGGGCGACGGTCGTGGCGGTGTCCTCGGGCAAGGACCGCATGCGTTTGCCGATGGCGGCACCCCACTCCGCGCGAAGCTGCGCAAAGCAGGCGGTGCTGACGGCGGGCGTTTCCTGCGCGTTGTCCATGCAGGCGGCGTCCGGTGCATCCAGGCACAGCGCGGGGTCGGTGCCCTCTCTGACGGCGCCGGCAAGGCAGGCCTCGGCCCCTGCGACCTGTGCGCAAAGCGGCCCGCCAAGTGCGGCAAGGACCGCAGCACAGAGCAGAGATTTCATCGAGGCGGCCTTTCCTGCGCATTCTTCTTGCAAATGGTATACCAAGTTGCCACCCTGCGGCAAGCATCGAACGCAGGGAGAGACTTCATGCCATCCATCATCATCACGGGCGCCGGCAGCGGCGTCGGGCGCGCCACCGCACAGGCCTTTATCGCGGCGGGCTGGGATATCGGGCTGATCGGACGGCGCAAGGAGCCGCTTGAGGAAACCGCAGGCGACAGCGGCGCGCTGGTGCTGCCCTGCGACGTGACGGACGAGGACGCGGTCGAGACGGTCTTTGCCACGGCGGCGCAAAGCTGGGGGCGCATCGACGCGCTGTTCAACAACGCGGGCATGTCGCTGGGCGGCGCGCCGCTGGACGAGCTGGCGGTGTCGGACATTCGCAAACTGCTGGACGTGAACGTGCTGGGCGCATTCATCGCCGCGCGCGCGGCCTTTGGCCAGATGCGCAGGCAGGACCCGCAAGGCGGGCGCATCATCAACAACGGCTCGGTCAGCGCCTATGTGCCACGCTGGGGCTCGGCGCCCTACACGGCGTCGAAACATGCGGTGACGGGGCTGACGCGGACCATCTCGCTGGACGGGCGCAGGTTCAACATCGCCTGCGGGCAGATCGACATCGGCAATGCGCTGACCGACATGGCCGCGAAGATGACCCGCGGCGTGCCGCAGGCCGACGGGTCGAACGCGATCGAGCCGGTGATGGACGTGGCAAACGTGGCGTCCTCGGTGCTGCATATGGCCAGCCTGCCGCTGGATGCGAACGTGCAGTTCATGACCGTGATGGCGACGAACATGCCCTACATCGGGCGCGGCTGATGGCTGCGGGGGCCGTGGCCATCTTCGGGCTGGGTGCGATGGGCGGCGGCATGGCGGGATCGCTGTTGCGCGCCGGTCTGGTGACGCACGGGTTCGACGTGAACGCGGACGCCGTGGCGCGGTTTCGCGCGGCAGGCGGGGCAGAGGGCACGCTGGAAGAGGTCGCAGGGACGCTGGACGCGGTCGTGATCGTGGTGGTGAATGCCGCCCAGACCGAGGACGTGCTGTTCGGGCCGGATGGCATCGCGGACAAGCTGGCGGCTGGTACTGCTGTGGTGGCCTGCGCCACGGTCTCGCCCGAGTTTGCGCGCGACATGGGCGCACGCTGTGCGGCATTGGGGCTGGAATACCTGGATGCGCCGGTTTCCGGCGGCACGATCCGCGCGGCGGAGGGGAAGTTGTCGATCCTCGCGTCGGGATCGCAGGCGGCCTTTGCCCGCGCGCGGCCCGCGCTGGCGGCAATGGCCGAAAAGGTGTTCGAACTGGGTGATCAGGTCGGCGCGGGGTCGTCGATGAAGGCGGTGAACCAGATGCTGGTGGGCATCCACATCGCGGCGATGGCCGAGGCGATGACCTTCGGCATGACCCAAGGGATCGAGCCCGATCAGTTCCTCGAGGTGATATCGCAATGCGCGGGCACATCCTGGGCGCTGGAAAGCCGGGGGCCGCACGTGCGCGACGGGGATTACACGCCGCTGAGTGCTGTGGACATCTGGCCCAAGGATCTGGGTATCGTCCTCGATATCGCGCAATCCGCGAAGTTCGGCGCGCCGGTCACGGCGGCGGCCCTGCAGCAGTGGCTGGCGGCGTCGGGGTCAGGTCTGGGCCGCGAGGATGACGCGGCGCTGGCCAAGGTATATGCGCGCAACGCGGGGCTGACATTGCCGGGGGAGGCATGAGCACGCTTCTGGGCGCGATTGCCGACGATTTCACCGGGGCGACGGATCTGGCCGGATTGCTGGCCCGCAGCGGAGCGCGTGTCTCGTTGCGCATCGGCGTGCCGGAGGGGCCGGTCGAGGATGCCGCCCCCTTCGAGGTGATCGCGCTGAAGATCCGCACGGCCCCGGTGGCCGAGGCGGTGGCGCAGGCGCGCGCGGCGCATGGATGGCTGGCGCAGGCGGGGGCCGCGCGGTTCTTCTGGAAATATTGCTCGACCTTCGATTCCACCGCCGATGGCAATATCGGCCCCGTGGCCGAGGCATTGATGGAGGCGACGGGGGCCAAGCAGACGATTTATTGTCCGGCCTTCCCCGAAAACGGGCGCACGGTCTTTATGGGCAATCTCTTTGTCGGTCAGGTGCCGCTGTCCGAGAGCCCGATGAAGGACCATCCGCTGACCCCGATGCGCGACAGCAATCTGGTGCGGCTGCTGCTGCCGCAGGTCACGCGCGACGTGGGGCTGGTGGACCGCCTGTGCGTGGCGCGTGGTGCGGATGCGGTGCGCAGCGCGCTGGCGCAGGCGGCGCCGCATGTGGTGGTGGACGCGGTGGCCGACAGTGACCTGCACGTGATCGCAGAGGCTTGCCGCGACGCCGTGCTGATGACGGGCGGCAGTGCGTTGGCGATGCCCTTGCCGGGTCTCTACCGTGCGGCAGGGCTGTTGCAGGATGGCGGTGCGGCGGCGGCGTGGCGCGCGCCACGAGGTCCCGCGCTGGTGCTGTCGGGGTCCTGTTCTGCGATAACGCAGGCGCAGGTGGCGCGTTATGCCGCCCACAATCCAAGCTATCGGCTCGATCCCGTGGCCTTGGTGCAAGGCGGGGTGCAGCCGGTGCTGGACTGGCTGGCCGCGCAATCGGGCGCGCCGCTGATTTACGCCACGGCCGCGCCCGAGATGGTGCGCGCGGCGCAGGATACGTTGGGCCGGGACAAAGCCGGTGCCGTGGTCGAGGAGGCGCTGGGCGACATCGCCATTGCCGCGCGGGACGCGGGCACGCGGCGGTTCATCGTGGCGGGCGGCGAAAGCTCGGGCGCCGTGACGCAGGCGCTGGGAGTGGCACGGCTGGACGTCGGCCCCGAAATTGCACCCGGCGTGCCGTGGTGCGCGGCCCCAAGCGGCGGGCAGCAGATCGCGCTGGCGCTGAAGTCGGGCAATTTCGGCACGGAAGACTTCTTTGCCGCCGCATTGGGAAAGCTGGACACATGAGCGCCGATACCGCCCTGCGCGAGCTGATCTGCACGCTGGCCAAATCGCTTTATGATCGCGGTCTGACGGGTGGCTCGTCAGGCAACATCTCGGCACGCACGGACGATGGCGGATTGCTGGTGACGCCGACGGGGTCCAGCTTTGGCAGGCTGGACCCCGCGCGACTGTCGCTCTTCGACGCACAGGGCGTGCATGTGGGCGGCGACAAGCCCACCAAGGAAATGCCGCTGCATTCGGCTTTCTACGAGACGCGCAGCACGGCGGGGGCCGTGGTGCATCTGCATGCGTGCCACTCCGTCGCGCTGTCGATGCTCGAGGATGTGGACCCCGACAATTTCCTGCCGCCGCTCACGCCCTATGCGATCATGAAGCTGGGCAAGGTCGCGCTGCTGCCCGTCTTCCTGCCCGGAGATCCGGCAATGGGCGACGCGGTGCGCGGGCTGGCGGGCAAACGGTCTGCGGTGATGCTGGCCAATCACGGGCCGGTGGTGGCGGGGCGCGATGTGGAAGCGGCCTGTTATGCCATTGAAGAGCTGGAAGACACCGCGCGGCTGGCCTTGCTGACGCATGGGATGAAGCGGCGACCGCTGAGTGCGGCGCAAGTTCAGGATATCGTCACGCGTTTCGACGTGGAATGGGAGTAGCGCCATGAAGACCGTCAGACTGTCTGCCGACGACAATGTCGTCACCGCCACCCAGCCGCTGCAAGTGGGCGACGAGGGGGCCACCATGCTGATCCCGCGCGGTCACAAGATGGCCGCAGCGCCCATCGCCAAGGGGGAGGCGGTGCGCAAATATGCCAACCTGATCGGCTATGCCGCCGAGGATATCGCCCAAGGGGCCCACGTGCATACGCACAATCTGGAGTTTCGCGCGGTCGAGACCGATTATGAATTCGGGACCAACCTGCGGCCTGTGGCTGCGGCGACCACGCAGGATACGTTCCAGGGCTATCGCCGTGCCAATGGCCGGGTGGGTACGCGCAACTATATCGCGGTGCTGACGTCGGTGAACTGCTCGGCCACCGCCGCGCGCCAGATCGCGGCGCATTTCACGCCCGACAGGCTGGCGGATTACCCCAATGTCGACGGCGTCGTCGCCTTCGTCCACGGCACCGGCTGTGCGATGGGCGGCGACGGCACGGGGTTCGAGGTGTTGCAGCGCACGCTGTGGGGCTATGCGCGCAATCCCAACGTGGGCGGTGTGCTGCTGGCGGGGCTGGGCTGCGAGATGATGCAGATCGACTGGCTGATCGAGGCCTACGGCCTGACGCCGGGACCGCTGTTCCAGACGATGAACATTCAGGACGTGGGCGGATTGCGCCGCTGTGTCGAGCTGGGCGTGCAGAAGATCACCGCGATGCTGCCCGAAGTGAACCGCGCCACGCGCGAGACCGCGCCCGCGTCCGAGCTGATGGTGGCGCTGCAATGCGGTGGATCGGATGCGTGGTCGGGGGTGACGGCGAACCCTGCGGTGGGCCATGCCTGCGATCTGCTGGTGGCGCAGGGCGGCACAGGCGTGCTGGCCGAGACGCCCGAAGTTTACGGGGCCGAACATCTGCTGACCGCGCGCGCCCACGACCGCGCCACGGGCGACAAGCTGATCGACCTGATCCGCTGGTGGGAGGATTACACCGAACGCAACCGCGGCTCGATGGACAACAACCCCAGCCCCGGCAACAAGGCGGGCGGGCTGACCACCATCCTTGAGAAATCGCTGGGCGCCGTGGCCAAGGGCGGCACCACGCCCCTGATGGGGGTCTACAAATACGCCGAGCCCGTGACGGCGCGCGGATTTACCTTCATGGACAGCCCCGGATACGATCCTGCGTCGGTCACCGGGCAGATCGCCAGCGGCTGTACGCTGGTCTGTTTCACCACCGGGCGCGGATCGGCCTTTGGCGCAAAGCCGTCGCCGTCGATGAAGGTGGCGACCAATTCCGAGATGTACGCGCGCCTGCACGAAGACATGGACGTGAACGCGGGCACCATCCTGTCGGAAGGCCGCAGCGTCCAAGAGGTGGGGCGCGAGATCTATCAGATGTGGCTGCGCATGGCCTCGGGCGAGGCCAGCAAGTCCGAGGCGCAGGGCCTGGGCGATTACGAGTTCGTGCCCTGGCAGATCGGCGCGGTGATGTGATGCGGTTTTCGGCCAATCTGGGTTTCCTGTGGACCGAACTGACACTGCCCAATGCGATCCGTGCGGCGGCGGCGGCTGGGTTTGACGCGGTGGAATGCCATTGGCCCTACGACGTGCCCGCCGACGACGTGGCGGCGGCGCTGCGCGAGACCGGGTTGCCGATGCTGGGTCTGAACACCACGCGGGGCGGGCCGGGAGAGAACGGGCTGTCGGCGCTGCCCGGACGCAGGGCCGAGGCGCGCGCGGCCATAGATCAGGCGCTGGCCTATGCGCAGGCGACGGATGCGGCGGCGGTGCATGTGATGGCAGGCTTTGCCCAAGGCGATGCGGCGCACGCGGCCTTTGTCGATGCGCTGCGCTATGCCTGCGATGCCGCACAGGGGCGCGTGATCCTGATCGAGCCGCTGAACCATTACGACGCGCCGGGGTATTTCCTGCGCACCACCGCGCAGGCCGAGGCGATCATCGCCGAAGTGGGTGCGCCGAACCTCAAGCTGATGTTCGACTGCTACCATGTGCAGCTGATGGAAGGTGACGTGACGCACCGGCTGGTCCGGCTGCTGCCGCTGATCGGCCATGTGCAGGTGGCGTCAGTGCCGGATCGTGGCGCGCCGGATCATGGCGAACTGAATTATCCGCATGTCTGGGAGGTGCTGACACGGCTGGACTGGGATGCGCCCGTGGGGGCGGAATACAAGCCCGGCGAAGATACGGATGCGACGCTGGGTTGGCTGCGGGGCGCGCAGGCGCGCTGAGCCGCGCCGCGAAAGACCGGTGCCCTGATGGGCACCGGCGATTCTTGACAGCATGGCTTACTTCGAGGCCTGCTCCATCCAGGCGCGGTGACGGCGCTCGTCCGCCAGACCCTTTTCGAGGATGGGCCGCCATTCGGGGGTCGCAACCGAGTTGTTCAGCGCGGACTCATAGGCCGAGACCGTGTCGTCCTCGTTGGTCTTCATCGCGCCCAGGACGGCGCTGTCCCCAGCGAGGCTCGCCATCGCCACCTTGCCGGTGGTCAGCCACTGTTTCATGTCGCCCTCTTGCGGGCTGGGCACCCCCAGCTTTTCCGCAAGCGCGTTCAACTCGCGCACGTGGTCGTGGTGGTCGCTGCGGAACTCTTCGATCTTGGCGCGGTACTCGGCACTCTCGAGCTTTTCGATGGTGCTGTCATAGGCCGCGATCGCATCATGCTCCAGGATGATGAGATTGCGCAGCAGGTGGGTTTCTTCGTTTTCGGTTCCAACGGTGGTTACCATGACAGAACTCCTTTCAAGTTATGGGGTTACTGTTGCTCGGTCTGCGTGCCCGAATGGGGCCGCGCCTTGCCGAGGCTGGGCTTCTGGCCCAGCGGTTCTGGCTTGTCGCGCTTGGTGAACTCGCTGCGACCGTCGAGCGAGGGCCCGGATGTCCAGCGGCCCTCTGGCGTCGGCTCGTCGAGCGAGGTGTTGAGGAAGTAGTAGGAATGCTCGGTCGCCTCATGCTCTTGCGGCGTCGAGTTCGGGATCGGCATTTGCGCTTCGATGCCGCCCAGTTCTTCGATCACCGCCATCCATTGCTGCTGGTGCATGGTGTCGCGCGCGATCAGGAAGGACAGCATGTCCTTCATGCCGGTGTCGTCGGTCATGTTGTAGAGACGCGAGGCCAGCACGCGCCCGCCGCTTTCCGCAGTCACATTCGCCATCATGTCGGCGGCGATGTTGCCGGTGGCATAAACGTGGCTCATGTCGAAGGGCACGCCGTTCGAGTTGACAGGCATCGCAGACAGCCCCGACGACAGGATGTGGCGCGGGTTGGCGCCGCCCATGATCGCGTTGACGATGGGGTCCTTGGCCGCTTCTTCCTGTGCGGTCAGCGGTGCCCCTTCGAGGTTGAGAGCGACGGCGTGGCCGAGGAATTCGATATGCGACAGCTCTTCGGTCGCGGTCATCATCAGCATGTCGCGGTATTTGTCGTCACCGCGCGCGCCCATCGCCTGAAAGAAATATTGCATCGCGACGCGAATTTCGCCTTCGATGCCGCCGATCGCCTGTTGCAGGAACTTGGCGAATTGCGGATCGGGGGTGTCGACGCGCACTTTGTATTGCAGTTTGCTGGAATGGTGAAACATCGTGTTCTCCTGAAGTTGTGGTACGGAAAAAACACACGAAATTTTGTTTCGTTCCCGAGCTTTTGAACAAGGGTGAGCGCTGGCGAATTGCTGCTTATGCGGGAACCGGGCGCGTTCCGCGCGAGGGGTGATGGTGGCGTAAGGCGCGCGTGATCCTCAGCCGTCGAGGAAGGCAACCTGTTGTTCGCGCAGGGCGAATATGTCCTTGTCGTCCACGATTTCCACGTCGTCCAGGCACACGATCTGATCCCGCTTCAGGGGGCGCTTCAGCTTGATATGATGCGCAAGCCCGATGGGCAGCGCGTTCAGGCGGTGCGACCGGCTGGCGGGGATCGCCTTCGCCCAGACCTTGAAGCCGCCTTCGCCGTCGAGGTATTCGCCGGGGGCGAAATCGCCCTTGGACGTGGCCACTGCATCGCCCCGCCAGCGGGTCGATGACCCTGTCGCCTCGCCGCGCAGGCAGGCGTTCAGGACGGAGACAGAGGTCTCCAGCCCGATCAGGTGGAAGGGTCGCCACATCGAGCCGTACCAGCCGCTTGGGTCGGTCAGCAGCCCGTATTGCTGGAAACAGTCGCGGGTGTAGGCGTCGGGTGCGCGGAAGGTCACGAACATGCCGTACTGGATGTTGTTGAGCACCACGCGCCCGTCGGTTTCGCGGCTGGAGGCGATGTCGACCAGCCCGGCGCGTGCCAGTCTGCCGCCCTCGGCTTCGGGGCGGAACACGGTCGCGAGATCGTGCAGCCCGGCGGGGTGAAAGGCCACACCATCGCCGGGGCAGTCAAGCCCGGTGGCATTGGCGACGGCGGCCATTTCGATGGCGGCCTTGGTGCCGTCGGTAAAGGAATTGTACATCTTGGGGTTAAAGTCGCCTGCGGCCACTTCCGCCTCGCTCCACCCGAAATAGCCCCAGACCGTGTCGGGGGTGGAATAGCGGTAGGGCGGCGCAAAGTTCATGCCCTTGCCCGCCGCGCACAGCTCGAACCCGCAGGCGTGGACCCAGTCGACCAGCTCGCAGATGGCGGCGGGCTGATCGCCGTAGGCCATGGAATAGACCACGCCCTGTTGCGCCGCGCGGTGCGCCAGAACGGGGCCGCAGAGCACGTCCGCCTCGACGTTGACCATGATCACGTGTTTGCCCGCGTCGATTGCGGCCAGTGCGTGACGGGTGCCTGCGATGGGGTGGCCGGTCGCCTCGATGATGCACTCGATCTGGTCGCAGGCCAGCAGGGCGGCGACGTCGTCGGTGATGCAGGTGGTTCCCGATTGCACGGCCTCTGTCATGCTGGCGGCGTCGTATTGCTCGGCCGCCCAGCCGGTGCGCTGGAATGATCCGCGCGCTTTCTCGACGTCCAGATCGGCCACGCCCACCACATGGTAGCCGTCGATGAACCGCGCCTGCGCGAGGATCATCGAGCCGAATTTGCCCGCTCCGATCAGGCCGATGCGCACCGGACGGCCCGCGCTGCGACGGGCGGCGAGCAGGGATTTGAGGTTCATGGGGCGGGGCTCCTTCAGGCTTTCGGCCCAGAGGTTAGCACGGTGCAGGGGCCGCAACATTGAAGCTGTGCTTACCGTGCAGTTAAGGGATTTTAATTGTTCGGCGCGTGGTCCCGGTGCCATCTGGTGGCGGAACCAAGGGGGGCAGAGGCTATGACCACAGGTGAGGCCAGGCACGGATCGAACGTCAGTCTGGCGCGGCGCGCATGGGCGATCCGGCGCAACGCGCTGCGCATGGGCGAGGTGCAGGGGCAGGGGTACATCGGGCAGGCGCTGGGCGTGGCGGACGTGCTGGCCGTGTCCTATTTCCACGCGCTCAGCTACCGTGCGGACGATCCCGAATGGGAAGGCCGCGACCGGTTCCTTTTGTCGATCGGACATTATGCCATCGCGCTTTATTCCGCAATGATCGAGGCGGGCATATTGCCCGAGGACGAGCTGGAAACCTACGGCATGGACGACAGCCGCATGCCGATGTCGGGCATGGCCGCCTATACGCCGGGGATGGAGATCACCGGCGGATCATTGGGCCACGGCCTTGGCATCGCGGTCGGCATGGCGCTGGGGCTGAAGCGCAAGAAGAACCCCGCCTTTGTCTACAACATGCTCTCGGATGGCGAACTGGGCGAAGGATCGACCTGGGAGGCGGTGATGTCTGCCGTGCAGTGGAAACTGGACAACCTGATCGCCATTGTCGATTTCAACAACCAGCAGGCGGACGGACCGACCACGCAGGCCTTGGCGCAGGTGCCCGAGGCGGCGAAATGGCAGGCCTTCGGCTGGTACGCGCAGGAGGTGGATGGCAACGATCTGGACGCGGTGGTCGCGGCCTTTGACGCGGCCCGCAACCACGGCGCGGCACAACCGCGCGTGATCATCTGCAACACCACCATGTGCAAAGGCATCCCGTTTCTGGAAAGCCGCGAGATCACCCATTTCGTGCGCGTCGAGCCCGAGGAGTGGGCCAGGGCGCTGGAGATACTCGACGGGGAGAAACCGCAATGAAGCCGCAGGAACTGTCGCGCCGCCAGTCGAAATACACCGCCCGCAAGGTGGCGTCGGGCGAACGGGTGGCCACATCCGCCATGATTGCATCGCTGGACGCCGAGGGCCGCGAGACCATCGCCGCCCCGTTCGGGCACGCGCTGGTCGATCTGGCGAAAACCCGCGAGGACATCGTCGGCCTGACGGCGGACCTGTCGAAATACACCGACCTGCATGTCTTTGCCAAAGCCTACCCGGATCGGTTTTACCAGATGGGCATGGCCGAGGCGGTGATGATCAGCGCCGCCGCAGGATTGGCCCGCGAGGGGTTCACGCCCTTCGCCACCACCTATGCGGTCTTCGCGTCGCGCCGGGTCTATGACTTCATCATCATGGCGATTGCCGAGGAAAACCTGCCGGTCAAGATCGTCTGCGCCCTGCCGGGGCTGACCACGGGCTATGGCCCCAGCCACCAGGCGACCGAGGATCTGGCGATCATGCGGGGCATGCCGAACCTGACCATCATCGACCCTTGCGACGCGGTCGAGATCGACCAGGCGACGCGCGCCATCGCCGACACGCCTGGTCCGGTCTACATGCGGCTGCTGCGCGGGCAGGTGCCGAATGTGCTGGGCGAATACGGCTACCGGTTCAAGCTGGGCCGCGCGCAGATCATCCGCGACGGGCGCGACGTGCTGTTCGTGTCTTCGGGGCTGATGACCATGCGCACGCTGGACGCGGCGAAGGCGCTGCAAAAGGACGGCGTGGATTGCGCCGTGCTGCACGTGCCGACGATCAAGCCGCTGGATGCGGAAACCATCATCGCCGAGGCGTCGAAGGGCGGGCGGCTGGTGGTCACCGCCGAGAACCACTCGGTGATCGGAGGTCTGGGCGAGGCGGTTGCGGCGACGCTGATGCGCGCGGGCGTGCATGTGCCGTTCCGCCAGATCGGCCTGCCGGACGCGTTTCTGGACGCGGGCGCGCTGCCGACGCTGCACGACCAATACGGAATTTCGGTCAGCGCGGTGACGGCTGCCGTGAAATCATGGCTTTGAAGGGGAACGGAATGCAACTTCTGGATGGAATGACGGCGATCATCACGGGGGCCGCCAGCCCGCGCGGTCTGGGCAAGGCGACGGCACGGCTCTTCGCGCAGCACGGCGCGCGCGTGGCGATCCTGGATCTGGACGCGGACGAGGCCGCCGAGGCTGCGGCAGATTTGCCGGGCACAGGGCACACATCGGGCGTGTGCGACGTGACCGACAAGGCCGCTTGCGACACGGTGGTCGCGGACATCATCGCCCAGTGGGGGCAGGTGGATATCCTGGTCAACAACGCGGGCATCACCCAGCCGCTGAAGCTGATGGAGATCGCACCCCACAACTATGACGCGGTGCTGGACGTGAACCTGCGCGGCACGCTCTATATGTCGCAGGCGGTGATCCCGCACATGCGCGCGCGGCGGCAGGGCAGCATCGTCAACCTGTCGTCGGTATCGGCGCAGCGCGGCGGCGGCATCTTCGGCGGGCCGCATTATTCCGCAGCCAAGGCGGGGATACTGGGCCTGACCAAGGCGATGGCGCGCGAACTGGCCCCTGCGGGCGTGCGGTCAAACGCGATCTGTCCGGGGTTCATCGCCACGGACATCACCGCGGGCAAACTGACCGACGAGATGCGCGCGCAGGTGCTGGACGGCATTCCGATGGGCCGCGCAGGCACGGCGGACGATGTGGCGGGTTGCGCGCTGTTCCTGGCCTCCAGCCTTTCGGCCTATGTCACGGGGTCCGAGGTCGACGTGAACGGCGGGTCTTTGATCCACTAGGGGATCGCAGGTGGTTGGCTTGCAAAATCAGCCGTTGTCGCCGCCTCGGCAAAAGCCTGCTCCGCGCGGCCGGGGCGTCAATTTTTCCAATGGCGCGCACCTCCGCAGAGAGTTCATCTTGCCCTTTGCTGCGATGCAGCTAAGGTCTGGAAATGTTCAATTTACCTGAAACCAATATTTTTATCCTGGAGCCAGTATCACGGCTCTATTACTTTGATAGACAGGACACCCGGCTGCCCAGGACAATGACGGCATTGGACGCATGGAATACGATCATGAGTGATCCGCAGCCATTGCTAAAAGTTGCATTTCGAATACGAGACGCGATTTCATCAGCGTTCGGGGTCAAGCAGATCGGTGGGTTTAGCGGAAATCCGGTTCATGGCATAGAGGTCGGAGAATACTTGGATTTTTTCCGGGTTGAGCATATTCAGGACGACTGCTTGGTCCTCACGGAGCGCGATCGCCATGTGGATGTCATGACCTGTATTTCCATCGACGGTGACACGCTTTCGGTCACGTCTTCCGTGTGCGTCCACAATCTGTTCGGTCGTGTTTACATGATCCCCGTCGGTATCGCCCACCGTTGGATCGTGCGCAGCATGTTCCGACGTTTGCATGACAAGAACCCCCTGCCTCTGACTGGATGAAGCGCTTGCGCGCCAATGCGCGCGGGTCTTCGGGGGATTGCCCACCTTCAAAGCGGACGCTGCTGCCAAGCCGCCTGGGGCACGATGTCCTCCACCTGCATCCCGTGGCGCGCCATCAGCGTCGCCATCTCTTGCGCGTGGGCTGCGGCCTGTGCTTCGGCCCAGGTCAGGAACACCTGCACGGGCCGGCGTTTGACAAAGCGGGCGGGGCAGCGAGCCCAGTGGGCCGCGAAACGTAAAACGGGCAGGTGCGGGCAGACCGGGACCAGCTGGCCCGCCTGCATTTCCGCCGTGGCCAGCGCCATCGATTCCAGCACCACGCCCGCGCCATCGAGGGCCAGTTGGATCGCCATCGACGAGCGGTCCATCAGCACCGTCTTGCGGTTGTTCGCCCCCGTCACGTCGTGGTGCCAAAGCCAGTAGTCCCACTGCACATGGGCGCGCGGGCTGTCGATCAGGCGGGCGTGGGCCAACGGGTCACCTGCGGGCAGTGCGGCCAGATAATCGGGATGCGCCAGCGGCAGGATGTGGTCGTGGACCAGCGGCTTGCACCACAGTCCCGGCCAGTCGCCGGTGCCATAGCGGATGTCCATGTCCATGATCTCGCGGTCGAAATCGGTGGGATCTGGGGCGGCGTCCACGCGCAGGTCCCAGTCGGGATGACGCGACAGGAAATCAGCCAGGCGCGGGCCCAGCCAGCGCACGCCAAAGCTGGGCGAGACGCGCAGGTTCAGTCGGTGCGCGGTGCGGGTGCGACCCAGATTGGCCTGCGCGTCGGTCAGCATCCGCAGTGCGGTGCCTGCGGTCTGGGCCAAAAGCTCGCCTTCGAGCGTGAGGCTTAGCACACGGCCGGTGCGGCGGAAGAGCTTTACTCCCAGTTGCTGCTCCAGCAGCTTGATCTGCTGGCTGACGGCAGAGGGCGAGACCGACATTTCCTCGGCGGCGCGGGCCAGGCTGCCACGCCGTGCGACCGCTTCGAAATAGGGCAGGGCGTGCAGATTGGGGGCGCGGCTCATGGCGCGCGCCTAGTCCGCGCCGGTGTCGGGGGTGTTATTGGTATCGGGGGCGGCCTGTTCCTGCTGGATCACGTCGATGATGTCCTCGCGCAGGTTGTCCAGATGCTCGCCGATGGCGGTGCGGATCGCCTGCGGATCGTGGGCGCGCAGGGCGGCCACGATCTGGCGGTGATGCGTGATGACCCGCTCGCGGTTGCGCCGCTTGACCGCCGCAAGGAACCGCGAGCGCCAGAGCCGTGCCAGAAACGTGCGGTGAATCTCGGCCAAGGGCGCGTTGTGCGAGGCGCGCGCGATGGCGGAATGAAAGCTCATGTCGATCTCGAACAGGTCCAACGGGTCGGCAGTGTCGAAGAGCTCGGCCATCTGGTCGACGATCTTTTCGATCTGGGCAATGTCCGCGTCGGTGGCCCGCTGGCAGGCCAGTTCGCCCGACAGTTTTTCGACAGCCAGCAGCACCTCGACCTCGTCCGAGACCTGGCTGATCGAGGGGATCGACACGATAGGGCTGCGGGCGGGGCGCAGGTCGACCAACCCCTCCTTGGCCAGTATCCGCACGGCTTCGCGCAGGGGCGTGCGGCTGACGCCCATCTCGGTGGCGTTGTCTCGTTCCTTGATGCTGGCACCGGGCGGCAGCTTGCCGCGCAGGATGTTGCGCCGCAGCTGGTTGGCGATCTGCTCTGAGAGCGGGTTGTCGGTCATGCCTGTGTCCATAAAGAAAGAAGGACCCATAGGGAAGGCGTCCGCATACCATACGGACAGGTCCTGTTCGCATTTTGGTATACCGAAATTTGTTGATTGTCGATATGCGACTCGCTAGGGTCAGACTGGATGGTATACCATCTTTGCCAACTTCCGGTTGAGGGGCTGGCATCAAAAATATGCGGCTCCAATGTCGCTCTGGGAGGAAAGACTTATGAAACTCAAGACACTTTTGCTGTCGACCGCGGCCGCTGCCATGGTTGCGGGCACTGCATTTGCCGAGGATGTGACACTGCGCATCCAGACCCACTATGCGACCGAGCACCCCACGGGCAAATTGCTGGCCCAGTGGATCGACGACGTCCAGACCATGTCCGACGGCGGCATCACGGTCGAAATGTTCTATTCATCCTCGGTGGTTGCCACGACCGAGACATGGGACGCCGCGATCAACGGCATTCTGGATTGCGACGCGACGGGCGGTGCCTATCAGACCGGCAAGAACCCCGCGTTCCAGTTCGTCGGCGACATCATGGGCGGCTATGACACGCCCTGGCAGCAGTACAGCTGGCTTTATTACGGTGATGGCTACGCCGCCGCGCAGGAGCTTTACAACTCGCAGGGCATGCAGCTGATCGGTTGGTCGATCTACGGTCAGGAATCACTGTCCTCGTCCAAGCCGCTGGCCGGTTTCGAAGACGTCAAAGGCTGGAAGTTCCGCTCGCCCCCCGGCATGGAAACCGAGATTTTCCAGGAACTGGGCGCGTCGCCCATCGTGATGGACTTTACCGAGATCTTCACCGCGCTTGAAACCGGGATCATCGACGGTGCGGATGCGTCGGGTCTGGCCAACAACGTGGGCCTCGGCCTCTACGACATCGTCAAACATGCCACCTATCCCGGCTTTCACTCGATGCCGTCGGACCACCTGGCGTGCAACCAGGACGTCTGGGAAGGTCTGACCGAACAGCAGCGCCGCATCATCGACACCGCTTGGCAGAAGCTGTCGTTCCAGGTCGCGCTGGCCAATGAGAAGGCCAACGCCGAAGCCGCTGCCGCGCTGAAAGAGCAGGGCGTGACGCTCTATGACTGGTCGGAAGAAGACCGGGCCGAGTTCCGCCGCGCCGCGCAAGTGGCGTGGGACGACTGGGGCACACGTTCGCCCGAGGCCGCGGCGTTGCTCGCCAGCCACAAGACCTATCTTGGTCAGCTGGGCCTGCTGAGCGGCAACTGAAGATGGACCGACACGTCTGAAGACAACACCGAAGGCGGGCCTGATGGGTCCGCCTTCTTTCACCGATCCGGCAGGGTCGGGAACACCACGTGGGGAGGCATGTGATGCAGGTAAAATCGCTTTGGCTGGGCCGGATGCGCGCACCGATCAAGATGGCGATGATCGGGTTCGTGGGGCTGACGGTCGTACTTTACGCACTTCTGGTCGGGCAACGGCTGTTCCTCGAGGACAGCTATGGCATGTACGAAATGATCCGCCCCGCGGGCAGGCCGATGGTGCAGGTGATGCTGATAAGTCTGGTCGCTGCGTTGCTGTTTGCATCGCTGTTCCTGTCGGACACCAAGGGCGCGATCGAAACGCCACCCGAAGGTTTTTTTGATCTGGTGTCGGTGGTGCTGGGCCGGCTGTCGATGATCATGACCGCCTTCGTGGTGCTGGTGATGTTCTACGAGGTCGTGTCGCGCTATGTCTTTTCGCGCCCGACGCTCTGGGCGAACGAGCTGTCATTGTGGATCGCGGCCTTTGTGTTCCTGCTGGCGGGGCTTTACGCCATGCAGCAACGCAGTCACATCCGCATCTACATCATCTACAACATGATGCCCCGCTGGGCGCAAAAGACGTCCGACACAATCGGGGTCCTGCTGATCGTCGGCTTTACCTTTGCGCTGGTCTGGGGCGGATATTCGGACGCGGCCAAGCGGTTCGTGCGGATGGAGACATTCGGCACCGCATGGGACCCGCCCATCCCCGGCATCATCAAGCCTGCCATTCTTCTGATCATCGTTCTGGTGGCCATTCAGGCCGTGTCGAACCTGATCGCGGATTGGAACAAGGACCCCGAGGCCTACACCCCGATGGATGATATCGACGAGACCGAGATCGCCAACATTCGCGCCACGTTGCATAAGGACTGAATTGAATGGTCGATATTGGCACCCTGTCCCTGATCATCCTGCTGGCGATGTTCGCGCTGCTGGCCATCGGCATGCCGCTTGGCTTTGCCTCGGCATTTCTGGCCGTCGTGACGCTGATGCTGAAATTCCCGCCCGACCTGTTGTTCGGCACCTTCGGGCGCGGCCCGTTGTCCGTGCTGGGGCAGGCGGTCTACCGACAGATGACGAACTATGTTCTGATATCCGTGCCGTTATTCATCTTCATGGCCGCGATGCTGGAGCGATCCGGCATCGCGCGCGACATGTATTCGTCGCTGAACGTCTGGCTCAGCCGGGTGCGCGGCGGCATCGCCATCGTCACGTCGATCATGGCGGTCATCATGGCGGCGATGTCGGGCATCATCGGCGGCGAAGTCGTGCTGTTGGGTCTGATCGCGCTGCCGCAGATGCTGCGGCTGGGCTACGACCGCAACCTTGCCATCGGCACGATCTGCGCCAGCGGCTCGCTGGGCACCATGATCCCGCCGTCGATCGTGCTGATCTTCTACGGGCTGGTGACGGAAACCTCGATCAAGGCGCTGTTCACCGCGTCGTTCCTGCCGGGGTTCATGCTGGCGTCGTTCTTTCTGATCTACATCGTGGTGCGGACCCAGATCAATCCATCGCTGGCACCGCTGCCGCCACCCGTTCCGGGCGAGCCGGAGGGGCGCGACAAGGGGCTGATGTTCCTGGGGTTCCTGTCGCGCTTTACCCTGTGGCTGACGGGGGTTCTGATGGCGCGGGCGCTGTTCTTTACCATCACCGGTGAAAACACCATCCGCGAGGGTCTGGACCCGATCCCGCTGGGCATGGTGTCCGACCTTCCGTGGATCGCCGCCACTTTCGTGCTGGCGCTGCTGCTGATCTTCTTCGTGGTGGGCCGCGAACGCACGGCCAAAGGCTGGAAGATGGGCAAAGGGCTGATCGCGCCGATTGTCGTGATCGGTGTCGTGCTCGGCTCGATCTATGGCGGGATCACCGGCATCACCGAGGCCGCCGGCATGGGCGTGATCGCGGTCTTCGTGATCGGGATGCTGCGCCGCGAGATGACATTCGACATCGTCTGGGACAGTCTGATCCGCACGCTGCGGTCCACCGGCACGATCATCTGGGTGACCATCGGTGCGGCGGCTCTGGCTGCGGCCTATACGCTGGTGGGCGGGCCCACATATGTGGCCAACCTGATCGTGGGGGCGGATCTGCCGACCATGGGCATCATTCTGGTGATGATGGTGGTGTTCCTGATCATGGGCATGTTCATGGACTGGGTCGGCATCGTGCTGTTGATCATGCCGGTGTTCCTGCCCATCGTGATGCGCCTGCCTGCCGAAGAGATCGGATTTCTGGGCAGTGTCGATGCACGCTATGTGCCGATCTGGTTCGGCGTGGTGTTCTGTATGAACATGCAGGTCAGTTTCCTGTCGCCGCCCTTTGGTCCGGCTGCGTTCTATCTGAAATCCGTGGCCCCGCCCGAGATTTCGCTGACCGACATCTTCCGGGGCTTTCTGCCGTTCATCGTGCTGCAACTGCTGGCGCTGAGCGTGCTGCTGGTCTGGCCGCCGATCGTGACGATCTTTCTTTGATCCCTGACCGGGCGCGGCACTGGCTGCCGCGCCCGACGTTCCTGCCCATCCTGAAGGAGTGACGTCCCATGCGCCTGACCGCTGAACACCACCGCCAATTTGCCAAGGAAGGCTATCTGGTCATCGACGACGTGCTGTCGCCGCAGGTGCTGGACGCTGTGCGCGCGGAATATGGCGCGCTGCTCGACCGGCTCTATGCGGGCTGGCAGGCCGAGGGGCGCGTGCCGCCCTGCGACGGGGATTTTTTCGAAAAGCTGCTGGTCGCCTACCGCGCGGGCTGCGACTGGTTCCAGCCGATGGATATCTCGCTGCCCGGTGACACCATCGCCGCCGACACGCCGTTTCATTTCGGCCCGGCGGTCTTCGACATGATCTCTGATCCGGGGCTGCTGGACGTGGTGCAAGAGCTGATCGGCCCCGAGATCACCTCGAACCCGATCCAGCACGTGCGGCTGAAGCCGCCCGCCGTGACGCTGGACCAGACCGAAGCGCGCGCGCACATCATGGCGACCGACTGGCATCAGGACCGCGCGGTGGCCCATGCGGAGGGCGACGCGACGCAGATGGTTACGGTCTGGCTGGCGATCACCGATGCGACACTGGAGAACGGCTGTCTGCAGGTCATTCCGGGTCGCCCGCAGATGTATCCGCACTGTCCCAAACGCCAGACCGCGATTGCCGATGGCTGTCTGGACCTGGACGCGGCACAGCCGCTGCCAGTCAAGGCGGGCGGTGCGGTGATCTTTCACCCGCTGACGCCCCATGCCTCGCGCGACAACGTGTCGGACGCATTCCGCTGGTCGTTCGATGTGCGTTACAACGTGACCGGCCAGCCGACCGGGCGCAGCCATTTTCCCGAATTCGTCGCCCGGTCGGCCAGCGCACCGCAGACCGTGCTGCACGACTGGCGACAGTGGCGCGATGCATGGCTGGCAGCGCGGGCCCAGTTGTCGGGTCAGGATCACATCCCGATCCATCGCTGGTCTTCGGATGCGCCTGCCTGTGCCTGATGCCTGATGTTTGACCCTTCTTCCCTCTGCGATGCCTTGGCCGCGTGCCGCCCTCTGGACCTCTTGGCCGGACCACCTTACGCATCGTGTGCAGGGTCGGCGCGGACCCGGTGCGCAACCGATCCAGAGGGACATTGAATGCCGCATATCGTACAGCCCCGCGAAGACCGCACGGCGATGGGATTGGCGGCAATGGCCGGTGGCGTGCTGTTCTTTACCCTGATCGACAGTTCGGCCAAATGGCTGGTGCTGGCGGGGCTTCCGGCACTTCAGGTGGTGTTCGTGCGCTATGCCGTGCATTTCCTGCTGGCGCTGGCGGTGTTTGTGCCCCGCGAAGGCCGCGAGGCGCTGGTGTCGATGGCACCAGCCCGGCAGATCCTGCGCTCGGCTTTCCTGCTGGGCAGCACGGCGCTGAATTTCAACGCGCTCTACTACCTGCCGCTGACGGTCACGACGACGATCATGTTCGCGGGGCCCATCGTGGTGACGCTGCTGGCGATCCCGCTGTTGGGCGAACGGGTGGGCAAGCACCGCATCATCGCAGTCTGCGCGGGCTTTGTCGGCGTGCTGGTGGTGATGCAGCCCTGGGGGGCCGAATTTCACCCCGCGATGTTCCTGAACCTTGGTGCGTTGATCTGCGCCTCGCTCTATTTCCTGATGACGCGTCTGCTGGCAGGCATCGAGAGCAACGCGACCAGCCAGACCTGGTCCTCGGGGCTGGCCACGATATGTATCGCGCCCTTTGCGCTGTCGTCGTGGATGTGGCCGCAGGCCCCCGCAGACTGGGCGTTTTTCCTGCTGGTCGGCGTCTTTGGCGGCACCGGGCATATTCTGGCGACCTGGGCACACCGCATGGCCGATGCGTCGATCTTGGCGCCCGTGGTCTATATCCAGATCGTTCTGGCCGCCGTCGCGGGCATCGTGTTCTTCGACCAGTGGCCGACGATCTGGACGCTGGGCGGCGGGCTGATCATCATCGGCGCGGGCTTCTACATCTGGCAGCGCGAGCGCATTCTGGGCAAGCGCGCCGCCGCCAATGTCGCACCGCACTGAGTTCACGCAAAGGGAGAGAGAGAATGGGCAGACTGGAAGGCAAACGCGCGCTGATCACCGCCGCAGGGCAGGGGATCGGACGCGCAAGCGCGCTGGCGATGGCCGCCGAGGGGGCGCAGGTGTTCGCGACCGACATCAGCGCCGACGCCTTGGCCGCGCTGAAGGGCGACGGAATCGAGACGATGGTGCTGGATGCGCGCGACACGGGCAGCGTGAACGCTGGCGTGGAAAAGGCGCGGCCCGACGTGCTGTTCAACTGCGCGGGTTTCGTGCACCACGGCACGGTGCTGGACGCAAGCGACGACGAGTGGGACTTTGCCTTTGATCTGAACGTGCGGTCGATGTTCCGCACCATCCGCGCGGCCTTGCCCGGGATGGTCGAGCGTGGATCGGGCGCGATCGTCAACATGTCGTCGGCCTGTTCGTCGATCATCGGCGCGCCGAACCGGTTCATCTATGGCACCACCAAGGCGGCGGTGATCGGGCTGACCAAATCGGTGGCGGTGGATTACATCAAGCAGGGCATTCGCTGCAATTGCATCTGCCCCGGCACCGTGGAAAGCCCCAGCTGGCACGACCGCGTCAAGGCGCTGGGCGACCAGATGGGCAGCTACGACGCCGCGTTGGAAGCTTTCGTCGCGCGGCAACCCATGGGCCGTGTGGCCAAGGCCGAAGAGATCGCGGCGCTGGTCGTGTACCTCTCCAGCGACGAAAGCGCATTCACCACCGGGCAGCCGCACGTGATCGACGGCGGCTGGTCGGGTTGACCACCCTGATATCAAGAAGAAGGACCAAGATATGAAACTGCTACGTTACGGTGATGCAGGCGCCGAAAAGCCGGGGATGCTGGATGCTGACGGCACCCTGCGCGATCTCAGCGGCATCGTGGGCGACATCGCGGGCGACGTGCTGTCGGACGAAGGGCTTGCCAAGCTGCGCGACATCGACCCCGCCAGCCTGCCGAAGGTCGACGGCAACCCGCGCCTTGGCCCCTGCGTCGGGAGCATCGGCAAATTCTGCTGCATCGGTCTGAACTATTCCGACCACGCCGCCGAAACCGGGGCCGCGATCCCCGCGCATCCGATCCTGTTCATGAAGGCCAACAGCGCCATCGTGGGCCCCAACGACCCGGTGATGAAGCCGCGCGGCTCGACCCATACCGACTGGGAGGTCGAACTGGGCGTGGTCATCGGCAAGACCGCGAAATACGTCACGAAAGAGGACGCGCTGGACTACGTTGCGGGCTACTGCGTGATCAACGACGTGTCCGAGCGTCACTATCAGTCGCAACTGACCGGCCAGTGGACCAAGGGCAAAAGCTGCGACACCTTTGGCCCCACCGGCCCCTGGCTGGTGACCCGTGACGAGGTCGCGGACCCGCAGGCGCTGAACATGTATCTGGACGTGAACGGCAAGCGGATGCAGACCGGCAATACCGGCACGATGATCTTCACCGTGGCCGAGATCATCGAACATCTCAGCGGACTTTTCACCCTGCATCCCGGCGACGTGATCTCGACCGGCACCCCTCCGGGCGTCGGCATGGGGATCAAGCCCCAGCCTGTCTATCTGGACAAGGGCGACGTGATGGAGCTGGGCATCGACGGCCTTGGCGTTCAGCGTCAGGAGGTCGGGCAGGACGCCTGAACCACACGCAAGCGTTTTGGAACGGCCCTGCTGTTTGCGGGGCCGTTCCGGTTTTTGCAGGCTTGAAAAAAATGGGCCCGGATTGATCGAGCGCAAGGTATCCCCGGTCTGACCCCTATACCCCAAGGGTCAGAGGAAAAAGGAGACCACCATGTATTCCAACATCATGATCCCCGCCGATCTGAAGCACACCGACCGTATGGACAAGGCGCTGTCGGTCGCGGCCGATCTGGCAAAACTCTATGGGGCTGCGCTGCATATCGTCGGCGTCGGGCAGAGCCAGCCGACCGAAGTGGCGCGGACGCCAGCGCAATATGCCCAGAAGCTCGCGGGTTTTGCCGCGGACAAGTCGAAGGCGCTGGGCGTTGACTTTGCAGCACACGCCGAGACCAGCCATGACCCGGCGGTTGATCTGGATGCGGTGCTGGTCCGTGCTGCCGACAATCTCGACACCGATCTGATCGTGATGGCCAGCCACGTGCCGGGCGCTGCGGAATACATAATGGCGTCGAACGCGGGCCATCTTGCCTCGCACGCGCATATGTCGGTGTTCGTGGTCCGGTAAGTCCCCCCGACGCCCTAAATCTCGATGCCCTAAATCTTGATAATCGCGCCCTTGTGTCCGATCACCCGCGAGGCCAGTTCGTGCCCGGCTTGCAAGGCTGTTGCCTGATCTGCGCCGGATGCGCGTGCAAAGAGGTAGCCTGCATTGAAACTGTCGCCCGCGGCGGTGGTATCGACGACGCGAGTTGCAGGGGCAAAGGTTAGTCCCGAGGTGCTGCGGGTCAGGTCATAAGGGCCCGCCATCCCGCGTTTCAGCGCGCCGTCGGTGACGCCTGACGCCTTCAGGCGGGCCAGTACTGCGGCCTCGGACGCGTCGCCGTGGATCGCCATTTCGTCATCGACAGATGGCACGGCAATGTCGGTCACGCCCCACATCGCGTTGTTCACGTCGATTGCGGTCTGCGCGTCTTCCCACAGGCGCGGACGGTGGTTGCTGTCATAGGCGACCAATCCGCCGCTACGGCGATAGGCGGCCAGCGCGTCGATCAGGGCGGTGCGGACGGATGCGGGCAGGATCGCGAGCGAGATGCCGGACAGATAGACCATATCGAATTGCGCCAGCACATCCAGCGTCACTTTGCCCGGCGCGCTGAACAGCGTGCGCGCGGCACTTTCCGACCGCCAATAGGTAAAGCTGCGCTCGCCCGCAGCGTCGGTGTCGATGGCATAAAGCCCGATATTGCTGTCGCAGCGGCGCTCGATATGATCCGTGCCGATGCCGAACAGTTGCATCTCGTGCAGGGCGCGCTGCGAGAACGTGTCCTGCCCCAGCGCCGTGACATACGATACCGTGCAGTCCGATCCGCGTGCCAGTTGCGCCAGATAGACGGCGGTGTTGTAGCTGTCGCCGGCCACGTTCAGCCGCGCCTCGCCGCTGGGATGCCCCAGGATTTCGATCATCACTTCGCCGATGCAGGCGATCTTGGAAAACGGCTTCATGGAACCTCGGATCATGGCGCCGCTGAGGGCGTCGTTGCTCTTGAAATTGCTGGCGCTATCATAGCCTTGGAACGCTGGTTATGAAAGACCGCAGACAGGACCATAGAGAGGGAGGCACCGATGCAACAAGCCGAAGATTTCCGGAATGAGACAGATGCGCTGGCCGCGATATTACGGCCCTTGGCGGATGCCGAGTTCGACCGCGAAACGCTGTTCAAGGGCTGGACCATCGACGACGTGATCGGCCATTTGCATCTGTTCAACGTCGCCGCCGCGAAGTCGCTGGAGAGCGACGCGGCCTTTGCCGAATTCTTCGCGCCGATCAGGGAGGGCATGGAGAAAGGAACCTCGCTGCGCGAATTGCAATATCCGTGGCTGGCGGGCCTGCGCGGTCGCGGGCTGATGGAGGAATGGTTGCGCGCTGCGCATTCCCTTGCCGATGCCTATGCCGAGACCGACCCGAAGAAGCGCCTGAAATGGGCGGGGCCAGAGATGAGCGCGCTGTCATCCGTGACGGCGAGACTGATGGAGACATGGGCCCACGGGCAGGAGGTGTTCGACGCCTTGGGCAAGACCCGCACGGAACACGACCGCATCCGCAGCATCGCACACTTGGGCGTCGCGACCTATGGCTGGACCTTCGCCAATCGCGGGCTGGACGTGCCGCAGCCTGCGCCCTTTGTGCGGCTGACGGGGCCATCCGGTGACGTATGGACCTGGAACGACGCGCAGCCTGATAATCGCGTCGAGGGCACGGCGGTGGATTTCGCCAAGGTGGTCTGCCAGACGCGCAACGTGGCCGACACCGACCTTACCACCACGGGCGACGCCGCCGCGCGGTGGATGGAAATCGCACAGTGTTTCGCAGGCCCGCCCGAAGATCCGCCCAGCCCCGGCGCGCGTCATGTGGCGGCGGGCTAGGCACGCGCTAGTGGTTGTCGCGCGGCAGGCTCTTGCGGGCGATATCGCGATAGTTTGGCGCATCGCGCAGGGTCATCCCCTTGTCGAAGGGTTCGACCAGCTCGCGGAAATACTGCTGCCAGGGGGACTGGCTGGCGGGGTATTTATAGCCGCCGTCTTCCATCAACGCCTTGTGCCGCGCCGCCAGTTCGTCCTCTGACAGCAGGATGTCGGCGGTAAAGCGTTTGAGGTCGATCCGCAGCCGGTCGCCGTTGCGCAGCAGAGCCAGCCCGCCGTTGTCCGCAGCCTCGGGCGATGCGTTCAGGATCGACGGCGAGCCCGAGGTGCCCGATTGCCGCCCGTCGCCGATGCAGGGCAGCGCGTGGATGCCCTGTTTCAGCAGGTACGAGGGCGCGCGCATGTTGACCACTTCGGCCCCGCCGGGATAGCCCTTCGGGCCCGCGCCGCGCATCACCAGGATACAACCCGCGTCGATGTTTTCCGCGGGGTCGTCGATGCGGTGGTGATAGTCTTCCGGCCCGTCAAAGACGACGACGCGCCCCTCGAAGGCTTCGGGGTCGTCGGGATTGCTGAGATAGGTCTGGCGGAATTCGGCGTCGATCACGCTGGTCTTCATGATTGCGCTGTCAAAGAGCGTGCCCTTGAGGTTGATGAACCCCGCGTTCTGCATCAGCGGCGCCTCGACCGTGCGGATCACGTCTTCGTTCACCGATGCCTTGTCGGCGCAATTGTCGCCCATCGACTGACCGTTGGCGGTGATCGCTTCGGGGTTCGGCAACAGCCCCGCCCGCATCAGCGCACCGACCACGGCGGGCACACCGCCCGCGCGGTGGAAATCCTCGCCCAGGTATTTGCCTGCGGGTTGCAGGTTGACCAGCAGCGGAATGTGGTGGCCGTGGGTCTGCCAGTCGTCGTTGTCCAGCGGCACGCCCAGATGGCGCGCGATGGCGTTCAGGTGGATGGGCGCGTTGGTCGATCCACCCAGCGCCGAGTTGATGGCGATGGCGTTCTCGAAGGCTTCGCGCGTCATGATGTCCGACGGGCGCAGATCGTCCCAGACCATGTCGACGATGCGCTTGCCGGTCTCATAGCTGATCTGCCCGCGCTCGCGGTAGGGGGCGGGGATGGCGGCTGAGCCGGGCAGTTGCATCCCCAGCGCTTCGGCCAGCGAATTCATCGTGGTCGCGGTGCCCATCGTGTTGCAATAGCCGACCGACGGGGCCGAGGCTGCGGCCATGTCCATGAACTCTGCATCGGTGATCTCGCCTGCGGCCAGCCGCTCGCGCGCCTTCCAGATGACGGTGCCCGAGCCTGCGCGCTCGCCCTCGAACCAGCCGTTCAGCATCGGGCCTACGGACAGCGCGATGGCGGGGATGTTCACGGTGGCGGCGGCCATCAGCAGGGCGGGCGTGGTCTTGTCGCAGCCGATGTTCAGCACGACACCGTCCAGCGGATAGCCATAGAGCGCCTCGACCAGACCCAGATAGGCCAGGTTGCGGTCCAGCATGGCAGTGGGGCGTTTGCCGGTTTCCTGAATGGGATGCACCGGCACCTCCATCGGCACGCCGCCTGCTGCGATGATGCCGTCGCGGACGCGTTTGGTCAGTTCCAGATGGTGACGGTTGCAGGGGCTGAGGTCGCTGCCCGTCTGCGCGATGCCGATGATCGGCTTGCCCGATTGCAGCTCTTCGCGGGTCAGCCCGTAGTTCAGGTAGCGTTCCAGATAGAGCGCCGTCATTTCCATGTTGTCCGGGTTCAGGAACCACTTGCGCGAACGTAGATCCTGCGGGCGTATCTTGGACATCTGGGGGCTCCTTTTCGGGGCGATTCAGGGCATATCGGTTTGGTATACCATTCTGGGGGCAAGTCGGCCCGGTGTCCAGAGCCCGCGTGAATCAGATCGCGAGATACCCGAGGCCCGCAGCGGCACCGACTGGCTGAGCCCGCGGATGCAGATGTGGTGAAAGCCAGCCGGTCTATGGGCGGGGCATGTTCGGGTCCGGGACTGCCAGCCCCGGACCCCTCATCCCAAGATGTCAGACTGAAATCCGCTCTGCCTCGGCCATCACGTCGGCGGCCGCCTTTTCGCGTACGGGGCCATAGCCGCGCACGTCCATCGGCAGGGCCAGCAGGGCGGCGCAGGCGCGGGCCTTGTCCGCATTGTAGTGGACTGCCACGCGGTCCATCACCTCGTCGAACCAGTGCAGCAATGCGCGGTCCAGCTTGCGGTCGTGGCTGCGCCCGAAGGGGTCAAAGACCGTGCCGCGCAGCCCCTTCAGGTGCGACATGCCGCGCAGCATGGGCGTCAGCCACGGACCGAAGGCGCGCTTGTTCGGACGCCCCCGCGCATCGCGGCCCAGCGGCAGCAGCGGCGGCGCGAGGTGATAGTTCACCTTGTAGTCGCCCTCGAACTCCTCGGCCAGTTTCGCCTCGAACCCGGTCTGGGTCATCAGGCGGGCAACCTCGTATTCGTCCTTGTAGGCCATCAGCTTGAACAGCGACCGCGCCGCCAGCATTACCATCTCGGGCGGCAGATCGTCGGACAGGCGCGCCAGCCGGTCGCGGTAGCGCTGCGCATACTTGGCGTTCTGGTAGTCGGCCAGAAAGGCCGCGCGCCGGTCGATCAACTGCTCAAGCGTTTCTTCGGGCTGCACGTCGTCGACCACGCCCAGGGCGTCGGGGTTCACGGCCAGCACGCGGCCGATATCAAACGCCTGCTTGTTCTTGTCCACGGCCACGCCGTTCAGCACCATCGCCTGTTTCAGGGCGATCTCGCTGACCGGAACCAGCCCCTGTTGCCACGCGGCGCCCAGCAGGATGATGTTGGCGAAAACGGTATCGCCCATCAGCTCCTCGGACAGCTTGTTCGCGTCCATGCCCAGCACGTTGTCGTCGCCCACCACGCCGCGCACCATCGCCTCGCGCTCGTCGATCTCAAGGTCGGCATCGCGGCGCAGCACCAGGTCGCCGGTGGGCATTTCGGCGCGGTTCAGCACCGTGCGGGTGCCGTGGCGCAGATGCGCGGAGGCCTTGGGCGACGACGCCACGACCGCGTCGCAGGCGATCATTGCATCGGCGCGGCCCGCTTCAATCCGCACCTGGTGGATGTCTGCGGGCGTGGGGGCCAGCCGGACATAACCCAGCACGGTGCCGAATTTCTGCGCAAAGCCGGTAAAGTCCAGCACGCTCGACCCCTTGCCCTCAAGGTGGGCCGCCATGGTGATCAGCGCGCCGACCGTCACGACACCGGTGCCCCCGACACCCGCGACCAGCAAACCGTAAGGGCCAGTCAGACGCGGCACCGCCGGCTGCGGCAGGCGCGACAGCGGACCGCTCAGATCAATGCTGACCTCGCGCTTGCGCCTTGTGGCCCCCTCGACGGTGACAAAGCTGGGGCAAAAGCCGTTCAGGCACGAAAAATCCTTGTTGCACGACGACAGGTTGATCTTGCGCTTGCGGCCAAAGGGGGTCTCCTTCGGCTCGACGCTCAGGCAGTTGCTCTCGACCGAGCAATCGCCGCAGCCTTCGCAGACCAGATCGTTGATATAGGCAAAGCGCGGCGGATCTTCGGCGGTGCCCCGCTTGCGGCGGCGGCGTTTCTCGGTGGCGCAGGTCTGTTCGTAGATCAGGACGCTGGTGCCTTTGACCTCGCGCAACGCGCGCTGCACGCCGTCCATCTCGGCGCGGTCGTGGAACGTGGTGCCGCGCGGGAAATCGGCGTGGTCGAATTTGTCGATGTTGTCGGACACCAGCGCGATGCGCTCGACCCCCTCGGCGCGGCAGGTCTGGGCGATGCCCGTCACGCTCACCGGGCCATCGACAGGCTGGCCGCCGGTCATCGCGACAGCGTCGTTGTAGAGGATCTTGTAGGTGATGTTGGATTTTGCCGCGACCGACTGGCGGATCGCCAGCGAGCCCGAGTGATACCAGGTGCCTTCGCCAAGGTTCTGGAAGATATGCTTGTTGCCGTTGAACTTGCTGGCCGCCGTCCACGGCACGCCTTCGCCGCCCATCTGGGCATAGCCGACGGTTTCGCGGTCCATCCAGGACGCCATGACGTGACAGCCGATGCCGCTGGCGGCGGTCGATCCTTCGGGCACCTTGGTCGAGGTGTTGTGCGGGCAGCCCGAGCAGAAATAGGGCGTGCGCGTGGCACCGGGGCGCGACAGCACCGGTGGCGGCGTTTCAGTCAGAGCCGCGGCCTTGGCGGGCAGGTTTTCGTCTGGAAAGAATGCGTCCAGACGTTCGGCCACGATGGGCGCCAGCAACAGCGGCGACAGCTCGCCCGTCCACGGGATCAGCGGATCACCCGCCGCGCGGTGCTTGCCGACCATGCGCGCGGGCTTGTCGCCGGGCCAGTCATAGAAATATTCCTTGAACTGGCTTTCGATGATGCCGCGCTTTTCCTCGATCACCAGCACCTCTTGCTTGCCGCGCACGAAATCCAGCGCGTCGCGGCGGGCCAGCGGCCAGACCATCCCGACCTTGTAGATGTCGATGCCCAGGCGGCGGCAGGCGGCCTCGTCCACACCCAGCAGGCGCAGGGCTTCCATCAGGTCCAGATGGCCCTTGCCGGTGGTGACGATGCCGAACTTGGCATCCTTGACGTCATAGATATGCCGGTCGATCGGGTTTGCCTCGACAAAGGCCTCGACCGCTTCCAGCTTGGCACCGATGCGGGTCTCGATTGCGGGGCTTGGCAGGTCGGCGGGGCGCACGTGCAGGCCACCTTGGGGGCCCGTGTAATCGGGCTGGGTGAAGGTGCGCGCGGGTTTCAGATCGACCGACTGCGCCGCCTCCACGGTTTCCGAGACCGCCTTGAACCCGACCCAGGTGCCCGAGAACCGCGAAAGCGCGATGCCGTATTCGCCAAACTCCAGGTATTCGGCCACCGTCGCGGGGTTCAGCGTCGGCATGAACCACGACATGAACGCGACATCCGACTGGTGCGGCATCGACGACGACACGCAGCCGTGGTCGTCGCCCGCCACCACCAGCACGCCGCCCTTGGGCGACGAGCCATAGGCGTTGCCGTGCTTCAGCGCATCGCCCGAGCGGTCCACGCCCGGACCCTTGCCGTACCACATGGAAAACACGCCCTCGACCGTGCAATCGGGGTCCAGCGTGGCCTGCTGCGCGCCCAGCACGGCGGTGGCGCCGAGGTCTTCGTTCACCGCAGGCATGAATTCGATGGTATTCTCTGCCAGCAGCTTTTTCGACCGCCACATCTCCATGTCGACCCCGCCCAGAGGCGAGCCGCGATAGCCCGACACGAACCCGGCGGTGTTCATCCCCGCCGCGCGGTCGCGGGTGGCCTGATCCAGCATCACCCGCACAAGGGCCTGCGTTCCGGTCAGAAAGACGCGGCCCGTCTGCGCGGTGTAGCGGTCGGACAGCTGGTAGGTGGCGAATATGGGATCAAGCTTGCTCATGGGGATACCTCCGGTGCTGGCTTTGATGACCATTCTAGCGCGCATTGCTGCGCAGTTCTGATCTGATTTGACCCTCTCAGATAGGTTGGTGAGCAGAAATTTCCACCCAAACGGCTTTGCGTTGGAAATTAATCCACCCCGCGCCGCCCTGCGATCATTTGCGCCCCATTGCCCCGCGGCGCACCGCTTGGCATAAGCGATCCATCATCATCAGGGGGCCGAACTATCATGACCAACCCGCTTATCATCTGCTGCGCCATCACCGGATCGCTGCCGACCAAGGCGAACAATCCCGCCGTGCCGATCAGCGTCGCCGAACAGGTGGAAAGCACCCATGAGGCGTTCGAGGCGGGTGCCACCATCTGCCACGCCCATGTGCGCAACGCAGACGAGACGCCTTCGGCTGACCCCGACAAGTTCGCGGCGCTCAAGGAAGGGCTTGAGAAACATTGCCCCGGCATGATCATCCAGTTCTCGACGGGTGGCCGTTCGGGGGCCGGGCAGGCGCGCGGTGCCATGCTGTCGTTGCGCCCCGACATGGCGTCGCTGTCGGTGGGGTCGAACAACTTTCCCACGCGGGTCTACGAGAACCCGCCCGATCTGGTGGACTGGCTGGCGGCGGAGATGATCACCTATGACATCAAGCCCGAGGTCGAGGCATTTGACCTCTCGCACATCCTGCAAGCGGTCAAGATGCACGGCGACGGGCGGATCAAGGACACGCCTTACGTCCAGTTCGTGATGGGCGTGAAGAACGCCATGCCCGCCGACAAGCACGTGTTCGACTACTATGTCGAGACGGTGAACCGCCTTCTGCCCGGTGCGCCGTGGTGTGCCGCAGGGATCGGTGCCAATCAGGCGGTGCTGAACGAATGGTCGATCGCCGCCGGTGGCCATGCGCGCACGGGGCTGGAAGACAACGTGCGGCTGGACCGCGACACGCTGGCCGCGTCGAATGCCGCATTGGTCAAACGGACGGTCGCGATTGCCGAACGTCACGACCGCCCCGTTGCTACTGTGGCGCAGGCCCGTGCGCTTCTGGGTCTGCGGGCCGCTTGACTTTGACCCGCAGCGTCGCGTTGATGCCGCGCAACCGGATATAAAACCCGAAGGGAAGACTACGATGATGAAAACCCGCGCCGCCGTCGCCGTTGCCGCAGGCAAACCACTGGAAATCATGGACGTGAACCTTGAAGGACCGCGCAAGGGCGAGGTTCTGGTCGAGATCAAGGCCACGGGCCTGTGCCACACCGATGAATTCACCCGATCGGGCGACGACCCCGAAGGGATCTTTCCCGCCATCCTCGGCCACGAGGGCGCAGGCGTCGTGCTTGAAATCGGCGAAGGTGTCACCACGCTGGAAGTCGGCGACCACGTCATCCCGCTGTACACGCCGGAATGCCGCGAATGCGAATATTGCCTGTCGGGCAAGACCAACCTGTGCCAGGCGATCCGCGTCACCCAAGGGCAGGGCCTGCTGCCCGACGGCACCACGCGGTTCTCGATGATGGACGGCACGCCGATCCATCACTACATGGGCTGCTCGACCTTCGCCAACCACACCGTGATCCCCGAGATCGCGCTGGCCAAGGTCCGCAAGGACGCCCCCTTTGACAAGATCTGCTATATCGGCTGCGGCGTCACCACCGGCATCGGCGCCGTGATCAACACCGCCAAGGTCGAGATCGGCGCGCGCTGCGTGGTCTTTGGTCTGGGCGGCATCGGTCTGAATGTCATCCAGGGCCTGCGCCTTGCCGGCGCGGACCAGATCGTCGGCGTCGATCTGAACGACGACAAGGAAGAAACCGGGCGCTATTTCGGCATGACCGACTTTGTGAACCCCAGCAAGATTGACGGCGATCTGGTGCCCTATCTGGTCGAACTGACCAAGGGCGGCGCGGACTATACCTTTGACGCGACGGGCAACACCAAGGTGATGCGCGATGCGCTCGAGGCCGCGCACAAGGGCTGGGGCGAAAGCATCATCATTGGCGTGGCGCCTGCGGGTGCCGAGATTTCAACGCGCCCCTTCCAACTGGTCACGGGCCGCGTCTGGCGCGGCACGGCATTCGGCGGGGCCAAGGGGCGCACGGACGTGCCCAAGATCGTCGACTGGTACATGAGCGGCAAGATCGAGATCGACCCAATGATCACCCACAAGCTGACGCTGGACGAGATCAACCACGGTTTCGAGCTGATGCATCAGGGCAAGTCGATCCGCGCGGTTGTCGAATTTTGATGGTTTGAGTGGGCCGTTGCCAGAAATGGTGACGGCCTTTATCCGGTAGTGATCCACGCCAACACAGGGCAGCGCCCGACCGCGGGTGGGCGCTCCAACCTCCGTCCATGCCACTTGATCCCACAGCCTTGGCCTGCGGATGAAGATAGGCAATACGACGAGAAAGCGCCCGCCCATGGGGCGGTCGGGCGCTGCCTGGCGGCACTGCGTGCCTTGATTCCGGGCTTGGTAGGCTTGGCAACGGGGCATTTCCCAAAGGACACCAGCCAAAACGCTCCTCATACCCTGCACAATTGTGATTGGGCACATCCCTATTCTCTGCTATTCTGAACCGAACGGTACAGTTCGCGACGGGCTGTCACAGGATCAGGGACCCATTGACCATGAAGCTGACAGTAGACGGAACCGCCCACGAGGTTGACGTGGAAGAGGACATGCCCCTGCTGTGGGTGCTGCGTGACGAACTGGGCTACAAGGGCGTGAAATACGGCTGCGGCGTCGCGCAATGCGGGGCCTGCACCGTCCATCTGAACGGCGCAGCCGTGCGCTCCTGCCAGACATGGGCCGCCGACGCCGAAGGCGCCGAGATCACCACGATCCAGGGCCTTGGCACCCCCGACGCCCTGCACGCGGTGCAAGAGGCATGGATCACCCATCAGGTCGCGCAATGCGGATATTGCCAGGCGGGCCAGATGATGCAGGCCGCGGCCTTGCTGGCCGAAACACCTGCGCCATCGGATGCCGATATCGACGACGCCATGTCGGGCAACCTGTGCCGCTGCGGCACCTATCCACGCATTCGCGCCGCGGTCAAAACCGCCGCCGCCCTACTGAGCGAGGTCTAAGCCGATGGGACGCGTAGGAACAATCGCCCGCCGCAGCTTTCTGGTCGGATCGGTCGCCATCGTCAGCGGCGTCGCCTTTGGCTATTACATGTACCGCAAGCCGAGCGCGAACCCGCTGCTCGATGATCTGCAGGAGGGCGAGGCGGCGCTGACCCCCTATGTCAAGATCGACGCCAGCGGCATCACCCTGATCACCCCGCGCGCCGACAGCGGGCAGGGCGCCTATTCGGTGCAGGCGATGATGATCGCCGAGGAACTGGACGTGGACATGGATCAGGTCCGCGTTGACCCCGGCGTGCCCAGCCCCGCCTATTACAACACCGCCCTTGCCGCCGAAAGCGCGCCGTTCCGGCCTACGGATCGTTCCACCATGGCCAACACCACGCGTGGCGTGATGGACGCGGTGATGAAATTCACCGGCATGCAGATGACCGGCGGATCGACCACCGTGCCCGACGGCTATGAAAAGCTGCGCATGGCCGGGGCCGTGGCGCGCGAGACGCTGAAGGTCGCGGCAGGCAGACGCACCGGGCAGGACCCCAAAAAGATGACGACCGAGCGTGGCCATGTAATCCTGCCCGACGGCACCCGCATCGCCTATACCGATCTTGCCGCCGAGGCAGCGCAGGTCGAACCGGTGGACCATCTGGCGCTGCGCCATCCCTCGCGCTGGCGCATCATGGGCAAGCCGATGCTGCGGCATGACATCGTGGCGAAATCCACCGGCACCCAAGCCTATGGCATCGACTTCGAGCCCGAGGGCGCGGTCCATGCCACCGTGCGCACCAACCCGCGCAAGGGCGGCGCGATGCTGGCCTACGACGCCAGCGCCGCCGAAACGATGCGCGGCGTGCAAAAGGTGGTGCCCGTCACCGGCGGCGTGGCCGTGGTGGCCGACAACACCTGGCGTGCCTTTGCGGCGGCGCAGGCCATCGACATCGAATGGGGCGACGCCCCCTATCCGCCGCAGATGGACGCCCATTGGCAGGCGCTGTCCGACAGCTTCAACGACGACCAGCTGGACAGCCGCAAGCGTGACGACGGCGATGTGGCCGCTGCCGCCTATGACGCCGAGGATGCCGATATCGTCGAGGCCGAGTACCGCGCGCCCTATCTGGCCCACGCTCCGTTGGAGCCCAGCAACGCCACCGTTCTGGTAACGGATACCCGCGTCGACGTGTGGTCCGGCACGCAGGTCCCGCGCTTCGTTCAGGCCAACATCGCCAGGCTGACCGGCATCAACGTCGATGACGTGCATGTGCATGTGCAGATGATGGGCGGCAGCTTTGGCCAGCGGCTTGAGGATGATGTCGAGCGTCAGGCGACCGAGATCGCAATGCAGATGAAGGGCACGCCGGTCAAGCTGACCTACCGCCGCGAAGAGGACATGACGCACGACCACCCCCGCCAGATCGCGATGGCGCGCGGGCGCGGCGTGGTCCGCGACGGGCAGGTCCATGCCTTTGATCTGGGCATCGCGATGCCGTCGGTCATGTCCAGCCAGATGGGCCGTCAGGGCTGGACCGTGCCGGGGCCTGACCTGCAGATCGTCGCGGGCGCGTGGGAGCAGCCGCTGGCCATTCCCAACTACCGCGTGTCGGGCTACCGCGCGCCGGAACTGGCACCGATCAGTTCGTGGCGCTCCGTGGGGGCATCGACCAACGGGTTTTTCCACGACGTGTTCCTCGACGAGCTGATCCACGCCGCCGGGGCCGACCCGCTAGAGGAACGCCTGCGCCTGATGTGGCACGACCCCTCGCGCAAGGTGCTTGAGGCCGTGGCGGAAATGTCCAATTGGGCCACCTTGCCCGGCGCAGGACGCGGGCGCGGCGTCGCGTTCTGCACGTCCTTCGGCGTGCCCGTGGCCGAGGTGATCGACGTCACCGCAACCCCCGAGGGCATCCGCATCGACAACGTCTGGGTCGCCGCAGAAGTGGGCCGCGTCATTGATCCGGTAAACTTCGAGAACCTGGTGCAGGGCGGCGTGATCTTTGCGCTGGGTCACGCGATCAACTGCGAGATCACCTATGCCGACGGCATGGCCGAACAGGACAACTTCTACGCCTTCGAAGGGCTGCGGATGCGTCAGGCCCCCAAGATCGAGGTGCGCGGGCTGGAAAACGACATTCACGTGCGCGGCATGGGTGAACCGATGGTGCCGCCCGCTGCTGCGGCGCTGTCGAACGCGATCTTTGCGGCGACGGGCCAGCGCATTCGCGAAATGCCGATGAACCGGCATATCGACTTTGTCTGAGGGCTTGCGGTTGCATTGACGCTTGACGCGCGCGGGCGGCAGCGCCCCTATTGGGGCATGGACTTGCTGAACAACACCCCGCGCCGCCCTGTCTCGCTGCCTCTCGATGTGCCTTTCCCTTCGGTCGATGCGGCCCGCGCCGCGCTGCTGGTGGCGCAATGTCCGGTGGCGGCGGTAACCCCGCTTGCCTCCGCCCCCGCGCTGGCCGAACGGGCAGGCATCGGTGCGCTGCACATCAAGGACGAGCGGGATCGCATGGGCCTGGGCAGCTTCAAGGCGCTGGGCGCTGCCTATGTCATAGCCTGCGACGCCGCCGATGGCACGGCAAAGGGGCGCACCTATGTCACCGCCAGCGCAGGCAACCACGGGATGAGCGTCGCCGCCGGTGCCGCAGCGTTCGGGGCGCGCGCAGTGGTCTACATCGCTGAAACTGTCCCGGAAAGCTTTGCCGAACGCTTGCGCGCCATCGGCGCCGAGGTCCGCCGCGACGGTGCGATCTACGAAGACAGCATGGCCGCCGCGCTGCATGCCGCCGAGGCAGAGGGGTTCACCCTGCTGTCCGACAGCTCGTGGGAGGGGTACTACGACCGCCCGCATCGGCTGATGGAGGGCTATCTGGTGCTGATGGCCGAAGTGATCCGCCAGATGCCGCAGCCGCCGACACATCTGTTCCTGCAGGCGGGTGTCGGCGGGCTGGCCTGCGCCTGTGCGACGCTGGCACGACAGGCATGGGGCGCGGCGGTGCAGATCGTGGTGGTCGAACCGGACGCGGCCCCGGCGCTTAATGCGTCGGTGTCGGCAGGCAAGCCGGTCACGACCCAAGGGCCCGCTTCGGCAATGGGTCGGCTGGATTGCAAGGCTCCCTCGCTGATCGCACTCAAGGGCCTGGCGCGGGACGCGGATGCGTTCATGCTGATCTCGGAAGCCGAAGGCGCGGCAGGGGCCGACGCCTGCGCCGCGCAGGGCTTGCCGTCGACGCCGTCCGGTGCGGCAGGCATCGCCGGGCTGATCGCGGGCGCGCAGGCGCTTGGCCTCGACACGCAGGCCCGCGTGCTGTGCATCCTCTCCGAAGGACCCGAGTAGGCCATGACCGATTTCGCCCCCGAAGAATACCGCGCCCGCCTGCACCGCGCCCAGGCGATGATGGCCCGCGAGGGGCTGGCCGCCCTCTTGCTGACCACCGAACCCGAAGTGCGCTATTTCACCGGATTCCTGACGCGCTTTTGGGAAAGCCCCGCACGGCCCTGGTATCTGATCGTACCTGCCAGCGGCGACCCGGTGGCGGTGATCCCCTCCATCGGGGCGCATCTGATGGGGCAAAGCTGGATCACCGACATCCGCACCTGGCGCAGCCCGCAGCCCGGTGACGACGGCACCAGCCTGCTGCGCGACGCACTGGCCGAGGTGCGCGGCCCCGTCGGCGTGCCCAGCGGTGCGGAAACCCACCTGCGGATGCCGCTCGACACATGGGCCACCCTGCAATCCGGCGCGCAGTTCCGCGACGACGCGGGCATCATGCGCCGCCTGCGGCTGATCAAATCCGACGCCGAGATCGACCGCATCGCCACCATCTGCCAGATCGCCAACGCCGCCTTCGACCGGGTGCCCGAGGTGATCGGCGCGGGCCTGCCGCTCTCCGAAGTGTTCCGCCGCTTCCAGATCCTGCTGCTGACCGAAGGTGCCGACTGGGTGCCTTACCTTGCCGGTGCCGCAGGGCAGGGCGGCTACGGCGACGTGATTTCACCCGCGACGGACGTGCCATTGGCCGACGGCGATGTGCTGATGCTGGACACGGGCGCGGTCAAGGCGGGATATTTCTGCGATTTCGACCGCAACTTTGCGGTGGGGGACGTGGGCCAACCTGCCCGCGACGCGCACGCACGGCTGATCGAGGCGACCGAGGTGGCCTTCGAGGCGGCAACGCCCGGTGCCACGGCAGCGGATCTGTTTCACGCGATGGACCGCGTCCTGACGGGCGGAGCAGGCGGCACCGATGCGGGGCGGCTGGGGCACGGGTTGGGGATGCAGCTGACCGAGTGGCCCTCGCTGATCGCTGCCGATCGCACGGTGCTGGAACCGGGCATGGTGCTGACGCTCGAGCCATCAATTGCGCTCAGGGCAGAGCGGATTATGGTCCACGAGGAAAACATCGTGATCACCGCCGAAGGGCCGCAATGGCTGAGCATTCCCAGCGATGACCAGATGGTCGGGCTGTGACCGTCTATGCCTACGACAGCGTGGCGGTCGGCCCATCGCTGGGGCTGGTGGTGCTGCAAGTCGACGAGACCATCGAGGGCGACATGCGCACACTTCTGGGCGATGCGCAGCTTTTTGTCAGCCGCGTGCCGAGCGGCGCGGAGGTGACGCCCGAGACACTGGCCGAAATGGCGGCGCATCTAGGGACTGCCGCCGCCTTGCTGCCCCCGTCGGCGGACATGGCGGCGCTGGCTTATGGTTGCACGTCGGGTGCCGCACAGATCGGGTCCGCGCAGGTCGCGCGGCTGGTGCGGCAGGGGCGCGCGGTGCAGACGGTGACCGATCCGGTGACGGCGCTGATCGCCGCCTGCCGCCATCTGGGCATCAGCCGTTTGGCGCTGCTCTCGCCCTACGTGGCCGCAGTGTCGGACCGGCTGCGCACGGTGCTTGAGGCCGAAGGCATCGCAACCCCGGTCTTCGGCAGTTTCGCCGAAGCCGAGGAGGCCAAGGTCGTGCGCATCGCACCCGGCGCAATCATCGATGCCGCGCGTGATCTGTGCGCGGGGGCGGATGTCGACGGGCTGTTCCTGTCCTGCACCAACCTGCGCACCCTGCCGGTGATCGCCCCGCTGGAAGCCGCGCTGGATCTTCCGGTGCTGTCGTCGAATGTGGTTCTGGCCTGGCACATGTCGCAACTCTCGGGGCTTGCCGCGCGCGGACCGGGGCGGTTGCTGGCCGGTCACTGACCCTACGTCAGAATGCGCCGCAGCGCCCCTTTCAGGGCTGGAAATCACCCGCGCCCCGCGCAAGGATCGCGCCAAAGTCGCAGCGGAGGAGGCCCCATGCCACAGATCATTCCCAACATGCCCGAAACCCCGCCGACCCGGACGGTCGTCGATGCCGTGCGCCGCGTGGCCAGGGCAAACCCCGACCGCGATGCGGTGGTCTGCGATGGTGCGCGGCTGAGCTGGGCGGAGTTCGACAAGGCAATCAACCGCGCCGCCAACATGCTGATCGCGCGGGGCGTCACACGCGGCGACCGGGTGGCGGTGCTGTCGCCCAACTCGATCCCCTATGCGGTGTTGTTCATGGGCATCCTGCGGGCCGGGGGCTGCGTCGTGCCGCTGTCGACGATGGCATCAAGCGACGCATTGGAAAAGATGGTCCGCGACTGCGGCGCATCGGTGTTCTGCCTGGCCGAAGCCTACCGCGATCTGGTGCCCTTCATCGGTGCGATGGACATCACCCGCATCGCGCTGGACTTCGAGGCGACAGGCTTCGAGTGCTACGCCGAAGGAATGGCCGCCGCCGACACCACCGATCCGCTGGTGCCGGTCGAGATGGATGACGCGTTCAACCTGATCTATTCCTCGGGCACCACCGGCACGCCCAAGGGCATCCTGCACACCCATTTCCTGCGCGCCGCCCAGATGGACCGGGTCAGCGCCAACGGCTACGACGACGCCGCGCGCACGCTGCTGTCGACGCCGCTTTATTCCAACACGACCATCGTTGCCTTCCTGCCCACGCTGGTGGGCGGATCAACCGCCGTGCTGATGTCGAAATTCGATGCGCAGGGCTGGCTGGAACTGGCGCAGGCCGAGGCCGCCACGCACACCATGCTGGTGCCGGTGCAATACAAGCGCATCGTCGAGCTGCCGCAGTTTGCCGACTATGACCTCAGCGCGATGCGCCTGAAGCTGTCCACCTCGGCACCCCTGCGCGCGGATGTGAAACAGAAGGTTCTGGCGCAGATGCCCGGCAAGCTGGTGGAATACTATGGGCTGACCGAAGGCGGCGGCGTGACCGTGCTGATCGCCGACGAGAACCCCGACAAACTGCACACAGTGGGCAAGGCTGCGCCGCATTGCGACATCCGCCTGATCGGCCCCGACGGGGCCGAGGTGCCCCCCGGTGAAGTGGGCGAGATCTGCGGGCGCTCGCCGACGATGATGGCAGGCTACTATGGCCGCGACGACCTGACCGAAGAGACGCTGTGGCGCAGCCCCGAGGGGGCTGTCTATCTGCGCTCCGGCGATATGGGATCGTTCGACGCGGACGGGTTTCTGGTGCTGTCCGACCGCAAGAAGGACATGATCATCTCGGGCGGGCTGAACATCTATGCCAACGATCTGGAACTGATCCTGCTGGCCGACCCGGAGGTGACCGATGCCGCCGTGATCGGCGTGCCGTCGGACGCCTGGGGCGAGACGCCCCTGGGTCTGGTGGTGCTGCGCGAGGGGGCCGTTTCGACCGGCGAAGACATCCGCGCGCGGGCGAACGAGAAGCTGGGCAAGAGCCACCGGCTGAGCGCGGTGGAAGTGCGCGACGTGCTGCCGCGCAGTTCGATCGGCAAGATCCTGAAAAAGGATTTGCGGGCGGCTTATTGGCCTTGAGGCGCGAAACACCGGGGGCAGCGCCCGCCCGTCGTTCTGAAAGCAGGCCTTTGGCGTGACGGATGGGCGCTGCCTCTCACACATTGCAAAGCAATGTGTCGCAGACAGGTTTTCGCTTGCGAACACCGAGAGGCCGACGGCGCTATGCACGTTGCTTCCGGGCTTTGGTGCTTCGAATGGGCGTCAGTCCAACCCACCCACCTTCTTCAGCGCCGCCACCACCTCGGCCACGCCTTCGCGCTGGCGCAGCGCGGTAAACAAGAACGGACGCCCCGCCCGCATCCGCGTTGCATCCCGCTCCATCACCTCCAGAGACGCGCCGACGTAGGGTGCGAGGTCGGTCTTGTTGATGATCAGGATGTCCGACTTGGTGATCGCGGGCCCGCCCTTGCGCGGGATTTCCTCGCCCGCCGCCACGTCGATCACATAAAGCGTCACATCTGCCAGTTCGGGGCTGAAGGTGGCCGACAGGTTGTCGCCGCCGCTTTCGATCAGCAGCACTTCGATGTCGGGGTGGCGTTTCACCATCTGGTCCACAGCAGCCAGGTTGATCGACGCATCCTCGCGGATCGCGGTATGCGGGCAGCCGCCGGTTTCGACGCCGATGATGCGGTCCTGCGGCAGCACCTGCATCCGCATCAGAGCCTCGGCGTCCTCCTGCGTGTAGATGTCGTTGGTGATCACCCCGACCGAATGGCTGTCGCGCAGCGCTTCGCACAGGGCAGCGGTCAGCGTGGTCTTGCCCGCGCCCACGGGGCCGCCGATGCCCACGCGCAGGGGGCCGTTCATCTGGGTCATGTGCGGAAAATCCTTGAATACTGGGTTTCGTGTTTCATCGATGCGATGTCGCTCAGGAAGGCCGTGGCCGACAGATCGTCAAGGCTGGCGTTGCAGGCGCGTGCGGCCACGTCATGTGCCACCGGCGTCAGGGCGCGGATGATCGCCTGACCGTCGCTTTGCCCCAAGGGCACCAGCCGCATCGCCGCCCCTGCAAGGCTGCTGGTCAGGCTGTGCAGGTACATCTTCGCGGTCAGCTCCAGCGGCAGACCGGCGTGCCGCGCCGCTTCGCCCACGGCCACGGGATAGGTGCGGTGCGTCGGCTTTGTGCCGTTCAGCGCAGCGACGGCGGTGGCAAAGGCAGCGCCTTGCAGGTCCGTCTCGCGCAGGCGTTCCGACGAGGCTGCAAAGGCGCGCGCCCTGGCATCTACCGCGCCCGCATCTCCCGCAAAGGCCGCAGCGATGAACAGGCAATCGTTCCAGCCCGCACCGTGCCGCAGCACCGTCTCGATCCAGTCCCGCGTCTGCGCGGCATCCGTCACGTCACCGACCTGCACCGCCCATTCCAGCCCGTGCGAATAGGCAAATGCCCCCACCGGAAACGACGGCGAGAACCATTGCGCCAGCGTCAGAACGGCGTCGTGACCAGGGCCATTAGGATCGGGGCCAGTAGGATCAGTGGGCATGGCTGTGCGTGCGCCCAACGCCATAGGCGCCGCCCTCGGGCGTGAACGGCTCGTGCACCTCGCGCACCGAAGCGCCGATCTTGCCCAGCATGTCGCGGATCACGTGGTCGGGCTGGATCAGCAGACGGCGGTCCTCGATCTGGCAGGGGGTGTGGCGGTTGCCGATGTGCCACGCGATGCGGGGCAACTCGTCGCCTGTCACTTCCAGCAGATCCTGTGCGGCGGCCTGCACCAGCACCTCGCGCCCGTCGGCCAGCACCAGCACGCCGCCATGGTCCAGCGATGTGGTCTGCGCAAGGTCGATCAGGATCGGCTGGCCGTCGTCCGTCTCCAGCATCTTGCGGCGCAAAAACCGCGTGTCGTAATCCAGCGTGATCTGCGCAAAGGGCGTCGCATGGCTGTGGTCGTGATAGATGCAGGCGGTCAGGGTGTGCATGGTCAAACCTTCAGAACATGAAATAGCGTTGTGCCATCGGCAGGACCTCGGCAGGCTCGCAGGTCAGCAATTCGCCATCCGCGCGCACCTCGTAGGTCTCGGGGTTCACCTCGATGTGGGGCAGGGCGGTGTTCAGCTTCAGATCCGACTTGCCGATATGCCTCGTGTTGCTGACGGCGACGGTCTGCTTGGCCAGCCCCAGCGTTTCGCGGATGTTGGCGTCCTGTGCCGCGGCGCTGACAAAGGTGATCGACGAGTGTTCTACCGACCGGCCGAACGCGCCGAACATGGGCCGCGAATAGACCGGCTGCGGCGTGGGGATCGACGCGTTGGGGTCGCCCATCTGCGCCATGACGATGGTGCCCGACATCAGCACCATTTCGGGCTTCACGCCAAAGAACGCGGGGTTCCACAGCACCAGATCGGCGCGCTTGCCCTCTTCGATGCTGCCGATCTCGCGGCTGATGCCATGGGCGATGGCGGGGTTGATGGTGTATTTCGCGATATAGCGGCGCACGCGGAAATTGTCGTTGTCGCCGGTCTCCTCGGCCAGACGCCCGCGCTGTTTCTTCATCTTGTCGGCGGTCTGCCAGGTGCGGATCAGCACCTCGCCGATGCGGCCCATGGCCTGGCTGTCGCTCGCGATGATCGAAAAGGCTCCCATGTCGTGCAGGATATCCTCGGCGGCGATGGTCTCGCGGCGGATGCGGCTTTCGGCAAAGGCCACGTCTTCGGGGATGGATTTGTCGAGATGGTGACAGACCATCAGCATGTCCAGATGCTCTTCCAGCGTGTTGACGGTGAAGGGGCGCGTGGGGTTGGTGGACGAGGGCAGCACATGTTCCTCGCCGCAGATCTTGATGATGTCGGGCGCGTGCCCGCCGCCCGCGCCCTCGGTGTGAAAGGCGTGGATGGTGCGGCCCTTCATCGCCGCCACCGTATTCTCGACAAAGCCGCTTTCGTTCAGCGTGTCGGTGTGGATCATCACCTGCACGTCCATGTCGTCGGCCACCGACAGGCAGCAGTCGATGGCACCGGGGGTGGTGCCCCAATCCTCGTGCAGCTTCAGCGCACAGGCACCCGCATTGACCATCTCGACCAAGGCGCCGGGCTGGCTGGCGTTGCCCTTGCCCGACAGGCCGATGTTCATCGGGATGCTGTCAAAGGCCTGCAGCATCCGCCCGATGTGCCAGGGCCCCGGCGTGCAGGTGGTGGCCAATGTGCCGTGCGCAGGGCCGGTGCCGCCGCCCAGACAGGTGGTGACGCCGGAATGCAGCGCGTCCTCCATCTGTTGCGGGCAGATGAAATGGATGTGGCTGTCGAACCCGCCCGCCGTCAAAATCCGCCCTTCGCCCGCGATGATCTCGGTGCCGGGGCCGATGATGATGTCGACGCCGGATTGCGTGTCGGGGTTGCCCGCCTTGCCGATCTTGTGGATGCGCCCACCCCGCAGGCCCACGTCGGCCTTGTAGATACCGGTGTGGTCCACGATCAGCGCGTTGGTGATCACCGTATCCACAGCCCCCTCGGCGCGGGTCGCCTGCGACTGTCCCATGCCGTCGCGGATCACCTTGCCGCCGCCGAACTTCACCTCTTCGCCATAGGTGGTCAGGTCCCGCTCGACCTCGATGATCAGGTCGGTGTCGGCCAGACGCATCCGGTCGCCGGTGGTGGGGCCGAACATGGCGGCGTAATCGGCGCGGGCGATGGGCTTGGGCATGGGTCAGGTCCTTTGGTGGGCGGTCAGCGGCGGGGTTTCGATCCCGGCATGGCGGGTCCGCGTTTGCCCAGACGGCGGGCATTGGCGCGGGTCTTGCGGCGCAGGGGGCGCAGGGCGGCGTTCATCACCTCGTCGGGGCGCTTGCCGCTCATCACGGCCATCGACCCCGCGACCGCACTGTCCAGAAAGGCCGTGGGCTTTTCCGACATCATGCGGTCATTTTCCGATTTGGTGACGGACCAGGTGCCCGCCATGCCCATCATCCGCATGGTCATGACGCTGGCGGTCTCCACCATCAGCATCGAGGCGTTCATCCACGAAACGTAGAGTTCGACAGGTGTGGCGTAGCGTGCAGATTTCTTTGACATCAGAGGTCTCCCATGACCTTCTGGTTGAACCCGAACACCCGCCGCGCCCCGCCATAGGGGATCAGCGAAACCTCGCGCCGCTGGCCCGGTTCGAACCGCACCGCAGTGCCTGCGGCGATGTCCAGACGCAGGCCCCGCGCGGTGTCGCGGTCAAAGTCCAACGCAGCGTTGGTTTCAGCAAAATGGTAATGCGAGCCGACCTGAACAGGTCGGTCGCCGGTGTTGGCGACCATCAGCGTGATTGCCGTGGCCTCAGCGTTCAAGATGATGTCGCCCGTCCCCGGTATCAACTCGCCGGGGATCATTTGGGTGCCTTGTCATGTTCGCGGCCTTGCCCGCGTGCGCGGATTGCCGCGCGCCCGGCGGTCAGGGCCAGGGCTGCGGCAATGGCGGCCATGCCCAGCAGAACCGGCGTCCAGGCTGCTGCCCCGTCAGACGCATGGGGGTGCAGGTGAAACCCTGCGTCGGTGTGGGCGAAAGCGGGGACGGCCAGAAGGCCAAGGGCAAGTGTCGTTACGGATTTCATCTGAGGTAGGCTCCTGTCAGCGGATCGGGTTGTGGACGGTCACCAGCTTGGTGCCATCGGGAAAGGTTGCTTCGACCTGCACATCGTGGATCATTTCGGCGATCCCTTCCATACACTGATCGCGGGTGATGATCTGCGCACCGGCCTGCATCAGATCGGCAACGCTGCGCCCGTCGCGCGCCCCTTCGACCACCGCGTCGGTGATCAGGGCAATCGCCTCGGGGTGGTTCAGCTTTACGCCGCGCTCCAGCCGTTTGCGGGCGACCACGGCGGCCATCGCAATCAACAGCTTGTCTTTTTCGCGGGGGGTCAGGTTCATGTCAGATCATCCAGGTTCGGGGAAGGGGGCCACCGCGCAGGTGGGCAAGGACGGGCAGCAGGCTGCGCCGCAGCTCGAAACTGTCGGGGGCAAGGAAACGGGCGACCAGCATTTCGTCGCCGATCAGGCTGGCAGCAGCCGTATCGGGCAGCATCGCGCGCACCGCGTCCAGCTGTCCGGCGGCGTCAGGGGCGATGTAGATCATCGCGGCCATGGCACCCGCACCGTTTGCAACAAAGGGTTTCGCCAGATGCGCCGAGACTTCACCGTTCAGCATCAGCGCATCGCGGTAGAGCGGCACGCCCGCGCGGTCGATCATGATGCGGTCGCGAAACGCCACCGCGTTCAACCGCTCGCCCATCGCCGCGCGTCCGAAAACCAGCGGCTCGACCATCAGCAGACGCGCATCGGTGGCGAGGTCTATCTGCAACCGACGGTCAAGTGCTGCACCGTCATACAGGATCGTCTCCTGCGGCAGCCAGTCGATGCGCGCACCGGCCCCCACGGTCAGGGTGTTGCGCACCTGGCCCACCTCGCCGGTCTGGGCGCGATAGGCACGCTCGCAGGCCTGCGTGGTCAGACACAATGTGGTGCCGGGTTGCGCCTCGGCTGCGACGGCATAGTGATCGCCGCCGGTGATCCCGCCTGCGGTGTTCAGGATCACGGCATCCAGCGCGGTACTGTCATAACGTGGAAACAGGCATTTCGACGATCCGGCCTGATGCAGGTCCGCCAGCACCGACCGCCCGCGCGCCAGCTTGGCCGATACCGCGATACGCCCGCGGGCGCGGGGCTGTCGGGCGAAGGTCGCCGGTATGGTGACGTGATGTGTAATCCTGCGGTCCCCGGTGCATGTCGCGCGGCGAGTCACAGTGCACCCCCCGCGCCGCCTCACTAGAGCACCGGATTGCGGCATTGCCCATGCAGAGGCCGAAATTCTGCCTTTTACCGCTCAAATTTCTACCGTTTTTCAGTCAGCCGCCTAAAATTCAGGCGAAATCCGCCGTGCCGCCGCGTCTGACCCGCGAGGGTGTTTGCCATTCACAAAGACTTGACCCGACGGTGAACCCACCTGATCGCGCAAGATAGGCGCCGACGGGGGGGATGTGTGGCGACCTTTCGAATTGGACCTCGGGCGGCCGCCACACGAATTTGCAACGCTTAGTTGCGGGACCAGCTTAGGCGACTTCGACTGCGGTGAAAACCGCACGCAGGTGCCGAACGGCCCGCTTTGGAGATATATATGACTTTCCTCAAATCCACGCTGACAGGCACATTGGCGGGCACGCTTGTGGCCGCGTCGCTTGGCACGGCCGCGATGGCCGACGAACACACGATCAAGGTCGGCGTGCTGCATTCGCTGTCCGGCACGATGGCGATCTCGGAAACCACGCTGAAGGACACGATGCTGATGCTGGTCGAACAGCAGAACGCCAAGGGCGGTCTTCTGGGCAAGCAGCTTGAAGCGGTGGTCGTCGATCCCGCCTCCGACTGGCCGCTGTTCGCCGAAAAGGCACGCGAGCTGCTGACCGTTCACGAAGTCGACGTAATGTTCGGCAACTGGACCTCGGTTTCGCGCAAATCGGTGCTGCCTGTGATCGAAGAGCTGAACGGCCTGCTGTTCTATCCCGTGCAATACGAAGGCGAGGAATCGTCCAAGAACGTGTTCTACACCGGTGCCGCGCCGAACCAGCAGGCGATCCCGGCCACGGATTATTTCCTGGAAGAGCTCGGCGTCGAGAAATTCGCGCTTCTGGGCACCGATTACGTCTATCCGCGCACGACCAACAACATTCTCGAAAGCTATCTTGAGGGCAAAGGCATCGCTTCCGAAGACATCTTCGTGAACTACACGCCCTTCGGCCACTCGGACTGGTCCAAGATCGTGGCCGACGTCGTGGCGCTGGGCGCGGACGGCAAGAAGGTCGGCGTGATCTCGACCATCAACGGCGACGCCAACATCGGTTTCTACAAGGAACTGGCAGCTGCGGGCATTTCGGCGGATGACATTCCGGTCGTCGCCTTCTCGGTCGGTGAAGAGGAGTTGTCGGGTCTCGATACATCCAACCTGGTCGGGCACCTGGCCGCGTGGAACTACTTCATGTCCGCAGACAGCCCCGAAAACGCCGAGTTCATCGAGACATGGCACGCCTTTATCGGGGATGAGGCCCGCGTGACCAACGACCCGATGGAAGCGCATTACATCGGCTTCAACATGTGGGTGGCCGCGGTCGAGGCGGCAGGCACCACCGACGTGGATGCCGTGCGCAGCGCGATGTACGGGCTGGAATATCCCAACCTGACCGGCGGCACCGCGGTGATGGGCGTGAACCACCACCTGTCGAAACCGGTCCTGATCGGTGAAATCCAGGCCGACGGCCAGTTCGACATCATCTCGGAAACCGATCCGGTGCCGGGCGACGCCTGGACCGACTTCCTGCCCGAATCCGCCGTGCTGGAATCGGATTGGAAGGATCTGGGCTGCGGTATGTACAACACCGAAACCAAGACCTGCGTGCAGATCCTGTCGAACTACTGAAACCAACCGAAGAGAGGGCGCGACATGTGCCCTCTCCGACCCCATTCCCGGACTGCATTCCCATGATCAGAGTTATTGCCGCCACGCTGGCCCTGCTGCTGACGTCGTTCAGCGTCTCGGCGCAGGACACCACAGGTGCGATCCAGCAGGTGCTGCAAGAGCACAGTGCCGCGATCCTCAAAAGCTCGCGCATGACCATCGGTCCCGCTATCGACGCAGTGGCCGACAGTGGCCTCGAGCAGGCGCAGGCGGTGCTGCAGGCGTGGTCGGACAAGAACATGTGGGTGCGCGAAGCCGACGGGTTGTTCTTTCGCGCGACCGAAGCCGAGGGCGGCTACAGCCTGACCGATTTCGACACCGGTGAAGTGGTGGGCGTGTTCGACAAGGACGCGCTGGACCAGATCAAGCCCAACAGCGGCATTCGCGCGCTGATCGGCACGGCGCTGGTGCAGTTCCAGCTGAAAGACCCCGATCCCCTGCGCCGACAGGAGGCGCTGACCTCGATCTCGCGCGCGCCTGACCCCGCGTTGCTGAAACCGCTGCGCAATTCCATCGAGATGGAGACCGACCCGACCCTGAGGGCGCAAAAGCTGCGGCAGGAGCGGCTGTTGACCATCGGCTACGACGCAGACTCGGACGCACGGGTGCAGGCGATGGCCGATATGTCCGGCGATCTGAGCGTCGACGTGCGGGCAGCGCTTAACCCGCTGGTCGCCACCCGCCGCGCCGTGGTGCAGGGCGATGTCCCCGAAGGCACCAACGTCGCCCGCATCCTGACGCCGGGCTCGGACGCGCTGCCAAGGGTCGAGGCCTACGACATGCTGGTCGCCGCCGATCTGGCGCAGCCGCGTGTCACCAATGCCGCCATGCGCGCCGCGCTCGAGGCGAACATCGCCGACGGGCGCGTGGGCGGTGTCTCGGTTCAGCAACTGGGCAGCGACGCGGTGCGCCGCGCGGCCTATATCGCTCTGGCCGACGCAGGCACCGTGCCGCCGTTCATATCGGAAGAGACGGTGCAGGAGACGCTGGACGGGTTCACCTTCTACGACGCCTACGCCGATCCATCGCGGCAGATCACCGATGCCGCGAACGATGCGCTGAACGCGATCAAGCTGAAGGTGGGGCTCAATCAGGCGGCTGACCTGACGCTGGACGCACTGTCGCTGGCGTCGATCTATTTTCTGGCGGCCATCGGCCTTGCCATCACCTTCGGCGTCATGGGCGTGATCAACATGGCCCACGGCGAATTCATCATGATGGGCGCCTACACCGGTTACGTTGTCCAGCAGATCGTGCCGAACCACACGCTGTCGATCATTGTCGCGATCCCGCTGGCCTTCGCCGTGACCTTCGCCGCCGGTGTCGCGATGGAGCGTCTGGTGATCCGCTGGCTCTACAACCGTCCATTGGAAACGCTTCTGGCGACCTTCGGCATCTCGATCGCGCTGCAACAGCTGGCCAAGAACATCTTCGGCACGCAGGCCCGCCCGCTGACCGCGCCTGCGTGGCTGGACGGGGCGCTGACGCTGAACGATGTGGTGTCGATCAGCTATATCCGCATCGCGATCTTCTTTCTGGCGCTGTTCTTTCTGGCGGTGTTCCTGTTCATCATGAAACGCACGCGGCTGGGGCTGGAAACCCGCGCGGTGACGCAGAATCCGCGCATGGCCGCGTCGATGGGGATCAATCCGGGGCGGGTCAACATGCTGACCTTCGGCCTTGGCTCGGGCATCGCCGGGGTGGCGGGCGTGGCCATCGGGCTCTTTGCCAAGGTCACCTCGGAAATGGGCTCGGACTATATCGTGCAAAGCTTCATGACGGTGGTCGTCGGCGGCGTCGGCAACATCTGGGGCACGCTGGCGGGGGCCACGATGATCGGCTTTCTGCAAAAGGGCATCGAATGGGGCAACCCCAGCAACACGCTGGCGGCACAGACCTACATGATCATCTTCATCATCATCTTCATCCAGTTCCGGCCAAGGGGCATCATCGCCCTCAAGGGCCGCGCGGCGGGGGACTAGGGCCATGAACCGTTCATTTGTTGCGCGAAACCCTTCGGTTCTGATCTTCCTGGCCCTGCTGGCGCTGTTCACCCTTGGTGTCACGGTCCTGTCCGAAGGCTTCGGCGTCGGCATGATCTCGACCAGCTTCGTCAAGACGCTGGGCAAGACACTGTGCCTGTGTCTGGTGGCCGTCGCGATGGACCTGATCTGGGGCTTTGCCGGTATCCTCAGCCTGGGGCATTTCGCGTTCTTCGGTCTGGGCGGCTACATGATCGGCATGTGGCTGATGTACGAACGCACCCGCCTGATCGTGGTTGACGCACTGGCCCAAGGGTCGATGCCGCCCACCCCGCAAGAGGTCGTCGACGGCATCGGCAACCAGATTTTCGGCGTGGTCGGCAGCAGCGAATTTCCCCTGGTCTGGGCCTTCGCCGACAGTCTGGTGCTGCAACTGGCGCTGGTCGTGGCGGTGCCGGGGCTGCTGGCGCTGGTGTTCGGCTGGCTGGCATTCCGCAGCCGTGTGACGGGGGTGTACCTGTCGATCCTGACGCAGGCGATGACACTGGCGCTCGCGCTTTACCTGTTCCAGAACGACAGCGGATTGCGCGGCAACAACGGCCTGTCTGGGCTGCAGAACCTGCCCAATGTCACCGCCTCGCAGGACGTGGTGTCGATGTGGTTCTTCTGGGGCTCGGCGCTGGCGCTGGGCTCGGGCTATCTGCTCGCGGCATGGGTGGTCTCGGGCAAGTTCGGCTCGGTCATCCGCGGCATCCGCGACAACGAGGCGCGCGTGCGTTTCCTCGGATATTCGGTCGAGGCGTACAAGCTGGCCCTGTTCACCCTGACCGCCTGTATCGCGGGCATCGCGGGCGCGCTTTATTATCCGCAGGCGGGCATCATCAACCCCGCCGAGATCGCCCCCATCGCGTCGATCTATCTGGCGGTCTGGGTCGCCATCGGCGGGCGCGGGCGGCTCTATGGTGCTGTGATCGGGGCGGCTGTCGTCAGCCTGCTGTCCACATGGTTCACCGGCGGGCAGGCGCCCGACATTCCGCTGGGCTTCTACACGGTCAAATGGGTCGACTGGTGGCTGGTGCTGCTGGGTCTGTCCTTTGTCGGGGTCACGCTCTTCGCACCGCAGGGCATTGGCGGGCTGGTCGATCTGATCAGCGACAGGTTGCGGCCCGACCGGCACGGGGCCGACCTTGGCCCCGATCAGGGATCGCTGCGCGAGAAGGAGGCGCATAAATGAGCACGCTTCTCGAAGTCTCCGGCGTCTCGGTCAGCTTTGACGGCTTTCGCGCCATCAACAACCTGTCCTTCCGCATCGCTGACGCCGAAATGCGCGCGGTGATCGGGCCGAACGGCGCGGGCAAGACCACGTTCATGGACATCGTCACCGGCAAGACCAAACCCGACGAGGGCCGCGTGCTTTGGGGTGAAAAATCGGTGTCGCTGCTGAAGATGTCCGAAGCGAAGATCGCGCAGGCGGGCGTGGGCCGCAAGTTCCAGAAACCCACGGTGTTCGAGGATCAAAGCGTGCAGGAAAACCTGCTGATGGCGCTGAAGAAACCGCGCGGCTGGTTCCCGGTGCTGTCCTATCGCCCCTCCGAGGAGGATCTGGCCAAGGTCGCCACGCTGGCGGATGACATCGGACTGGGCGACGCGCTGCTGCGCAAGTCGGGCGAACTCAGCCACGGGCAAAAGCAATGGCTCGAAATCGGCATCCTTCTGGCGCAGGAACCGCGTCTGCTGCTGGTCGACGAGCCTGCCGCCGGCATGACCCCGGAAGAGCGCGAAAAGACCACCGACATTCTGGTCGAGGCCGCGAAGACACGCGCCGTCGTCGTCGTGGAACACGACATGGAGTTCGTGCGCCGCCTCAACTGCAAGGTCACCGTGCTGCACGAGGGATCGGTCCTGGCCGAAGGATCGCTGGACCACGTTACATCCAATCAAAACGTCATCGACGTCTATCTGGGGCGCTGAACATGCTGAGCTTGACCGATCTGACCCTGCATTACGGCCACAGCCAGATCCTGAACGGGATTTCGATGCAGGCCGCCATGGGCGAAGTCACCTGCGTGATGGGCACCAACGGCGTGGGCAAGACCAGCCTGATCAAGGCGATCTCGGGCACCCATCCGCGCAGCGCGGGCACCCTGTCGCTGGACGGGCAGGACCTGCCGGTGCTGCCCGCGCACAAGCTGGCGCATCTGGGCGTGGCCTACGTCCCGCAGGGCCGCGAGATTTTCCCGCTGATGACGGTGAAAGAGAACCTCGAGACCGGCTTTGTCTGCCTGCCGCCCGAGGAACACGTCATCCCCGACCACATCTACGACCTGTTTCCTGTGCTGAAAGACATGACCGCCCGGCGCGGCGGCGATCTGTCGGGCGGCCAGCAACAGCAACTGGCCATCGCGCGCGCGCTGATCACCAAGCCAAAGCTGTTGCTGCTGGACGAACCGACCGAGGGCATCCAACCCAACATCATCCAGCAGATCGGCCATGTGATCCGCCTGCTGCGCGATCAGGGCGACATGGCGATCGTGCTGGTCGAGCAGTATTTTGAATTTGCCTATGACCTGGCCGACCGTTTCGTGGTGCTGCGGCGCGGCTCCGTGGTGTTGGAAGGGTCCAAAAGCGAGATCCCCAAGGCCGCGGTGCTGCGCGGCGTCTCCGTCTGAGCCTGCGCCGACCGAAGCTGGGGCAGGGTGCCGCAGGCGGCAGGGTCACGCGCCATTTTGTGCCATTCACCGCCGCGCGTCTTCTTGACCTTGCGCCGCCCATGTCATACCTAACCCCTACTGCGCGGGCGTTGTGTAGTGGTAAGACCTTAGCCTTCCAAGCTAATGACGCGGGTTCGATTCCCGCCGCCCGCTCCAATCTCCCTCCCTGATACGCTGACCTGCGCCCAAAGCGGGGGCCATTGTCGCATTGACCCCGTGGCGCGCAGCCGCCACAAGTCTGCGCGAAGTGAATTCAGGAACCGTTATGGCCGAGCAGACCCCGCAGACCGCAACTCCCCAACATCCCGGCAAGGCTGATGACCAGCGTGCGACCTCCAGGCAGATCGGCGCGCTGGCGGCATTGTGGCCCTTCGTGACGCCCTACCGGACCCTGCTGGTGGCCGCGATTGGCGCGTTGGTGCTGACGGCCGTGGTGTCGCTGACCCTGCCGCTGGCGGTGCGCCGCGTGGTCGACAACTTCCGCACCGAAGACGCCGCACTGCTGGACCAGTATTTTCTGGCGGCGCTGGGCATCGCCGGGCTGCTCGCCGTGGGGACCGCCCTGCGCTACGCGCTGGTCACCAAGCTGGGCGAACGGGTCGTGGCAGACATCCGCAAGGCGGTGTTCGACCGCGTGATCGGGATGAGCCCCGCGTTCTATGAAAAGATCATGACCGGCGAGGTGCTCAGCCGGATCACCACCGACACCACGCTGATCCTCAGCGTGATCGGGTCCAGCGCGTCGATCGCCCTGCGCAACATGCTGATCTTTTCGGGCGGTCTGGTGCTGATGCTGCTGACCTCGGCCAAGCTGACCGGGCTGGTGCTGCTGATCGTGCCCGCCGTGGTCATCCCCATTCTGGTGCTGGGGCGTCGGTTGCGGGTGATAAGCCGCGAAAACCAGGACTGGATCGCCGCGTCGTCGGGCAGCGCCTCCGAAGCGCTGGGGGCCGTGCAGACCGTGCAGGCCTTCACCCAGGAGGCAACAACCCGCACCCAGTTCAGCGAGGTGACCGAGCGCAGCTTTGAGGCAGCGGGGCGGCGCATTCGCACGCGGGCGCTGATGACCGTGATCGTGATCTTTCTGGTCTTTGCGGGCGTCGTGGGCGTGCTGTGGATCGGGGCCAATGACGTGCGCGCGGGTGCGATGTCGTCGGGCGCGTTGATCCAGTTCGTGATCTACGCGGTCATGGTCGCGGGCGGCGTCGCGGCGCTGTCCGAGATCTGGGGCGAATTGCAGCGTGCGGCGGGCGCCACTGAACGGCTGGTCGAGCTGCTGACCGTCGAGGACAGTGTGCAGGACGCGACCGACGCTGCCGCACTGCCGACACCGGTGCAGGGGCGCATCAGCTTCGAGGATGTCTCGTTCAGCTATCCATCGCGCCCCGACATCTCGGCGTTGGACCATGTCAGCGTCGACATCGCGCCCGGCGAGACCGTGGCTTTTGTCGGACCGTCCGGTGCGGGCAAGACGACGATCATCCAGATGCTGCTGCGCTTTTACGAGCCGCAGTCGGGCCGCATCATGATCGACGGCGTGGACCTCAGCACGCTCAGCCGCGACGGATTTCGCCGCCATATCGCGCTGGTGCCGCAGGACCCGGTGATCTTCGCCACCTCGGCGCGCGACAACATCGGCTTTGGCCGTCCCGGCGCGTCCGAGGACGAGATCGTCGCGGCAGCCAAGGCGGCAGCGGCGCATGACTTCATCACCGCGCTGCCCGATGGCTATGACGCCTATCTGGGCGAGCGCGGCGTGATGCTGTCGGGCGGGCAAAAGCAGCGCATCGCCATCGCCCGCGCCATCCTGCGCGACGCGCCGGTGCTTTTGCTGGACGAGGCCACCAGCGCGCTCGATGCCGAAAGCGAACGCGCGGTGCAGGCGGCCTTCGAGACGCTCAGCCACGGGCGTACCACGCTGATCGTTGCGCACCGTCTGGCCACAGTCAAGAAAGCCGACCGCATCGTGGTGCTGGAACAGGGCCGGATCGTGGCCGTGGGCACCCACGACGAACTGGTGGCCGAAGGCGGGCTGTACGCGCGGCTGGCCAAGCTGCAATTCACCGGCGATGTGATCAGCGCCTGAGGCCTCTTCAGACCGGTCCGCTTAAGGGGCTGCGCGGCTTACGCTGCGTCCACCATGGCTGCGTTTTCGCCTGATTTACTTGCGCATCGCCGGATTCCACACCATCCTGTTCCATCAAGGGAAAAGTCGCCGGTCAGCGGCGGTATCAGGGAGGATACACCATGAAATACGAAGGGTTGAAGGACCGCGCACGCATCGAGGCCGAAGGCCCCTGGGCGAAACGCGATCTGCCGGTCACGCTGTTCGGGATGCTCAGCGACACCACCGCAAAGTTTCCGAACCACAAGGCCGTAAGCTACCAGATTTTCTCGGGGCCAAAGGACAAGGCCGAGACACTCACCTGGACCGAGCTCAAGGCCAAGACCGCCCAGACCGCGAACATGCTGCGCGCCCTTGGCGTCGGCCCAAAGGATGTCGTGGCCTACGTTCTGCCCAACTGCAACGAGGCGATCCTGACCATGCTGGGCGGTGCGACCGCGGGCATCGTCAACCCGATCAACCCGCTTCTGGACCCCGAGCAGATCGCGTCGATCCTGCGCGAGACCGGGGCCAAGGTCGTCGTCACCCTGCGTGCCTTTCCCAAGACCGACGTGGCCGAAAAGGTGGCCGAGGCCGTGGAGCATGCGCCGAACGTCAAGACCGTGCTCGAGGTTGACCTGCTGCGCTACGTGACGCCGCCGAAATCGTGGATCATTCCGCTGATCCGGCCCAAGGCGGGCAAGGCAAGCCATGCCGATTACCTGAACTTCAACGCCGAGATGAAAAAGCACAACACCAGCCTCGACTTCGAGGATGTGCAGGAAGACCGCGTTGCCTGCTATTTCCACACCGGCGGCACCACCGGCATGCCCAAGGTGGCGCAGCACCTCTATTCGGGGCTGGTCTACAACGGCTGGGTCGGCGGCGAGCTGCTGCTGAACGAAGAAGACGTGCTGCTCTGCCCGCTGCCGCTGTTTCACGTCATGGCGGTGCATGTGATCCTGATGGGCGCCGTGTTCAGCGGCGCGCATGTGGTGTTCCCGACGCCGCAGGGCTATCGCGGCGAAGGCGTCTTCGACAACATCTGGAAGCTGACCGAACGCTGGAAGATCACCTTCATCGTGTCGGTGCCCACCGCCCTTGCCGCGATGATGCAGCGCCCGATCAACGCCGATGTCAGCACGGTGAAAACCGCGTTCTCCGGCTCTGCACCCCTGCCCAAGGAGCTGTTCAAGCGCTTCGAGGAAGCCACCGGCGTCACCATCGTCGAAGGCTACGGCATGACCGAGGCGACCTGCCTGATTTCCGGCAACCCCGTCGACGGGATGAAGAAGATCGGCAGCATCGGCATTCCGTTCCCCTATACGGATGTCAAGATCATCAAGCAGACCAACGATGGCCCGCTGGAATGCGCGGTCGACGAGATCGGCGAGATCTGCATTTCCAACCCCGGCGTCTACACCGGCCACACCTATACCGAAGCCGACAAGAACAAGGATCTGTTCTACAACGGCACGCACCTGCGCTCGGGCGATCTGGGGCGGATGGATGCCGACGGCTATCTGTGGATCACGGGCCGCGCCAAGGACCTGATCATTCGCGGCGGTCACAACATCGACCCAGCCGAGATCGAGGATGCGTTGCAGGGCCACAAGGCCGTGGCCTTTGCCGGTGCCATCGGCCAGCCCGATGCCCACTCGGGCGAGGTGCCATGCGCCTATGTCGAATTGGTCGAAGGCGCGGACGTGACCGAAGACGAGCTGATGGCCTATTGCAAGAAACACGTGCACGAACGCGCGGCACACCCCAAGCACATGACCATCCTGGACGAGCTGCCCAAGACGGCGGTGGGCAAGGTGTTCAAACCCGATCTGCGCAAGAACGCGATCACGCGGGTCTACAACGCGGCGCTCTCCGATGCCGGGCTGAAGGCGCGGGTGACATCCGTGGTCGATCACAAGAAACGCGGGCTGACCGCACAGGTCGAGGCCAATGGCGACACGCCCGAAAAGATCGGCGAAGTTCTGGGTGCCTTCATCCAGGGCTGGGAGCTGGAAAACCAGAGCGTCGCGGCGGAATAGACCTTGCCCGATTACGATCAGCTTATGGACGACGAGGTCCGTGCCTTCATGGCGCGGACCGAACTGCATTATCCGCCCGACGCGGTGGATCTGACCGTCGCGGATCAGCGCCGCGTCTATGACGCCATGTGCGCTGATTTCGACGCAGGGTACCCCGACAGCGTGACGGCACAAGACCGCAGCTTTGGCGATGTGCCCTGCCGCGTCTACACCCGCAGCGATCCGGTTGCGGGCACCGTGTTCTTCTGCCACGGCGGCGGCTTTGTCGTCGGCGGTCTGGACAGCCACGACAGCATCTGCGCCGAGTTTTGCGCAGGCACGGGGATGCAGGTGATCGCGGTTGACTACGGCCTGTCACCCGAGCGCCCCTTTCCCGGCGGTTTCGACGACGCATGGGCGGCCTTTGAGGCAATCTGTGCCGAAACCACAGGCCCCGTGGTGCTCTGCGGCGACAGCGCGGGCGGCAATCTGGTCGCGGCCATCGCCCACCATGCGCGAGGCCGCATCACCGGGCGCATTTCGGGCAGCCTGTTGATCTATCCCGGCCTCGGCGGCGACCGCACGCGCGGCAGCTATGTCACCCATGCCGATGCGCCGGGCCTCAGCGTGCGCGACATGGACTTCTACCAGACCCTGCGTTCCGGCGGGCAGGACCGCACGGGCGATCCGCGTTTTGCGCCCTTGCAGGACACCGACTTTTCAGGCCTGCCACCCGTCGTGGTGCTGACGGCCGAGTTCGATCCGCTGTCCAGCGACGGCGAAGCCTACCGCGATGCCATCCAGGCCGCAGGCGGCCGTGCCGTCTGGATCGAAGAGGCGGGGCTGGTCCACGCTCACCTGCGGGCGCGGCACATGTCAAAGCGTGCCGCGACCAGCTTTGCGCGGATGATCCAGGCGCTGACCTTGCTGCGCGCGGGTCAGATCACCGATCTGGACTGACCCGCGGGGTCAGATCACGTCAGGAACGGTTTCGCCTTCATCGTGTCGGGGATTGTAGCGCCCAGCCGCGACAGGATCGTCGGTGCCAGCTGCAACTGGTCGATCACAGTGTCCTCGTGCGGCCCTTCGGCATCCCCGAAATAATACAGCGCCGCCTCTTGCTGCAGGGGCCCGCGCCCGCCGTGGTGGCCCCGCTCGTCCTGTCCGTGGTCGGCGGTCACGATCACCTCATAGCCCATCGCACGCCACTTGGGGATGAACGGTGCCAGCATCTCGTCCATGATGAAACAGGCGCTGTCCATCTCCTGGCAATCGTGGAAAAACCGATGCCCCATGCTGTCCAGCGTACAGGTGTGCAACATGCCATAGTTCAGCCCGAAACGCAGGCACAGGTTCGTCAGCGTGCCGAACAGATCGACGTCCGAGGGCGTCATCTGGTTGTTGTGCCCATAGCCCGTCATCGTGTGGAACCGGCCATGGTTGATGGTGTCGCTGTCCGCCTCGTCATATTCGATGTCGCGGACGTAATCGAACGGGTGGCGGTTAAAGAACTCCGACCAGAAGCTGTGCGCGACAGCCCCCGTGATACCGCCCGCCGCGCGGGTGGACGAGAACACGTCCGGATGCGACAGCCGGAACACGTTGCCGTTGCCGGTGCAGCCATGTTCGGCAGGGGCGACGCCGGTGTGGATCGACGCATAGCACGACGCCGAAATCGACGGCAGCACCGCGCGCAGTTTCCACACGCGGGCATCGCCGCTGTCGACCCAGCCTTCCAGATTGCCGAACAGCCGCCGCCAGTTGCGCCATGGCACGCCGTCCAGAATGATCAGCAACAGTTTCTTGTCCATGAGGGTCTCCCTGTTTTGCGGCCCATATGACCGGATCGCAGCACGGGACGCAATGCGATCAATGGCAGGCCCGCCCGAGGGTGCCGTTAGTCCGTCACCAGCGCCATCAACCCGTCACGCAGGTCTTGCGGATTGACAGGCTTCAGCGCCGCATCCACCGCGTCATGCGTGGCCCGCCACGCAGGCAACGCCTCAGCCAACAGCGCGCGCCCCGCATCGGTCAACCGCAGACGCCGCGCACGGCGGTCGGCCTCATCCGGATCGGACACAACCAGCCCGCGACGCTCCAACGGTTTCAGCGCCGCCGTCAGCGTCGTGCGGTCCATGCCCAGAAACGGCACCAGATCACTGATCCGAGGCCCGACGGGGCGGTTCAGCGACATCATCAGTGAAAACTGCCCATTGGTGACGCCGAACGGGCGCAAGGCCTCGTCAAAGCGCCGCGCCAGCACCCGCGCAGCCCGCTGAACATGCAGGCACAGGCATCTTTCGCGCACTTCATGGGTCACGGAAAGGGGAAGGGATGGGTCCATCATGCATATAAGTTGATATCAACCTAAACTCATGTCAATCTGATAAGCGAATCTAAGCAAGGGAGGTGACGTGATGTCATATGTGTCTGGATTTCTGCTGGCGGTGCCGGAAAAGAACAAGGCGGCCTACAAGGCGATGACCGAAGCGGCGTGGGATATCTTCAAGGAATACGGTTGCTTGTCGGTGCAGGAAAACTGGGGCGTCGACACGCCCGACGGCAAGGTGACCTCGTTCCCCATGGCGGTCAAACGCGAAGAGGGCGAGGCCGTGGTGTTCTCGTGGATGACATGGCCCGACAAGGCGAGCGCCGACAAGGGCTTCGAGGCGATGATGAACGATCCGCGCATGAAGGACATGCCCGAGATGCCCTTCGACGGGATGCGGATGATGTGGGGCGGCTTCGAGCCGCTGGTGACGCTGACCGCCGATTAAGCACAGGCGTAGGGGCAGGGCGCAGCGTGGCGCCCTGCAGCCCGGATCAGTTCCCGGCGCTTTCCATGCGGCGGTGTTCGATCACCTCTTCCAGCCAGCCGATCTTCATCTCGGGGACCGAGCTGAGCAGCAGGTCGGTATAGGCGTCGAAGGGCGGCGACAGCACTTCGGACTTCGACCCGTAGCGCACGACCTTGCCCTGATACATCACCGCGATGCTGTCCGCGATGGCGCGCACCGTCGCCAGATCATGCGTGATGAACAGATAGGCGACATCCTCGACCTTTTGCAGCTTCAGCAGCAGTTTCAGGATACCATCCGCCACCAGCGGATCGAGCGCCGAGGTGACCTCGTCGCAGATGATCAGCTTGGGCTTGGCCGCCAGTGCGCGCGCGATGCACACCCGTTGTTTCTGCCCACCGGACAGTTCCGCCGGATAGCGGTCCTGAAACCCCTCACCCAGTTCGATCTCGTCCAGCAGTTCCTGAATCCGGGTCTGCTTTTCGCGCCCCTTGAGGCCAAAGTAGAACTCAAGCGGGCGTCCGATGATCGTGCCGACCGTCTGGCGCGGGTTCATCGCGGTATCCGCCATCTGATAGATCATCTGCAACTCGCGCAGGTCGTCACGCGGGCGCTGCGGCAGGGCAGGCGGCAGATCGCGTCCGGCAAAGTGGATGTTGCCCGAAGACGGCGGCAGCAGGCCGGTGATCACCCGCGCCAGCGTCGACTTGCCCGACCCACTTTCCCCGACCACGGCCAGCGTTTGACCGGGGTGCAGTTCCACGTTGATGTCCTTGAGCACGTCGAAACTGGTGCCCTTGTAGCGCGCGGTGATGTTCTCGACCCGCAAAACCGCCTCGTCGGTGGGTTCCTTCTCGATGTGCTTGATCGAACGGACCGACACCAGCGCCTGCGTGTACTCTTCCTGCGGGTGGTTGATGATCTGGTCGGTGGTGCCGTATTCGACCATATCCCCCTGACGCAGCACCATGATGTGATCGGCCACCTGCGCCACCACGGCCAGATCGTGCGTGATATAGAGCGCGGCCACACCCGTCACCGCAATCGCGTCCTTGATCGCTTTCAGAACGTCGATCTGCGTGGTCACGTCCAGCGCGGTGGTCGGCTCGTCAAAGACCACCAGATCGGGTTGCGGGCACAGCGCCAGCGCCGTCATGCACCGCTGCAACTGCCCGCCCGACACCTGGTGCGGAAAGCGGTTGCCGATGGTTTCGGGGTCGGGCAGGCCAAGCGACTTGAACAGATCGACGGCGCGCGCTTCGGCGTCCTTCTTGCTGAACTTGCCCTGGCTGATCGCCGCCTCGGTCACCTGCTCCATGATCTTCTTGGCCGGGTTGAACGACGCCGCCGCCGATTGCGAGACATAGGTGACCTCGGCGCCGCGCAGACGCCGGATGTCGCGCGTCCTGGCCTGCAGCAGGTCGCGGCCATTGACCCAGACCTCGCCGCCCGTCAGTTCGACACCGCCACGCCCGTAGGCCATCGTGGCAAGGCCGATGGTGGACTTGCCCGCACCGGACTCGCCGATCAGCCCCAGAACCTCGCCCGCCTGAAGATCGAAATCGACCCCGTGCACGATTTCGATGTCATGCGGCTTTTCTCCCGGCGGATAGACCGTGGCGCCAATTTTCAGTCCGCGGACTCTTACCAGAGGTTCGCTCATCCCCGGCCCCCTTTCAGTGAAGTGGTTCGGTTCAGGACCCAGTCGGCCACCAGGTTGACGCTGATCGCCAGCGTTGCAATCGCCACCGCCGGATAAAGCGCCGCGCCGATGCCATAGACGATACCGTCCTTGTTCTCCTTCACGATGCCGCCCCAGTCGGCTTCGGGCGGTTGCACGCCCAGGCCAAGGAACGACAGCGTCGAGACGAACAGAACCGCGAAGATGAACCGCAGGCCCATTTCAGCCACCAGCGGCGACAGGGCGTTGGGCAGAACCTCGCGGAAGATGATCCAGACCAGTTTTTCGCCGCGCAGACGCGCCGCTTCGACATAGTCCATCACGGTGATGTCCACCGCGACCGCACGGGCAAGGCGGTAGACGCGCGTGCTGTCCAGCAGGCCCATGACGACGATCAGCACCGGAATGGTCACCGGCATCACCGACAGGACCACCAGCGCGAAGATCAGCGAGGGGATCGACATGATCAGATCGACAAAGCGCGACAACAGCTGGTCGGGCCAGCCCCCCATGACGGCGGCGGCAAAGCCCAGCACCGATCCGGTGATGAACGACAGTGCCGTGGCCATCGTGGCGATGAAGATCGTGGTGCGCCCGCCATAGATCATCCGGCTGAGCAGGTCGCGCCCGATGGTGTCGGTGCCCAGCAGATGCTCGGCGGACGAGGGCTCCCAGACGTCGCCGACAACTTCGGCCATGCCATAGGGTGCAATCCAGGGCGCAAAGATCGCCATCAGGAAATAGGTCGCGGTGAAGAACAGCCCGATCAGGGCAGCAAGGGGTATGCGCATCAGACTGCCCCCCGCTTGGACCGACTGAGTTTTGCGGTGGTGTCAGGGGTAAAAGTCATTTCGGATGCCTCAGTCTTGGGTTCGCCAGGATCGAGACGATGTCCGCTACCATGTTCAGCAGGATGTAGACGGCGGCAAAGATCAGCCCGCAGGCCTGCACCACCGGCACGTCGCGCTTGGACACGTGGTCGACCAGATATTGCCCCATGCCGGGATAGGTGAACACCACCTCGATCACGACGACGCCGACCACCAGATAGGCCAGGTTCAGCATCACCACGTTTACGATGGGGGCGATGGCATTGGGAAAGGCGTGCTTGCGGATCACTTCGAACACGCTCAGGCCCTTCAGTTCGGCGGTTTCGATATAGGCCGATTGCATCACGTTCAGGATCGCGGCACGGGTCATGCGCATCATATGCGCCAGAACCACCAGCGTAAGCACCGTCACGGGCAGGGCGATGGTGTTCAGCTTTTGCCCCAGGGTCATGGAATCGTTGATCAATGCAGCCGACGGGGCCCAGCCCAGCTTGACGCCCACGTAGAACATCAGGACGTAGCCGATCAGGAATTCAGGGATGGAAATGGATGTGAGCGTAATCGCCGAAATCAGCTTGTCCGGCCAGCGGTCGCGGTAGCGTACCGCGGTCAGGCCCAGCAAGATGGCCAGCGGGACAGAGATGATGGCGGCCCAGAAGGCCAGGAACATGGTGTTGCGGAAACGGTAGCCAAGGCTTTCGGCAATGTCGCGCCCGTTGGTCAGCGCGGTGCCCAGATCGCCCTGCAACACGCCGCCCAGCCAGGCGAAATAGCGGGTAACAGGAGGGTCGTTCAGTCCCAGTTCGGCACGAAGGTTGGCCAGGGATTGGGGCGTGGCGGACTGTCCCAATATGGATTGCGCGACGTCGCCCGGAAGGATCGTGGTGCCAACAAAGATCAGGACCGAGGCCGCAAGGAGCAAAATGACGCCCAGCGCTAAGCGCTGGGCAATCAGTTTCAGTACGGGGTGCATCTGATATGCGCCCTCAAGCCGACTTCAGCCAGCATTTGATCGCCGCCTGGTTCGACATCATCTCGCCGTTCGGGTCGTTGATCCAGCCGCCCAGATCGTTGCTGACGCCGTTCACGAAGTCGTTGAACATCGGCAGGATCAGACCGCCTTCGTTGCGCAGCATCTGGCCCATTTCGGAATAGATCGCCTTGCGCTTCGCGTCGTCCAGCTCGGCCTTGGCCTCGTTCAGCATGGCGTCGAACTCGGGACGTTTCCAGCGGGTGTCGTTCCAGTCTGCGGTCGACAGATAGGCTGTCGAATACATCTGGTCCTGCACCGGACGGCCACCCCAGTAGGAGGCGCAGAACGGTTGCACGTTCCAGACTTCCGACCAGTAACCGTCGTTCGGCTCGCGCTTGATCTCCAGCGGGATACCGGCCGCCTGGGCCGACTGCTGGAACAGCGATGCGGCATCGACCGCACCGGGGAAGGCACCGTCGGACACGCGCAGGATGATGGGGCTGCCATCGTGACCCGAGGCCGCGTAATGCTCTTTCGCCTTTTCCAGCGAATGCTCGCGCTGCGGGATCGACGCGTCGAACAGCGGGTAGGACGCGTTGATCGGGAAGTCGTTGCCGATCGAGCCATAGCCGCGCAGGATCTTGTCGACCAGCTCTTCGCGGTTGACCGCGTATTTCAGCGCCAGACGCAGTTCGTTGTTGTCGAAGGGGGCGGTGTCGATATGCGCGATGAACACATAGTGGCCGCGACCCGAGGACGATTGCACCGACAGGTTCGGTGCGCGGTCCAGCAGGCTGGCGACCTTGGGATCGACGCGGTTGATCGCGTGAACCTGACCCGATTGCAGCGCCGCCGTCCGCGCGGTGGCATCGTTCAGCACCAGAATTTCGACTTCGTCGGCAAAACCACGGTTTTCCGCATCCCAGAAATCGTCACGGCGCTTGAACGCGTGGCGCACGCCGGGCTCGTCGATTTCCAGCGTATAGGCGCCGGTGCCGATTGCCGCACCGGGATTGTCCATGCCGCCATCGGGCTGGATGATCAGGTGATAGTCGGCCATCAGGAACGGCAGGTCGGCGTTGGGCGATTCCAGATCGACGATAAAGTTGTCGCCGTCCACTTTCATGTTGGCGATGCCCTTCATGATGCCCAGGGCACCCGATTTGCTTTCCTCGTTCGAATGGCGCTGCATGGTTTTCAGCACGTCTTCGGCGGTCATTTCCTTGCCGTTCGAGAACGGGATGCCCTTGCGGATCTTGAACACCCACTGCTGCGCATCTGCCGAGGCTTCGACGCTTTCGGCCATGCGGTAGTCGATCTTGCCTTCGGGATCGACGTCCAGCAGGGTTTCACCCCAGGCATAAAGGTTGTTCAGCGGCACTTCGGACGCGGTCAGGGCCGGGTCTTGGGTGTTGGTGGATTCGCCGCCCGACGAGCCGATCTTGATCATGCCGCCCCGCTTGGGCGCTTCATGTGCGGCGGCCTGTGCGTGGCCTGCCAGCATCGCGTTGGCGGCAACCGCCGACACGCCCAAGGCCGCGGCGCGGCCCACGAATTCGCGGCGCGTCATGCGGCCCTTGGCGACTTCGCCGGTCATATGTTGCAGTTGTTCATTCATCTTCAGGTCTCCCTTTGAGTTGTTTTTACGCTTTCGCGCAATCCAGCCAGTCGCCCGACTTTTGCGCGCGTTATTATTGACTACAGAGTCAACGTTGCGCATTTGTGGCATTGTCGCAAGACTTATTCCCGCGCCAAGCCGCTGTGTGATCAAAGGTGATCACGCGGTATGCAGTCCTCCAATGACTTGTCGTATATCAATGTGTCATTTTCATATGCTTCGACTTTCGCCGTCAGGTAGAAGCTTGTCGCATCCGACCACATCTCGCAGCGGGTCTCGGTGCGCAGGCGGATGTCGTCACGCTCGATCTCGTCGGTCCAGTGGCAGGTGCCGCGCGCGCTCAGCGGATCGTCAGGGTGGATCGACCAGCGTTCGCGCGCCACAGATCCGTTGATCAGCCCGTGGTCGCTGTCGCGCAGCTTGCCGAAATCATCCTCGATCACCAGCGTCGTGACGCCGCTGACCATATCGGTCTCCTGCCTGCGCACATGGTGTTCCGGGCGCAGCTCCTCCACTTCCCACGGCTCGGCGGCGGCGGGGGGCGCAAAGGATACGGTGCGGTCCTCGGGGCGCGGCTGGTGCAGCAGCACGCCCAGTTGCGCGCGCTGAATGTGAACCGCCGCCGCCGTGGGCGCGGGCCAGAGCAACGGCCAATAGGCGGTCGAGACCGACACCCGCAGGCGGTGGCCCTTGGGCAGCTTGTACCCCACATGGTCCAGCTTCAGCGTCACGAACTGGTCTTGATCCACCGGCATCGCGGCGGGGTCCGACGCGCTGTCGCGGTGGCTCAGGTTCAGCACGCCATAGGTGATCCGCGTTGATGCGCCATCAGGGTGCACATGGCACAGACGCACCGCCAGCTGCGCCTGCGGCGCATCGCTGCGCAGGCTGATCTCCAGCGTCGGCGCGCCGAGGATGTCCATATCGGCATCCAGCGGGGCCGAGGTCCACGTCGCAGACAGCGCATCGTCGCGCCGCTGGTCGCCGGGCATTTCCGGTCCCAGCCAGATCGCGCAATATTCCCCGCCGTCCGCACCGGTATCGGCGGGCGATTGCACCCGGGTGTCGGCCACGTCCGGATCGGGGCTCAGCACCCCGTCGCCCAGCCAGAAATCGCGGTTGGTCACGGGGGCCTCGTGCATTGTCTCGCGGCCCGCAACGGCTGCGTCTTGCGTCACCCAGCGCCCCGGACGCTCGGTGTACCATGTGGCCGGGCGCACGCCGTCCATCAGATAGGCGCGGTAATCGGGGTCATCCTCGACGCCGGTGTCGATGTCCTTCAGCCAGCGGTCCCACCAGCGCAACGCCTCTTGCAGAAAGCCGATGCGCGGTTCGGGCACGGCGAAATGCGGGTACTTGTGCGTCCACGGGCCGATGATCCCCTTGGATCCGGGGATATTGCGCAGGATCAGCGGCACCGTGTTCTTGTAGCTGTCGCCCCAGCCGCCCACGGCCAGAACCTTGGCCTTGATCGTGTCATAGCTTTCGCAGACGCTGCCATGTTCCCAATAGCTGTCGCGCCGCTGGTGACGCAGCCAGAGCGACGGCAGAAACGGTTCCGCCTCCAGCCGCTCTAGCCACATCTCGCGCCAGTCGGGGCGCAGGGCAGGGTCGGGCGCGCGGCTGGAATAGGACCACATCGTCGCCCCCCAGCCGAGGTTCTCGTTCAAGAGGTTGCCGCCCTTGTAGTGGATGTCATCGGCAAAGCGGTCGACGGTCGAGCACAGGGTGATGATCGCCTTCAGCTCGGGCGGGGTCATCGCCGCCACCTGCAGGGAATTGAAGCCGCCCCAGCTGATCCCCATCATGCCGACATTGCCGTTGCACCACGGCTGCGACGCCAGATGGCGGATCACCTCGACCGCATCGTCCAGCTCCTGCTGGCTGTACTCGTCTTCCATGATGCCTTCGCTGTCCCCGTTGCCGCGCATGTCGACGCGCGCGCAGGCATAGCCGTGGCCTGCGAAATACGGGTGGGTCAGCGCATCGCGTGCGCAGGTGCCGTCGCGTTTGCGATAGGGCAGGAATTCCAGAATGGCCGGGACCTGTTCGCTCTCGTCCTTCGGGCGCCACAGGCGCGCCGACAGGCGGGTGCCGTCCGACATGGTGATCGCGTGGTCGGGGTCTTCGGTAATGTCGCGGGGGGCGTTGGATGCGTCGCTCATGGGCGTTGATTTTCCTGTCTGGGCGCGGATGTCAAGGTGATGGGGCGGCATTCATGTTTTGCGTGCAATCAGCAGGTCCATCACGTTGGTGCCCGTAGGCCCCGGTTTCAGCAGCGCACCGCGCGCCTCCAGCCAGTCATATGGCGCTGCGGTTTCGATGGCTTTTTGTCCGCTCGGCGCCCACGTCTGCCCGTCCACCACCGCCCCGGCGGCGTCGGTCGGCCCGTCCGACCCGTCGGTGCCCGCAACAAGGATTTCCAGATCGTCACGCCCCGCGATTTCGCGCGCCAGCAGCAGCGCCAGCATCATGTTGCGCCCGCCCAGACCGGGGTTCTCGGGCAGGATCACGGTCGGCTCGCCGCCGATCACATGCAGGCCCGGTTCCGCCGTTTTCAGCGCGGCGGCGATGCGCGGGGCCAGTGCCGTGACGTCATCGTAAAGCGTCTCGGAATTGCCGCGCAAATCATCCCCCGCCGCCTGTGCGACGGCATCGCGGGCGATGGCGTTCGATGCGACGATGCGCGCATCATGGGCAAATGCCGCATTTTCAGGCGCATCCCCGATGCCCGACCCGATAACCCCCAGACTGTCCCCCTCGACGTCCGAAATCGCCAGCGTGGTGACACGCGCCCCGCCAAAGGCCCCCAGGAGCTTGCCGCCCTTGATCCGCGACAGCCCGCGCCGCATCTGGTTGATCGCATGGATATCCGCGCCCGAGGCCAGCTTCTCTTGCGTGCGCCGCGCCAGATCTTCCAGCGTCAGCCCGTCCTCCAGCACCTCGGCCAGCGATGATGCCCCGCCCGAGACCAGCATCAGCAGATGCGGCCCGCAGGTCTGCACCGCGTCCAGGATCGCCGCGCCGGCCCGCAGGCTTGCGGTATTGGGCACCGGATGGGCCGCTTCGATCACCTGCCCGTGGGGCGGCGCGCCGCTCGCGTGCCCGTCCTTGGTGACGATCAGAACCGGCACGTCGGGAAACACCGATGCCGCGGCGCTTGCCATCGCGGTCGCGGCCTTGCCCACGGCGATGATCCGGTCGGGCTTCGGGATCGGCTGCGCATCCAACGCGCGGCGGACACTGGCGTCGCCGCCCACCGCATCGACGCCGATGTGCCAAAGATCTGCAAGGGATGTCATGGCGTCCTTCAGCTTTGAGCATTTGCGCAAAGCCTAGACCCTGCCGTGCGGGCAGGCCACCAAAGAAGACCGAGAAAAGTGAAAAAGGCTCTATGCGCCGAATCATGATTCGGTTAGAATCACCTCAGGTTCCGCAAATCACGACAAACGCCCGCATCAGATGGGCAGGTGAGGGGCCCCGGATGGTGTAAACTGGTACTTTCGTGCCGCCTGCAGAACTGTGGGCGAGCGGCAAAGTCTCATATTATTCAATCCGATACAGGCAAAATTCGCCCGCGCCGACATCGGCGCGCGGCACATCAGACTGGCAGGCACGTGAGGGGTGGAAGGCAAGCGGCCTAACCACCCCCGCGGCGTTTTTCAGCCTCTGATCCGCCCCTAATCCGCCGTATCCAGCCACACGGTCACCGGCCCGTCGTTGGTCAGGCTGACGGCCATATCCGCACCGAATTGCCCGGTCTGCGTGGCGACCCCGAGATCGCGCAGGTCTTGCGCGAACTGCAGATACAACGCCTCCGCCCGATCCGGTTTCGCCGCCCCCGAAAATCCCGGACGGTTGCCGCGCGACGTATCAGCCGCCAGCGTGAACTGGCTGACCACCAGGGCCGAGCCGCCGACCTGCAGCACCGACAGGTTCATCTTGCCCGCCTCGTCCTTGAACAGCCGCAGCTTCGATATTTTCAGCGCCAGCGCGCGGGCCGTGTCGGCGTCATCCTCGGGCATCGCACAGACCAGGATCAGCAGGCCGGGGCCAGTCCGGCCCACCAGCGCGCCGTCCACATGCACCGACGCCTCGGTCACCCGTTGCAGCAGCGCGCGCATCAGTCCTGCCAGTCGATGACGTCGGCAGGCGCCGCGCGTTCGGTGCGAAAGCTGTTGGCCGGATGATCGGGGTCCGCATAGCCGAAGGATATGGCACACAGCAGGTTGCGATCCTCGGGCAGCCCGAAATGCGCGCGTACCATCGGCGCATGGGCCGCAATCGCCGCCTGCGCAATCGACGCCACGCCCAGTGCCGCCGCCGCCAGCGTGAACGCGGTGACAAAGCCGCCACTGTCCATCGCGCCATATGGCCCCAGCTCCTTGGGCGCAGTCACCAGCGCCACATGCGGCGCGCCGAACAGTCGGTAGTTCTCCATCATCTGCTTGGCTGCCGCCGGACGGTCACCCTTTTCGATGCCCACGGCATTATAAAGCTGAAAGCCACAGGCCCGACGCCGGTCACCGTAGACGCCGCGATATTTCTCGGGCCACTCCAGATCGGGCGCGGGCGCATTGGCCATCGCGTGCGCATAAAGCGCCTCGCGAAAGCGTTCGGTCGCCGCACCTCGGGTCACGGTCAACTGCCAGGGCTGCGCGTTGCACCAGCTTGGCACCTTCTGGGCAGCAGCAACAATCGCCTCGACGGTCGCCTGCGGCACAGGGTCGGGCAGGTAGCCGCGACAGGAGTAGCGGGCGTCCAGCACCGCGTTCAGGGTGTCGATCTCACTCATTTGAACCTCTTGTTAACCTTGCGCGGCAAAAAAGCCGACAACACCCGCCACCAGCAACCCAAGCACCACCGCGATGGTGATCTTGATCGCCGAATAGGGCCGTTCGCCCTGCACCCGGCCCGTGCGCCCGTTCACGACAAATCTGTACGTATTCCCGCGATATTTGTACGCCGCCAGCCAGACCGGCAGCAGGATGTGCTTGAACGTCACCTCGCCCAGCGTGGTGTCCATCTGGTGAATGCGCTGACGGTCGCCGCCGATGTCGAACCGCACATCGCGCTCGATCACCCGGTCCATATGGGCGCGCGCCTCGGCATAGCCGTCTTTCAGCGCGACCGAATAGGCCTCGGCGCGAAAGCCCGCCAGATATTCCGGCGCATAGGGTTCCAGCGCCGACAGATCCCACGGCTGCAACCCGTCGGTATAACGTTTCGGCAGGCTGGTCGACGCCAGCACCAGCACGTCGTCAAAGAACCGCGCGACCCGGCCCGCGGCACGGTTCCAGCGCACCTTGGCCTCTTGCACCATCGTCGGCTTGCCATCGCGCATCACCGTGCGGGTGACGTAATAGACCGTGCCGCGTTCGCCCGAATACGAGGTCTTGGTGTCCGCGTCGAAGGTCCAATAGGGCACATAGATGCCCTGCATCGTGCGGCCCTTGCGCGCATAGTCCTGCAAACCGTTGGGCGCGAACCACAGCCGTCCCAGCCAGTCGGTCATCGCCTCGCGCGCGGCGGTTTCGGTCAGGCCAAACGGCAGCACCCCGCGTGGCTTGATATGGCGGTTTACGCCGGTGTCGGCCACCACGGGCGTCGCGCAGAACGGGCATTCGGTGGCGTGCACCTTGGGGTCGAATTCCACCTCGGCGGCGCAATTGGGGCACTTGGAAACACGGGTTTCCTCGATCTCGGCCTCGGGCAGGCGGGCGTCCATCGCCGCGCGGAAATCCTGTTCACGGATCGCCACGCGCCTCGGCGCGGCCTCGTCCACCGCCTGAACATGGCCGCAGTGGTCACATTTCAGCTGGCCCTGACCGGGCGCGAACCGCATGTCGGCACCGCAGGCGTCACAGGGAAATCGGTGTTCGCCGGCGGGCGCGGGGGGCATCTGGTCGTCTTCAAAGCTCATGGCTCAGACCATGCCACTGATCGTCGGGGGTGTCATCTGGTGTCTTTTGCTTGATTGCGGGGGCGTTAAAGATAGCGGTGAAACCGCACCGGCACCATGATCCGCAAGGCGTTGTCGCGCAACCGGTAATGCCGCCAGATGTGGAACAGCGCATGGCGCCCGCCACCACGCCCAGGGCATAGAACTGCACGATATGCACGGTTCCAATGATCCCGTTGGCGGTGTCCATGTCCATCGGCGGCGCGATGGGCAGAAAGCCCCCCGCTTTCAGCAGCACAGCCGAGGTCAGCCCCAGCAGAAACCCGGTGAACGCCACGAAGAACAGCCCCCAGATCAACGTCAGATGCAGCCAGCGGTGGGCAGGGCGCAGCCAGCCGCGCAGCTTCGGACCCGGACGGCTGGCCAGCCCGCGCCGCATCAGATCGGCAGTCCACGCCAGCGACAGCGACACGAACACCAGCGCCAGCATCGAATGCGCCTGAAAGGCACGCGGACCAAAGGGGGTGACATCCTTGGGCTGGACCAGCAGAAACCAGATGAACAGAGGCACCATGATCCAGTGCAGCCATTTCAGCGCGACCCGCCGGGAGGGGACGCGGTCGCGCAGATGCGGCTTGCGCGGGCGGATATCATGGGCCTCTGTCATGTCATCTGACACGTGGGGCGGACGGGATTAGTTTCACGCCACGCGCCCCGGTCAGCCTCAGGCTCCCGGAGGGGGCGGCGGCAGGATGGTGAACAGCTGCGCCAGCTCGCCTACGTCCTCGGCGCGCATCCAGCCGTCCTGGCCTGCGGTCCACACATAGGTTTCGCGGGTCAGCGTGCCTTCCGTCGCCATGCGGCCCAGCCGCGCCTTGGAGAACGGACCGTCGGTCTTGCCGTCCTCGGCGATGTGCCAGACATGTTCGACCGGCGGTGGCGGCGGTGCTGCGGGCGCAGGTGCCGCACCTTGGGGCCGTGCCCCCCACGGCCCCGCACCGCCCGCGACCTGCTGGCCGATCTGCATGCCCAGCCCCGCGCCCAGACCGGTCTGCATCGCCGCAGCGCCTGCACCTTCGCGGCCCATCGCCTCGGCGGTCTGGAACTGCAGGTATTCGTTCAGGTTGCCGATCACCCCCATCGACGAGCGTTTGTCCATCACCGCCTCGACCGCAGGCGGAAGCGAGATGTTCTCGATGTAAAGCTCGGGCAGCATCAGCCCGTAGTCCGCGATCACCGGCGTGATCTGCTTGGCCACCAGCTGCCCCAGCTCGCGGGTATTGGCGGCCATGTCCATCACCGGAATCCCCGAACCTGCCAGCGTGCGCGAAAATTCCTGCACGATGATGTTGCGGATCTGAAAGCTGATCTCGTCCATGGTGAATTCGCCGTCGGTGCCGACGATCTCCAGCAGGAACTTGGCGGGGTCCGAAACCTTGACCGAATAGGTGCCGAAGGCGCGCAGGCGCACGGGGCCAAATTCGGGATCACGGGCGATGATCGGGTTCTTGGTGCCCCACTTCAGATCGTTGAACCGGGTGGTGTTGACGAAATAGACTTCGGATTTGAAGGGCGATTTGAACCCGTGATCCCAGTGCTGCAGGGTCGTCATGATCGGCATGTTGTTGGTCTCAAGCATGTAGAGACCGGGGGTGAACACGTCCGCCAGCTGGCCCTCGTGCACAAAAACCGCCGCCTGACCCTCGCGCACGGTCAGCTTGGCGCCGTATTTGATCTCGTGGCCATGCCGCTCGAACCGCCAGACCATCGTGTCGCGGGTGTTGTCGGTCCAGTGGATGACGTCGATGAATTCGCCGGAGAGGAAATCGAAAATGCCCATGTGGCCCTCGCAATTGATGTGTTGCCTTGCAGCCTGTCACAGCTTGGTCGTTCTCGCCAGAAAAACTGGGAAAAAGGCGCGGTCTAAAGCGGCCCGTCCGTCTTTTCGCGCGCCAGAATGCGCACCAGCGGCTCGGCCTCGGCCAGGCTCATCCCGATGTCCAGCCGGTCGTCATAAAGCATCCCCAGCAGCATCTCGTCGTGGTCGGTCAGCAGCGCGAATTCGTCGTCATCGTTAAAGATCGACGGGCGCGCACGCGGGCTGTCGTTGGCCAGCCCCAGCCCCTGCGCCAGCTCTTCGTGGATGCAGCTCAGGCGCATCAGATCGGGATTTTCCGACCGGATCACCGCGACGGCGGCGGTATAGGTGTACTTGTCCGGGCCGGTCGCATAGGCGGCCACGGCGCAATAGATGTCATCGCCCAGGTTCATCAGCGGGGCCAGCGAGGCGGCGGTGATGCCCGGAATGCGAGTCGCTTCTTCGGTCAGCATCTGCACGCGCTCGTCTTCCGACACGAAGAACACCATGAAGTTGGGGGCGTTGCCCATCGCGATCGGATGGCCGGAGGCGCGCGCCAGCCGCGCGGCGTAGCTTGCGACATCGCTGCGGTCCTGCCTGCGCTGCGAGGCGGGCACCGATTGGCCGAACGACACCGCCATGCGCACCGGTCCGTCCCAGCGGCGCAGCCTGTCCGGTATGCCCGATGCGACGTTGCCCGCACCGTATTCATTGTAGAACACGATCTGGTTGAAGTTGCGGGCCAGCATGTCGGCGCTGAACGGCGTGTCAGGCCCGCCGCCGTCCTGACGCATCAGCCCCTGGGACAGTTGCGCCGACTGCACCTGCGCCAGATAGCTGCGCTTGGCGGCACTTTCCTCCGAGGTGGGTAGCGCCACGGGGGCAGGCACCGCCACGGACACAGGCCGCGCGCGCGGGGTCAGGACAGGCTCCACCGGGGCCACCAGGTCGCAGCCGACCAACGCCAGCCCCAGCGCCATCGCACCAAGCCATCTTGCCCCCCGCACGTCAGGTAACGCCGCGATGCCCATGACTTAACCCGGAACAGATGTGCCGGAAGTGTCGCCGGTGCCGTCCTTGCGCGCCTTGGCCGAGGCCAGCGTGTCGCGCAGGTCGGCTTCCAGCTTTTGCAGGTCCGCTTCGGCGGCGGCGCGTTTGGTCTTGCCCTCGTCGGCGATCTGCAGGCTTTCCTGAATGGTGCCGATCAGGTCGGCATTGGCCTGTTTCACCGCTTCGATGTCAAAGACGCCACGCTCCATCTCGGTGCGGATCACCTTGTTGCTGTCGCGCAGGTTCTTCGCGTTCGACGTCAGCAACTCGTTGGTCAGATCGTTGGCGTCGCGCACGGCGGCGGCGGCCTCCAGACTGCGCTGCATGGTCACCGCCTGCGCCAGCTGGGTTTCCCACAGGGGCACGGTGTTCACGAGGGTCGAGTTGATCTTGGTCACCAGCGACTTGTCGTTCTCCTGCACCAGCCGGATCGAGGGCAGCGACTGCATCGTCACCTGGCGGGTCAGTTTCAGATCGTGCACCCGGCGTTCCAGATCGTCGCGCGCGGCGCGCAGGTCGCGCAGCTCCTGCGCCTTCATCACCTGATCGTTCTCCGCCGCCGCCTTGACCTCGGCCTCCTTGGCGGGGATCACGTCGCTGTCCATCTCCTCGATCTTGGCCTCGCCCGCCGCGATGTAGAGCGCGAGTTCGTCATAGAAATCGAGCGTCTTTTCATAGAGCATATCAAGCGACTTGATGTCTTTCAGCAGCTTGTGCTCGTGGGTCAGCAGGTTGTCGGTGATCTTGTCGATCTGTCCTTGGACATCCTCGAACTTGGCGGTGAACTTGGCAAAGGGCGCGGCACGCCCCAACAGCTTTTCCCACCACGACCGGTCGCGGCGCACGTCCAGTTCCGACACAGAGAAGCCGCGGATCGTGGTCACGATGCTGCGCAGGCTGTCGCCCGCGGGCCCCACGTCCTTGTTGCGCACGTCCGTCAGCATCGCCTGCGAGATGGTCTGCAGTTCCGCCTGCGCGCCCGATCCGAAATAGACGATGGACTGGGTGTCGGTGATGTCGATCTCGTCCATGCGCTTGCGGATCTCGGCGCTGACGGGGGCATCGGCGTCTTTCAACGCGACGACTTCGGTCGCCGCTTTGGGCTCTGGCAGGATCACCGCGTTGATCTGGTCGACGTCGGCCAGCGATTTTTGTGCCTGTTGGCGCACTGTGTCGGACATATCTGTCATTCCTAAATTATTCAGATTTATTCTTCGGTTTTATCAGAGGCGCTTTTGTCGGGGGCAATATGAACGCCCTCGCGCTGCAAACGGTCGCGCAGGACGTCAATCTCGACATTCAGATCGCTGCGGTCATCCAGCAGCAGCGCCTCGGTGCGCGCATCGAAATTCTGTTCCAGATCATCCAGCAAGGCGGCATAATTGGCGCGTGCCTTGGCGTCGCGGGTGCGGGCGTAGATGTCCGCGAACTTGATCGTCGCGTCGCGGGCACCCATCAGGTAGACGCCCAGGTAACGCCGCGCCGCCGTCAGATCACGGGGGTCTTCCTCGACCGTGCGGATCAGGGTGCGGGCCTTGGCCTGAAACTGTGCCAGCCGCGCCTCCATCTTGCGGTCATTGGCGCGCAACAGCGCCTCGGACATCTCGCGCAGGTATCTTTCGGCCTCGTCGACCACGCGGGCCACGCGGTCCTGCTGGAAGGTGTCGATGCCCTCCATGCCCTTGGCGCGCATCGGGTCGATGCCGAAGGCGGCGATATGCAGCCCGCCTGCGACCACACCGTATATCACCGACGAGACGACATCGGAGGCATGGGTCAGCCCCGCCAGAAACGCGCCCGCCGCCACGGCGAAGCTCGCCACCAGCTTGCGCGGCAGCGCAGGGCGGCGCGCGATCTTGCGGTCATGATAGGCGGCCTCGGCGCGCAGGCCTTCGCGGGTCAGCGCGGCGGCCAGCGCCCAGATGGCGGCCCCCACCAGCCCGGTCGCAAGCGGCACGGCACCGCCGCCGAACGAGGTCAGCGCCAGCGCCAGCGGCGGCAGGAACATCAGGTTCGACCGCAGCCCCGCCGGATCGACCTGCGCAGGGGCGGGCAGGATGCCATGCTTTTGCGCGGCACTGGACGCGCCGGACACATCACCGCCAACGGGGCCGCCATCGGGGCTGTATTTGCCACCATACCGCTGTGCCATCAGTCGGCCCCCAGCCAGCCGGTGCCGACGCCCAGCATCACCACCATCAGCAGACCGAACGAGATTTTCGGGATCGTGCCCGAAGGCGCGCCATCGGCCCCCGCGCGCGGCGCCTCGCGAAACACCGATGTCACCGCACTGGCGGCCACCAGAACGGCAAGTATCAGGATCGCGATCAGGATCAGTCGGGACATCCGGGAGGGTCCTTTGTTCAGCAGTGGCTTCTACATAAGGCCGCCACGGGAATTTAACCAGTGCTCAGCGTGGTCGTGATGGCGATGACGCAGCCCTTTTTTGCGCAGGTGCGCGGCACCGCACCGCAGCGCGGCTCGACGCGACCAGCAACAGGCCAAGCGCCGAAAGCGCGCCCAGAATTTCAAATGTCATGAGTTCGGTCATGGTGTTTCCCCACAGGTTGCATGTGACGGGACAACCGGACGCGCGGGGGTAAAGTTCCCCGCGCGGTCCCTCGGGGGTCAACGCCGGGGCGGCTTGCCCGTGTTCGGGCCGCGCGACGGGCGCGTGTCCGACGTGCCGCCACGGGCAGGGCGTGCGCTGCCGGGTTTGCTGTCGGCTCTGCCGCCGGGTTTGGGGCCTGCCTTGCCGCCCGCCGGTTTGCCGCCAAAGCGCTTGCCGTCCGGGCGCTCGGATCGCTCCAACCGCTCCGATGCAGGCTTGCCCACACCAGGTTTTCCAGCACCGGGCTTCCCAGAGCTGAACGTCCGCCCCGCAGGCTTACCGCCCGCAAAGGTGCCACCACCCGAACGCGCAGCCGCACCGGGCCGCTGGCCGGAAGTCTTCGGCCCGCCGGGGCGTTTGACCACGGGTTTCTTCACGGCCGTCCCCGTCGGTGCCACCTCCAGCGCCTCCAGCCCCAACTGATCGCGCAGGATCTTGCGGCGTATTTCCTCCACCGCACCCGGCTTCAGATCGCCCAGCTGGAACGGACCATAGCTGACGCGGATCAGCCGGTTCACGCTCAGCCCGATCTCTTCCATCGCGCGGCGGATCTCGCGGTTCTTGCCTTCGCGCAGACCCACGGTCAGCCAGGCGTTCGCGCCCTGCTGGCGGTCCAGCGTCACCTGCATCGGCTGGAATCGCTCGCCGTCGGCGGTGATCCCGTCGCGCAGGGGGGTGAACGTGTCCTCGGTCGGGCGCCCGTTGACCCGCACCCGGTAGCGCCGCAGCCAGCCGGTCGAGGGCAGCTCCAGCTTGCGCTTGATCCCGCCATCGTTCGTCAGCAGCAGCAACCCCTCCGAGTTGATGTCCAGTCGCCCGACGCTCATCACCCGCGGCATGTCCTCGGGCAGGTCGTCAAAGATGGTCTTGCGGCCCTTTTCGTCGGAATCGGTCGCCACCAGCCCGACAGGCTTGTGATAAAGCCACAGGCGTTCGTGTTCCGGCTCGGCCACCGGCTTGCCGTCCACCACGATCACGTCGGTGGGCATGACGTTCAGCGCGGGGCTGTCGATCTGCACGCCGTTGACGGTGACCCGTCCGGCTTCGATCATGCGTTCGGCCTCGCGGCGGCTGGCGACGCCTGCGCGGCTGAGGACTTTGGCGATGCGGTCGCCCTGAGGTGTGTCTGTGCTCATGCAGTGCGGCATAGAGCAATTCGCGACCTTGCGAAAGCGTCCGTGATCGGGGCATGTGAAGGTATGAGTTTTCGCAGCTTCATGGACCGCGCACTGGATGCCGCCGCCGCCGCCGCCCTGCGCGGCGAGGTGCCCGTGGGTGCCGTGATCGTCGACCCCATGGGGCAAGTTGTGGCCGTCGCAGGCAACCGCACCCGCGAGATGTGCGACCCCACGGGCCACGCCGAGATATTGGCGATCCGCGCCGCCTGTGCCGCCGCCCGGTCGGAACGGCTGGTGGGATACGATCTCTATGTCACGCTGGAACCCTGCGCGATGTGCGCCGCCGCCATCGCCGCCGCGCGCATCGGTCGGCTTTACTACGGTGCCTCCGACCCAAAGTCAGGCGGCGTGGCCCAAGGCGCACGGGTCTTCGCCCATCCGCAAAGCCACCACAGCCCCGAAGTCTACGACGGCATCGCCGCCGTCGAGGCAGAAGCGATGCTGAAAGCGTTCTTTGCGGAGCGGCGGTAGGTTACGTCAATCTAGGCCAGTGCGTAGCGGAACACAGGGCAGCGCCTGACCGCGGGTGGGCGCGGATACCTACGTTCATGCCACTTTATGTCACCGCCTTGGCTCGACGATGAAGAAGCACACAACGGTGAGGAAGCGCCCGCCCGTCGTGCTGAAAGCACGCCTTTGGCGTGACGGGCGGTCGGGCGCTGCCCGGCGGCACTGCGTGCCTTGATTCCGGGCTTTGGTGCTGATCCTAAACCTCGATCGCCTCCAGCAACTGCGGCTCGATCACATTGACCCCCGGCAACCCGTCGATCAACACCGTCGCATCCTGCGCCAGCAGCGGGAAGGTGCGGTAATGACACGGGATCACCGTCTTGAAATTGAAATACCGCTTCGCCGCATAGGCCGCCGCCGCCATGTCCATGGTGAAATGTCCGCCCGCCGACAGGATGCCGATGTCGGGTTTGTAGTAATCGCCCATCCATTCCATGTCGGCCATGATGTCGGTGTCGCCCGAGACATAGATGCACTTGCCTTCGCCCCGGATGATGAACCCGCATTCCTGCCCCATGTAGACCGGCGTGTCGCCCTCCATGATCGACGACGAATGCGATGCAGGCACCAGCGTCACCGAAACCTTGCCCAGCCGGATCGTGCCGCCCCGGTTGAACGCATTGCCCTCGACCGCGCCCTGCGACACCAGATACCCCACCAGCTCGACAATCCCCGACACCGGCACGCCGCTGTCCTTGCTCAGTGACGCCACATCCTGCGTGTGGTCGAAATGCCCGTGCGTCACCAGAATCTGCGTGGCCCCTTTGCAGGCGTCGCGCGCGGCACCGTCGTCCAGCATCGGATTGCCGGTCAGCCAGGGATCAATCAGCAGCACCTGATCCTCGATTTCAATGCGGAACGATCCGTGCCCCAGCCAGATGATATTCATAAATCTTCTCCCTTTGTAGTCCGGCCATACTATAGGGCGTCCAAACTGTTTGGGCAGCCCGCCGCCGCATTTTTCCTCCACCCCATCGGCAGCGCGGCGGCAGCCTCCTCACGCGGCACCAGACGTTTTTGCCCCGCAATCGCGCGCATTGCACCCATGCCCCGGCGGCGCGCCCCTTGCAGCGTGGCAGAGGGGGCGGTAAAGCGCTTTCCAAGCAGATGAAGGAGAGTTTCCGATGTCGATTGACCAAAGCACCGCCGCCCGCGTGGCCAAGCTGGCCCGCATCAAGGTGGAAGAAGACGCGCTGCCCGCACTGGCGGCTGAATTCAACACGATCCTCGGCTTCATCGAGCAGTTGAACGAAGTGGACGTGGACGGCGTCGAGCCGATGACATCCGTGACCCCGCAGCGCCTGACGCGCCGCAAGGATGTGGTGACCGACGGGGGCCAGCAGCCCAAGGTTCTGGCCAATGCCTCCGACGCCCGCGAAGGATTTTTTGCCGTGCCGAAGGTGGTGGAATAATGACCGATCTCAACACATTGACGCTGGCCGATGCCCGCGATGCCCTGCGCCGCGGCGACACCACGTCCAAGGACCTGACCGAAGCCTGCCTCAGGGCCATCGACGGGGCAGGGGCGCTGAACGCCTTCGTCCATCACACGCCGGAAATCGCACTGGAGCGCGCCGCCGAAGCCGACAAGCGCATCGCCGCAGGTGACGCGCCGGACATGTGTGGCCTGCCCATCGGCATCAAGGATCTGTTCTGCACCGAAGGCGTGCCCTCGCAGGCCGCCAGCCGCATCCTCGAAGGCTTCCTGCCGCAATACGAATCCACCATCACGGCACAGTTGAAATCCGCAGGTGCCGTGATGCTGGGCAAGCTCAACATGGACGAATTCGCCATGGGCTCGTCCAATGAAACCTCCGTCTACGGCAACGCGGTGAACCCGTGGCGGCGCAGCGGCGAGGATACGCAACTGACCCCCGGCGGCTCGTCCGGCGGTTCGGCCTCTGCCGTGGCCGCGGATCTGTGCCTTGCGGCCACCGGCACCGACACCGGCGGCTCGATCCGCCAGCCTGCGGCCTTCACCGGCATCGTCGGCATCAAGCCGACCTACGGGCGCTGCTCGCGCTGGGGCGTGGTGGCCTTTGCCTCCTCGCTGGATCAGGCCGGCCCGATGACCAAGACCGTGCGCGACAGCGCGATCATGCTGGGTGCCATGTGCGGCCACGACCCCAGGGACAGCACCAGCGCCAACCTGCCCGTGCCCGACTTCGAGGCGGCGCTGACCGGCGACATCCGTGGCAAGAAGATCGGCATCCCGCGCGAATACCGCATGGACGGCATGCCCGCCGACATCGAAAAGCTGTGGGACGACGGTGCCGCCATGCTGCGCGACGCCGGGGCCGAGATCGTCGACATCACCCTGCCGCACACCAAATACGCGTTGCCCGCCTATTACGTGATCGCCCCCGCCGAGGCATCGTCGAACCTCGCACGCTATGACGGCGTGCGCTTTGGCCACCGCGCCAGGCTCGATCATGGCGACGGCATCACCGAGATGTACGAGAAAACCCGCGCCGAAGGCTTCGGCGCCGAGGTGCAGCGCCGCGTGATGGTGGGCACCTACGTGCTCTCCGCAGGCTTCTACGACGCCTATTACAACCGCGCCCGCAAGGTCCGCACGCTGATAAAGAAAGACTTCGAGGACGTCTTTGCCCAAGGTGTCGACGCGATCCTGACACCGGCGACCCCCTCCGCCGCCTTCGGTCTGGGCGAAATGAGCGATGCCGATCCGGTGCAGATGTACCTCAACGACGTCTTCACCGTCACCGTCAACATGGCGGGCCTGCCGGGCATCGCCGTGCCGACGGGGCTCGACAAGCAAGGGCTCCCCTTGGGCCTGCAACTGATCGGACGGCCCTGGGAAGAGGCGGATTTGCTGTCTTCCGCCTATGCGCTCGAACAGGCCGCAGGCTTTGTGGCAAAACCGGGCAAATGGTGGTAACACCCTCCCAAACAGTGGGCGCAGACCCACGCAACCGGGCAGAGATGCACATGAAACACTTTCTGATGGTCGCCGCAGTCGGCGCTTTGGCCGCATGTCAGCCCGCGATACCCGACAGCGCTGCGGGCGTGGGCTTCGACACGATGGGCCCCGCCGTGCCGCCCGCACCTTCGGTCTCCAGCCAGCCTTTGGGCGCCGCATCGACATCGCAGACGCCCGGCAGCAGCGGCGCGCGGGGCGGCTTCGATCCCGATCTGGTCGCCGCATCGCTGGCCGAGGATGACGCCGCAGCCGCCCTGAACTCGGGCCGCGAGGTGGTCAATGCCAGCCCCTCGAACCCGGCACCCGCGACGTTCAGCAATCCCGGCATCTCGGACGAGAACAACTTTGACGCCGTGGCCGCGCGCCAGACCATCGAAAGCGACAAGGCCCGCATCGCGCAGAACCGCGCGCAATACGAAGTGATCCAGCCCACGGCCCTGCCGTCGCGCAGCGACGCCGCTGGCCCCAACGTGGTCGAATACGCGCTGCAGACCAACCACCCTCGCGGCACCAAGGTGCACACGCGCATCGGCCTCGGCGGTCAGTCCAAGATGGCCCGCAATTGCGCCGACTACGCCAGCGACGATGACGCCCAGGCCGATTTCCTGGCCCGTGGCGGCCCGCAGCGCGACCGCAAGGGGCTCGATCCCGATGGCGACGGCTATGCCTGCAACTGGGACCCGGCCCTCTACCGGCGCGCCGCGCGCGGCTGAACCCGCCCGTTGCAGTTCCCCGCATAGATCCCCGTGCAAATTCACAGCCACCCCTCCCCCAATTGCGGCCCCCGCAGGGACGGGTTGCTGCCCGGGCTGGTGGTGATCCACTACACCGCGATGCAGGGCGCCCAGGCCGCGCTCGAGCGCCTCTGCGACCCCGCGTTCGAGGTCTCCGCCCACTACCTGATCGCCGAGGATGGCACCGTGACCTGCATGGTGCCCGAACACCTGCGCGCCTGGCACGCGGGTGCCGGGCATTGGGCCGGGCAGGGCGACGTCAATTCCCGCTCGATCGGGATCGAACTCGACAACGACGGCCGGCGCCCCTTTGCCGAGCCCCAGATGCAAAACCTCGAAGCCTTGCTGCGCGGCATCCTGCGGCGCTGGTCGATCCCGCCTGAGGGCGTCATCGGTCACTCCGACATGGCCCCCGGTCGCAAATCCGACCCCGGTCCGCATTTCGACTGGCCCCGGCTCGAGGCCGCAGGCCTTGCAGCCCCGCGCGGCACCGGCGCACCGGACCAAAAACCAGACCTTGATACCTTCCGCGCAGCCGCCCGCGCCGCAGGCTACACCGCCGATGTCTCCGATGCCGACCTGCTTGCCGCCGTGCGCCTGCGCTACCGCCCGCAGGCCACCGGGCCGCTCAGCCCGCAGGACTACGCGCCCCTTCATCTTGCCCGTTAAACTCCCCCCAGAGGGCCGATCCGCCCCAAACCACAGCTTTGCCCATTGACGCGCGCCCGCCCGACCGTCTAAGCCGCCCGAGCGCGGAAGGCTGGATGGCCGCGGGGGACAGGGGCGACCCTGACCTTCGAGGAAAGTCCGGACTCCACAAAGCAACGGTGCCGGGTAACGCCCGGCGGGGGCAACCCCAGGGAAAGCGCCACAGAGAACAGACCGCCTTCATGCGGATCGGGCAACCGACATCACATGGGGGTAAGGGTGAAACGGTGGAGTAAGAGACCACCGCGGGACGGGCAACCGGACCGGCACGGCAAGCCCCACCGGGAGCAATGCCAAATAGGGACCGCGTGTGGCGCAAGCCGCAGGGCCGCTTTGGCCCGAGCAGGTCCGGGTTGGCAGCTAGAGGCGCAGGGGTAACTCTGGGCCAAGATGAATGGCCATCCACGGGGGGCAACCCTCGGGACAAAATCCGGCTTACAGGCCTTCCGCGCATTACTTCCCGCAATTGTGGCACCCACACTGATTTTGCGGTTGACTCACCCCCCGATCTGCTTAGAAGGCGGGGTTCAGGAATTACGCGCCCGCCTACCGAGGCCACCGGCGCAGCAGGAGAAGAGACATGGCGAAGCCAACCACGATCAAGATCCGTCTGAACTCGTCCGCGGGCACAGGCCACTTCTACGTCACCAAGAAAAACGCACGCACGATGACCGAGAAAATGACAACTCGCAAATACGACCCCGTCGCGCGCAAGCACGTTGAATACAAGGAAGGCAAGATCAAGTAAGATCGCCTCTCCGACCTCGATACGCAGGGCCGCGCCGCAAGGACGCGGCCTTTTGCGTCTCTATACCCCCCGCGCATCCGTGCAGCGTCAGGCCCGACCCGCCGCCCAGGCGCGCAGCTCCTTAGAGGGCCACGGACAGGGCGCTACGGACGGGGCGCCACGGACAGCGTCACACGCAAGCCCGCACACAGCGCCACGTCTACGCGCCACTGACCCCCCGGGGCACCCCCAGCCGCCAACGCACCGCCACGCGCCCTGCGCGCCTGCCACAGCCTTGCCGCTGATGCCCTGCCAGTCCGCGCAGGCCACCCGCACCACCAAGCGATTCTTGCGCTTGATCTCCTTCGCCGGGCGGGCCTTCCCTACACGACACCGTCCGCAACCACGGTCACCGGCTCCAGCCCCGCCTGCGCCATCGTGCGCGCCGACGCTTTATTGAATGCGCCGTAACTCACCGTGATCTGTCCGATGCCCGCCGCGCGACACCCGGCCCGCATATGGGCGATCAGCGCCGCCGCGATGCCCTTGCGACGGTGCCCTGCGTCAACGCAGATGTGGTGCAGCACCGCCCGGTGCCGGGCAGGCTTCAGCACCGAAGCCGCGCGCCGCTCCTCTTCATAGATCAGGTACCCCACGGGCGCGGATGGGTCACCCGCCACCAGCGCCGTGATGTACGGCTCGGCCAGCCAATCGGTCAGGAACCCGCGCAGCACCGAAGGTGCAGGCGTCGGCAGGTAGTGCGTGGGCTGGTGTGCGACGTGCAGGTCATGCACCTGCCGCAAGAGAGGCTCCAGCACTCCGGCGTGAGCAGCGGGCAGGGTGGTGATCATGGCATCGTTCTCCAGGGACAAAAGGCAGCGCACAAACAAAAAGGGCCGGTCCTGCGACCAGCCCTTCCGAAAAAACGTGCCGTTGGCTTCTGCGTTATTCGCGGTTGCCGAACAGTTGCAGCAGGAACATGAACATGTTGATGAAGTCCAGGTACAGGTTCAACGCGCCCATGATCGCCGCCTTGCCCAGCCATTCGGTGTCGGCATGTGCGGCGTGCTGGATGTAGTCGTTCTTGATCTTCTGCGTGTCATAGGCGGTTAGACCGGCAAAGATCAGCACGCCCAGGATCGACACTGCGAACATGATCGCAGGCGATTGCAGGAAGATGTTCACGATCGAGGCGACCAGGATACCGATCACGCCCATGATCAGGAACGAACCCCAACCCGAGATGTCCTTCTTGGTGGTGTAGCCCCAAAGCGACAGACCCGCGAAGGCGATCGAGGTGATCAGGAACACCTGTGCGATGGACATGCCGGTGAAGGCCACGAAGATCCAGCTCAGCGACAGGCCCATGACGGACGCGAAGGCGTAGAAGAACAGCTGCGCGCCGGCGGCCGACAGCTTGTTGATTGCAGCACCGAAGGCAAAGACCATGCCCAGCGGCGCGAACATCACGATCCAGCCCAGAATGTTGGGTTGCAGCGTCGCCGGATCACGGAACACGCTCAGCAACGCGGGGTTCGAGCCGACGGCCCAGGCCACGAGGAAGGTGAGCAGCATGCCCACGGACATGGTGCCGTAGACTTTGTTCATGTGGGCGCGAAGCCCCTGGTCGATCTCGGCAGCACGCGTGCCTGCTGCTGTCCGGATCGTGTTGATATCAGCCATTAAAGCCTCCATTAAAAACACTGGTGATCCGCAGATTTCAGCCTGCGGTGTTGCGTGTCCCAAATATCGGGGCGCGCAGGCCATGTTTCAAGTGTTTTCGGAGCCTTCGCCGCTGCTTTTTCGCAGGTTTTGCCTCAAGTCGGCAGGCGTCAGGCCTTCCAGTTTGCAGGCACGTCCCAGATCGGGCGCGACGCTTCGCGATGTGCGTCCTCGGCGGTGACGCCGATATCGTCCAGTGCGGCCTGGTCCAGCCGGGCAAGCGCGCGGCGCGACAGCCACAGGCCCAGAAGGCTGCCACGGCTGCGGCGGGTGGGATCTGCGCTTGTAAACAGGGGCGAGCGGGCAATGAGATCGGTCATGGTCATGGTGTCTATCCTTTATCGGTCCGTATGAAACGTCGGGTTCTTATCAATTCTGTTGATGTATATGCCAATTCATGTAACATTTTTAAAACGAATGTTTGTGCTGCGATGCATCAAAAGGATTGATGAATGAGAAATCTGGACATAACCACCCTGCGGTCGTTTGCCGCAGTCGCCGAAACCGGCGGCGTGACCCGTGCGGCCGGATTTCTGCATCTGACCCAGTCTGCCGTCTCCATGCAGTTGAAAAGGCTGGAAGAAACGCTGGGGCTCGAGCTTCTGGACCGCTCCGGGCGCACCATTGCGCTCACCTCGGCGGGCGAGCAGCTGCTGGTCTATGCCAAACGCATGGTCGCGTTGAATGACGAGGTGATCGTGCGTCTGACCGACCAGGCCTATGTGGGCACGATCCGTCTGGGCGTGCCGCACGACATCGTCTACCCCGCGATTCCCCGCGTGCTGAAACAGTTCAACGCCGCCTTTCCCCGTGTTCAGGTGCAGCTGATCTCCTGCTACACCAAGGCGCTCAAGGAAGACTTCGCCAAGGGCGAATGCGACCTGATCCTGACCACCGAAACCTTCGTCGACGCGGGCGGTGAAACGCTCTGCATCAAGCCGCTGTGCTGGCTCGGGGCACCCGACGGCTCGGCCTGGCGGCAGCGCCCGCTGAAGCTCGCCTTCGGGCGGCACTGCACCTTCCGGCCCCGCGTGATCGAACGTCTGGACAAGGCGGGCATCGACTGGGACGTGATCGTCGAGACCGACAGCGACCGCACCATCGAGGCGACGGTCAGCGCAGATCTCGCGATCAACACGATGATCGAAGGCACCGAACCGCCGCATCTGAAACGCATCGACCACGGCGGCCATCTGCCCGAGTTGCCCGCGCAGATGATCAACCTCTATGGCGCGACCCGGTCGAAGAACATGGTGCACGACGCATTGGCGGATTTGCTGCGCCGTTCCTTTGGTGCCGAGGATCAGGTGCGTCTGCGCGCGGTATAGTTGAATTCGTCAACTTAATACGGGCTCCTTATTAATAAAATCCTAACGAATACCACCACACTTGGGTTTTTTTTAGCGAAATTGTTTCTGTTGGCTCTGTCGCGTCTTCGGGCATACCCGACTTTCTGTCAGACCCCTGCCAGCAGGGCTTTTCGCCCGTAAAAACCGAATTTCAGCCCATGCTGCGCAGTACCCTATCGGGGAAGGGCGGAAAGCCGCGTATTCAGAAGTTAATTAAATATCAGGCATTTTCGCAGAAGGCTTGTGGTTGAGCGTCTGGGCAGTTGCTTTTGATGTTCAGACGTATATGTTTTCGCGAGTGCTAAAGAGTTTTTCTATCCAAGCCTGATTATGAACGCGAATTATTGTGCCTCATTTTCGCCTGCGTGGACTATTAAGAAAAGGTGTTAAGATGGCTCATAAAGTCGACGAATATGTAGGTAAGAGAATTCGCCAGCGCCGCTGGCTGATCGGTATGACCCAGCAAAGACTGGCCGAACTGGTCGGTATCAAGTTCCAGCAGATCCAGAAATATGAAACCGGCGCGAACCGCGTCAGCGCCTCGCGTCTTTGGGACATCGGCGCGGCGATGGACGTCAAGGTATCCTTCTTTTTCGAGGGGCTGGACTGCGCACAGGTGCCGCAGGCGTCGGGCCGTCCGGTGCCGGGTGACCTGCTCGAGGACAAGGAAGCGATGGATCTGGTGCGCTCGTATTACGCGATCCCCAAGAACCAGCGCCGCCGCCTGTTCGAACTTGCACGGGTTCTCAGCGACGTCGCCTGACTGTCTGGTCCACGCGGCGGGATGCACTTGCACTGCACCCGCCGAACTGGCACCTCTCATGCCCATGACACATATGCATGATACCCTGCTGGACGTGGCGCAAAAGCTGGCCGATGCGGCCCGTGCGGCCATTCTGCCGCACTTTCGCACCACGGACCTCGCGGCGGAAAACAAGCTCGAAGGCGGCTACGATCCCGTCACCATCGCCGACCGCGCCGCCGAAGAGGCGATGCGCGCCATTCTGGCCGACCTGCGCCCCGACGACGCCATCCTGGGCGAGGAATTCGGTGCCACGCAGGGCACCAGCGGCCTCACCTGGGTGCTCGACCCCATCGACGGCACGCGCGGCTTCGTTTCGGGCACGCCGACATGGGGTGTGCTGATCGCCGTGGGTGGCCCCGACGGCCCCGAAATCGGGATCATCGACCAGCCCTACATCGGCGAGCGGTTCATCGGCACGCCCGAGGCCGCATGGCTGCACGGGCCACAGGGGCGTGCGCCACTGAAAACCCGCAGCCCCCGCCCGCTGTCACAGGCCACCGTCTTCACCACCTTCCCCGAGGTCGGCACCCCCGCCGACGCCGCAGCCTTCGTCGATGTGGCAGGGCGCGCACGGCTGACACGCTACGGCATGGATTGCTACGCCTATGCGCTGGTCGCCGCAGGGCAGGCCGATCTGGTGATCGAGGCGGGCCTGAACGCCTATGACATCCAGGCCCCCATCGCGGTGATCGAGGCCGCAGGCGGCATCGTCACCGACTGGCAGGGCAATCCGGCCCACAACGGCGGGCGCGCACTGGCAGCCGCCAACCCCGAAATCCACGCCGAAGCGCTGGCGATCCTCGCGCGCCACCCATGACCGAGGTTCTGATTCAGGGCGCCGACCACATCCTGACGATGGACGACACCCGCCGCGAGCTGAAAGGCGCCGATATCCTGCTGCGCGACGGCCAGATCGCCGCCGTGGGGCAGGGGCTGAGGACCACGGGCGAGACAGTGCAGGCCCGCGGCTGCGTGGTCACCCCCGGTCTCGTGAACACCCACCACCACCTCTACCAGACGCTCACCCGCGCCGTGCCGGGCGGACAGGATGCGCTGCTGTTCGGCTGGCTCAAAACGCTCTATCCGATCTGGGCGCGCTTCACGCCCGATCACATGCACACCTCGGCGCAGGTCGGTCTGGCCGAACTGGCGCTGTCGGGCTGCACGCTGTCGTCGGATCACCTCTACCTCTATCCCAATGGCTCAAGGCTCGAAGACACCATTCACGCCGCCGCCGACCTTGGCCTGCGCTTTCATCCCACGCGCGGCTCCATGAGCATCGGCGAAAGCGCGGGTGGTCTGCCCCCAGACACGCTGGTCGAGACCGAGGCCGCGATTCTCGACGATTGTATCCGCGTCATCGACGCCTTCCACGATCCCTCCGAGGGGGCGATGTGCCGCGTCGGTCTCGCCCCCTGTTCGCCGTTTTCGGTCAGCACGGACCTCATGCGCGACACCGCCCTGCTGGCCCGCGACAAGGGCGTGATGCTGCACACCCATCTGGCCGAAAACGACGAAGACATCGCCTACAGCCTGGCCGCATACGGCATGCGCCCCGGTGACTATGCCCAAAGCCTCGGCTGGGTCGGCCCCGACGTCTGGCACGCCCACTGCGTCAAGCTGGACCCGTCCGAGATCGCTCTTTTTGCCCGCACCCGCACCGGCGTCGCCCATTGCCCCTGCTCGAACTGCCGTCTGGGCAGCGGCATCGCACCGGTGCGCGCCATGCGCGACGCGGGCGTGCCCGTGGGCCTTGGCGTCGACGGATCGGCCAGCAACGACGCGGGCAATCTGGTCTCCGAGGCGCGGCAGGCGATGCTGCTGCAACGTGTCGCCAACGGCGCCGATGCCATGAGCGCGCGCGAGGCGCTGGAAATCGCCACCCGTGGCGGGGCCGACATTCTGGGCCGTCCCGACTGTGGGCGCATCGCCGTGGGCAAGCGCGCGGATCTCGCAATCTGGGACATCAGCGGTATCGAAAGTGCGGGCAGCTGGGATCCCGCAGCATTGCTCATGGCGGGGCCCACGACAGTGCGCGATCTTTTTGTCGAGGGTCGCCAGATCGTGCGCGACGGGCAGATCACCACGCTGGACTTGGGTGCTGTGATCGCCCGCCAGAACCGGCTGGCCCGGCGGTTGCAGGACGCGCTCTAGACTGCGCAAACCTCACTCAAGGATGATCGCGCCGTCCTCTTTCGACTTGTGCTCGGGCTCCACGTGGATGGTGATATGCGTCACGTCCAGCGTCTTTTTCAGCGCGTTCTCGATCCGGTCGCAAATCTCATGCGCCTCGAACACCGTGGTCTCGCCCGGCACCACCAGGTGAAAGTCGATGAAGATCGCGGTTCCGGCATGGCGCGTGCGCAGGTCATGCGCCTCCATCGCGCCGTTCGCCTCGGCGGCGATCACCTCGCGGATACGGCCCAGCGTGGCGTCGGACACCGCCTCGTCCATCAGCCCGCTCAGCGATTCGCGAACGATCTTCCAGCCTGACCACAGGATGTTCACCGCCACCAGCGAGGCCAGGATCGGGTCCAGTATCCACCACCCCGTGACCACCGCCAGCACCACGCCGACCGCCACGCCCACCGATGTCAGCACGTCCGTCACCAGGTGCCTGCCATCCGCCACCAGCGCGGGCGATTTCTGCCTGCGCCCGTTGGTGATCAGCACCCAGGCCCACAGCCCGTTGATCAGCGTGGCCCCCAGGTTGACCGCAAGCCCCTCGATCGGGGCGTCCAGCGCTGCAGGGGTCATGAACCCGTCATAGGCCTCGCGCAGGATCAGCAGGGCGGCAAGGATGATCATCACCCCTTCCAGCACGGCGCTGAAGAACTCGGCCTTGTGGTGGCCCCAGGGGTGGCCTTCGTCGGCGGGTTTGGCGGCGACGCGAATGGCGATCAGGGCGGCAAAGGCGGTGGCGACGTTGACCGTGCTTTCCAGCGCATCGGACAAAAGTGCGACCGATCCGGTCATCCAATAGGCCAGTGATTTCAGACCCAGGACGGCGAAGCCTATGAAAATACTGCCAATCGCCAGCTTGATCGTGGTCATGGTGGCCGTCCTTATCGCCGCTTGACCTTGCAGATACGCAACGCGGGCGCGAAGCTCAAGCTGTTGAATATGCGAATGAAAATCATCCGCATTTCAGCGCGCGGTGATCCGCTACCGCGCCACCGCCCGCCCGTTCACCCAGACCTGCGCGACCGCGCGGTCGTCGCCCATCATGATGGTGGCGAAAACCGCCTCCCAGATGTCGGACACGTTCGCCGCCCGCTGCGCGATGGCAGGGGTCGAGGCCAGGTCGAGCACGCAGATGTCCGCCTCGTACCCCGGCGCCAGCGTGCCGATGCGGTCCTGCAGGTGCAGACTGCGCGCCGACCCGGCGGTCGCCAGCCACAGCAGGTGCCGCGCGTGCAGCGGCGTGCCGCGCAGCTGGCCGATCTCATAGGCCGCAGCCATCGTGCGCAGCATCGAAAACGACGACCCGCCGCCGGTGTCCGTGGCCAGCCCCACGGCAATGCCGCGCGCGGCAAGCCCCGCCAGATCCATCAGCCCCGACCCGATGAACGTGTTCGACGTCGGGCAATGCACCACGGCCGCGCCAACCTCGGCCAGCCTGTCCACCTCGCGCGGCTCCATGTGGATCGCATGACCATAAACGCCGCGCGCACCCAAGAGCCCATGCGCCTCGTAGGTGTCCAGATAATCGCGCGCCTGCGGATAGAGATCCCGCACCCATGCAATTTCATCGACCTGTTCCGACAGGTGCGTCTGCATCAGGCAATCGGGGTGCTCGGCCCAAAGCGCGCCGAGTGCCGCAAGCTGTTCAGGCGTCGACGTGGGCGAGAATCGCGGCGTGATCGCATAGTGCGCGCGCCCCTTGCCGTGCCAGCGGGTCAGCAGCGCCTTGCTGTCGTCATAGGCACTTTGCGCGGTGTCGCGCAGGCTGTCCGGCGCATTGCGGTCCATGCAGGTCTTGCCCGCGACCACGCGCATGTCACGGGTGGCGGCGGCCTCGAAAAACGCATCGACAGACGCGGGGTGGATGGTGGCAAAGGAACACATCGTCGTGGTCCCATGCGCCAGCGCGAGGTCCAGATAGCTTTCCGACACCTGTGCCGCATACTCCGCATCGCCAAAGCGCGATTCTTCGGGGAACGTATAGGTGTTCAGCCAGTCGATCAGCCGCTTGCCCCAGCTCGCGATGATCGCCGTCTGCGGGTAATGCACATGCGCATCGACAAAGCCGGGCAGGATCAGGTGGCTGCCGTGGTCATGCACCTCGGCCTGCGGTGCGTGCGCGCGCAACCTGTCGGCGGGTCCGGTGGCGACGATGCGGCTGCCTTCGATCAGCACGCCGTGGCCTGCGTGGATCTGCACCGCGTCCGGATCGGCAAAAGGGTCGCCTGTGGTGGTCAGCACATGGCCGGTCAAAAGGATCTGTTGTGTCATGGCGCGCAAGATAAGCGGGCGATCACAAAAGGTAAATTGACCTTTGCTACTGTCGCACCATTGTCTGTTGAAACACCCGCGTTTATGGTCGCGGACTTAACGCGGGGACCAGTGCCATGTCAGATGAAATCCAGGAAATCGAAGAAGAGCACAAGGCCCAGGAGGAACGCGTAGACGAGGCCTACGAGCTGGACCGCAAGGCGGTTGCCGCGATCCTCTATGCGGTCGACATCGAAGATCAGGAAAAGCTGATCGAGCTGATGGAGCCGCTGCACCCCGCCGACATCGCCGACCTTCTGGAACAGGTGAACGCCTTCGACCGTGCGCGGCTGATCCGGCTTTATGACCGCGAATTCGACGGCGACATCCTGTCCGAACTTGATGAAAGCATCCGCGACGAGGTGATCTCGTTGCTGACGCCGCAGGTGCTGACGCAGGCGGTGCGCGATCTGGACAGCGACGACGTGGTCGATCTGGTCGAAGACATGGACGACACCCAGCAGGGTGCCATCCTGGACGCGCTGGAAGACGTAGACCGCATGGCGGTGCGTCAGGCGCTGTCCTACCCGGAATTTTCGGCAGGCCGCCTGATGCAGCGCGAGGTCGTGATGTCGCCCGAACACTGGACGGTGGGCGACGCCATCGACCATCTGCGCGCCACACCCGAAGAGGACCTGCCCGACCAGTTCTACCACATCGTCGTGGTCGATCCGCGCCTGCACCCCGTCGGCAACGTCACACTTGGCAAGCTGATGCGCTCGCGCCGCGAGGTGCCGCTGCTGGACATCGTCGAGGACACCTTTCAGGTGATCCCCGCCATGCAGGCCGAGGGCGACGTGGCCTATGCGTTCAACCAGTACCACCTGATTTCCGCCCCCGTGGTCGATGACGAGGGCCGCCTGATCGGCCTGATCACCATCGACGACGCGATGGCCGTGCTGGACGAGGAACACGAGGAAGACATCATGCGTCTGGCGGGCGTCGGCGAAGGCTCGCTCTCGGACCGCGTGCTCGACACCACCAAGCAGCGGATGCCGTGGCTGGCGGTCAACCTGCTGACGTCGATCGCCGCCTCGCTGGTCATCGCGCAGTTCGAGATGGCGATCGCGCAGATCGTGGCGCTGGCGGTCCTGATGCCCATCGTGGCGTCAATGGGCGGCAACGCGGGCACCCAGTCGCTGACCGTGGCGGTGCGCGCGATTGCGACCAAGGACCTCACCGGCAGCAACGTCTGGCGGGTGATCCGCCGCGAGGTGCTGGTAGGGCTGATCAACGGGCTGGTCTTTGCCGTCGTGATGGGCATCGTCGGGCTGGTCTGGTTCGGCTCACCCGCGCTGGGCTATGTGATCGCGGCGGCGATGGTGGTCAACATGGTGGTCGCGGGCTTTGCGGGCACCGTGATCCCCGTCGTGCTCGACCGCGTGGGGGTCGACCCGGCGCTGGCCTCGGGCGCCTTCGTGACGACGGTGACGGATGTTGTCGGCTTCTTCGCCTTTCTCGGACTGGCGGCGGCGGTCCTGCTGTGACGCTGGCGCAGCAGAAGGCCGCAGCGCGCACGGCGGCATTCGCGCGGCGCGAGGCGGCCTTCGCCGCAGCGCCCCCCGGCGCAAGCGGCGTCCTCTCCGAAGTGCTGGCGGGACACCGCGGTGTGCCACTGGCAGGCTACATGCCGATCCGCTCCGAGATCGACCCGCTGCCCGCGATGGCCGAGGCATCTGCCTATGGCCCGGTCGGCGTGCCGGTGAACCAGGGGCCAGCCCAGCCGCTGCTGTTTTCGCTGTGGGAGCCGGACATGCCCCTGCGCGACGGGCCGTTCGGCGCGCGTCTGCCTGCGGTCGATGCCTGGGTGGTGCCGCAGATCCTGATCGTGCCGCTGGTCGCCTTCGACCGGCGCGGCGGGCGGCTGGGCTATGGCGGCGGCTTTTACGACCGCACGCTGGAAGGCCTGCGCGCGCGCGGCCCCGTGCTGGCGGTGGGCTTTGCCTTTGCCGCGCAGGAGGCCGAGGCGCTGCCGCTGGAGCCCGTGGACCAGCCGCTGGACATGATCGTGACCGAGACGGGTGTGATTACGTTTTGAATGGGTATGGGGGCTTTGCCCCCGCGCCTTCGGCGCTCCCCCAGGATATTTTTGGCCAAAAGAAATGCGGGGGCTTGTTCGGGGCAGGCTGGGACGCATAAGAGGGGCGGCATGAAGATATTGTTTTTGGGCGATGTGATGGGCCGCGCGGGCCGGCAGGCGGTGACCGACGGTCTGCCGAAGCTGCGCGAAGCGTGGAAGCTGGATTTTGTCGTGGTCAACGGCGAGAACGCGACCTCGGGGATGGGGCTGTCGGCGGCACATGCGCGCGGCATTCTGGACGCGGGGGCCGATTGCGTCACCTTGGGCGATCATGCCTTCGACCAGAAGGACATGCTGCAGTTCTGCGAGGCCGAGCCGCGCATCATCCGGCCGCTGAACTTTTCCAAGTCCGCTCCGGGCAAGGGCGCGCGCCTGTTCGAGGCCCGTGGCGGGCGCAAGGTGCTGGTCTGTCAGGCGCTGGGGCAGGTGTTCATGAAGCGCCCCTTCGACGATCCGTTCTCGGCCACCGAAGCGGTGTTCCGCACCCATCCGCTGGGCGGTCAGGCCTCGGCGGTGATCGTCGATTTCCACTGCGAGGCGACCAGCGAGAAAATGGCGATGGGCCACTGGTGCGACGGGCGCGCGTCGCTGGTGGTGGGCACCCACACCCATGTGCCCACGGCGGACGCGATGATCCTGAACAAGGGCACCGCCTATCTGTCCGATGCAGGCATGTGCGGCGATTACGACAGCGTCATCGGCATGCAGCGCGACGAGCCGCTGCGCCGCTTCATCACCGGCATGCCAAAGGAGCGGTTCACCCCCGCACTTGGCGAGGTCACGCTTTCGGGCGTCTATATCGAGACCGACGACAAGACCGGCAAGGCCACCCGCATCGAGATGGTGCGTCAGGGCGGGCGGCTGCCTGCGGCGGGTCCTGCGCCCGTGGCCTGAGTTTTGTGCTTTTGCGGCATGATCTGACGCGTTTGTCGACCTGACAAGCAATCTGACACCCACATCTGCTTGCAGCCCCCCCTGTGATCGGCAAAAGTGTCCAACGGGCATTTTCACAAGGTAGAGCCGCCACATATGGGCCTTTTCGAGCTTTCGCAGACCGGCGGCGCCTTCCTGACGCTAGGCATCGTCGGGGTCATGTTCATCCTGTTCCTGCGCGAGACCTTCCCGACCGAAGTGGTGGCGATCGCCGGGGCCGCCGTGATGCTGGCCACCGGCGTTCTGCCCTATGATGACGCGCGCCTGGTGCTGGCGAACCCGGCGCCGTGGACGATTGCCGCGATGTTCATCATCATGGGCGCGCTGGTGCGCACCGGCGCGCTGGATGCGTTCACGGCCCTTGCCAGCCGCCACGCGCGCACCAATCCGGCGCTGGCCATCGGGCTCTTGATGGCCTTTGTCGTGGGGTCCAGCGCCATCGTCAGCAACACGCCCGTCGTGGTGGTGATGATCCCGGTGTTCATGCAGATCTCGAAGACCATGGGCCTGGCCCCGTCCAAGCTGTTGATCCCGCTGAGCTATGCCGCGATCCTTGGCGGCACGCTGACCCTGATCGGGACATCGACCAACCTGCTGGTGGACGGCGCGGCGCGGGCCAACGGGCTGGCACCGTTCACGATCTTCGAGGTGACGCCGCTGGGGGCCATCCTGGTGGTCTGGGGCATGATCTACCTGCGCTTCATCGCCCCCTGGCTGCTGCCCGAACGCGACAGCATGGCCAACCTGCTCAGCGACAAGCGCAAGATGAAGTTCTTCACCGAGGCGGTGATCCCCCCCGAAAGCAACCTGATCGGACGTGAAGTCTCGGGCGTGCAGCTGTTCAAACGCGAAGGCGTGCGGCTGATCGACGTGGTGCGCGGCGATCTGTCGTTGCGGCGCAATCTGGCGGGCGTCAGCCTGCAGGTCGGCGACCGCGTGGTGCTGCGCACGCAGATGACCGAACTGCTCAGCCTGCAAAGCAACAAGGAACTCAAGCGCGTCGATCAGGTGTCTGCGGTGGAGACCCAGACCGTCGAGGTGCTGATCACGCCGGGCTGCAAGATGATCGGGCGCTCTCTGGGGTCGATGCGGCTGCGGCGGCGCTACGGCGTCTATACGCTGGCGGTGCACCGTCGCAACCAGAACATCGGCCAGCAGCTTGACGATCTGGTGGTGCGCGTGGGCGACACGCTGCTGCTGGAAGGCGCGCAGGAAGACATCGCGCGGCTGGCGTCCGACATGGACATGGTCGACGTCTCGCATCCCTCCAGCCGCGCGTTCCGGCGCGGCCATGCCCCGATTGCCATCGGCGCGCTGATCGGCATCGTGGCGCTGGCGGCCTTCGGCGTGGCGCCGATCCTGCTTCTGAGCGTGCTGGCGGTGGCACTGGTGCTGATCACCCGCTGCATCGACGCGGACGAGGCGTTTGAATATATCGACGGCAGTCTGCTGGCGCTGATCTTCTCGATGCTGGCCATCGGCGCCGCACTCGAGGCATCGGGGGCCGTGGCGCTGATCGCCAATGGCATCGCGCCGGTGATCGGGGATTTCCCGCCCTTCTTCATCATCTGGGCAATTTACCTGCTGACCAGCGTGCTGACCGAACTGGTCAGCAACAACGCGGTGGCCGTGGTGATGACGCCCATCGTCATCGGCCTCGGCACGGCGCTGGGCATCGACCCGCGCGCACTGGTGGTGGCGGTGATGGTGGCGGCAAGTGCATCCTTTGCCACGCCCATCGGCTATCAGACCAACATGCTGGTCTACGGCCCCGGCGGCTACAAGTTCACCGATTTCATGCGCGTGGGCATCCCGCTGAACCTCAGCGTCGGCCTGCTGGCCTCGGCGATCATTCCGATGATGTGGCCGCTATGAGGGCGCAGGGCAGGGGCAGCGCATGACCGAACACCAGGGCGCACCGCGCTTCGAGACGGCGGGAGACAGGAACAGAATGCGGAACACGACCTACGGCGTTGCCCTCACCCTGATGCTTGGCTGGCTCTTCTGGATCGGCAAGCCGGTGCTCTTGCCGGTGCTTGCCGCACTGATCTCGGTGTATATCCTGCTGGCCGCTGCCGCCGCCATGCAGAACCTGCCGGTGCTGGGCCGTCTGCCCGACTGGGCGCGGCGGACGTTCATCCTGCTGGTGTTCACGCTGGTCGTGATCTTGCTGTTCATCCTTGTCATCAACAACCTGGCGCAGGTCGCCACCGTCCTGCCGCGCTACGAGAGCAACCTGGAACAGCTGATCACCCGCAACGCGAGCCTTTTGGGGATCGAGGACGAGCCGACCTGGGAAAACGTGCGCAGCGTCACGCTGGACCAGGTGGACATCCGCAACTGGATCGCGCCCGCGCTGCTGTCGCTGCGCGGCTTCGGCACCACGCTGTTTCTGGTCGTGCTCTACGCCAGCTTTTTCATCGCCGAGCGCGGGGCGATGACCCGCAAGGTGGTGATGGTCATGGGCGGCGAGGAGGCCGGAAGCCGTGCCATCCTGCTGTTGTCGCGGGTCAACGACCGGATCGGGCAGTACCTCTTCGTCAAGACCACGCTCAACATCATCCTGGGCGCGCTGTCGTTCGGCATCATGCTGCTGCTGGGGATCGAATTTGCCCTGTTCTGGGCGGTTCTGATCGCATTCCTGAACTACATCCCCTACATCGGCTCGCTGATCGGGGTGATCTTTCCGGTGCTGCTCAGCCTCGCGCAATTCGGCACGCTGAGCATGGCGGGGGCGGTGCTGGTGGCGCTGACGGCGGCGCAGGTCTTTGTCGGTGCCTACCTCGAGCCGCGCCTGATGGGCCGCGCGTTCAACCTCAGCCCCTTCGTGGTGCTGCTGGCGCTGGCGTTCTGGAGCACGCTCTGGGGCTTGCCGGGTGCGCTGCTGGCGGTGCCGCTGACCGCCAGTCTGGTGATCGTGCTGGCCGAGATCCAGTCGGCGCGGCCTATCGCGATGCTGCTGTCGGCGAACGGCAAGGTCTGAGGCGGTCAGCCGATCGCCTGCGACCGTCCCGCATTGCGACCCGAAAAGATGCAGCCGCCCAAAAACGTGCCCTCAAGCGCGTTGTAGCCGTGATAGCCGCCGCCGCCAAAGCCCGCGACTTCGCCTGCCGCGAACAGCCCCGGCACCGGTGCCCCGTCCGCGCCGATCATCTGGCTGTCGAGGTTGGTCTGCAACCCGCCCAGCGTCTTGCGCGTCAGGATGTGCAACTTGACCGCGATCAGCGGGCCGTTCGCGGGATCTAGGAACCTGTGCGGCTTGGCGGTGCGGATCAGCCTGTCACCCCGATAGTTGCGCGCCGCGTGGATCGCCATCATCTGCGCATCTTTCGAGAATGGATTGTCGACCTGCGCATCGCGCGCCACGATCTGCGCGCGCAAGGCATCCACCTCCAGCGGCACATCCCCGATGCGGTTCATCCCCGCGACCAGCGTGTCCAGGTCGTCGGCCACGACAAAATCCGCGCCATGTTCCTTGAACGCCTCTACGGGGGCTGTCGCGCGCCTGCCCGACAGAATGCGCTGGCGGATCACCTCGGCCCATTTTCCGGATGTGAAATCGGGGTTCTGCTCGGACCCGGACAGAGCGAATTCCTTCTTGATGATCTTCTGGGTCAGCACGAACCAGCTGTAATCATGGCCCGTCGCCAGGATCGCGCGCAGGGTGCCCATGCTGTCGAAACCGGGCAGGGCGGGCGGCGCGAAACGCTTGCCGGTGGCGTCGAACCACATCGACGAGGGCCCCGGCAAAATGCGGATGCCGTGCGCGGGCCAGATCGGGTCCCAGTTCTTCACGCCTTCGGTATAATGCCACATGCGGTCGCCGTTGATGACATGCCCGCCCGCCTGCTGCGCGATCGCGATCATCCGGCCATCGACATGGGCGGGCACGCCCGCGATCATCTCCTTGGGCGCGGGGCCAAGCCGCTGGGTCGGCCAGGCCTTGCGCACCATCTCGAAATTGCCGCCGATGCCGCCGGACGTCACGATGACCGAGGCGGCCTTGAGCGTGAAATCCCCCACAGGCTCACGGCTGGTCGAGGCCCCGCGCGGGGTCGGGTCGTCGGCCAAAAGGGTGCCCGACACGCCGGTCGCTGTCCCGTTCGCCATGTCGATGCGGTCGACCTGGTGGCGAAAGCGAAAGTCGATCAGCCCGGCAGCTTCATGCTCCAGACAGCGGCGGCTGAAATGTTCGAGCGTGCCGGGGCCGGTGCCCCATGTGATATGAAACCGCGGCACCGAATTGCCGTGACCGTCGGCAAAACCGCCGCCGCGCTCGGCCCAGCCCACCACCGGGAACCAGCGCAGGCCCATCCCGTGCAGCCAGGGGCGCATCTCGCCTGCGGCAAAGTCGATATAGGCCTCGGCCCATTTGCGCGGCCATGCGTCCTCGGTCCGGTCAAAGCCCGCGCTGCCCATCCAGTCGCCCAAGGCCAGGTCGCGGCTGTCGCGAATACCCATGCGCCGCTGCTCTGGCGTGTCGACCATGAAGAGGCCGCCCAGCGACCAGAACGCCTGACCACCGAGGCCACTGCGCGGTTCCTGATCGACGACGATGACCCGCTTGCCCCGGTCGCCCAGCTCGGCCGCGGCGGCCAGTCCGGCCAGCCCCGCGCCCACGATGATGGCGTCTGCCTTGTCCATGATGCTCTCCCTTAGGGAGAGCGTAGCCGCGCAGGGGCGAGGGGTTCCAGTGTTTTGTGAGGGGTGCAGGGCACGCAACCGCCCTGCGGAAAACCGCAGGCCAAAGGCCCCCTGCACCCCTAGCGTCAGCAGATCACGTTGAACGCGGGCCCGTAAGGATAGCCGGTGATGTTCTCGTGGCCTTCATCGGTGATCACCAGGATGTCATGCTCGCGATACCCGCCGGAGCCGGGCGTGCCTTCTGGCACGGTCAGCATCGGCTCCATCGAGATGACCATGCCCGGCGCGAGGACCGTGTCGATGTCCTCGCGCAGTTCCAGACCCGCCTCGCGGCCATAGTAATGCGACAGGATGCCGAACGAGTGCCCGTAGCCGAAGGTGCGGTATTGCAACAGGTCACGTTCTGCGAAGAATGCGTTGATCCGGTCCGTCACGTCCGCGCAGCTTGCCCCCGGTTTCAAAAGGCTCATGCCGTATTCATGCGCGGCGACATTGGCCTCCCAGATCGCAAGGCTGGCGGCGTCCACCGTGTCCACGAACAGCGTCCGCTCAAGCGCCGTGTAATACGCGCTGATCATCGGAAAGGTATTCAGGCTGAGGATGTCGCCCGGTTGCAACACGCGTCCGGTGACGGGGTTATGTGCGCCATCCGTGTTCATGCCGGACTGGAACCACACCCATGTATCGCGGTACTCGGCATCCGGAAAACGCCGGGCGATTTCCAACTCCATCGCGTCACGGCCCGCCATGGCGACGTCGATTTCGCGGGTGCCTGCCCTGATCGCGTCCCTGATGGCATAGCCACCCACATCCGCCACCTGCGCGCAGGACCGGATCAGCGCGATTTCAGCCGCAGATTTGTGCATCCGCTGACGCATCGTGATCGGCGCGACATCCAAGGTTGCTGCAGGCTTCAGGAAGCTGACCAGCAGATCGCGTTGGGCAAGGGTCAGGTGATCCGCCTCGTATCCGATGCTTCGGCCCGCACCGGTGACGGACAAGACCGCCCGCCAGTGGTTGTTCCGTTGCCAATCCGTATAGGTGATGTTGTCGCCATGGCTGCGTCGCCACGGCTGGGCCGCGTCGATCCCGGCGCTGATGGTCACATCCTCGGTCTGGGTCACGACCAGAGCATAGGGCCGCCCGAACGCACAGTAGAGAAAGCCCGAGTAATAGGCTACGTTGTGCATCGAGGTGAACACGCAGGCGTCAACGCCGTTGGCCTGCATGTCCGCCCGCAGGCGCGCCAGGCGCGTTTCGTACTCCTGCGCGTCAAAGGGAAGGGTCTTTTCACCCTGATGGAAACGAAAGAATTCTGGACGATCCATTTCTGGCTCCTTCATCATGCCGCGGCGCGGACCGAAGGAAGGCGACCTTCCTCGACTGCGCGGCAGCAAAGAAAAATCCCGGCGTTCAGGAAGGGGAAAAGGGGGGTGCACGTAAATGCTGGCGACGCCATCGCCGACCCTTCGGAATTCTATGATCGAAAACCGCTGTCGAAGGCAAGATTTTTCTGGGCGCGGGCCTCTAACCTCTCACAAAGGCCAGAAGAACAGGATCGCCGGGATCGAGACGCAGACCACGATGATCTCCAGCGGCAGCCCCATGCGCCAGTAGTCGCCAAAGCGGTAGCCGCCGGGACCCAGGATCAGGGTGTTGTTCTTGTGCCCGATGGGCGTCAGGAACGCCGAGGAGGCGGCGACAGCCACCGCCATCAGGAACGGATCGGGGGACACGTCCAGCGTCTGTGCCATCTGGATGCCCACGGGCGCTGCGACGATGGTGGTGGCGGTGTTGTTCAGCACATCCGACAGCGTCATGGTGACGACCATCAGCACGCTCAACACCACCCAGGCGGGCATGCCGTCGGTCAGACCGACCAGCGCGCCCGAGATCAACTCGGTGCCGCCCGAGGTCTCCAGCGCCGCCCCCAGCGGGATCATCGAACCCAGGAGCACGACCACAGGCCATTCGATATGGGTGTAAAGTTCCGACAGCGGCACAATGCGCGCCAGCACATAGGCGATGACCACCAGACCCAGGGCAATGGGCAGGTAGATCAGGCCAAAGCTCGCGGCAGCGACGGCCCCGGCGAACAGGCCGATCGCCAGCCAGACCTTGGAATTCTCGGTGACGGCCAGCCCGCGATCCGCCAGCGGCAGCACCCCCAGCCAGTCGGTGACGTGCCCTGCGGTGTCGCGCGGCACCAGCAGCAACAGGATGTCGCCGGCCTGCAACGCGGTCTTGCGCAACTCGGACGTGATCTTGCGACCCCTGCGCGAAATGCCCAAGAGCACCGTGCGCTGACGCCACGCCAGCCCCACGGTCTGCGCCGACCGCCCGTCCAGCCGCGAGCCTTCGCGCACCACCACTTCGATGATCTCGACACCTTCGCCATCGGCGTTCAGCCGTTCCTCGCGGTCGGCATCGGCAAGGCTGAGGTTCAGCGTCGTGCGGAATTCGTCCAGCGCGTCGGGCGTCGCCTCGATCACCAGCGCATCATCGGCCTGCAATTCGACGTTGCGCGCCGATCCATAGCGGCGCTTGCCGTCGCGGATCAGCCCCAGAATGGCCACGTCGGCGCTGTCCGCGGCCTCCTGCAGCTCGGCAATCCGCTGGCCGATCAGCTTGCTTTCGGCGGGCACGCGCAATTCGGCGATGTATTGCGAGATGTCTTCCTTGTTCAGCGTCGCATCCTCGCGCGTGGGGATCAGCCGCCAGCCGATCAGCGCCACAAAGGCCAGACCGGCAATCGCCGCGATCCCGCCCACGGGGGCAAAGTCGAACATCCGAAACGGCTCGCCCAGCGATTCCTGCCGGATCGACGCGATGATGATATTGGGCGGCGTCCCGATCAGCGTGGCCATCCCGCCCAGGATGGTGGCAAAACTCAGCGGCATCAGGCTCAACCCCGGCTGGCGGCCCGCCTTGCGCGCGGTCTGGATGTCGACGGGCATCAGCAGCGCCAATGCGGCCACGTTGTTCATGAACGCCGACAGCACACCGCCCACGGCCCCCATGATGGTGATATGCGCGCCCAAGGAGCGGCCCGCGTCGATCAGCGTGCGGGTGATCAGCAACACCGCGCCCGACCGCACCAGCCCCGCCGAGACCACCAGCACCAGCGCCACGATCAGCGTCGCGGGGTGGCCAAAGCCGGAAAACGCGTCCTTTTCGGGCACCACGCCCAGCACCACGCCGGTCATAAGTGCTGCAAAGGCCACGATGTCATAGCGGAACCGGCCCCACAGCAGCATCCCGAAGACGGCACCGAAAAGCGTGAAGAGAATAATCTGATCTGTTGTCATGCGCGGCAACCTAGAGTGCGGTCGCGGCATGGACCAGCGCATTCTTGGCCAGCGCATTCTTGGCCAGCGCATTCTTGGAGGTGTCGGCAGGCAGGGGCTCCGCCCCCGGCGCATGCGCGCCTCCCCCGGGATATTTGCGGCCAAGAGAAACACCGGACGCCGTCCCGTGTGCCAAGGCTTGCAGGCCCCCTGTCGCGTGCACTATAGCAGCCAGCAAAGCCGCGCGGCGGCGCATGTCAGTTGTATATCGGAGGCGTTATGGCAGGCCACTCAAAATGGGCGAACATCCAGCACCGCAAGGGGCGTCAGGACAAGTTGCGCGCCAAGGTGTTTTCGAAGATGTCCAAGGAAATCACCGTGGCCGCCAAGATGGGCGACCCCGATCCCGACAAGAACCCGCGTCTGCGACTGGCGATCAAGGAGGCCAAGTCGGTTTCCGTGCCCAAGGACGTGATCGACCGCGCGATCAAGAAATCGCAGGGCGGCGACAGCGAGGATTACGAAGAAATCCGCTATGAGGGCTATGGCCCCAACGGCGTCGCGGTGATCGTCGAGGCGATGACCGACAACCGCAACCGGACCGCTTCGGTGGTACGCTCGACTTTCACCAAGAACGGCGGCAACCTGGGCGAAACCGGCAGCGTCGGCTTCATGTTCGACCGCAAGGGCGAGATCGTCTACCCGGCCGCCATCGGCGACGCCGACACCGTGATGATGGCCGCGATCGAGGCGGGCGCGGAAGACGTGGAAAGCACCGAGGACGGTCACGTGATCTGGTGCGCCGATACGGACCTGAACGAGGTGTCGACCGCGCTCGAGGCCGAGCTGGGCGAAAGCGACGCGACCCGGCTGGTGTGGAAACCCACCGTCACCACCGAGATGGACCTGGAAAGCATGCAAAAGCTGATGAAGCTGATCGACGCGCTGGAAGACGATGACGACGTGCAGCGCGTCACCGCCAACTTCGAAGCGTCGGACGCGGTGATGGATCAGCTCGGCGACGAGTAACCCATACCACCGGCAACATCCGTGCGCCGCTCCGTCGTCGGAGCGGCGTTTTTGTTGCAGAACAGACCGCGCGCAATGCTGCCCCACCCATGGGACACGGCGGCCTGCGGACGTTGGCGGCGTAGACGGCGCATCACCGACCGCAGGGCGGACAGCCGGTCATTGGCGGTTTCGCCCCCGGCGCGGGCCTGCACGGCAAGGATCTTTTCCTGAGTTTCCAAAGCGCTTTCGATCATCGCGAAATCGGTTTCTGTCAGTTCAAGGCTCAGGGTAATAGCGGACATCGTTAAATTCCTTCGGTTATCAAGTCTTGTGCCAAAAGGCACAGCAATCAAGTCTTGTGCATATGGTGTAAGTTTCGCGCCACGCCAAGCGCTGATCGCAGAAATATGACGGATTTATCAAAGCGTTCACGCACCGGTGATGGCCTGTTGCGATTTGCGCAGGGCTGCGCGCTGCACTAGACAGGTGCGACGCAGGATCGGATTTTCGCACATGACATCGTTTCTACCGGGGTTCTATCTGGGCTTCTCGCTGATCCTGGCCATCGGCTCGCAGAACGCCTTCGTGCTGCGGCAGGGGTTGATGCGCGCCCATGTGTTCTGGGTCTGCCTGACCTGTGCGCTTTCCGATGCGGTGCTGATCAGCGCGGGCGTCGCGGGTTTCGGCGCATTGGCCGAGGCTGTGCCCTGGCTCGAGACGGTGATGCGCTGGTTCGGGGCCGCGTTCCTGATCTGGTACGGCGCGCTGAACGCGCGCAGCGCGTGGCGGGGCGGTCAGGCGCTCGATGCCGCCGATGCGCGGGGCGGCTCGTTGCGGTCGACGCTGCTTGTGGTGCTGGCGCTGACCTGGCTGAACCCGCATGTCTACCTCGACACGCTGATGCTGCTGGGCGCCGTGTCAGCGCAATATCCCGACAAGCTCGCGTTCGGGGCAGGGGCGGTCACCGCCAGCTTCGTGTTCTTCTTCGGCCTGGGCTACGGCGCGCAGCGGCTGCGTCCGCTCTTTGCCAATCCGCGCAGCTGGCAGGTGCTGGATGCAGCGATCGCGCTGACCATGTGGGCGATCGCGGTCAAGCTGATCCTGATGTAGCGCGCCCACGGAACCGCACGTCACGGGCCCGACCGGTCCCAAGGCCCCTTGCACCTCCCCCAACGCTTCCGCATTGATATATCTATGATGGATGGACACGAACCGCGCCCGATGACGGGCATTCTGTGGATGCTGGTCACGGGGCTTTGCTTCGTGGCCGTGACCGCGCTGGTGAAATCAATGGGGCCGTCGATGCCCCCCGCGCAGTCGGCTTTCCTGCGCTATGTGCTGGGGATGGTGTTCCTTATCCCGATGCTGGGCGACGTGCGCCGCGCCAACCTGACCCCGCGCCAATGGCGGCTCTTTACCTTTCGCGGGCTGTTCCATGCGGGCGGCGTGGCGCTTTGGTTCTATTCGATGACGCGCATTCCCATCGCCGAGGTGACGGCGATCAACTACCTCGCGCCGGTCTTCGTGTCGGTGGGCGCTGCGATCTTTCTGGGCGAACGTCTTGCCGCGCGGCGCATCTTTGCGGTGGTGATCGCCCTTGTCGGGGCCGCCGTGATCCTGCGCCCCGGCTTTCGCGAGGTCGCGAATGGCCACATCGCCATGCTGCTGGCGGCGATCGTGTTCTCTGGCTCCTACCTTCTGGCCAAGATCATGACGGACGAGGTCAAGCCGACGGTGGTCGTGTTCATGCTGACCATCTTCGTCTCCATCGGGCTGGCCCCGCTGGCGGCGCTTGACTGGGTGACGCCCACATGGGGGCAGATCGGCGTGCTGGCCTGCGTCGCGGTCTTTGCGCAGGCGGGGCATTACACCATGACGCTGGCCTTTGCCGCAGCGCCGGTGACGGTGACGCAGCCGATCACCTTCCTGCAACTGGTCTGGGCCACACTGCTGGGCCTCCTGGTGTTCAACGAGCCGGTGGATATCTGGGTGGTGCTGGGCGGCGTGCTGATCCTGGCCTCGGTCACCTTCATCACCTTCCGCGAGGCGCAGCTGAAACGCCGCCCGATCACCCCGCCGATTAACGCCACCAAGATGTGACCGGTTTTGCAGCTGTCTTTATTGCCCCGCCTTTATTGATTGACTAGTCAGTAAAAATCCCTGATCCTTTGCGTCCAAGCAAGGAAGGGATAGCCCGTGCCCAAATTGGGAATGGAACCGATACGAAGGTCTGCCCTCGTGCAGGCCACCATCGCCGAGATCGGGGCCGCAGGGTCGCTCGACGTCACCGTGGGCCAGATCGCCCGCCGCGCAGGCATGTCCAGCGCGCTGGCGCATCACTACTTCGGCGGCAAGGACCAGATATTCCTGGCCGCCATGCGTCATATCCTGACCGAATACGCCAGCGAAGTCCGCACCGCGCTGGCTGAAACCACCTGCCATGCCGACCGCGCCGCCGCCATCGTGCGCGGCAGCTTCGCGCAGTCGTGCTTTGCCCCCGCCACGATCAGTGCCTGGATGACGTTCTATGGCCGCGCCGCCTCCAACCCCGAGACCCTGCGCCTGCTGCACCTCTATCAGCGGCGACTGCGGTCGAACCTGACCCACGCCCTGCGCGGTGTCAGCGCCGATCCGGTGGCCGACGCCGAAACCATGGCCGCGCTGATCGACGGTCTCTACCTGCGCGCGGCCCTGTCGGGCACCGACGATGCCGACGCCTGTGCCGCCGCACTGCGCACCCTCAACACCCTGATCCAGAGGCAACCATGACCGACACACCAGCCAAGCAACCCAACATCCTGATCTTCATGGTCGACCAGTTGAACGGCACGCTGTTCCCCGACGGTCCCGCCGACTGGCTGCACGCGCCCAACATCAAGAAACTCGCCGCCCGCAGCACGCGCTTTCAGAACGCCTATACCGCATCGCCGCTCTGCGCGCCGGGACGTGCCGCGTTCATGTCGGGCCAGTTGCCCAGTGCCACGGGTGTCTACGACAACGCCGCCGAATTCCCATCGTCGATCCCCACCTATGCCCACCACCTGCGCCGCGCGGGCTATCACACCTGCCTGTCGGGCAAGATGCACTTTGTCGGCCCCGACCAGTTGCACGGCTTCGAAGAGCGTCTGACCACCGACGTCTACCCGCCCGACTTCGGCTGGACGCCCGACTACCGCAAACCCGGCGAGCGGATCGAATGGTGGTATCACAACATGGGCTCGGTCACCGGATCGGGCGTGGCCGAGATCACCAACCAGATGGAATATGACGACGAGGTCGCCTATCACGCCACCCGCAAGGTCTATGACCTGGGCCGCCGCCACGACGCGCGCCCCTGGTGCCTGACCGTCAGCTTTACCCACCCGCACGACCCTTACGTCGCGCGCAAGAAATACTGGGACCTCTACGAAGACTGCGACCACCTGATGCCCGAGGTCGCGCCGATCCCCTACGACGAACAGGACGCCCATTCCAAACGCATCTTCGACGCGAACGACTGGCGCAGCTTTGACATCTCGGACGACGACGTGCGCCGCTCGCGCCGCGCCTATTTCGCCAACATCAGCTATCTCGACGACAAGATCGGCGAGATCATGGAGGCGCTCGAAGGCACCCGCCAGGAGGCGATCATCATGTTCGTCTCGGACCACGGCGACATGCTGGGCAACCGCGGCCTGTGGTTCAAGATGTCCTTCTACGAGGGCTCATCGCGCGTGCCGATGATGATCAGCGCGCCGCAGATGGAACCGGGCCTTGTGACCGAACCCGTCAGCAACATCGACGTTTGCCCGACGCTGTGCGATCTGGCCGGTGTCTCGATGGCCGAGGTCGCACCCTGGACCACCGGCATCAGCCTGGTGCCGCAGGGGCAGGGGACCACGCGCACCGAGCCCGTGGCGATGGAATACGCGGCCGAAGCGTCCTATGCGCCGATGGTGTCGCTGCGGTCGGGAAAATGGAAATTCAACCGCTGCGCGCTCGACCCCGACCAGCTTTTCGACCTTGAGGCCGACCCGCACGAGCTGACCAATCTGGCGGATGATCCGGCCCACGCCGACACGCTGGCCGATTTCAGCGCCCAGGCCGACGCCCGCTGGGATCTGGACCGCTTCGACGCCGATGTGCGCATCAGCCAGGCCCGCCGCTGGGTGGTCTACGAGGCGCTGCGCGAGGGCGGATACTACCCGTGGGATTACCAACCGCTGCAAAAAGCGTCTGAACGCTACATGCGCAATCACATGGACCTGAACGTGGTGGAAGAAAACGCAAGATACCCGCGCGGCGAGTGACATTGCACTGCGGTGGCGTGAAACGTCGGAAGAGACTAAGCTGACGGCACGCAAAACAAGGCCCGAGAGGCCAATATGGAGGGACATATGTTAACAAGTATCATTTCATTCGGGGTGCTGCTGGCGTTCGCGCTGGTAATCTTCTGCACCATCAAATGGTGGAACCTGCGGCTGGTCGGGCCGGACCCGGTGCCGCTTTATATCTTCATCGCGATCCTGTTCACGTCCGGTCTGGACGTGGGCCTGATCATGTTTCCCATCGCCTTCGACTTTCCGCTCTATGCGGATGTGGCGACCAATCCGGCCTACGATTTCACCAACCCGCTGGCGATCGAGTTCGGCTTCTGGGGCTTTCTGATCTGGGCCTTCTACTTCCTGACCGCCTTTTACTTCTGCGCGATCGAGCCGCGGGTAAAGTTCTTTGACCACGGCATCGTCAAGCTCATCAACAACCTCGTCATCATCACCACCTGTGCGTTCACCGGTGCGCTGTTCCTGATCTACATGCCCTATTACATCCCGCAGATGGGCGACGGCGAAACGGTGATCCCCGCCTTCTACGTGATCTGTTTCCTGGTGATCCTGGCCGCGTCCTACTCCTCGACCGACATCAAGTATGTCAAGTTCCTGTCGGTCGGATCGACGGTGGTGTTCTTTGCGCTGATCATCGGCATGTTCATCAACGCAGGCATGTCGGGCGGCGCATTCGTCGACAACATCAGCCTCGTGGGCGGCTACTTCGGCAACATCCACCAGTTCGTGATCCCGCTGACAGAATACCACGAATTCTACCTGTTCTGGTGGTTTGCGTGGTCGATCATGATCGGCCAGTTCACCTCGCGCTTTGTCGGCGGGCTCAAGACGTGGCAGCTGCTGGCATCCCTGCTGGTGTTCCCGTCGATCCCGCTTGCGGTGTGGTTCTCGGTGGCCTTCTACTACCATCAGAACGCCATCGACATGACCGGGCTGGTCAACTGGTCGATGACCGTCGTGGGGATCCTGTTCGTGATCAACTCGTTTGACTCGCTGATCCGGCTCTACACCGACAACCTGAACCTGACCTCGGACCGCTACGGCAAGGTGCAATACGTGCTGGGCAACGCCGCCCTGCTGTTCGTGCTGACCCTGCTGTTCCAAAGCCAGTGGTTGCAGATCCAGTGGGTCGGCACCGTCGTGATCGGGCTCTATATCGCCTGCCTGATCTACGTGATCGGCAAACGCGACGCGATTTCCGACATGACCAAGACACGGCCGCTTCCGGCCGAATAACCAAACCCCTCCGGCGGTCCGGTCTGCATCCCGCAGGCCGGACCGCCCCCCAGACATCCAAGAGGCCCCCGAATGCAAACCCAACCCGCCGCCAGCCACTTCATCAACGGTCAATACGTCGAAGACACCGGCGGAGACGCCTTTGACGTGATCTATCCCGCCACCGGCGAAGTCATTGCCAGAATGCATTCGGCGACCCCCGACATCATCAATCAGGCGCTCGACGCCGCCCGCGCAGCCCAGCCCGCTTGGGCCGCCATGTCCGGCACCGAACGGGGCCGCATCCTGCGCCGCGCCGCCGACATGATCCGCGACCGCAACCACGACCTGAGCATTCTTGAAACCTACGACACCGGCAAACCCTATCAGGAAACCTCCGTCGCCGACGCCACCAGCGGTGCCGACGCGCTGGAGTATTTCGGCGGTCTCGCGGGCAGCCTGACAGGCGAGCATATCGCACTGGGCGACGGCAACTGGGTCTACACGATCCGCGAAGCTTTGGGCGTCTGCGTCGGCATCGGCGCATGGAACTACCCGACGCAAATCGCCTGCTGGAAGGGCGCACCGGCGCTGGCCTGCGGCAATGCGATGGTGTTCAAACCCTCCGAAACCACGCCGCTCTCGGCGCTGAAAGTCGCCGAAATCCTGCACGAGGCGGGTCTGCCCGCCGGTCTCTACAACGTGGTGCAGGGCCTGGGCGACGTCGGTGCAGCACTGGTCGTCGATCCGCGCGTCGACAAGGTGTCGCTGACAGGCTCGGTGCCCACGGGCCGCAAGGTCTATGCCGCCGCCGCCGCCAGCATGAAACACGTCACGATGGAACTGGGCGGCAAATCCCCCCTCGTCATCTTCGACGATGCCAACCTTGAAAACGCCGTCAGCGGCGCGATCATGGCGAATTTCTATTCCACCGGTCAGGTCTGCTCGAACGGCACCCGCGTCTTCGTCCAGAAGGGGATCAAGGACGCCTTTCTCAAACGCCTGTCCGAGCGGCTGGACAACGCGGTGATCGGCGATCCGATGGACCCCGACACCAGCTTTGGCCCGATGGTCAGCAAACGCCAGATCGACATCGTCGAGGGCTACATCGCCAAGGGCAAGGCCGAAGGCGCGCGTCTGGCCTATGGCGGCAGCCGCATCGACAAGCCCGGCTTCTGGCTGCAACCCACCGTCTTTGCCGACGTCACCGACGACATGGCCATCGCCCGCGAGGAAATCTTTGGCCCCGTGATGGCCGTGCTCGATTTCGACGACGAGGCCGAAGTGCTGGCCCGCGCCAACGACACCGAATTCGGCCTTGCCGCAGGTGTGTTCACCAACGACCTCGCCCGCGCCCACCGCGTCGCCGCAGGCTTCGAGGCGGGCACCTGCTATATCAACACCTACAACGACGCCCCCGTCGAGGCACCCTTCGGCGGGGTCAAGGCCTCCGGCGTGGGTCGCGAAAACTCCAAGGCCGCGATCGAGCATTACTCCCAGGTCAAATCCGTCTTCGTCCGTATGGACGACATGGAGGCGCCATTCTGATGAACGCCGATTACATTATCGTGGGCGCGGGCAGCGCCGGCTGCGCCGTGGCCTACCGTCTGGCCGAAGCAGGCAAATCCGTGCTGGTCATCGAACACGGCGGCACCGATGCGGGCCCCTTCATCCAGATGCCCGCCGCACTCAGCTATCCGATGAACATGCCGATGTACGACTGGGGCTTTCGCTCGCAACCCGAACCGCACCTGAACGGCCGCCGTCTGGCCACACCGCGCGGCAAGGTCATCGGCGGCTCGTCCAGCATCAACGGCATGGTCTACGTGCGCGGTCATGCGATGGACTACGACCATTGGCGCGACAGCGGTGCCGAGGGCTGGGGCTATGCCGACGTGCTGCCCTATTTCAAGCGCATGGAAAACTGGCACGCCAACGGCCACGGCGGCGATCCTGATTGGCGCGGCTCTGACGGCCCCCTGCACGTCGCGCGCGGCCCCCGCAAGAACCCGCTGTTCCAGGCCTTTGTCGAGGCCGGGCGCGAGGCGGGCTATCAGGTCACCGACGACTACAACGGCCACAAGCAGGAAGGCTTCGGCCCGATGGAGCAGACCGTCTGGCGGGGCCGCCGCTGGTCCGCCGCCAACGCCTATCTGCGCCCGGCGCTCAAGCACGAAAACTGCAACCTGATGCGCGGTCTGGTGGAAAAGGTGGTGATGGAAGACGGGCGCGCCAAGGGCGTGCAGCTGGCCGGTGGCCGCGTGATCCACGCCAACCGCGAGGTGATCATCGCCGCCTCGACCATCAACTCGCCCAAGATCCTGATGCATTCGGGCATCGGCCCCGCCGCGCATCTGGCCGAACATGGCATCGACGTGGTGGCTGATCGCGCGGGCGTCGGCCAGAACCTGCAGGACCACCTTGAACTCTACCTGCAGATGGCCTCGCTGAAGAAAATCACGCTCTACCGCTATTGGAACCTGTTTTCCAAATCGCGGATCGGCGCGCAGTGGTTCCTGTCGAAAACCGGTCTCGGCACCTCGAACCAGTTCGAGAGCGCGGCCTTCATCCGCAGCAAGGCAGGGGTGCAATACCCTGATATCCAGTACCATTTCCTGCCGATGGCCGTGCGCTACGATGGCAAGGCCGCAGCCGAAGGCCACGGGTTTCAGGCCCACGTCGGCCCGATGCGCTCGGCCTCGCGCGGCGCGGTTACCCTGGCGTCGGGCAATCCGGCAGATGCGCCCAACATCTTGTTCAACTATATGTCCGACCCGCAGGATTGGGAAGATTTCCGCACCTGCATCCGCCTGACCCGCGAGGTCTTCGCCCAGGACGCGTTCAAACCCTACGTCAAACACGAAATCCAGCCGGGCAAGGACGTGCAGACCGACGACGAGCTGGATGATTTCATCCGCGACGAAGTCGAAAGCGCCTATCACCCCTGCGGCACCTGCAAGATGGGCAGCGCCGACGATCCGATGGCGGTCGTGGACCCCCAGGGCCGCGTGATCGGTGTCGATGGCCTGCGCGTGGTCGACAGCAGCGTTTTCCCGCGGATCACCAACGGCAACCTGAACGGCCCGTCGATCATGACCGGCGAAAAGATGGCCGATCATATCCTTGGGCGCAGCCTGCCTGCGGTGAACGACACGCCGTGGGTCCACCCCGACTGGGAAACGCAGCAGCGTTAACCCCAGCAGCGTTAACTCTTGCGTGCGAATTTGGTTGTAGTCGGGGCGCTGCCCTGACTAATTAACCAAATGTTAAGACTTTGTGCGCTCTTTGTTCTGCTCTGCACGCCGCTTGCGGCAGCGCAGGACTTTTCCGGCCCCATAAGGGTGATCGACGCCGACACCATCGACGTGGGCACCACCCGTGTGCGCCTGCACGGCATCGACGCGCCCGAGATGGACCAGACCTGCCTGACCGGGCAGAACACCGTCATCGAATGCGGACGCTGGGCCACCGATCAGGTGCGCGCGCGCTTCCAGAACCGTCTGGCACGCTGCACCCCCATCGAGACCGACCAATACGGCCGCACCGTCGCGCGCTGTGTGGTAGGCGACGTGGACATGGGCCGCGAGATCGTCAGCCTCGGCCTTGCATTTGCCTACAGACGCTACTCCACCGCCTACGTGCTGGACGAAAAAGGCGCCGCCGTGAACGACCGTGGCCTGCACGCGATGCGCGTCCAATCCCCCGCCCAGTTCCGCGCCTCGGGCGCCGCACCCGCACCCGCACCCCAAGCCCCCGCGCAGGACTGCGTGATCAAGGGCAACATCTCGAAGAACGGCTACATCTATCACGTGCCGGGGCAGGAGTTCTACACCCGCACCCGCATCGACACCGCGCGCGGCGAACGCTGGTTCTGCACGGCGGCAGAGGCACGCGCCGCAGGCTGGCGTCCGGCCCGCAGATAGGCGCGGCGCTAAGACCCTCAGCCCACCTGATAGGGCAGCACATCCCGCACATCGGGATCGACCTGCAATCGCCGCTCCAGGGGTGGCACCGACCGCTGGTGGCACTGCTTGCGCTCGCAGATCCGGCAGGAAATCCCGATAGGCTCGAACGCATCGCCGCGCCCCAGATCCAGCCCGTCGGCATAGACCAGATCGCGCGCATGGCTGATCTCGCAGCCGAAGGATATCGCAAACCGCCGCACCGGCGCGCCGAACCGCCCCGCCGGTTTCGACACGTCCCGCGCAAGGCTCAGGTAACGCACCCCGTCCGGCGTTTCCGCCAGCTGCCGCAGAAACTGCCCCGGCTGCTCGAACGCGCGGTGCACGTTCCACAAGGGGCAGGCCCCGCCAAAGCGCGCGAATTGCAGCCGCGTCGCCGAATGGCGCTTGGTGATCTGCCCGGCCTGATCGACGCGCACGAAAAAGAACGGAATGCCCTTGGCGCCGGGCCGTTGCAGCGTCGACAGCCGGTGCACCACCTGTTCGATCGACGCGCCGAACCGGCTCGACAATATCTCGATGTCGTGGCGACAATCCTGCGCCGCCTTCAGAAACGCCCGATAGGGCATCAGCGTCGCGCCCGCGAAATAGTTGGCCAGCCCGATCTTGGCGATGGCGCGCGCCTCGTCCGACTGGAACCGCGCCAGATCCAGCGTCGCCTCCAGCAGCGCATCCTGCCGCACCAGCGCCAGTTGCAGCAGCATCTGGAACGTCTGCGTCTCGGGCGAAATCCGGGTGGAAATCCGCAGGGTTTTGGCCCCGGCATCATAAGACCGGATCAGGTCCATGTCGTGGAATTGCACCGTCACGCCCGCATTGCCCAGCCCCGCCACGACCGCCACGCGGATGTTGCCCGGACGCCCCTCGGCGGTGGCGAAATGTTCGGCGGCACGGTCCACCGCGTCGATGTAGTTGTCGCAATAATGAAAGAAGTCGCGCACCTCTTCCCAGGGGCTCGGACGGGCGCGGGCATCTTCGCGCCCCAGTGCTTCGTCCAGCGACGCCAGCCGCTCGTGGGTCTGGCGGTAACTTCGGTGCAGCGCGATGAACGCGTGGGCCAGCGCGGGCGCATTCGAGGCCGCCAGCCGCAGATCGGCCATCGGCGGCGCGTCACCCGAAAACACCGGATCGGCCAGCGCCTCGCGCATGTCCGACACCAGCCGCTCGCTGTCGCCGGTGCTCAGCTCGGTGACGTCCAGACCGAACTCCTGCGCCAGCGCCAGCACCACGGTCGTGCTGACGGGCCGGTTGTTGTTTTCCATCTGGTTGAGATAGGGCAGGGACACGCCCAGCTTTTCGGCGAAATGCTTTTGCGTCATGCCGATGCGCGTGCGCACCTCGCGCAGCTTGGCACCGGCATAGAGTTTCTGTTGAGCCATGGGCGCGCACCTTTGCAACTTAGCACGCGCCCAGTGTTAGCTTTGCAAACTCAGTCCGGCAAGGCGTCCGGTGCAATCTGGCGTTCGCGCCAATAGACCGTGCCGATCGACACCATCGCCAGCACCGATGTGATCGTCATCATGTACAAGAGCGGAAAGGCCCCCGTTTCGGGCGTCAGCAGCGTGCCGACCAGCCCCGACAGCAACGCGCCGCCGCCGATCTGGATCGCGCCACCCAGCCCCGATGCCGTTCCCGCCAGATGCGGGCGCACCGACAGCATGCCCGCGGTGGCGTTGGGAATGACCAGACCGTTGCCAAGACCCACGAACATCATCATGCCAAAGAACGACCACGGGCTGCCGAGGCCCACCGCGAACAGTGCCAGCGACCCCGCGACCCCGATAAAATTCGAGAAACACCCCACCAGCACCATCCGGTTCACGCCGTACCGCGTGGCAAAGGCCCCGGTGATCGCGTTGCCGACCATATAACCGATGGCGGGCGCGCCAAACACCAGCCCCAGCATCGACGGCGACATGTTGAACAGCACCGAACCGACGAAAGGCGCGCCGCCCAGATAGGCAAAGAACGACCCCGAACAAAAGCCCGACGCCAGCGCATAGCCCCAGAACCGCGGGCTGCGCAGCAATTCGGGGTATTCGCGAAACTGCGCACCCAGTGTCTTGCCGGTGCTGGTCGCCGTCTCGCCAAGGTCGGCCCAGACCACCCACAGCGTGATCGCCCCGATGATGAAGAACGCCCAGAAGTTCGCGCGCCAGCCGAACAGCTCGTCCAATACGCCGCCGATTGCGGGGCTGACCATCGGCACCACCGACATGAACATCGTCACGATGCCGATCATCGACGCGCTTTCGTTCTGGTCGTACAGGTCGCGGATCACCGCGCGGCTCAGCACCATGGCGACGGCGACGACCGCCTGACACATGCGGAAAAACAGGAAGATCTCTGCGGTGGGCGCATAGATGCAGCCCAACGTCGCCACCAGAAACAGCGATAGCCCGCCCAGCAGCACCGGCCTGCGCCCCAGACTGTCGGATATCGGCCCGATCAGCACCTGCATCACCGCGCTGACCCCCAGAAACAGCGCCACCGACAGCTGCATCAGCCTGTATTCGGTGTCGAAATACTCGGTCATGTTCGGCAACGACGGCAGGAACATGTTCATCACCATGGCCGACATGCCCGCAAGCATGACAAGGGTGATCAAATGGGGCGGAGTGGAGCGTTTGAGAAAGCGCACAGTTGGTATACGTTGCATTTCGGGAAGGTAGATCGCGCCTCTGGCGGTGTCCATTGCATTCAGCGCATAGCAGCCATGCGCCTCCGAATGTTTTGCATATTTGCAATTAGCAAATCCATACCGGCAAAGGATTTGCAAATATTCCACAAGATGCTTTTGTGCGCAGGCCGACCCTGATAGCCTGCCTCAAATCGCAACAGGGGCCTGACATGAAAGACATTCTGACCGAACTGGAAGACCGTCGCGCGGATGCGCGTCTGGGCGGCGGACAAACCCGCATCGACGCACAGCACGCCCGTGGCAAGCTGACCGCCCGCGAGCGGATCGAATTGCTGCTCGACGAGGACAGCTTTGAAGAATTCGACATGTTCGTGACCCACCGCTGCACCGACTTCGGGATGGAAAAGCAGAAACCCGCAGGCGATGGCGTCATCACCGGCTGGGGCACCATCAACGGCCGCATGGTCTATGTGTTCAGCCAGGACTTTACCGTGTTCGGCGGCTCTCTGTCCGAAACCCACGCCCAGAAAATCGTCAAGATCCAGGACATGGCGATCCAGAACGGCGCGCCCGTCATCGGCATCAACGATTCCGGCGGTGCCCGCATCCAGGAAGGCGTCGCCTCGCTTGCGGGCTACGCCGAGGTGTTCCAGCGCAACATCATGGCTTCGGGCGTGGTGCCGCAGATCAGCCTGATCATGGGCCCCTGCGCGGGTGGCGCTGTCTATTCCCCCGCGATGACCGACTTCATCTTCATGGTGCGCGACACGTCCTATATGTTCGTGACCGGCCCCGATGTGGTGAAAACCGTGACCAACGAACAGGTCACAGCCGAGGAACTGGGCGGCGCATCGACCCACACCCGCAAATCCAGCGTCGCCGACGGCGCGTTCGAAAACGACGTCGAGGCATTGGCCGAAGTGCGCCGCCTCGTCGATTTCCTGCCCCTGAACAACCGCGAAAAGCCGCCCGTGCGTCCCTTCTTCGACGAGCCGGGCCGCATCGAGACCAGCCTCGACACGCTGATCCCCGAAAACGCCAACACCCCCTACGACATGAAGGAATTGATCCACAAGGTCGCGGACGAGGGCGATTTCTTCGAGATACAGGAAGAGTTCGCCAAGAACATCATCACCGGTTTCATCCGTCTCGAAGGGCAAAGCGTCGGCGTCGTCGCCAACCAGCCGATGGTTCTCGCGGGCTGTCTCGACATCGACAGCAGCCGCAAGGCCGCGCGTTTCGTGCGCTTCTGCGATGCCTTCGAGATTCCGATCCTCACGCTGGTCGATGTCCCCGGCTTCCTGCCCGGCACCGGCCAGGAATTCGGCGGCGTGATCAAGCACGGCGCGAAACTGCTCTTTGCCTACGGCGAGGCGACGGTGCCCAAGGTGACCGTGATCACCCGCAAGGCTTACGGCGGCGCCTATGACGTGATGGCGTCCAAGCACCTGCGCGGCGATTTCAACTATGCCTGGCCCACCGCCGAAATCGCGGTGATGGGCGCCAAGGGCGCGACCGAGATCATCCACCGCGGCGATCTGGGCGATGCGGAAAAGATTGCGAAACATGCCGCCGATTACGAGGCGCGCTTTGCCAATCCCTTCGTTGCCGCCGAGCGTGGCTTCATCGACGAGGTCATCATGCCCCATTCGACCCGTCGCCGGATCAGCAAGGCATTCGCGTCCCTGCGCACCAAGAAGCTGACGAACCCGTGGAAAAAACACGACAATATTCCACTTTGATCGTCGAGGGAACGCAGATGCAGCTGTGCGCGTTGGCTCCAAAAGGAGCAAGCCATGACCAAGGACCACGGAAAGTCCGTCAAGGACGACGAGACCTACGAAGCGCTGCGCGACGACGGCGCATCGAAGGAAAAAGCTGCGCGCATCGCGAATGCGAAGGCCAACGACGACCAGCATCCCTCGAAAAAGGGCGGCAGCCAGCCCCCCTACGAGGAGTGGTCGAAGGGCGATCTGTACGACCGGGCGCAGGAACTGGACATCGACGGACGCTCGGACATGTCCAAGGATCAGCTGATCGACGCCCTGCGCAACCACTGACGTTGCAGGCCGCGCCATGATGCGCGCGGCCCTCACATCTGCGCTGATCGCCGCCTGCGGCCCGCTCTGGGCCTTCGACGTGCCATCGGGGCAGGCGGTTGATCTGCAAGAGGTCCTGATCGACGACACCAGCGGCACCAGCATGGTGCGCTTTCGCTTCCTCGCCCCCGCGATCGCGCGCGAGGGCGGCACTATGACCTACGCCGACAGCGCACCCGATATCGAGGAATTGTGCGCCAGGGTGGTCATCCCCTACATCGCCGAATATGCCCTGACGCCGCAGATCGTGGTGATCTCATTGGCCGACCGCGCGGTCGAATTCGGCCAGCCCGACCCCGACGCAACCCAGTTTTTCGACGCTTTCCGCATCGAAGGCGACACCTGTATCTGGGAGGCTTTTTGATGCCTGCACAATATCTTGCGGCGCGACCCTCATGTGAGCGGAAAGTTGCGACTTTGCCGCCACAACGCGACGGGTTGACGCAGTTCGCATATCTTTCACCTTTGGAATCCGCTATGATCACACCGAGGAAGCCCCAAGGGGCCCTTAACCCTATTGAGGCAGGGTCCGCACGGTCGTGCGACCAAGGCCTTGTGCAACTGAACAGGAGATCCAGATGTCGAAGAGCATCAAACTTTTGGCAATGTTCGGCTTTGTTGCCGTCATCGCAGCCTGTGCCCGCGAGCAGGCAGAAGAATTCGTCGTGGTCGATCCCGAGCCCATCTCGGTCGAGCCAGTCTACACCGGCAAATACAAGTAACGACACTCCAGAGCAGGCCTTCGGGCCTGCTCTGACCCCTGCCTTACGATCCATTCCGGCGCATGGGGGTGTCCCATGCTGAAACATCGTGGTTTCCCCGGTCGCCTCGCCAGCACCGATTATCAATTCACCCTCCGCCGCGCCAACCCCAAGGGCGCCACGCCGCTGATCCGCCGCGAGCGCAAGCGCGACCGCAAACCTGCGGACCGCCGCGCCGATCTGGGGTTCATGAAAGCGCTGTGGGAACAGTTCGGCGACCAGCCATTCGAGCGCGGCAACCTCGACGGCGGCCGCCTGTCCTGGCTCTTTGGCCGCGAGGTGGTCCCGGCGACCGAGGATTTCGACCCCGCAGCCTATGACGCGCTGCTGGTGATCGACGTAAAGGTCGCCCAGGCCTCGTTTCCGGAAGTTTTCGGCGAGCGCTCGGCATGAATTTGCTTGGAAATTCCCACTCTGGGCAAGCATTGGCCGACGCCCGCGCGACGCCCTTGGCGGCAGGGCACCCCCCGTGTCAGGCTCAACCCATGGGTGTCGCGCTCTCACGATTTGCGGCCCCTGTTTACCATCTCCATACCCCTTCCCTCTACGGGCGGTCTTCTGAAGTCATCCAGAGACCGCCCGCCTTTTTGCGCACCGCCGCTGGGCGGAAACCGGCCCATGCACAGTGTCGTGATCGTTTTGAATTGCCGGAACCGTGCAATCTGTCATGCGTTAGCGAGGCACATCTGGCAGTAAAAGGACAACAACCATGCCCCTCAAAGCAATCATTCTCGCAGGCATCGCTTGCACAGGTCTCGTCGCTTGCGGCGACACGCTCGGCGAACAGGCCCTTGTCGGCGGCGCCGTCGGTGCAGGTGCGGCTGCGGTCACATCGGGCAGCGTCCTCACGGGTGCCGCTGTCGGTGTTGCAGGCAACGTCGCCTACTGCCAGGCCTACCCGACCAAGTGTAACTGATAACGCAGACCACACTCCGGTCAGGGCAGGGGCGTCGCGCACGGATGTGCGCCGCCCCCTGACCCGTCGATACATTCTAATACATCCCGCAACCGCCTTGCTTCCGCAGGGCGGCTTTTTGCGTTCGGCACCAACCAACGGCACTTACCAACTCAAGGACCCGAAATGTTTAAAAAGATCCTGATCGCCAACCGTGGTGAAATCGCCTGCCGCGTCATCAAGACCGCGCGCAAGATGGGTATCCAGACGGTTGCCGTCTACTCCGACGCCGACCGCAACGCGCTGCACGTGGAAATGGCCGACGAGGCGGTGCACATCGGCCCGCCCGCCGCCAACCAGTCCTATATCGTCATCGACAAGGTGATGGAGGCGGTCAAGTCTTCAGGTGCCGAAGCGGTCCACCCCGGCTACGGCTTCCTGTCCGAAAACTCGAAATTCGCCGAGGCGCTGCAGGCCGCAGGCGTGGCCTTCGTCGGCCCGCCCGTCGGTGCCATCGAAAAGATGGGCGACAAGATCACCTCGAAGAAGATCGCCCAGGAGGCAGGCGTCAGCACCGTGCCCGGCTACATGGGCCTGATCGACGACGCCGAACACGCGGTCAAGATCGCGACCGAGGTGGGCTATCCGGTGATGATCAAGGCCAGTGCCGGCGGCGGCGGCAAGGGCATGCGCATCGCGTGGAACGACGACGAAGCCCGCGAAGGCTTCCAGTCGTCCAAGAACGAGGCCGCCAACAGCTTTGGCGACGACCGGATCTTCATCGAGAAATTCGTGACCCAGCCGCGCCACATCGAAATCCAGGTGCTCTGCGACAGCCACGGCAACGGCATCTATCTGGGCGAACGCGAATGCTCGATCCAGCGCCGCAACCAGAAGGTCGTCGAAGAGGCCCCCAGCCCCTTTCTGGATGAGAAAACCCGCCGCGCGATGGGCGAACAGGCCGTGGCCCTCGCACAGGCCGTGGATTACGCCAGCGCCGGCACCGTGGAATTCATCGTCGACGGCGACAAGAACTTCTATTTCCTCGAAATGAACACCCGTCTGCAGGTGGAACACCCCGTCACCGAACTGATCACCGGTGTCGATCTGGTCGAACAGATGATCCGCGTCGCCAACGGCGAGGCGCTGACGATCACCCAAGACGACGTGAAGCTGAACGGCTGGGCCATCGAAAACCGGCTTTATGCCGAAGACCCCTATCGCGGCTTCCTGCCCTCCATTGGCCGTCTGACCCGCTACCGTCCCCCCGCCGAGGTTGCCGCAGGCCCGCTGCTGGACAACGACAAATGGCAGGGCGATGCCGCCGCTGGCCCCGTCGCCGTGCGCAACGACACCGGCGTCTTCGAGGGCGGCGAGATCAGCATGTACTACGACCCGATGATCGCCAAGCTCTGCACATGGGCGCCCACCCGCGCCGAAGCGATCGAGGCGATGCGCGTGGCACTCGACAGCTTCGAGGTCGAGGGCATCGGGCACAACCTGCCGTTCCTCTCCGCCGTGATGGATCACCCGATCTTCATCGCGGGCGAGATGACCACCGCCTTCATCGCCGAACAATACCCCGAAGGGTTCGAAGGCGTCGAACTGCCCGAGGACGATCTGAAACGCATCGCCGCCGCCACCGCCGCGATGCACCGCATCGGCGAAATCCGCCGCGCCCGCGTGTCGGGCCGGATGGACAACCACGAACGCAAGGTCGGCACCGACTGGAATGTCGCGGTGCAGGGCCGGTCCTTCGATCTGAAAATCGGCGATGCCGACAGCGCCGGAGCCACGGTCAACTTCCTCGACGGTGACAGCCTGCGCGTGCAGGGCGACTGGACCCCCGGTGACCAGCTGGCCAAGATGACCGTGGGCGATGCGCCTCTGGTGCTGAAAGTCGGCAAGATCAGCGGCGGTTTCCGCATCCGCACCCGTGGTGCCGACCTCAAGGTGCACGTGCGCACCCCGCGTCAGGCGGAACTCGCGCGTCTGATGCCGGAAAAACTGCCGCCCGACACGTCCAAGCTGCTCTTGTGCCCGATGCCGGGGCTGGTGGTGAAACTGAACGTGGCCGAAGGCGATCAGGTCCAGGAAGGGCAGGCGCTCTGCACCATCGAAGCGATGAAGATGGAAAACATCCTGCGCGCCGAAAAGGCGGGCACCGTGTCCAAGGTCAACGCAGGCGAAGGCGACAGCCTTGCCGTCGACGATGTCATCATGGAGTTCGAATAAGCCATCATGGCCCGTGTCGCGTTGCATAACGCCCGCGCACGGGCTTGTGGTGGGGCGCTACCGGCTCAGCCTTCGGGCTGGACCCTGCCGCGCAGTTCCTGCTGGCGCAGCGGCGTCTTGTCGATGCTGCGGGTGATCTCGCGCACGTCCCACGGAAACGGCTTGCGCTGCATCACGTCGCCGTCCTTGTCGATCAGCGCCATCATGTACCCGCGCGGCCGCAGCTTGCGCCGCAATTCCGACCGCGCATCCGGATCGGTGTCCAGCAGCACCACCACGTCACGTTCCAGCAACTCGTCGGCGCGCGCGCGCAGCAGGGCCACCTGCTCGACATACCGCGGGTCCGACGGGCTGTCGGCGAAGACGACGATGGGCCGGTTGATCCATATGAACTGGTCCAGATCTTCCTCGCCCGCCGTGGCGAACAACAGTTCGGCAGGCGTCATGGCAGGCGCAAGGGTCGTTTCGTCCGCCAGCGCCGGAAGTGCACCGAGTGCTATGAAAACAAGGGCAATAAGTCTTTTCATGGTCTCTCCTGTTGACCCTAAGATAAGCATTCGCGCGGCAAATTCGATGCACAAAGTGTTCAACAGTGCGATTAAATCCTCCCCAGGCGAGGCGCGCGCATGATTGTGCCCTCTGACAGGGGCCTCACGCGCCCCATTTGCCCCCGGACATTTCGCCGCCCTGCACGCAGGCGCGCACGGACTTGCCACACTGACACGAGACCCGGAGCGGACAAGAGCGGGACACACCCTGCCGTTCGCCCAACAGACAGAAGGACATGAACATGACCGACAAGAAAGCAGACTGGCGCACCCTGGCCGAGGCCGAACTGCGGGGCCGCCCGCTCGATGACCTGACCTGGAACACGCTCGAAGGGATCAAGGTCCAACCGCTCTATACCGAGGATGACCTTGAGGGCGTAAGCCATCTGGGCACCATCCCCGGCGCGGCTCCTTATACGCGCGGGGTCAAGGCGACGATGTACGCAGGCCGCCCCTGGACCATCCGCCAATACGCGGGCTTCTCCACCGCCGAGGAATCCAACGCCTTCTACCGCCGCAACCTCGCCGCAGGCCAGCAGGGCGTCTCGGTCGCCTTCGACCTTGCGACCCACCGTGGCTATGACAGCGACCACGAACGCGTCGTCGGCGACGTGGGCAAGGCCGGGGTCGCCATCGATTCAGTCGAGGACATGAAGATCCTCTTCGACGGCATCCCGCTGGACAAGGTCAGCGTGTCGATGACGATGAACGGCGCGGTGATCCCGATCCTCGCCAGCTTCATCGTCGCGGGCGAAGAGCAGGGGCACGACCGCAAGGTGCTCTCGGGCACCATCCAGAACGACATCCTCAAGGAATTCATGGTGCGCAACACCTACATCTATCCGCCCGAACCCTCGATGCGGATCATCGGCGACATCATCGAATACACCTCCGACTTCATGCCCCGGTTCAACTCGATCTCGATCTCGGGCTACCACATGCAAGAGGCCGGCGCGAACCTTGTGCAGGAACTCGCCTTCACCCTGGCCGACGGGCGCGAATACGTCCGCACCGCTATCGCCGCAGGCATGGACGTCGACCGTTTCGCCCCGCGCCTGTCGTTCTTCTTTGCCATCGGCATGAACTTCTTCATGGAGGCCGCCAAGCTGCGCGCCGCGCGCCTGCTGTGGTCGCGGATCATGTCCGAATTCGACCCCAAGGACGAAAAGTCCTCGATGCTGCGCACCCACTGCCAGACCTCCGGCGTCAGCCTCGCGGAACAGGACCCCTACAACAACGTCGTGCGCACCGCCTACGAGGCGATGTCGGCGGTCCTCGGCGGCACCCAGTCGCTGCACACCAACTCGTTGGACGAGGCCATTGGCCTGCCCACCGAACATTCCGCCCGCATCGCGCGCAACACCCAGCTGATCCTGCAGGAAGAAACCGGCGTGACAGCCGTGGTCGATCCGCTGGCCGGCTCCTACTACGTCGAAAAGCTGACGCATGATCTGGCCGAAGCCGCATGGCAGCTGATCGAAGAGGTCGAGGAACTGGGCGGCATGACACGCGCCGTCGCCTCCGGCATGCCCAAACTACGCATCGAAGAGGCCGCAGCCACCCGTCAGGCCAACATCGACCGCGGCGACGAGGTGATCGTGGGCGTCAACAAGTACCGCCGCGACAAGGAAGACCCGATCGACATCCTCGACGTGGACAACGTCGCCGTCCGCCTCAGCCAGATCGCACGGCTCGAGCGTATCCGCGACACCCGCGACGACGCGGCCTGCACCGCCGCACTGGACGAGCTCAGCCGCCGCGCATCCGAGGGCGGCAACCTGTTGGACGCAGCGGTCGACGCCGCCCGCGCCCGCGCCACTGTGGGGGAAATCAGCATGGCAATGGAAAAAGTGTTCGGACGCCACCGCGCCGAGGTCAAGACACTGGCAGGCGTCTACGGTGCCGCCTACGAAGGCGACGAAGGCTTTGCCGCCATCCAGAAATCGGTCGAGGATTTCGCCGAGGAAGAAGGCCGCCGCCCGCGCATGCTGGTGGTCAAGATGGGCCAGGACGGCCACGACCGCGGCGCCAAGGTTATCGCCACAGCCTTCGCCGACATCGGTTTCGACGTCGACGTGGGCCCGCTGTTCCAGACCCCCGCCGAGGCGGCGCAGGACGCGGTCGACAACGACGTGCACGTGATCGGCATCAGCTCTCAGGCCGCAGGCCACAAGACATTGGCCCCGCAACTGGTGCAGGCGCTGAAAGACGCAGGTGCAGGCGACATTCTGGTGATCTGCGGCGGCGTGATCCCGCAGCAGGACTACCAGTTCCTCTATGATGCGGGCGTCAAGGCGATCTTCGGCCCCGGCACCAACATCCCCGCCGCCGCTCAGGACATCCTGCGTCTGATCCGCGAAACCCGCGATTGATGTGCACACGGGGCCGCGTCGCACATGGGCGCGGCCCCAAACACCAAGGAACACACAGATGATGCAGCTCGATCATATCGCGGTGGCAGGCGCCACATTGGCCGAGGCGACGGACCACGTCGAAAACGCCCTTGGCGTGACCCTGCAGGCAGGCGGCGAACATGCAGTGTTCCACACCCACAACACCCTGCTGGGCCTCGATGACGGGCTCTACCTCGAAGCGATTGCAATCAACCCCGACGCGCCTGCGCCCGACCGGGCGCGCTGGTTCGATCTGGACCGGTTTTCCGGCCCCGCGCGGCTGACCAACTGGATCTGCCGCTGCGACGATATGGAGGCAATGCTGGCGCAGATGCCCGATCTGGACTCCGACGGCGCAGGCCGTCCCGTCGATCTGCAACGCGGCGATCTGCGCTGGCGCATGGCCGTGCCGCCCTCGGGCATCCTGCCCTTCGACAATTGCTGGCCCGCGCTGATCCAGTGGCAGACGCCCACCCACCCCGCCGACCGATTGGCCGCCCGTGGCGTGCGTCTGTCGCGGCTGATCGTCAGCCATCCGCAGGCCGACACCCTGCGCGCGGCCCTCGCGCCGATGCTGGACGACACCCGCGTCGTCTTCGACACCGGCCCCGCCGCCCTGCGCGCCGAATTCGACACCCCCCACGGCAGGCGCACGCTGTGATCCGCGCCGCCACGCCCCAGGATGCGCCCGCCATCGCCGCGATCTGGAACGCGGTGATTGCTTTGCCCCACATCACCTTCACCACCGACACCAAATCCGACGCCGACGTCGCGGCACTGATCCACGCCCGCGACGGCGCCTTCTGGGTCGCCACTGCGGACGACACCGTCGCAGGCTTTGCCACCTTCGGCAGCTTTCGCGCAGGGCCGGGCTATCGCCACACGGCGGAACATTCGGTCATGCTGGGGCCACAGGCGCGGGGCAGGGGCCTTGGCCGCGCGTTGATGGGTGCCGTGCAATCAGGCGCCACGGCCCGCGACATTCACCTGCTGGTCGCGGGCATCAGCGGTGCCAACCCCGACGCCGTGGCCTTTCACCAACGCCTTGGATTTACGCAGTCCGGCACAATTCCACAGGCCGGGCGCAAGAACGACCGCTGGCATGACCTGATTTTGATGCACAAAGTGTTGATCCCGTCCTGACACTGTCACGCGACAGGTCTATGGTGCGCCCCATGTCGATCTGGACTCGCATAACCGAAGCGCTCAGCGCACTTGCCGCAGGCGAAGGGCTGTCTGCGGTTTTCGACCGCCTGCGCACGCCCCCCGAACGCTCGGTGGGCTTTGCCATCGCCGTCATCGCGCTCTCGGCCAAGATGGCCAAGGCCGACGGTCAGGTCACCCGCGCCGAGGTCATGGCCTTCCGCGAGGTGTTCCACATCGCCCCCGAGGACGAGGCGGGTGCCGCCCGCGTCTTCAACCTGGCACGTCAGGACGTTGCAGGCTTCGACGTCTATGCCCGCCGCATCCACGCGATGTTCCGCGACCAGCCCGAAACCCTCTATGACCTGATGGAGGGGCTGTTCCACATCGCCCTCGCCGACGGCCACTACCACGAGGACGAGGCCGCATTCCTCGAACGCGTGGCCGAGATATTCGACCTCTCCGCCGCCCGCTTCGAGGCGCTGCGCGCGCGCTCCGTGCCCAACCAGAAATGCGATCCCTACACCGTCCTCGGCGTCGAATGCGAAGCCGACCTGCAAACCACCCGCGCCGCGTGGCGCAAGCTGGTGCGCGAGAATCACCCCGACGTGCTGATGTCGCGCGGCCTGCCCGAAGAGGCGATCGGCATGGCCCAGAAACGCCTGATCGAGATCAACCGCGCCTGGGAAGAAATCCAGCAAAGCGCCGCCTGATGCGGCTGGCCACCTACAACGTCGAATGGTTCAACGCGCTTTTCGACGATGACGGCACGCCCATGACCGATGACACACCCTCGGCCCGCTACGGCATCACCTGCGCCCGGCAGACCGGGGCGCTTGGCACCGTGTTCACGGCACTCGATGCCGATGCGGTGATGATCATCGAGGCCCCCGACCACAACCGCCGCCGCGACACCGTCCGCGCGCTTGAAAACTTCGCGCACCTCTTCGATCTGCGCGCCCGCCGCGCCGTCACCGGCTTTGTGAACGACACCCAGCAGGAAATCGCGCTGCTCTATGATCCCGACATGCTGTCGGCCACCCACGATCCCGTAGGCCACCCCACCGGCAAGAAGGGCGCGCCCGACGGCCCGCGTTTCGACGGCACCTTCCGCATTGATCTGGACGTGGACAACACCCAGGACCTGATCCGCTTTTCAAAACCCCCGCTGGAACTGGCGATGCGCAGCCACGCGACCGACTTTGCGTTCCGCATCATCGGCGCGCACCTGAAATCCAAGGCCCCGCACGGCGCCACCACCCGCGACCAGATCATGCGCCATTCCATCGCCAACCGGCGCAAGCAACTGGCACAGGCGATCTGGCTGCGCGCCCGCATCACCGACCATCTGGCCACGGGCACGCCCCTGATCGTGATGGGCGACATGAACGACGGTCCGGGCCTCGACGAATACGAACACCTCTTTGGCCGCTCCTCGGTCGAGATTCTGCTGGGCGGCGCGGGACAAGAGCCGATGTACGACCCCCATGCGCGCCTTGCCCTCAGCCGCCGGCTGGGCGTCATGCCGACCACCGCGCGGTTCTGGATCGTCCCCGAGAAACGCTATCTGCAGGCGCTGCTCGACTATATCATGATCTCGCCCGACCTGCGCAGCCGCGCGCCGTCCTGGCGCATCTGGCATCCGCTGGATGATCCCGACTGCTGGCAGGTGCCGCAGCTGCGCGATGCGCTGGTCACCGCCTCCGACCATTTCCCGGTGACGCTGGACATCGAAATGTAATTGAATTGTCACGAATTGCCCCCATATTGGGGGGCATGAGACGCCTGTTCATCCCCGTGACCCTCGTGGCGGCCCTGGCCACCCCGTCCTACGCCCAGCAGGACGACGGCGACGGCCTGTCGCTTATGGAGCGCGGCGCACAGATGTTCATGGAAGGCATCCTGAAAGAGATGGAACCCGCGATCGAGGGGCTTTCCGAAGATTTCGGCCCCGCCGTGCGCGGCTTTGCCGAACAGATGGGCCCCGCCCTGCGCGATCTGATGGAAACCGTCGAGGACTGGAGCGTTTATGACCCGCCCGAGATCCTGCCCAATGGCGACATCATCATCCGCCGCAAACCCGACGCGCCCGACTACGAGCCGCGCGAGGGCGAGATCGAAATCTGACCTATGCCTTTGGCGTCCTGCGCCGGGTCTTGACCGTCAGATCGGCCCCCATGCTGCTGGCCAGTGACGCCAGACGCGCCTCGGCGACCTCACCATAAAGCGGCACAACAGCAGGCGACAGATGCAGCTCAAGCTGCTTTTTCTTCGGATACCAGCGGAACTCACCCCGATCCGCGTCCTGTTGCATCCAGAACATCGCCCCGAACCGCATCGCCTTGCCCAAAATCTCGGCGTCGCGCCGGGTGCGTTCGTCCAGCACATCATAGAGGTTGGCGAACGGCGTCCCCTCGCGCTTGTTGGAATAGCGGTGCAGCAGCGCCAGCCCCAGGAATATCCGCTCCGAGTGTTTCAGCCCGCCCAGATTGGCGCGGGTGGCGTTGTCGAAACAGACCTCGGCGCGGTAATCGGGGTGCGCGCGCCAGCTGACGTCATGCAGCAGACAGGCCGCCTTGATCAGCCGCTTGCGCTGGACCGGGGCGGATTTGAACAGCGGCATCACGAAGTCATACAAGGTCCGGCCAAAGCCGGGCAGGCGGGCGTCCTTCGCCTCGGCAAAGCGGCAGGCCTCGATCAGCGGGTCGCGGTCGCGCAGCCGCTGCGGCATCTGCTCATAAAGCAGCCCCTCGCGGATACCATAGGATGACACCGCGATGTCCTTCGGCTTGAACGTGCGCACCAGCCGCGACAGCACCTCGGCGGCCAGCGGCACCAGCCCCATCCGTTGCGACGAGATCCCGCAGGCATTGCGCAGCTCTTCGGGGTCATTGTCGGCGATGAACGCCACGGTCTTGGCCACGCTCGCAGGGGTCATGCGGTATTCGTGCAGCACGTGCAGCGGATATGTCTGACGGTACATGTCGATCCGCGCAATCGCCCGCCACGATCCGCCGACCAGGAACAGCCGGTCGCGCTGGATGCCCATGGCCTCCTGCAACTGGTCCATCACCGTGGCGATGTGATCGCGGCGACCTTTCTTGCCGCCCTTGACGTCCACCAGCTTCAGCGGACCCAGCTGCGATGTCTCGCGCCGCCCGACGCGCCCGCCCGAAATCTCGGCCAGCTCCATCGACGACCCGCCGATGTCACAGACCAGACCATACGCACCGGGCCAACCCAGCAGCACGCCCTGCGCCGACAATCGCGCCTCTTCGCGCCCGTCGATCACCCAGATGCGCAGGCCCGTCTCGCGCAGCACGTCGGCGCAGAAATCCGCACCGTCCGTCGCATCGCGCACCGCAGCCGTCGCCACCAGCGTCAGTTCCGGCAGGTTCATGCCGTCCGCCAGATGCTTAAACCGGATCAATGCCGCCAGCGCCCGCTTGCGCCCCGACGGGTTCAGCGTCCCGCTTTCGCTCAGGCCCGCGCCCAGGGCGCACATGATCTTTTCGTTGTAGAAATACGCGGGGCTGCGCGCCGCACCGTCGAACACCACCAGCCGGACCGAGTTCGACCCGATGTCGACCACGCCCACCCGCGACAGGGCGCGCGCGCCGGGGTCCTGAAACAGGGGCCGCCCGAAAGGCCCCCAGTCGTTTGTACCAGTCTTGTCGGTAACGGGTTCAGTCGCAGGCTCGATCGGATCGGTCATCTGGTTCCCTGTGGCCGCCGCAGTGTCGCCTGGCGACCATGGCCCAGCCGGTGGACGGGGTCAATCAGTCCTCGGTGTGGGTCAGTTGCGGCACGTCCGACGCACCCGCCGATCCACGCCCCGAAAGCGACGGATTTTCCATGAAAAACCGATGGCAGTTGAAGGCAAAGCCGCCCTCGGGCAGTTCGGGGCGCACGAATGTTCCATCCGGCGCCATCACCCAGCTTTGCGCAACGTCAGCCAGGTTCGCGGCCATCACCTGACTGGTGATCTGTGATTTCACCGTGGGATTCTCGATCTCGACCAGCGTTTCGACACGCCGGTTCAGGTTGCGCCCCATCCAGTCGGCGGACGAGATGAACACCCGCGCCTTCTTGTGCGGCAGCCCCTTGCCGTTGCCGAAACACACGATCCGCGAATGTTCCAGAAACCGCCCGATGATGGATTTGACGCGGATGTTCTCGCTCAGCCCCTTCACGCCGGGGCGCAGGCCACAGATGCCACGGATCACCAGACTGATCTTCACGCCCGCCTGCGACGCCGCATAAAGCGCGTCGATCACGTCGGCATCGACCAGCGCGTTCATCTTGGCCCAGATTTCCGCAGGCCGCCCGGCAGCGGCATGTTCCGCCTCGCCCGCGATCATCTCCAGCAGGCGCGGCTTCAGCGTGGTCGGCGAAATCGCCAGATTGTCCAGCGCGGCGGGTTCCGCGTACCCGGACAGGAAATTGAACACCTTGGTCGCGTCGCGACCCAGCTTCGGGTCGCAGGTGAACAGCGACAGATCGGTATAGATCCTGGCCGTGATCGGATGGTAATTGCCGGTCCCGTAGTGGGTATAGGTCACCAGCTCGTCACCCTCGCGGCGCACCACCGTGCTGATCTTGGCGTGTGTCTTCAGGTCGATGAACCCGTAAACCACGTGCGCGCCCGCCCGCTCCAGACGCCGCGACTGCTGGATGTTCGCCGCCTCGTCAAAGCGCGCCTTCAACTCGACCAGCGCGGTCACCGACTTGCCGTCCTCGGCCGCCTCGCATAGCGCCTCGACGATGGGCGAGCGTTTCGAGGTCCGGTAAAGCGTCTGCTTGATCGCCACCACATTGGGATCGCGCGCCGCCTGTTGCAGGAACCGGATCACCATCTCGAAGGTCTCGTAGGGGTGGTGCAGCAGCATGTCCTTCTGGCGGATCGCGGCGAACATGTCGCCTTCGAAATCCGTCACACGTTCGGGCACACGCGGCGTGAACGTCGGCCACAACAGCTCGGGGCGGCTGTCCAACACCAGCTTGCCCAGATCGGCCAGCCCGATCATCCCGTCAATCTCGATCACTTCGGAATGCACGACGTTCAGCTCGCGCATGATCACCGATTTCAGCCGCTCGGGCGCGCCGGCCGAATGCAGCATCCGCACCACTTCGCCCCGGCGGCGTCGTTTCAGCGCGACCTCGAATTCGCGCACCAGATCCTCGGCCTCGTCCTCGACCTCAAGATCGCTGTCGCGCAGCACCTGAAACTCGAAATGCGCCATCAGCTGATAGCCGGGGAACAGCGTGCCGATCTGTTCGACCAGCAATTCCTCCAGCGGCAGGAACCGCGTGCCATGTCCGGGCAGGGCCACGAACCGGTCGATCTGCGCCGGGATCGGCAGCAGCGCCTGCAACGGGCGCTTGTCCGCCGTGCGTTGCAGTTGCAGCGCCAGCGCATAGCCGGTGTTGGGAATGAACGGGAACGGATGCGCGGGGTCGATCGCCAGCGGCGACAGCACGGCAAAGACGTGGTTCAGGAAATATTCGGCAAGGAAATTCTTGTCCTCTGACGTCAGCTCTTCGCGGGTCAGCACGTCGATGCCTTCGGCTTCCATTTCCGCCAGCAGGTCCGCCAGCACCCGTTGCTGCGACAGCATCAGCGCGCGCGCTTCCTCGTGGATCAGCACCAGTTGCTCGGCGGGGGTCAGCCCGTCGGCGGCGGGCGTGGTGTTGCCCGCAATCGCAAGCTCGCGCAGACCGGCCACGCGCACGGTATAGAATTCGTCCAGATTGCCCGCGCTGATCGACAGGAACCGCAGCCGCTCCAGCAGCGGCACGCGGGTGTTTTCCGCCTCTTCCAGCACGCGCCAGTTGAAGGCAAGCCAGCTCAGCTCGCGGTTGACGAAACGGCCCGGTCCCGACAGATCGAGATCGTCGAGGACTTGGGCATCGGGGAACGGGTGTTTGAGAAAATCTGCCTGTGACATGGCGCGCTTATGACCAGATATTGTAAATGAATTGTAACAATCCTCGCGCGTTTCGACGGTGAATGTCCAGCTTCAAGCCTTTGAAACCACTTTAATATGGCAGATCGGCGCTTATGCCGGGCGTCACTGCGTGTCGCGGCCCAGAACCTTGGCCGCCATCACCCGCGTCACCGGCTTTTGCGTGCGCAGCGATTCTGCGTCCAGTGCGGCGACCATGCGCCGCGCCGCCTCGAACGACCGCTCCATATGCAGCGTCAGATAGGGGATCACATCGACGCGCGGCTTCAACTGGCGGTCGGCGAACAGCTTGGCCAGAACCGCCGTCAGCAGCGCGTCGTCGGGCGGCTCCAGCATCGCGGCCTGCGTGCCGCCCACGCGACTTTGCAGATCGGGCAGGGCCAGACCCCAGTGGGTCGGTGCACCGCGCCCGGTCATCAGCAGCGGCTGGCGGTTGGCCAGCGCCAGGTTGTGCAGGTGAAACAGCGCCGTCATCGCCTCGGTGTCGCCTGCGATCTGCGGCACGTCCTCGACCGCGATTGCCCCGCCCGCCAGTTCGGGAATGTCCGCGCCGACAAGATCACCCGCCGCCACGATCCGCGCCTCCGTCAGACCGGCCCACACATGCGTCAGATGCGTCTTGCCCGCGCCCGGTGGTCCGGTCAGCACCAGCTTGCCGTCGGGCCACTGCGCCCAGCTTTCGATCAGGCTGACCGCGACCGCATTGCCGGGCGACACCATGAAGTCGTCACGCCCCAGCGCTGTCCGCGTTGGCAGGTCAAGGCTCAGCTGCTCGGGCATGTCAGTCCAGCCCGTGCCGATCCGGCACCGTCGCGCTTTGGGTGCGCGCGTCCGGCACGACTTCGTCATTCTCATCCAGATGATGATCCGACAGCCCGCGATACAGCAGGCTCTGCTGATACTGCGTGACCGCGAACCGCGTCACCACGCCCAATGCGGCGGCCACCGGCACCGCCACCAGCATACCGACAAAGCCAAAGAGCGTGCCGAACACCGACAGCGCAAGGATCAGCCACACAGGGTGCAGCCCGACCGAATTGCCCACCAGTTTCGGCGTCAGGAAATTGCCCTCGACCACCTGACCGATCACGAAGATGCCCGCGACCAGCCCCAGCGACACCCAGTCGCCCCAGAACTGGAACAGCCCCAGCCCGATGGCCAGCGCCCCGCCGATCAGCGCGCCCAGATAGGGAATGAACGTGACCAGCCCCGCGACAAAGCCCACGACCAGCCCGAATTGCAGCCCCACCAGCATCAGCGCCACGGCGTAATAGGCCCCCAGGATCAGACAGACCGTGCCCATCCCGCGAATGAACGACGCCAGCGTGTTGTCGATCTGCCCCGCCAGCTTGCGGATCGTGGGCGCATGATCGCGCGGCAGCAACTCGTCGACACGCGCCACCATCCGGTCCCAGTCCAGCAGCAGGTAGACCGACACCACCGGCACGATCACCAGCAGAACGACGAGGTTCAACAGCGATGCCGCACTGCTCAGCGCGGTCGTCACCAGCTCGCCGCCGCGCTCCTGCACCGTCACGGCCAGACTGTCGAGCGACTGTCGCAACGTGCTTTCGGCATCCAGCAACGAGGGAAAACGCTCGGTCAGGAAGGTGCCGAAGTTGCGGGCAAGCTGCGGCGCGGTGTTGAACAGCTGCACCGACTGGTTGATCAGCGTCGGCACCACCAGCAGCGCCATCAGCACGAAAAGCAAGATCGCCACCAGCGTGATGATCGCAGTGGCCACAACCCGGCTGACGCCCATCCGCTCCAGCCTGTCGGCGACGGGATCAAGGAAATAGGCAATCGCGCCCCCCAGCAGGAAGGGCACCAGAACGTCGCCCAGCACCCAAAGCAGGACGAAGAACACGACTGCGGCCAGGCCCCAGTATTTCATCTGATCGCGGACGGGCAAACCCATGTGAGGCTCCTGTTGGATGTCGAAATACACATCGCCCATGGCGGGCACGGTTACAAGGGGGCAGGGGGCTGCAAGGGCGCCGGGGTTTGGCCGGCGTGCGGTGGTTTTGACGAACCGATTAACACACGGCCCTTTTGGGCGTCATTCCACAGAATTGAATACAGTATAGGTCAGTCGATATTTGATAAGCTTGCCTTATTTGGTTGGCATTCCTTCGAATCCCCGTATTAATGATTTATTAACATTTTGATTCAGGAGTTTTTTCATGGGCCCTTTAATGCTGATGGCTTGGTTTTCGGGTCTGCTGCTGCACTTGGGCGACGATTCAGAGAACGAAGAAGATCTGGACACCCCCGAAGAGCCTGAAACACCCGAAGAACCGGATGCCGAACTCGATACAGGTGCATCTTTCGTTCGCACCGATGACGGCGTTGAACTTGAACTCGGCGATGACGAGACAGGCTCACTGGCCGTCATCTACTATCTGGACACCGAAGATAACCCGGACGATTTCATTCAGATCGACGAAGCCAGATTTTATCTGGTTCCCGAGGGCGTGGATTGGTCGAACGCATCCTGGGAAACCCGCGACGATGTTCCCGGTCAGAATGAGTCCGAAGGTCCGCGCGGCTATGATCTGGAAGATTTCGAAGAGCATTTCGGGCTGGAACTGCTCGGCACAGTCAATCTCAAGGGTGTTCCCGTTGATGAAGATGACCCCAGCAATCGTTTTGGCGGGATCACTGCCAACGCGCCTGTCGAAGGCTATTATCTCGAGGCCGGAACAGACACCGACACCCTGATTTCCTTCCTGCCGGAAGATTTCGTTCCGACACTGTTGGTTTTCATTGAGAACTGACCCGGTAGCCCCATAAATTTTCACTGAGAATTGACCCATGTGAACACATTGCCCTGACGATTCTGATCAGGGAGATATGGAGTGATCGACATGGGATTTTTG